>NZ_JBFUPW010000007.1:0-4421 GCF_041360795.1 Arthrobacter sp. RCC_34 | reverse complement strand
GACACAACCACAAAGGGATGGCCCCGAGCAACGACGCTCGGGGCCATCACCGCATCAACACCACCACAAACACCAACCAGAACAACCCCCACCAACAACAGCCCCCAGCCACAAAGCACCGGGGGCTGTTCCCGTTTAACCACCCACCACCCGGCCCTCCATCGCTCCCGACACCGCAACCACAGACAACCACCGCCGTCGTGGTCGACCCCAAGGACCACCGCGTGGCCACCCACGGACTAACGCCCCACGCCAGCCTCCAGCAGTCGGTTCAGCGTGCACCGGCCGAGCTCGGCCATGGGCGGATTCGACTCCCGGTAGTACCAGACGAGGCCGATCGCCTGCTCGAAAGCCCAGCCGGCTCCCCGCTCCCACTCGCCGTCGCTGGCGCCCAGTCGCTCACGCAGACGCCGACGTCGTGGTTCATCCAGCAGATGCCAGGCCGCCACCAGGTCGAGCCCGGGATCGGCCGGGCCGAATCCGCCGGTGTCGAGGACTCCGCTCAACCGATCGCCGTCGACCAGCAGATTCGCCGGAATCAGATCTCCGTGGTTCATCACGTGGGCGCCGGCCGGCGGAAGGGAGCGGAAGTGCTCCCATAGCTTCCTGAGCTGCCCGACGTCCAGCAGCCCGAGGCTCTGGTGGAGGCATTCCTCGACCCATCCGTCGTGCTGCTGCAAGACACCGCCTCGTCCCGTCCCGGTGAAGGTCCTTCCTCCAGTGGGATGGCGCCTCAGCGCGGTGATGAGATCCGCGAGGTCGTCGGCGAGGCCGTCCGAGCTCTCATGGCTATGCGGTGATGGGGTGACGCCTGGGAGCCAGCTCTGCAGGCTCCATCCGCCGGGGCAGGCCGCCGACGGTTCCGCGATGCCGAGCGGGCGTGGACCGGGGAACGGCGATGCTTGGAGGAACTCGCCCATGGCACTCGCCTCACGCGCCAGAGCCGGGTCAGGGCCCGTCGAATCATGACTCAGCAGCGGGAAGCGAGCGGTCGCCTCCTCGCCGACGCGAAAGATCGCGTTGACCGTCCCGGAGGTCTCGAGCCGGCGAATGACGTGACCCCGATACTCCGGAAACCGGCGGGCGATCAGGAATGCGGCGTGCTCCTCACTGAGGACGAGCTGATTCTCATGCATCGTCACGGGCGTCCCTCCTCAATGCGACGGGAGCGGCGTCCCTCCGCCAGCCAACCATGGAAACGTCCACCCTCTCAACTGTTGCATGACGCAACAAATGAGGCGTAGACTATGTTGCATAGCGCAACTAGTGATGGAGGTCGACATGTTCGACTCGCTCCTTGTCCTCCGCCTTGCGGCGGGAGACATCGTCAGGATTCCTCTCGCGGCTGATTCGGGCCAGGAAAGCTTCTCCACTTTCGTTGAGGATGCAGGTCCCTGTCCGGACGGCATCGTGATCGACGGGAAGACCGCCTACTGGACGACCATGGGCATCCCCTCGGTGGTCCCGGGCCTCAGCGGCGAGGAGAGCCTTGACTACGGCGGTCGCAATGGTGGGATCAGCGGGGCCGCACTGGCCGACGGCCGTCCTTTCGCCGTCGTCGAGCCAGGCGGGATCACCACCGGTAAGCAGCTGTGCGCCGACGGCTCGGGCCGCCTCTACTGGGGCGATCGCGAGGGGTGCCGGATCTCCTCTGCACGTGCTGACGGTTCGGATCTGCAGGACCTGGTGATCAACGCGCCGGACGGTTCCAAGGACCAGGAGTGCGTCGGGGTGGCGGTCGATGTGGAGGCCGGGTTCTTGTACTGGACCCAGAAGGGCCCCGCGAAGGGCGGGCACGGCCGGATCTTCCGTGCGGGCCTCACGCTGCCGGACGGCGAGGATCCCCGGTCGCGCAGTGACATCGAGCTTCTCTGGCAGGACCTGCCGGAACCGATCGACCTGGAGATCCACGACGGATCCCTCTACTGGACCGACCGCGGCGCCGAGCCGGCCGGGAACACCCTCAACCGGGCGCCGTTGCCGGCGCCCGGCGCGAAGGGCGCCGAGCCCGAGATCCTCGCGCGGGACTTCAGGGAGGCGATCGGACTGGCGGTCGACGGCGACGCGGGCATCGCGTACGTCTCTGAGCTGGGCGGCCGCATCGTCGCCGTCGAGCTCCGCTCCGCCGGGGAGGCAGCCGCGCCGCGCGTGGTCGCGGATCTCGGCACCCCACTCTCAGGCCTGGCCGGCCTGAACAGCACTCACGATCAGCAGGACTGAGGACCACTCATGGCATACGACTTCACTTTCGATCAGATCCGGAACCGTCCCGTCACGGTGATCGGCGGCGGCACACTGGGCCGCAGGATCGCCTTGATGATGGCTTCCCGCGGCGGAACCGTCCGGATCTCCGACCCGCAGCAGGCCGTGGCGGAGGCCGCCGTGCAGTACGTCAGTGAGACACTGCCCGGCGTCCTCTCCGAACGCGGCTCCGGTGAAGCGGGTTCCGTCGTGGCTGCCGCCGGACTGGCGGACGCGCTCGAGGATGCCTGGCTCGTCATCGAAGCGGTTCCGGAACGACTCGAGATCAAGATCCCGCTCTGGGGGGAGGTGGACCGGCTCGCACCGGTCGACGCGATCTTCGCCACGAACTCCTCCTCATACGCCTCACGCCTGATGAACGAGCGGATCCGGGACAAGTCTCGGTTCTGCAATCTGCACTTCTACATGCCGCCCGCGTCCAACGCGGCCGATGTGATGTCCGACGGCGAGACGGACCGCACAGTGCTGGACACCCTTCTGAACGTGCTGCCGGAGTTCGACGTGCACCCTTTCGAGGCGCGCAAGGAAAGCACGGGGTTCATCTTCAACCGGGTGTGGGCCGCCATCAAGCGCGAATCCCTGGCGGTGGTGGCTGACGGAGTGGCTCGCCCCGAGGATGTGGACGCGATGTTCCGGCTCAACTGGCACATGCCCGTGGGCCCGTTCCAGATGATGGACGGGGTGGGTCTGGACGTGGTCCTCGACATCGAGGAGCACTACGCGCACGAGAATCCGCACCTGCCCGAGGGGCCGCGGACCCTCCTGCGTGAGTACGTGGAGGCGGGCAAACTGGGCCGCAAGACCGGCGAGGGCTTCTACCGCTACGACTCCTGAGACACCGCCGAACGGGGGTCCCTCGCGCCCGGATGTGTCCGATTTGGACCGAAAACCGGGTGAGATCGAGCAAAAAACACTGAAAACACGCGGGATTTGCGACTCTGGGCCGTCAGGACTGGTAAGTTTCAGAACAGTGGTTCCCGCGCGAACCGCGTGGTAATTCCAAGTAGTCGATACGTCCAGGAGGACACCCATGGCTAAGAACCGTAGCGACGTCGTCGCCGAAGTTGCCAAGAAGGCTGACGTCAGCCAGGCTTCCGTCAACAACGTGCTGGATGCCCTGTTCGAGGTTTTCGAAGCTTCCGTCGCCGCCGGCGAGAAGATCACCATCCCGGGCTGGCTCGCCGTTGAGCGCACCGACCGTGCCGCTCGCACCGGCCGCAACCCGCAGACCGGCGAGACCATTCAGATCCCGGCCGGCCACAGCGTCAAGCTGACCGCAGGCTCCAAGCTGAAGGCCGCTGCTTCCAAGAAGTAAGCACCTTCGCTTTCTGAGGGCATCGGCATCCGCCGGTGCCCTCAGCTGTTTAAGCCTGAGCGCCTGATGGCACGGACCTGGACGAGGGAAGCGTAATGCGGGGAGACGAAGCACGAACCGACAGTGACGCCGTCGCGGCGTCCTATGACGCGGTGGCCGGCCTGTACATCGACCTCTTCGGGGATGAGGAGTTCGCGGAACCGGAGGACCGTGAAGCGATCACGGCCTGGGCCTCGGCGTGCGACGGGCCGGTGCTCGACGCCGGTTGCGGACCGGGGCACTGGACCGCGGCTCTCGCGCGGCGGGGTGTGGAGGCCGCCGGCGTCGATCTGTCGGCGGAGTTCCTGGAGCACGCGCGACGCCGGCATCCAGCTCTGTCATTTCAGCAGGCCGATGTCCGGAGATTCCCGTCAGAGGATGGCTCGTGGGCGGGCGTGCTGGCATGGTTCTCCCTCATTCATCTCGATCCCGCGGAAGTGACCACCGTGCTGGGGGAATTCCACCGGGTGCTCGTCCCCGGGGGACGAGTGCTGCTCGGTTTCTTCACGGAGGAGGGTGAGGAGCCACGATCCTTCGCCCACAAGGTGGCGCCGGCCTGGGCCTGGCCTCCCGCGTGGGTGGAACGGGAACTCATCACCGCGGGGTTCTCGCCGGTGGTGTTCAGGCCGCGGGACGCCACTGCCACGCAGAGGGCTCAGGGGCACTGGGAAGCGGTTCGGGTGCCCTGAAGACCCTTGTCTTGCCGGGCTTGCGGAGCACCGCGGAAGTGTGTAGAGTAGATCGGGTTGCCGGGCCGGTTGTGCTGGTTCTGGTGGCGGTCTTCGATTCTCATTCCTTTGATTTC
>NZ_JBFUPW010000006.1:0-5267 GCF_041360795.1 Arthrobacter sp. RCC_34 | reverse complement strand
GCCCCTGTGGTGGATTGGTGTTTGCTGGGTTTTGAATTTCTTTTTGGAGAGTTTGATCCTGGCTCAGGATGAACGCTGGCGGCGTGCTTAACACATGCAAGTCGAACGATGATGCCCAGCTTGCTGGGTGGATTAGTGGCGAACGGGTGAGTAACACGTGAGTAACCTGCCCTTGACTCTGGGATAAGCCTGGGAAACTGGGTCTAATACCGGATACGACCATTGCCCGCATGGGTTGGTGGTGGAAAGCTTTTGTGGTTTTGGATGGACTCGCGGCCTATCAGCTTGTTGGTGAGGTAATGGCTCACCAAGGCGACGACGGGTAGCCGGCCTGAGAGGGTGACCGGCCACACTGGGACTGAGACACGGCCCAGACTCCTACGGGAGGCAGCAGTGGGGAATATTGCACAATGGGCGAAAGCCTGATGCAGCGACGCCGCGTGAGGGATGACGGCCTTCGGGTTGTAAACCTCTTTCAGTAGGGAAGAAGCGAAAGTGACGGTACCTGCAGAAGAAGCGCCGGCTAACTACGTGCCAGCAGCCGCGGTAATACGTAGGGCGCAAGCGTTATCCGGAATTATTGGGCGTAAAGAGCTCGTAGGCGGTTTGTCGCGTCTGCTGTGAAAGGCCAGGGCTCAACCCTGGTTCTGCAGTGGGTACGGGCAGACTTGAGTGATGTAGGGGAGACTGGAATTCCTGGTGTAGCGGTGAAATGCGCAGATATCAGGAGGAACACCGATGGCGAAGGCAGGTCTCTGGGCATTAACTGACGCTGAGGAGCGAAAGCATGGGGAGCGAACAGGATTAGATACCCTGGTAGTCCATGCCGTAAACGTTGGGCACTAGGTGTGGGGGACATTCCACGTTTTCCGCGCCGTAGCTAACGCATTAAGTGCCCCGCCTGGGGAGTACGGCCGCAAGGCTAAAACTCAAAGGAATTGACGGGGGCCCGCACAAGCGGCGGAGCATGCGGATTAATTCGATGCAACGCGAAGAACCTTACCAAGGCTTGACATGGACCGGATCGCATCAGAGATGGTGTTTCCCTTCGGGGCTGGTTCACAGGTGGTGCATGGTTGTCGTCAGCTCGTGTCGTGAGATGTTGGGTTAAGTCCCGCAACGAGCGCAACCCTCGTTCCATGTTGCCAGCGCGTAATGGCGGGGACTCATGGGAGACTGCCGGGGTCAACTCGGAGGAAGGTGGGGACGACGTCAAATCATCATGCCCCTTATGTCTTGGGCTTCACGCATGCTACAATGGCCGGTACAAAGGGTTGCGATACTGTGAGGTGGAGCTAATCCCAAAAAGCCGGTCTCAGTTCGGATTGGGGTCTGCAACTCGACCCCATGAAGTTGGAGTCGCTAGTAATCGCAGATCAGCAACGCTGCGGTGAATACGTTCCCGGGCCTTGTACACACCGCCCGTCAAGTCACGAAAGTTGGTAACACCCGAAGCCGGTGGCCTAACCCCTTGTGGGAGGGAGCTGTCGAAGGTGGGACTGGCGATTGGGACTAAGTCGTAACAAGGTAGCCGTACCGGAAGGTGCGGCTGGATCACCTCCTTTCTAAGGAGCAAACGAGATCGCTGTCATGGCCTGCATGGGTTGTGGTGGTGGTTGAGTGTAGAACCCGCCTGCCAGGGCGTTCGTTCCTGGGGTGTGGTGCTCATGGGTGGAATATCGAAGAAACACATCCTCGTGATGGTTGGTGGGTTCCTGTGAAACAAGGGGGCCCGTTGGCTGGGGGTGCGGTTCCTGTACGGGTGCTGTGATGCTGGTGGTGAGTACGCCGCTGTGATGCCTTTTGGGTGTTGTGGTGGTTGGAAAGTTGTTGGTGTTGTGGTGGTGCGGGGGTTGTTGACACACTGTTGGGTCCTGAAGCAACAGGCCTGTCGCATGTCTCCTTGTGGGGGTGTGTGGTGGTTGTTGTTTCGTTTGGTTGCCCTGCTTCTGGAAGGCGTGCCCGGTTGGGTGTGTTGGATGGGGGTGTGGGGTTGTTGTTTGAGAACTGCATAGTGGACGCGAGCATCTTATAAGGCGAGCGTCATGGCCTGGGTGATCCCCTGTTGGGGGTTGTGTGGGTTGTGGTGTTTGTCTTGGTTTTTGTGTGGCCAAGTTTTTAAGGGCGCACGGTGAATGCCTTGGCATTAGGAGCCGATGAAGGACGTGGGAATCTGCGAAAAGCCTGGGGGAGTTGATAACCGAACTTTGATCCCAGGATGTCCGAATGGGGAAACCCGGCTGCCTGTTATGGGTAGTCACCCGCAGCTGAACGCATAGGCTGTGTGGAGGGAACGCGGGGAAGTGAAACATCTCAGTACCCGCAGGAAGAGAAAACAACATGTGATTCCGTGAGTAGTGGCGAGCGAAAGCGGATCAGGCTAAACCGGTCCATGTGTGATAGCCAGTGGGCGTTGCATGGTCGGGGTTGTGGGGTTGTTCCGTACCAGGGTCACTGACCTGGTCGGGTGTGAATGTGCTGACGTAGATGAACGGCTTGGGATGGTCGACCATAGAGGGTGAGAGTCCCGTAATTGTCGCGTTGATGCACCGCTCGAGGGATGATACCCGAGTAGCACGGGGCCCGAGAAATCCCGTGTGAATCTGTCAGGACCACCTGATAAGCCTAAATACTACCTAATGACCGATAGCGGACCAGTACCGTGAGGGAAAGGTGAAAAGTACCCCGGGAGGGGAGTGAAATAGTACCTGAAACCGTGTGCCTACAATCCGTCAGAGCAGGCTTGTACCTGTGATGGCGTGCCTTTTGAAGAATGAGCCTGCGAGTTAGTGTTACGTCGCGAGGTTAACCCGTGTGGGGAAGCCGTAGCGAAAGCGAGTCTGAATAGGGCGTTTGAGTGGCGTGATCTAGACCCGAAGCGAAGTGATCTACCCATGGCCAGGTTGAAGCGACGGTAAGACGTCGTGGAGGACCGAACCCACTTCAGTTGAAAATGGAGGGGATGAGCTGTGGGTAGGGGTGAAAGGCCAATCAAACTTCGTGATAGCTGGTTCTCCCCGAAATGCATTTAGGTGCAGCGTTGCGTGTTTCTTGCCGGAGGTAGAGCTACTGGATGGCCGATGGGCCCTACAAGGTTACTGACGTCAGCCAAACTCCGAATGCCGGTAAGTGAGAGCGCAGCAGTGAGACCGTGGGGGATAAGCTTCATGGTCGAGAGGGAAACAGCCCAGACCACCGACTAAGGCCCCTAAGCGTGTGCTAAGTGGGAAAGGATGTGGAGTTGCTTAGACAACCAGGAGGTTGGCTTAGAAGCAGCCACCCTTGAAAGAGTGCGTAATAGCTCACTGGTCAAGTGATTCCGCGCCGACAATGTAGCGGGGCTCAAGTACACCGCCGAAGTCGTGGATTTCAGATAGTAGACAAGCCTTCGTGGTTCAGTCGTCTGGAGTGGTAGGGGAGCGTCGTGTGGACGGTGAAGCCGCGGTGTAAACCAGTGGTGGAGACCACACGAGTGAGAATGCAGGCATGAGTAGCGAAAGACGGGTGAGAAACCCGTCCGCCGGATGATCAAGGGTTCCAGGGTCAAGCTAATCTGCCCTGGGTGAGTCGGGACCTAAGGCGAGGCCGACAGGCGTAGTCGATGGACAACGGGTTGATATTCCCGTACCGGCGAAGAACCGCCCATACTGAGCCCGGGATACTAACCACCCAATCCGCCTCCAGGAGCCTTCGGGCAAGTGGTGTGTGGTGAGGCTGGGAACTGATCGGGGGAGGTAAGCGTATTAACAGGTGTGACGCAGGAAGGTAGCTGAGCCGGGCGATGGTAGTCCCGGTCTAAGCAGGTAGGCCGTTCCCTAGGCAAATCCGGGGAACATTAAGGCTGAGACGTGATGGGACCCCACCTTGTGGGGGATTCAGTGATCCTATGCTGCCGAGAAAAGCATCGACGCGAGGTTCCAGCCGCCCGTACCCTAAACCGACACAGGTGATCAGGTAGAGAATACTAAGGCGATCGAGAGAATCATGGTTAAGGAACTCGGCAAAATGCCCCCGTAACTTCGGGAGAAGGGGGGCCCGGACTGTGAAGAGGACTTGCTCCTCGGAGCGGATAAGGGCCGCAGAGACCAGGGGGAAGCGACTGTTTACTAAAAACACAGGTCCGTGCGAAGTCGCAAGACGATGTATACGGACTGACTCCTGCCCGGTGCTGGAAGGTTAAGAGGACCGGTCAACACTTCGGTGTGAAGCCGGGAATTTAAGCCCCAGTAAACGGCGGTGGTAACTATAACCATCCTAAGGTAGCGAAATTCCTTGTCGGGTAAGTTCCGACCTGCACGAATGGAGTAACGACTTCCCTACTGTCTCAACCATGAACTCGGCGAAATTGCACTACGAGTAAAGATGCTCGTTACGCGCAGCAGGACGGAAAGACCCCGAGACCTTTACTATAGTTTGGTATTGGTGTTCGGAGTGGCTTGTGTAGGATAGGTGGGAGACTGTGAAGCGGACACGCCAGTGTTCGTGGAGTCATCGTTGAAATACCACTCTGGTCACTTTGGACATCTAACTTCGGCCCATAATCTGGGTCAGGGACAGTGCCTGATGGGTAGTTTAACTGGGGCGGTTGCCTCCTAAAAAGTAACGGAGGCGCCCAAAGGTTCCCTCAGCCTGGTTGGCAATCAGGTGTCGAGTGTAAGTGCACAAGGGAGCTTGACTGTGAGAGAGACATCTCGAGCAGGGACGAAAGTCGGGACTAGTGATCCGGCGGTACATTGTGGAATGGCCGTCGCTCAACGGATAAAAGGTACCTCGGGGATAACAGGCTGATCTTGCCCAAGAGTCCATATCGACGGCATGGTTTGGCACCTCGATGTCGGCTCGTCGCATCCTGGGGCTGGAGTAGGTCCCAAGGGTTGGGCTGTTCGCCCATTAAAGCGGTACGCGAGCTGGGTTTAGAACGTCGTGAGACAGTTCGGTCCCTATCCGCTGCGCGCGCAGGAAATTTGAGAAGGGCTGTCCTTAGTACGAGAGGACCGGGACGGACGAACCTCTGGTGTGTCAGTTGTACTGCCAAGTGCACCGCTGATTGGCTACGTTCGGATGGGATAACCGCTGAAAGCATCTAAGCGGGAAGCCCGCTTCAAGATAAGATTTCCATGACCCTTCGGGGTCGAGAGGCTCCCAGCAGACCACTGGGTTGATAGGCCGGACGTGGAAGCAGGGACTAACGACCTGTGAAGCTGACCGGTACTAATAAGCCGACAACCTGACCACACACCACACCCCACCCGGGTGTGGGTCAAAAA
>NZ_JBFUPW010000005.1:0-36048 GCF_041360795.1 Arthrobacter sp. RCC_34 | reverse complement strand
TCCGACGGATCGGCACCGTTCTCCGCACCGAACTGCCCGGAACTAGCCTCGCCGCCACGACGGGCCTGTTCCTCGGTGTCTTCACGGTTTCCGAACTGACCCGGGTTTTCGCGATCGGCCATGATGATCTCCTTTCAGTGGGTTCCGACCGGCCGCAAATGCGACCATGAAACCACTCAAACAAGCATCCCGGGCACGAGTGAAGCCCCTTTCTAAGTCGGCGCCACCGTCCTACACTGTGGGCGTGATGAACACCGGCCCGGGCGGCAGCGGAACCACCAGCACCTACTACGGTGATTTTCATGAGCCTCTTCGCAGTATCACCGTTTACGTTGAAGTCGGCGGCGTTACCGGTCAGAAAAAGGTAGATTGCTCCTAATGAGTGCCACACGAACAAGGCGAGTCCCCGAATTCCTGCCCGGGGCAGCCTCTCAGGAGATGGATCTCCGGGGAGGCGATCGCACCGTGGGACCCCCGGACTGCTCTAGAACGAGCGGAAGCACACGAGGCCATTGGAAGGCTCATCGCAGGCGGAGACCTCTCCAAGGACGACCTGATCACGATCGGCAAGCTCAACTCTATCTGCGTCATTTTCTGGTATGAGCCGTTCGTCTCCCTCATCTCGGCCGATCGCGCTCAATGAGGCACCTTTTTCGCGTCAGAAACGACCGAATACGGCGCGCGCCTTAAATGCCGAAGGGGCGTCAGGGAATCCTGACGCCCCTTTATTTGGAGGCGGGCTATGCCACCCTCATCTCCCGTCCCTTCGGCGGGAGTCCCTGCCGGTAGTGGTTGATGAAGTGGGTCTGGCATGAGTCGTGCCAACGGTCGGATGCAATCGGCTGGATTCCACTGAGCCAGGATCTGACCTGCGGGGTTCCCTCGTCGTCCGTGTACGGCTGCCAGGCGATCACCTTGACGTACCGCAGCTCCGCGCGATCTTCCAGCGGGGCGGCACGGAAACCCCTCGCCTCATCGTCCGCAGACCACCCTTCAACTGCCGCGTACCAATCGCCACCGTCAATCAGTCCTGCATCTGCCATGCTCGCACTTCCTTCCAATCGGCTTCGTTTTCCCGCTGCCGCGCAGCCTTCCGGTACGCGGCTTCGATGTACTCCTCCAGCTTCACGCGCTCCACACGCCAGATCCCCCGCCCGCCGATCTGAATAGCCGGCAGATCTCCCGACCTCACGAGTGAGAGCGCCTGTGTGTAGGTGATCTGCAACTCCGCTTGCAGATCTTCCAACGTGAGGAACCGCGTGGCCGGACGTTGCACCTCACCACTCTCCCTGCTGTTCACGCCCTCCCCTCCTCCTCCAACGTCCTTTGCCCGCGGCGCAGCGTCACCACTTCCCCGGGTCGGGCGAAGGGTTGGCCGTCGTTGTGCTTTTCCTGCAGGCCGGCGACGTAGATCATCGCGGCCTGGTGGATCATGTGTTTCAGTGAGGCGAACCCTTCCGCAGCTCCGGTGTCCCGGTACGCCGCGCGGAGCTCGTTGGCTTCCTCTGGGGTGAACTCGACGCGGACGCTGGACTTCTTCTCGTCCTCCACCTCACTCCCCCTTACGCAAAGCGGTATCCGAACTCAGCGCCGTCCCGAGTTTGTGACCACTCGATGCGGTCTCCGATCGTCCACCAGCCGGGCTCCGCGCGCTGCTTGGAACGGCCTTCCGGGACGGCGGCGTCTGCGACGCCCGGGTGGTCCGTGCCGAAGACGTAGGTCGCGCGGCCCTGCTCGATGACGCGAAGACTGGATGCCACCTCCGGGGCGCCGCTTGGCTGGGTCTCATTCATGTGGTCCTCCTGGGTTGGTAGTGACGACAGTAGCGGGGGCACCGTCCGGTGCCCCCGCTGTGTGGTGCTTAGAACGGCGGTTCGCCCTCGGGGCCAGTGCCCCAGCCGGTCGACTGCTGCGGGGTGGCCCACGGGTCATCCTGGCGCTGCTGCTGTCCTCCGCCCTGGTAGGCCGGGCGTCCAGCCGGTGCGCCCTGGCTGTCGCCGCCGCGCTGGTTCCGGCTGACCTTGGCGCTGGCGTAGCGGAGGCTCGCTCCCACCTCGTCCACGGCCAGTTCGATCACGGTCCGCTTCTCGCCTTCCTTGGTCTCGTAGCTCCTGGACTGAAGGCGTCCGGTGACGATCACCCGCATACCCTTCGTCAGGGACTCTGCGATGTTTTCCGCCTGCTCCCGCCACGCGGAGGCCCGGAGGAACAGCGTCTCGCCGTCCTTCCACTCGTTGCTCTGCCGGTCGAACGTCCGCGGCGTCGACGCCACGGTGAAGTTAGCGACGGCGGATCCGGAAGGGGTGAACCGCAACTCCGGGTCATTGGTGAGATTCCCAATCACAGTGATGGTGGTTTCGCCAGCCATGATGGTTTCCTTCTTCCTTGGTAAGTGTTTTGCTGGGTTCCTGTCGTGCTGTAAAGCTGTATTGCTGTGTTGCTGTCTTCATTTGTGGGCCCTGGCCCACCCGGGTGAGCGGGCCAGGGAAGCGTGTCAGCCGTAGACGATCTCTCCGAACGTCGCCTGCTGCAGGATCATGTCCGCATCATCAGAGCATCCGGAGCCGTAACCTTCTTGTCGCATGTCCCTACCGCAGCAGAGCGCGTCATCCTTGGCCAGGAGGTTGAAGGCATCGCGGATCTGGCCGGCGGTCAGAACGCGGACCATGCCGCCCTTCCCCTCCTCGCCATCGGGGTCGTCCACCTCGACGCGGATCCCGTGCCCCTCGGCCTCGATGCTGTGCCACCAGGGGGCGTAGTAGCTGGGGATGCAGATCTCCGCGAGTTCGTTTGCCTTTGCCATGGTGCGCTCCTCTCAGGCTGCCGCGGTCAGGCCGGCGATCTTGTCGGGGCGGAATCCGCTCCAGGCGTCATCGTCGGTGATGATGACGGGCGCCTGCATGAAGCCGGCTTCTTTGATCTGCTCCAGCGCCGCCGCGTCCCGGGAGACGTCTACCGTCCGGTAGTCCACGCCTTCGACCAGGCCGGCCTTGGTGAGCGCCAGCTTCGTGGCGTTGCACTGCACGCACGCCGGCTTCGTGTAGAGAGTGAAAGTCATGAGAATCAGATCCTTGGTTTCGTGAAGGTTTTAGTGTGGGTCAATCTGCCTTGCTGATATCTCTAGTCTACCAATTCATAGGTACCTATGGAAGCTTTTAGAACATTCTTTGAGACTTTTTCTCGTGGCTGGTAGGTGAGGCCGTCAGCTCCGCGCCGCCTGGCGCAGCAGCTGGAAGTCCTCGGAATGAAGCGCCTGAGATCCCAGCCCGGCCCGGTGGTTCCTGCCAGCAGCTCCCCCGCCCCGCGCTTCCGTAGTGCCTCGTCTAAAGCCCCTCTCCCCCAGCCCCAGCGCGGGGTGAGACGGCCGATTCCGTCACCCCTGCCCCGAGAGTCGGCCTTTTGGTCACACGCCCCTGCTATGGTGTTTTCCGAGCCCGTCCGGTCCGCCGGTTATCCCCCCAGACTGGCGGCCCGGGCGGGCGCTTTTGACCTGAGAGTACGGCCCACCTCTGGCCGCCTTTTCTTCCTCGGCCACGACCAGTCGACCACGACGTCAGGAGATCCTGACCGCACGAGTCGGGACGGCCACTCAGCCCCGCGCCCGAGGCGACCACCCTTGCCGTTGCCCATCTCAGCCACGCACTCTACGGCGCGATACCTCCTACCGGATCCCGAAGCCTGGTTAGGGTCGGACTTCACAGGGCGTAGCAGCTCCACTGGCACCCATCGTTGAATGATCGCCGGTTCCGGGTCGCCATTGACGTCGACGGCGTAGATCACCCTGGCTCGCCACCGGTAGCTGTGGCTCCTCCACGCCACGATCAGCACCTGCCGGGGCACCGCGTGCGGCCCGGTACCTTCCAGCATCCAGGCGTGTCGAGTGAAGCGCTGCCGCGGATACAGCCGGTCGCGGCGGGGCTGAGACATGCCACAATGTTAGAACATGTGTTCGAACGCGGTGCGCGGAAGAATCGTCGCGCGAGAGGAAGGATAGGCGCATGATCGTCCATCTGACGGTGCAGGACGCGGTTCTGCGTGCGGCGGAGGAGGCTGCCATGGGCGCCGGGCGCGCACGGGATCAGCACGAGTTCTTCCGGTACGTCTCCGGGGCCGGTGAGGACTTCGGGGTGGCGCTGGAGGCCGCTCGAGCGGCGGTTCCGCCCGGGTTCTCCCTGATCATCATTCGGAGGTTCGAAGATGGGCTCGCGCCTGAGATCCCCGCCGAGCTGGACGCGTCGAAACAGCCAATCCGCGGATAGCCGGCCTTTGGGTGATCGCCGCCCGGGCGGGGGCTGAGATGGGCAACGGCAAGGGTGGTCCGGTCAAGCGCCTGGCTGAGTGGCCGTCCCGACTCGTGCGGTCAGGATCTCCTGACGTCGTGGTCGACTGGCTGTGGCTGGGGAGCTGCAGAGGATGAGGTGGGGTGAGTGCTCGGGCAAAGAGAAGTGCCGCACCTCCCAGACGAGGTGCGGCACCAATCGGCCGTGCTGTGAGGGCTGGCGGGCTACCTGTTGCCCTGCTCCCATTGTTCGATGCCCAGCTCCATGAGCTTGTCCATCATCCACTGGAAGGACCGCTCATCGGCCTTCCGCATGGCGTTGATCTGGGCGTGCCGGGTGGGGGTCATCCTGTAGTTGAAGCCCTTGGACTTCACTTCCTCGGCCGGAGGCGTCTGAGGAGCTGCAGCGGGCGGTTCAGTGGCAGCCTCGGGGGCGGTGTCCGGCACGGCGGAGTATGCCTCGATGCGGGCTTCCTGCTCGGGGGTGAGCTGGCGGCGGCGGGAAAGGGGCGGCTTAGTCATTGTTGATCTCCTTGGCGAGCACCTGGAGCTCCGCCTTCGCTTTGTAGTCGGTCCACTCGATGACGCTGCGTCCCACCCGCATCACGTCCTGGTACGCCTTCCGGTCGTGGAGGACGGCGTCGTAGAACGGAATCTGGGGGAAGTCGCTAGTGACGTAGGCGCGGGCCTCCTTCAACCGTCCGTCGCTCTGAGGGTTCGTCTCGATGCGGTTGAAAACTCCCCTCACGCTCAGCTCGGGGTTGAACGTGGTGAAGTCCTCGAGCAGCTTCTCAATCTTGGGCAGCGAGTCGAGATCGAGCTGGGATGTGGTCACCGGGACGATGAGGAGATCGGACGTCACGCCTGCCTGGCGGAACTCCTGGGAGTCGTGGCCGCCGACGTCGACCAGGACCGTCCCATAGGCTTCTTCGAGATCCAGCAGCTTCGCGCGGATCTTGCCGCGGGCTTCCGTCACGGTAATGTGCGGGAGTTCTGGGCTATGTTCTGCCCGGTCCCTCCCCCACGTCTGGGACGTCACGGTGGGGTCCGCGTCAACGATGATGCAGCGGCGTCCCTGACGCACCAGCTCGGCAGCGAGGTTGACCGTCAGACTGGACTTGCCCACACCGCCCTTCGTGGAACCGATAGTGATGATCACTGCCACTCCTTCCTAGTACTAGTTTCGTACTAGTACGGTACTGGTTTCGTATGGGTACCACAGAAGTACGGTACTGGTGTGGTTCTGGTTCGAGCTTACAGGCATCGGCCTAAGTTTTCTAGTACTAGTACCGTACTGGTTTCGTACTAGTTTGGTACTAGTACGAATGTGGGCGGCTGTTTCGCTTCGCCGCAACCTCTCGGAGCGCGGCCCGCGCCACCGCTGCACCCCGGCGATTGATGAGGGCCTGGTGCTCGGCGGGTGTGGAACCTGCAGGCACACGGGTGGCGCGCTCTGCCTCGGCGGCAAGCTGGCGCTGCTGCTCTGCACGACGGCGTGCCTTGGCCTGGCGCTGCGCGGCGGCCAGTTGCTGGTGGCGTGATCGCATGACTTCTCCCTTCTCGGTTTTCCAGGCGCGGAGACGGCGGCGGAGCCAGCCACGGAGCCTCCTGGGATCCTTGGTGACGGGTGCTCCGTCGTGTGGCCACAGGGAGCCATCGGGGAAGTGGTCAATGGCGTACAGGACGTCTGGAACGGTCCAGCCTGCCAGGAAGTACTCCCGGCAGACGGAGGCGATGTCTTTGTCGCTCATGGCCCTCAGGGGGAAGCTCAGGCGAGCTATTTCTGCCCCGGCCGCCCTCCGCTCCCTCTTAAGCTTCGGCGTCGCACGAGCTGACCACAGCGGCTGCGGCCGCCATGGCACCTGGGCGGCAGGTGCGGGGCCGTTCACGGCCACGCCCGAGAATGAGTCCGCGGCGGAGCCGTGGTCGCTTTCATGCGCGCGTGTATGGGTTAAGAACTTAAGGTTTTTAAGAGAGGTTCCCTCTTCGAGGGGAGGGGTGCCATTCTCATCCACAAGCGCCGGGGCCGGCTCCTGGGGATCCTCAGTGGGGCGGGGGAGTGTGAAGGCGTACACGGGGGCCTCGTTGGTCTCCTGAGCGTTGCCGTCGACGTCGCGGGGGCAATGCTCTGCGCGACGTCCGGTGGCCACGACGACGAGATAGCCCCAGTCCTGCAGGATCCGGAAGTAGCGGCCGATGGTGCGGCGCGGGATCCTCAGCCATTCGGCCAGCCCCGGGGTGGCCCCGTCCTCCTGGTAGGCGGCGGCGCGGCCGCCCCAGAGGCACCGGACGGTCTTGGATGCCCAGTGGGCGAGCTGCTGCAGCGCCCGGTAGAACCGCTCGATTCTGGCCCGCTTGCTTCTGGTGCACAGGGCCAGGCGTTCGTCCGCCAGGAGGGCGTCCAGGGCCTCTGCTTGGGTGCCCGTGGCGAGGGAGTGGCCCTCGGGGACGGCGGCCGCCACGATGTGCTCGGCGGTCTCCCGTTCCCGATTCACCCGGCGGAAACGGCGGTTCTTCTGATCAGTCGAGTGAGGGGGCGACTCGACGCGACCATATCTTTCAATGGTTGCGTGCGCGGCAGACGCGGGTACCATAGAGACAGGTCCTTTCCCTGTGGAAGGTGCACTAAAGGGACCCACCCACGAGTGGGAGGGTTCTGGACCGTTACCGCTAGGTCGGCAAACTCAATCGGTAACGGAAGGCTTCAGGAGGCCCGCATTCATGCGGGCCTCCTGCTTTTAAGAGGCTGCTGGCCAGTGGATAGGCAGCTCCTTGCTCTGAGGTCTGGGCTTGGGCAGAAGGGGGAGCCCCCCTTGGTCTTCCAGGTACTGAATCAAAGTGTCCATGTAGAGGCTCACGGAGATTCCAGAGGCCCGAGCGGCTGCGTTGAACGCCTGGCGCCGCTCAGGGAGAACCCGGCCCTGAAGGGGCACGGTAGCAACGCCGTCGGGATGACGGTCATGTCCCTTAATCGTGCTCATAGCGCTTAATCTCCCACGGCGCGCATGCATGCGACGGAATTAAGGGCGGCGTGTCGCGAGGACATTACCAATTAAGGTGCGGGTGAGCGCTACTTGCCTTGAAGGTGTCTGAGGTAGGCAGCGTTTTTGGCCTCCAGAGCCTCCTGGTCCACGCCGTAGACGGGCCCGCGTCGATGTCCGACTCCGCGGCCTAGCTCGATGACGATCTCGTCTTCTCCGAGCTGGCGGACGTGGCGGTAGACCTGCTGGAGTGTCACATTCAGCCGCTCAGCAATCTCCTGAGTTGTCGACCCTTCGGGGTGCTGGCTCATGTCGCGGATGATCGCGGACCTTAGGGTGCCCGCCTGGAAAACCCTCATGGCCGACTCAGCTTCATCGCTGGGGCGGATCGGGGGCGTATAGACACGGGGCACGACACCATTTTGCCTGAACCTTTCTTGCTCACGTCACGTTGCCTTTAAAGGATAGCCTGATGTGACCATTATAGGTTAGGCTGAAAGTGTCGAAATTGACCTACTCGGCACTGGGCCCTTGTCTACGCAAGTCACCCTGGTGTACTGCGGCGTCACATGTCGGACCCGTATAAGACAATGGGCAGCGGGTCATGTCCATTCGTTAGCGATAAACCGGGCGCGAGTCCAGGAACAAGGGGGATGTTGGGATGAGCGGGAAGAAAGCGGCAGGGGGAGCGGTGGCCGCCGTGTTGGCGGTGCCGCTGTTCCTGGTGGGTTCCCTGGTGCTCCTGGGTGGAAACAGCGCCCAGGCCGGCGCGTGTGGAGCCCCTGCTGCTGCTGTCGTCTCCGGCAAGGACGTTCCCAAGGAAATTGCGGGATTCTCCGGGGTGCAGCTCAAGAACGCCGCCATTCTGATGGATCAGGCGAAGAAGCTGGGGATGCCGGTATCGGCGCAGCTCCTGGTGGTCCAGGCCGCGATCGGTGAATCCACGCTGCGCGCGATCGACTACACGGATGCCGTGGGCACGGTGAACGGTGTGGCGATCACGATCGGGATCCTGCAGCAGGACGAGTCCTACGGCGTCCGCGCGGACCGCCTGGACGTCGCCAAGGCCGGGGCCGGCTTCCTCTCGCGATTGAAGAATGTGCAGGGCTGGGAGTCCCTGGACCCGTCGATCGCGATCCACCGGGTGCAGCGCAACGCCGACGAGAACCACTACACCAAGTTCCGCGCCCAGGCCGTGCAGGTCGTGGAGGCGCTGTCGGGCGCGAAGGTCACCGGCGGTGAGTGCTCCGCTCCGGGCGGGAAAGTCATTGGTGAGGTCAAGGGCCACTGGGCGAATCCACTGCCCGGGGGAGTGGTGACCAGCCCTTACGGCCCGCGTCCCGGGATGCTGGACCCGCTGGGCCGGGCCTTCCACTTCGGCCTGGATCTCTCCCACCCGCTGACTGCGGGAACGGAGGTCGCGGCCACCGACATGAAGATCACGGTGGCCACCGATGTGGACGGCGGGACCGGGGCCGGCACGCACGTGAAGGGCATCAGCCTGGACCGGAAGTTCACGCTCTCCTATAGCCACATGGAGCCGGGCTCGCTGCGGGTGAAGGTCGGGGACGTCGTGGCCGCGGGAACGCCGCTGGGCACCGAGGGTGCCAGCGGCAACGTCACCGGCAGGCACTTGCACTTCGAGGTCTTCCTCGGCGCTTACAACGATCCGTGGTCCACCCATGAACCCACGACAGATCCTGAACCCATTCTCCGATCGAAAGGTCTCCTGTAATGAGGAAGCTTCCTGCCTCCCTGCTGATCGCGGCTGTAGCCCTGTCAGTGACGAGCTGCACGAGTGCGGAGCCGACGTCGGTAACGACGTCCCAGCCCGCGCCCGTGCACACGCATGATCCGGCGGACGAGGACTACCCGAACCAGCCCACCGTGACGTGGGATGCCGCCAGTGAGAAGTCCGTGAAGGACACGGCCACCCGGGCGATGACGCTCTTTGCCCGGCCCCGGGTGGATCAGCGGACCTGGATCACGGATCTGGGGCCGCTGCTGGCCCCGGAGTACCGGACGGAGGCCGAGTACGTGAACCCGGCCCGCGTGCCGGTGTCAAAGATCCTTGACGGGCCGGTGCTGGTGCGGGAGTCGGGGAACCCGATGACCGTCACGGCCACATTCAAGACCAACGCGGGGGAGTACGTAGTGCTGCTCCACCGCGCGGGACAGGCGGAGCCGTGGCTCGTGCAGTCCATCCGCCCGAAGAACGCCTGAACGAAGGAGAGAGAAGATGGCGATCGACCAAAGCAAGATTCGGGAGTTCCCACCGATCAGCATCACCGTCAACGGTGATGAGGGCGGGGAGCTGCTGATCGGTGCATCGTCCACGAAGGTGGAGGGCACTGAGGAGGAGGTCATGCGTCAGCTGATGACGCTGGCCATTAACCATGCAAGGGAGGGCGGCGCGCCGATCCGGGTCACGACACGTGACGCGGAGGGGATCGGGGTGCTGCTGATCGACCCGAGCGGGGAAGTCGAGGAAGCATACTCGGCACCCCTGGACGAGCTGCTGGAACCGGTCCCGGCGGGTGCTTCGACTCCGAAGCTCAGCCGGTCGGCTTCCCACGCCGCGGCACCGGAGGCGGAGCCGTCGCGTGCGGCCGTCGACGACACCGCCCGGGTGGTGAAGGTGAAGGACGTGGACGAGCTTTCCCAGGAGCTGGAGCGCCTGGGAGCCACGCCCGTGGATCTGTCTCAGAACGGTGGACGTCCGCTCAATCCCCTGGACCTGCCTCCGGTGCCGGCAACTCCGCCGACGCCCGCCGTGTCGGTTGAAGAGCCCGCTGTGGAGGCTGCTGCAGCGCCGGCCACGCGGCGGGACGTGCGCCGTTCCTTCCTGACGGAGGAAACGGTGGAGGAACCCGCGTCGAAGGGCTGGCGGGGCTTCCTGACCAGCCTGGGGATCCGCATGACTCCCAGCGCGACCGAGCGGGCCGAGCGCGCCGATATCTACGCTGTGTCCCAGCACTGGCCTGGTCCCCGGACCATTGCGGTGGTCAACGGGCGCGGGGGAGCGTGCAAGACCATGTCCACGATCTCCCTGGCGGCGGTGTTCGCCCGGTACGGTGGGGCCGGTGTCCTGGCGGAGGACAACAACCAGACGCGCGGCACCTTGGGGTGGCGCACGGAGAAGGCCAAGCATGATGCGTCCCTGCTGGATCTGCTGCCGCGGATTGAGCACCTGCTCTCCCCGAGCGCTCAGGCTTCGGAGCTGGCGAACTACGTGCACCACCAGACGCGGGACAAGTACGACGTGTTGCGGAGCCGTCCGGAGTTGCTGGCCTCGGATCAGCGCTTCGACGCTGACACGGTGGATGCGGTGCAGGCTGTCGCGAGCAAGTATTACCGGCTGATCATCATCGACTCCGGCAATGATGAGTCTGATCCGATGTGGCTGCGGATGATCCACCACGCGGATCAGCTCGTGATCCCCACGACGACCCGGCGGGACTCTGCGGAGTCCGCGGCCCTGCTGCTGGAGGCGCTGCGCACCCGTGGCGGGAAGTCGGCTCAGCTGGCGGATTCCGCCGTCGTGCTGGTCTCTCAGGAGAACTCGTCCGTCCCGGCCAACGTCGTGGAGGATCTGGCCACCGGCTTCCGTGAAATGGGGGTCCGTGACGTGGTGAAGATCCCGTTCGATAAGGCCATGAAGGACGGCCTGCTGACCTACGGCGCTCTGCAGCCGGCCACCCAGAGGGCTTGGCTGGCGGCAGGTGCCGCCGTCGCGAAGGGCTTGTGATGTCCGCGCAGACCACCCGTAGCGCTTCCAAGTGGCTGAAAGCCCTGGAGGAGCCCTCCACGGCCCCCGTGGAGGCTCCGGTGGTCCGTGACACCCCTACCGGCCCCAAACGTCCTCAGAAGGGCGTGAGGTGGGAATCGGAGGCCGGGGTGCCGCGTCTGCCGGTCTCCGGCCCGGCCCCGGCGGTGTGGGTCATGGGGGCACACGGCGGCGCGGGGGAGAGCACGATCGCGAAGCTGCTGGATGGTGCCGTGGCCACGGATCACGCCTGGCCGGTCCGTGAGGACGACGGCGGGCCGGATCAGGTGCTGATGGTCTGCCGCTCCAATGCGGCGGGCCTGCGCGCTGCCCAGCGCGCGGCGATCGAGTTCAACGCGGCTTCCGCGGGCCTGCCTGGTTCCCTGGCCGGCCTCGTGGTCATGGCGGACGCTCCCGGGCGTCTGCCGAAACCGCTGGCCACTCAGATGCGGCTCGTGGCCGGCGCTGTGCCTCACCTGTGGTTCATGCCCTGGGTGGAGGCGTGGCGGACGTCCACGGACCTTGACGCTGCAGCGCTGCCCTCGGCGGCGCGGAGCGTCCTTGAAAAGATCCAGCTGCACACAGCAGTTGGCGACCACTAAGAAGGAGAGAAAGCAATGTTCGAAATGGTGACTCACGGCGTGGAGATCGTGAACCACGGGGTGGAGATCGTGAACGCGATCCCGAACCCGACCCCTGAAGAGCCTCCGGGAGGCGGCGGCTTCCTGAAAATCCTGGGCTGGGGTGCCTGGGTCGTGTTCGGCCTGGCCGTGCTGGGCATCCTGATCGTCGCCGGAAAGATGATGATCGACAACAAGCAGGGCCACGGCGGCGGACAGCACGCCCAGGCGCTCGGCACCGTCCTGACGGGCTGCATCATCGCTTCGGTCGCCTCCGGTATCGTCGGGGCGATCGTCACGGCTTCCGGTGGCCTGGCATGACGGAGCCGACTGAAGGCAAGAGTGTGGACCAGGCGCCGAGTCCTTGGACTCGGCCCTGGTTCCTCGCCAGCGCCGCCGTCGTCGCGATCCTCGTCGCCCTGCTGGTGCTGTACTTCGTACTGCCGTCGCCGAGCGCCACTCCTGGCCCGTCGCCGTCGCCTTCGGCGGCGGGCACGGGCACCGCTCAGGCGGGCCAGGAGAGCGCCTGCGGGCTTCCTGCAGGGGACCAGCGTCTTCCGTCCGTGGGCCTGCCCACGAAGTGGGAGCTGCTGGGCCGCGTGGCCGTCCCGACCGATCCCAAGGTCATCGGCCCGGGCAAGATCAACGGGAACGTGCGCACCTGCTACCAGCACTCACCCACGGGAGCCCTCTACGCAGCTGCCAACTTTATGGGGACGGGCCTTCTCCCTGGTGGTCAGGCGATCGTCCTTAAGAACCTGACGGCGAAATCCCCTATGCAGGAGCAGGCTCTGGCGACAAAGGCTCCCCAAACTGCCGAGGATCCTTCCCTGAGCACGAAGATTGCTGGCTTCAGAGTCTTGGCGTACACCGGGAGCGCAGCCCGGTTCAGCGTGGCCGTCGAGGTCACTAAAGATGGACGGTCAGCATACGGATCAATGGACGTCGGGCTTCGATGGGAAGGCGGCGACTGGAAGATCGTCATGGAAGAAACATCCACAACGATGGCAAAGCTCGACGACTTGAGCGATTTCGTTCCGTGGGCGGGGGTGTGACATGAATCCGCTCGTTACTCCCACTAAGGGATGCTCATGGGGCGATCTTCTGTGTGGAGCCGGTGAACTGGGCAAGGACGCTGCCAAGGCGGTTACGGGTAGTGCCCTGGATCAGCTCAAAGACGCCGTGCTGGAAATGTTCGGTAAGTCGGTTGCGTGGTTGGGGACGTTCTGGGTGAACGTTGATACCCCTCGCGTGATCGAAGCGGGCACGGTTGATCAGCAGTCTGATGTGGTGTGGTTCGTGCAGAACCAGCTCTGGTGGTACACCCTCGTGCTGGTCATCTTCGGAATCCTCATCGGCTGTGGCCGGCTGGTGTGGGAGCACGCCCATGGAGCCCAGCACATGCGCGGCATGGTCAAGCAGCTGATCACGTTCGTGCTCGTGGCCGGTTCCGGTGTGGCCATTCTGCAGTTGCTGATCACTGGCTTTGATGAGCTGGCCAAGCTCCTGCTGAATAACGCGACTAAAGGCGCGGGATTCGGTAAGAGCGTGGGCGGGATGATCGCCCTCGGTGGGCAGCTCGGCGTCCTGTTCATCATCATCTTCGGTGTCATCGCGGCGTTGGTGTCGTGTGTGCAACTGATTCTGATGGTCGCCCGTACTGGGGCGCTGATCTTGCTGGCCGGGGCGCTTCCGACTGCGGGGGCGTTCACGAACACGGAGGCCGGGAAGATGTGGTTCCAGCGGTTTGTCTCCTGGATGATCGCCTTCGTGCTGTACAAGCCCGCCGCGGCGCTCTGCTACGCGGTGGCGTTCAAGCTCACGGCCTCAGACATGTTCGCCTCCTCGGACGAGGGGGTGAAAGTCATCGTGGGCCTGTCTCTGATGATCATGTCCCTGGTGGCACTGCCCGCGTTGATGCGCCTGGTCGCCCCGATGGTTGCCTCCGCAGCGGGCGGCGGGAGCGGTGGCGGCGCGGCGCTGGGCGCCATGCTGGGCTCTCTCGCCTCCGGAGCGGTCAGTAACGGACGCCAGGGCGGTGGCCGCAACTCGTCCAGTAATTCGAGCAACAACAGCAGCAGTAGCAATAACAGCAGTAGCAAGACTGAGCAGCCTTCCGGCGCGACCAACAGTCCCACGCAGCCCAAGGCGAACACGCCTTCGGGCGCGAATACCGGGGCCGCGGCGTCGACGGGCGGGGGGACGGGCGCAGCGGCGAGCACGGGTGCCGCGTCGACCGCCGGAGCTGGAGCTGGAGCTGGTGCCGGGATGGGTGCGGGGGCCAGTGGGGCAGCTGCCGCAGCTGGCCCGGCGGGTATCGCCGCCGCCGCTGGTGCGCAGGTTTTGCAGAAGGGTGCCCAGGCAGTCGCCGGTGCCGCCGAGTCAGCGACGGGTGAAGGCCCGTCTGGAAGTAAGTGAGGGGATCTCATGAACGCGAAGAAGCAGACTGGTGCGCCGCTGAATCAGGGCGTGTCCGATGCCGTATTGCAGATGATGGAGCAGGCCCGGGCACGTCTGCCGGAGTCGAAGTCAGTTGATTGGGACTGCAAGCGTGTGACGCTTCGCTACCGTCCCGTGTCCGCATCGCGCGGCCTGGAGCTGACGGGGAGGATCACCGCTGGGTTGGGTAAGAGCGCCAACTCTGTGTGGCCGGATTTCGGCAATCGTGTGGTGGCCTTCGACGTCCAGGGCGAGGCGGAGCTGATGAAGGATGGTGCTGGGGATGAGTGAGCAGACGACGTACAAGGAGCCGACCTACGGGAACTGGCGGAAGCCTCGCACCGCGGGTATCGGCAAGCTGGGCGCGCTGGAGACCATGGCAATGATCGCGGCGCTGCTGGTGCTGCTGTTCATCTTCCGCCTGGCCGGTCCGATCCCGGGCTTCATTGCCTTCATCGTCCTGGCCGTGGCCCTGGTGGTGTTCACTATCAGGGATCAGCACGGGCAGTCCCGGATCACTCGCATGCTCGCCAAGCGTGCTCACCGTAAGGCCGTGAACCGGCGGACGAATCTTTACCGTTCCGGTCCCACGGGCCTGGTCCCGGGTGGGACGGCGCAGCTGCCGGGCCTGCTGGCCAAGTCGCAGCTGCACCAGTTCGTGGATTCCTTCGATCGGCCGTTCGCTCTGGTGTTCATGCCGGACACCAATCACGCCACCGTCGTGATCGAGTGCGAGCCCACGGGCCTGGCCCTGGAGGATCCGCAGACGATCGACACCTACGTGGCGAACTGGGGCGGCTGGCTGGCGGATCTGGGGAAGCAGTCCGATGTGGTGGCCGCGTCCGTGACCGTGGAGACGGCCCCGGACTTCGGCGTGCGTCTGCGCCAGTGGGTGGACTCCAACCGTCACCCCGACGCCCCGCCGGCCACCGTGCAGATGATGGAGCAGATCAAGGAAACGTTCCCGCAGTCGGCCCCGGTGACCCGGGCCTTCCTCGCTGTGACGGTGACGGCCTGGAGGCAGGGCGCTCCGCGGCCCCGGAAGGTGGAGGATCTGGGCATCGACCTGGCCGCGCGGCTGGGTAAGCTCACCGAGCACCTGGAGCAGTGCGGCGCCGGGGACGCTCACCCGGTCACGGCGCAGACGCTCTGTGAGGTCGTGCGCAGCGCCTATGACCCGGCGGTGGCCCAGCACATCGCCGCCGCCCACGCTGAGAGTGTCACCCCGGCGTTGTCCTGGAACGACGTCGGGCCGATCGCTCACAACTCCGGGTGGGAGTGGTACCGGCACGATTCGGGCTTCTCGAAGTCCTGGGTCATGTCGGTGGCACCGCGCGGTGAGGTGTTCTCGAACGTGCTGGAGGCGGTGCTATCCCCGACCGGGGAAGTGGACCGCAAGCGCGTGACGTTCCTCTTCCGTCCGGTGTCCGCGGCCCGTGCCATGGACGTGGCGGAGAAGGACGTCAACGCGGCATCGAGCCGGGCGAACTCAACCAACACCCCGAACTTCCGGGCGATTGACGACTACGCCAAGACGGTGCAGACGGCTAAGGAGATCGCCAAGGACGCCGGGATGCTGAACTTCGGTGTGGTCATCACGGCCACGACCCGCTACGCGGAGGATGCCTTGGCCGTGAGCTACACGATGGAGGATCTCGCCGCCGAATCGCAGCTGACCGTCCGGCCCGCCTACGGGGCACAGGACACCGCGTTCGCGGCGTCGCTGCCGTTGGGCCTGGTCCTGCCCGATTACGTGATGGTTCCCTCCAAGATCCGAGAGGCAGTCTGATGAACCTGTTGAAGCTGCGTCCCCAGCCGGCCCCGCGCAGCCGGTACTTCGCCCCGCTGAAGCGGGGTTACCGGATCCCGGGCGGCGGTTATGCGAACCTGCTGGACCTGCCGCCGGAGTACCGCGGTTCCTCCCGGCAGGTGTGCGGCCTGTGGCCGTTCTCCTCCGGCTCCGGCGCACCCCTGGCGGGCGCGCCGCTGGGCCAGCACTTGCTCACCGGCCAGGTGGTCGGCCTGGATCACTTCGGTGCCTTTGAGCAGGGACTGATCCCGAACCCGTCCGTGTACTACATGTCCAACCCGGCACTGGGGAAGTCCACGGCGGTGGGCAAGAAGTGCCTGTGGCTGGCGGGCCGGGGCATTCCCAGTCTGTACCTGGGGGACGTGAAGGCCGAGCACGTGCTCCGCACCCGGGAGGCCGGCGGGAAGGTCATTCGCCTGGGCAACGGGCGCGGGTACCTGAACCCGCTGGACCCGGGCACGTCGACGGCGGCGATCGAGCGTCTGAGCGGGACGCTGCGGGAGGAAGTGGCCCGGGGCGCTCACGAGCAGCGCAAGGCTCTGATGATGGCGCTTATCACCGTCTCCCGTGAGGCCAAGCCGTCCGAGCAGGAAGACCTCATCCTGGGCCGCGCCCTGGAGATCCTGTACGACCGGCATGACGGCGTTCCGCTGGTGAAGGATCTGGACGAGCTGATCTCACAGGCTCCGGCAGATCTGCGGAACGTGGTCTTGGACCGGGGCGACATTTCCCGGTATCAGGACGCGACGGACGCCCTGCGGACGTCGTTGATCGGTATCGCCTCCGGCTCCGGTCCGCTGGGGGACATGTTCTCCCGGGAGACCAGTGAGCAGCTGGATATGACCCGTTCGGTGTGCTTTGACCTTTCGGCCCTGCCCGACACCCAGCCGCAGAAGCAGGCCGCTGGCCTGCTGGCGTGCTGGTCGGTCGGCTTCGAGGCCGTGAACGTCGCCCAGATCCTCGCGGACGCCGGCGTGGAGAAGCGCCGGAACTACAACATCGTGCTTGACGAGTTCTGGCGGGCGCTGCGCGTGGGACGCGGCATCGTGGACAAGGCGGACTCCCTGACCCGCCTGAACCGGAACGAGGGCGTGGGGCAGATGATGATCTCCCACACCTTGAAGGACTTCGAGGCCGTGGCCGATGAAACGGACCGGGCGAAGGCCAAGGGCTTCGTGGAACGCTGCGCCATGGTCGTGCTCGGCGGTCTCGGTTCCAAGGAGCTGAGCGAGGTCGAGCACTTCCGCCGTCTCACCCGTGAGGAGAAGCGCCGGGTGGAGTCCTGGGCGGACGTCAAGAAGATCACCACCAATCAGCACGGCAAGACGGCCCCTTACGGGCGCGGAAAGTTCCTGGTCAAGCTCGGCCAGGCTCCCGGCATTCCCGTGCAGATGAAGCTCACCGCCGTGGAGGACCGGATCTCCGACACCAACACCCGGTGGGACACCCTGCGTAAGCAGGGTGCCAGCACCGAGGAAATCGAAAAGGAGATCTTCGGAGAGGAAGAGGTCAGTGATGCAACAGCGTAAGACCTCCACCATCACCCCGGGCACGTGGATGATGTTCGTCGGGATCGGGATCTTCCTCGCCGTCGTCCTGGTGGTCGACGCCGGGATCTACGGCGGCTCGATCCTCAGTCGCGACGGGCAGAAACTGCCCATGAACCCGATCGAAGCGCCGTTGAGCTTGATCACCGGCAAGCTGCATTGGTCCGTGACCTCCACCTGGTGCCTAGCCGGCGCGATCGCCCTCCTGGTGGTCGTGCTGGTCCTGGTGCTCGTGATGCGTGCCGCGGCACGCAAGCGCCGTTCTCGGGTGGATTACAAGGCGTTCCAGATGGGCCGGGGCAAGGACATTGCGATGCTGACCGAGCGCGGCGCCCACCGTGCGGCCAAGCGTTTCGG
The DNA here is from genome assembly GCF_041360795.1 of Arthrobacter sp. RCC_34. Lineage (NCBI taxonomy): Bacteria > Bacillati > Actinomycetota > Actinomycetes > Micrococcales > Micrococcaceae > Arthrobacter > Arthrobacter sp. RCC_34. The sequence continues at coordinate 18,249 of NZ_JBFUPW010000005.1, read as the reverse complement.
TCTGGAGTGGCCGGGAATCTTCCTGGGCATCGCCGTGGCCGGCCTGGTCCGGCTCGTCGCGGACGTCGAATCCGTGGCGCTGTCGATCTTCGGCCCGCGCCAGGGCAAGTCCACCACTCAGGTAATCCCTGCTGTGATGGACGGCCCGGGCGCGATCGTGACTACCTCGAATAAGCCGGACGTCATCGACGCCACGCGGCTGTGGCGCTCGATGCGGGGGAAGGTGTGGGCGTTCAACCCTCAGAAGATCACCCCCGACACTCCCGCCTGGTGGTGGAACCCGCTGACCTACGTCGTGGATGACGACCACGCCCAGAAGCTCGCGGATATTTTCAAGGTCGCCGGGCGCGGGCCGAACACCAAGGGTGAAGATCCCTACTTCGACAACGAGGGCCGCGACATGCTGGCGGCGTTGCTGTTGGCCGCGGCCTTGGGGAATCTGCCGATCGTGCGTGTGTACGACTGGATCAGCGGCGGCACTATCGCCATGAGCGAGCCGCAGAAGATCCTCGCCGCGGCCCAGGGCGGCAGGTACGCCCGGTACGGCACGGCACTGGAGTCTCAGCTGCAGTTGGACGACGGCCAGCGTGACGGCATCGTGGGCACCGCGAAGGCCATGTGCTCAGTGCTGAAGTTCACGGGCGTGCGCGACTGGGTGAACCCGACCGGGCCGGATGACCGCCGCCCGCAGTTCAGCCCGGCGGAGTTCGCCAAGAGCACGGACACCCTGTACCTGCTGAGCAAGGAGGGCGGCGGATCTGCCGCAGCGTTGACGACGGCGCTCACCGTGGCCGTCGCCGACGCTGCAGAGGACTACGCCATGACCCAGCCCTTCCGGCGCATGCCCGTGCCGTTCGTGATGCCGCTGGATGAGATCGCGAACGTGTGTGTCTGGAAGGATCTGCCGGACAAGTACAGCCACTACGGCTCCAAGGGCATTCTCCCGATCGCCTGGCTGCAAAGCTACAGCCAGGGTGAGGAGCTGTGGGGCGAGAAGGGTATGCGGAAGATCTACTCCTCCGCCACGGTGAAGACCATCGGTTCCGGCCTGGATGAGGAAGGCTTCCTGCGTCAGGTCTCCTCCACCCTGGGGGAGTACCGCTACGACACGATGAACATCTCCACCGGGGAGCGCAAGAGTGTTTCCATGAGCCCCGAAGGGGGCAAGGAGTCCATTTGGAGCGTGAGCGACCTGGCCGCAATGCCGATCGGGCGCGCGATCGTCAAGCGTGCCGGTGCACCTGCGGTACTGATCAAGACGGTGCGCTGGATGGACACCCCGCACGCAGATGCCGTGTGGTTCTCCCTGAACCTCAACGACCCCACCACGGAGAGTGCGAAGAAGGCCGCGGGGGCCGAGGCCCGGCGCACCACCTGGCCGTGGTTCCACCGGGTGGTGCTCCGCAAGACCGGAGAGCGCCCGGACGAGCTGGTGGCAGCCTACCGGGCCGAACTGGCGAACAAGGTAACCAGCAATACAGCTAACAAGCCGGTCGCGGCGGCACCGTCCGTGACCTCGAAGTGGTTGGAGGCGGCACGCCATGACTGAACCGGTCGATGCGTGGACGGAACCGGAGGTCACCGCGGAGGCCGCGGAGGCGTGGCTACAGGAGTCCGCACCGGAGGACGTGTCGCCTGCGGCCGCCGCTGACAGCTCCGCCACGGACGGAGAGGCAGCGGTGGAGCTGGAGATCTCCGACGTCGACGCGGCGGAGATCTCCGAGGCCACGGAGGATTCCCCGGACTCTGAGGAAGAGCCGGCTACAGAGGAAGAGCCGGAACCGGCCCCCGCCGTCGTGCGGGGCCGGGACTTCCTGGTGTCAGCCTCCGAAGCGGCCAAGATGGTCAGTGAGCGGCTGCAGAAAGCGACCTCCGCCGCGTCGTTCCGGCGCATGGTCATCAACGGCGACGCCCCAGCCCCGGAGGAAGAGGACGAGACCACGGCGCGGTGGTCTCAGAACGTCCTTGACGCCTGGCTGGACGGGATCGTGGCCAAGGCTGAGCGCGGGGCCGACGAAGACGCGGATGCTGTCCTGGTCGCCCCGGATGGGAAAGACTTCTACCTGTCTGCTGCCGAGGGCGCTGCGCTGCTCAGCGAGGAGCTGGGACAGAAGATCACCACGGCAACGTTCCGGCGCATGGTCATGGCCGGCACGGTCCCGGAGGCGGATATCCGCACGGGCGGTGTGCCGCGGTGGTCTCAAAGCATCCTTGACGTCTGGGTGGAGAGCAACCGTCCCGCCTCCGCGTCAGGGGAGCTTGACGATCAGCGGGAGGGGATGGGCTTTGTCCTGAACGTCGCTGATGCCGTCGCGCTGGTCGCGGAGTCCGCGGAGCCGATCACGCCCAGCCGGTGGCGCACCCTCGTCATGGCCGGGGAAGCTCCCGCCCCGCTGGGGTGGGAACCTCCCCGGTGGGACTTCGCCGCGGTGGAGGCATGGATCCCCGAGGCGTTGAAGTCCGGGATCCTGAAGCCGCGCCCGGCGGCGACGTCGGAGGACGTCCCGGACCCGGAGCTGGTGTACGGGTCCACGGCGGAATGGGTGACGAAGTTCCTCATCCCCGTGTATCGCCGTCAGATCGCGCGTAACGGCGAGGGCACCACCTGGTGCCCGGAGTGGTGGAAGCACGCCGAGGCGATCATCCGCCTGGAGGCGCTGTGGCGGGCCTGGGAGCACCTGCGACTGGACGGGCGCACCGGCATGAGCGTGTGGCTGAAGGATCACTTGGACCATCACCTGCCGGTGCTGCTGTCCGCCAAGGACGGCCCGTTCACCGGGTGCAAGAACGATCAGCACTCGCCCGACCCGCTGAAGCCGTTCCAGATCGCGGAGCCGCCGGCGGAGTTTTTCCCGGACGTCCGGGAGCCGAAGAAGAACACGAAGGATGAGGGAGGTAAGTGATGAGTCAGCATCAGTCTGATGGGATCGGTGAAGCGACCGATGATCTGCTGCGCCAGGTGATGATGGTCGCGGCCCGGCTGGCCGAGGTCGCAGCCCGCGCCCGGCAGGAACAGCTCACCCGAGCCCGCGCCGTGTCGGAGCGGCAGGGCCGCGAGCTGCAGGCCCGCTTTGAGGCGGAGCGAGGTGCAGCTCGTGCCTCCCTTGCCCCGGTCGGGACGGATTCCTGGTGGAAGTCCGCGGACGCGGATCAAATCGGTGCCGCGTACAAGACTGCGGCGTCCTGGTCCGGGCAGGATCAGGACGCCGCAGCGGCCCGGGAACGGATTGAGCAGGAGCTGGCCAAGCGCGGGATCGAGGTCACCTCCTCGATGCCGGACCGGCTGGATGATCTGCTGCGCGCCCGAGAGTGGGCCGCGGAGCACGAGCCGTTCATGGACGGGGCGTGGACCCGGGAAATGGCCCAGGCCCGCACCCCGGAGGAGAAGGACCGCCTGAACGTGGCTCTGGTCGGTGCGTGGCTGGCCTCCCCGGAGGGGCAACAAGCGAAAGCTACCCAAGGATCTTCCCAGGAGCAGGACCAGCACAAGACGGATCTCGCCCAGGCGGAGGCGTGGGCGAAGGCGACGAATCCGGAGCGGTACTCGCAATGGTCCATGTCGCATCAGATGGCCGATACCATCGACGGGCGCCGCTCGGATGAACGGCAGCTGATCCGTCAGTGGAAGGAAGCCACCGGCCAGGCCGAGACGCCCGAGGCGGTAGCGGCGTCGGTGGAGTCTCAGGATCTGAACGCTGCAGCTGGGCGTGAGGAGGACGCCGCCGCCGGGCACAGGAATGTCGGCGACGCTGCAGCTGCACGCTCCCAGCAGTGGGAGGACGCCCCGCCGGAGCCTGACATGGACGGCGGACCGTCCGCGGAGGACGTGGCCTGGCTGAACCAGCAGCAGGACATGGAGGACCAGGAGGCCGCTCAGCAGTGGGACACTGCCGAGCGCCGGGAGGAGTTCGCGTCGACGCTGCGCGGCAAGGCCGATCAGTCCGCGGTGGATGCCCGGGTGCTGGCCGACGTCAGCCAGGGCACTCACCCCAGCGCCGCTGTGGCCGCGGCCCCGCGCAACGCCCCCAAGGCCCGTCCGAACAACGCTCGGGCCTCCCGCAACTCCAACCTCACGAAAGGAAGCCGCTGAGATGCGCCCCTCCATGAAGCCGTCCGCCAATCGCCTCACGTTCCGTCGCGCGCTGCGGGACCGGGACTTCCAGACCGCCGCCGTGCTGTTCCTCGGGCTGGGGCTCCTCGGTGCCCTCTGGAACTACGGAGGTGCCCAGGAGGCCGCGAACCTCATTGACGCGCTGGCGAAAGCCACTCCGGAGGACCGGGCCGCGGCTCTGCAGAGCCTCGGGACCGCCGTGTGGATGGTCGCGCTCGGAGCGGCGATCATTCCGCCGTTCGCGCGTTTCCTGAACAAGCAGGCCCGGCCCGCCCGGACGGGCGAGAAGCAGTGAGCGCCCCGGAGAATGCCCCGGCGAAACCGGACGCCCGGGACCGGCTGAAGGCGTGGATGGACCGGCGGCAGATCGTCATCGGCACGTCCTTCAGCCTGGCCCTGTCCGGAGCGATGATCTTCATCAACGTGGTCCCGGGCCTGGCCGCGTACTTCGGTCCCGCGGGCAAGGTGGCGGAGGCCTTCGGGACTGATCCCGTGAAGTCAACGATCACAGACGTGGGGCTGATCCTCTTCTTCGGCCTGATGCTGTTCATGTTCCGGCAGTTCCCGCAGCCGCGCCTCTACGCCCTGGCCCCATTTCGGACGCCGCGCCGGCGTCTGCAGCTGGAGTTGGCTTTCATCTTCGCTGTGCTGGTCGTCGGCCAGATCGCCTCGAACGAGTTGGGCAAGTTCGGGCTGAAGGCCACCGGTGACACGGACATTCTGAACGTCGACCTTCCTGCCTATCGAGTGCTCAGTCTCTCGGCCCGGGCGGGGCTGTGGGAGGAATTCTCCTACTTCCTGATGCCGGTGGCCTTTGCGATCACCCTGGGCCTCATGGTCACCGGTATCACCCGGAGGCCTGCACGGTGGGCCAAGTCCCTGGCCGTGGTCCTGCTGCTGGTTTCCGCGGCAGGACTGCTGGGCGGACACGTTTACCAGGGATTCAGCGGCCTGCCCGGGCATGCCGTCTGGATCCTGACCCACGCCACGCTGTACCTGCTGTTTCGGCGTCTCTGGCCCATGGTCCTGGTCCACTTCCTCTGGGACATGAAGGCCGGCGGCATCATCCCCTCTGACACCACCGTAGAAGTGATCCTCGCGGTGGTCTGCGCCGGCCTGGCCATATGGCTGGGCCGCAAGCTCTTCCCCCGGAAGACCGTCAACATCAGTTGACCCCACAGACTGGCAGATCCCCCCTCTGCCGGATAACGGCAGCCCTCAGCGCTTTCTCTCCTTCGCGCTGGGGGCTGTCGGCCGTTTGTAGGACTCCCACAGTCGGCCATTTTGGGGCGCGAGAGAAAATCCGCGTGTTTCCGGGAAAGTTGTGTCCGCCGGCGGCGCCGGCGCCGGCGGAACTCGTCTGTGGAACCTCTACAACTTCCGGCGCCGATCGCGCTACCACCCAACAGTGTTACATGTAACAATGGGGGTATGAGTGTGAAGGATCGCGTGAGTGAGCATCGGCGCAGGATGCGGGAGGCCGGCTACCGGCCTATTCAGGTGTGGGTCCCGGACACGCGCTCGAAGAACTTCTCTGATGAGGCGCAGCGTCAAAGCGCCTTGGTCGCTGAGGCGGACCGGCATGAGGCGATCCATGAGTGGATCGATGATGTGTCCGTGTCCTGGGATGAGGAGTGAGGGGCGAGATCTGGACGGTGGCCGGCGGCGGATACGCCTCCAAGCCTCGTCCGGCGCTGGTCATCCAGGATGACCGCTTCCGCGACGTCGGATCCCTGACGGTCATTCCCCTGACCTCGACCCTGACGGATGCGCCCTTGCTGCGGATCCCCGTGGAGCCCTCCGCCCGGACGGGCCTGAAGGTTCCGAGCCAGCTGATGATCGACAAGATGACCACCATTCCCCGGGAGAACGCCCGCCAGCTGGTCGGCCACCTGACAGCCACGGAACTGGTGGACGTGGAGCGGGCGCTGATGGTGTTCCTCGGCATCGCCTGAATCCTGATGCAGAAAAAGTCGCACGAGATCTCGTGCGACTTTTTCTGCATCAGCGCAGTCCGAACGCGCGGTTGGGATCGGCGGGTACGGGGCGTAGCGTCTCGGCTGGCACCCAGCGGTCGATGACGGCGGGCTCGTCCTGGCCGGTGATCTCCACGCAGTAGGTGATCCTGGCCCACCACTTGTAGGAGTGGCTTCTCCAGGCGATGACGAGCGCCTGCCGGGGCAGGGCGTTCGGGTCGTGGCCGTCCCGGTACCAGGCGTGCCGGGTGGTTGCCTGGCGCGGCCACAGACGATCACGGCGCGGCTTAGACATCCTCCCAGGGTAAGAATCAGCTCTGACAGTGAAGCGGCTCAGCCCGCGGTGTAGAGCTGCCAGGCGCGCATGATGCCGCCGCTTCCGGGGAAAAGGTCGGTGAACTCGTCTCCGGCGCGGGCACCCAGGAGATCCGCGAAGAGCCAGTGGGCGAAGGCGGCGGGCTTGGCTCCGGTGACGTGGCCGGGGTCGGTGGCCCGGGCGGTCACGCCGTGCACCAGGGCGTCGACGCGGCGGGAAACGTCGCGTGTGGCCACGCGCGACACCTCGGCGCGGGAGGCGTCGTCACCTGGTGCACGCGACGTGTCCACCACGGCGGCACGCGACACGTCGACGCCGGCGTGGTGCGACGGATCGGCGGAAGTGTCGTCGGAGGATCCGCGCGACATGTCGCGCGCGGCCGGAAGCGACACGTCCTGGCGTCCGCCGAAGTAGATCACCGGCTCCCAGGCGTTCAGCGGCCCCGCGCTGACGGTGTGCCGGGCGCCGCGGGTCCAGGCCGCGACCCGTGATCCTGGCGGGCACAGGGCGAGGACGTCCTGCAGCGCCTCCGCTGAGGTGGACAGCGCCCACGCGTCGAACTCCTGTAGCTGCTCGATGAGTGCCCGGTGGTCGACCTCCCCGGCGAAGTCGGGGTGATCGGCGTAGTAGCGCCGGCTCTTGCCGGGGTAGGGCGGATCGGCGTAGGCCAGGCGCAGCGTCGACGCAGCCCGCTCGGCGGTGCCGACCGTGCGGCGGAAGCGGGAGAGCGCCTGCCTGCACCGCTTGCTGCACGTCTTGGCGTCCCGCCGGCTCCCGGCGGGGATCGGTCCGTGGCACCAGGCGCAGCTCATTGACCCGCTCCGGTCTTGACCCGGCCCCAGCGCTCGTGTGCGGCCTGCTTGGAGGTGCCCACGGCTGAGCCGATCTCGGCCCAGGAGAGTTGCAGCTCGATCGCGCGGGAGGCGGCGACGGCGTTGGCCAGGCGGCGCGCGGTTTCCTCGTGAGCGCGGCGTGCGGCGTGCAGCTCGGTCACGGCCACCTCCCGGTCAGAGTGCGCCTTCCATGCCTTCCAGAGCGCCTCTGCCACCGTCACCGAGGGGTTGCAGGGGTGTCCGGCTCTGAGGCCGTCCACGCGGCGCTCAGGGTCGGCCTGGCCACCGTCGAAGTTCCTTGCCCAGCGCGGGGCGTCCCAGCTGCTGGTGCAGCTGCACACGACGGTCCAGCCGGTCACCTCGTCGTCGTCGACCAGCTGCAGCCCGCTCGGGAGCTGCACCATGACGGCCTGCTCTGTCAGGGGCAACGTTGCCGTTCCGTCCTCGAGGATCCCGACGACGTCGCCGGCGTGCAGGCCGTCAATGGAGAGCCAAGTACGGGGTGCCACGTCAGGACCTCTTGACCAGGCGGCGGACTTGGGTGCTGAGACCGCCGAAGGCCAGGCCGAAGACGGCCAGCACGGCGGCGGTCACGAGAATGGCCCAGAAGCTGGCGTGAGTAACGATGCTCGCGACGGTGGTCAGGACGGCCCAGCTCAGGGCGCGCACGCCCATGAAGACGATTCGGACGGGCTGCCAGCTGGGCAGGGACATTTCCTCGGGCAGGCTCCAGCTGATGTGCCAGACCTCCGTGAGGCATACGAAGTAGCCGTAGGTGGCGATGACGGCGGCGCTGGCACCCTCCGGCCCGGTCTGCGCGATCGCCACCAGGCCGGTGGCGAGGGTGACGACAGGCCGGAAGAGCACGGTGATCCAGTGCGCGGGAGTGAGCTTGTTGAACTCCCGGTACCTTTCGCGATCATCGGCCAGGTACCAGATCCCATGGGCGCCGGGCACTTCCTCCCAGGCCATGTTGAACAGGGGCCGGCAGGCGTACCGGAGGCCGAGGTACAGGACCGCGAAAATCGCCGTCTGGAGCGACACGATGCGGTCTACGATCTCGGATCCTGTGAAGGGCTCCTGGAAGGTGATGGTCACCCAGGACAGAGCCAGGAGGGTGGGGATGGTGTTGAGGATCAGGCCGGCCCACAGCAGCGCAGCAGCTCGGCGGTTCGTCGTCAGGGGGTGCATGGTCACCAATTCCTTTCGCTGGTGGCGAGGCGGCTGAAGGGGTTGTGTCCGTCGACGCGGGAGGCTTTGTAGACGGCCTGCCGGCTGATGCCGACCGACTGCGCGACCTGCACCACTGACTTGCTCCGCAGCTGTACGGCGATCGCCGCGGCGCGCAGCTGGGCCAGCTCGGCAGCAACGTCGGAGAGCTGTTCGGACAGTTCCACGGCCAGGCGTTCAACGCCCTCAGGACCGCCGTAGCGCTCAGCCCAGCCTTCTTCTCCGGCAGACGCATCGCGCAATAGCTGCAGGACCGTCTCCGGGAGGGTTGAGTGTGATTCCATGCACCCAATGTAAACCCCGGGGTTGTCAGATGACAACCCCGGGGTTTACATCATGGCCAGAACCTAGCGCCCGCGGCCCTTGTCCCGCTCTGGACCCTCCGCGCGAGTCCGGGTCGACGGCTCAGTGGTGACCCGCGTCCCGGGCGAGGGTGCGCCCGGGAAGGACTGGGCCACGAGCTGCTGCAGGCGCTCCCGTTCGCTCGGAAGCGGTGTCGCGTCGACACGGGCCTTACTCTTGTCGACGGGCTCCGGCTTGCCCACCTGGAGGTGGTCAGGACGCAGCCACACCACGCCTTCGATCTGCCACATGTAGAACTGGGCGCGGACCTCGGCGTGAGGTTCTTTTTCCTCCAGCGGTCCCCAGCCATCCGTGAGGGCACCCCCGCGGACCATCACTCCGTCAACGCCGTCCGCGGCGATCGCCTCGAAGGAGATCTTGCCGCCCTCCGCGGGCCACCGCTGAGCGGCCGTCACGAGGTCATCGACGGACTCCAGCACGAGGATGCGCGCCTCCGACGTGGCCGTGATGGGCCAGAGCTTTTCCGGCTTGAACGCGGCCTGCAGTTTCTCCCGCGCGCTCATCTGAGCGGCGCGGGATGCGGCGTAGGAACCCATCCATCCTTCGTGGTGGTAAAGCTCGCTCCACGTCGACGCGCCTCCCTCCGGCCCTTGGTGGGTGCGAGAGGCAGTCCACAGCACGTTCCAAGGCTTGGCGGACAACCTCTGGTCACCCTCGGCGTCCTTCACGCGAATCCAGTCCGTGGAGACGGACCGTCCAAGGTGCAGCTGCTCCGGCAGCGCCGTAACGTCCACGATCTTGACCTCACCGCCGCGAACCGCATCCGGCTCCTGCCCGGCGTTCCCGGGTCCACCCGTCGAGATCCCGCCGGCAACCGCGGCCTGCTCCGTGGGAGCCGTGGGCGTGCTGCGCGGACCGGAAGTGTCCCGACCGGGAAAGGACTGGCTCACCAGACGCTGCAGCTTCTCGTGGTCGCTCTCCACGCTGGCCGCGGCGTCCAGCCACCGCGAGGCGGCGGAGGGCGCCGGAGTCGCGGCCACGTGCCGCGCCTGGAGGCTCTGGAGATCTCCGCGCACGATGGTGAGCTTGTCCATGGCCGCGACCCTCACACGCTCGGCGTCCTGGAGGCGTCCGGCGGCGCGGTGCATGTCATGCATGGCCTTCATCGTGTTGCGCAGCTGAGCCAAGAGAAGGGCGTGCCCGGCGGCGGTCGACGGCCCCACGGCGGTCTGCATCAACAGCATGCCGGCACCCTTGGCACTGGGCATGGGGGCGTGCTCCACGCGCGGCGGGAACCGCCGCAACTGGGCCGTGCGAGAGAGCGCCCTGGACGCATCGGCCAGCGGCCCCGGGGCGGCCTCGGTCCGCAAGCTCCAGGCGGCGAAAGCGCCGGAGGTTTCGCGCGCGAACTGCGCCCACAACCCGGAGTCGGAAAGGGGTATGGACTTCATCCGCTCGAACAGTTCGCCCACCTCGGCGGTGACGCTCTTCCATTCCTCGGCGGTGGGGGTGCGGGCCTCGCGCCCGACGACGGCGGGACGCTCGCCATTGGCGGCGGCCCGCCACTCGGCCAGCGCCTCGGCGGTGCTCTCCTCGGTGACGGTCCAGCCCTTGCGCATCTGCGGCAGGGTGAGGTCGCGGGCGATCTTCCCGCCGCCGAACCATACCGGCTTTTCGGCTCGGCTCGTGGGGCGCAGCGCCACGCTGAATCCGGTAACGACGCCTTGCCCGCCCTGGGCAAACCGTGGCCGGATGATGACGCCGGAGGCGCGCACGCGGCGCACGAACTCGGCTTCGTCCACGGAGGCCGTGGAGGCGGCGCGGAGGATGCGCTGCAGCTTGTCGCGGTCCAGCTCCGGAGCACCCTGGGCCAGGGCGCGTTCCCGCTCCTTGGGGTGGTAGCCGCGCTCGGCGTGCTCACCACGGACCACGCGCAACCCGTACTTCTTCTCCAGGGCATCGCACACATCCTGTGCGCGCTTGAAGTCCTTGTGCTGAGACCAGCGGGTGCCGTCCTCGCGGACCATCGAAACGGCCAGGTGAATGTGGTCGTTCCCTGCCTTGCTCATGCCGTGGTGAATGGCCACCCAGCGGCACGGAGCTTTGCCGTCAGAGCCGGTGAAACCCATCCGCTCGGCGAAGTCGTTGGCGGCCTTCCCCCACGTCGCATCGTCCAACGCTCCTTCCTCAGCAGAGAGGCTGAGGGAGACGTGGAAGACATGCTTGGCTCCTGGCTTGCCCGCGCCGAAGACGGCCTTGGGAACGTCGAGTTCGTGGCCCAGCCGGATCGCCGTCTCAGCGTTCAGACGCTGGCCGGCCTCCACGGACACGATGGTGTCAGAGGCGGCGATGACGCGTTGATTCGTGTGCTCGTTCGCGCGACCCGGACCGGTAAGGTAGTTGACCAGCCCGACCATGCGGTCGCCCTTGGTGACGTTCGGCATCATGGATGCATCACGCCCCGAACGGTCTCATCGATGCGGGCCATGAGACGGCGCGCGGCGGCGACCGTCGCGGCGGCGTCATCAGGAAACTCGCCCGTGGCGTTCGCATGCCTAGCGATCTGATTCACGTTGTTGGACACGGCACCCAGCAGGGTCCGGATGCCCATCAGATCCTCCGCCAGCGCACGGCGGTCAGAGGCCGTCTCCCCCGAGGTCGCGAAGGCAGATTCGATGAGAAGCCGCGGCGGGGTGACACCCTGCAGCGCAGCCTTGACCCGAATCGCGGCCTTTTCCTCCGGAGTGCACCAGACCTTGACGTACTCCGTGCGCCCGCCCTTCTCGTTGTCACGGCGCGACTTCGTAAGACGTCGTGGCGTCTTGGCTTCAGCCATGACAACTCCTTTCGGCCCAGCGCAGCGACCCCGAGACCTCGGGGACTCACACGTCCAGTGTGACACAAATCCGCCGCCCAGGTCGGATTTCAAGCCATTTACGGGCACGTAAATGTATAGCTTGCTCCTCCCTGGGGGACCGGGGGAGTTTTGCAAACCCCCCGGAGGGCCCACCTTCATTCCCCGGCCAAAGCCAGGGAACCACAGCGCGGGGCGCACCTTCGCACACGTGTCGGGACGGCAACCCAGCCCGGCGCTCGGGTGACCACCCTTCCCGGTGCGCAACGCGCGCATTACGCACGGTGCCGCTCTGGCACTCTGGCAGCCACTGGGTACGATGGAGGCATGGACATTTCGCAGATTGAAGAGGAAGCCCGGCGCAAGCTGGAAGAGGAAAAGGACGCCCGAATTAGGGCAGCCGTGACCGCCGCCGAGGCGGCGAAGGACGCCGCAGATCTCGCCGCCCAGCTGAAAGATGCCGAGAAGCTGCGGGCCAAGACCTGGGACGCCGCCGTCAAGGCCGGGTGGACTGAAGCCGAGCTGAAGAAGTTCGGCTTGTCCGCTCCCCCGAAGGTAAACAAGGGTGGGCGACCGCCGAAGGAGCAGGCAACACCGGAACCGGCCTCGGTTCACGCCTGACCGGTCGGAAACTTTGGGCGGGTTGTCCCCTTGCCCCGAAGCTCGATTGTGCCGCAATCATGAGTACCGTCAAGGGCGCTGCGCGTCGCTCCGCGATGGCCTCCGGCCACCCTTGACCGCACCCAGGATTGCGGGGGTCGGCTTCGTATCGGGGCAAGGGGAAACACTGCAGGGGAAGGAACCTTTGCCGCGTGGCTGGTTCACTGAAAGACGGAAGGGGCGCACCCGCCATGGGTGCGCCCCCTCCGTCGTCTCCGCTACGCCGCCTGATCCATGCAGGCTAACGCCCGGCGAACGCTCGCTTCTCCCACGCCGAGCACCTTGGCGATCGCCCGATACGGCATCTCGTCCACGGTGCGCATGCGCACCGCCTGGGCGATGCGCTCCGGGGTCATGACCGTGGGCCGTCCACCCACCCGCCCCTGGGATCTCGCGTACTCCAACCCGGCCATGGTGTTCTCCCGGATCGCGTCCACGCGCAGCTGCAGAAGCACGGCGGCAAAACCAAACATGGCCCGCCCCATGGCCGTGCTCGTGTCGAACTCCGGTTCGGTCAGAGACTCCAAACCCATGCCCGCCTCGCGCAGCTCATCGGCAATGGTGAGCATCATCGTGTCACTGCCCGCCATGCGGTCCAGCTTCCGCACCACCAGCGTGTCCCCCGGACGCCAGATCTTCCGGCACTCCAGCCACTGGGGCCGGTCCTTAATCCGCGATGACACCCCGTGGTCGATGAAGATCCGCTCACAGCCCGCAGCCTCCAGCTCCGCGCGCTGAGGGTCGCTGTTCTGGTCCTTCGTGGACACCCTGCCGTATCCAATCCTCATGACCGCCCGTACCCCTTCCCTTGGTCACGCTGCAGCGTCGGAGACGCCTCCTCGGGACGCGTGACGCCGCCGAGCGCTGCCCTGAACTTCGTGTTGTCGAAAGCGACCCGCACCAGGTCTTGGATCTGCGCGTACTCGTCCACCTGGGCCGGCATCGCCTCGCGCCGGACGGTGATCGTCCGGAACAGCGGAATGGCCTCCTCCAGCTGCGGGTGCCCGTCACCGCCGGGAGCCGGCATCGAGGCCCGGGCCATGGCGTTCCAAGTGGTCTTGTCCACGTCATCGAAGTCCAGCCGGTACGGGGACAGGGCGGCGACATCGCGCAGCAGCTGCTTCGTCGTCCTTCCCGTTCCTTCCCGGAACGGATGGGCCGTGTTCGTGTACGCGAACACCACGGAGATCGAGCGCGCGAACTCCTCGTGAGTCATGTCCCCCCACCGGGCACCCCTGGCAAACTCCGTTGCCACGTCCAGGTACGCCCCCATGTCCTCGACGGCGGCGAACGGCTGCCCGCGCTTGGAGATATCCACGTTGCGGAACTGTCCCGCCCACGGGTAGACGTCCTGGAACAGGTGGCCGTGGATCCGCCGGACGTGCTCCGCGTCGAAGGTCTGCGGGATCTTCACCACGCCCTGACTCAGCTGGCGTTGCCGCAGCGCCGTCGCGGACCGCTCGTAGATCATCAGCCCGGCCAGGGACTTCTCCTCGAAGTTGTTCCGCAGAACGCGGCCTGGCCCCTGGGTCTCCTCCACCGGGTACAGGTACGCCTCCCAGTCCTCCGCGGCGCCCATCAGCCGGCCTCTCCCCCGGACGCCGCGCGCGCCCGGGCGGCGGCCCGGGTCAGGTACTCCGCCGGCGTGATCAGACCGCGGGCCTCGTCCGCGAGATCCTGGACTTCCTCCCGGGTCGGGGTCCAGCCTTCATGCCAGCCGTCGACCAGCGCCGTCTCCACGGCGGCGGCGGTGTCATGGTCCAGCTCTGCGAAGATCTCGGGCCAGCGGTCCCGGGCGTGTAGTCGTCCATCAGTGAAGTCGGTGCTCATGCCTCCACGCTAGCGCTGCGCGCCGGAAACGCCCCGGAGGGGGTTGCGGCGCACCATGGTTTCGGCGCGGTAGTTTCGGCGCACCTTCTCCCGGCGTGTCGTCGCGCGCGGCCGCGTGCGACGGAAACGACCGATTATGGCGCGTCGACGGCCTGGGAAGCCGGGCCGTCATCACCCCGGTGCCTGCGGTCTTTCATGTGCTGCAGTTCGCGCTCGATCAGGCCTCCGAACTCGCGGGCATAGCCTGCGTTCGGGTACCCCTCGATCTCTGTCGGGGGGGGGAAGTCCACGGCAAGCACGTCGACGTGGTGGCTCCCGGGCCGGTGCGCATGGGAGTTCTTATCCTCCAGGACGTCCAAGCGGTCCTCGCGGACCGGAAATGCAACTTCAGGGTGGAAGTAGCAAACCGCCCGGTACGTCTGGTCAGGCTGCTTTTCGCTGGTCACGTTCTCTCCTTCACGAGGGTCGTTTCGGCAGGATTGCTCTCAAAGAGAGTTGAGCATGTTGATGGAAACGCGGAACCTGCCCCGGGGCAGGTCGCCTTCCCGAGGGGCAGGACGTACCCAGCTGTATTGCGGGCCCTCTCGCCAGGCAGTTTCGACAAGTCTGTCGATGACGGGTTCGGGTTCGAACCGTTCAGGCCGGCGTCGGAGATCCCGACTCACCTGGCTGCGGGAGGCCCCGCCAAGCTTGAGCACCTGCTCGATCTCACGGACCTTCAGCCCCTTCTCGCGCAGGGCCGCTACGGCTTGGGCTCGGATCAGACCATACGCTTCCTCGACCGCCAGGGCGTCCAGGCGAGCTTTGAGTAGTACTCCGGCGATCCACTGTTCGTCGCGGTCCAGGCCCACGACGTACTCGGTGCTCGTTACGTCATCGGAGGATTCGTCGGTCTTGTATTCCGGCCACTCTGTAGCCAACTCATTTTGTCCCATGCGTGGGACATCACACGTGTCCCACGTGTGGGACAAGGATCGGCTGGTCAAATACGCCTCACCTCTGCAACAGCCGCTCGCCAGTTCCGAGCCTCCAGGCGCCGTGCTAGATCTTCGGCGCCATAACCGATCTGTTCAGCCGAGGCCCTTTAATGCCGAAGGGGCGTCAAGAATCCCTGACACCCCTCGCCTCATCGTCCGCAGACCACCCTTCAACTGCTGCGCACCAATCACCACCGTCAATCAGTCCTGCTGCCATATCAACCCCTCCGTTCCTCTTCCACAGGGTGATCTCGAACCCTCTTGCTTATAGATAGTTTGGTGAACTAGGTTTTAAAGGCAGGGTGGACGCTTCGGTCCTCTCTGCCACGGCTACACCGGTCTCACCCGATCAGATCTCTCGTCTCAAACCCTCACAAGGAGAGAGCATGCGACTCGTCAACAAGACCCGGAACATCTTCGATAACCCTGTTCAGAACCGATACGAGATCTACCGAGACGGCAACGTCCAGGGCATCGTTAAATACCGCATCGAGGGGAACACTCTGCGGTTCATTCTCTGCCAATCCAAGGGGCTACGCTCTTCGTGGGATCGGCGCGCCTTCTACTTGGCCGTGGCACGGGATGCCAAGCGCCGCCAGATGACGATCGAGATCACCTCTCGATCCATGGCTCAAGAACTCGCCCCATACAAGAAGTGGATCGGAGCCTCACGCACGAACGCCCGGTACGCTGCGTGAGCTTCACCGGTTCCCTCAACCGATCTAGAGCAAGCCACCACTGATCTCCTCGACGAGGAGCAGCTGCTGCCTGTGATCCTGTCAACGGCAGCCACACCTTCTGCCCACCGCCCGGTCGGCTCAGCCGCTTGAGCGCACCCAATTGTCTTCCAGGAGGAACCCGTGGCCACGGACGCCCCCGAACTCGACCCAGCCCGCGCAGATGAACCGCGCGGAGCGAAGAAATACCTCAAAGCACTCGGCCCCGGCCTGATCGCCGGTGCCTCCGACGATGATCCCTCAGGCATAGCCACCTACGCGCAAGCAGGCGCTACCTACCAAGCCTCAGCACTGTGGACGGTGCCCGCCACCCTTCCGCTGATGATGGCGGTGCAGGAGATCTGCGACCGCACCGCCCTCGCCACCGGAAAATCCCTCGGCGCCCTGGCCCGGGAGAAGTTCTCCCACAAACTCCGCCTGCTCATCGCCATCCTGCTGATCGCCCTCATCATCGCGAACGTCGTCAACCTCGCTGCGGACACCCTCGCCGTCGGCAAAGGCATGGAGATGCTGGGCGCCGGTCCGGCGTTCCTCTGGAACCTCATCGCCGGTGCGGGCATCGCCTTCACCCTCGCCAAAGGCTCGTTCGCGACCATTGAACGCATCTTCAAATGGCTGTGCCTCGCCCTCTTCGCCTACGTCGCCGTCCTCTTCACCGTCCATGCGGACTGGGGTGAGATCCTCCAGGGACTCCTCGCCACCCGCCTGCACTGGGACCTCAGCTACTGGGCCCTGATCGCGGCGATCTTCGGCACCACCATCTCCCCCTACCTGTTCTTCTGGCAGAGCGCCCACCGCGTGGAGGATCTCAAGGCCGAGTCCTCGGATGGTGACGCCGCCGGGCTGAACGAGCGTGGACCACAGGAGACGAAGAACAAGAAGCGTCTCGCCCGGGTCGACGTCTTCACCGGCATGGCGTTCTCGGTGCTGATCATGTTTGCGATCATCGTGGCCACGGCGGCGACTCTCGGACAGAGCGGCACCGAGATTGGGTCGGCGGACGATGCCGCAAAGGCCTTGGAGCCCATTGCCGGCCCCTTCGCCAAGCTGCTCTTCGCCCTCGGATTCATCGGCTCCGGCATCCTCGCCATCCCCGTGCTCGCAGCCTCCGGCGCGGCCGGCCTGTCGGGCCTGCTGAACAAGAACTGGGATCTGGACTCCTCGCCCCGCAAAGCGCCGGTGTTCTACACCCTCGTCCTCGCGGGCGCGGTTCTAGGCACCGTGCTGAGCCTGATCTTCAGCAACCCGATCCAGCTACTGGTCCTCTCGGCCACCATCAACGCGATCGCCGCGGCACCTTTCCTGATCATCACGATGCTCATCGCCCGCGACAGGAAACTCATGGGCGACCAAGTCAACGGACGCCTCAGCAACACCCTGGGTTGGATCACCGTCGCCGTGATGACCGTACTCGGAATCGTTGGGATTATCGGCACCATCCTTGGCGCGTAACCGCAGCGCTACTCCCACATCCACACCAGAGTCGACCAACTACCATGCCTCCTCAGCACAGCCGGTGGCACGTGCCGCGAGCAGGAAGGATGCCGAGGCCGAGTTCAATCTCACATCGCTGTCGAATCAGCGGGTGGAAGTCTTTGATCTTCCCGGGATGAGCCTGGAAAGAGGGCGCCGGTTCCGATGACTCGCTTCGACGGAGCGTTTGAACTCCTGAAGATCTTCCAGCACGCTGATCTCATCAAGCCGGAACAGCGACCCTGACGTCTCCGACATGCGGGCCGGTTCCCACACCACTGTAAGGTCCACCTGGGTACGACCGTGGCCTAGCTCGTCAAAGGTAATCTCGCCATGGTGGGTGGGGTCTTCCGCGCAGGACCACCTGATCATCCGGTCCGGGCGGCGATCCTGGACTCGGGCGATGAACTGACGGCTCCTGCCGCCGATCTCGGTAGTGAAGCGGACCAGCTCGTCTTCGAGCGGGACCGCTGAGGAAAGGTGCCGAAGGAACCCGGGCAAAAGTTCAACACGACTCCACTGCTCATAGGCCTCCCATAAGGGGACACTTACTTCGATGTCCTGGTGAATCCGCGCCATCAGAACCTCCCGTTCATCCTCAGCACACCCAACGCCCGGACAGACCCGAGCCCGCGGCCCGCGCACACCGGGAAGGCATACGCGGGCCGCGGCAGGAAGACCGACTCAATCAGTCATTGCCGCCATGGCTGTTCTCGCCGCCACGACGACCGGCCTCCGACGGATCGGCACCGTTCTCCGCACCGAACTGCCCAGAACTAGCCTCGCCGCCACGACGACCGGCCTCCGACGGATCGGCACCGTTCTCCGCACCGAACTGCCCGGAACTAGCCTCGCCGCCACGACGACCGGCTTCCGACGGATCGGCACCGTTCTCCGCACCGAACTGCCCGGAACTAGCCTCGCCGCCACGACGGGCCTGTTCCTCGGT
>NZ_JBFUPW010000004.1:70525-505735 GCF_041360795.1 Arthrobacter sp. RCC_34 | reverse complement strand
CATCAACCACCACCACAAACACCAACAGCCCCCACACCCGGGGGCTGCCGTCGTTAACAACCCACCACCCGGCCACCAGGCCAGTGGCCCGGGCCACGTCCCCCAACACCCACACCACAACCACCACGCCAGAAGGGGGAAGGTGCCCGTCAAGGTGACGGGCACCACCCACACCGGCGCCGTGCCGGAACAGCCAGGATCAGCCCGGCATCACATCACTGCCGACGTACCCCAGAACGGCGCCAGGCTCTCGGCGAGGTGGCCACCCTGCTCGAATCCGGCCCGTGCCGCCTCCGGACGCAAGCCGATGTTCATGGCATTGGCGCCGAAGAGATGCTCCGCTCCCGCCTCAGGAGAGATGACCTCCACGGAGCTGCCGGCGTCGCGCAGTTCTTCGACCTGCGCGGCGAGGTGCTGACCCCACTCCAGGGGCGTGCGAGTGCGGCCGCCGAACGGCGAGAGGATCAGGACCTTGGCGGAGCCGGCGGCCAGGTCGGCGTTCTCATTGCGCCGGTAGCCGCCGTCGATGTATCGCCGATCCCAGAGGGGATAGGCGAAGCCGCTGGAACAACTGGCGGCCACGGCATCGGCGAGGGAGACGCCACTGTCACGGGTGAAGACGACGGGCTCGCCATTGTTCGCGTCCACGGCGGTCAGCAGGATCCGTTGTTCCGGCCACTCCTGGCTCGGGAGGCGCGACGCGACCGTCGTCCTCCAGCGGGCGTGGATCTCCGGGTCGGAGGAGGCCGGAAGCTCCAGTGCTCCGGCACCCATTCGGCGTCGCATGTCGGCGGCGTCGTGGGATGCGGAGATGATGCTGTCCGTGCGCTCCAGGTGATTGACGGTGGAGCCCGCCAGCCCGTGGCGACCTGCGTCGCGCGCGGACGGCTGCGGCCTGCGGGCGGGAAGTGGTGCCAGGGAGGCTTCGTAGAGCTCAGCCGGATCCGCTCCGGTCAGTTGCGCGGCAGCCGTGGCGCCGGCCGAGGTGCCGATGATCAGATCGGCATCGGTGACGGTGAGGCCCGCGTCGGCCAGGCCGGCGACCACGCCGATGAGCCAGGCGTTGCCGGTGGAACCCCCGCCTCCGAGGACGAGGGCGCGGCCGCCCGGAGGGTTGGAGGCGCCGGAAGCGGAGGAGGAATCAGCGGAGAAGGAATCAGAAGAAATGTCGTGGTGCATGGGAGTCGCCTTTCGCGAAGTGCCTGTGTGGCGCTCCCAGGGGCGGCTGCGTCAGCCGCGGAATCGTGGGCGGAGGGGAGCGCCCATTGCGGATACTGCGTACATGGGTCTCACCTCCTGCGACTGGGTCACGATCAGAGGAATAGTCGCACATCGACGACGGCGGTGCAACAGCAGGGTTTCAGCCGTGCCGCGTCTCCGCCAGTGCCACGAGTCCGAAGGCTCCCAGGGCCGTTCCCGTCACGCGGTCGATGACCTTGCGGAACCGGGGGCCGTCCAGCCAGCGCCGGAAGTAGTGTGCCGCCGTGATGATGAGCGTGAACCAGAGAGCCGCCTCCAGATTGCTGATGACGGAGAGCATGAGACCCATCCAGAGGGGAGCGAGGGTCGGGACCAGGAACTGCGGGATCACGGCCAGGCAGAACATCCCGTACTTGGGGTTCAGGATGTTGGAGAGGAATCCCTTCACCCAGGTCTTGCCGAGGTGTTCCGGCGCCACGGTGGCCGGACCGCCTGCGGTGTCGACGGGGCCGTCCCCCGTTCGGAACGACGCCCGCCAGAACGAGAAGGCGAGCCAGAGCATGTACCCGGCGCCGATGATGCGGAGGATGTCGTAGGCGACGGTCGAGACCGCCAGCAGCGCCGAGACGCCCGTGGCCGCGGCCACGCCCCAGATGAACGCGCCTGTGATCATGCCCAGTGCCGCGGTGTACGCGTGACGGCGGCTCCGGCCCAGGGCGTAGCGGAGGACGAGCGCGGTGTCCGTCCCGGGAAGAATCGTGATCAGGACGGACAAGGCGGCGAAGCCCAGCAGGGACTGTTCAAGGGTCACCCGGTCATCTTAAAGCGCTTGTCGGTTTCCGCGCCCTTGATGACCTTCGGCGCCGCAATCGGGGCGCGGAAAGCGAATACGGGCGCACGAATCCCGCCGGGACGGAAATCCGGCCCGCTGGTACCTGACCGCCACCTGTGAACCAGGCGTCCCGATTCGACCCGCCCTCGCGCGCGCGGGACAATGGAGGCATGCCAGCAACCACCAGGAACCAGGTCTCCTCGCGCCCCGGAAGACCCGCGCGCGGGCAAGGGACGAACGGGAAGGCCGCCCACGGTCCCGCCCCCCAGGCCACCCGGACCGGACTGGGACCGGGCTGGCAGTTCGCGGCCCTCGCCGTGGCGGTCGTGACGCTCGTCCTGGGCCTGCTGTTCACCGGTGCTGCCGGTGTGCGTCAGCTGTCCGACCCCGGTGCCCTCGTGCGCTGGGGGCTCCCGGTGGCCAAGACCGTCCACAACCTCAGCCTGGCCGTGACGGTCGCTGCGCTGGCGTTCGCCGTCGTCGTGCTGCCGCAGGGGATCCGCGCCCCGCGGCGCGGTGGTGAGACGAAGGACGTGCCGGAGCACCCGGCCTTCACCCGGACCATGCTGCTGGCCGGTGTGGCCGGAAGCCTCTGGACGGTGTCCGCCATCGCCGTGCTGGTGCTGACGTATGCGAACGTGTCCGGGCAGGCGCTCAGCGGCGACACCGAGTACACCAAGGCCCTGGTCTTCTTCATGAGCGACTTTCCGCTGGGCCGCGGCTGGCTCTTCGTGGTGATCGTCGCGGCGCTCGTCGCGACGGCCAGCTTCGGCCTGCGCAACACGACGGCGCTCGCGTTCACGCTGCTCCTGGCACTCCTCGGCATGGTGCCGCCGGCGCTGAACGGCCACGCGGCCAGCTCCAACGACCACGCCGGAGCCGTAAACTCGATCGGCCTGCACGTGCTGGGGGCCTCGCTCTGGGTGGGTGGCATCGCCGTCCTGGCCCTCATCTCCGGCCTGCTGGCCCGGCCGGCCTCGGGCACCCCGCGCCGCGACATCACCGCGGCCACCCTCAAGCGCTTCTCCGCGCTGGCGCTCTTCTGCTTCCTGCTGGTCACGGCGTCCGGCATCATCAGCGCCTCCATCCGCATCACCAGCTGGCACAACCTCTTCTATTCGCCGTACGGCCAGCTGGTGCTGGTGAAGACCTTCTGCGCCCTGGTCCTCGGGGCGATCGGCTACATGCACCGCTCGTGGATCATCCCGCGGCTGGGCGACGACGACGGCGCGGCCTCCCGGGGCAAGGCCTCCGCGGTGCCGTCGAAGGGTTCCCTGACCGCTCAGCGCGTGCTGTGGCAGGTCATCGGTGTGGAGCTGCTGGTCATGGCCGCGACGAGCGCGGTCGCCGTCGCGCTGTCCTCCTCGGCTCCGCCGTCCGAGACCAAATACTCCGAGGACGCCAGCCCGGCCTTCATCCTCAGCGGCTACGAGCTCCCGCCCGAGCTGACCCCGGAACGCTGGCTCACCGTCTGGCGTCTCGACTGGCTGTGGGTGGCCGTGGCCGTCTTCGGCGCCCTGGCCTACGCTCTGGGCGTCATCAAGGTCGTCCGACGCGGCGACCGCTGGCCCGTCATGCGGGCCGTGTCCTGGTTCATCGGTCTCGCAGCCCTGACCTACATCATCTCCGGCGCCCCCGGCGTGTACGGGCACGTCATGTTCTCCATCCACATGGTGGAGCACATGGCCCTGACCATGGTCGCGCCGATCTTCCTGGTGATCGGCTCGCCCATCACTCTGGCGCTCCGAGCGCTCGCACCGCGTACCGACGGCAGCCGCGGTCTGCGCGAGTGGATCCTGGCCTTCGTGCACTCCCGTTTCTCCCAGGTGGTCACGCACCCGCTCTTCGCGGCCGCGAACTTCGCCGGGTCGATCGTGCTGTTCTACTACTCGGACTTCTTCGGCTTCGCCATGCGGGACCACGTGGGCCACGAGCTGATGAACCTGCACTTCCTGCTGACCGGATACATCTTCGCGCTGACCATGATCGGTCAGGACCCGTTGCCGCGCCGCGCGCCGTTCCCGATGCGGCTCCTGCTGCTCCTGGCGACCATGGCCTTCCACGCCTTCTTCGGCGTCTCCATCATGGGCGGCACGAGCCTGCTCGCCGCGGACTACTTCGGAAATCTGGGCCGTGCCTGGGGTCCGAGCGCCATTGTGGACCAGCAGCACGGCGGCGCGATCGCGTGGGGCATCGGCGAAGTGCCGACCGTCCTGCTCGCGATCGGGGTGGCCATCATGTGGTCCCGCTCGGATGAACGGGAGACCCGCCGAACGGACCGGGCGGCGGACAGGAATAACGACGCCGATCTGACCGCTTACAACGACATGTTCGCCCGTCTTGCTCAGAGGGACGGTTCATCCACCGGACGCACTGCGCCCACCGCCGGCGCGGCCTCTACGCTGGAACCCGGCACGCCGGAACCGAAGGAGAAAGAATGACCACCGAGAACGCGACCTCAGTGCGCAGCGCCACCCGCGTCCGCGCCTCCGAGCTGGTGGGCCGCAACTGGCTCAACACCGGTGGAGAACAGCTCTCCCTCGAGAAACTCCGCGGCAAGATCGTGCTGCTGGACTTCTGGACCTTCTGCTGCATCAACTGCCTGCACGTCCTGGATGAGATGCGCCCGCTCGAGGAGCAGTACAGCGACGTCCTGGTGACGGTCGGAGTCCATTCTCCGAAGTTCGAGCACGAGGCCGACCCGGTGGCCATCGCCGCAGCCGTGGAGCGCTACGAGATCCACCACCCGGTCCTCGACGACCCCGAGCTGGACACGTGGAAGGCCTACGCCGCCCGAGCCTGGCCGACGCTGGTGGTCGTCGACCCCGAGGGCTACGTGGTGGCGCACCTTTCCGGCGAGGGTCACGCGGACGGCCTGGCCGTCCTGATCCCGGAACTCATCGCGGAGCACGAGGCCAAAGGCACCCTGCACCGCGGGGACGGTCCGTACGTGGCGCCGGAGGCCACCTCCGGGACACTCCGCTTCCCGGGCAAGGCCCTGCTGCTGCCCGCCGGGCGCGGTTCCGAGCAGGACTCCTGGCTCGTCTCCGACACCGGTCATCACCGCGTCCTGGAGCTCGCCGACGACTTCGACACGATCCTGGCCTCCTATGGCGACGGGATCAAGGGACACGTCGACGGCGGGGCCGAGGGCGCCCGCTTCAACGAGCCCCAGGGACTCACCCTCCTGCCCGCCGAGCTGGCGGCGCGGGTCGGGTACGACGTCGTCGTCGCGGACTCGGTCAATCACCGCCTGCGCGGCATCAGCCTCGCGACCGGTGAGGTGACCACGCTCGCCGGCAGCGGCGTGCAGCGGCTGCTGGAAGCGGGCCCGGCTCGTGTGGACGACGACGGCGCCGGCTACGGCGGGCCGCTCGGCGCGGATCCGCTCCAGGTGGCCCTCAGCTCACCGTGGGACGTGCTCTGGTCCGAGTCGCTCCAGACCGTGGTGATCGCCATGGCGGGCGTGCACCAGATCTTCGCGTTCTCCCCGGAGACCGGCGAGGTGTCCATCCTGGCCGGCAACGGTCTGGAGGGCCTCCTCGACGGCGCGGCCGACTCCGCCTGGTTCGCCCAGTCTTCCGGCCTCGCCGAAGGACCCGACGGCTCCATCTGGGTGGCCGACTCGGAGACCTCCGCGCTGCGCCGCCTCGTGCCCACGGGCGACGCCGGACGCGTGACCGTGGAGACCGCCATCGGCAAGGGCCTCTTCGACTTCGGGTTCCGCGACGGCGAAGCCTCCGAGGCGCGGCTTCAGCACCCGCTGGGTGTCACCGTGCTGCCGGACGGTTCCGTGGCGATCGCCGACACCTACAACGGCGCCGTGCGCCGCTACGACCCGGCGACCGGCGTCGTGTCCACCCTGACGCGCGGCCTCGCCGAGCCCAGCGATGTCGTCCTCGACCCCCGGGGCGCCGAGCCTCTGCTCGTGGTGGTGGAGGCCAATAAGCACCAGCTGATCTACGTGCCCATCCCGGCGGAGGCACAGCAGGTGGACGAGGGCGCCTCCCAGACGCAGCGCCCGACGTCGCCCGTCGCTCCCGGTTCCTTCGACCTGGCGGTCCGCTTCACCGCCCCCACGGGCCAGAAGCTGGACTACCGCTGG
This sequence comes from Arthrobacter sp. RCC_34, assembly GCF_041360795.1. Taxonomy (NCBI): domain Bacteria; kingdom Bacillati; phylum Actinomycetota; class Actinomycetes; order Micrococcales; family Micrococcaceae; genus Arthrobacter; species Arthrobacter sp. RCC_34. The sequence continues at coordinate 499,598 of NZ_JBFUPW010000004.1, read as the reverse complement.
GGCGATCCGACCCAGCTGAAGATCTCGTCGACCCCGGCGGAGCTCCTTGTCTCGGGCGGCGGCACGGGCGAAGGCCTGAACCGCACGCTCGAGCTGTCCTCCGAGGTCACCGAGGGCATCCTGCACATCACCGCCCGCGCGGCGGCCTGCGACGGCGCGGAAGGCCCCGACGGCGAGATCCCCGATCACGCCGCCTGCCACCTCTACCAGCAGGACTGGGGCATCCCCGTGGTCCTGAGCGCCGACGGCGACACGGAACTGGTCCTGGACCTGCGCGGCATGGACTGAGCCCGGCCCGCTCCGGACGCGAAAGCACAGATGGTGCCCCTTCCCGCCTCGGGAAGGGGCACCATCTGTGCTTTCGCGGGTGGCGGTGTCCGGGGTCAGTAGTCGACGACGGGCGTGACGGTCACCTTGTCCGCCGTGAAGCTCAGCGTCACAGTGAAGCTGAAGGGATGCACCTGGTCCAGCGGGCCGTCCACGCCGGTGAAGAGATCGACGGCTTTCGCGTTCAGTTTCGCCTTGCCGCCGAGCGGTGTGACCACCCAGCGGCCGTTGTACGGCTGGATCTCGACCTTGGGGTACTCGACGATGCTCCAGCGGATCGACCCGGGCGTGACCCGCTCGAGTCCGGCGTGGTAGAACGGGCAGTCCGGCTGGAGACGCTGCTCGTGGTTGGCCTCGGCGGCGCAGTCGTCCAGGTACTTGTGGACCTGGGTGGACACGGCGTCGGCCAGGCTCTTGGTGGCCTCGGTGCTGAGATTGACCGTCTGGCTGCTGCTGGATCCGGAGACGGAGACCCGCTGGGCAGGGGCGGCGAAATACGGCGAGCTGTAGCTCGCCTCGTAGGTGCCCGGGAAGAAGACCGGGAACTGGCCGTGGCCTTTGGGGGTGTTCACCGTGACCCCGTTGACCGTGGCGAGATTGGAGTTCACCACGTTCACGGTGACGGTGGGCAGGCTCGCCGGGACGAGCTGCCAGCGCGTGAAGAACAACCACTCGTGACCAGCGGGTTCCACCAGGAACCGGGTGCTGTTCTGCACGCCTTCCAGGGAGTAGGAGACGGGCACGGACATCCGCCCGTCGGCCTGGCGTTCGGGGTTCCCGACCGTGAGGTCTTCGAACTTCTCCACCGATGCTTTGAGGCCGGCCCCGTTGAGGAGGCTGGCGTTCCCGGCCGGCACCTGGGCGCGGACCAGGCCGAGGGCCTTGCCGCCGTCGCCGTCCTTGAGCGCCGAAAGATAGGCGCGCACCGGTTCCTGCGCGCCCGCCGGGCCGGAGTTCACCACGACGATGGTGACGATGGCAGCGGCGGCCACCAGCATGATGCCGGCAAGCCAGGATGCGGCCACCTTGATGGTGGTCTGTGTCCACGTCACGCTGCTCTGAACCTCATCTCGCGTCCGGTCGTCCTTCCTGTCCTTCGCCCGGGCTGCGGGGCACACCGGGTCAGCGGCGCCTGCTCCTCGACGATGTGCCGAAGATGCTGCGACCCAGGTCGCGGCCCAACTGGGTGCCGAGCGACCGCACCATGGAGCGGAGCCCGCCGCCGAGCGCGGAGCCCAGGCCTCCCATGATGTCACCCATCGGGTTCTGGGCGGGTTCCGGTGACGGCGCGGGCGGCGCCGGGGTGCTCGGCGCGGGTGCCGGAGCAGGCGCCTGGGACGGTGCGCCCGGCACCGAATGACCGAGGATCTCCGCCTCGATCCGGCGTGCCTCCTCGTCCACGGAGCCCTGGTTCACAGTGCCCTGGTCAGCGGAGCCGGAGCCCGCCGACGGCTGTCCCTGCTGCGCTGCGCCGCCGGCCGGCGCGTTCTGCAGTTTTTCGAAAGCGGACTGGCGGTCCGTGGCCTGGCTGTACTTGGAAGCCAGGGACGAGGCCTGGATGACCTGGTTCATGGTGGCGTCGTCCGCCGGGCCCATGAGCGATGCCGGCGCGCGGAGGCGGGTCAGCGCCACCGGAGTGGGCGCGCCCTTCTCGTTCATGACGGTGATGACGGCCTCGCCGATCCCGGCCGAGGTGAGGACCTTCTCCAGCTCGTAATCGCTGACCGGGAAGGTGGACACCGTGGCCTTGAGCGCCTTGGCGTCATCCGGTGTGAAGGCGCGCAGCGCGTGCTGCACCCGGTTCGCGAGCTGGCCGAGGACGTCCGCGGGGACGTCCTTGGGGGTCTGGGTCACGAAGAAGATGCCCACGCCCTTGGAACGGATGAGACGCACGGTCTGGGTGATGGCCTGGAGGAACGCCTTGGAGGCGCCCGTGAAGAGCAGGTGGGCCTCGTCGAAGAAGAACACGAGCTTGGGCTTGTCCAGGTCTCCGGCCTCCGGAAGCGTCTCGAACAGCTCCGACAGCAGCCACATGAGGAAGGTGGAGAACAGCGCGGGCTTGTCCTGCAGGGTGGGCAGCTCGAGGGCGCTGATGATGCCACGGCCGTCCGGCGCCGTGCGCAGAAGTTCGGAGGGGTCGAACTCGGGGAGCCCGAAGAACTGCTCCATCCCCTGGGCTTCCAGCGCCACGATCTCGCGCAGGATGACCCCGGCGGTCGCCTTGGACAGTCCGCCGAGCTGGGCCAGGGCCTCTTTGCCCTCGTCCGAGGTGAGGTACTGGATGACCGCCCGGAGATCCTTGAGGTCGTCCAGTTCCAGCTGGTTCTGGTCCGCGAAGTGGAAGATCAGCTGGAGGCTGGACTCCTGGGTGTCATTGAGGTCCATGACGCGCGAGAGCAGGATCGGGCCGAAGCTCGTGATGGACGCCCGCACGGGGATGCCCTTGCCGTTGCCGCCCAGCGCGAGGTACTCGACCGGGAACGTCGCGGCCTTCCATTCCTGACCGAGTTCTGCGGTGCGCGCCAGAAGCTTGTCCCCGCCTGCGCCGGGAGTGGCCAGGCCGGACAGGTCGCCTTTGATGTCGGCCAGGAAGACCGGCACGCCGGCAGCGGACAGCTGTTCCGCCATCATGTGCAGTGTGACGGTCTTGCCCGTGCCCGTCGCGCCTGCCACGAGGCCGTGCCGGTTCATCATGCCGAGGGGCAGACGGACCGGGGCGTCCTGGTGGACGGCGTCGTCCACGATCGCCGCGCCCAGCTCGATCACGGGGCCGGAGAAGGTGTAGCCCTCGCGGATCGTCTGGACCTTGTCCTCGGTGCTCTTGGAGTCAGTGCTCTTGCTGGCCATGGCCATAGCTTAGCGGGAGGGGGTGTCAATGCTCTTGAAGCCGCAGGCCCCGCCGGGAATCCGGGGTGTGGTGGAGGGGCCGGATCTTCTGTCGGACCCTTGTCGTAGGCTCGTGGCATGACTCACACCCCAGAGGACATCAAGACGACCCTGCACCGTTATCTCCGGGCGCGGCGAGCGGGACTGCTGGCGAAACTGGACGGGCTCGGCGAGTACGACCTCCGCCGTCCGATGACCCGGACCGGGACCAATCTCCTGGGCCTGGTGAAGCATGTCGCCAGCGTCCAGGCCGAGTACTTCGGTCTCGTCTTCGACAGACCTTTCGAACACCCCATGCCCTGGGGCGCCCCGGATGCCGAAGACAACGCGGACATGTGGGTGCCGGAGACGGAATCGGTGCAGAGCATTCTGGAGCTGCACCACGCCTCCGCAGCCCACAGTGACGCCACCATCGACGCGCTGGATCTCGACGCCCCCGGCGTGGTGCCCTGGTGGAAGCCGGAGACACGGAACGTCACCCTCCACCAGATCCTGGTCCACGTCGACCTGGAGACGGCTCATCATGCGGGTCACGCGGACATCGTGCGAGAACTGATCGACGGCAGCATCGGCTACACCGCCGGGCATCCGAACCTTCCCGACTTCGACGACGCGCGATGGTCCGCCTACCGCGGCCGCATCGAGGACGCGGCCCGCGCTGCCGCCACCGCTGCCGGGGAGAGCGTCCATGAGTGAGGAGCCGGGAATGCTGGCCGCGTATGACTCTCAGCTGAGGCTCGACGCCGAAGCGCAGGGAGCGCTGGCTCGTCGCCTGCTGCACTGGTACCCCCGGGAGGGCGTGCTGCTGGAGGCTTCTGCCGTTCCCGAGGGCGCCGGAGACGGTCCGTTCCTGTCCGTGATGACGGCGGTGTTCGCCGGAGAGGCGGGGTTCATCAGCCATGGCGCGGTCGGCCAGGATGAGAACGCCGCGCTGCTCCGGGACGAGCTCACCCGTCCGGGACGCCTGGCCGCTCTGGTGGAGGCCGGGGTGGCCGCCGTGCTGGACCTGGCCGGCGAACTCGCGAGCCCGGAGGACGGGTCGCCATCTGCCCCGGGCGCGGCCGACGCCGCCGGGGACGGCGTCCTCGGAGGGCATCCCGGGGATCAGCTCTCCGCTCCGGAGGAAGGGGCGGCCCGCCCGAGCGGTTCCGCGACGTCCGCCGCACCGGTGCGGGCGCCCCGCCGTCCACTGTCCACTCTCGAGTGGAAGACCCGCAGCCACGACGGTCTCCTCGGCCTGGGCGATGCGCTCCGGGCCGCGGGCTTCACGGAGGGGGAGGAGGAGTCGGTGATGATCGGAGACGCCGCCGCGCTCGCCGTCGACGTTCCACTTCCCGACGGCGTCAGCCTCCAGCCGGTTCGGTCGATCGAGGACGCCCTGGCGCTGTGCGTCGCGGCGGAGGACGCCTTCGGCGGCAGTGCCGCCGACGCCCCGCGCCGTGCCGCCGATCTGATGGGTCGGCTCGGCCGGGGGAACGGCACCGAGGCCTGGATGGCGGTGGCCGACGGCGAGGTGGTGTCCGGAGGGCGGCTGGAGCCGGTCCCCGGGACGGACTTCGCCGGGATCTGGGGTGGGTTCACGCTGGAGGAGTGGCGCGGGCAGGGCATCTACCGGGCCGTGACCGCTCAGCGGGCCCGTGCGGCGCTGGCGCAGGGCATCTCCCTGATCAACAGCGATTCGACCGACTACTCGCGGCCGATCCTCGAGCGGTACGGCTTCGTCCGGGTCACCGGAACCACGCCGTTCGAGCGCGAGTTCTAGGAGGGCCGCGCGTTCAAGCCCCGCGGAGCCCGCTCCGCGAAGGAACAGCTGATGCCCGGATCCGCCGCGGATCCGGGCATCAGCTGTTCCCTCGCGTTTAAGGGAGGGGCGTCAGGCGGGGGAGAGTGGCTTGGTGAAGGCCAGGTGCTTGATCTCCTCCGGGTCCGCCTCGAGGTCGAAGAGAGGCGTGTACCCCGTGGCGAGGTACAGCGCCTTCGCCTCGGGCTGCCGGGGACCTGTGGTCAGGTAGACCCTCGAGAAGCCGCGCTCCCCGGCCACTCGTTCCAGTTCCACCAGGACCCGCCGGGCCAGCCCTTTGCGACGATGCGCGGAGTGCGTCCAGATCCTCTTGAATTCGGCGGTCTCCTGGTCGTAGCGGCGGAACGCTCCGCCGGCCACGGTCTCCCCGCCCTCCTGCAGGATCAGGAGCGCGCCGTGCGGGGGCTCGAACTCGCTGGCCGGATAGCGGGAGAGTTCCTCCTGTGCACCGGCCGCGGAGAAGAAGTCGCCGTACCGGGTGGAGTATTCGACGGCGAGCTCCTCCAGGAGGGGCTTCACCCGGGCGTCATCCAGGCCGACCTGGACGACCGTCAGGTCGAGGAGTCCGGCGGGGGAGGAAACGCCCGGCGAGGAAGCGTCCTGCGAGAGGGCGTCGGGGGAGGATTCGGTCGGGGAGTTCGCGGTGATGCTCATGGGATCTTCCGTCTCTGAGGGATCGTGGTCGGCGGGCGGGCGGGCGCGGCCGGGAATCGGTGCGTGCGGCTCAGGCACGCAGCCGTTCGGAAGCCGGTGCCGTGCCGGAGGCGACGAGTCCGTCGGCGACATCGTTGAGGGCCTTGAGGAGCCTCCTCGCCAGGGCGTCGTTCTCGCGGAACGGGGCGGCATTGGTGCGCGGTCGCGCGAAAGCGGCCGACCCCCACGCCGACGTCCACGGTCCGACGGCGAACAGATGGCGCCGCTCCGCGCCGTCGGGCCCCAGGATGCGCTGCTGTGCATCCACGGCCAGTCGGCCGGAGCTGCTGACCCCGGCCCGCGTGAGCACCTGTTTCTCCCGTCCCAGCCCGCTGCTGCCCAGTTGCCAGAGGGCCGGGTTGCGGGAACCCTCGACGGTCGGTTCCGGCAGGCGGGCCTCCACGAAGACGGCGGCGCTGACGGTGTCGTCGCTGCCCGGGAGGGAGGCGACGAAACGGCCACTCGTCTCGTCCGGTGAGATCACCGCCCCTGGTCCGAGGAAGCGCAGGAACCCGCCGCGGTGCAGCGCGAGCATCTCCTCGAGCCGGTGCGGGGGCGGACCGGAGTCGATGAAGGAGAAGAAGCCGTGCCACCACTCGTTGATCTCGGCCAGCGCCGACGCGCTCAGCCGCTCCACGGGCACGAGCGTGCCCAGGGAGAAGTAGGCGTACAGGAAGCCGGTGAAGAGCGCGGTCTGCTCGCTGTGCGTGGGGTCGCTGCGCAGCCGGAGGTCCTCTTCGACGTGCCGGAGCACCGCCGCCTCGCGGTCGGCCAGACCCCCGAGCTCCGGTCCCCGCCCCGTGCCGAGCGGCCGGTCGACCTGGTCGAAGTCCAACTGGTACGCCGGATCCGGGATGAAGTCGCGCAGCAGGCGCCGCTGTTCGGCTGAGCCCCAGGCCACCGTGTCCAGCCGTCGCTCGAAGGCGTCCCAGGGCCCGTCGACCCGCGCGGGCGAGGCCGCGAACAGCTCTTCGTAGTACGCGTGGGCTACATCCTTGGCCGCCAGTGGCCAGAGGTGTTCCCGGAACCCGATCTCGTCGACGGAGTTCAGCAGTGCGCCCACGGCCTCCTGGGTCAGGTAGCGGGCGCCGCCCGGCGCCGGACCCCGGAGGGGGACCTGTGGCTTCGCGTGATACGGCACCCCACGGCGGGACCCTGCCCAGAGACGGGGTTCCCGGCCCGAGGGCACGTAGTCGAAACCGCCCTCGGCCCGGGGAGTGAACCGCCCGCCGCGGCCCTCGAACAGAAGGACCACGAGGTCCACGAAAGCCAGTCCCATGCCGGACACCAGCACGTCCTGACCTGGTGCGATGTTCGAATAGTCCGCGTCGGCGGTGTACGCCGGCGGGAGGTACAGGCCGCCGTGCCGTTCAGCGAAGGACGTCAGGGCGCGCTCGCGGGCATCCGGCCGGGCGTCGCTGTGCCCCAGGGAGTAGAGCACGACGTCGGCGTCCAGCACCGGCCCGGATGCCAGCTGCACGCGGTAGCCGGCGGCGTCGTGGTGCACGGCCGTGGCGGTGTCGCGGTGCACGGTGACCCGGGCGCGGGGCGCCAGCCGCAGCACGGCCCGGTGGAGGAACCAGCGGGCGTAGGCGCCGAAGAGCCGGCGGCTGGGAAAGGACCCGGTGCGCAGGGCCGCGGCTTCGGCGAGCAGGGCCGGGTCCTCCAGCGCGGAGTCGGCGGGGTGGCCGTCGTCGTCCAGCTCTCCCGCGGTCAGGAGCTCCGCCCAGGCCAGCAGGTCCGGGCCCTCGGCCCGTGGCCCCGCGCAGTGCACGGTGGCGTCCGTGAACAGGGTGATGTCCTGAGCCATGGAATTGAGCAGTAGACCGGCGTACTGGTGGTGCCGCCAGACCCGTCCCGACCCCGGCTCCTGTGGATCCACGAGGTGAAGATCCACCGGACTGCGGAGGAGTTCGGGCGCGCTCGCGGCCAGCCGCTCCAGGACTCCGGCCACGCGCGGACCCGCCCCGATCATGACGAGCGTGGGCCTGCGGTGAGTCATGGCTTCCTCCTGGGTCGCGGGCCGTGGAGCGGCGGCGGGAACGGTCTGGTGGAACCTGACCCTAGGAGCCCGGGCGCCCCGGAATCCAGCCCCGCCGTCACGCCCCGACGCCGGAGTTCACGGCTTGTCACGGAGCGTCGTGGGGAGCCGCATATGGCCCCGTGTGACCCGGAAAGACGTGCCGTGAACGGGGGTGCAGGAATGTGAATCGTCCCCTTGAACGTGCCCCGCGCCGGTCCATAGATTGGCACCCAATCCCACTGGAACTGATCACCGAGGACTTCCCATGAGTGTCATCACCAACACCCCGGCAGGGCCCCCTGAGGGGGTGCTCGGCCAGCCCGCCGAACCGCAGGACGCGACCCCCGCGACGGGCTTCCCCACGACCTTCGACGACGGAACGGAACACCGCCACTCGCTCGGCCTCCTGGCTGCGGCCGGTGCCACTTCGGACAGCGACACAGCGGACAGCGCGACGACGGCCCTCCCGGCCGGCGCCGACCTCCGGGTGGTCCCGGCGCGGCACCCCTGGCGCTGGGTGGGCACCGTGCTGGTCACGATCCTCGTGGCGGCGATCGCCTACTCGCTGGCCACCAACCCGCGCTGGGAGTGGGGCGTGGTGGCGCAGTGGTTCACCGCGCAGTCGGTGGTCAACGGCCTGCTGGAGACTCTCAAGCTGACCGTGATCGCCGGAACCCTCGGTTTCCTGCTCGGCTTCGTCCTGGCACTCATGCGGCTCTCCGCCTCGCCGCTTCTGGTGGGCGTGGCCTGGACGTTCTCCTGGATTTTCCGTTCGACCCCTCTGCTGGTCCAGCTGCTGCTCTGGTACAACCTGGGGTACCTGTACGAGAAGATCAGTCTCGGCATCCCGTTCACGGACGTCCGGTTCTTCGAAGCCTCCACCACCACGTTGATCAGTCAGTTCGCCGCCGCGGTCCTCGGCCTGAGCCTCAACCAGGCCGCCTATTCGGCCGAGATCATCCGCGGCGGGATCCTCTCCGTGGACGCGGGGCAGCTCGAAGCGGCCGCGGCTCTCGGCATCCCGGCCTGGCGGAGGAACACCCGGATCGTCCTGCCGCAGGCCATGAGAGCCATCCTGCCCAACGCCTTCAACGAGATCATCGGCCTGGTCAAGGGCACCTCCGTGGTCTACGTCCTCGCCTACTCGGAGCTGTTCTACACCGTGCAGGTCATCTACAACCGGACCCAGCAAGTGCTCCCGCTGCTGCTGGTGGCGACCCTCTGGTACGTGGTCATCACCTCGGTGCTGAGCATCGCCCAGTACTACATCGAACGGCACTACTCGCGGGGTTCGGTGCGCAATCTGCCGCCGACCCCCTGGCAGCGCATCCGCGCCAACCTCACCCCGGGACGCCGCCCGGCACTCCAGCCCACCGCCCAGGAACGCGCCCAGGAACCCGCCCGGAAGGACCTCCCATGAGCACCGTCGAAGCAGCAGCAGCAGCCCCGGCCACCCTGACCACGGCGAAGCAGCCCGCGCAAGGCGACGCCGCCCCCGGAACCGTGGGCCGTGTCGACATCGTCAACGCCCACAAGAGCTTCGGCCACGTCGAGGTCCTCAAGGGCGTCGACCTGACCGTCCGTCCCGGCGAGGTGACGGTGATCGTCGGTCCGTCCGGGTCCGGCAAGTCCACCCTCCTGCGGACCATCAACCACCTGGAGACCCTGAACTCCGGCTACATCGCGATCGACGGCGAACCGGTCGGCTACCGCCTCAAGGGCAACCGCCTGCTGGAACGCAAGGAGAAGGACATCCTGGCCAAGCGGACCGGCATCGGCTTCGTCTTCCAGAACTTCAACCTCTTCCCGCACCTGACCGTGCTGGAGAACGTGATCGAGGCGCCCATCGTGGCGCAGGGCCGCAGCCGCGATGAGGCGACCGCCAAGGCGAAGGTGCTCCTGGACCGCGTCGGCCTGGCGGACAAGACCCAGGCGTACCCGCGGCAGCTCTCGGGAGGCCAGCAGCAACGCGTCGCGATCGCCCGGGCCCTGGCCCTCGAACCCCGCCTGGTCCTGTTCGACGAGCCCACCTCCGCCCTGGACCCCGAGCTGGTCAACGAGGTGCTGGATGTCATCCGGGACCTGGCCCGCACGGGCACCACGCTGATCGTGGTCACGCACGAGATGGGCTTCGCCCGGGACGTCGCGGACACCGTGGTCTTCATGGACCAGGGCCGCATCGTCGAGTCCGGCCCGCCCGCCCAGCTCTTCGGCAGCCCGCAGCAGGAACGCACCCGGGCGTTCCTCTCCAAAGTCATCGAACCTGCTTTCAACATCTAAGGACCACCATGCTTCACCGCACCGCACCCCAGCGCGCGCTGGCTCTCGCGGCTCTTGCCGCCGTCGTCGTCCCCACGCTCGCCGCGTGCTCCGACCCGGGGGCCAACGCGGCCTCGGGTCCCACCACCGCCGCCCGCAACGGGGTCACCTACAACACCTCGCCGCAGCAGGACCGGATCCGAGTGCAGAAGGACGCGGCCGCGGCCGCGAAGGTCCCGGCCGCCGTGTCCAAGGACGGGAAGCTGACCGTCGCCACGAGCGCCGGTTCGATCCCGCTGTCCTTCCACGCCACGGACGACAAGACGCCGGTCGGCAGCGAGCTGGACATCGCCCAGCTCGTGGCGGACAAGCTCGGCCTCGAACTGGACGTGAAGGTCACATCGTGGGAGAGCTGGCCGCTGAAGACCCAGTCCGGGGAGGTGGAGACGGTGTTCTCGAACGTCGGGATCAACGGGGAGCGCGTGAAGCTCTTCGACTTCTCCAGCTACCGCGCCGCGTACATGGGGTTCGAAGCGAAGAAGGACTCCACGCTGGAGATCAAGGGCTCGGACGACATCTCCGGCAAGAAGATCTCCGTGGGGTCCGGCACCAACCAGGAGAAGATCCTGCTGGCCTGGAACAAGGAGCTCGAGGCCAAGGGCAAGGCGCCCGCACAGCTCGAGTACTACGCCAACGAGGCGGACACCATCCTCGCCCTGTCCTCCGGCCGCACCGATCTGAACCTCGGCCCCTACCCGTCCGCCGTGTACCGGGCGAACACCCGTGACGACCTCAAGGTCGTGGGCAAGGTCAACGCCGGCTGGCCGGCCACCACCCTTGTGGCGGCGGTCGCCAAGCGCGGCAACGGCCTGGCCGACGCCGTCACCGCGGCGCTGAACTCGAGCATCAAGGACGGCAGCTACGCCAAGGTCCTCGCCCGTTGGGGCCTGTCCGAAGAGGCCCTGCCGGACTCCGAGACCATCACGGCGGAGAACTACGGATCCACCCCGGGAGCGAAGAAGTGAAATTCCAGGTCCTGGACATCATCCCGCATCTGAAGAACCCGCTGACCGGGGAGATCGTGTCCCCGTCCGAGCGGCTGAGTCAGGTGGTGGAGACCGCGCGGCGGGCCGAGGAGCTCGGCTTCGACTCCTTCTCCGTGGGGGAGCGGCACGCGGGCGAGTTCATCTCGTCCTCGCCCACCACGGTGCTGGCCGCGATCGCCGCCGTCACCAGCCGTATCCGGCTGCAGAGCGGGGTCACGGTGCTCTCGGTGCTGGACCCGGTCCGCGTGGCCGAGGACTACGCCATGATCGACCAGCTCTCCGCCGGACGCCTCGAACTGGTGATCGGCAAGGGCAACGAGGTGCTGCAGTACCCGCTCTTCGGCCTGTCCCTCGATGATCAGTGGGAGCTGCTCGCCGAGAAATACGGCCTGCTGCACCGCCTCTGGAGGGAGGAGGGCGTCACCTGGGAGGGCCGCTTCCGTCCCGCGCTCACCGACCCGACCACGACGACGCCGCGCCCCTTCGCCGGGGCGCCGCGCGTCTGGCACGGCTCGGCGACGTCGTTGACCAGTGCGGCGCTCGCCGCCCAGTACGGCGACCCGCTCTTCACCGCGAACGCCATCCAGCCGCGCGAGAACTACAAGGTCCTGATCGATCACTACCGCGAGGAGTACGCCCGGCACGGACACGATCCGCGCTTCGCGTACCTGGGGTCCGGCAGTGGCGCGGGCGGGGTCTTTCTGGCCGACACCACGCAGGAGGCCAAGGCCCAGTTCGGCCCGGTCTACGAAGCGCTCACCGCGCACCGGAACGTCCCGGGCAACAACTCGCCGTACCGGGACATCGACCACGCGGTGGCCGAAGGTCCGGCGCTCGTGGGGAGCCCGGAGCAGGTGGTGGACAAGATCCTGTCCTACCACGAGCTTTACGGCCACGATCTGCAGTCCATCTCGCTGCCCACCACCCTGCCGTTCGACCAGCAGCTCGAGCTGCTGGAACGCTTCGCCACCGAAGTCATCCCGGCGGTCCGCGCGGCGGCCCCGACCACCCTGTGGGAGGAGGCGGACCCGTATGGCGGCCGTCCCGCCGTCGCGGGGGCGCACGAACCGGACGCCGCCGCCCGCATCACCGAACTCAATCACCAGCACAGGAGCCAGCATGCCTTCGTCAGTTGACAGCACCACGGCCGACCACACCACGGCCGTGACCGGCCAGGCCGCCCCGGCGGCCCCGGAGCCCGGCGCCTTCCAGGCCGAGTGGGACGCCTGGCACGCCCGCCACGAGGAGCAGCGGGCCGCGCCCCACGGATTCCTGGCGGTCACCGGGCTGCACTTCCTGGACGACGCGCCCCAGCGGATCCCGGGCATCCCCGGCCTCTGGAACGCCGTCGAGGACACCGTGACCATCACGCTGTCCGCCGTCGAGCGCCTCAGCTGGGAGGGCCGCGAACTGAACCCGGACGGCACCGGCAGCACCACCGTCCTCGGCCCCATCGCGGAGCGGGACGCCGTGCTGCTGGACCACGGGCACGTGCAGATCGAGGTGGCCCGGCGGGGAGGTTTCCTGGTGATCCGGCCCCGCGACCCCGGCTACTCCCTCCGCACCGGCTACCCGGGCACGCCCGCCTACCCGGCGTCCGAGGAGTTCGCCGTGACGGCACAGGTCGAGTACTTCGAGCAGCCTCAGGCCGTCACGGTGGGCGCCGTGGTGGAGGGGATCGAGCATGTCTACGAATCGCCCGCCCGCCTGCGGTTCACCCTGGAAGGCCAGGAACACGTGCTGACCGCCTTCAACGGCTACGCGCCCGGCACTCTCAACGTCCTGTTCACGGATCTGACCAGCGGCGACACCACGTACCCGGCCAACCGCTCGCTCGTGGTCACCCCGGCCGAGGACGGGACCGCCGTCCTGGACTTCAACCGGGCGGTGAACCTGCCGTGCGCCTACACGGACTTCGCCACCTGCCCCCTCCCACCCGCAGGGAACCGCCTGCCGGTGGCCGTCGAGGCGGGGGAGAAGCTGCCGGTCGAGCGGGCCACCGCGGAGACCCCGCAGGCCGCCGCGACTTCCGAGTCGGAGGCCGCAGCATGAGCGGGTTCCTCATCCTCGAAGCGGACGGCGCCGGATCGCACCCGGCCGCCTGGCGCGCAAGCCGCACGGCGCCCGCCGCTGTCCTGGGTCCCGAAAAACTCCGGGACGTGGCGCTCGCCGCGGAGTCCGCGGGCTTCCACGCCCTGAGCTACGCCGACGGGCCCCTGCCGGACGGCGCCGACGCGCAGGCCCGGCTCAACGCCCTGCAGCGCGCGGCGTTCGTGGGGCCGCTGACCCATGCGATCGGGCTCCTTCCCGAGGTCGACACCGTCTACACCGAGCCGTTCCATGTGGCCACACAGCTGGCCAGTCTCGACTACGTGTCGCAGGGCCGTGGCGGCTGGCTGCTCGCGGCGAGCGACGACGCGCGGGAGGCCGCCGCCGTCGGGCGTTCCGTCGCGGACGGTGACCGCCGCCGTGCCGAAGCGGGAGCGTCCGTGGAGGCGAATCGCCGGCTGTGGGACTCCTGGGAGGACGACGCCGTGATCAAGGACGTCGACTCGGGCCGCTACCTCGACGCCGACCGTCTCCACTACGCCGACTTCCAAGCTGATCTGGGCGACGGCGAGGGCTACTTCGTGAAGGGCCCGTCCATCATTCCGCGTCCCCTGCAAGGCCAGCTGCCCGTCGTGGCGCCGGCGGACCTGGTCTCGGTGGACGGTCCGCTGTCGCCGCGCGAGGTGGACGCCGTCCTGGTGAGCGCACCCTCGCTGGAGCACCTCCGCACCCGGCTGGCTGAGGCGCAGGAGGAGTTCGGCTCTCGGCCCGAGGGCGGTCCCGCCCTGATCGCCGAGCTGGACGTGGTGCTCGACGCGCGGGGCCTGAGCGCCGCCGACCGTCTGGCCGCGCTGGACGCGGCCACGCCGTGGGCCACCGGGCGCGCGCGGTTCTCGGGGACGGCCGAGGATCTCGCCGAGGTCCTCGCGGATCTCCTGGGCGTCGCCGACGGCGTCCGCCTGCACCCGGCCGTGCTCGACACGGACCTGCCGGAACTGTCCGCGCTGACCCTTCCGCTGCTGCGCTCGCGGAACCTCCTGCGCCCGACGGCGCCGGGAGGCACTTTCCGTGCCGTGCTCGGGCTGGAGCGCGCGGTCAATCGCTATTCGACGGAGGCCGCGCGCAGCGTCGCGGCCGGGACAGGGGCACAGGCATGAGCGGCGACAGCACACAGGGACCTACGACCGCGGACTTCCGGCCGAGCGGGCAGATCCAGTTCGGGATCTTCTTCCAGGGCGTCAATTCGGGCACCGTGTGGAAGACGCCCGAAGCCGGTTCGCAGACCGACTTCGAGTCATTCCGCCGGATCGCCCAGACCGCCGAACGAGGCCTGTTCGCAGCGTTCTTCCTGGGGGAGGGCCTGCGCCTGCGGGAGCACCTGGGCCGCGTCCACGAACTCGACGTGGCGGGCCGGCCCGACGCGCAGACCATGCTCGCCGCACTGGCCGGGGTCACGGACAAGATCGGTCTCGTGGCCACGCAGAACACCACGTACAACGACCCCGCCGACTTGGCGCACCGCCTCGCGTCGCTGGATCTGATTTCGGGCGGCCGGGCCGCGTGGAACATCGTGACCACGGACAACGCGTGGACGGGTCAGAACTTCCGGCGTGGGGGATATCTGGACCACGCCGACCGGTACACCCACGCGGAAGCGTTCGTGAAGGTGGCCAAGGTGATCTGGGACTCCTGGGAGGACGGCGTGATCGCGGAGAGCGGCGCGGCGGAGTCGTGGGTGTCCGGCGCTGGTGAGGGTGCCGGCGAAGGGGGCGCCTTCGCGCGCCGGGTCCGGCATGAGGGGCAGCACTACTCGGTGGACGTCGTCCCGCGGCTGCCGCGCAGCGCGCAGTACCGTCCGGTGCTGTTCCAGGCGGGCGACTCCCCGGAAGGGCGGGATTTCGCGGCGCGTCAGGCGGACGTGATCTTCTCCGCCCATCCGCAGCTGGAGGACGCCAGGTCGTTCCGGGCGGACCTGGTGGAGCGCACGGTGGCGGCGGGCCGGCACCCCAACGAGCTCCAGATCTTCCCCGCGAGCGAGTTCATCCTGGCGCCCACGGAGGCCGAAGCCCTGGAGAAGAAGGCCTGGGTCAGGTCTCAGCAGATCGGGCCCCAACAGGCGATCGCGTTCCTGGAGCAGTTCTGGGGCACGAGCCTGTCCGGCTACGACCCCGACGGCCCCTTGCCGGACATCGACCCGGTGGTGGAGGAGACGAGCGAGACGCGGGGCAGCGGGTTCCACGGGGCCCGGGCCCGGCAGCTGGCCGACCAGTGGCGGGCGGAGGCCAAGGACAAGGGGCTGTCCATCCGGCAGTTCGTCACGGCCCAGTCGGCTCGCCGGGATGCGACCTTCACGGGCTCGTACCAGTCGGTGGCCGACCACCTGGCGCTGTACGCCCGGGACGGCGTGGTGGACGGGTTCAACATCTCCCCGTGGCTCATCCCGACCGGCCTGGACGACATCGTGAACCACCTCGTCCCGGCGCTGCAGGAACGCGGCGTGTATCCCACGGAGTACCGCGGGAGCACGCTCCGCGAGCACCTGGGCCTGCCGGTGCCGGCGCGCGACTGACGCGCTGAAGAACCGGCGGATGCCGCCGTCGTCGCCTCTTCCGAGACGACGACGGCGGCATCCTGCGTTCCGGGGGCGGACTCGGTCAGTCCTCGCCGTTGCTGTTCTCGCCCCCGAGACGGGCGGCATCGTCCCTGCGCCGGCTCAGCGCTCCAGCTCATCGGGGTGGAACCATTCAGACGCCAGCCCTGTTTCGGGGAAGGTGACGAAGAGGGTGAACCCGCGGACGTCGAAGCGTTCGCGCATCACGGTCCCTTTGCGGTCCGTGTAGTCGGTCCCCTCGATGACGGTGGGGCGCGCGACTCGCACAGGGTCTCCGACAGTGATCCGGTGGGTCACAGGCGACATTCAGCGTTCTCCGGTCATTGGTCTGGGGGCAGGGTCACACGGTGCGGAAACAGCACGCGCACGGCGGCATACCGGACGCCCCCACCGTGGTCCCTTCGACGTAGCGGACCAGCGAGGTCCGTCGGGTGGTGCCAGGGGCGCCTGCCGTCGCGTCCGAATCGCTGCGGGCCAGGTCATCAAGGCGCCGGGTGAGCTTCCCGTGCGCCTCCTCGAAGTCGTTTCCTTCGACTTCGATGAGCAGAGGCTTTCCGTTGTTCGGGTCCAGCACGTTCTGAAAGAGGAGCATGTGAGGGATGTGTCCTTGGTGGTGGGTTGGACAAGCGTGGCTGCACTTTCACCTAGGGGGGCATTCAGTGCAGCCACGCTTGCGGTGCGTGGCCTTCGAGGTGTCGGTGAAGGTCACGCGCTGTGGACATCTCACTCCCCCATCGGGTGAGATGCCCAGACTTCGGGCCGGGTGGGAACCGGCTAGCGGGCGGCTTCGACCTCGTTGCCGTACGAGCCGCTCGGCGCGATCTTCCACACGTCGTCCTGGAGCACCAGGCTGACCTCGGCGGAATGGCCTTTCGAGGAGATCTGCGCGACGCCGGCAGTGCCGTTGGCGACGAACGTCGCGGCATCGATGCGGGTGTCGGCCGGCCACGAGGTGTTCGCTGCCACCTCGGGCAGCGGGACCAGATTGTCCGGCAGCGCGAGGACCGCGGCGAAGGATGCGGCGTCGGTCTGGTTGACGCCCGCCACGATCTGATCTGCGCGGGCCTGGGTGAACGGGATGGTAGTCATGCTGTGTCCTTAGGTAGAAGAAATCGCGCGGGTGTCCGGCTGAAGGCTCAGGCGGCACACCGGGGGAGTCGGCCGGGTGCTGGGGCCTCAAACGGTGGCGACACCCGAGAAGTTCACGGTGCCGATGCCGAAGGCCACCGCGCCGGTGGCCACACCGTTGAGGTTCCACGTCAGCGTGTAGGGGCACTGGAGGGTCAGGCCGAGGCCGTACTGAAGTGACAGGGTCACGTTCACCGACAGCTTCTTGGGGACGACGGGGTAGGACCCGATGCCCACGACCGCTCCGCCGTTCGGGAGGGTGACGTTGGTGAAGACGAACGCGCTGGGGAAGACGCCGACGGTGGAGGTGTTACCGGCTCCGACGCCCGCGCCGATCCCGGAGTTGTAGGTCCGGCCGTCGGACATGGTCAGTGTGGCCTGCGTGACGACGAAGGTGAAGGCCGGCTGGAAGATGTTCTGCCAGGTGATCCCGCACTGGGTCGCGTCGAGGCCGAAGGCGCCTCCGAGGGCGATGGTGCCCTTGTTGCCGGCGACCAGCGCCTGCGAGGTCCAGGCCCCGGACGCCAGGCCGCCCACCAGGGGGATGCCGGCCTTGATGCAGGTGGGGCAGGTAGGGGTCACGGAAGCGGCAGCCGCCGGGGCGGCGACGGCTGCGGCGATGACGGGCGTCGCCCACACTGCGGACCGTGCGACGGAGCGGCGGGTGACGTGCTGGGCTGAAGGCGGAGTGATGTCGGGCAAGGTTTTTCTCCCATGAGATGAAGTAGTTCGGAAGCTGAATCTCCGAGGTACTGTTTCGAGCCAACAATGCATCATGAATTGAGCGCTTTCAACCAAAAGAATGAAATCTGCGCCAAACAAACGACATAAACGTGCCAGACGACACTTTGCGGAAAAATGACAGGTTCCGCGGTAATCCTCAGGTTACTGTGAGGGGCATCCGGGCGTTCTCGCAGCATTGACGTCCGGTCAATGTCTGAGGACCGGAAACAAATTAATCACAATTTTTCGCGTCACGAAACGCGTGGAAACGCACTCACACTTGTGACCATCCGCAGGAGGAGTTGCGCAATTTGACGCACATCCTGCGCGAAATGAACCATTGTCCGCCTGTTGCGGGGATCTCGGCTGCTTTCAACCTCGCCGGGGACCTCCGCGCGGTGGCCTCGGTGCCTGCGCCCATCGAACTCAGCCCGGGTGCGGAGGTGGCCACGAGGCTGTGCACGATTCGCAAGACGAAGGAGACCGATGAAGGCGACGCCGCCGATTCCGCACCCTCCCCGGGGTCCCGTTGAATGGAAGGTCATCGAGAATAAGCTGGTCGTCGAGGAGAGCGGGCTCGTCGAGGACATCACGTCCGGGGTGGGGACGCTCCTCAATGTGGAGAGTGCCGGGAAGTTCGGGGTCTGCTCCCAGTCCTCGCCGACTTTTTCGGCCCAGGGAATCAGCTTCTACACCGGCAACACCGGCGCTTCGGACGTGGTCATCGACGGGGGGATCTACGATATCCATCACGATCCCGGAATGGGGTCGGTGAAACTCTCGATCGTCTCCGAAGGGACGATGAGCGTGCATTCCAGAAGAGGGGCCATGGCCCGGCATGCCGGTCATGGATTCGTCCTCCGGCCCGGCGAGAACCGCACCGTTGAATTCTCCGACGGCGCGCGGGTCCTCATCATTGAAACGTCCAAGGAAATTCTTGAAGGATATAACAATGGGGGGTTCGGTCCGGACCCTTTGCAGTTCGGTCCCGTCGGCACTCTTTCGGAGTCGATTCTCGCCTTCGGCACCTCCGTCGCCCACCATCACCCTGCAGGTCCGCTCAACAATTACTTCATCGATCAATTCCTGCAGGAAATGGTCGCCAGTATCGTCCTGAGCGTGCGTGGCGTCAGTGAGTCCGAGCGTCGTGGGCGCTCCGGGGCGTTCAGCCAGTCTCAGTATTTGATCAACGGGCGCTACATAGATCCGTCATTCTCGGTGACCGAACTCGCGTCGCTCCTGAAGATGTCCGTCAGGAATCTCCAGGACATTTATGCGCAGCAGGGAAAGAATGTCAGTCAGGCCATCCGTGACCGCCGGCTTCAAGAGGCGAAGCGGTTGTTGAGCGATCCCATGTATGTGAATCTCACGGTGGAGGAGGTCGCCATGTATTCCGGATTCGACAACACGCAGCGCCTGCGCAGAGCTTTTGAGACAGCGGATCTCCCGAACCCCCGGGCCTTCCGCGCCCAGGCGATGAGAGCGGGCCGGGCGTCGGAGTGATGCGAGAGGGTGGCGCGTCCCCGCCGTCAGGGCCGGCGATCGACTGCGGTCGCCCTCAGCAGCCGCTCGCCCCACGCTCGGCCTCCCTCGATCGCGGACTGCGGCGATTCGATCGTGTATTCGGCGTCGAGCATGCCGAGCGCCATCAGAGCCCAGTCCAGGGTCTTGGCGTGCACCGTCACCCGGCACCGGGTCGCGGCGACCTCCTCGACCGTGGACCATCGGCCGATCCTCTCGGCCACGTACTCCGCCGGCTCCGAGACCAGGGCGACCACGTCGTGAGGGCTCGGCGCCTTGTCGGCCCTGTCCCGGATGAAGGCCACTGGGTTCTCCGCCGGCAGCGTCCTGGGAGCGAACCGGGCGCCGGTCGGGACCGGCCGGGTCATCCGGTCCAGGCGGAAACTGCGCCACTCGCCGCGGTCCAGGTCGTAGCAGACCAGGTACCACCGCAGCCCGAGCCGCACCATGCGGAGAGGCTCCACGTGCCGCGTGGTCGCGCGCCCGTCGGCTGCGGTGTAGTCGAACCCGATCCGCTCCTGGTCCCGGCACGCCTGCCCGATGATGATCAGGAGTTCCGGATCGATCAGCTCCTCGACCGGTTCCCAGAAGTGGCTTTCCGTGGCGGCTCCGATCGCCTCGACCCGTCTCCTGAGTCCTCGTGGCATCACCTGGACCAGCTTGGCCAGTGCCCGCACCGAAGCCTCGGCGACGCCGCTCACCGCGCCCTGGGCGGCGGATCGCAAGGCGATCGCGAGGGCGACGGCCTCCTCGTCGTCGAGCAGCAGCGGCGGCATCGCCGCGCCGGACGCGAGCTGGTACCCGCCGTCGACTCCCCGGGCGGCCTCCACGGGATAGCCGAGATCCCGGAGGCGCTCGACGTCGCGCCGGAGTGTCCGCGCGGAAACCTCCAGCCGCCCGGCCAGCTCGGCGCCCGGCCAGTACCGTCTGCCCTGCAGCAAGGAGAGCAGCCGGAGCGTCCGTGAACTCGTGTTCGCCATGTTCTCAGTCTCCTCCCAATTGAGGACGGAAAGTGACACCAATGGTGCGTAGCGTTGAAGACATCAAGACCGGAACGACCAAGGAGATGTCATGACTGCACGGATGATCAACGCTGTGGGCACGGGCGAGAAGGCCGATCTGCTGGGCGCCCTAGCCCAGGCGCGCGAGTTCCTCAGCTACACCTGCCGCGGGGTGAACGAGGAGGATGCCCGAAAGCGCACCACGGTCAGCGAACTGACGCTCGGAGGCCTGATCAAGCACGTCACGTCGGTGGAACGGCACTGGGTCGACTTCATCGTGAACGGCCCGGAGTCGGCGGCCGCGACGAGCAGCTTCTCGAACCTGACCGAGGAGGATTTCGCCCGCTACGCCGACGGATTCCGGCTGACCGACGGCGAGACGCTCGCCGGCGCGCTGGAGGACTACCGGGCGGCGGCGGAGGAGACCGAGCGCGCGGTCGAGGGGCTGGAGGATCTCGGGGTCTCGCACGACCTTCCCGAGACGCCCTGGGGGGAGGCCCGCGCGTGGTCGGCTCGCCGGACGCTGATCCACATCATCGCCGAGACCACCCAGCACGCCGGGCACGCGGACATCATCCGGGAAGCCCTGGACGGTCAGAAGACGATGGGCTGAGCGGGTCCGCTCGACGGTGCGGACACTGCGGGCGGGGCGCGGCACGGGCGGGGAGCCGGAACGGAAGTTCCGGCTCCCCGCCCGTCGTCGTGATGGCGCTCAGGCAGGGTCGGGGTCGGACAGGTCCTCGACCGCTGAGGGGGTCATGCCCTCGAACAGCACGCCGATGCCGTAGGGATCCGCGAGCTCCAGCGGCGATTCCGTGAACCGGAGCATCCAGCCGCCGTCGTCCCAGATGACCGCCTCGGGTTCGCCGAACGGTGGTTGGTCGCTCCGCAGCGCCTGGAGTTCGTCGTCGCGCAGGCCGAAGCCGGGTTCGCTGAGCTCTTCCCGTAGGTACGCCCCGGCGGTGTCGACGAGTTCGTCGAAGCGGGCGATCACCTCAGCGGTGAGCTGGAGGACATCGGGTCCGGGCTGCGCCGCGGGCTCCACGATGATGTTCACCGTGGGGGAGGCTCCTCCGCCGGTGGCCTCGAGCGATGCCGTCCAGCAGGCGATGGGCTCGGGTGCGTCGATGAGGGTGAACGCCGTGCCGGCGATGTCGAGATGGTGCGGGATGTCAGCCACCGGCCCAGTCAATCATCGCCGCCACGGAAAGAACAGCGGCGCCTGCGAGGGGGAGCTGCGCGAGGATCCGGCAAGAAAGCCCTCTCGGAAAATCCCCCGGAGAACACCCTTGACCCACGGCACGTGACATGTAACATTGTACCGAGCCAGTGATGTGAATCACATGGCACTCACGTGGTCGGAGCTCCGGCCCTGGCAGGGAAGACAGGCATGGCGAAATCAACCCCCACCGAAGCGCACCGGGTGCCACGGCTCGGCATCCAGCTGGAGAACATCAGGAAGCACTACGGCGACCATGTGGTCCTGGATGATGTGTCCCTGGACGTGGAGCCCGGAACCGTCACGGCATTGATCGGCCCCTCCGGCGCCGGGAAGAGCACCTTCCTGCGGTGCATCAACCTCCTGGAGCAGCCGGATGGCGGCACCATCCGGGTGGCCGGGCACACGATCGAACCCGGGAAGAACATCGCCCCCAAGGACCTGGCCCGCCTGCGCAGCGCCGTCGGCATGGTCTTCCAGTCCTTCAACCTCTTCCCGCACATGACGGCGCTGAAGAACATCAGCTTCCCGCAGCAGCGGGTGCTGGGCCGCAGCAAGGAGGAGGCCGACGAGCGGGCCATGCAGCTGCTCGAGCGCGTAGGCCTCAAGGAGAAGGCGAACCAGCATCCCGGCCGCTGCTCCGGCGGCCAGCAGCAGCGCATCGCCATCGCCCGGGCGCTCGCCCTGGACCCGTCGATCATGCTCTTCGATGAGCCGACCTCCGCCCTGGACCCCGAGGTCGGCCTGGAAGTGCTGGCCGTCATGCGGGAGCTCGCGGCGGACGGCATGACCATGGTGGTGGTGACGCACGAGATGCAGTTCGCCCGCGACGTCTCCGACACCCTCGTGGTGATGGCGGACTGCAAGATCATCGAGCAGGGCGATCCGCGCGCCATCATGAGCGACCCGCAGGAGGCGCGCACCCGCCGCTTCCTGCGCGCCGTCCTGGAGCGCTGACATGGAAGCGCTCACCGCCGTCGTGCAGGGCCTGCCCATGACGCTGTGGCTGACGCTGGCCGCGTTCGCCATCGGCATCGTCGGAGCGGTCCCGCTCTCCCTGGCCCTGACCTCGCCCGTGGCGCCGCTGCGCTGGGCCGCGCGACTGCTCGTGGACCTGATCCGCGGCGTGCCGATCATCGTCTGGCTGTTCCTGCTGAAGTTCGGCATCCACCTGGGGACCTTCAAGTTCGACCCCGTCAACGCCGCGATCGTGGGCCTGGGCGTGGTGTCGATCGCCTACCTGGCCGAGATCTACCGCGGCGGCATCCAGGCCGTGCCGCGTGGCCAGCTGGAGGCGTCCAAGGCGCTGGGTCTGTCCGGCGCGACCACCTTCTTCGGCGTCGTGATCCCGCAGGCGTTCCGGATCGTCTCCCCGTCCATCGCCACGTACCTCGTGGGCCTGCTGAAGGACTCCTCCATCGCTTCCACCATCATCGTGGCGGAGATGGTGTTCCAGTCCCAGTCGTTCGCCCGTCAGCATCCCACGGTCGAGGGCATCCTCCCGTACGTGATCGTGGGCGTCATCTACATCGTCCTGAGCCTGCCGGTGGCCTTCCTGTCCCGCCGTCTCGACGCTCGCATGAGGAAGGCGATCTTCGTATGAACTGGCTTCAGCAATGGGCGGGCTACATGCCCCAGATGCTGTCCGGGCTCGGTGTGAGCCTCTTCATCGCCGGAGTGTCGATCGTGATCGGCTACCCGCTCGGCCTGCTCCTGAGTGTCATGGTGCAGCACAAGAACCTGGTCATCCGGACCCTCGGCCTGGCCATCGTGGAGGTGGGCCGTGGCGCCCCCGCCCTGGTGATCCTGTACCTCGTGTACTACGGGCTGCCGAAGTTCGGCATCGCGTTCGAAAGCATCCAGGCGGCGTGCATCGCCTTGGTGTGGAACGCCGCGGCGTACTCGAGCGAGATCATCCGTGCGGGCCTGCAGTCGGTGGCCCGCGGGC
This sequence comes from Arthrobacter sp. RCC_34, assembly GCF_041360795.1. NCBI lineage: Bacteria > Bacillati > Actinomycetota > Actinomycetes > Micrococcales > Micrococcaceae > Arthrobacter > Arthrobacter sp. RCC_34. The sequence continues at coordinate 476,363 of NZ_JBFUPW010000004.1, read as the reverse complement.
AGACGGAGGCGGCTCAGGTCCTGGGCCTGTCCTCCCGGGACACGTTCTTCCGGGTCGTCATGCCGCAGGGCATGCGGTCGGCGATCCCGGGCCTGATGGGCGTGGCCATCCAGATGTTCCAGGGCACCTCGCTCGCTTACGCCATCGCGGTCCCGGAACTGATGAAGTCCGCCTACAACATCGGCAGCCAGGACTTCAATTACCTGCAGATCTTCACCCTGGCGGGCATCTGCTACGCCGCGATCTCCATGCCGGCCACGTGGATCACCGTCTACTTCGAAAAGCGCATGTCCCGTCATGCCTGACCCGGCCTCTGAAACTCCCACCACCCCCTTTGAGAGGAACCCCATGAAAATCCAGAAGCTCAAGCGCCCCGGTGCGCTGGCCGCCGTCGTCCTCCTCGCAGGGGTCGGCCTGACGGCCTGCGGAAGCTCCGGTTCGACGACGGCGTCGGCCGACTGCACGCCGAAGCACCAGGGCGTCACCACGGTCGCCTCGGGCAAGCTGACTGTCGGCGTCATCGACATCCCGCCCTTCAGCAGCTACAACAGCGGCAAGCCGACCGGCATCGACATCTCGATCGTGGACAAGATCGCCAAGGACGAATGCCTGACCCCGGTCTACCAGCAGGCGACCTACGCCGATGCCGTGCAGTCGATCTCGGGCGGCAGCATCGACCTGGCCGTGGGCACGATCGACGCGACCGAGAAGCGCCTGAAGGCTGTGGACTTCTCCGCCTCCACCTACCTGGACGGCATGGGCATCGCCACGAAGACCGGCGCCAAGACGGTGGCCGATCTGGAGAAGATGAACAAGGTCGGCACGATCGACGGGTACCTCTGGGTCGAGGACCTCAAGAAGATCCTGGGCGACAAACTGGTCACCTACCCCTCCAGCGTGGAGCTGAAGGCGGACTTCGACGCCGGCCGTCTGGACGCGGATGTGGACGCATACGGCGTGCAGGTGCTGCAGTTCAAGGACGCCAAGGGCATCACGGTCTCCCTGGCCAACGACAAGCCGGACCCCCGCGTCGGCGCCATCACGCACTCGCCGGAAGCGGCCTTCCCGCTGACGAAGGGCAACACCAGCCTGAAGCAGGCACTCAGTGACGGCATCGAGTCGCAGCGCAAGGACGGCACCATCACCAAGCTCCTGACGGGCGCGGGCCTCACCGAGGGCCTGGGCAAGGTGGCCGACCAGCAGTACGTGGTCCCCGCCAGCTGATTCACCCCCTGATGCCGGGGCGAAAGCCCCGGCATCATCCTTCCCTATTGTGCAATGTCACATGGTAAATTAATCCTGTGAGGCGACTCACAGTGCGGCTGCCCCCGTGGCGCTGAGCCGCCTCCCTGAAAGGAACCGGAAATGACCGAAGTCCGTAAGCCGTGGCGTGGAGTCCACGTCGCCACCACCCTCCCGTTCAACGACGACCTGAGCGTGGATTACGACGCGTACGCCCAGAACATCGCCTTCCTCGCGGCCGGCGGCTGCGATGGTGTCGCCCCCAACGGGTCGCTGGGCGAGTACCAGACCCTCTCCGACGAGGAGCGGGCCCGCGTCATCACCACCGCCATCGAGGCCGCACCCGAAGGCTTCACCGTCATGGCCGGCGTCGGCGCGTATGGCGGCCTGCAGTCCCTCCGCTGGGCCGAACAGGCCGCGGAGGCCGGGGCGCAGTCCGTTCTGGCACTGCCGCCGAACACCTACCGTGCCAACGAGGACGAGGTGGTGGAGCACTACCGTCTGGTGGCCAAGGCCGGACTCCCGATCGTGGCGTACAACAACCCGATCGACACCAAGGTGGACCTGACGCCGAGGCTGCTGGCCCGCCTCCACGGCGAGGGCCTGATCGTGGGCGTCAAGGAGTTCAGCGGCGATGTCCGCCGTCCCTACGAGATCAAGGAACTCGCCCCGGAGCTGGACATCATCATGGGCGCCGACGACACCGTCCTGGAGCTCGGCCTCGCCGGGGCCGTGGGCTGGGTGTCCGGGTACCCGAACGCCATCCCGGAGATCTCCATGGAGCTCTACCGCCTGGCCATCTCGGACCAGGGCGACGACCTGGCCCGGGCGCGCGACATCTACCGCGATCTGCACCCGCTGATGCGCTGGGACAGCAAGACCGAGTTCGTCCAGGCGATCAAGCTCTCCCAGGACATCGTGGGGCAGCGAGGCGGCGTGACCCGCCCGCCGCGCGGCCCCCTCTCCCCGGAAACGGTCGCCGCGATCACCCGGGACACCGAAGCCGTGCTCGCCAAGGGTTACAAATAAACTCAGGGCCCCGAGGTTTCAGGCGTCCGACGTCGCTTAGACACAGCCTGCGCCGGCCTTCGGTCGTGGGACGACCTTCAGGGCGGCTGCGGCTGCGATGCGCGACTTCCCGGACGCCTGAAACCTCGACGAAATCCACCCACCGACCCTAGGAGCAACGATGCGGACCAAGCGCGTCTTTCATGCCGTCGACTCACACACCGAGGGGATGCCCACCCGGGTGATCACGGGCGGCGTCGGGACCATCCCGGGCGCCACGATGGCGGAGAAGCGCCTCTGGTTCATGGAGAACAGTGACTGGATCCGCACGCTCCTCATGTACGAACCCCGGGGTCACGCCTCGATGAGCGGCGCGATCCTGCAGCCGTCCACCCGTCCTGATGCGGACTTCGGCGTCCTCTACATCGAGGTGTCGGGGCTGCTGCCCATGTGCGGTCACGGGACGATTGGCGTGGCGACGGTGCTCGTGGAGACGGGCATGGTCGAGGTGGTGGAACCCGTGACCACGGTGCGGCTGGACACCCCGGCCGGGCTGGTCATCGCGGAGGTGGCCGTGAAGGACGGGCACGCCGAGTCGGTGACGATCCGCAATGTGCCGTCCTTCGTGGACCGGCTCGACGCCACCGTCGACGTCCCGGGCTACGGCGCCGTGCCGTATGACCTGGCGTTCGGCGGCAACTTCTACGCCGTCGTGAAGCTGGAGGATCTGGGGCTGCCGTTCGAACGGGAGCGCAAGGACGATCTGCTCAAGGCCGGCCTCGCGATCATGGACGCCATCAACGCCACGGACGAGCCGGTGCACCCGGAACGCCCGGACATCCGCGCCTGCCACCACGTGTACCTTCAGGCCCCCGGGTCCACCGCGCAGCACTCCCGTCACGCAATGGCCATCCACCCGGGCTGGTTCGACCGCTCACCGTGCGGCACCGGAACGAGCGCCCGAATGGCGCAGCTGCACGCCCGCGGCGAACTCGCCCTGAACACGGACTTCGTCAACGAGTCCTACATCGGCTCCCAGTTCATCGGGCGCCTCGTGGCCGAGACCGAGGTGGCCGGCCGCCCCGCCGTGGTCCCCACCGTGACGGGCCGCGCCTGGATCACGGGGACCGCGCAGTACTTCCTTGACCCGAGCGATCCGTTCCAGGAGGGGTTCCTCCTATGAGCCTGCCGTACTTCGACGCCGCGCAGGTCCGCTCCCGCGCCCCCTGGCGTGCCGCGGTGGACGCCCTGGCCGCGGCGCTCCGCCATGAGGTGGACCCTGAGCAGGATGGCCCCCGCGTCTTCAGCCCGGCGCCGGGCGGCGAGTTCCTCCTGATGCCGGCCTCCGGCGCCCGGTACAGCGGTGTGAAGGCCCTGACCGTGGCCCCCGGGAACCCCGCGCGGGGTCTCGAGAAGATCCAGGGGGTGTACGTGCTCTACAGTTCGGACACCCTCGCCCCGGTGGCCCTCATGGACGGGACCGAGCTGACGGCCATCCGGACCCCGGCCGTCACCCTGCTGGCGGTCACGCGGATCCTCGCGGCCACGCCGGGCGGCGCCCCGGAGAACCCGAAAGTCCTGGTGTTCGGCGCGGGCGTCCAGGCGCTCAATCATCTGCGCGCCGCGCACGCCCTGATCCCGGGGGCGCGGCTCGGCGTCGTCGGCCGCAGCGAGGACCGTGTCCGCGCCCTCGTGGAGACCCTGGCCGCCGAGGGTGTCGACGTCGAGGCCCGGGCCGCCGCGGACGTCGGCACGGCGGACGTGATCCTCTGCGCCACCACGTCCACGACGCCGCTCTTCCACGGCGCCGCCGTCGCACCGGACGCCGTGGTGGCCGCCGTCGGGCAGCACGGCCTGGACGCCCGCGAGATCGACGCCGAACTGGTCCACCGCAGTGACGTGGTGGTCGAGGGGCGCGCCTCGGCGCTGCGGGAGGCCGGCGATCTGATCCCGGCGCGCAGCGCGGAGGAGTGGCAGCGGATCCGGCCGGCAAATCTGCGGGACCTGGTGGTCGACGGGATCGCACGGACCCCCGGAAAACCCTGTCTTTACGCGGGCGTGGGCATGGCCTGGGAGGACCTCGTCACGGCCGCGATGGTGTATGAAGGGGGGACCATCCCATGAGCACCCCAGGAGTGACAGCCGTGAACCCCGTGTCTGATCTGCCCCTCGCCCCGATCGCCCCCAAGCCGAACCTGCGGGAGAGCGTGACGGAGTCCCTGCGCGCGGCCATCATCGCCGGCAGCTTGGAGGAGGGGACCCTGTACTCCGCGCCCGCGCTGGGCGCCGTGTTCGGGGTGTCCGCCACCCCCGTCCGGGAGGCCATGATGGACCTCGCCCGCGAGGGTCTCGTGGAGACCGTGAAGAACAAGGGCTTTCGGGTCCTCGGGGTGAGCGAGGAGGAGCTGGACGAGATCACCGAGATCCGCCTCATGATCGAGGCGCCCACGGTCGGGAAGCTTCCCGGCCGGATCCCGGAGAGCGCGTTCCCCCGCCTGCGGACGCTGGCCGCCGCCATCGTCACCGCGGCGGAAGAAGGCGATCTGACCGCGTACCTCGTCAACGACCGCACCTTCCACAGCGAGCTCCTCAGCTTCTACGGCAACAGCCAGCTGGAGGACCTCGCCACCCGGCTCCGCATGCGGACCCGGATGTACGGGCTGAGGACCCTCAGCGACAACCACCAGCTGTCCAGCTCCGCCAAGGAGCACGACGAACTCCTGGACCTCATCCAGGCCGGCGACGCCGCGGGGGCGGAAGCCCTCATGCGCCGTCACCTCGGGCACACCCGCGGTCTCTGGGCCACGGGTCACCAGGAATCCGGTCAGCACGACCCCAGCCGGCCACCGGCACCCTAACCCCAAGGAGTACCCATGAGCAGGGCCTGCGATGTCCTGGTGATCGGCGCGGGAGTGATCGGCGCCGCCACCGCCTACTTCGCGGCGAAGGCCGGACTGTCCGTGACGATCGTGGACCAGGGCCTTCCCGCCAGCGGGACGTCGTCGGCCTGTGAGGGGAACATCCTCGTCTCGGACAAGGAACTCGGCCCGGAACTCGAGCTCACCCGCTATTCGCTCTCCGTCTGGAAGGGCGAGCTCGCCGAACACCGTCACCTCTGGGAGTTCGAGGCGAAGGGCGGCATCATCGTCGCCTCGCGGCCCAGCAGCCTGGAGTCCCTGCACCGGGTGATGGGAGTGCAGCGCGGTTTCGGCGTCGTGGTCGAAGAACTGGACCCGGCCGCCCTGCGCCGCGCCGAACCGCACATCACCCCTGACGCGCTCGGCGGCGCGTACTACCCGGAGGATTCGCAGGTCCAGCCCATGCTGGTGGCCGCGCACCTCGTGCGGCTGGCCACCGAGGCGGGCGCCGTGTTCCACGCGGGCGCCACCGTCACCGCCATGATGCGCGACGGCGACCGCGTCACCGGAGTCCGGACCACGCGGGGCGACTTCCCCGCCGGGAACGTGGTCAACTGCACGGGGACCTGGGCCGGGGAGATCGGCGCGCTCGCGGGCGTCAACGTCCCCGTCATGCCGCGCCGCGGCTTCGTCATGGTCACCGAACCTCTCCCGCCCATGGTCCATCACAAGGTGTACGCGGCCGAGTACATCGACAACGTCGGCAGCTCCGACGCCGGCCTGCAGGCCTCCCCGGTGGTCGAGGGGACGCCCGGCGGCACCATCCTGATCGGCTCCACCCGCGAACGCGTCGGCTTCGACCGGACGGTCAGCACGGAGGCACTGCGGCGACTCGCGCAGAACGCCACGGGCCTGTTCCCGTTCCTCGCCGGCGTCCGCGCGATCCGGCACTATCACGGCTTCCGTCCCTACTGCCCGGACCACCTCCCCGTGATCGGGCATGACGACCGCGCCCCGGGACTCTGGCACGCGGCCGGTCACGAGGGCGCCGGGATCGGCCTCTCCGTCGGCACCGGCAAGCTCCTGTCGCAGGCCCTCAGCGGCCGCGCCCCCGACCTCGACCTCACCCCTTTCGCCCCGGCGCGATTCGGCGCCGTCGCTCCGACCCCGTTGGAGGCCACCCGATGAGCACTCTGGACGACGCCGTCCGCTTCACCTTCGACGGCCGGGACCTCACCGCCGCCCCCGGCCAGACGGTGGGCGCGGCCCTCGTCACGAGCGGCGTGACCGCCTGGCGCGGGACCCGGAAGGAGGGCCGTCCGCGCGGCCTGTTCTGCGGGATCGGCGTCTGCTTCGACTGCCTCGTGACCGTGGACGGGGTGAGCAATCAGCGGGCGTGCCTCGTGGACCTGTGCGACGGCATGGACGTGCGCGGGAATCTCGCGGACGACGCCGGCGCCCCGGACAGCGCGGAGGAGGCCCGATGAGCGAGCTGCGAGTGGACGTCGCCGTCGTCGGCGCGGGCCCGGCCGGCCTGGCCGCCGCCGTCGCGGCAGCGGAGGCGGGTGCCGTCGTCGCCGTCGTCGACGCGGCAAATCAGCCGGGCGGGCAGTTCTGGCGCCACCGCCCCGAAGTGGGCGACGCGGATCCCGACGGGCGCGGCCACCACGACTGGGACGTGTTCCTGGACCTGCGCCGCCGCTTCCGCGCGGGCATCGCGGATGGACTCGTGCATCACCTGCCCGGGCTGCAGGTCTGGACGGCGTCACGGGACGCCGGCGGCTTCACCCTCCGCACCACACGCACCGTGGTGGGCGGCGAGGGCGCGGGCCCCACCGTGCACGCCGCGCGCCTCGTGCTGTGCCCGGGCGGGTACGACCGCCAGCTTCCCGTGCCCGGCTGGGACCTCCCCGGGGTCATGGCGGCCGGCGGCATCCAGGCCTTCCTCAAAGCCAACGGCGCGCTTCCGGGACGTCGGTTCGTGGTGGCGGGGACCGGGCCGTTCCTGCTGCCCGTGGCCGCGAACATCGCCGAGGCCGGGGGAGAGGTGTTGGCGGTGCTGGAGTCGTCCTCCCTCTCGAACTGGCTCCCACACTGGAAGGCCGCGGCCTCCGTGCCCGGCAAGGCGCTGGAAGGCGCCGAGTACGCGGGCGTCTTCGCCCGGCACCGTATCCCGTACAAGACGCGCAGCATCGTGACCGCGGTCGAAGGAGGGGAGCGGGTGCGGTCGGTGCGCTGGGCGAAGGCCGACGCCGACGGCCGCGCGCTCCCCGGCACCGGCGGCGTCTACGAGGACGTGGACGTGGTCGGGTTCGGCTGGGGCTTCACACCGCAGATGGAACTGCCGCTCTCCCTGGGAGCCGAGACCCGCATGGACGCCGACGGTTCCCTCGTTGCCGTGGTGGACTACCGGCAGGAGTCCTCCGTGCCGGGCCTGTTCCTGGCGGGGGAGGTGACCGGCGTCGGCGGCGCCGTGCTCGCCGTGTTGGAAGGCCAGGCCGCGGGGACCGCGGCCGCCGACCCTGCCGCCGTCGTCCTGCCCGCGAAGGACGCCGCCCGCCGCGACCGGCACCGCCGCTTCGCCCAGGCCATGCACCAGGCGCATCCCGTGCCCACGGCCTGGCAGGACTGGCTCACGCCGGAGACCCTGGTGTGCCGCTGCGAGGAGGTGCCGGTGTCCGCGGTCACCGAGGCCCGGGACGCCCTCGGTGCCGAGGACTCCCGCAGCCTGAAGTCCTTCGCCCGGGTGGGCATGGGCTGGTGCCAGGGGAGGGTGTGCGGCTTCGCGGCCTCCTGCCTCGGCGCCGGACCCGGCGAACCCGCCGGACAGGCGTCGCTCGCCTCGGCGGCGAAGCGGCCTCTCGCCGTGCCGGTCCCGATCTCCGAACTCGCCTCCCTCGACGTGCTCGACGACTGAGCCCCCGCCTTCTTCCGACCCTGAAAGGACCTTTCATGAGCGCCTCCCACGCCCCGATCACGACCACCGAAGCCACCAGCGAGACCGAGCTCGAGCGCCTGCTGGCCGGTGTCCAGGCCGCGGCCGCGCCGCTCGCCGCACTCCGGCCCGCCGAGCGGGCCGTGCTGCTGGAGGCCGTCGCCGACGGGCTCGACGCCGCCGCGGCGGAGCTGATCCCCGTGGCCCAGGCCGAGACGCGTCTCGCCGAGGGCCGCCTGACCGGCGAGCTGAAGCGGACCACCTTCCAGCTCCGGCTCTTCGCTCAGGAACTGCGCGACGGCGGGTACCTGGACGCCCGGATCGACCACGCCGATCCGGAGTGGCCCATGGGTGCCCCTCGCCCCGATCTGCGCCGGGTCAAGCAGGCGCTGGGTCCGGTCCTGGTGTTCTCGGCCAGCAACTTCCCGTTCGCGTTCTCGGTGGCCGGTGGCGACACCGCCTCCGCGCTCGCGGCCGGCTGCCCGGTGCTCGTCAAGGCCCATTCCGGTCACCCGGAGCTGTCCCGGCTGACGGCCAACGTCGTGACCGCTTCGCTGGCCTCCGCCGGGGCGCCGGAGGGCGTGTTCGGGCTGCTGTTCGGCACGCAGGCCGGGGCCACAGCCCTGAAGGACCCCCGGATCGCGGCGGGTGCCTTCACCGGCTCCATCCCGGGCGGCCGGGCCCTGTTCGACATCGCCTCCTCCCGGCCCACGCCCATCCCGTTTTACGGGGAACTCGGCAGCAACAACCCGGTGTTCGTCACGGAAGCCGCGGCCGTGGAACGGGCCGAGGGCATCGTCGAGGGTTTCATCGGATCGTTCACGATGGGCAGCGGTCAGTTCTGCACCAAGCCGGGGACGCTGTTCGTCCCGGCGGATTCGACACTCGTAGGCCGGCTCCGCGACGCCGTGCTGCCGGACGCGACGTCGCTCCTCAATGACCGCATCCAGGCGGGCTACACGGAGGTGCTCCAGGAACTGGAAGGCCACTCGAAGCTGAGCGTCCTGGCGCAGGGGCCGGATCCCCTGTCCGATCCGCCGTCGCCCACGCTGCTGCTGACCACGGCGGAGGACATGCTGGCCGATCCGCACGCGCTGCAGGCGGAGTGCTTCGGGCCGACCGCCGTCGTCGTGACGTACATGGATGAAGCGCAGCTGGTGGCGCTCGCGGAGAGCTTCGAAGGGCAGCTGACTGCGACGATCCAAGGCACGGACACCTGCCAGGTGGCGGAGCTCGTGGAGGTGCTGGCCCGCAAGGCCGGCCGGGTCCTGTGGAACGGCTGGTCCACCGGGGTGTCCGTGACCTACGCGCAGCAGCACGGCGGCCCGTACCCGGCGACGACCGCCTCCGGGAGCACGTCCGTGGGGACCGCGGCGATCGAGCGCTTCCTGCGGCCCGTGGCCTACCAGGGCTTCCCGCAGCACCTCCTGCCGGAAGCCCTGCGGGACGAGAATCCGCTGGACGTGCCCCGGCTGATCGACGGTCAGCGGGCGCAGGGCTGAGCGTACTGCCGCCGCCCCGCCCGTCCGATGGCCGGTGCCCTCTCCGGGTGCCGGCCATCGGCGTTTTCAGGGCCCTCCCAGCACCCGCTCCCGACCCCGCAGAAATAAGTTCGATCTACAACTAGCTCGATGAGCGAGATATACGTTAGCCTAGCTTCATGAGTTCCGGTCGGCCCAGGTTGGCCGGAACGCCAGAGATTCCTGGTGTCCGGGGAATGTCTGCTGAAGGGCAGGACCTGAGAAGTCGGGAGATGGCATGGAGAGTCGGCAGATCGTTCTTGCGAGGGCTGCGGAGAACGCGGCGAGGGCGAGCACCGCGCTTGCGGATGCTGAGGTCCGCCTCGAGCGGCACGACGACGGCTGGGTCCTCCACGCGGTGTACACGGTGGCCGGATCGTCGACCACCGTCGCGGCCATGGCCCTCGTGGAGCAGCGTCTCATCCCGGACCTGGAGGAGGTGCTGGGCGGTGCTTTCGTCCAGCGCCACGTCCGGTTCGCGGTGGAGAGAGGCTCCGCCTCCAGGCTGCGCCGACTCCCCGAGTCGGCGTCTCTGGTCTCACTCTGACCGGGGTGGGAATCCCCGGGCGAATCCATCACCGAACGAAAGGACGAGCATCATGAGTTTCATCGACAAGGCCAAGAACGCTGCCGATCAGGCGGTCGGCAAGGCCAAGGAAGTCATCGGCGAGGCGACGGACAACCACAAGCTGGAGGCTGAAGGCAAGCTTCAGCAGGCCAAGGGTGACGTCAAGCAGGCCGGCGAGGACGTCAAGGACGCCTTCAAGGGCAAGTGACCTCGGGTAATTGACCCTGCGCCGTCGGAGCCGGCATCGACCCACACCATCGTGAGGGTGCCGGCCCGACGGCCTCCCCGCCCGCGGCTGCGGCCTCTGGCCGCGCCCCGGTGCGGACCGCGCAAACACCTCGATGTGGAAAAGGCTGATCTTTCGATGGCACTCGAACTGATCGACAAGCACTGGAACGACGACGGCGACAGCAGCGCCCCAGGCGACACCCTCAAGCTCCTCCGCGAGTTCACCGTGGCGGCCGAGCGGGCCCGCGAAAGCATGCGCCGCGAACTCGGGGTGAACGCCACCGACCTCGCGGCCCTGGAATACCTGCTCATCGAGAGCGACGCGTGGGGTGTCATGGCGACCGCGCTCGGCAAGCAACTCGGGCTGTCCTCGGCGTCCACCACCATCCTCGTGTCCCGTCTCGAACGGGCCGACTATCTGCGGCGGGAGCCCGCGCCCCGGGACCGCCGCGCCAACCTGCTCTTCCCGACGGAGCGGGCGCAATCGCTGCTGCGCTCCATCGTCGAGCATCAGACCGACGCACTCGCCGCCGTCGTGCGCTCCTTCGACCGGGAGGACCTGGACGTGGTTGAGGAGTTCCTCGGCGCGAGCATTGCCGCGCTCCGGAACCCGCTGCCGCCGCGGGACTGAACGCCGAGGGACTGAACCGCGCCGCTCACCGCAGCGTGGCTGACGTCCGCCCGGGGATCGCCTGTCGCCGCCGGTCCCGAACCTCGATGCCCTCACGCCCCCGCGGGATCCAGCCTCCGTGCGGTCTCCTCGAGGGCGTCGCGCACGGCGGTGATGGCCGGGTGGCCCACGCTGGCGAGGCGGGCCGACGTGAACACGGTGCGCAGGGGAGCGCTGGGCAGATCGACCAGCCGCACGGAGGACTTGCTCCGGCCCACCCAGATCAGATCGGGGAGAAGCGCTACGGCGTGCCCGGACTCCACCAGGCTGATGTGCGCCTGGAGGTCGGCGGTCTCGTACCGGACATCGGGTTCGAAGCCGGCAAGCCGACAGGCCTGCTCCGCCCAGTGCCGGGTCGCGGCGCCCCGGGGTTCCATGACCCACGGCAGGTCCGCTGCGTCTGTGAGCTGCTGCAGGGTGTTCTCCGGCGGCACCGCGAGCCGGATCGCGTCCTCCACGAGGGGCTTGCGGTCCAGGCCGGGCAGATGGGGCGCGGCATGGTGCGGATACTGCTCCGCGACCACCAGATCGAAGCCGTGCGCCCAGGTCTCGTGCAGAGCCGTCTCCGGTTCGTATTGCACCATTTCGATCCGCAGCGCCGGATGCTGTTCGGCCACGGCCTGGAGCGTCGCCGGGAGGAGGGCGAGCATCGCGCTCTGGAAGACGGCCATCCGCACGGTGCCCCTGATCTCGTCCTGGCTCGCGGCCACGGCGGCCTCGGCCCGTTCGAAGGCGTCCAGCAGCTCGCCCGTGTGCTCCGCCAGAAGCTGGGCCTGCGGGGTCAGCAGCACCCCGCGGCCCGACTTCCGCATGAGCTCAACGCCCACTTCCTTCTCCAGGAGAGCGAGCTGCTGGGAGACGGAGGACGGGCTGTAGGCGAGGGCGTCGGCCACCCCGGCGAGCGTCCCGCGGATGCTCAGTTCACGGAGCAGTCGGAGCCTGCGGATCTCCAGCATCGGGGCCTCATTTCGGGGGTGCCGGCGACCCCGCGGAAGGGCCGCATTGATAGTTCACTAAAGCTGATCCATATCCTACAGAAAACATCACTTTTCCTAATTTTCCTTGAGGCGCATACTGATGATCAGATCGATCCGGCGGCCTGATTCACAGTCGAATCACGGGACGCCGATCACCCCCTCTCTCCGCTCCCGGTGACGCAACCCGGAACCGGCGGACAACACTGAAGTGCAAGGAGCGCCATGACCACCCCTGCTCGTGTCGAACTGCCATCCGTGAGGCCACAGGACCTGGCCACGGAGGCCATCGCCCTGGTGCGCCGCTGGCTCGAGGAGGGCTCCCGGATCCCCGTGGACGCCTCCGCGGCTCAGCTGGCCGGCGTGCTCAAGGATCCCAACGGCCTGGCGTTCACCGTCGGCTTCGTGGACGGCGTCGTCCGCCCCGAGGACCTGAGTGTCGCCGCCCGCAACCTCAAGGCCCTCGCCCCCAAGGTGCCGGCGTTCCTGCCCTGGTACATGAAGTCCGCCGTCGCCCTGGGCGGCTCCCTCGCCCCGGTCCTGCCCGGCGTCGTCATCCCCGTGGCCCGCCGCGTGCTGCGCGAGATGGTCGGCCACCTGATCGTGGACGCCACGGACGCCAAGCTCGGCGCCTCGATCCAGAAGATCAAGAAGGACGGCATCCACCTCAACGTCAACCTTCTGGGTGAGGCGATCCTCGGCCAGAACGAGGCCTCCCGACGCCTCGAGGGCACCCGGAAGCTCCTGGCGCGTCCCGACGTCGACTACGTCTCCATCAAGGTCTCCTCCACGGTCGCCCCGCACAACCACTGGGCGTTCGACGAGGCCGTCGAGCACATCATCGAGAAGCTCGCGCCGCTGTACCGCCTGGCCGCCTCCTCCAGCCCCCGCAAGTTCATCAACCTAGACATGGAGGAGTACAAGGACCTGGAGCTGACCATCGCGGTCTTCACCCAGCTCCTCGACCGCCCCGAGTTCAAGGACCTGGAAGCCGGCATCGTGCTCCAGGCCTACCTCCCGGACGCCCTGAGCGCCATGATCCGCCTCCAGGAGTGGTCGGCCGCCCGCACCGCCCAGGGCGGCGCCCCCATCAAGGTCCGCGTCGTGAAGGGCGCCAACCTGCCCATGGAGCAGGTCGACGCCGATCTGCACGGCTGGCCTCTGGCCACCTGGGGCAGCAAGCAGGACTCGGACACCTCCTACAAGGCCGTCCTCGACTACGCGCTGACCCCCGAGCACATCGCCAACGTCCGCATCGGCGTCGCCGGTCACAACCTCTTCGACGTGGCGCTCGCCCACCTGCTCGCCGAGGCACGCGGTGTGAAGCAGGGCCTCGAGTTCGAGATGCTGCTCGGCATGGCGACCGGCCAGGCCGAAGCCGTGAAGCGCACCGTCGGCTCGCTGCTCCTCTATACCCCCGTCGTGCACCCGGGCGAGTTCGACGTCGCCATCGCCTACCTGATCCGCCGCCTCGAAGAGGGGGCCAGCCAGGAGAACTTCATGTCCGCCGTCTTCGAGCTGGACAAGAACGAGGGCCTGTTCGAGCGCGAGAAGAACCGCTTCCTCGCCTCCCTGGAAGCTCTGACCGACACCGTCCCCGGCCCGAACCGCGTCCAGGACCGCAGCGCGTTCGACGCCGCGGCCCTGGCCGAGGAGGAGCTCTCCCGCGCCGCGCTCGGCACCGGCGAGGCCGGCTTCGGCGGCCCGACCCTCAGCTTCGACAACACCCCGGACACCGACCCGGACCTCCCGGCCAACCGCACCTGGGGCCGCGCCATCCTGGACCGCGTGCCCGGCACCGCCCTCGGCCTGGCGACTGCCGACTCCCACGTGCTGAACACCGCGGAAGAGCTCGACGCCGTGATCGCCACCGCCGTCGCGCGCGGCGCCGAGTGGGGCTCCCTCACCGGCGCCCAGCGTGCCGAGATCCTGCACCGCGCCGGCGTGCGCCTGGAGGCCCGCCGCGCCGAACTGCTCGAGGTCATGGCCGCCGAGTGCGGGAAGACCCTGGACCAGGGCGACCCCGAGGTCTCCGAGGCCATCGACTTCGCCCACTACTACGCCGAGCTCGCCAAGGAACTCGACCACGTGGACGGCGCCACCTTCGTGCCCTCCAAGCTGACCGTCGTCACCCCGCCGTGGAACTTCCCGGTCGCCATCCCGGCCGGCTCCACCCTCGCGTCGCTGGCCGCCGGCTCCGCCGTCGTCATCAAGCCCGCCAAGCAGGCCCGCCGCTCCGGCGCGGTCATGGTCGAGGCCCTCTGGGAGGCCTTCGATGAGGCAGGCATCGACCGCAGCGTGCTGCAGTACGTCCAGCTGGCCGACCGTGACCTCGGCACCCGCCTGGTCTCCCACCCGGCCGTGGACCGCCTGATCCTGACCGGCGGCTACGAGACCGCCGAGCTGTTCCGCAGCTTCCGCAAGGACCTGCCGCTGCTGGCCGAGACGAGTGGCAAGAACGCCATCATCGTCACCCCCTCCGCCGACCTGGACCTCGCCGCGAAGGACGTCGTCCAGTCCGCGTTCGGCCACGCCGGCCAGAAGTGCTCCGCCGCCTCCCTGGTGGTCCTGGTGGGCTCCGTCGCCACGTCCCGCCGCTTCAACCAGCAGCTCGAGGACGCCGCACGCTCCCTCAAGGTCGGCTACCCCGTGGACCCGCAGACCCAGATGGGCCCGGTCATCGAGCCGGCCCAGGGCAAGCTCCTGCGCGGCCTGACCACCCTCGGCGAAGGCGAGCAGTGGCTGCTCAAGCCCCAGAAGCTGGACGAGTCCGGCAAGCTGTGGAGCCCGGGCGTCCGCACCGGCGTGAAGCGCGGCAGCGAGTACCACAAGACCGAGTACTTCGGCCCGATCCTCGGCGTCATGACCGCCGAGACCTTGGAGGAGGCCGTCGCGATCGTCAACGAGATCGACTACGGTCTGACCTCCGGCCTGCACTCCCTGGACCCGGCCGAACTGGACTACTGGCTGCAGAACATCCAGGCCGGCAACCTGTACGTCAACCGCGGCATCACGGGCGCCATCGTGCGCCGTCAGCCGTTCGGCGGCTGGAAGAAGTCCGCTGTCGGCGCGGGCACCAAGGCCGGCGGCCCGAACTACCTCGTGGGTCTGGGCTCCTGGAAGGACGCCGACGTGTCCGCCGCCGGCGCCCCGACCGCTGCGGCCCGTGGCCTCCTCGCGGCCGCCCGTTCCGCAGAGCTCGGCGCCGAGGACCTCGCGTGGCTCGAAGGCGCTCTCGCCTCCGACGCCGTCGCTTGGGGCGCCGAATTCGGCGCCGCCCGTGACGCCTCCGGCCTGACCGCCGAGCGCAACGTGTTCCGTTACCACGCCGTCCCGGCCACGATCCGCTTCGAGTCCGGCGCTTCGGGCCGGGGTCTGGCGGAGCTGGTCCGCGTCGCCGCCGCCGCGGCCACTGCGTGGGGCGGACGCACTCCGGAGGGCACCGTGGTGAGCTCCGCGGAGCAGCTGCCCGCCGCCGTCGTGCAGGCACTGAGCGCTGCCGGCATGCCGGTCATCCTGGAAGACGACGCCGCGTGGGCCGCCCGCGTCGGCCGTCTCGCCGCGAAGAACGGCCCGGAGTCCTCGGCCCGCATCCGCCTGATCGGCGCCCCGGTGCTGCCGACCGCCGAAGCGGCCGACGGCAAGCCGGACGTCGCGATCTACGCGAACGACGTCGTCGCCGCGGGCCGCGTAGAGCTGCTGACCTTCCTCAAGGAACAGGCCGTCTCCATCACCGCGCACCGCTTCGGCACGCCGAACCACCTGTCGGACGCGCTGATCTAGCAGCGCCTCCCTCACGGCCGCGAAGTAACAGCTGACGCCCCTAAAACTCGGTTTTAGGGGCGTCAGCTGTTACTTCGCGGCGTAGCGGAGGGGGCTACTTCTTCGGCAGGCCCGGAGGGTTCAGTTCGGAGGTGGGGATGCCCTCCTCCTTCAGACCCCAGCGGTCCAGGATCTTGCCGTAGGTGCCGTCCTTGATGAGGTCGTTCAGGGCGGCCTGTGCGGCCTTGGCGAAGCCGTTGCCCTTCTTGGTGCCGACGGCGATGTTCGCCTTCAGCGGCCAGCCGCCGTCGAGGAGACCCACGAGCTTCGTCTGACCGTTCTTGGCCGCCTTGTAAGCGGCGGTCGCGTTGGGACCGAGGGTGAGGTCCGCGCGGCCGGACTGGAGGGCCAGCGAGGAGGCCGAGTCGTCGTCGTAGTACTGGAACTGGACGGGGGCCAGGCCGTTTTTCTTGTTCTCGGCGTCCCAGGCCAGCAGGATCGACTCCTGGTTGGTGCCGGAGCCCACGATGATCTTCTTGCCCGCCACATCGGCCGGCTTCTGAATCGAGCTGATGGAGCTGTCGTTCTTGGCGTAGAAGCCGAGCTTGTCGCTGCGGTAGCTGGCGAAGTCGAACTTCTCCTTGCGCTCCTCCGTCACGGTGACGTTGGAGATGACGGCCTCGTACTTGCCGGAGGCGACGCCGAGCGGCCAGTTCTCCCAGGTGGTGGGGACGACCTCCGCCTTGAGACCGAGTTTCTCCGCGACGGCGAAGGCGATGTCGACTTCGTTGCCCACGGGGGTCTTGTCGTCGTTGGCGTAGACGGCCAGCGGGGCCGCGAAGGGGCTGACCGCGACGGTCAGCTTCCCGTCGGCCTTCACGGCGTCCGGGACGAGGGCGGCGGCCGCGGGATCAGCGGTGACCGGGAACCGGTCCTGCTGCGGCGTCAGGTTGAAGACCTTGCCGGAGACGGTGGCGGAGGGTGCGGGCGACGCGTCCTTGTTCCCGGCGGCGTTCGCGCCGGGGTCTGAGCAGGCGCTGAGCCCCACGGAAACGCTGGCGAGGAGGACGACGGCGGCCGCAGCGGTTGATCTTGCAGAGCTCATGATGACCTTTCGAAAGTAGAGCTGGTGCAGCAACTTTCACGGTCGCCGGAGTGCCTCGTCAAAGCCGTTCGACACGATGCGTGACGCGCGGAAACACGGGGAATCACGGCGTCACCGAGCGTCGCACACGGGGTCATGGGGCGTGCGGAAAGGTCATCTGGAAGCGTGTGGTTCCGTGGAGTGGGTCCCTCCGTGACGGGCCTCCGGAGCGCAGAAACCCGTCCCGGGAGCCCGGGGTGGGACTACTGTGCAGGGATGAGGAATTCGTATCCCGTGGGCGTCACTCTCCGGGGCGAGCGGCTGTGGCTGGTCTGGCAGTCCGAGAATGTGGCGGACGACGCCGCGCTGCCGGACGGGCTCGCGGTGGAGCAGGGCCGGATCGTCCATGCCCGCACCGAGGAAGGGCTGGAGGAACTCGCTGCCCGCTTCGGTTTCGACCGGGACGAGGAATCGCTGATCGTGGATCTCGATGCGGTGGAGGATGTGCCGGCCAAGCCCTCAGGAGACGACGCCTGTTCCCGCCTCGTGGAGGCGTGGAACCTCCTCGGGGACGTGGCCTCCAGCGTGGGTGCGGACCTGGCCGACCGGGGACCGATGGCCGAGCGGTGCTACGACAAGCTGTTCACCGGGATGAATCTGGAGTCGCTGACGCCTGCGGGGGAGCATGTCACCCCGGTCTTCTCGGGGGAGGAACGAGACGCCCTGACGGCTGTGCTGCGCCGTGGCATCGCCATTCTCGAGGCTCACCTCTGAGGGGACCGTGGGCGGCTCAGGCCGCTTTGCCCGGACTCGCCGGCGTGGAGGAGGCCGCCTGACCCTCCCGAGCCAGGAATGCGGAGAGTTCCCCGATCGTGCTCATGAGCGGCGCCGGGAAGACGACCGTGGTGTTCTTGTCCACGCCGATCTCCACCAGGCTCTGCAGATTGCGGAGCTGCAGCGCGAGAGGGTGGGCCATCATGGTGTCTGAGGCATCACCCAAGGCAGCGGCCGAGATGGCCTCGCCTTCGGCCGCGATGATCTTGGCCCTCTTCTCCCGCTCGGCCTCGGCCTGGCGGGCCATGGCGCGTTTCATGGCGTCCGGAAGCTGGATGTCCTTCAGCTCCACCAGGGTCACTTCCACGCCCCAATCGGTGGTGAGGACGTCGAGGATCTGACGGATGTCGTCATTGATCCTTTCGGTCTCGGAGAGGGTCTGGTCGAGAGTGTGCCGCCCCACCACGCGTCGCAGCGTGGTCTGGGCGATCTGATTGATGGCGGCCGCGACGTTCTCGATCGCCACCACGGACTTCACGGCATCCACCACACGGTAATAGGCCACCGCGGAGACATCCACGCTGACGTTGTCCTGGGTGATGATGCCCTGGGACTGGATCGGCATGGTCACGATCCGCAGGCTCACCAGCGGCAGATGATCCACCACGGGGATGATGAGACGGAAGCCGGGCATGCGCACCCCGACCACCCGTCCGAGCCGGAACAGAACGCCCTGTTCGTACTGCCGGACGATGCGGATGGACGCTTTCGCCAGGATGATCAGCAGCACGATGACGACGCCCAGGACGATGAGAGCAACGGGGTCCATGGGGATCCCCTCCTTAGCTTACGAAGCCGTCCGGAAGCGCTTCTGCTCCGGGGGGAGCTCCTTCTTCCATTGTCTCTCCGATGGGGCAGAATGGCTCCGGTTCACGCCACCCAGCCGAGCGCCTTGGCAGCGTGTACGGCGAGCAGGAACCCCACGATCCCGATGATCCAGAGCGTGGTGGAGCGGGCGCTGCGGGTGAGCCAGGCGTCGAGTCTCCTCAGAGGCCCCTCGACGATCCGCCGCGCGAACAGCCGGCCCGCGGTCAGCGCCAGCGCGGGCGCGATCATCACCAGGCAGTAGAGCGCCAGGACCAGCAGCGCCGTCGGCTGGTCCGCGGTCTGCGTCGTGATGATGCCGGTGGCCGCCAGATACGGCAGCATCGACGCGATCTCCACGACGACGGCGCTCACCGCCAGCCCCATGAGCGCTGCGGATCCGCTGTTCTCACCCATGGCCTGGTCGCGCCAGCGCCGCAGCCGCCCGGGCTGAGCCCCGCGCTCCGCGGCCCGTGCCCTCGCGGCCTTGGTGTCCAGGGCGAAGCTGAGGACCAGCAGCGTCACACCGAGAAGGAGCTGGAGGAACTGCGCCGGGGTGGAGTCGAGAAGGCCGGACGCGTTCTTCAGCAGCAGGCCGCCGCCCGTCATGAGGACGATCCCCACAGCAAAGTACGCGACCGCCACCGTTCCCAGATACAACGCGATCCGTCCGGGCCGCATCCGCCCCGGCGCCATGAGCAGCCACACCGGCACCAGGAGCGTGCCGAAGCTGAGGGAATCCGTGAGGGCGAGGAGCAACAGTGCCCCCGCCGCTTCGCCGGGAATGATCATCAGGTCTCCTCGCTCGTTGCACATCATCATTGGTACAGTCGTACCAACTTGAGGCTAGCACGAGTGTACTAGGATGGCAGGGTGGGATACACGCCGCGCGAAGAGCGCAAAGCACGACTGGCCGAGGCGGTCTGGGAGATCGTCCTGGAACAAGGCATCAGCGCGGTCTCCGTCCGAACGGTCGCGGCCCGGGCCGGGGTGGCCGTCGGCTCCTTACGGCATCTCTTCCCGACGCAGTCAGAGCTGCTCGAATTCTCCGCCGAACTCATGGTGGAGCGAGCCACGGAGCGAGTCTCCGCGCTCGTCCCGGGCGCGGACCCGGTGGAGTACGTCCTCGCCGTGATCAGCGAACTCCTGCCACTCACGCCGGAGACTCGCCGCGAGTTCGAACTCAACATGGCCCTGATCGCGGAGACCCCGGGGAACCCCGGACTCGCCCGGGCCCGCGACGACGCCCATGCGCGCCTCCTGGATCTCTTCATCCGGCTGGCCGGGTTCCTGCGGGGCGAGGAGCCGTCCGGGGAGGGCCCGCGGCACGACGGACGGCGCCTGCTCGCCCTCTGCGACGGCCTGGGACTCCACCTGCTGCATCAGCCGGCCGACGCGGACACCGGGTGGGCCGTCGTCCTGATCCGTGAGGAGCTCGACAGGATCCGGGGCGCCGAACGGGTGCGCTGAACCGTCCTGTGCGGCACGCGGCGGATCTCACAGGAATGCCCGGCCCCGCGCCGTCGTTGTCGCAGATGTGGCCGGTGATCCCGGCGCGGAACACCGATGAAAGGCAGTCATGTCCCTGAAGCTCTCCATCCTCGACCTCGCGACCATCGGACCCGGGCAGAGTGTGAAGGAGAGTCTGGATGGCAGCGTGGCCCTGGCGCAGCTCGCCGAGGACGCCGGATATGAGCGCGTCTGGTACGCCGAGCACCACAACATGGCCAGCATCGCGTCGTCGGCCACGAGCGTGCTGATCGCGCATGTCGCCGCCCACACGAAGACCATCCGCCTCGGCGCCGGCGGCATCATGCTGCCGAACCACTCGCCGCTGACCATCGCGGAGCAGTTCGGCACCCTCGAATCCCTGCATCCAGGACGCATCGACCTCGGCCTGGGCCGCGCCCCCGGCAGTGACCAGAACACCATGCGGGCCCTCCGCCGCGACGCCATGGCCGCCGACACCTTCCCGCAGGACGTTCAGGAGCTCCAGGCCTTCCTCGGTGACAGCACCCTGATCCCGGGCGTCGAGGCCACCCCCGGCAAGGGCACGCACGTGCCGCTGTACATCCTCGGATCCTCGCTCTTCGGCGCCAAGCTCGCGGCCGCGCTCGGTCTGCCGTACGCGTTCGCGTCCCATTTCGCCCCCGCCGCGCTGCAGGACGCGGTCCGCATCTACCGCGAGCAGTTCAAGCCCTCCGCGCAGCTGACCGAGCCGTATGTGATCGCGGGTGTGAACGTCGTGGCCGCGGACTCGACCGCGCAGGCCCAGGATCTCCTCCGCGACGCGCTCCGGCAGCGTGTGCAGACCTTCTTCGGCCGTGGTCACACCTTCACGGACGAGGAGGCCGATCTGGTGCTCGACGCCCCGCAGGGCCAGCACCTGCGGGAGATGGTCAAGTACTCCGCCGTGGGCGAGCCCGCCGCCGTTTTGGAGTACCTGGAGGGCTTCGCGAAGCACGCCGACGCCGACGAGCTGATCGTCGCCCACCAGGCCCCGGGCACCGAGGCCAAGCTGCGCTCCGCCGAACTGCTGGGCCAGATCGCGCTCGGCCAGGGCTGAGCAGGGCCCGGTCTCGCCAACGGCCGCGCCGTGGATCATCATGAGGACATGGAACGGATTCGACTGCTGATCACGGGGCGGGTCCAGGCCGTGGGCTACCGCTTCGCCATGTGCCAGGCGGCGGAGGACATCGGCGTGAGCGGCTGGGTGCGGAACCGCGCGGACGGCTCCGTCGAGGCCGAAGCCGAGGGCGATCCGAAGCGCCTCGCCGACCTTGTGGCCTGGGCGCACCACGGGCCTCGCTGGGCCCGGGTGGATGCGGTCCGGTCCGAGCCGGTGCCGCCGACCGGCGGAACCGGCTTCGATGTCCTGCCGGACGCATGAGCAGCGGCGGGGGACCGCCGTCGTCGGTCAGGGTGTGAGCAGCTCCGCGACGAGTTCTGTGAACGCGCGCGCCGCGGGGCTCGGGTGCAGCCGGTCCCAGATGAGGATCTCGTGCCGCACGGTCTCCTCGATGAGCGGCACCACGACGACGCCGGGCATCGCCGCCGCGTAACGGCTCGGCAGGAGGGCCACGGCCAGGCCACTGACGATCAGTTCCCGGGTCAAGTCCATGGATCCGAGTTCGTAGGCCACCTGGCGTTCGACGCCGGCCCGCGCGAACGCCGCGTCGCTCTGTTTGCGCCCCGCGGAGGTGCGCGGGAAGTCGGCGAACGGCTCCTCCGCGAGGTCGGCGAGGGAGAGCCTGTCCCGCGTGGCGAGGGGGTGCTCCGGAGCGAGGGTCGCGGCCAGCGTGTCCCGCGTCAGGGCGCGCTGCGCCACGCCCTCCACGCGCGTGCCGTCGAGGAGTCCCAGGAAGCCGATGTCCAGGGTCCCGGCCCGCACCTCCGCGATCATCTCCTCGCTGTTCGCGACCCGTGCTGCGAGCAGGAGTTCAGGAAAGCGCGTGCGGCATGCGCGGAGCACGGCGGGGAGGTCCACGGCCGTGACGGTGGGGATCACTCCGATCCGGAGGGTGCCCCGGACCGTACCCTGGGCCGCTGCCGCCTCATCCCTGGCCCGGTCCGCGGCGTCGAGTGCGGCACGGGCGTGGGGCAGGAACGCCTCGCCGGCCTCCGTCAGCCGGACCTGGCGGCTGGAGCGCACGAACAACTGCACTCCGAGTTCGCGTTCCAACGCCGCGATCTGGTGGCTCAGGGCCGATTGCACCACGAAGTTCCGGGCCGCGGCGCGGGTGAAGCTCCCGGTCTCCGCGATGCCGACGACGTACCGCATCTGCTGCAAGTCCATGCATCAAGAATATTCATGATTGGCATGAAATCCATGTGTTGGACTCATTGACAGGACCGGGGCGAGAGTGGAGGCATGACCACTTCACCAGCTCTTGAGACTCCTGCCGGCGCCGGCGCGACGGTCCCCGGCGCCCCCGATCCAGGAAGCCCGGGTAGCCCGGCCGAAGCCCCCGCGCCCGGCCCGGCCGCGCGGCGTCGTGCGCTGCCCTTGGCGCTCGTCACCGTGCTCGCCGCGCTGGCCCCGCTGTCCTGGGGCACCACCTATCTGGTGACCACCGACTTCCTGCCGGCCGGTCATCCGCTCTTCGCGGGGCTGGCCCGCGCGCTGCCCGCCGGGCTGGTGGCGCTCGCCCTCGGACGCGCGCTCCCGCATGGTGTGTGGTGGTTCCGGGCGGCCGTCCTGGGGCTGCTGAACATCGGCTTCTTCTTCCCGCTCCTGTTCATCTCCGCCGCGCATCTGCCGGGCGGGGTGGCCGCGACGCTCGGCGCCGCGCAGCCCCTGCTCGTGGCTTTCCTCGCGGTCGCGGTGCTCCAGGAGAAGCTGGTGTTCTGGCGCCTCGCGTGGGCCGTGGTGGGTGCGGTCGGCGTGGGCTTCGTGGTCCTGGGGCGGTCCGCCGGTCTCGACGCCGTCGGCGTCCTCGCGGGTCTCGCGGGCACGGCCTCCATGGGCCTGGGCGTAGTGCTGACCAAGAAGTGGGGGCGTCCCGCAGGCGTCCGACCGCTCGCAATGGCCGGCTGGCAGCTCACGGCCGGTGGACTGTTTCTCCTCCCGCTCACGCTGCTGGTGGAAGGCCTGCCCGCCGACGTCGGCCCCCGCGCCCTGGGCGGTTACCTCTGGCTGGGACTTGTCGGCGGACTGCTGGCGTACGCGCTGTGGTTCTGGGCCATCGGGAAACTGCCGGTCACGCGGGCCTCGCTCCTCGGCTTCCTCTCGCCGCTCATGGCGGCCGGCCTGGGGGTCCTGGTGAAGGGCGAGACGTTCGGGCCGTTGCAGGTGGTCGGGCTGATCCTGGCCTTCGGGGCGATGCTGCTCGGACAGCTGGGTGGGTGGCGGGCGAAGCCGGCCGAAAGGGGCTGAGTGCGCGGCCTGCCCGAAGGCGCCCCTAGCCAAGAAGTGATCTACGTCATAGCCTTTTTGTGATTCCTTAACCGATTTAGAGAGCAGGATCTCGCATGGTGTTGATGGGAAGGCTGGATAGGATGTCAGGGCGGGGCGCGCGTGGCGATCGCGCCGCACGCCGCACCGGGACCGCGGCGCTGGTCGTCGCACTCGCCGTCGGAGGTCTGAGCGCCGGTGCCGTCCCGGCATCCGCACTCACCACGTCGAACCCGGTCGCCGCCACTGAGAGCCCGGGAACGCCGCCCGCTGTGCTTCCGACGCCTCAGTCGGTGCGGGCAGGGGGCGAGGCGGTGCCGCTCACCGGGAAGGTCACCATCGTCACCGGACGCCAGGCGGATCAGCCCACGGTGGACCTGGTGCGTCGGATCGTCCAGCAGGCCGGGGGCAAGCCCGAAGTCTCCTCGACACCGCGGTCGGCGGGTAAAGAGATCTATCTGGGAACAGCGCAGGACAACCCTGCGATCGCCCGCGTGGTGGCCGGAATGGGCGCCCAGGACGCGACAGGCCTTCGGGCCGACGGGTATGTGCTGTCCTCCGGGCGTTACGAAGGCCGTCCCGTGATCGCCCTCAACGGCTACGACGCGCGGGGCACGTTCTACGCCGCCCAATCGCTGCGGCAACTCGTCCAGGGGAAGTCCGTGCCCGGCGTCGTCGTGCGAGACTGGCCTCTCATGTCCATCCGTGGCGCCATCGAGGGGTTCTACGGGATTCCCTGGTCGCAGCAGGCGAGGCTGGACCAGTTCGCCTTCTACGCCGAACACAAGCTCAACACGTACATCTACACCCCGAAGGACGACGCGCTGCTGCGGGCCCGCTGGCGCGCTCTTTACAGTGGCGCCGATCTGCAGCGGATGGATCAGTTGGTCAAGGAGGCGAACGCCCAGCACGTCGACTTCACCTTCGCGCTCTCGCCGGGCAACGATGTCTGCTACTCCTCGGACGCCGATTTCCAGGCCACGGTGGCGAAGTTCGAGCAGCTCAGGAACCTCGGCGTGCGGTCCTTCTACGTCGCGCTGGATGACATCCCTCTTTCCTTCCATTGCGCCGAAGACAAGGCGAGGTACCCCGATCAGGGGAACTGGCACTGGCTTGCCGATGCTCAGGCCGATTACCTGAACCGGCTGCAGAACGAGTACATCAAGCCTCACGGACTGCCTCCGCTGCAGACGGTTCCCACGAACTACAACGGCTCTGGTCCGGATCCGTACAAGGGGGAATTCGGGTCCCGGCTGAATCCTGACATCCGAGTGCAGTGGACCGGCGAGGGGGTCTTCTCCGACACCATCACGGCGGCCTCGGTCCAGCGTGCGAGCACCTCGTACGCCACCAAGCACCTGTACATCTGGGACAACTTCCCGGTCAACGACGGTCAGCGTGGCCGTCTGTTCCTGAACCCGCTCACCGGGCGGGACCCGGATCTCTACCGGTACATCGACGGCATCACCTCCAACCCGATGATCGAACCGTACGCCTCGCTGCCGTCGCTCGCCGGCTACGGTGACTACACGTGGAACGGCCCTGCCTATGACCCGGCGAAGTCCATGACGTCCGCGCTCAATGAGCTTGCAGGTCCGGATGGTGCAACCCGGACGGCGATGACCACCTTCGCGGACCTCAACCAGAACTGGCCGTACCGCCCCAGCACCGAGAATGCTCCGGCCCTGAACCAGGACATCCGGGACTTCTGGGCAGCGCGTGAGGTTAAGAACCCCGCGGCCGGGGCGGCGCTGCTGACGCGGCTGGCGGCCATCGAGCGGCTGCCCCAGACCTTGGGGCGGATGGCGCAGCCTGGATTCGCGCAGGATGCCAAGCCGTGGGTCGACGCCGCCGCGCGCTGGGCCGCTGCGATTCGCCATCAGGTGGCCATGCTGAAGGCGCTCGACGCCGGCGACGGGCCGACTGCCACCACGGAGTACTTCGCGGCGGCCGCGGCGATCGAACAGGCCAAGAAGCCCACCGTTCCCGACCTGGGAGAGGGGGGAACGGTAGTGCGGAACGCGATCACGCCTTCCGTCGGCGACGGCGCCTTCGAGGCATTCAGCACGAAGGCGTCCGGGATCTACCGGGACTGGCTCGGAGCAACCCCTCTCGTCACTCCGGCCCACCCTGGTGTCGCGTCCAGCACCCTGGGGACGTATTCGACCTACACCACGGACAAGATGACCGATGGTGATCCGCAGACGTTCTACTGGTCGAACCAGGCGCCCGTTGCGGGAAGTGCGGTGCAGCTCGACCTCGGCTCCGTGAAGCCGGTGGGGTCCCTCGTGGTGCGGCAATCGGACAGTGACACCCAGACCGGCGACATGATCTACAACGCCGCGCTGGACTATTCGGCGGACGGTGTCACGTGGACCACGGCGGGCACCTTCACGGCCCGGCCGCTCGTGCAGTACACCTTCGATACGCCGGTGCAGGCGCGGTACGTCCGCTGGCGGGCGACCGCGCCGAACCCGGGCGGGCAGTGGGTCAAGATCCGCGAGATCCAGGCGGCTGCGCCGTCGTCGGCCACGAGCAACCTGGCCTCCGTGCCCGGTCAAGGGGCGCCTGCGGCGTTCGACGCCGATCCCGGAACCGCCTATCAAGCGGCATCGACTCCGGTATCCGGTTCGTTCCTGCAGCGCACGCTCGACGCGCCGGTGTCCGCGCGACAGGTCGAGGTGGTCGGGTCGGCAAGCGGCACGGTTCAGGTGCTGCGGAACGGCTCGTGGGCGGACCTCGGGGTCATGCAGGAGGGAGCGCTGTATGCGGCCTTCACGGTGGACCCTGCGTGGGCGGTGTCCGGGGTCAGGATCCTGTTCTCTCCCGGCTCCCCGGCGCCCAGGGTGAACGAACTCGTGTTCCGCTGAGTCAGGGCTGGCGAATCGGAGCGGGCCCCGTGACCTCAGTGCAGGAACGCGGCGATCACCAGCATGGCCGGGACGGCGATGATCGTGGTGATCAGCACCGTGTCCTTGGCGATCGTCACGCCCTGCTGATAGCGGTTCGCCGCGACGAACACGTTCTGCGCGGTAGGCAGTGCTCCGGCGATCGTGGCTGCGAACAGGCCATGACCGTCGAGCCCCAGGATGAAGTGTGCCGCCAGGAACGCGAGCACCGGGTGCAGCAGCAGCTTGAAGGACGACGCCACCAGGATGTCCGTGCGGCGCCCGCTCGCGGCGGACAGCGGCCGGTTCCCGTTCAGAGACATGCCGAACGACATGAGCATCGCGGGGACGGCGGCGCCGCCGATGAAGTGGATCGGCTGCAGCACCAGATCCGGGAGCCGGAGGTGCAGCGCGGAGAGCGCCAGGGCGAGGGCCGACGCCACGATGACAGGGTTCCTGAGGATGATCAGGAGGAACTTGAACACGGGGTTCTGCCGCGTGCTGCGCCCGCCGAGCGTCGCATCCAGGAGCATCAGGTTCAGCGGGTTGTAGAAGGCCAGCTGGAAGATCAGCAGGGGAGCGACGTAGGAGGCGTCGCCGAGCACGTAGACCGCGATCGGGATGCCGAGGTTGGCGCTGTTCGCCTGGCTGGCGCTCATGGCGCCGATGATGCTCTCCGGGCTGTCGCGCTTCAGGAGGAGCTTGCTGACCAGGAGGTAGGCGATCCCGACGGCGGTGCCGCTGATGGCGGCCACCGCGAGCTGCGGGCCGAGGACGTCCTCGAGGCGCGCCTTGGACAGGGTCTCGAACAGCAGTGCGGGGCTGGCGACGAAGAAGGCCAGGCGGCTGAGGGTCTGGCCGGCGTTCGGTCCTAGGATTCCGCGGCGGCCGACGAACCAGCCCACCCCGATGATGGCCCAGACCACGAAGAAACCGGCGAGAACTCCCAACACGGTCCCAGCGTAGCCCGAAGTCCAGAGTGTGGACTATTTCGTCTCATTTATTGGGCGGCCGTGGTTCCGTGGAGTTCTAGCCGGCGTGGATGGAAATTGCCGCGGATCCGGCCCGCACGGCTGCTCCGGAGCCTCCAGGGCTGTCGCGTAGTCGTCGCCTTCGCCTCGACGTACTGGATGATCTTGGGGACCTCTTGGTCTCTACCTGTGAGCCATACCTGCAGGGGCATCGTCGTGGTCGAGTGGCTGCGGCCGGAGAGCTGGAAAGGGAGCGATTGATCGCGGGGCATGAAAGGGCCGGCCTGGAACGCCAACCGATAGCTTGAAGGCCTAAACGGTGTCTCGTTCAGGGATGGGAAGCCCTTGGTCCCGCAGTCGCTCTAGGACCTCATGAGCGGCGTGAGCTGAGATGTCGCTCGGCAGGTCATGGCGAAGCGCGTCGACCACGGTAGCGTGCAGCTCGTCATAGGGCCGTTCGCTCGAAAAAGTGTTGTCAGGCATTGCGTCAGCTTATGCGCTTCCTTTCCTGGGCGAGTCAATATCGGTCGTTTCTGACGCGCCGGAGAGGTCCGTGGGTTTGGTCCGTTATCCGCGCAAGGCTGCGGTGAAGAGTGCCGGTCGGAATGATCTGGTGGTCATTTTACTTGCTGTGTCGTGCAGTCGACGCCGGTCCAGGCATTAATTGCGATTGTTCTATACCAGCAGCCCTACTGGGCCGCGGAGGCTGCAAATCCTGGAGGGCCAGTGTGGTCCAGCGACCGGCGGGGTGCTCGCGAGTGAGTTCGCGAGGTTCCAGAGCCGTTCACTGGCTTCGTGGTAGTCGGCACCTTCGGCTTCTAAGAGCATCGCGTCGCCGTCCGCGGGAGCACTTGCTAGTGCTGTTCGAGGTGCTGGTAGTCGGGTAGCTCGATCTTCTCTGCGGGTGGGGAGAAGAACCGGTCGCCGATGATGTCGAAGGCGCGGGACGTCCCGATCTTGAGCGCGAGTCGGAGGAGAGCGATTCCCGGTGCGGACTTGGGGTTGGCTAGACGCGGGGTTCCTGGGGGCAGGTTCTGGGCTTGTTCGACGTAGGGGCGCATGATGCGTTCGTAGCCGCGGAAGGCGTCTCGGTGGTCGACGTGTGCTGCGAGTTCTCCGGCGAGGACGTATGCGCCGACGAGTGCGAGGCTAGTTCCCATGCCGCTGATTGGGGAGGCGCATGCGGCTGCGTCTCCGACGACGGCGATGCGTCCGGTGGACCATTGAGGCATCTGGACCTGCCCGAGGTATTCGAAGTACATGTCCGATTCGCTGTCGAGGGCGTCGAGGACTCGAGGTGCTTCCCAGCCCGCGTCCTTGAATACGGTTTTCAGGACGCGCTTTTGAGCGTCGGGGTCCCGGTCGTCGTAGCCGGCACGGTCGGAGATGAAGGACAGGGCGGCGCGGGTGGTGCCCTTGTTGTCGGGGCGGAGGATGATCGCGCGGCCCCCGGTGGCGTTGTACCAGCGGGCCCACTGGGTGTCGGCGTCGAGGCGGGGGATCGTGAGGAATGCGGTGTAGAGGCCGAGTGGGCGGATGGTGACGTCGTTGAAGGCGAGGTCTCTGGAGCGGGAGTTCTTGCCTTCGGCGAGGACGACGAGATCGAAGGTGCGGTCCTCCCCATTTGCGAAGGAGACGGTGACGTCGTTCTGGTTGTGGTGTAGTGCGGTGATGGTGTCGCCGAAGTTGTACTTCGTGCCGGGCGTGGTCGCGTCGACGAGGATGCGTGCGAGATCGCCCCGGAGGATCTCGAGTTCAGCGGTGGCCCCGCCACCCCCGTCGCTGACGCGTGATGCTGCGACGGTGTGTCCGTGGGCGTCGACGAAGCGGGTTCCGACTTCACCGGTGGTTGCGTCCCGGATGGTGTGTTCGATGCCCATGCGGCATGCGATCGTTTGGCCGGCGCCGCGTATGTCGATGTTCTGGCCGCCGGTTCGAAGTTCCGGGGCTCGTTCGATGATGGTGGTTTCCCATCCGTATCTGTGCAGCCAGTAGGCCAGTGTCGGGCCGGCGATGCTCGCCCCGGAGATTAGCACGGTCTTCTTGCTCATGGAGTGGGGTCCTTTGATGGTCGCATTGCGGTTCGCGGCTGCGGTTGTCGTAATCGCACGGTCGTCGGGCTCACCGTCACCGGCCTGGGCTTCTCACGGGCGGCGCCGCGGACGAGTTCTCTGAGGCTATTGGATGACCAGTGCCCTCCAAGCAACGCAGGGGCGTCGGAGGAGGGCGCTGGTGCGCGGGATCCGCGTGGGCGGACTAGTCGGCGGGGTTCGACTCAACTGCTTCAGGCATTGAGCTGTGGCCGGCCGCCTCGTTGTTCGGGATGAGGAATGTGGCAATGACACCGACAACCAGGAATCCCGCAGCGAGCAGAGAACCGAGCATGACGGCGTGGGTCATCGCGTCGCGAGCGATATCGGCCACGAAACCGTAGCCGGGGATCTCCCTGATCGGACCGATCGCGGCGCCGGCGCTGTCGGTGACCGCGTCGCTGAACTTTGTCGCGTCGGTCACGGACAGGCCCTTGTCTTCGAGCCGGTGCTGCAGGGTACTTCCGAGCGTGGAGAAGAACACCGTGGTGAGGGCGGCGATACCGAGTGCCGAGCCGAGTTGACGGAAGGTGCTCTGGATTCCGGAGCTCTGTCCGCCTTCGTCGGCCGGGACGTCGGCGAGAACGACGTTCGTGACCTGTGCGGTGGCGAACCCGACACCGATGCCGTAGAAGAACAGTACGACGGAGATGAGGAACCAGTTCGCATCGGTGAACGCCGCCACCACGCCGAGGCCTGCGAGGCCGGCTACTTCCAGGATCAGGCCGATGCGTACCAAGGTGAGGGGTGTGAGCTTGCCTGACATCGGGAAGCTCGCGCCGCTGGCCACGAAGCTGCCGATTGCGATCGGCACCAGCGCGAGACCGGCCTGCAGCGGCGTGTAGTCGAGCGTGAACTGCAGCCACAACGGCAGAACCGCGATGATGCCGAACTCGCCCAGCCCGATGATGAGCGTCGCGATGTTGCCGTTACGGAACGAAGCGATAGAGAACAATTTCGTGTCCATCAGCGGCTGATGCCTGCTACGACCCCGGCTGACGATGACCTGCCGCCAAACAAATAGGAGCAGCAGCAGCGCGGAGATCACCAGGGCGACGAACGCGGGAGACAGACCCGAGTCCCAGGTCCATTCGAACAGCTCGAACCTTTCCTCGCTCATCACCCAGCCATAGACGCGGCCTTCGACGAGACCGAAAGCCAACAGCCCGAGGCCGATGATCGACAGGACGGCGCCGACGAGGTCCACTCCGCCCTTCGACTTGCCCGGCTGCGAGAGGAACAGTGCCGCGATGATCAGAATGGCGATCGTCAGCGGGATGTTGATGCCGAACGCCCACCGCCACGAGGAGTTCTCCGATAGCCAGCCGCCGAGAACCGGGCCGAGAGCCGTGGCTGCGCCGATCGTCGACCCCCAGACGGCGAAGGCTTTGCCGCGTGCCGGTCCCGTGAAGGCGTGGTTCAACAGAGCCAGTGACGTCGGCAGGATCGCGGCCGCTCCCACCCCCTGCAGGAAACGAGCGAGGATCAGTGTCTCCCCATTCGGGGCGAGTCCTGCGAGCAAGCTCGTCACTCCGAAGATGACAACACCGACGACAAAGACTGTCTTCGAGCCCCATAGATCGGCGATACGACCGACGACCAGCAGCAGAGCAGCGAAGACGATCGCGTAGGACTCCTGAATCCACTGCGCCTGGCTGGAGTTGATCCCCAGGTCATCAATCACTGACGGGGTGATGACGTTCACAATCGTCGTGTCGACGACGATCAGCGCCACAC
Source organism: Arthrobacter sp. RCC_34 (assembly GCF_041360795.1). NCBI lineage: Bacteria > Bacillati > Actinomycetota > Actinomycetes > Micrococcales > Micrococcaceae > Arthrobacter > Arthrobacter sp. RCC_34. The sequence goes on along the minus strand of NZ_JBFUPW010000004.1, from coordinate 445,296 downwards.
CCAGCGCCACGGCTATCAGCCCTATCCAACGACGGGCTCCGGCAGACACAGCCATGAACACACTCCAAAACATTTGATGATCAAATAACTTGACCATAGAATAGCTTGACGGAGTGATAAACTGCAACCGGCGGCAGAGCGGTGTGCCACGTGAGGAGATGCCGATGGAGAACGAGGAAACGGTCGCGGTGCCTGTGGGGCACTATCTCTTCAACGAAGCCCTGCGCGAGTACGGCGCCACCTACGCCAACGTCGCTCGAGCGTTCGCAGCGCGCGAAGGGCTGCACTCGACGGACGCCACCGCGATGATCGAGATCCTCGCAGCAGAGGAAAGAGGCGACCCCCTCTCGCCGGCCAGGCTCAGCGACATCATTGGGCTTACCTTCGGCGCCACCTCATCACTGCTCAACCGGTTGGAGAGCGCAGGTCACGTCACCCGCAGCCGCGTACACGCAGACCGCCGCATCGTCACGCTGCACTCCACCCCGGGGGTGCAAGCGATCGCCGACGACTACTTTGACCCGCTGGGCGCGAACATCGCCAATGTCCTCACAAAGTATTCCCCCGACACCATCGAGACATTCACTCGACTACTCCACGAGATCTGCACCACGATGGGCGAGTACATGGTCGCGCCCGCGCGCCCCTCGATCGGCGACTGACGCCACCGCCACCTGCCCGCTCTCGCCACGGTCGGGTTCGCTAACCGCTCTGGCGAAATCGGTCGTTTCTGACTCACCTCGAATGGTGACAATGTGTTGGCCCGAACCCTTCGACGTGGGCGGGCCGGGTGTAGCCAGTGGTTGACGAAGCCGGGGAATTCAGTCGGAATAGCCCGTCTGCCGTTTCCAGGCCGCTGGTGGATCATATTGGTCATCCCAGAGCATGGGTCGATAGGAGCAGCATGCTGTTTGGCCGGGCCCGGGCCAGGGCTTTCCGAATGAGCGCCGACATGCCCAGACGTCTGGCGTGTTGGGGTTACAAATCACACGGATTCGGGGCGGTCGTACCCGGTCCGAGTAGTCCAAAGTGGCGCCCGGGAGGAAGTCCTGAGCGCGGGTGCTGACCAGCAGCCACGCCCCCGGGCAGCCGTAGCGCTCAGTGGCTGTTCCCACTGTGATTTCGGGATTGATCACCTCATAGGTGTAGATCAGCCCGCAGCACCCTCCTTCCTCAATGTCAACCATGACAGCACCGCCGAGGGATGCAATTTGAGAGATCGCAGCTGAAGTCACCGTGAACGGTGGGAGCGGTACCTGGTCCATACGAGCCGTTCTACACGGCAACACTGACACTTCATTATCGGGCGCTCTTCTGCTGATAGACGGTCCACTTGTTGGTGTTCCTGGCTGAGCCAAATTCGTTGGCGGTCTCAACCCGCCAATGCACCACCGCCTGGGCTGATTCTAGGAGTTTGTTGGTGATGTGTTGCCGGCCACATTGAGACTAGGTTGTGCGCTTGAGTGCGGGATCGGTGAAGTGCCGAGGCGGCGGACCGGGGTCACGGACACGGTCATCGCGGACCTTACCATCGCCGATCACGACAAGTTCAGGCTTCGGAAGTTTCTTAGAGACCGTGGATGAGATGTGAGTCTTCGAGAGTGTCGAGGACATCTGTGGGCTTGCCTGACGCGATGGAGCTTCGAGGTTCTAACTGTAACGGTTCCAGCCGCCTTAGCCAGATGTTCATCTCCCACGGCCTCAGTGTCTCCTTTGGATGCCAACGTTGCATGTTATTGTCATGAATCACAATCGTGTAAGTCGGCGGGGGCCGACAGTTCATCACCGCACAGCGGAGGAAAATTGAAGAAACAAAAGCCATGGTCACAGGCCTTGTGGCTGCCCTTGTCATGACCGGAACGACCTTGGCCGGTATCACGTTTCCGGCTGACGCGAAGGCGGCCGCTCTAACCAAGGTGAGCAGGGAAGCAATGGCAAACCCGACCACCTACTCGATCCAATTTTCGTCGGCACGGTGGGCGACAGGGGCACCGAAGGTCTTCGTCGTAGACTCCGCAGACGCCATTTCGTCAGCGGTCGCGACGCCTGCTGCGGCCAGTCAAAACGTGCCGCTGCTTCTCGTAGACACCTCGGCACCACAACCGGTGCTCGATGAGATCCGCCGGCTCGGCGCACAGGAAGCGATCATGGTGGGCCCTAGCTTCAGCCCCAAGTCAATCGTCCGTCAGCAGATCAATTCCGTCACTGCGACCCAGCAGTGGATAACCGGTGCCGGACCACTAGAGATCGATGTTCCACTATCCACTAGCTTCAGTGCGCCAGTGGACGAGCTATACATCACCGATGGAGGACAGACGGCAGACCTTGTCACCGCGGCGTCGGCCTCGGCCTACCAGAAGTCGCCTCTGCTAACCATCGGCGCAACATTGGATAGCTTTGAGGAGTCAGCGCTTGCTCGTCTGAAGCCGAAACGCATCGTCTTCGTTGGAAACGCCCCCGCCGTCTCCGCAGCACTCTCTAAGGTTGAGGCTCTGGGCTACCCCACCATCTCCGTTGAAGGAACTGGTCCGGTGGAGCGCAACCAAAACGTTGTAGACATCCTCCGGGGTAAGAACATCGACACTCGCAAGTTCCGAATCTCCGTTCCTCAAGCGGCAACGGCAGCCATTCCAGCGATCTATGAAGGTGCCGTGAGTGGAACAATTATTCGCTTTGCATCATCGGGATCTGCTCTCTCCGGACCGATTGGGGTAGAAGCGAGCTCCTGGGGATCCGAAGGCAAAGATGGAAGAGTGATCGCTACGTCTTCAGCCATTGGGGATTCGTTCATGTCCCAACTTGAGAGTGCTTTGACCAAGGCACGCCCCTCAAAACCCGGGTTCCAGGTGCTTGGGTCTTCAACCGGAGCCGACGGAGTGCGAAGCGTTGAAATGTCTCCGTATGTTGGAGCGTCGCTGTACCGCATCTTTGATCTCTCTGGGGCAAAAGTCGGCGAATCGACAACCCCGTCGTTTAAGCTTCCCGCCACCGAAACCACTTTCAGCGCAAAAGCTTATGGCTCGACCGGCACCTTGCTCGCAACACGGGACTTGAGGATTGTGATCGAGGACCAGGACCAGGCGAAACCAACCATCGCGGCGGTGATCAGTTCGGACGCGCAGATCAGCGTCGTAAACTGGAAAAAGCAAGTGACCGACACTCGTCCTCGCACCATTGTCAGGTCAGAGGTCGTCCGCACGCCCGAAGGAACTCTCACCTTTCAAGGTGCAACACGGATCGGAATGACCTGTAACTCTGAGTACGTCGACAATTCGCGTCCTGCAGGAAAAGAAGTAATCTACGAAGTTCTTCAGGACGGTACGGAAAGCACGAACATCTGCGCAACGGCAAACCCTGACAGGGGCAACCGAGAAACGGAGATCAAACTCACTTCAGCCCGAGTTCCGGCATCAGCAACTCAACTGTCACTCACGAAGCCCTTTGCTGCATCGCTTGGACAGGCGTCTCCGGAGTCGAACTCGCCCACACCCACGATCGCAGAACAAGCACTGATCGATTCCCGACAGCAATCATCAGCGGGGGCCGGCGCAACCCCGATGGCCAGAAACGTGGCCGCTGCATCACCTCTGCCCTGGACCTTCCGCTATCAGACCTTCATCCGGGATCGATACATCAGGCCGGCTGATTGGGATACCCAGGTCTTCGACGGAAACGACAGAATGTTCGGAGCGTGGAGAGAGCCGTACAAGACCCGCGCCGACGTTACCTACTACTTCGACCAGAACTGGCGAATTGTTAACCGCACTTATAACAAGTCGGTTGGCGTCACGAAGGAGTACCACTGTTCCCAGGGTTCCTTCAATGACTGCCGTTTCGTAAAGCAGGCCCAGGCTAGCGCTGATGGAATTCGCATGCGGGAGTACAACCTGTGGGGAGCGCAGATCACCAATATAGATCATGACGTTGCGCTTCCAATTAAGCCGCACGGATTTGGGTGGGGTCTTATAGAGGCCCCGGGCATCTCATACGCCGCAAACTACCGGTACGGTGTCGGCGGCTTCCACCTTTCCGGTTGGCACGACGGCGCCCCTGACCATGAAATTTGGGGCGGATATGTTCCCGGAGAATATATTCCCTTCATGTTGGATGCGCGTAATTGTGACTTCGGGCGTGGCCTTGCTGGTTTCTGCAACGTTCGATTCGATATCAAGGTATGAAGTCACGTGGTTCAGCCGTGGAGGTCCCCCTGATATCTCCGCTCCAAGCGGGAATGGGGGCCTCCACGGCGATGGCATTCGGAGAAGTGCTCGCCTTGGCTGGCTTGCACTGGACCGAGAGCGTTGCGCCCCTTCAGGTCGCCAGCGCGCTGACGCCTTTTGTCGTACTGGCCTTAGCCTTGATCGTCACGAAGTCTCGATGGCCGGCCAAACTTATTGGTCTGGCAGTCGCGGTTATCTACGCCTTCCTGGGCTTCGACTCTCCGGCGAGCTTTGTCTTCCTCGGCTTCGTATACCCGTCGGTGATCCTAGCCATCCTTGCCGGCCGTAGGGCATTAGTACCCGTTCGGGCGTTGCTCATTCGTCTTCTTGGCCTAATCGTGCTGGGGCTGCTCGTGGGTGTCTCGCTGTGGTATGTCCCCTACCCTTCAGGGTGGGTCTTGGCTCTGGCGCCTTGGCTATCATCGCGCGCGCCGACGATCGTGCTCGTCTTGAATCGCTCCCTGGGGATGATCCTCGGCATTGCACTCTGGATCGCTGGCCCGTTCTCATCGGCTAGTGTCACCGGGGGTACTGCAGGTCTCTTCGCCCTGGCCGCCATAACAGTCACACTACGCGGCGCCGGCGCCTGGCCTCGACGCGCCGGCCAGTGCGAGACTTAAACGTGCGACACCTCCGGAGGCGACAGAATCGCCTCCCGGGAAATTCTGTCTGCCCTGGTTATTGGGCCGTTCCGGCGCGCTGGATGGCCCGTTAGACGGTGGAGCGGGCGACGCCGAAGAGTTCCGCGATCTCGGTTGTGGTGTGCTCGCCTGCGCGGTGGAGGGTGACGAGGTGTGCTTCCTGGGACTTCGAGAGCTTGGGTTGTTTACCGCGCAGTCGCCCTTTGGCTTTCGCCACGGCCATGCCCTCCCGGGTGCGGGCCCGGATGAGGTCGGCTTCGAATTCTGCGACCATGCCCAGGACATTGAAGAGGAGCTTTCCCACGGGATCGTGGGGGTTGTAGACACTGCCTCCGATGTTCAGGGCAACTCCCTTGTGGGTGAGCTCGCCTGCGATGTCTCTGGCGTCCGGTAGGGATCGGGCAAGACGATCGAGCTTCGTCACCACGAGCGTGTCACCGTAACGGCACGCGGCTAGCGCTTTTCCTAGCCCAGGTCGGTCCCGTTTGGTCCCGGTGTAGCCGTGGTCGGTGTAGATCGAACCTGGGTCGACGCCGGCGGCCGTCAGGGCGTTGTGCTGGGCGGTGAGGTCCTGGGCGCTGGTTGAGACGCGGGCGTAGCCGATGAGTATGTCCCGAGTGTAGCGTTTGGGTTACCTTCACCGGGCATTTTTTCGGGCGGGTCATACGGGACTTCGATGTGCGCAGGATCCCGCGGTTGGCGAGTGAGATCCAGATGTGGTTCGAGGTGTCCGGTGCAGGACCGGCTTACAGGCGGGCAAGCCAGCATGTATTGCCACTGGATCCTCAGACGTGTAGCCGACTTCTGCAGGCGATCTCGCCGGCCGCTTCGGCTCCGACCGGGAGCCCGGCCCGCCGGGAAAGGCCCCATGAACCCGCTGGCGCGGCTTCGTGGAAAAGGACCTCGCTGGCGCTCGGGCTGTCAGGCCGGCCGCCGTGGCTCGCAGAGCTCGCCCCGTCGTCCGGGCGCCATCGTCCACCAGTCCGAGGAAGGTCTGCGCGTGGTGATGGGTCACCGTCGCACCCTCGCCGCCGGTGAGGCCAAGCTGTCGGAGATTCCGGAGCTCCTGGCGGACACTGTGGAAGAGGCGGACCGGTTGGCCCAGCAGGTCAGCGAGAACGACCTCCGCGAGGGCCTGACCGACGCCGAACGCGGGACCGCGTTCGAGCAAATGGCTCTGCGGGGTGTCACCCCGGCGCAGATCGCCAAGCGGGCCGGTGCCGGTGACGCCGAGACCGTGAAGCGCGCCCTGGCCGCGAAGAAGGACCCGAAAGCCGCCGAGGCACTTTGGTCCCGTGAAAAGAAAGGCAAGCTCAGACTCGCCCACCGCCGGCCCGCCACCAGCAGCCTTGAACCGGACCACTCCTAGCACCGGTTACAGTTTTCCTTCCTCCATGAAGCTGTCGCAGGGGTGTACGGCAGGGTCGACTTCGTATTACGGTTGTCATAGACAGGCCGAGATTTCTGTCATAGCCTTACTTCAGCTCTCGCCGAGAGCGAACAAGTACAGACAATCCGAGGGGACGGACAATGTATAAAAAGGCGCTATCCACTCTTGCTGCACTGTTGCTGCTAGGCTCGGTTGCTTCTCCTGCGCAAGCTGCAACGTCACTGAACGACAAAACATCGAATTCTTCCGCGATGAGTTCCACAGAAGACTCGCGCTCGACGTCATCCAAGATTGATAAGGCCATAGACCGCGCGTTCAAGGGCGACGCTGCGACGCTGGCCGGGCTTCTTGAGACTGCACAAGCAGAGAAGGTCCAGACGGCACTTCGTGAGCGCCTTACCGCGCGGGGAGACTTCGCATTCGCAAAACCAAACACGACTAAGCCGAACGTGCCGGGAGCGAGTGGTCCTGGGCATTCGAAGGCTAAGGGTGCCGTGGGCAAGGACTCGATCGTAAGCACGGGGCAGTATGAATATTTCTGCACCGGTTACAACGGAGTTACGATGGGTTGGTTCGGCAAACCTATCCTTGCCTGCCACGGCTGGCTGGACACGTACATCTCCGGGAATCATGTTGCGCATTACAATCCCGACTTGATCCCTCGAGGAAAGCCAATCACGGTGGGTTGCTTTGTCTCGGCAGCGAGCGGCGTGGTGACGGTACTGTCCTTGCCGGCCGGTGGAATTGTTGGTTGGGCGAAGTATGGAATCGGCGTTCTGCTTTCCTCGGCGGGGATCGTCATCAGCTGCCCGTAGATAATACAAGGCGGGAGTAAATTATGAAAAGTTTTCGCAGCTCGGCGTTGGGCGCAAGGCAGCTGATCATGCAGCAAATTGGGATTGCACTACTGGTAATCGCACTCATTATAAACCCTAGCCTGCCCGGCTGGGGATGGGTTCTGTATGTTGGTGTAGTCATTTGGGAAATTTTGATTATCGCTGAGTTTTGCGCTTACTTGAAGAAGCGCGCTCTCGCTAGACGTTCCTAACGTCCGCTTGCCATTGCGCTCGAGAACGAGGTCATGTCCGAATAGGGCCTGGCCTCATTCGCGTTAAGATCGCTTGACCTAAGTAGGTGGGGGTCCCGGGCGTCGTTACTTCTAGAGGGCTGGCAGGTGCGCCTGATACTCCACCGAAGCTTTGATATTCTTCGCGATGGATGCGAGCGACTAATTGTCACAACTGTCCACCCGGGATTTCAGGCTTCCGCGTCGATATTTATCCCTAGCGACCAGGGTCTAAGGACATGCGACCTAGCCGTCACTCAGCTCGCACCCAGCTCGAGCGCGACCTTCCAACCGGGTACAGTCGCCGTCCATAGGTTGCGTTTACGACTTATGGTCAACCTCACCACAGTGCCCCGACCTATCGGGCCGGTGGCCTTCGGTTGGTTGAAAACCCCGGACGAATCCTGATCGGCTTACAGGCGGGCAAGCCAGCATGTATTGCCACTTGATCCTCAGACGTGTAGCCAATTTCTGCAGGCGATCTCGCCGGCTGCTTCGACGCCCCGGCTCCGACCAGGAGCCCGGCCCGCCGGGAAAGGCCCCTGGCTCCGCTTCGCTGCATCAGGGAGAAGGACCTCGCTGCGCTCGGGCTGTCAGGCCGGCAGCCGTGGCTCGCAGAGCTCGCCCCGTCATCCAGCCGCCTTCGTTTTTTGGCTGCTGTCCTACGGATTTTACGTGTCCGCGCGTCCTCGTCCAGCGCTCGCAAGATCGGGCCGGCGTCCCGGAAATTCTGCTCGGCGCTTCGCTTATTTCCTCGCAGAATTTCCGTGCCACCGCCTCCGGTGGACAGGGCTCCGTCGGCCACAGCTCCGCAAGCTTCGCCAGCCGCCAAAAAACAACGGGGGAGAGGCGCCGCCACTGGTCACCACACGCTTCCCCCTCACCAACCACAGAAGGAGCACCACCATGTCCACTCAGACGCTGATCACGGTAGACCCCTCCACCCTCCTGGTGGATCTGAACATCCGTGAGGCCGCCCTTGACGCCGCGTTCGTGGAGAACATTCGCGCCAATGGAGTGATCCAGCGGCCCGTCGTCCACAAGACCGACGGCGGTCTGCGCGTGGTGATGGGTCATCGCCGGCCCCTCGCCGCCGTTGAAGTCGGCCACCGGAGATGTATGCCATCGTCACCGAGACTCCGGAGGACGCCGAGCGCCTGATCGAGCAGATCAGCGAGAACGACGCTCGAAAGGACTTCACCGATGCCGACCGTGCCCGCGGCTACGAGCAGTTGGCCCTTCTCGGGGTCAGTGCCGCAAAGATCGCCGAGCGCACCGGTGCCGCTGATGCGGCAACCGTGAAGAAGGCTCTCGCGGCCAGGAAGAACGCGAAGGGCACCGCCGCGCTGGATGCTGGCCGCACCCTCAATCAGGCGCTGGCCCTGGCCGAGTTCGAGGACGACGAGTACGCCATCTCTCAGCTCGAGGAAATCATCGAACGCCGACCTGAGCAGTGCCAGCAACGGCTCGCCCAGCTCCGCAACGAACGAGCACTGAGCGAGAAGAGGGCCGAGGCCGACGCGCCTTACGTGGAACGTGGCTGACCGTGGGCGACAGCATCGGGAGCTACCCCCCGGCGCCAGCGACGTGTTGCACCTGAGCGCCCTGGAGGACGCTGAGGGAATCCATCCCGGGGAAGATGTCGCCGACTCTGTGCATATGCGGCTGTCGCGCGTCGATGAGGACGCCCGAGTGGATCTGGGAATCAAGGATTGGGGGCAAGGCCTTCAAAGCACGTCACCGCTCCGACGGCGCGAACTCCGGCCCGATGACCGAGGAACAGAAGGCCGAGCGGAAGTAACTGATCGCCGACAACAAGGCCGCCGACGTCTCATTTTGTTGGGATTTTGCGGAGTGGCGAGGGCTGCCCGTCCTCTCGACAGCGCCCTTAGGATGAAGGGGACCATGTCAGGGGGAACACATGAAATCACTGTCTCAGCGCCTGCCCGTGCCCGATGTGCTGCGCGGTGTCGCGATCATCGCCATGCTCATCGCCCATGCGGCGAGATTCCATCCGAATGCTCCCCGGGCGGTGGAGTTCGCGGTCGGCAACATCAATGATCTCGCCTCGCCCCTGTTCGCCCTCGTCATGGGGATGTCCGCGCAGCTGACCTGGAACGCCTCGTCCCGCGCGGGCCGCACTTACCTGCAGCAGGTGCTCCGTGGGGTGATCCTGATCGTGCTGGGCCTGTGGATGGCGACCTGGGGCACCTGGGTCATGGTGGTGCTCGCCTACCTCGGCCTGCTCCTGATCATCGGCGTGCCAGTGCTCCGTCTCCGGACCGCGTGGGTGGCCGCGGTGGCGCTCGTCGTGGTGCTGGCGAGCGACCCGCTCAACGCCTTCGCCCGGACCCAGACCTGGATCTACACCGCGGATCCCGTGACGCGCTTCTTCGCGGACATGGTCGCGCTCGGGGGTTCGTACCGGCTGACGAACCTCCTGCCGTTCTTCCTGTTTGGAGGGCTCCTCATCCGGCACGGTCTGCGCCGCGGACCGCTGCTGTGGGCCATGGCCGCAGCAGCGCCTCTCGCCTATGCGGCGCGGCCTCTCGCCGAAAAGCTCACGGGGCGCGAGCTCCGCCTCTCCGGCAGCTACGTCGACACCCTGCACGACGCCGGCCTGGTGCTCGCGGTGACCGTCGCCGTCGTGCTGCTGGCGACGTCGTCCGGCGCGCTGCGGACGGTGAGCGACCGCGTCTTCGCGCCCCTCAAGGTCTGGGGCCGGCACGCCCTGAGCCTGTATCTGCTGCACGTCGGCCTGATCGCCTGGTGGGTCGCGACGCACGAGCGGGTGCTGCCGTCGCACTTCGACCCGCTGGGCTGGGCGATGGTGGTCGTCCTGCCGTTGGTGCTGTCCTGGTGCTGGGACCGCTGGGTCGGCACCGGGCCGGTGGAGTGGCTGATGGGCCGGGTGACGCTGCGGCCCAAGCCGCTCCGCCCGACCGTGAGCCGCACAGGCGCCCCGGGGAACGCGCCCGCTGAGCCCGTCCGCTGACGCCGGACCGTGCATTGCGGCCAGGCCCGGTGGCCGATGTGACTTTGCCCTGCGCGCTTCGGGCCGTAGCTTGACCCTGTGACCTCCGCTCCCTCCGTCCAGGCTTCCAGTGGCCCGGCTGTGTCCACGGCGCGTCTCCTGAGCGCGCGCCGGTGGATGACGGCGGGCCTCGTCGTCTCGATTCTCGGAACGCGTCTCGTCGAGGGCGGGTCCGACGGCCTCGTGGCTCTCGGCGTCCTGCCGCTTCTGTGGGTCTCGGTCCTGACCACCTTCGGTGAACTGGTGTCCTTCGCCTCGCCGCTCATCGCCAGGCTGACCGCCCGTTTCAGCCCGGCCCGCGTCCTGGTGGCCTCCGACCTCGCCGAAGCGCTACTCAGTGGTGTCGCACTGGTGATGCTGCTGATCGCGCCGGGCTGGACCATGCCCGTGATGATCGTGTACCTCCTGCTCGCCGCCGTTTTCCCGGCCGTGACCGATGTGGTCGAGGAGTTCTACGGGCAGCAGCTCGCTCAGGTCGATGTGAAGCAGGCCCTGACCTTCAACGCCTCGGTCTACTCGGTGCTGGCCTTCGTCGGGATCGTCATCGCGATGCCTCTGGGCAACATCCTGGCCGGGGTGTCCATCACCGTGCTGATCGCGGGCAATCTGATCCTCTCGGCGCTCGGAACCCTGTTGCGCCTGGTGAGCTCCCGCACCGTGGTGACGCCGCCGGCGACCGATCAGGATCTTGAGGATTTCGGCGTTCTGGGGGAGCGGATGACCGTCCGCGTGTTCCTGCAGGACCTGTGGGCCACCGGAGCGGCGTCGCCGTTGTTCAGCTTCCTCTTGCAGGTCGGGGGCGCCATCGGAGGGGTCTTCGTGTACCTCGCCATCGCCCAGAAGGCTCCGATGGACCCCGCAGTCGCCCTCGCCTCGGTGATCGCCATGTTCGGCATCGGCGCGACCATCGGGCCGTGGGTCGGGCGGGCGCTCAGCTCGCGCGGCGACATCAGGCGGCTCGTCTGGCTCGTGCTGGTGGCGACCGTGGCGTTCCTGCTCGTCGTCGCGGGTCTCCTGCTCGTCGTCGACTCCGCCGCCACGTGGTGGACCGGCCTCGTGTACGCACTGGTGCTCGGAATCCTCTCACGCACCCGCGCGGTCCTGACCACCACCCTTCGTCAGCAGGACTACCGCGGGACTCGGTTCGCCCGGATCATGAGCTGGTCCTTCGCCGCCACGGCACTCGGGGCTGTGGCGGGAAGCTGGCTCGCGCTGGGACTGCAGCCCACGCAGCACCCGTCGCTCGCGTTGCTCGTCCAGGCCGGGTTCATCGTCCTCGCTCTCGTGCTGCTCGCGGTGCGGGTGCCGACCGCTGCGACCCCGGAGACCGCGCCCGCACCTTGACCCCGGGCCCGAACCCTGAACCCGCCACCCGCGCCAACCGGCTGCGACCCTCAGTGCGTGTAGACCGCCGTCGGGTAGCAGCCGATCGTGTGGACCGTGACCGGGGTGTCGAAGACGCTGGTCAGGACCTCGGCGGTCATGGTCTCCTCGACGGTCCCCTCGTGCACCAGCAGCCCGTCCCTGAGCGCGACGATCCGGTCCGAGTAGGCCGCCGCGAAGTTCACGTCGTGGATGACGAGCACCACGGTCTTGCCCAGCTCGTCGGCGGCGCGGCGGAGCTGCTTCATCATGAGCACCGAGTGCTTCATGTCGAGATTGTTGAGCGGCTCGTCCAGCAGGATGTAGTCCGTGTCCTGGGCCAGCACCATCGCCACGAACGCCCGCTGCCGCTGCCCGCCGGAGAGCTGATCCAGGAACCGGTCCTGCAGGGCGGTCAGGTTCAGGAACTCCAGCGCGGACTCGACGGCGGCCACGCACTCCGCGGTCAGCCGGCCCCGGGAGTGCGGGAACCGCCCGAGCGCCACGAGGTCCCGCACCGTCAGCCGGGCCGAGAGGTGGTTCTCCTGCCGCAGGATGGCGACCTTCCGGGCCAGCTCGGCGCTCTTCGCCCGGCGCACGTCCAGTCCGCCGATGGACACGGAGCCCGCGTCGGCCTCGATGAGACGGCCCATGATGGTCAGGAGCGTGGACTTCCCGGCGCCGTTGGGCCCGATCAGGCTGGTGATGCCGCCTTCCGGGATGGTGGCGGTCACCGGTCCGAGGACCCGGGTGTCGCCGTAGTTCTTGGTCACATCCGAAAAAGAGATCACACTCTGCCCTTCCGCAGGAGCAGCACCAGGAACAGGATGCCGCCCAGGAATTCGATGATGACGGTCAGGAAGCCTGCCGCGTAGAAGATGTGCTGCATGATGAACTGCCCCACCACCAGGGTGAGCAGGCCCAGCAGGAAGGCCATGGGCATCACATAGCGATGCTGGTGGCTGCCGGTCACCTGATAGGCGAGCGTGGCGACCACGAAGCCGAAGAACGTCATGGGGCCCACCAGGGCGGTGGAGAACGCCACCATGACCGCCACGAGCACCAGCATGAGCGTCAGTTCGCGCTTATGGTCGACCCCGAGACTCTGGGCGCTGTCGCGGCCCAGCAGCAGCACGTCGAGCCGGTACCGCCGCTGCCACAGGATCACGGCGACCACCGCGCAGACGGCGAACGCCACGGGCAGATGGGAGACATTGACGTCGCCCATCCGGCCGAACAGTCTGGCGGACAGGAGGTCGTAATCGGTGGGGTTCAGCATGCGCTGCACGAACACGGCGATCGAGTCGAACGCCAGCCCGAACACCACCCCGACCAGCAGCAGGATGTAGAGGCTCCCATTGCGGCCGGAGAACAGCCAGCGGTACAGGATCGTCGCGAACACCACCATGAGCGCGGTCTGCGCCAGGACTTTCCCGATCCCTTCCTGCTGCGCGACCGCCGCCCCGCCGAACACGAACACCATGAGCGTCTGGGACAGCGTGTACATGGAGTCCAGGCCCATGATGGACGGCGTCAGGATCCTGTTGCCGGTGACCGTGTGGAACACCACCGTGCCCACACCCTGGGTGAACGCGGCGATCACCATGGCCGCGAGCATCGAGAGCCGCGCGTCCAGCGCGAACCAGAACGCGCCCCGGATGAACAGGAACAGGAAGCCGACGACGGCGAGTAGCACCGCCGCCGTCGTGAGCAGGATGCGCGCGCGGGGACTCAGCGGCGCTCGCCGGCGCCGCGGCTCGGCGGCCTGCGCTGAGCTGACTGGGGAGACGGTCGTGGTCATGCGCGCTCCCTCGACAGCGACGGGGCCGCCGAGGACGCCCGTTGGGTCCGCAGCAGGATGATGATGAAGGCGACCGCGCCCAGCGCCCCGAGGATCACCGAGGCGGGGATCTCCATGGGCGCCACCACCACGCGGCCGAGCAGATCGCAGGCGAGCAGCAGCGCGACGCCCGTCGCCACGACCCACGGCAGGTTCCGCCGCAGGTCATCGCCCAGGATCATCGACACCATGTTCGGCACGATCAGGCCGAGGAACGGGATGAAACCGACCACCACGCTGGTCACACCGGTCGCCAGGGACACCATGATGACGCCCAGGAACACGACCCGGCGGTAGTTCAGGCCAAGACCTGTCGCCATGTCCTGACCGAGGCCGGCGACCGTGAAGCGGTCCGCCACCAGGAACGCGGCCACCGCGATCCCGGCCACGATCCAGAGCGGTTCGTAGAAGCCCTGCACGATCCCGCTGAAACCGCCGGATCGCCAGGCCGTGAGGGCTTGCATGAGGTTGAAGGTCCCGGCGAGGAACGTCGTGGCGGCGCCGACCACGGCGCCGAGCATGATGCCCACCAGCGGGACCACCACGGAGGACCGCACGCGGACCCGGTCCAGCACGGCGAGGAACAGCCACGTCCCCAGGAACGCGAAGCCGGTGGCCACCACCATCTTCACCATCGGGGTCGCTTCGGGGGCCACCAAGAGAATGACCAGCATGCCCAGCCCGGCCCATTGGCTGGTGCCGGCGGTGCTGGGCTCCACGAACTTGTTCTGCGTGATGAGCTGCATGATCACCCCGGAGATGCTCATGGCGGCCGCGGCGAACACGAGCGCGAGCGTGCGAGGCACCCGGGAGAGCCAGAACATCTCCTGGGCTGCGGGGTCGCTGAAGAGCTTGTCGAAAGAGATGTCGTAGCCGCCCACCAGGAGGGAGACGAGCAGCAGGATGGCGACGGCGGCTGCCGTCGCCATCCTGAAGAGGCGCGAGGTCACGATGCGGTGCTGCCCGGGCTGAGGGCTACTTGGCCGCGCCGGACTTGGCGGTGAAGTCCTTGGCGATGGTCTTGAAGACGTCGGTGTAGGCCTGGATGCCTTCGGTCAGGTAGAAGTCGGAGGGCATGTAGACGATCTGGTCCTTGGCGTAGAACGGCACGTCCTTCCACACCTTGCCGAGACCTTCGACGACGGCCTTGGCCGGCTTGAACTCCTTGCCCTCCTCGGTGACGGCAGCATCGCGGTCCATCACGATCATCCACTCGGGCTTGGCGGCCGCGACGGTTTCGGGGGAGAGGCCGGAGTTGTTGTGCACGGAGTCGGACTTCAGTTTCGCGTCGTCCTGGGCGAAGACGTCCTTGAGGTTCACGCCCTCGAGGATGCGGCCGATGCGGCCCGCACCGTTGTCGATCTTGCCACCGGAGGAGTTAGCGAGGAAGACGGTCTGGCCGTTGGTGGCCTTCTTGGCGTCGGCGACGGCGGCGTCGAGGTCGGCGACGATCTTCTTCGCCTCCTCCTTCTTGTCGAAGATGTCGCCGAGCGTGAGGGTCTGCTTCTTCAGGCCTTCGAGGTAGCTGGAGCCCTTCTCATCGCTGGGGGCGATGTCCACCACGGGGGCGATCTTGCTGAGCTTCTCCGTCTGGCTGGCGAAGCGGTAGCCGCCGATGATCAGATCGGGCTGTGCCTCGCTGATGTCCTCCATCTTCGGCTCGCGGTGGCTGCCCGCGTCGTTGATGTTCGCGTTGTTGATCCAGTCCTGGTAACCGTCCTTGGGCAGGAGCGGCTTGGGGATCGCGACGGGCTCGATCCCGAGGGCCTTGATGGTCGCCATGGAGGTGTTGTCGAGAGCTGCCACGCGGGCCGGCTTGGTCTTGACGTCCATGGAGCCGGTGTTCGTCTGGATGGTGATGGTGGAGCTCGCGTTCTCGGCGGCCTTGGTGTCACCGGATTGCCCGCAGGCGGTGATGCCGAAGAGTGCTGCGGCGACGGCGGTGCCGGCGGCCAGGGTCTTGAAACGCGAGGTCATGCTTCCTCCAGAGGTGCGGGTGAAATAGCAAATAAAAACGTGTCGTTATTTGCCGAAAACACACGCTATAGGAAGGTAAGCCTTACCTCAACTTAAGTGACCGGCGTCATGAGGATGTGACGGCTCGGCGAACCGGGCGATGACGTGCACTTGGTACCGTTCGAGCTCGATGAGGTGCCGCTGCCCGATGCCGTGGGCGTTTCAGGTGGCGTGCGGCGCTCGGGTGACGATCGCCGTGATCTTCCAGTGCTGCCTGACCTTGGCCAGATGGACGGATTGCACATGCGTGGTGTGGGCGCCGTCGTCGTGCGCGGTCTCGCACCAGATGCGGGCGAGGTCGCCGGTGACGTCCGTCCGTCCCAGGCGGAGCGAGGCGCCTTCGTCGGGGATGACCTTCTGGAGGTATTCGCGGCAGGACGCCGTGTTCAGTTCATCGACGGCGTCGGTCCGATGAGCCTGGCTGCCGAGGCGCACCAGCACCGCCTCGGGGAGGGCGATGCTCCTGAGGATGCGGTGGTGCTGAAGTGGTGGGAGGCCGGGGAGGTAGGCCTCGATGAGGCTCTCCCGGATGGTCGCGATCGACGCGGCGGTCGAGGCGGGAGGGGCGTCGTCGAGCGACCAGGGGCCGCAGAGAAGTGGAGCATCGTTGGTCACTGTTCCCCCTGGGTGCGGTGCGGCGGTCTCGGTGGTCCTCAGCGGCGCCGCTGGGGCCGGGCGGGCGACGGTGCGGCGTCCTTTCGGAACAGCGGGGCGGCCCCGATGCTGATGAAGACGATGAGCGCGACCACCCCCAGCATCAGTCCGATCGCGAAAAGCCAGCTCGTGACGTCGTTCATGATGTCCCCGCCCATGGTGTTCCCTCTCGTCATGCCGGCGAGCCCGCCGTCGTCGGTGTTCAAGTGCATTCCTTCGGCACTTCAGAAGTGTCCGACATCTGCATATGAAAGCTATATCATGCGTCCCACCTCGGGTGACACCCCGAGGATGGCTTGTGGGTGAACTTCTGTCATCTTCATCCACATAATGTCGGACATTTGACGTTACGTGCGTTTGGGGAAACCATGAAGGGACTGCAACAAGATTCTCGTTCGCATCTGAACGGCGGTTCGCCGTCAAGGAGGGGAAATGTTCACTCGTACGTGGTCGCGCTCCAGGGGGAGCCGACGCCGATTGATGCCAGGTGGTGGGAAACCAGCGCCGGGACTGTTTCTGGGTGCCGGCGCCCACCGACTTCGGAGGATCACGGCGGCGATCACCGCCGTGATCCTGGGACTGGCGGCCACTCTCGCCGCGGTCACGCTGAGTGCGCCGGCGGCCGCCGCCGCGACCAATACCTCGTGCCACTTCTCAGCGTCGGGAACGGGAAAGTACGCCGACACCTTGTGCTGGCTCGACTTCTCCGGGCTCGACCCGGCGCAGGCGGCCAAGGGCCAGGATTTCGCGTTCACCATCGACGGCGGGAACACCCTGTACGCCACGGTCACCCGGAGCGGCGCGGCCGTCGGCCCGGCGGCCTTCCCCACGTGGGGCGGCGCCTACCTCGGCAATCGGGGCTTCTACTCGGGGACGGCCGGGAAGCCGGCCCTGTATCAGACGGATGCCGGGATGACAGGCCCGAAGACGACCCTGACCCTGAGCAACATGCGGGTCGTGACGCCTCAGGGGATGGAAGTGATGCAGTGGTCCATCGTCGGCGCGGACGCCGAATCCACCGATGTGAACGAATCGATCACCTGGAACTCCACGAACCCGATCACGTCCCTGACGGCCACTCGGACGGGCAACGGACTCGGCAACGCCTGCGCAGGCGGCTTCACCGGCGTCGGGAGCACGCAGGTCAAGTGCACCGGCGCCGGAACGGACATCAAGACCGGCACCGCGATCCTCGCCTCGCAGCGGCCCGTCACCTTCTCCCAGACCATGGTGGGGGGCGGCCGTGAGGGCGTGGCCTTCGGGGTCCTGATCTCCTCGGTCAAGATGAACAAGACCGTGGCCTCCCGCTTCCCGGGCGACGACTTCCAGGTGGACATCAGCAGTGATGCCGCCGACGTCGCCCATGGCTCCACGGGCCCGACCGGCACCAGCGCCACGACCGGGAAGAACTCCGTGGTGACCCCCGTGCCGGGCATGCCGTTCCACTTCCGCGAGAGCGCGGTGACGGGTGATCTGAACAACTATTCGGCGTCGTGGAGGTGCACCAATTTCGATCAGGTGGACCCCTCGCTCCCGCAAGGAGACGCCGGGACGTCGCAGGACATCTTCGTCGCGATCGGTGACGATGTCGAGTGCACCCTGACCAACACCGCGCTCAGCACAGGCATCTCGCTGACCAAGAAGGCCGGCGCGCCCGTGGACGCCAACAGCGACGGGATCACCGACGCCGGGGACACCATCGCGTACACATTCGATGTGACCAACACCGGCAAGACAACCCTCACGAACATCGCTGTCGATGACCCCAAGGTCGGGCCGGTGACCTGTCCGTCCGGCAATCTGGCGCCGGGGGCCTCCACCACGTGCAGTGCGCAGTACACGATCACGGCGGACGACGAGAACGCCGGCGAGGTGCACAATGTCGCGACGGCGAGCGGCAATCCGCCCAGCAGCACCGCGACGGTGACGTCGGCCACGAGCGAGACCCGGACGCCGGTGACCAAGGCGTCCCCGGCCCTCACGCTGGTGAAGTCCGTGGACAAGAGCGAGCTCGTCGCAGGGGAGACCCTGACGTACTCCTTCGTCATCACCAACACGGGCAATGTGCCGCTGAACGACGTCGGCGTGGATGAGACCGCGTTCAGCGGCGCCGGCCAGAAGCCCGTGGTCAGCTGCCCGGTCGCGGCGTCGGCGCTCAAGCCGGGCGACCAGGTCACGTGCACCGCCACCTACCAGGTCACCCAGGAGGACGTGGACCGGGGTTCGGTGGAGAACACTGCCACCGCCCACGGAACACCGCCGGGCAAGGAGCCTGTGACGAGTGATCCTTCCACCGTGAAGATCCCTGAGGATCCCAAGCCTGGTATCTCGATGACCAAGTCCGCGGACAAGACGGAGCTTGTGGCCGGTCAGACCGTCACATACTCCTTTGCGGTGAAGAACACGGGCAATGTGACCCTGAAGGACATCCATATCACCGAAGGCGATTTCACGGGTTCGGGCGCGAAGCCACAGGTCTCCTGCCCGGATGCGGCGTCCTCGCTCGCGCCCGGTCAGCAGGTGACGTGCACGGCCACCTACCAGGTCACCCAGGCCGATGTGGACCGTGGCTCGGTGGACAACACGGCGACCGCCTCCGGCCAGCCGCCCACCGGTGATCCGGCCACCTCGGACCCGTCGAAGGTGCGCATTCCGGCGCAGCAGAAGCCGGGTGTCTCGCTGACGAAGACCGCGGACAGGACCGAACTCGTGGCTGGTGAGACGATCACGTACTCCTTCGTCGTGAAGAACACGGGCAACGTGTCCTTGAACGAGGTGAAGGTCGACGAAGGGTCCTTCACCGGTTCGGGGAAGCTCTCGGCGATCGCCTGCCCGCAGTCGTCCCTCGCGCCCGGTGACTCGGAGACGTGCACCGCCACGTATCAGGTCACCCAGGCCGACGTCGACCGGGGCTCCGTTGAGAACAGCGCCAAGGCGACGGGAACTCCGCCCAACGGCGCCGAACCGGTGACGTCGGATCCGTCGCAGGCCACGGTGCCGTCCGATCCGAAGCCGGCGCTCAGCCTGCAGAAGACCGCCTCGCCGTCCCGCGTCGGGGCAGTGGGTGACACCATCAGCTATTCGTTCGCGGTGACCAACACCGGGAACGTCACCCTGCGTGACGTGACGATCGCGGAAGGCGCCTTCACGGGAAGCGGCACGATGTCCGCCGTCGATTGTCCGGAGGCGGCTAACTCGCTGGCTCCCGGCGCCTCGGTGACCTGCACGGCCACCTATCAGGTCACGCAGGCCGATGTGGACCGCGGATCCGTGCAGAACACGGCGACCGCGGAGGGCACGCCGCCCGCGGGTTCGCCCGTCAAGTCCGCGCCGTCGTCGGCGACCGTCCCCGTGGACCAGCACCCCGGGATCTCACTGCACAAGAGCGCGAGCACGGCGGAACTCGTGGCGGGCCAGACGGTGACGTATTTCTTCGACGCCACCAACACCGGCGACGTCACGCTCCACGACGTGAAGATCACGGAAGGCGAGTTCACCGGCTCGGGGAAGCTATCTGCGATCACCTGCCCGGACGGCGCGAAGAGCCTGGCCCCAGGCGCCACGGTGCGCTGCACTGCGAGCTACACCGTCACCCAGGCGGATGTGGACCGCGGCTCGGTGCACAACACCGCGACGGCGGGCGGTGACGACCCCTCCGGCAAGCCGGTCGCGTCCTCTCCGTCCGAGGTCACGCTGCCGGGCGATCCGAAGCCGGGGCTGACGATGGTCAAGTCCGCGGACAAGACCGAACTGAAGGCCGGTGAGACCATCACCTACTCCTTCAAGCTCACCAACACCGGCAATGTGACCCTGCACGATCTCAAGGTCACGGAAGGCACCTTCACGGGCTCCGGCACGCTGTCCGCGGCGACATGCCTGAAGGAGCCGCTGGCCCCGGGAAGCAGTGCCACGTGCACGGCGACGTATCGGGTGACGCAGGCCGATGTGGACCGTGGCTCGGTGGACAACACCGCCACCGCCACGGGGACGCCATCCTCGGGTGGCCCGGTGACCTCTGATCCCTCCGAGGCGTCGGTGCCGCAGAAACCTGCTCCGGCTCTCCGCCTGGTGAAGTCGGCGGACCGCACGGTCCTCAGCCACGTGGGGGAGCGCATCATCTACACCTTCATCCTCACGAACACCGGCAATGTCACCCTCAAGGACCTCGCCGTCCACGAGGGGGCCTTCTCGGGAAGCGGCAGGATGTCGCCGGTCTCCTGCCCGGCGGTCGGCCGGGGCCTCGTCCCCGGGGCATCGCTGAGATGCACCGCGACCTACGTCGCGACGGCTGCCGATCTCGCGGCGGGGAAGCTCAGCAACACGGCGACCGCGTCCGCGACCACACCGGGTGGCGCCCTGGTCGGTTCTCAGCCGTCGTCGGTGGCGCTCGAGGGAACTCCGCCGGCCCCGGCGCCTGGTCCGCCGTCGCTGGCCGAAACCGGCGCGGCGAGCGGCCCGGCGCTGGCGCTTGGAGCCTCGGCCCTGGTGCTGGCGGGTCTGGTGATCTCCGCGGCAGTGCGACGCCGGGAAGACCGGCGATAGGAAAAGGCTCGGCCGGCCGCTGACACGGGCGGCCGAGCCCCTTCACGGATGGTGACGATGAGGCCCGACGGCGACAGCGCCGTCGGGCCTCATCGTTTCCTCCTATGCCGTGTCCTCACATGCCCTGTCCGTGGCGGCCGCGACGGCCGGGGGCGTGCCGCGGTGTGCGTGGGGTGATAGCCGGCCGGCCGTCAGCCGCGAGTGTCGCAGGTCTTCAGAAGGCTTTCGGCGAACCGGGTCGCGGCGTCGCTCTCCTGGGCGCAAATCGCGGTGAGAAGCTCGGTTCTCGCCAGGATCTGATCATCCAGTGAAGGGCGGGGCTGGGGGCTCTTTTCGGCGCTTCCGAGACTCATCAGGCGGTCGTAGATCCGCAGCATCAGGCCGTTTCCTGCCCTCAGGACGAGCTCGCGGTCGAAGGCCGCCAGGCTTTCCGTCGAGAAGCCCGTGACAGCTCGACCGAGTGCGAAGTCCAGGTGCTCCAGGTCCTCGGGAGTGGCCCGCGCGGAGAGGTGCCGAACGCACTGGCATAGCAGGGCATTGCGAGCCTCGCTCAGGGCGCGTACTCGATCCTCCGCGCTGTCGTGGGAGCGGTCGAGGTCGCTGGGTCCGCTGTCGGAACCGCGTGCTGAGGCCGGAGCTCGCGCTGTGAGGCGACCTGTCTCGGTGTCGAGCAGAAGAACACCCTGGGCGAGGAGGCCGTCGAGGACCTCCTGGATGCCGGCCATGTCCTGATCGGCGAAGATCCGGCCGAGTTCGTGGACGCTCGGCAGGGTGGACCCTGCTGGCCACGCGCCGGAGGTAATCCAGTGTTCCAGGCGCTGCGCGAAGCTGTGGGAGGAGGCGACTGCCGGAGGAGTGGTGTGATCGACATTCACTTGGCAAGTGTACGACAATTGCGGAACTCCGAAACCTCCCCCGAGCGGCGTCTGGGAGTGGTCGCCCGGCTCCTACTTGAATCCGTCCACGATCGCCTGGGCGGCGGTGACGGCCGCATGTGCGTTGCCGCGCTCGAGTGCCTCCAGGAGGTCCCGATGCTCCTGCTCGAGCGCCGCGGGATCCTCGATCTTGGGGTAGTTGCCGGCGTTCAGGAGGACGGCGGGTTCCAGCCCGTCATGGAGCTCCGCCATGAGGGGGTTGCCGGAGGCTTCCACGATGGCCCGGTGGAAACGGATGTCCGCCGCGAGGCGGTCCTCAGCGGTGTCCGCCGCTTCGCGGTCCCTCAGGTGGCCTGCCACCTGGTCGAGCTGGTCCTTCGTGATGCGCGTGGCGGCCAGGCGGGACGCCTGAACCTCCAGGCCGGCGCGGACCTCGAGGATCTCATCCGCGGTGTCATCCTTGACGCGGCGGGCGAGCACGGCGCCGAGCTCGCTGGTGGAGCGAACGTAGGTTCCGTCGCCCGGGCGGGACTCCAGGAGGCCGAGGTGAACCAAAGCCCGCAGGGACTCCCGCACCGTGTTGCGGCTGGTTTCGAAGGTCTTCATGAGCTCGAATTCGCCCGGGACCTTGGTGCCGATGGGCCAGGTGCCGTCTTCGATGTTCTCCCGCAGCTGAGCCCCGATCTGAACCGAGAGAGGGACGTTTCGAGTGGCGGGGCGAAGAGAAGTCACGGTACCAAGCGTAGGTCACAGACACTATGGAGCGCCTGCTGTCAACTGAAAGGGCAGTCGGACGTAGTGCGCGGAAGCCGGGGATGACCTGGGTTTCCACTCACCTCCGGTTCGCCGCATTCCGGTAGCACGACGCGGACATTCGCGATAGCATGTCGGGGTAACTGTCCTACATTTATCAATCCTACGTTTGGATGGTTTCTTCTCTTCTCAGTCCTTCCGGGGGCAGGGAAGGCCCCCTTTCACAATGATCAGGAGCACCCATGTCTCTAGGCTTGGCGCGGAAGACAGCTTCCGCAACCATGAGCGTGACGCTTGCTCTGGCAGGGCTGACGGGACTGGCAGGGCTTCAAGTCCTCGGTGCCGCCCCTGCCAACGCGGCGCAACAGAATGGCTACGTCTTCAACAACACTTGGCAGATCCAGGATTCCGGATCCCAGAACAGCCAATACACCCCGTCCGGCGTGAACGCTTCCACTCACGCGACGAGTTCCTTCCCCCTCAACACCGGGGCCGTGAGCGTCGATGCGCTCTTCCAGCAGAACAGCTCCCAACTGCCGGGAACGAACTTCATCACCGACGGCGGCAACCAGGGCTCTTACGGTGCCACCAGCTCCATGCTGACGGGTTCGCCCGACCCTGCTTCAGTGCCGGCCCTCGGCCTCTTGTCCAACAGCTCCACTTGTGGCGGTGGCCTCGGCTCTGCCGGGCATCAGAACCTCAGCACCCTGTGCGAGAACACCGGCACTCTGACGCTGAAGTTCTCCAAGCCCGTGACCGACCCGGTCTTGGACCTCACCGGTATCGGCGGCGCGTCGATGCTCTATCAGCACAAGGACAACCCCGGCGGTTACGACTACGCTCGCGGGTCTTTCAATAACACGCAGTGGCTCATCGCCACGGATGGTGTCTCCTTCGCCCAGCTCTCCTCCGGGTCTCGCAACCTTCAGGTGGGCCAGGGCGGCAAGCGGCTCCTGGTGAAGAACGCCAACGCTGACCCGCGCTGTGACAGCAACACCGTGTACACCCCCGGGACCAGCCATCAGGGCCCGACGGTGGACAACGCGGGCTGTGGTTCCATCACGTTGCAGGGCACCTTCTCGGAGGTGACCTTCCAGATCGATGCGAAGGCGACACCGTTCTCACAGTTCCCCGCCGCTCAGTACGGCACCGGATCCGAGTACTTCGCCAACGACGGCACGCAGTACGCCGATGGCGTGAACGGCGCGAACACCGTTGAGACTGAGCGTGTTCGCCTTCCGAGGGACCAGACCGACACCACGAACTCCGATCTTCAGCGGATCTCCCTGCGCCTGCCGCAGAACGGCTCCCTGGGCGACAAGGTCTGGCGCGACACCAACGGTGACGGCCTCCAGAGCGACGGCGAACCTGGCGTCGAGGGCGTCAAGGTTCAGCTGCTGGACGCGGACGGTAACCCCGTCAACGACGCGAACGGCAACCCGATCACGACCACCACGGACTCGAACGGCAACTACAAGTTCACCGATCTGCCGTTCGGCACCTACAAGGTCAAGTTCACCGGTCTTCCGGCCGGCACGTCGCTCACCAAGGCGAATCAGGGCACTGACGACGCCGTGGACTCCGACGCCGACCCGGCCACCGGAGTCACCGGTCCGGTCACGCTGAACAGCGAGGCGCCGGAGAACCTCACCCTGGACGCGGGCATCATCCCGACGGGCTCCCTGGGTGACAAGGTGTGGCGCGACGACAACGGTGACGGCATCCAGGATCCGAACGAGCCCGGTGTCTCGGGTGTGAAGGTCGAGCTGCTGGATCAGGACGGCAACCCCGTCAAGGATGCCAACGGCAACCCGATCACCACCACCACGGACGCGAACGGCAATTACAAGTTCAGCGATCTCCCGCTGGGCAGTTACAAGGTCAAGGTCGATCTGCCGGAAGGTTCGAAGGCCACGAGCGCGAACTCGGGTGATGACCGGTCCAAGGACTCGAACATCGACCCGAACGGTGTCTCCGACACCGTGACGCTGACCCCGGAGAACCCGGACAACACGACGGTCGACGCCGGCATCGTGAAGCTCGGCTCGCTGGGCGACAAGGTGTGGCGTGATGACAACGGTGATGGGATCCAGGATCCGAATGAGCCGGGCATCTCTGATGTGAAGGTGGAGCTGCTGGACAAGGACGGCAACCCCGTCAAGGACGCCAACGGCAACCCCATCACCACGACCACGGATGCGAACGGCAACTACAAGTTCACCGGCCTCCCGCTGGGTGACTACAAGGTGAAGTTCGACCTTCCGCAGGACAGCAAGTTCACCTCGGAGGGCTCCGGCACGGACCAGGCGAAGGATTCCAACGCCGACCCGGCCACCGGTGTGACCAGCGCGGTCAGCCTGACCGCTGACGCTCCGGACAACATGACGGTCGATGCCGGCATCGTGCCGCTCGGTTCCCTGGGCGACAAGGTCTGGCGGGACGACAACGGCGATGGCGTCCAGGATCCGAACGAGCCGGGCATCTCCGGTGTGAAGGTGGAGCTCGTGGACAAGGACGGCAACCCCGTCAAGGACGCCAACGGCAACCCCATCACCACCACGACCGACGCTAACGGCAACTACCTGTTCACGGACCTGCCGATGGGCGACTACAAGGTCAAGGTCGATCTCCCGGCCGGGACCAAGGCCACCACGGCCGGTGCCGGTTCCGATCGAGGAACCGATTCCAACATTGACCCCAACGGTGTCTCCGACACGGTGTCGCTGACGCCGGACAACCGGAACCGTCGCGACGTGGACGCGGGCATCGTGCCGCTCGGTTCGCTGGGTGACAAGGTGTGGCGTGATGACAACGGTGACGGCGTGCAGGGCGACAACGAGCCCGGCATTTCTGATGTGAAGGTGGAGCTGCTGGACAAGGACGGCAACCCCGTCAAGGACTCCAACGGCAACCCGATCACGACCACCACGGATGCGAACGGCAACTACAAGTTCGGCGATCTCCCGCTCGGCGATTACAAGGTGAAGTTCGACCTTCCGCAGGACAGCAAGTTCACCTCGGAGGGTGCAGGGACCGACCAGGCGAAGGATTCCAATCCTGACCCGGCTACGGGTGTGACCAGTGCGGTCAGCCTGACCGCTGACGCTCCGGACAACATGACCGTCGACGCAGGCATCGTCCCCGTCGGTTCGCTGGGCGACAAGGTCTGGCGCGATGACAACGGCGACGGCATCCAGGCTCCGAACGAGCCGGGTGTCTCGGGTGTGAAGGTCGAGCTGCTGGACAAGGACGGCAACCCCGTCAAGGACGCCAGTGGTAACCCGATCACCACCATCACCGACAAGGACGGGAACTACCTGTTCACCGACCTGCCGATGGGTGACTACAAGGTCAAGGTCGATCTCCCGGCCGGTTCGAAGGCCACGACCGCCGGTGCGGGCGATGACCGGTCCAAGGACTCGAACATCGACCCGAACGGCGTCTCGGACACCGTGTCGCTGACGCCGGACAACCGGAACCGTCGCGACGTGGACGCCGGCATCGTGCCGCTCGGTTCGCTGGGTGACAAGGTCTGGCGCGATGACAACGGCAACGGTGTCCAGGACCCGAAGGAGCCGGGTGTCTCGGGTGTGAAGGTCGAGCTGCTGGACAAGGACGGCAACCCCGTCAAGGACGCCAATGGCAACCCCATCACGACCACCACCGACAAGGACGGGAACTACCTGTTCACCGACCTGCCGATGGGTGACTACAAGGTCAAGGTGGATCTCCCGGCCGGATCCAAGGCCACGACCGCCGGCGCGGGCGACGACAGGTCCAAGGACTCGAACATCGACCCGAACGGCGTCTCCGACACCGTCTCGCTGACCCCGGAGAACCCGAACCGTCGCGACGTCGACGCCGGCCTGGTGGTTCTGCCGAAGGCCACCGATGACGAGTCCCTGAACAACAAGCAGGGAACCACCGTCACCGTGCCGACGCTGAAGAACGATAAGGGTGACCTGGATCCGTCCACGGTGAAGATCACGGACAAGAACGGCAAGCCGGTCTCCGAGCTGGTCGTTCCCGGCGAGGGCACGTGGACGGTCGATCCCAAGACCGGCGACATCACCTTCGCCCCGGAGAAGGGCTTCACGGGAAACCCCACCCCGGTGAACTACACCGTGAAGGACCGGAACGGCAACGAGACCGGTGCGAAGGTGACCATCACCTACGTGGCCCCGGCTCCGTCTCCGACCACTCCCGCGTCCCCGACGCCGAGCCACCCGGCCACGCCGGGTCACCCGGCACCCGGCAACCCGGCTGACCCTGGGAACCCGGATGCGGGCGGAGACCTCGCCTCCACGGGTGCGAACATCGGCATGGGCACTGTCGCCGCAGGAGCACTTCTGTTCCTCGGTGGCGCCGCGCTGCTGATCTTCCGCCGTCGCCGCCAGCACTGATCCGTCGCTGCGGCCACTGAAGGCCCCGTCGCTCCTCACCCTGGAGCGGCGGGGCCTTCGGCGTCGTCAGGAGTCCCCGGAACCCAGACGATGCCGGAGTGGAGGGACGTATAGAGCCGGGCGCGGGCAAACGCAGGGAGAGCCGAGCGCCGGCAATCGTGGGGAAAGTAATCTGCAGGCCAGCAGTCGTGCGGACCGCGTGGCCCGAGGACTGGACCGCCGGACGCCTAGAGCGCGTGGGGCGGGCGGACGGATCCGGCCGTGACCGCCTCGGCGGGATCCGATCCCAGCTGGATGATGCGGTTGGCGCCATCGACGTGGACCACACTGGGGACGAAGGACTTCGCCTCTTCGGTGGTCATCTGTCCGTAGCTCATGAGGATGACCGTGTCGCCGACGTGGACGAGATGGGCTGCCGCGCCGTTGATGCCGATCACGCCGGACCCGCGCTCACCCGCGATGGTGTAGGTCTCGAGGCGGGCGCCGTTCGTGACATCCACGATCGAGACGAGTTCGCCCGGCAGGATGTCCGAGGCTTCCAGCAGGTCGAGGTCCACCGTCACCGATCCGACGTAGTGGAGATCGGCGTGGGTCACCGTGGCACGGTGGATCTTGGACTTGAACATGGTGCGCAGCATAGCGACTCAAGTCTACGCCGCCCGGCCGGGCATCACTCCTGACCGATCGCCCGCCTCAGCCAGGCGGCGTCGCGCGTCAGGGCCTCAGGCGAGTCATCCGGCACGAATTCGAACATCACCTCCACGGGCCTGTGCGCGCCGCGCAGCACGGCGGCGGCGTCGAGCCAGAGGTCCTCGCGGGCCTCCAGGGGGAGCCGAGAGTCGAAGGGCCACCAGGAGAAACAGTGCACCCCGGCCAGTCGGGGCAGCAGCGCCTCGAGATGGCGCAGCGCGTCCTCGGCGGGCTGATCCACATTCGGCTGCCAGTAGACACCGACGTTCGTCCGGTCCACGTCGTCCAGCAGCCTCAGCGTGCTGTCCAGGGTGTCGGTGAGGGTGTTGCGGTGATACTCCAGGGCGAGCTCGACGCCGGCCTCCGCCGCGGCATCGGCGGCGTCCCGGAGACCCCGGGTCACCCGCGTCCGGTGCGCCGGGTCCGATGCTTCGGTGCCGAGGGTGCCGGCCCAGACACGGACCCGGGGTGCGCCCAGCGCCAGGGCCGTGTCGAGGACGGGGCGGAAGTCGTCGTCGTGCGAGTCGGCCCGAAAGTAGGAGCCCAGGGAGAAGACTCGCAGGCCCGCGGCGTCGGTGAGTTGCCGGACCTCGCGCGCAGTGGCCGGGTCCGGGCAGTGCACATCGGAGCCCCATTCGATCCCCGCCAGGCCGGCGTCGGTCGCGGCCGCGAGGACACCGGGGACGTCGAGGTGCCGGAAGGTGACGGAGCAGAGTCCCAGGGTGAGGTCGGGCATGAGGCCAGCCTAGGCGGACCACCGGCGACCCGGACCCAGATGACCGCAGATGCACACGGGGCAGGAGCAGGCCGCGCTCGCCAGCCGCGCCCGCCCGGCGTGAGCAAGCACCGCCCCGACGCCGGCCGATGTGCCGGGCTACCGCGCGGTGCGGGCTACCGGCGGGTCCCCCGACCGGCCACGACGCGCGGGTCGGAGGTCCGCCCGTCCGGGTCCCCGCCGCCACTCGCCCGATGGGCGGCCGCGGCCTCCGTGATGCGCACCGCCATCCCCTTGAAGATCACGCCGTGGAATGGCAGGACGGCCAGCCAGTACAGCCGGCCCGGCAAACCGTGAGGCAGGAAGATCGCGCGCTGGTGGTACTCGGTGCCCCCGTCCGACTGCTCGATCGACAGCTCCAGCCACGCCCGCCCGGGCACTTTCATCTCGGCCCGGAGCCGGAGCAGATGCCCGGGATCGAGGGCCTCCACGCGCCACCAGTCGAGGACGTCTCCGAGGTGGAGCAGCCGTGGATCACGGCGGCCCCGTCGCAGGCCGACGCCGCCCGCCAGCTTGTCGATCCAGCCGCGCACCGACCAGGCGAGCGGGAACGAGTACCAGCCGTTCTCGCCGCCGATCCCCTGGATGACGTCCCACAGCTCCTCGGGCGAGGCGTCCGTCTTCTGGACCCGCGTGTCCGTGAACACCGTGCCGCCGGTCCAGTCGGGGTCGCTCGGCAGGGGGTCGGAGGGCGTCTGCACCGCACTCGACCCGGCCCAGGTGGTCTCCACTTCGCCGCGTTCGATCTTGACGAGCGCCAGTTCGACGGCCCGCCGGTAATCGGTCAGCCCGCCGGGCGGGGGAGAGATGTGCTGGTCGATGGAGTGCTCGCGCACGACGCAGTCGTTCTGCAGCGATTCGACGAGCGGCACCGCGAGGGACCGCGGGATGGGTGTCACGAGATTGACCCACTGGGCTGCCAGCCAGGGGGTGAGCACCGGCAGGGGCAGGATGACGGGCGGCCGCAGCCCGGCGGCTCGGGCGTAGTCCTTCATCATGTCCGCATACGTGAGGACGCTCGGTCCGCCGATGTCGAAGGTCGTGTTCACTTCGGGCGGCAGATCGGCGGCCTCCTCGAGGTAGTAGAGGGCGTCCCGCACGGCGATCGGCTGGACCCGGTTCAGGACCCAGCGCGGCGCGGGCATGACCGGCAGGACGTCCGTCAGGTGCCGGATCATCTCGAAACTTGCCGATCCGGATCCGATCACCAGGCCCGCCTGCAGCACCGCGGTCGGGACGCCGGACGCGAGGAGGATGCGCCCGACGTCGCGCCGGGACTGCAGATGGCGGCTCAGCTTGGTTCCGGGGTTGAGGCCGCTGAGATAGACGATGCGTCCGACGCCGGCGCGCTGGGCGCCCTGGGCGACGGTCTGCGCGCCCACACGCTCCCGTTCCGCGAAGCGTTCATGGGATCCGCCGCCCATCGAGTGCACCAGGTAGTAGAGGACGTCGGCGCCGCGGCAGAGGGCGTCCATCGCGTCGGCGTCCTCGAGGCTCCCGGGCACGACCTCGACGTCGTGCCGCCAGGGGACGTCGCGGAGCTTTTCCGGGGTGCGGGCCAGCACTCGGACCCGGTGCCCCGCTTCGACGAGCCGGGGGACGAGCCGTCCGCCCAGATATCCGGTCGCGCCCGCGACGGCGATCGTCCGGCGCCTGCGGTCCCCGTGGTCTTCAGTGGACATCGGACTCCTCCTGTCTGGACACACCCTGTCTGGACACACCCTGTCTGGACACGCCTCGTTTACTAGACGATCATATTTGTAGATGATCGAGCGATTCAAGAGGTGATGCCATGACCGGGAGGCCGGAAGTCTCCATCGTCTGGTTCCGTGACGACCTGCGCACGGCGGACCATCCCGCCCTGCGGGCCGCCCTCGACGCCGGGCCGGCGATCGCGCTGTATGTGCTGGACGAGCAATCGCCCGGGGTGCGGCCTCTCGGGGGCGCCGCGCGCTGGTGGCTGCACCACGCGCTCGCCGAGCTGCGGGAGCGGCTCGCCGAGCTCAACGTGCCGCTGGTGATCCGCCGTGGGCCGGCTGCTTCGGTGGTGCCGGACGTGGCATCGCGCGCGGGTGCCGGCGCCGTGTTCTGGAGCCGTCGCTACGGCGCTCCCGAGCGGCGGGCCGACCAGGCGGTCAAGGCCCTCCTGGCGGCGGCAGGCCGCACGGGCAAGAGCTTCCAGGCGACGCTGCTGCACGAGCCCTGGCGGATCACCACGCAGCAGGGCAATCCGTACCGCGTGTTCACCCCGTTCTGGAAGACGCTGAGCGCCCAGGATTTCCGGCCGCCACTGGCCGTGCCGGAACCGCAGGATGCCCGGAACCTCGCCGTGCCGGACGGGCTGCAGCTGGGGGACCTGGAGCTTTTGCCCAGCCATCCGGACTGGTCGGGACCGCTGTCCGAGGCCTGGACTCCCGGCGAGCATGCCGGGCAGGAGGCGCTCGCGGACTTCCTGGATGAGAGGCTGAGTGGCTATCGCGAGGCCCGGGAGCGGCCCGGCGTCGATGGCTCCAGTCGGCTCTCGCCCTATCTGCGCTGGGGGCACGTGAGCCCTTTCCAAGTGTGGGCCGGGCTGGCGCCACTGCGCCGGGAGGCGCCCGAGAGCTCCGCGACGTTCGCCTCTGAACTGGGGTGGCGGGAGTTCGCGTGGCATCAGCTCTATCACCATCCACGGCTGGCGACGGTGAACCTCCGCCCGGAGTTCGACCGCCATCCGTGGTGGCTCCCGGGCGAGGATGAGCCCGACGGCGGATCCGGGGATGCGGACATGACCGCTCTGTTGCACGCCTGGCAGCGGGGGGCCACGGGCATCCCGCTCGTGGACGCGGGCCAGCGCCAGCTGTGGAACACCGGGTGGATGCACAACCGGGTGCGGATGGTCAGCGCGAGCTTCCTCGTGAAGAACCTCGGGATCCACTGGCGGCTGGGGGAGCAGTGGTTCTGGGACACCCTGGTGGATGCGGACGCCGCCGCGAACCCCTTCAACTGGCAGTGGGCCGCCGGGAGTGGCGCGGACGCCGCTCCCTTCTTCCGCATCTTCAATCCGCAGACCCAGGCGAAGACCCACGACCCGGACGGCCGGTACCTCGCAGAGTGGATCCCGGAACTCAGCACGCCGGACTACCCCCAGCCTTGCGTGGACCTCGCGGATTCCCGGAAGGACGCCCTGGATCGCCTCAAGATGATGTCCGAATCCGGGGCGCAACAAGCTCAGGCGGCGGGGAGATCCTAAGATGTATCGCATGCATGCGGAAGAAAGCGCCTTCGGCGTGGAGTCATCCCCGGAACGTGAGCGCCTCGCCGCCGCCCCCGGGTTCGAAGTGCTGTTCCTCCTGCAGAAGTTCACCACCGAAGCGGAACGCTACTCCGAAGTCGTCCGGCGTCATCACGGCCTGGCCCGCAATGACATCCATGCGATCAACGCCGTCGTGGAGGCTGACCGGACGGGCGCGACTGTCACGCCCCGCGACCTCCGGCGGCTCCTGATCCTCAGTTCGGCGGCCATGACGTCGGTCCTGGACCGGCTCGAGTCGTCGGGACACTTGCAGCGGCACCCGAGCCCGGTGGACCGTCGCCAGCTGGTGCTCAGTTCCACCCCGAGCGCCCGCGCGACGGGCCGGGAGATGTTCGACCCCATGGTCGAGCACATGATGCCGGTGCTCGGGGAGTACTCGGAGGAGCAGGTCGCCCTGTTCGAGGAAATGATCGTCAAGCTGACCGACGCCATCGCGGCCGCTCGCGAGGAAGTCCAGGCGGCGGAGGGGTGACCCGCTAGATGCCGGAAGCCGCCCCTCACCGTGGGAATCCACGGCGAGGGACGGCTTTTCCGGCGGCGCTGAACCGGGCGGTGCGGGCCCTGGGGCGCCCGTCGCCCCGTCTCGGTCAGCGTCCCGTCTGTCAGCGCAGCGCGAAGATGGTGCGGTGCCAGTCCTTCTCCACGACGCCGCCCAGTTCGAACATCACGTGCTTGACCTGGGTGTACTCCTCGAAGGAGTAGGCGGACATGTCCTTGCCGAAGCCGGACTGCTTGAAGCCGCCGTGCGGCATCTCGGAGATGATCGGGATGTGGTCGTTGACCCACACGCAGCCGGCCTTGATCTCACGGGTCGCGCGGAGGGCGCGCTGGATGTTCGAGGTCCAGGCGGAGGCGGCCAGCCCGTAGACGGTGTCGTTGGCGAGGGCGATGGCCTCGTCGTCGTCATCGAAGGGCAGGACCACCAGGACCGGGCCGAACACCTCGTTCTTGACGATCTCCGAATCCGGCGCGGCGTCCACGATCAGGGTGGGGCGGTAGAACGCGCCGTCGCCCAGTCCGTCCTCGGTGGGGATGTACCCGCCGGCTGCCACCCGGGCGTAGCCGCGCGCCCGCTCGACCATGCCGGCCACGTGGTCCCGGTGGCGGAAGGAGGACAGCGAGCCGATGTCCGCGCCGTCGTTCTCCGGGGTGCCCAGGACGATGCCGTCGAACCGCGCGGCGAGCTTGTCCACGAACTCCTGGTAGACGCTGCGGTGCACCAGCGCGCGGGTGGCCGCCGTGCAGTCCTGGCCCGAATTGATCAGGGAACCCGCGACGGCGCCGTGCACCGCGGCGTCGATGTCGGCGTCGTCGAACACGACGAAGGGCGCCTTGCCGCCCAGCTCCAGGTGCACACGCTTGGCGTTCACCGCGGCGGCCTCGAGCACCGTGCGGCCCACGGCCGTGGAACCGGTGAAGGAGACCATGTCCACATGGGGATGGCGCATGAGCGCCGCGCCGATGGTGCTGCCGCTGCCCACCAGCACGTTCACGACGCCGTCCGGCAGGCCCGCCTCGGTCAGCGCCTCGGCGAACATCACGGACGTCAGGGGCGTGATCTCCGCCGGCTTGAGGATGATCGTGTTGCCCGCGGCGATGGCGGGCAGGATCTTCCACGCGGCCATCTGGAGCGGGTAGTTCCAGGGCGCGATGGACCCGATGACGCCGATCGCCTCCCGGCGGATGGCCGAGGTGTGGTCGGCCGAGTACTCCGCCATGGCCTTGCCTTCGAGGTTCCGGGCGGCGCCGGCGAAGAAGTCGACGTTGTCGATGGTGCCCGGGACGTCGAACTCGCGGCACAGGCGCAGCGGCTTGCCGGTCTGGGAGCTCTCCGCCTGGGCGAACTCCTCGGCGCGGGCCTCCAGGATGCGGGCGAAGCGCTGGAGGATCGCGGAGCGCTCGCCGGGGGTGGTGCGGGACCACGCCGGGAACGCGGCGCGAGCGGCGGCGATGGCGGCCTCCAGGTCGCGCAGACCGGCGAGGGTGACGGTGGCGGTGACCTCACCCGTGGCCGGGTTGATCACATCCTGGGTGGCTCCGGAGGCGCCGGTGACGGCCTTGCCGTTGATGAACTGGTGCATGGTGCGCCCTTCTCTGACAGTGAGTGCTCAGCCGTGGTAGATCGCCTCCGAACCCGCCACGGCTGAGCACTCACATGGCAGAGAGGTCGCTTTCGCGCTCAGCGCTGTCCAGGATGGCGGCGAGGCCGGCCTGGAACGTGCTGAGGGAGTCGAGCCCTTGCAGGGCTCGGTGATGCTTTTCGAGCAGCGGGTGCCCGGACAGGTGGGAGAACACCCGCGGGTTGAGCCACGGGTCGTGTCCCTGGGAATCGGGAAGCCGCTGGATCTCCAGGGCGATCCCGGCGCCGAGGGCCAGCGTGTAGCTTTCGAGGGCCGCGTAGTAGTGCACCACGCGCTCCTCGGGGAGCTTCGCGTCCGTGAGGCACTGCAGCACGAACTCGATGGCTTTCAGCTCGCCGGGACCGTAGGTGTCCGTGGCGAAGGACTCGCTGCCCAGGGAGGGGTATTGCATGAAGACCCTGAGCAGTTCGTCCAGATAAGCCTCGAGCCGGGCCCTCCAGCCGTGCTGCCGGCCCGCGGCCAGCGTGCGTTCCACGGAGAGGGCGAAGAGCCGGTCCAGAGCCGCGCGGATGATGGCGTCGCGATTGCGGAAATGCCGGTACACCGCGGTGGCGTCCACCCCGAGTTCCTCGCCCAGGCGGCGGAACGTCAAGCGCTCGCCAGGTTCCTGTCCGGCGATTTTCAGGACTGCGTCGATGATGGTTTCCGGGTCAAGCCGTGCGCGGCGATCACTGGGCTGCGCGGCCTGCGCCATCTATCCACCCCGCTTCCATGCCTCGGTTTCTGGAACCCCACGGTACACGATGCCGAGGCCGGCACGTCAAGGGAGTCAGGCCCGATGTCATTAATGATGTCAACGCTGTTGACTTAACTGTGACCCGCATCATAGTGTCAGGTCCAATCCAGCCCGCACACAGATTCGAGGAGCTCATGGCAATTGCGCAGACCATCCTGGAGAACGGATGGGTCTACACCGGCCGGGACGACGTCCCCCGCCGTGCGGACCTGGCGATCGGCGACGGAAAGATCCTGGCGGTGGGCGCCGCCGAGGAGCTGACGCCGCTGGCCGACGGCGCCACCGAGCGGCTCGACGTCGCGGGCAAGCTGATCGTGCCCGGCTTCCAGGACTCCCACATGCATCCGGTCTTCGCCGGGGTGGAGCTGCTGCAATGCGACCTCACGGAGGTTGAGAGCGCCGACGACGCCGTGGACACCGTCCGGCGCTACGCCGAGGAGCACCCGGACGAGCCGTGGATCCTCGGCGCCGGCTGGTCCATGGAGCACTTCCCGGGCGGCACTCCCACCCGCCAGCTCCTCGACGCCGTGGTCCCGGACCGCCCCGTCTTCCTCCAGAACCGCGACCACCACGGCGCCTGGGTCAACACCAAAGCCCTGGAGCTCGCGGGCATCGACGCCACCACCCCGGACCCGGAGAGCGGACGTTTCGAGCGGGAAGCGGACGGCACCCCCGCCGGGACGGTGCACGAGGGCGCCATGGACCTCTTCGCCTCCGTCCGCCCGGGCACCTCGGAGGAACTCGCCGACGCCGGGCTCCTCAAGGCCCAGGAACTCCTGCTCTCCCAGGGCATCACCGCCTGGCAGGACGCCTGGGTGGCCATCCCGGAGGACGGCAGCGTGGACCTCCTCCACGTCTACCTGAAGGCCGCGCAGGCCGGGGACCTCAAGGTCCGCGTCCGCATCTGCCAGTGGTGGGACCGCACCGCCGGCGACGCCCAGCTGGAACCCATCCTGGCCCGGCGCGAAGAGGTGGCCCAGGCGGTCGCCCCGGAACGCCTCACCGCGAGCACGGTGAAGATCATGGTGGACGGCGTCGCCGAGAACTTCACCGCCGCCATGCACGAGCCGTACCGTGACCATCACGGGCACCACACGGACAACCGGGGCATCGAATTCTTCGATCCGGAGGAGATGAAGGGCTTCGTCACCGCCCTGGACGCCGCAGGCATGCAGCTCCACTTCCACGCGCTGGGTGACCGTGCCGTCACCGACGCCCTCGACGCGCTGGAACAGGCCCGCGCCGCGAACGGCGTCACCGACGGCCGCCACCATCTCGCCCATCTGCAGCTGGTCCGGGCCGAGGACACCCCGCGCTTCGCGGAACTCGGAGCCGCCGCGAACATGCAGGCACTTTGGGCCTGCCACGAGGAGCAGATGGACGAGCTCACGCTGCCGTTCCTGGAGCCCGACGCCGAGGAGCGCCACTACCCCTTCGGCGAACTCGCAGCCCACGGGACGCGGCTCGCGGCGGGCAGCGACTGGCCCGTCTCCACCGCGGACCCCCTCGCCGCCATGCACGTGGCCGTCAACAGGACCGCCCCGGGCGAGTCCGGCGAGCCCCTCGGCCCCGACCACCAGAAGCTGAGCCTTCAGCAGATCCTGAACGCGTACACGCAGGGCACGGCGTGGATCAACCATCTTGACCACCTGACGGGCACGCTGGAGGAAGGACGGCTGGCGGACTTCGTGGTCCTGGACCGCGACGTCTTCCAGCTCCCGCCGGAGCAGATCCACACCGTCCGGGTCGAGGAGACCTGGATCGACGGAACCCGCGTCTACCGCAGGACCGCCCAGGAGGAGGAAGCATGAGGAAGACCCTGCGCGGCGCCGCGCCACAGGGACGCCGCGTGAGCGCGCTCCGGCGGCTGCGGGAGCGGTTCGGCGCGCCGTCGTCTGCTGAACGCCCGACGACGACGGCCCGCGGCAAGGCGGCCATCACCCTCGCGGTGGTCGGCGGCCTCGTCCTGAGCGGCTGTGCGGCCCGGCCTAGTGGCGGGACCGCGCCCGGCGAAGCGAAGTTCACCCTGAGCCAGGGGTCCCCGGCGCCGACCAAGGAGATCGACGGCTTTTCCTGGGCCATGTACGCCGAGCCGTTCTCCCTGGACTACGCCTACGCCTTCGACTACCCGGACAACACCGTGCTGTCGAACGTCTGCGAGTCGCTCTTCCGCTGGAACAAGGACCTCACGGTGTCCCCCGGCCTGGCCACCAAGGTGGACAACCCGGACCCGCTGCACTGGGTCTACACCATCCGGCAGGGCGTGAAGTTCCACGACGGGACCATCATGACGGCCGACGATGTGGTGGCGTCCCTCCGCCGGCACCTTGATGAGAAGGTCGGGTCCTTCTGGGCGTCGGCGTTCCAGAACGTGGAGAGCATCGACAAGACGGCGGCCGACCAGGTGACCATCACCATGGCCAAGCCGGACTACACCCTGAACGCGGCGTTGGTCGGGTCGCCCGGCGTCGTCGAGTCCGCCAAGACCCTCGCCAAGGACGGCAAGGACTACGGCAACTCCACCAAGGGTGTGAACTGCACCGGTCCCTTCTCCTTCGTCAGCTGGGAGGCTGGGGAGAGCATCACCCTCAAGCGCTTCGACGACTACTGGGACCCGTCCCTCAAGGCGAAGTCCAAGCAGGTGACGTTCAAGATGCTGACGGATGCCAACTCGCGCATCAACGCCCTCCAGACCGGCGAGATCGACGGGGCCTTCATGATCCCGTCCAACGCCATGGACATCCTCAAGGCCAACACGGACGCGGGGAACCTCTACTTCGGTGCGGACAGCACGGTCCAGAGCCTCGTCTTCACGGACCTGGCCGGCACCTTCAAGGACGTGAGGGTCCGCAAGGCCCTCATGATGGCCATCAACCGGCCCTCCCTCATCAAGGCGGCCGAGCAGGGCTACGCCCGGCCGACCGACGCCCTCACCACGCGCAATGTGTGGAATGCGGCGAAGCCGGCGACCGTGGACAAGGCGTTCGGTCAGCTGGAGCCGCTGAAGTACGACCTGGCCGAGGCGAAGAAGCTCGTCAAGGAGGCTGGCGCCACCGGCAAGAAGGTGGTCTTCTCCACGGCTTCGCTGAGCGCGGCCTTCGACATCGAGACCCGGGCGATCGCGTCCGCGGCGAAGGAGATCGGGCTCAACCCGGAGATCCGGACGATGTCCAGCGACAAATACACGACCCTGTTCTCCGACCCGGAGGCCCGCAAGGGCACGGACCTCGTGCTGACCTCCTGGTACCTCTCCAGCACCGAACCGCTCGAGATGTACAGCGTGCTGCGGGAAGGGGACTTCAGCAACTACGGCGGCTGGGTCAACAAGCAGTACGACAAGCTCGTCAACCAGGCGATCGGGACCAAGGATCCGGACCAGCGTGCGAAGTTCACCGGGCAGGCGGCGAAGATCGCCAGCGACGAGGTGGTCTGGGGCCCGTTGTACGAGACGGTCACGTCCATGTGGCTGGGCAAGCGCATCACCGGGGCTGACCCGTCCATCAACTACATGTACTTCCCGTGGGCTGCCAAGATCGGAGGCCGTTGACCATGTCTGCTGTTGACGTGAAACCCTCGCCCGATTCGCCGGGCTCCGGCGGCTCCGGCTCGTCCGGCGGGACGGACGGGCCCGGCGTGCCGGGTGCTTCCGGCAAGGCCCGCAAGCGCAAGGGCGGCGCCCGCCTGCGATTCGTGCTCGTGAAGATCGGCACCCTGCTGCTGACCTTGTTCGTGGCCTCGCTCGCGGTGTTCTTCTCCCGCTTCCTGGTCCCCGGCGACCCGGCTCGCTTCCTGCTGCGCGGCCGCAGTCCCAAGCCGGAGGCGCTCGCGGAGATCACCCGCCAGTACGGCCTCGACAAGCCACCGTGGGAGCAGTACGTGAACTGGCTCGGCGGCATCCTGCACGGCGACTGGGGCCGGTCGCTGACCTACCGGCAGGACGTTTCCGACGTGCTGCTCAACCGGCTCCCCACGACCTTGCAGCTCGTGGCGCTGGCCGCCGTGTTCATCACGATCCTGGGCCTGCTGGCCGGCATCATCGCGAGCCTCAACAAGGGCTTCGGCGACAAGTTCATCCTGATCTCCCTCACCGCGGCCGGCGCGGTCCCGCCCTTCGTGGCGGCCATCGGCCTGGTGGCGGTGTTCTCGGTCAACCTCGGCTGGTTCCCCTCCTTCGGCAGTGGTGACGGATTCTGGGACCGGATCTGGCATCTCACCCTGCCGGCCCTGGCCCTCGGCGTCACGTACATCGCGTTCGTGGCCCGTGTGACGCGCTCCTCCATGAATGAGCAGCTCATCCGGGAACACGTCGAGGTGGCCACGAGCCGCGGTCTGACGCGTCCCACGGTGGTGCTGCGCCACGTGCTGCGGAACGCCCTGGGCCCCATCCTCACGGTGAGCGGCGTCCTGATCGCCGGCCTCCTGGTCTCCAGCGCCATCATCGAGCAGACCTTCGGCCTCACCGGGATCGGCCAGCTCCTGGTCCAGTCCATCGACCGGCTGGACTTCGGCGTGGTGCAGGCCATCGTCATGGTGGTGGTCACGGCGTTCGTCGTGGTCAACACCGTGGTGGACCTGGTCCAGCCCCTCATCGACCCTCGTATCGCCGCCGGATCGGAGACCCGATGACCCTCTCAATGACGCTCCCGCAGACGGGGTTCCGGCGCTACACCTCCGCCCTGTCCCTCACGGCCTGGATCGCCGTGATCGTCACGGCCGTGGTGGTCGTGGTGTCCGTCCTGGCCCCGACGCTCGCGCCGTACGACCCGGACTACGTCGACCTGGACAACGTGCTCGCCGGGCCCAGCGCCCAGCACCTCCTGGGCACCGACGCCCTGGGCCGTGACCTGCTCAGCCGCCTCATGTTCGGCGGCCGGACCTCGCTGCTCGGCCCCACGCTCGTGGTGCTCGGCTCCACGGTCCTCGGCCTGCTGCTGGGCCTCGCCGCGGGCTGGTCCGACGGCTGGCTCGGCAAGATCCTGGGCCGCGTGTTCGACATCCTCTTCGCCTTCCCGGCGCTGCTGGTGTCGATGCTCGCCGTGGCCCTGTTCGGCAAGGGTCTCGTGGCGCCCATCATCGCCATGACCATCGCCTACGTCCCCTATGTGGCCCGCCTGACCCAGGGCCTCGTGGCCTCGGAACGGGCCCGCCCGTACGTCCAGGCGTACCGGGTGCTCGGCTTCCGGACGCCGTGGGTGGTCCTGGGCCGGGTGCTGCCGAACCTGATCCCCACCGTGGGAGCCCAGTCGGCGCTGAACTTCGGCTACGTCCTGGCGGACCTCGCGGCGCTGTCCTTCATCGGCCTCGGCGTCCAGCCGCCCACGAGCGACTGGGGCGCCATGATCGAGGAGTCCCGTGGGGCTCTGCTGGGCGGCTACATCCTGCCGGCGTTCTGGCCGGCGCTCGTGGTGGTCGTCGTCGTGGTCGCCGTGAATGTCATCGGCGAGGAGATCTCGGATCGGATCGGAGGCAAGCTCTCATGAGTCACTTGCTGGAAGTACAGGATTTCACCCTCGGTTTCGCGGGCCGTGAACCGCTGCTGGACAAGATCTCCCTCCACGTCGACGACGGCGAGGCCGTGGCGCTCGTGGGCGAGTCCGGTTCGGGGAAGTCGCTGACCACGCGGGCCGCCCTGGGGCTCCTCCCGGAACGCGCCCAGCACTCCGGGCTGGTGACCGTCCGGGGCCTCGACACCCTCACCGCGGGCCGTCAGCAGCTCCTGGACCTGCGCCGGCAGCGGGCGTCCATGATCTTCCAGGACCCCCGCGCGGGCATCAACCCGGTGCGCACCGTGGGCGACTTCCTGACGGAGACCCTGGTCCGCTGGCGCGGTCTCTCCCGCGCCGAGGCCACCGAACGGGCCGTGACCCAGTTGGAGCAGGTCGGCCTGCGCCGGGCCAAGGACCTGGTGAACCAGCATCCGCACCAGCTCTCGGGCGGCATGCTGCAGCGCGTCATGATCGCGGCCGCGCTCCTGGACTCCCCGGAGCTGCTGCTCTGCGACGAGCCCACCACGGCGCTCGACGTCACCACGCAGGCCGGGATCGTCCGGCTGCTGCGGGATGAGCAGCAGGCCCGCGGCATGGGCATGCTCTTCATCACCCACGACCTCAACCTCGCCGCGAGCCTGTGCGAGCGCGTCTACGTGCTCCGCCGCGGCAAGGTGGTGGAGCATGGCCGGACCCGGGACGTGTTCGT
The DNA here is from genome assembly GCF_041360795.1 of Arthrobacter sp. RCC_34. Classification (NCBI taxonomy): domain Bacteria; kingdom Bacillati; phylum Actinomycetota; class Actinomycetes; order Micrococcales; family Micrococcaceae; genus Arthrobacter; species Arthrobacter sp. RCC_34. Next base: position 404,668 of record NZ_JBFUPW010000004.1, on the reverse strand, counting down.
GAGCCCGCAGCAGGAATACACCCGGGAACTCGTGGGGGCCACCCCCACGATCGACCTGGACCGGATCCCCGCCCCGCCAGCCCCCTCCGCGGAGGCGCCACTCCTGGAGGTCTCCGGCCTGAGCAAGCGGTACGAGCTCGCCCACGGCGAGGTCATCACCGCCCTCGACGACGCCGCGTTCACCCTGCCGCGTGGCGGTTCGCTCGGCGTCGTGGGCGAGTCCGGCTCGGGCAAGTCGACGCTGGCCCGCCTGGTGGTCGCGCTGGAGACCCCGAGCGACGGCGAGATCCACCTGGACGGGAACGAACGCCCGGGCCGCCCCTTGAAGGCGTCCGAACGCAAGCTCCTGGCCAAGGATGTGCAGATCGTCTTCCAGGATCCGTACCTGTCCCTGGACCCGAGGATCCCCGTCGGCCACGCCGTGGCGGACGTGTTCCGGCTGCACCGCAAGCAGTCCCGCAAAGCCGCCGCGGACAGCGCCCGCGAGCTGCTGGAACGGGTGGGCATCGGCCCGGAGCGGTTCGGATCCAAGCCGCGGGCGCTCTCCGGAGGTCAGCGCCAGAGAGTCGCCCTGGCCAAGGCCCTCGCGGCGCAGCCCCGCCTCCTGGTCCTCGACGAGGCCACGAGCGCCCTGGACGTCTCCGTGCAGGCCCAGGTGCTCGCGCTCGTCGAGGAGCTCCGGGACCAGCTTGGCCTCACGATCCTCTTCGTCACCCATGACCTCGCCGTGGTGTCCCGGATCTGCTCGCAGGTCCTCGTGATGCACCAGGGCCGGATCGTGGAGCAGGGCCCCACGTCCGAGGTGCTCGCGGCTCCCGCGGACGATTACACCCGGAACCTCCTCGGCTCCCGGCCCCGGCCCCTCTGGGATGCGGAACCGGCGGCCCTCTGAGGCCGCCGCCCATCACGCCCCCACACTGTCCTTCACCGCACCCTCAAACAGGAGAAACTCCCGTGCATACCACCGTTTTCGAACGGAACGTCCCCCAGCCCGCCGTCGTCGCGCGTTCTCTGGAAGGGGCCGTTCACCGGCCGTTCTGGATCGACGACCTGGGTCCGGACGTGACCCGATACCCGCAGCTGGAAGGCGACGCGAGCGCCGAGCTGGTGATCGTGGGCGGCGGCTACACGGGCCTGTGGACCGCGCTGCGGGCCAAGGAACGTGAACCGGAGCGCAGCGTCATCCTGCTCGAGGGCGAGCGGATCGCCTGGGCGGCGTCCGGGCGCAATGGCGGCTTCTGCGAGGCCAGCCTGACCCATGGCTACGAGAATGGCAAGAGCCGCTGGCCGCAGGAGATCGAGACCCTCGAACGGCTGGGTCTGGAGAACCTCGAGCGCATGCAGGAGGCGATCGAGCGCTACGGCATGGACTGCGATTGGGAGCGGACCGGTGAACTGAACGTCGCCGTCGAGCCCCATCAGCTGGAGTGGCTGGCCGAGGAGAGCGGCGGCCACGTCCTGGACCGGGAGGCCACGCAGGCCGAGGTCAATTCGCCCACGTTCCTCGGCTCGGTCTGGCTCAAGGACTCCGTCGCCATGGTGCACCCCTACAAGCTCGCGACCGAGCTGGCCCGGGTGGCCACCGAGCTCGGCGTGGTCATCCACGAGCGCACCCGCGTGCGGGAACTGGTGGACGTCGACGGCGGCGTGGACGTCGTGACGGACCGCGGCACCGTGCGCGCGGACCAGGTGGTGCTGGGGACCAACGTGTTCCCGTCGCTGCTGAAGCGCAACGCGCTCATGACGGTGCCGGTCTACGACTACGCCCTCATGACGGAGCCCCTGAGCCAGGAGCAGCTCGAGGCCATCGGCTGGACGAACCGGCAGGGCATCGGGGACATGGCCAACCAGTTCCACTACTACCGGATCACCCAGGACAACCGGATCCTCTTCGGCGGCTACGACGCCCTGTACTTCTGGGGCCGTCGCGTCGACGAGGGTCACGAGTACCAGCCGGAGACGTGGGAACGGCTGGCCTCGCACTTCTTCACCACGTTCCCCCAGCTGGAGGGCCTGAAGTTCACGCACAAGTGGGCCGGACCCATCGACTCCAGCACGCAGTTCTGCGCGTTCTTCGGCACGGCGCGGAAGGACCGGGTGGCCTACGCCGCCGGGTTCACCGGCCTGGGCGTGGGCGCCACGGCCTTCGCCGCCGACGTCCTGCTGGACCTGCTGAGCGGCGCGGACACGGAGCGCACCCGCGTGGAGATGGTCCGCAAGCGGCCCCTGCCGTTCCCTCCGGAACCGTTCGCCTCGGTGGGGATCAACCTGACCCGCTGGTCGATGGACCGCGCCGACCACAATGAGGGCAAGCGCAACTTCATCCTCAAGGCCCTCGACGCCGTGGGGCTGGGCTTCGACTCCTGAGCCGGGGTTGGTGGGGCCGTGCCGCTAGGCAGCCGGGTCGCGCGGCGGCCTAGCGGCCCCAGCACTCCCGGATGGTCCGGACCAGGGCGGCGAAGTCGTCGGCCATGGCCGGACCGTCGTACTCCGGATCGGACAGCCATTGGAGCTGCAGCCCGTCCATGGCCGCCACGAGGCACCGCGCCAGCGATTCCACGGGGGCGCCGGGCAGGAGCCGTCCGTCCTCGGCCGCTTCCCGGAAGGACCGGAGGATCTTCGCCTCCGCCAGTCGGTGGTGTTCCAGAAGCCAGGAGCTGGCGGGATGGTCGTGGGCCGTCGCCTCTCCGGCCAGGGTGGTGAAGAGCCGGACCATGCCGGGCTGCCGGGTGTTGTGCCGGGCCAGGTCCACCAGCCGCTCCACCGCGGCCCAGCCCCGCGGCTCCTCCCGGTCCCGGCCGCCCAGCATCGCCAGGTCCCGGGCGTCGCGCCACTCCATGACCGCCGCCAGGAGCGCGTCCTTGGTGGGGAAGTGGTGCAGCAGTCCCGTCAGGCTCAGGCCGCAGGACCGCGCCAGGGAACTCATGGACGTGCCCCGGTATCCCTCCTCGGAGAAGACCCGCGCCGCGGTGGCCAGGATCTCCTCCCTGCGGGCGGCACTGTCGGCGCCCTTGGGCCGGCCGCTGGCGCGGCGGGCGGTTCCGTTGGAGGTCCCGTCCGCGCCGTCAGCAACGCCGGGGCCGGCGTCCGCCGTGTCCGCCGTGTCCGCGGGGGTCATCCCCACGACACCCTCGCCCGCACATCACCGAGACCGCGTGCCAGGAGGAATTCGCCGCCCGTGAGGTCCCGCCACACGCCCTCCGCCTCGTCCCAGCGGCGTAACAGGCGCGGATCGGCGCGGACAACCACAGGGACCGAGACTCCCGCCGGGACCTCGACGTTCGTGTACCCGGCCAGACGGACGGGCTGCCCGGCTTCCGCGGGGGCGTAGTAGAGCTGCACCACCTCACGGCTGGCCCGTGCCGAGACGTTCCGCAGCGTCAGGGACACCGCGGGCATGCCGTCGTCGTCCGTGAGAGCGGCGTCCGCGTACTCCCACGCGCCGAAGCTCAGGCCGGCGCCGAACCAGAACAGGGGCTCGGGCGCGTCGCCGGCGTGATAGCCGCGGTAGCCGATCGCGGTGCCGTCGCTGTAGTCGAGAGTCAGTCTCTCGTCCGGCTGAGTGCTCCAGGCCGGGGCCGCACCGTCGGCGGAGGGGAAACTCGTGACGAGGCGACCCGTGGGCTCGGCCGCGCCGGTGAGGACATCGGCCACGGCATGGCCGCCCTCCTGGCCCGGCAGGCCCACGATCAGCACCGCATCCACCGCGTCCAGCCACGGCATGAGCACTGGGGTGGCGGCGTTGACGACCACCACGGTCCGCTCGGCCGCCGCGGCGACCCGGCGTACCAGCTCATCCTGCCGCCCGGGAAGCGCGAGGGTGTGCTTGTCCGCGGCCTCGGTCTCGTCCTCCTCCGTCAGCCCGACCACGACGACGGCGGTCCCCGCCCGGCGCGCGGCGTCTTCAGCGGCGGCGAGGGCGTCGTCGTCGCTGACGGGGATCGGCTCGGCGACCAGGGTGGCCAGTCCCACCCCGGACGCCGCGAACAGGTGGCTCTCCTCGGCGACGCGGACGTGCGGCTGCGCGGCGAGCACGGCACGCCAGTCCACCGGCCGGAAGGTCTGGGTGGCGCTGATCCGGCTGCCCTCGGGAAGCTCGATGACCTCGGAGAAGGCGGGTGGGCGCAGGATGCCTTCGCCCGGGTCGAAGCCCTCGGTGGTGACGTCGCGGTCGAGCTCGGCGAGCACCGCGCCGTCGGGGCCTGTGACCACGATCCGCCAGTGACCTGCACCGATGCCGCCCACTCGGACGGTCCCGCCGCTGCCGAGCACGGCGTCGAGGCGGACGGCCGCGGGAGTCTCCTGGCCGGGATCGTCGAAGCCGGTGCTGAGGGAGGCCACGGGGGAGTGCGCGCTGGAGATCTCGCGGCCGCCGTCGGCGAGCTGGGTGACACGGATCCCGGGTTCGCCCGAGACCGGGTCGCTGAGGAACTCCGCGGAGGCGGCGACCGGACGGCGGCGGATGGCCACCCCGTCCACCACGGTCAGGCGGTCCCCGAGCCGGGCGCTCAGGCCCTCGGCGATGGTGACCTGGTACGGCGGCGTGACCTGCGCCGAACCGCCGCCCATGCACACGGTGGCCACGGCGGAGCGGCCCACGAGCGCGACCGGGCCGTCGCCGGCCAGGGGGAGGGCGCCGTCGTCGTTCTTCAGCAGGGTCATGCCGCGCGTGGCGATGCGGCGCAGCTGCTCTCGTCGCTCAGGGGAGTCCGGGGCGGGCATCCCGGATGCGAAGGGTGACGCCCCGTCCGTGCCGAAAGCGCCGGTGCGCCGGGCCAGGAGGAGCAGGCGGGCGAGGTGGTCGTCCACGGTGCTCTCGGCCACGTCACCGCGCCGGACGGCGGCCACGAGCCGCTCGCCCCACGGCCCGACTGGACCCGGCATGACCAGGTCCAGGCCGCCGTTGGCCGACTCCACGGTGCGCTTGGTGGCGAACCAGTCGCTCATGATGAGGCCGTCCCAGCCCCACTCGTCCTTCACGATCCCGTTCTGGACGTGGTCCTGTTCGGTGGCGGTGACGCCGTTGATGTCGTTGTAGGCGGCCATCATGGCCCACGGATGCGCGTCCTGCACGGCCATCTCGAATGGCAGGAGGTACACCTCGCGCAGGGCCGTTTCGGAGACCCGCGAGTTCATGAAATTGCGCAGGATCTCGGATTCGTTGGCCACGAGGTGCTTGAGGCAGGCCCCCGTGCCGCCGCCCCGCCGTCCGGTGCCGCCGGCGTCGGGGGCGCCGTCCTGCAGACCGCGGACGTAAGCGCTCGCCGCCCGGCCGGTCAGGTACGGATCCTCCGAGTAGGCCTCGAAGAGCCGGCCGCCCAAGGGGGTGCGGTGCAGATTGATGGTGGGCCCGAGGACGACGTGGATATTCTGGCGGTGGGCCTCCTCGGAGAGCATCCCGCCCACTTCCTCGGCGACCGCGTCGTCCCAGGAGGATGCGATGAGGGTGGCGTTGGGGAAGAGCGCGACGGCGTCGCCGCCCATGAACTTCAGGCCGCGCACGCCGGTGGGTCCGTCGGAGAAGGCGAGGGGCGCGAGGCCGATCGCGTCGTTCCCGGGCAGGGTGAACGCGGTCTCGCCGGTCAGGAGCCGCACCTTCTCCTCGAGGCTGAGCCGGTCGACCGCCTGGGCGATCGCTTCTCGCTGCTGGGCGTCCGTGCCCGTGCTGTCCGTGCTGGGGCTCTCGGTTATATCGCTCACCTTCGTGACGGGCAGGACGGCGGGTGCGCCGACGCGGACCGCCTCCTCGCGGAAATAGTTGGCTCTTACTATTTCACGGAGTGATGCGGGTCACAAGATCAGTCGTTCTCGATGTTGAACGTCCACAGTGCCAGGGCGTGACCCGTGTGCCGCAGCGTCACCTGGGCGGCGCCGTCGTGGAAGATCCCGCGCACCACCAGGTCCGCCTGCGAACCGGCGGCGACCGTCACCGTGGACGCGCCCACGGGTGTCAGCGTGACGGTGCGGCCCCGCTGATCGCGGCAGTCCAGGTCTCCCGAGCCGATGGTCACCGACCCCGACGTCGCCTTCACCCGCACGGTGATGGTGCCCTCGATCGGGATGTCCGGGGCCGCCGTCGGATGGGACGTGGGGACGGGGACCGGCGCGGTGTCGGGGCCGAGGGCTGTCAGGATCACCGAGGACCCGTCCGGCAAGGCGGCGGCGACCGGTGCGCCGATGGCGAGCACGGCGCCGTGACTCGCGTTCGCGCTCGCGGTGGGTTCCGCGCTCGGGGCCGACGGGACGGGCACCGCGCCGAGCGACCGCACCACGGCCTGGGCGGAGTCTTCGGCGGTGGCCGTGGGCGCCTCTGATGGGTCCGACGACGCCGGTGCGCTGCACGCGGCGAGCGGAACCGCCAGTGCGGCGGCGAGCAGGAGGGTGGGGAGGGAACGGGAGCGCACGATGGCCTTCCTGAGGGTCTGGTTTGCTGAAGGGATGGGGGGAGGGGCGGCGACGGCGGCCGGAACCTGCGGGGAACCGGCCGCCGTCGTCGCGGGGCGTGAGGGTCAGCGGCGGGCGTAGACGCTGCCGGCCGGGATGACCGGGATGCCCGTGTCCTTCACGCCGGCCACGGCCGGGTACGTGATCGCGCCGGACGGCGTGGGCTGGAGGGCCCGGCCGGACGGGTTGTTGTAGACGTCGCCGCCGAAGGGGCGGAGCCCGTCGGCCGCCGCGTAGCCGAGGTGGCCCCGGCCGTCCGTGCCGCCGTCGTGGACGCCGAAGAGGTCCTCCATGCTGCGCAGCCAGCTGTAGTGGTTGTACGGCTGGTTGCTGACCGAGCCCGGCTTGATGAAGCGGGAGATCATGACGGCGCCCGTGATGCCGCCGCCCGGGGTGGTGTCCTGGTTGAACGCCTGGAAGCCCGGCTGGCTGGTGTTCGGCCCGGGGAGTTCGTTGCAGCACGCGACCACGGACTGGCCCGTGTTGGCCTCGGCCTGCGCGGAGGCGCCGGTGCCGGAGTCGGTCCCCATGGCGGGGCCGCTGTTATTGCCCCACGGACCCGTCTGGGTGCCGAGGTCCGCGATCGAATTGCCGTACATCTTGTACGGCGGCATCGCCTCATCGAAGATGATCTGGATCAGGCCGTCCTGCTGGAACGCGGGGGAGTTCATGATCATCGGGACGTACTTCTTGAGGAAGTTGTCCGACGCGTAGAGACCGCCCTGCCGGCTGTTCGGGTCGCCGCTCATGTTCTGACCGGGGCCCTTGCAGGTGGCGTCGTGCGCGTCGGAGCAGTTGCCCGGGGTGATCCAGTTGAACTTCGGGGTGGTGCGGACGGACTTGAGGTCCTCCTCCAGGCCTGTGAGGGCCGGGTGGCCGGGGGTGGCGTGGTAGCCGGAGAGCGGGACCACGTTCTTGCAGTCCTGCGGGTTGTCGATCACGGAGTGGAACCAGGCCGTGGGGTTGTGCTTGGCCACGTACTGGTCCGTCGCGGTCGCGCCGGATGGGTCCTTCACGCCGGCCCCGGACGGGTCGCCCGGGATGCCGCAGCGGTAGACGTCCTCACGGCCGGCGTCGTTGCCCATGTCCTGCATGTACGCCTTCCAGCTGACGTGCTTGTCGTCGAGCTGGTTGAAGAGCGTCTTGGTGGAGGCCGGGTAGACGCAGCCCGTGGAGGCCAGGACCTGACCGTCGGCCGCGGGGGTGCCCGGTGAGACGTCAGTGTACTGGGGACAGTCGTTCTGATTGTCCGGGGCGGGGGACTGGCCGCCGACCAGGCTGATGTAGTTGTCCAGGCTGAAGTGACCCGTGCCGTAGTACTGCGTGAGCAGCGCGCCGTAGGACGGGAGGGTCTTCCAGAGGTAGTCGTTCTGGTTCAGGCCCGTGAAAGTGGCTTCGTAGGACTTGTTCTCGAGGATGATGGTCCAGACGTGGCCGATCTTCGACGCCCCGTCCCGGCCCTGACCGTCCCGGCCCTGGTCGTTCTGATTCTGGGAGTCGTGCGCGGGGAGGGTGGTTCCGGCGGTGGCGGCGGTGCCGCCCGCCAGCAGGGAGGCGCTCAGGGCGCCCACGGCCAGCACTCCGGCCAGGGTCTTCCCGAGGCGGCTGGTGATCCGCAATTTCATGCTTGCTCCAAAGTTCGCGATGACAGCGTGAATGCCCCGAACCCCCGTGCGAATGACGGGATGACTCTAGGATTCCTGCGCGACATGCGCCGGTGACTTCGGTGAAGGCTGAGTGGAGAACCGGTTAACGTTCGACGACGATGGCGCTCGCCGCCCGCCGTCGTCGCTCCCGTCCCGCCGCGGGTACTCAGGCCGCGCCGCGCGGGGCGAACATGATGACGGCGACGCCCGCCAGGCAGAGGAACGCCCCGATCAGATCCCAGCGGTCGGGGCGGAAGCCGTCCACCAACACGCCCCACGCCAGCGAACCCGCCACGAACACTCCCCCGTACGCGGCGAGGATCCGTCCGAAGTGCGCGTCCGGCTGCAGCGTGGCGACGAAGCCGTAGATCCCCAGCGCGATCACCCCGAGCCCGGCCCACCACCAGCCCTTGTCCTCGCGCACGGCCTGCCAGATCAGCCACGCGCCACCGATCTCGGCCACGGCGGAGAGGGCGAAGAGGAGGACGGACTTGAGGATGCTCATGCGTCCATGATGCCGGGTCCCGCGCCAGGCAGTTCTTGCGGCATCCCCGGCCCAGGGACCACCTGGCCCGTGGCGGTGCCGTCCGGGCCGAGCATGAAGCCCACACGCTTGGCGCTGCGCAGCATGACGGTGCTCTGCACGAGCTCGATCTGCGGGAGCCGTTCCTGCAGGGTCAGTTCGGCGGTGAGGACGTCGGCCACCGTACGGAGCCACATCATGATGATGAAGTTGGTCCGGCCCGTCGTGGACGCGGCGAGGCGCACGTTCCGCAGCCCGCTGAGTGCCGCGGCCACCTGGGCGTGCTGCCCGGCGGGCGCCTTGGCGAGCCAGCGGCAGGCGACCGGATAACCGGCGGGGCCCTGGGCGACCTCGCAGCGGAAGGTCAGGAGGTCGCTGCCCAGGATCTTGGCGAGCTGACGGTGCACGGTGGCCGGGCTCCGGTCGAGGGCGCGGGCCATGTCGGCGACGCCGGCCCGCCCGTTGAGCGCCAGGAAGGGCAGGAGGTCCAGGGCGGCGTCCGGGACCGGTCCGTGGTGCGGTTCGACCGCCCCGAGGCGCGTGAAGGCGGCGATCTCCTCGCGGTCGAGGGCCGCGAGCCGCCATGAATGTCCGCCGGAGTGCAGCCGGGTGCAGAGTTCGCTGTGCACGTGGAGAACGCCGGGCGCGGACGCGACCTGCGGCAGGATGCGTTCCGTGCACTCGGCGAGCGACGGCGCCAGGACAGTGAGCGCTAGGTCCGGGTTCCCTGTGGCCACGTCGATGGTGGCCACTTCGGGGATGGCGGCCAGGGCGGTCTGGGCCTGCTCGCGGAGCCCCGGCTCACACTCGATGTCCGCGAACGCGAGGATCATGACGGACGGGTCGCCCGCGAGGTGGGCCGTGATCCAGGCCCGCCCCGAGGCCCGCAGCCGTTCCCAGCGGCGTGCCAGGGTCGCGGGATGGGAGCCGAGGATGCCGGCGGCGTCGAGCCAGGAGACGCGCGGCGCGATCTGCAGTGCGTGCAGGAGGCGCAGATCCTCCTCGGACAGCTCGACGGCGGGGACCCCCAAGGGGTGGAAACCCGGCAGTGGATGAAAACGCTGACGCGGCACGCTCATCTGAAAAATTGTTGCACCTGAGCTTCTGGACTGGAAGAGAAGCGCACACTCTTCATACGCCAGACTATGGCGTGGATCACAGATGAGGAGACGGTGCATGGCCATCACGGACGACGCACGGGCGTTGCAGGACCAGCTCATCCAGTGGAGGCATGCCTTCCACCAGGCCCCCGAGATCGGACTGGAGCTGCCCCGAACGCAGGAGAAGGTCCTGGCCGCCCTGGACGGCCTGGGGCTGGAGATCTCCACCGGCACGGACACGACCTCGGTCACCGCCGTCCTCCGCGGCACGGCCGGCGTCCCCGCCGGAGACGTTGGCGGGGCCGACGGGGCCGGGGAGCGCCCCGCGGTCCTGCTCCGCGCCGACATGGACGCCCTGCCGGTCCAGGAGCGCACGGGCGTCGAGTACACCTCCAGGGTCGACGGCGCCATGCACGCCTGCGGCCACGACCTCCACACCGCCATGCTGCTCGGCGCCGCGACCCTCCTGGCCGACAGCCGCCACCGGATCGCCGGGGATGTCGTCTTCATGTTCCAGCCGGGGGAGGAGGGCTACGACGGGGCGTCGGTCATGGTGCGCGAAGGGGTCCTGGATGCCGCGGGCCGCCGGGTGGACGCCGCCTTCGGCATGCACGTCTTCTCCTCGATGGAGCCGCACGGCCGATTCGTCACCCGCCCCGGCGTCATGATGAGCGCGTCCGACGGCCTGTTCGTCCGGGTGCTCGGCGCAGGTGGCCACGGCTCGGCTCCCCACGCCGCGAAGGACCCGGTGACGGTGTCCGCCGAGATGATCCTGGCCCTGCAGACCATGGTCACGCGCCAGTTCGATATGTTCGACCCGACGGTCCTCACCGTCGGCCGCCTGGCCGCGGGGACCAAGCGCAACGTCATCCCGGACACCGCCGAGTTCGACGCCACCATCCGCACCTTCTCCGAGACGAACCGGGAGCGCATGCAGACCGCGATCCCGCGTCTTCTTCAAGGCATCGCCCACGCCCACGGCCTGGACGTGGAGGTGACCTACCTCCCCGAGTACCCGCTCACCGTCACGGACACCGCCGAGACCGAGTTCGCGGAATCCGCCATCGCGGAGCTCTTCGACGGACGGCACTCCCGGCTGGCCCAGCCGCTGAGCGGATCCGAGGACTTCTCGCGGGTGCTCGCGGAGGTGCCCGGCAGTTTCGTCGGGCTCAGCGCGGTGCCAGAGGACGTCGATCCCAGGACGAGCGCCTTCAACCACTCGCCCTACGCGACCTTCGACGACGCCGTGCTCGCCGACGGTGCGGCGGTCTACGCGCAGCTCGCGCTGTCTCGCACCGCGCTCCTCGCGACAGCCCCGACCGACACGTCGCAATCGGATTCCGCCCAGCCGGCCGTCCGCTGACCCGCCACCGGAACCTCAGGAGACCGTCATGACCGCCAGCACCCCCTCAGCTCCCGCCGTCGACGCCGCCAAACCGTCCGCGCGTCGCACCCTCATCAGCACCGGCATCGGAAACGCCGCCGAATGGTACGACTGGGCGATCTACGCGACCTTCGCCCCGTACTTCTCGAAGCAGCTCTTCAACCCCGCGGATCCCACCTCGGCCATCCTCTCGACGCTCGCGATCTTCGCCGTCGGCTTCGTGGCGCGGCCGTTCGGCGGGTTCGTCTTCGGATGGATCGGCGACCGTTTCGGCCGCAAGAACGCCATGACGATGACGGTCGCAATGGCGGCGGTCGGCAGCCTGCTGATCGGCATCGCCCCGACGTTCGCCGCGGTCGGCGCGTTCGCGTCCCTGCTGCTCCTGGTGGCCCGCCTGATCCAGGGCCTGGCCCACGGTGGCGAGCTGCCGTCGTCGCAGACGTATCTCGCGGAGATGGCCCCGCGGGAGAAGCGCGGCTTCTGGGCCACGCTCATCTACTTCTCCGGCACCCTGGGGAACATGCTCGGCGCGCTGCTGGGGGCCATCCTCGCGGCGCTGCTGCCGAAGGCCGAGATGGCGGCGTGGGGCTGGCGGCTGCCGTTCATCCTCGGCGCACTCATGGGCCTGTACGGCCTGGTGATGCGGGCGCGGATGCCGGAGACCGAGGCCTTCGAGGAACTCAAGACCGGGAACGCGACGCAGGAGCAGGGATTCGGCGCCCTCATGAGGGACATCGTGGCGCACCGGAAGCAGGCGGCCCAGGTGATCGGCATGACGCTGGGCCTGACGGTCATCTACTACGTGTGGGCGATCGTCGCCCCGACCTATGCGGCCACGAGCCTGAAACTGGACCCGGGGCAGGCGCTCTGGGCCGGGTTCGCCGCCAACATCGTGTTCCTGATCGCGCTGCCGTTCTGGGGCCGCCTGAGCGACAGGATCGGCCGCAAGCCGGTCCTCATCATCGGCGGTGTGGGGTGCGCGGCGCTGCACTTCCCCATGACCTGGCTGCTCCGGGATTCGGTGTGGCAGCTGTTCGTCTCGATGGCCGTGATGCTCGTCTTCATCGCCGCCGGGGCCGCGATCGCCCCCGCGGTGTACGCGGAGCTGTTCCCGGCCAAGGTCCGCACGGCCGGCGTCGGCATCCCGTACGCCCTCGCGGTGGCGGCGTTCGGCGGCACCGCGCCGTACCTCCAGACTCTGTTCACCGATGTGGTGAAGCAGCCGTGGATGTTCAACCTCTACGCCGTGGTCCTGAGCATCATCTCGATCCTGGTGGTGCTGCGGCTTCCCGAGACGAGAGGCAAGGACCTGAACAGCTGACGCGCTGCCGGTGCTGTTGCCGGCTTTGCTGCCGGGGCCAGTGCGGGGCGGGTGCGTGCGCGCCCGCCCCGCAGTGGCTCAGGGGTTGGGCTCTTCCTCGGCCTCGAGGGCTTCGTCCGTGTCGGAGAACGAATCGTCCGTCTCGGTGGCGTCCTCGGCCAGCTCGGCCTCACGCCGGGAGACCTCTGCCACCTCTTCTGAGTGTTCTTCTTCGCGCTTCTTGCTTCCGAACATGAGGATCCTTTCTCTCCGGCCCATCGGGGTGATGCGCTGGGACCACCGTAACCCCGTGGGCTGTCACGCGGCCTACGCTTAGGACCATGCACGAGATCGCCGCCACCCTCACTCAGCTGCTCGGCCCGGACAAGGTCGCCACGGATCCCGGCCTGGTGCGGGAGTACAGCCAGGACCGGGCCCCGGATCGTCCGGAAGCGCCCGCTCTCGCGGTGGTTTTCGCCGGCTCGGCCGAAGATGTCCAGACGACGGTGCGCGCCTGCGCGGCGGCCGGCGTCCGGGTGGTGCCGCGGGGTGCGGGATCCGGTCTCTCGGGCGGGGCGCATGCCGTCAGAGACAGCGTGATCATCAGCCTGGAACGGATGAACCGCATCCTGGACGTCCGCGCCGAGGACGAGGTCGCCGTCGTCGAGCCGGGGGTGGTGAACGCCGATCTCAATGCCGCCGCCGCGGAGCACGGCCTCATGTACGCGCCGGATCCGGCCAGCTTCACCTTCGCCACGATCGGCGGGAACATCGGCACGAACGCCGGCGGGCTGCGCTGCGCCAAGTACGGTGTGACGCGGGACTCGGTGCTGGCGCTCGACGTCGTGCTGGCCGACGGCGAACTGGTGCGCCTGGGGCACGCCACCTTCAAGGGCGTGGCCGGGTACGATCTGGTCGCCCTCCTGGTCGGTTCCGAGGGGACGCTCGGCATCGTGGTGGGCGCGACCGTCCGGCTGCGGCATCTGCCGGTCAAGGTCGTGACGATCGCGGCGTTCTTCCCGGATCTCCCGTCCGCCGCCGCGGGGGTCCTGGCGGTCGGCCGGGCCCGCGTGCAGCCCGCGATCATGGAGCTGATGGACCGCGCCTCGATCCAGGACGCCGACGCCCTCAACGGCACGGCCTTCGCCAGCCGGGGCCGCGCGCTGCTTCTCGTCCAGACCGACGGCTTCGGCGCGGACGCGGAGGCCGCCGTCGTACGCGAGGTCCTGCGGGACGCGGGCGGCGATCTGGCCGACGACGGCGACTCGGACGCCGAGCGCTTCGTGCTGATCCGGCGCAACAACCGCGGGTCCGGGGCCGAGGACCGCTTGCGCGTGGGCGAGGACGTCGCGGTGCCGCGGTCGCTCCTGGTGGATTACGCGGCCGAACTGGAGCGGATCGCCGCCGAGTACCGGGTGGGGATGAAGCTCGTGGCCCATGCCGGCGACGGCAATCTGCACCCGACGTTCTGGGCCGAACCGCAACCGGGCGAGGAGGAGGCCGCGGTGGCCGATCTGGATCGGGCCCTGGATGACTCGGTGCGCGTGGCCCTCGCGATGGGCGGCACCATCACGGGCGAACACGGGATCGGCAGTTTCAAGCTGCGCTGGCTCGGCTGGGAGCAGTCCGAGCGGGTCCGGGAACTCCAGCGCGGCATCAAGGACGTCTTCGACCCCCACGGCGTCCTCAACCCCGGCAAGGCCATCTGAACCCCGCACCCCCTGATCGACTGCTCCATACGATGTCGTTCCGCGCCGATATCCCGCGATTCCGGCATCTTAGGGAGCAGTCGATGCGGGGGTGATTCCTTGCCACCCCGGCGACGGGGTGCGAGGCTGGACCCATGAGCCAGGACGACACCTTCAACGCCGATGTGACCACCCGCAACAACCCCGAACTGCATCGCTACGAGGTGCTCGTCGGGGACAAGCTCGCGGGCTTCGCGCAGTACCGGCTCACCCCGGGCCGGGTGGATTTCGTGCACACCGAGGTCGCCCAGGAGTTCAGCGGGCAGGGCCTCGCCGGGGTGCTGGCGCACTTCGCGATCGACGACGTCGTCGCGGCCGGCCAGCGCGTCGTGCCGCACTGCCCCTTCATCGCCGCTTATCTGCGGAAGCACCACGCCAACGACCAGTTCATCGACTGGCCGTAGCTTTGACGCCCAGGGCTGACGCCCAGCTCTGACGCCGCCGTCGGAACAGCGTTTTCGCCGTGCCCGGAAGCCTGAGCCGCACCCCTCCTGGGAGAATGATTTTCGCTCCCGGATGCCTTCGATCCCTTGATTTTCCGGGGGAGCGGGCGGACACTGCTGGGACGGCCCTTCCCACCCTCGTGGCCGGACGCGGCCGGTTCCTGGCATCGAACTCCCAAGGAGGCGTCACCATGGCAGAACATGAACCCACCCCCGCAGGACTGGACGGCGAGATCGTTCAGAAGATGACGGCGTCCCTGGACGGGCCCGCGGCGGTTCCGCAGATCTCGCTCGGGACCTCGGCGGCCGGTGGGGACAGCGCCCGCCCGGTCTGGCCGGACGGCAACGGCAAGCACCGCCACCCCAAGGATCACTTCAGCAACCCTGGTCGCTCCGGCACCGCCGCCGGAGTGAACGCGGTGCACCGCACGAGCCGTCCGCAGATGCCGCACTCGCACTGACCGGCGGACCACACGAAAACACCCCCGGTTCCATTGCTCACCCACAGAAATTTCAGTGGGCGAACAACGGAACCGGGGGTGTTTTCACGTCCCGGGATCCTGGAGGATCAGACGGCGACGGCTTCCTGAGCCTGCCGGGCTTCGGCCTTGCGAGCCGCCGCGCCCTTCAGGCCCACCACCGTGAAGCCGGTGATGACGGCGCCGACGGCGATCGACAGGATCCAGAGGAGGAAGTTGTCGAAGGCGAAGAAGACGAACACGCCGCCGTGCGGCGCCCGGGAGCCGGCCGCGAAGGCCATCGAGAGAGCACCCGTCACGGCGCCGCCCAGCATGGAGGCCGGGATGACACGCAGCGGATCGGCCGCGGCGAACGGGATGGCGCCTTCGGAGATGAAGGACGCGCCCAGGAGCCAGGCGGCCTTGCCGTTCTCATGCTCGGCGGCGGTGAACAGCTTCGGACGGAGCACCGTGGCCAGCGCCATGCCGAGCGGCGGGACCATGCCGGCGCCCATGACGGCGGCCATGATGAGGTACGGGCCGTGGTTGTCCGCGGTGCCGGCGCTCAGGCCCGCTGCGGCGAAGGAGTAGGCCACCTTGTTGACGGGGCCGCCCAGGTCGAAGCACATCATGAGGCCGAGGACGATGCCGAGCACGATCGCCGCGGCGCCGCTCATGCCGGTCAGCCAGTTGTTCAGTGCAGTGGTCAGCCAGGCGATGGGACCGCCGAGGACCACGAACATGAGGCCGGAGGCCACGATCGACGCGACGAGCGGGATGATCACCACGGGCATGAGGCCGCGCAGCCAGCGCGGGGCGGGCCGCTGGCCGAGCCAGGACGCCGTGTACCCGGCGAGCAGACCGCCGACGATGCCGCCGAGGAAGCCGGCGCCCATGAAGCCGGCGACGGCGCCGACCACGAAACCGGGGGCGATGCCGGGCCGGTCGGCCAGGGCATAGGCGATGTAGCCCGCCAGCGCCGGGACCAGGAAGCTCATGGACAGGGCGCCGATCTTGAACAGCACCGCTCCGAGGTACGCGCCGAGCGGACCGAGCGCGTGGTCGCCGAATTCGGTCGGCAGGCTGAAGAGGTTGTTCTTGACCACGATCGTGTCGGCGAACTTGGTGATGTCGAAGCCACCCAGCAGGAAGCCGAGCGCGATCAGCAGACCGCCACCGGCCACGAACGGGATCATGTAGGAGACGCCGGTCAGAAGCGCGCGCTTGAGCTTGGCGCCCACGGACTCACCGGCCGTGTCCGCGTCCGAGGAAGACGAGGAACCGGTGGCCCTCACACGGCGGGCGTTCGGATCCTTCGCGGCGGCCAGGGCCTCCTCGATCATCTCCTTCGGCTCGTCGATGCCGCGCTTGACCGGGGACTGGATGTACGGCAGACCGGCGAAGCGGTCCTTGTCGCGGACGTCGACGTCGACGGCGAAGATGACGGCGTCGGCGTTGGCGATCACGTCGGCCGGCAGCGGGGTGGCGCCGGCGGAACCCTGGGTCTCCACCTGGACGTCCACGCCCATCTCCTTGCCGGCGGCGGCGAGGGAGTCAGCGGACATGTAGGTGTGGGCGATGCCCGTGGGGCAGGCGGTCACGGCCACGATGCGGCGGGGACCCTGGGCTGCGGCCGACGACGGCGCCGCGGCGGCTGCGGGGGCGGCGCTTGCGGCAGCCGGTGCCCCGGCGTCGGCGGTCGACGCGGCCGGTGCCGCCTTCGGTGCGTCGGTCAGCGCGCCCTCGACGAGCGCGACGATCTCCTCCGGGCTCGCGGCGGCCCGCAGTGCGGCGGTGAAGTCCTTTTTGATGAGCGAGCGGGCGAGCTTGGACAGGAGCTT
The DNA here is from genome assembly GCF_041360795.1 of Arthrobacter sp. RCC_34. Taxonomy (NCBI): domain Bacteria; kingdom Bacillati; phylum Actinomycetota; class Actinomycetes; order Micrococcales; family Micrococcaceae; genus Arthrobacter; species Arthrobacter sp. RCC_34. The sequence continues at coordinate 387,781 of NZ_JBFUPW010000004.1, read as the reverse complement.
GAGGTGCTCCTGGTCGGCGCCGGCGGGTGCCGCGATCAGGAAGATGAGGTCCGCGGGGCCGTCCTTGGCGCCGAACGGCACCGGGTTGCCCAGACGCGCCATGGCGAGGGCGGGTTCGGTGACGGCGTCGGTCTTGGCGTGCGGGATGGCGATGCCGCCGGGGATGCCGGTGGGCGTCTTCTCCTCGCGGGCCAGGGCGGAGGCGAAGAGGCCTTCCGCTTCGGCACGGCCCAGCGCGGCAACTTTGCCGGAGAGGGTGCGGATGACGTCGGCCGGGGTGGATCCCAGGTCCGCGTCGAGGACCACGAGGTCCGGGGTGATCATCTGGCTCACAGGGAGTCCTTTGCTAGGGCCGTGACGGTCACGGCGTCGGGGGTGGTCTGGTCCAGGCCGGGGACGGTGGAACCGGGGAGGGAGGCGGCTGCGGCACCGTGGGCCACGGCCTGGGTGAGGCACTCGACGGCGGATCCACCGTTCTCGGCCCGCAGGAGGTAACCGGCCAGCGAGGAGTCTCCCGCACCGACCGTGCTCACCGCCTGGATGGGTGCGTGGCTCGCGTGCCAGGCGCCGTCGGCGGTGACCAGCACCGCGCCTTTCGAGCCGAGCGTCGCGAGCACGGCTCCCACGCCGCGTTCGACGACGGCGGTCGCGGCCCGGGCGGCGAGCACCGGGTCCGCTTCCAGCTCGTCTCCGCTGTGCTGCTCGCTGAATCCGGCGAGGGCCGCGAGCTCGGCGAGTTCTTCGCCGTTGGGCTTGAGGAGATCCGGCGCCGCGTCGGCGCCGGCGTTGATGGCCTCCAGGAGCGGCGTCCCGGAGGAGTCGACGGCGATGCGCGGGGCGTCACTGCCGAGTTCGGTGCGGAGCCAGCGGGTCAGCCGCGCGTAGTAGTCGGCCGGGAAGCCGGGCGGCAGCGAACCGGCCAGGACCACCCAGGAGGCCTCGCGGGATTCGTCGAGAAGGAGTGCCGTGAGGGCGTCCCGCTGGTCGGCGCTGAGCTCCGGGCCGGGTTCGTTCACCTTGGTGGTGGTGCCGTCCGGCTCGGTCAGCGTGATGTTGCTGCGCAGCGGGGCGCCGATGGGGAGCGCGTGGTGCGGGATGCCCGTGGAGGCCAGGCCGACGACCACGGGGTCCGTGGGATCGCCGGGCAGGACCGCCACGGTCTTCAGGCCCGACGCCGTGAGCGCGCGGGAGACGTTGACGCCCTTGCCTCCGGCTTCGCTGCGGACGGCCGTGGCCCGCTGGACCTCGCCGCGGGCGAGCGCCCCGGGGAGCTCGACCGTGCGGTCCAGGCTGGGATTGGCGGTGAGTGTGATGATCACGCCTGAATCACCTCTGCTTCTGCGGTTGAAAGGGCTTCGGCCAGTTCCGGGGACGGCGTCCCGTCGGTGACCAGGGTGTCCACGTCCTCCAGGGCGGCGAAGCGGACCAGGGTTTCGGCATCGAGCTTGCTCGCGTCGGCGAGGACGACCGTACGGCGTGCCGCCTGGACGAACGCCGTCTTGACCGCGGCCTCCTCGGGGTCCGGGGTGCTCAATCCGAAGTCCGCGTGGATGCCGTTGGTGCCCACGAACGCGATGTCGGGGCGGATGTTCCGCAGCTCGGCCACGGTGCCGGCGCCGACGGCCGCCTGCGTCACCCCGCGGACCTTGCCGCCGAGGATGTGGAGCGCGACGCCGGGGGTGTCGGACAGTGCGGCGGCGATCGGGATCGAGTTGGTGAGGACGAGCAGGGCCGGGGCGTCGGCGTCGCGCTGGGTGATCAGGCCGGCGAGGGCTTCCGTGGTGGTGCCGGCGTCGAGCACGATGCTGGCGGCCGACGTGCGGGGGAGGAGGGCGAAGGCGGCCGCTGCGATCCGCTGCTTCTGCTCGGAATGGGTGGCCAGGCGTTCGGGGACCGAGGTTTCGGCGGTGCTCCCGCGGTCGACTGCCACCGCGCCGCCGTGGACCCGTCGCAACTCGCCCTGCTCTTCGAGAAGCGCGAGATCCCGACGGACCGTTTCCGGGGTGATGGTGAACCGCTGAGCGAGCTCGGTGACCGTGACACGGCCGTGCGCGGTCAGGAGGTCGGCGATGGTGCTGTGCCGTTCTTCTGCGAACATGCCCGTCTCCTTTCCGCGCCATTGGGGTTGTGACAGTTGTCACAGGAATCTTTGATTGCTTGACTTTATCTGTGTTTGTTTTTGGAAGTCAAGGGGTACGTGGCGAAAACCGGAAACGAGCGGGGGATCCCGGGGAGGGGAGGAGTTCCGCGGCGGACCCCGCGGACTACGCTTAGGGCCATGGAGAAGGTCCTGTGGTCCAAGCCGGAATCTGAGCGTGCCGGCACACCGTTGCTGCTGCTGTTTCACGGCTACGGATCCTCGCCGGAACGCATGGAGAAACTGTTCCCTCACCTGCCGCAGGAGTTCACCTGTGCGGCGCCCCAAGGTGTGATGGAGATCGGCGACCAGCACGGGTGGTTCCTGCTCGACTACTTCCTGACCAACGACTTCTCCCAGGTCATGGCCTCCTGCACACAGGTTCTCGCCTGGCTGGACGGGATCAAGGCGCAGCACAGCAGTGTCTCGCTCCTCGGGTTCTCCCAGGGCATGGCCATGGCGAGCAGCCTCCTGCGACTCCGTCCCGAACAGTTCCGGGCCACAGTTGGCCTGTCCGGGTTCGTCCTCGACAACGACCTTCTGGCGCTCACCGAGTCCTTCGATCAGCGACCGCCCTTCTTCTGGGGCCGCGACAAGGAGGACCTCGTGATCAACGAGGACGCCACACTCTTCACGGAGGAGTGGCTCGAAGAGAACACGGCCCTGACCTCGCGCAGCTATCCCGGGCTGGGCCACTACATGGCGGTGCAGGAGATGGTCGACGTGAGCGCGTTCCTCAAGTACTACGTGCTCAAGTCCACGGCTCCCGCCGAAGCCGCCTCCTGAAGCGGGCCCCTCGCGGACTAGCGCCCAGCCCGCTCCCCCATTTCGCAAGCTCAATTGGGGCCCCTCGCGGACTAGGCTTAGGGCCATGGCCAAGCGCAAGAAGAACCCCGCCCTGGGAATCGCTCAGAACGCAGCACAGAATGCCATGTTCGACGAACAGGGCAAGCCCCGTTCCGGAATCCACAACATGCTGCTGAAGGCGGTGGATGTGCAGCGTCCGCTCGTCGTCGGGCACATCTCACGGCTGCGCCGCAAGCACCCGAACGCCTCCCTGGCGGAACTCGTCGTGCGACTGGAGCGTCAGTATCTGGCCACCGTCACGACCACCGGTGCGGGCGCCGGCGCCACCGCGGTGATCCCCGGCGTCGGCACCGGGACCGCTTTGGCCGTGTCCGGCGTCGCGACGGCGGCGTTCCTGGAGGCCACCGCACTCTTCGCCTCCAGTGTCGCCGAGCTCCACGGTGTCCGGGTGACCGACCCCGACAAGGCCCGCACCATGGTCATGGCGATCATGCTGGGCGAGGAGGGCACCTCCTTGCTGAGTGCGTTCACCGGGCAGACCATGGGCCGAGGCCGAGGAGCGAGCCAGGTGTGGGGCAGCGTCCTCACCAAGAAGACGTCGACCGCCACCTTCGAACCCGTGAAGGCCGCCATCCAGAAGGCGTTTCTGAAGTCCCTGGTCAAGAAGCAGGGCAGCGCGTTCTTCGGCCGGCTCCTGCCGTTCGGCGTCGGCGCCGTGATGGGCGGCGGCGGCAACCTGCTCATGGGCCGCGCGGTCATCGCGAACACCCGCGAGGCCTTCGGGGCGCTCCCACTCGTTGCCCCCTTCGGCGAACAGCCCGCTCTCCCATCCGACGACGGCGCCGCCCAGCTCGCGTCGACGGCTCAGCCCCCGCAGCACGCGCCGCTGGAGCTGGATCCGCCGACCGCCGACCGGCGGCTCCCCGGCGCCTCCGGAGTGGACGCCGCCGGAACGGACGCACCCGGAACCCCCGGCGCCGAACCGCGCTGACCCGCGCCGCGGCGACCCGGACTGCGTGGGGGCTATCAGCCCAGCAGCAGCGTGGCGACGGTGAAGATGAGCAGGCCGGCCAGTGACCCGACCACAGTGCCGTTGATCCGGATGAACTGCAGATCGCGTCCCACCTGGAGCTCGATCTTCTGTGAGGTCTCCTCGGCGTCCCAGCGTTCCACGGTGTCGGTGATGAGCCCCGTGATCTGGTCGCGGTAGTTGGAGACCACGTAGGCTGCGATGTCGGCCACCCAGGTGTTGACCTTGGCCGCCAGCTCGGGGTCGTCCACCAGGCGACGGCCGAAGTCCCGGATCGCGCCCACGAAGCGCTGGTACAGCTCGCTCTGGGGATCGTCCACGGCTTCCAGGAGCGCTTTCTTGATGGTCTCCCAGGTGCGTCCGGCGATGTCGCGGACCTGCGGATCGCCCAGGATCTGCGCCTTGATCCCCTCGGCACGTTCGATCATCGCCGGATCGTGCTGGAGGTCCTGGGCCAGTTCCTTGAGGTAGGTGTCGATGGCCTGGCGGACCTGGTGATCCGGGTCCGCCTGGATGCCCTTCACGAACTTCGCCAGCTCGATGTACACCTTGTCCCCGACCAGCGAGTCCACGAACCCGGGCACCCAGAGTGGGGAGCGGTCGCTGACCAGGCGGTTCACCGTCTCGTGGTTCCGGCCGACCCAGTCCGCGGCCCGGTCGATCAGCAGGTCCACGAGGTGCCGGTGGTGTCCCTCGTCGAACACCCGCTCGGCGAGTTTGCCGACCGGCGGGCCCCACGGCGGATCGACGACGTGCTTGCGGACCAGCGCCTCGACCACGGCCTGGACGTCGTCGTCCCGCAGCACGGTGAAGAGACCGCGGATGGCGGCCGCGCCTTCCTTCGCGATGCGGTCGGCGCCGGTCGGACCGGTGGCGGGTGCGCCGTCGTCGTGCGTGCCGGAGAGCCACCGGCCCACCGAACTGGCCAGATCCGTGGCCGCGAGCTTGGTGCGGATGACGTCCTCGGAGAGGAAGTTGGTGCCCACGAAGTCGCCCAGGGAGGCGCCGATCTGGTCCTTCTTCCGCGGGATGATCGCGGTGTGGGGGATCTTGAGGCCCATGGGGTGCCGGAAGAGCGCCGTGACGGCGAACCAGTCGGCGAGGGCGCCCACCATCCCGCCTTCGGCCGCGGCCCGGACATAGGCCAGCCACGGGTACTGGTGCTGAAGCGCGAAGGACACCCCGAACACCACGGCCAGGGCGATGAGCAGTGCCAGGGCGATGCCCTTCATCCGGGCCAGCGCGGCGGCCTTGGCGGCGTCACCCGGAGAGGGCAGCGTGCCGCTGTCCTGGGAAATTGGCGCAGTGTTCACGTCCATGCCTCCACCCTATGCCCCTGCCCTGACACGAATGTGGGTAGCTTTATCTCATGACTCAGATCAGCCGCCCCCTCGTCTACGCTCACCGGGGGGCCAGCGAGTTCTTCGCCGAGCACACCCGCGCCGCCTACCTGCAGGCGATCGCGGACGGAGCGGACGGCGTCGAGTGCGACGTGCACCTGACCGAGGACGGCCACGTGGTGCTCCTGCACGACGACGACCTCGACCGCACCTCGAACGGCACCGGACCCGTGGCGGAGAAGACCCTCGCAGAGCTGCGCGAGCTGGACTTCCACTCGTGGAAGGGCGCCGTGATCCCGCAGGAGTTCGGCTCCCCGAGTGAGCAGTTCCTGACCCTGGGCGAGCTTCTGGACATCCTGGCGGGCGCCAGCCGTGGGATCGGGCTGGCGATCGAGTTCAAGCACCCCTCGCCGTTCGGGTTCCGGCTGGAGGAGAATACGCTGGAGCTGCTGTCGGACCGGGGGTGGGAAGCCTCGACGGGGATGCTCGGGAACATCCGGGTCTCCTTCATGAGCTTCGACCCGCAAGCCACCGAACAGCTGCTGGAGACCGTCCCCGCGGATGCCGTGTGCCAGCTCGTGGACGACGTGGACACGGACGAGGTCAAAGAAGACCTCGAGATCGGCAGTCTGGCGGCGAGTGCGGTCGCGCTGGTGCTCCGCGCCGCCGTTCAGCGGGCCGCGAGGATGCTGGACGAAGGCACCGCAGGGATCGCCGGCCCCGGCATCGACTACCTGAAGGCGCATGCCGACCAGGCGCGGCAGTGGCTGGCGGACGGGCGCCGCTTCCGGGTCTGGACCGTGGACGACGACGCCGACGTGGACTACTGCGTGACCTTCGGCATCCAGGAGATCACCACCAACCGCCCGGCCGAGGTGCTGCGTCGGATCTCCGTGGCGCTGGGCGAGGTCCCGGCGGTCTGAGGGGGTTCGGGGACGCAGCTCGGGGCACTCGGCTTTTTCGGCACGTCGTGTCATTGAGGTGGGAGAATCTGGAGTGGAAGGACAGACGCAGTGACTGTCAGCAAGGACCTGTTGCGAGAGGCGTTTGAGATACTCCTTGAGCGCGCAGCCAACGGGGACGATGTTGTTGACCTTGGCGTCGACTATTACTGGTCCATCCCTCCTAGCCGCCCAAGGGGACGTGCTTACCGGCCCACCGGAGCTGACTGTCGGGCAGTACTCAGAATGCACTGAAAATCTGAGCTCTGTCGTCAATGATCCGGAGAACGCTGTCGGTTACGGTCTTGTGTGGCTTGCGGACGTTCTGAGAGCCATCGGAGCCCGCGAAGTGGGCTGAATTGTCACTGCCTCGCTTTCGTGGGGTATGAAGCGGGACTTGACCGGCTGTCGCCGCAGCCGGGTCTCAGTTGTGGATCACGACGGCGGTGTGGGCGTCGGCGTCGAGATGCGCCCGCTCGAAGCGGCCCGGCGACGCGCTAGGGCGAACCGCGCGGTGCCGGGCGAGGTTGGGGCAACCTCTCCAGGGTCGATGTGTAGAGCTCGGTCACGCCGGCGTAAAACATACCGGTGGAACGTTTTCATTTGTCTTGCCACCTCGTGACTCTCGTCATATGGTTCAGTCATCAGTGGCTTCAGAGGAGGGCCTGAAGCCTGCCACTCGCACAACTTCATGGGGATCATATTGGGGACTTTCCGGCGAAAGCCGCTACATCGTGCTGTCTCTTTTGTCATCGCAGGCCTCGGCCTTCCGCTCGTCCTGGTGATAGGAGCGGGCGCGGTTCAAGCGAAAAGCCCTGACGCTGGGGTCGACACGCCGAGCGCCACTGAGCAGGCTGCGCGCAAGGCGAAGGCATCCGGTTCAGCAGTTGAAGTCGGCTCTCTGACCACCGAGACTTCGCGTACTGTCGCACTTCCGGACGGCACTTTCCGGGCCCAGCTTGATTCGCGGCCTGTTCGTGTCAAGGGCGCCGACGGGTGGCGTCCGGTCGATACGACGCTCAGGTCTACGGCAGCAAGCGGGGAACGCCGGTTGGTTCCCCGGAACGCTGTGGCGGACATCGCCATCGCCCAGGGCGGTTCGGATGTCATGTCCTACGTCGGTGACCGGAAGGGAGCCGCCGTCACTCAGAAATGGCCCTTCGGCGCCCTCCCGGAGCCTCTCGTCGAGGGAGACACCGCAACGTATCACTCAGTCCTACCTGACGTGGATCTGGTCCAGATCGTCAGCCCCACCGGTGTATCGCAGGTGCTGGAGGTGAAGACGCGGGAGGCTTTGAAGGACCCGCGAGTTGCGCAGATGAGGTTTTTCCTTCACACCGAAGGCGCCACCGTGAAGGACCGCGGTGATGGCAAGGGTCTTGTGGCGGTGACCGCTGACGGCAAGGCGGCGCTCGAGACCGCCGAAGGTCAATGGTGGGACTCTTCCTGGGAAGGTTCGACAGCGTCGGGCCCCGGTGGACCGGGGTTGCGGAATCCGCTGGGCCTCAGTCTCAGCACTGAGGGCGACCAGCAGGTGCAGAAGCTGGGCATGAGAGGCATTCTGTCGGCGAAGAAGCTGACGTTCCCTGTCTTCGTGGATCCGGATTGGAGCACGAGTCGCTCCGGCTACACCTATGTCGACTCCTTTACGCCCACGGTCTCGTATTGGAACGGCGGCGGCGGTGCTGACGGCACGGTCCATGTCGGGTACCTCCCCCCGGCATGGGATTACACCTACGGCGCCTCTCACGTGACACGGGGTTTCTACCAGTTCAACACCTCGGCGCTCGCCGGGAAGAAGATCATCTCCGCCAAGCTGAACGCCACGGAGACGTGGTCGCCGACGTGCACAGCGCGTCCAGTGAGCGCCTATGTGACGGGCTCAGTCGGGCCCGGCACCACCTGGAACGCGCAGCCCGCCTTCGTCCAGAAGGTGAGCACCCAGAACGTTGCCAAGGGATACTCTGCCTCCTGCCCGGCCGGTTCAGTGGCTTTCGACATGGGGGCCGCCACATCGCAGCTGTCCACGATGTCGCAATGGTCTGTCGGGCTGAAGGCCGACAACGAGAGCGACTCGCTGGGATGGAAGCGGTTCAGTAATACAGCGACCCTGGTTGTCACCTATGACACGCCACCGATTACACCCACCATCTTCACGGTCGATGGGGGCTTCTGGGACGGGCAGCCGTTCGCGCAGGGATCCCGATATGTCACTGCCGTCCCAACCCCGTCCTACAAGGTCAGGGCGAGCGACCCGGACGGAGCTCCGGGCGGTGACATCACCGTGACCATGACGGTCAAGGATCGCGTGACCGGAACGGTCAGGTCTTCGGGCACGACGGCTCCGGGCTCGCCGGCTGACGGAACGATCTTCACCTGGCAAGGCGGCACTCTGGCGGACGGCGATTACGTCCTGGAGGCTTACGCCACCGATGTGCAGGGCTATCGATCGGGCATCATGTCCTTCGCTTTCACTGTCGACACGACCCCCTGAACAACCCACCATCCATCTCCTTCCGGAACCACCGGAACCACTTTGAGCTTGAGGAGCACAGTGTGGGATCACTGAAAAGCCGCCGCTTCCGCATCATGTCGGCGGCCATCGTCGCCGCCTGTCTTTCCGCAGGGATGACGCCTGCGTATGCGGAGGATGCGCCATCGCCTGGAACGAGCGAAGCACCTGTGGCGCCTTCCACGCAGGCGACAGAACCGCCGTCTTCGGAGAAATCCGAAGCGGCCGCCGTCAAAGAAGCCACGTCATCGGGTGCCCCTGTCGTGGTGGATTCGCTCACGACCGAGTCATCGGTGACGACCGCCCAGCCTGATGGGACGGTGAAGGCCGAGATCTCCTCAGAGCCGGTCCGGGTCAAAGAAGGCACGACGTGGCACCCGATCGACACCGACCTCAAGTCCATCGACCAGAAGGGGAAGCCACGGCTCGTTCCGGAACACGTCTTCGCCGATGTGTCGTTGGCCAAAGGCGGCTCCGATGTGATGGCCTATGTGGGCGATCATCGTGGCGCAGCCGTGACGCAGAAGTGGCCTTTCGGCGCTCTGCCCGAGCCCGTCGTCGACGGCGACACGGCGACCTACTCCGAGGTGCTGCCGGGTGTCGATCTTGTACAGCTGGCCCGGCCCACCGGTGTTTCACAAGTGTTGAAGGTGAAGACGCGTGAAGCGCTGTCGGATCCGCGGGTTGCGCAGATGAGGTTTTTCCTTCACGCCGATGGCGCCACCGTGAAGGACCGCGGTGATGGCAAGGGTCTTGTGGCGGTGACCGCTGACGGCAAGGCGGCGCTGCAGACTGCTGAAGGCCAATGGTGGGATTCCTCGTGGGACGGCTCGACGGCGTCTGGTCCTGGTGGCCCGGGACTGGTGTACCCGCTGAGTCTGAGCTTGGGCACTGAGGGCGACCAGCAGGTGCAGAAGCTGGGGATGAACGGCATCCTGACGGCGAAGAAGCTGACGTTCCCCGTGTTCGTGGATCCTGACTGGACCACCAACCGTGACGGGTACACCTACGTGGACTCCTTCTGGCCGACCATGTCCTATTGGAATGGCGGCGGGGGCTCGGATGGCAGCGTGCACGTCGGGTATCTGCCTCCCGAATGGGATTACACCTATGGCGCCTCCCATGTGACGCGCGGCCACTATCAGTTCACGACGTCGGCCCTGGCGGGCAAGAAGATCATCAAAGCGGTCATGAACACGACTGAGGTGTGGTCGCCGTCGTGCACAGCGCGTCCGGTGACGGCGTACGCGACGAGCACCGTCGGTGCCGGCACCACCTGGAATTCGCAACCGGCCTGGGGCACTAAATTCAGCACGGCCAATGTCGCCAAAGGTAACTCGTCATCCTGCCCAGGAGGTACCGTCGGATTCGACATGGCAGCGGGTAAGAACGCGTTGTCCACAGATGCGCAGTGGTCGGTGGGCCTCAAAGCCGACGACGAGACCGATTCCCTCGGCTGGAAGCGGTTCAGCAACGCCGCGTCGTTGACTGTCACCTATGACACTCCGCCGACCACTCCCACCATCTACACCATTGACGGTGGCCTCTGGGACGGGGATCCGTACGCGACGGGGTCGCGGTATGTCACCAGGTTCTCCGCGCCGTTCTACAAGGTTCGCTCGGGTGACCCCGACGGGGCGGTCGGAGGCAACATCACGGTGGCCATGAAGGTGACCCAGGCCGCGAACGGAGCCCTGATGTTCTCCGGGACTTCGGCGCCGGGATCTCCGACGATCGGCACCCTGTTCACTTGGCAGGGAGGGTCGCTCCCCGACGGTCGATACGTGCTGTCGGCCACTGCGACAGATGCCCAGGGCTACAGCTCCGGGACCATGACCTTCATCTTCTACGTGGACACGACTCCACCCAAGTCGCCCACCATCACCCCGTCCGGTGGCTTCCCGGTGACGTCGACGGGTCCGAACCAAGGCTCTACGTCGGCTGTTCCAGGCCAGGACACGGTTTCGTTCACCCTCGGTGACGGTGGCGAGTATGGCGTGGAGAAGTTCATTTACGCCGTGACCAAGGACGGGCAGGTGACGTCGCACCCGGTCACGATGGCATGCAACACCCGAAGCGGCCCCTTCGTTTCCGTCTGTGCCACATCGAACAAGGCCACGATTGACGTCAGTCCAATCGATCAGAACACGGTGATCAGTGCGTGGGCGGTCGACACCGCCGGCAACGTCAATCTCCTCAAAGAGAGCACCAGCGCCACCACATACACGCTGTCGACGGGGGCTCAGGCGCCATTGCCCCATGACCTGCAGCCCGTGACCGTTTCCGGGGGAGCCGCCTGGGCTGATCAAGCGGTGTGCAACTCCGGTTCGCCGAATGTGGCCCTCTGTCCCGATACGGCAGACCAACGGAGCGGCAAGGTGCTCCAGTTCGCAGCGGCGGGGGACAGAGGCGACGTTGCAAGCGGCGCCGTCGACACGTCCAAAGCCTTCACGGCAGCGGCGTGGGTGAAACCGCAGGGCGGGACCGGCATCCGGTCGGTGATCACCCAGGTTGCGGCTTCGGGAGGACCTGGGGCGCGGCTGGGCATTCTGCCCGACGCGGCGAACAAGCCACAGTTCGGCCTGCAGGGCTGGACCAGTGCCACGGCCGATTCGCGTGTCCTGAACAACGCTTCGGGCGGTATCCAGGACGGTGAGTGGGCCTACGTGGTCAGCGCCTATGACCCTCTGAACCAGCAATTGCGGATCACCGTGACCAGTGGTGGACAGGTGACGACGTGGATCACCGCAACAGCTCAGACCCGGTTCCTTGCCTCCTCGGCAGCACAGCCGGTTCGGCTCGGGTATCTTTCGACATCCACTCAGGACCAGTTCCTCGGCTCGGTCTACCGTCCCGTGCTGGCCCAGGGCATCCTCACGGCTGAACAGATCAAGAATCTGACGAGCAGCTTCAACGACAACGGCGAACAAGGGCTGATGAGATGAGCAGAAGATTCCCCGCGAGGACATTCAAAGGTCTGAAAGGCGCGCTTGCCGCTTCTTCGGTGGCGGCGGTACTTCTCGCAGGTGCGGGACTGTACTCGCTCCCGGATACTGTCGAGTCGCCCCAAGAGCAATTGAAAGCCCAGGACCTGCCGGCGGTGTCGGCGGTGCCGTGGGCTCCGAGCGGGGAATCGAAGGGGCTGCCCTTCCTCTCGGGCGCAACGCAGACGCACGATCGACGAGGCCGCGTGGCGGGGACGGAGCAGGTTTCGGTTCCGATCGCTCAAGGTGGGCAATCCACGGTGACGGTCGTGCCGGCGTCGTTCTCCCAGTCCGGGCGGAAAGCCACCGCCGTCCAGCCCCGGACCGTGGCATCGCCGACCAATGACAAAGGCGCGGGTGACTTCTCCGCCCTCCCCGGAACCGGTGCCTCCCAGTGGGGATCCACGTCCCAGACGGGTGGGTTCACATGGTCGTATCCCTTGCCGGGCCGCGAAGCGCCAGCCGGCGGATCACCGTCGCTGTCCCTGTCGTACGATTCCTCTCGCGTGGATGGATTGACGGCGGCCACCAACAACCAGGCCAGCACGATCGGAGACGGGTGGGTTCTCGCGGGACTGGGTTCGATCCGGCAGAAGTTCGGTTCGTGCCTGGACCAGGACGTCGCCGATTCCTACGACCTCTGCGGAAACAAGGGCGGACAGTCGTTCTCCATCGCGTTCGGCGGACGTTCCGGGAAAATCATCAAGGACGCCGCGTCGGGCGTTTTCAAGCTTGAGAACGATGACAACACCAAGATCGAGTACCTCACCGGATCGGGCCAGAACGGTTCCTACGACGGCGGGTACTGGAAACTGACCGACACCGCGGGCACCCAGTATTTCTTCGGACGGAACAAGCTTCCCGGATGGGCCAACGGATCTGCGACGACCAACTCGGTGGACACGGTCCCCGTGGGTGCGGCGAACTCCAGCCAACCGTGCGCTGCAGGATCCTTCGGCGCGTCGCTCTGTCAGCAGGCGTCTGCATGGAATCTCGACTACGTCGTGGATGTCCACGGCAATTCCCAAGCGGTCTACTACGCGCAGGACACCAACTTCTACGCCTCTCAGAAGGGCACCGGAGCACGGTTGTCCTATGTGCGGTCCTCCCGCCCGATCAGGGTCGACTACGGGATGCGCTCCGGTGACGAGCTCGAGGCCAACGCGGCCCCGTTGCAGTACGTTTTCAGCTACACCGGACGCTGCACCGGGACGGATTGCAGCAAGGGCAGCGACATTCCCGCGACGTACTCGTGCACCGCCTCGGGAACGTGTGAGATGCAGTCGCCCACGTTCTACTCAGACCAGCGCTTGCAGACCATCACCACGAAGACGCTGGTGGGCTCCGCTTACCAGAACATCGACACCTGGACTCTGGCACACACGTTCCCGGACCCGGGCGACGGGACCAAGCCCGCCCTCTGGCTGGGCTCCGTCACGCACACCGCCGCGGATACGACGTCGGGCCGCACAGCTGTGACCGATCCCGCTGTGGTGTTCTCCGGCCAGACGCTGCAGAACAGGGTGTGGGTAGTGGATGGCCAGGCGCCCCTGGACCGTTACCGCATCTCCGGAATCAAACTGCCCACCGGTGGCGTGGTGTCTGTAAGCTACCTCGCGGCGGAATGCACGCCGACGAATCTGCCCGCGTCTCCTGAGACCAATAACAAGCGCTGTTTCCCGCAGCGGTGGGCTCCGACCACTCCGATTCCTGAGACTGCCCGTACCGATTACTTCCACATCTACCCGGTGGCAGCCATCGGCATCGCCGCGGGCCCGGGTGGCGGAGTCGACATGCTCACGCGGTATCAGTACATCGGCACCCCCGCCTGGAAGTACCCCGAGCAGAAATACGTGACGGGTAAGGGCGGCACGGACATGACCTGGTCCGTGGCGGCCGGGTGGGCTCAGGTGAAGACCATCAAGGGCAATAACTCGGGTACGGCGAATCCCACGTCGATCACCACGTATCTGAGAGGACTGGACGGCACCCCGTCCGATTCAAGTGGCGGCACCAGAACGTCCACGGTGACCACCACGGATGGCACCGCCATCACGGATTCGCCGTGGCTGACGGGCATGCAGGTGGAGACTCAGAGTTTCCTCGGTGACACCACAACGCGCCTGTCCAGCTCCATCACCGTCCCCTGGGCCTCGTCGCCGACGGCGACGTCGACCGCAGCGCTGGGTTCGGCAACTGCTCGCCACATCGGGGTTGCCACCCAGAAGACGGTCCAGGCGTCCGGTCAGACGGCGGCTCCCATCAATGGGGCCAGGTCCCGGACCACGACCCTGACCCACGACGGTTACGGCCGTGTCACGGCCGCGAGCAACACCGCGCAGACCGGTGGCACGGATGCCTCGTGCCAGCTGACGGTGTTTGCGGACAACACAGGCGCGAATCTCCTGGGGCTGCCCGCCACTCAGACCACGCGAAAGGGTGAGTGCTCCGGCGGCACCAGCACCGGGGATATTCTGACCGCGTCGCGTACGCTGTACGACTCCTCTGCCTCCGCTGATCCAGGGAGCAACGGGTATCAGGCTCCAACCAAGGGCCAGGTGACCCGTACCGACACGGCGACCGAGACCAACGGTGGGTCGGTGTCGACGTGGCTCACGGGCGACACCATCGGCTATGACTCGCTCGGCCGGGCCATCAGCTCGACCGATCCGACCACCGGGACCGACCGGGTCACTGCCACGACCTACAGTCCCGCCACGGGCCTCCCGACGACGGTGACCTCCACCAATCCCTTGGGGTGGACGTCGAGCCAGACGTTCGATGCCTCCCGCGGTTCGGCCCTTACCGCCACGGATGTCAACGGCAACGTGTCCACCAGTGAATACGATTCATCCGGACGCCTGGTCAAGCAGTGGGACGCGCTTCGTCCCAAGGCGAACTATCCCACTCCGTCGCTCGCCATCACCTACGCGGTGTCGCAGACGGCGCCGTCGTCCATCAAAACCGATCGGGTCAACAACTCGGGTGGGATCGTCAGCGGGTATGCGATCTTCGATGGGCTGGGCCGTGCCCGTCAGACGCAGACGGCTTCGCCGATCGGTGGCACCATCGCCACGGACACGTATTACAACAGTGCTGGAGATCTCGCTAAGAGCGTCCACGAGTACTACATGACGAATGCGCCGTCGGGGACGCTCTTCATCCCCACCATCGCGGTCCCGTCCTCCACCACCTACGCCTACGATGCCGCAGGACGTGTCACAACGACCTCGGACGTGGCCAATGACAATCAAACCCTGTGGACCAGCACGCTGGCGTACGCGGGGACCGACACGGTCACCAGCACCGGCCCTACTCCTCCGGGAGGCACAGCTGCGGCGTCGGCGAAGCAAAGCGTGACGGACCTCAACGGCAGCGCTGTGGCGAACGTCCTGTTCCGCGGCCCGACCACAGCGTCGGCGAAGGACACCAGCACGTACACCTTCGACACGCTCGGACAGATGACCTCGATGAAGGACGTCGCCGGCAACACGTGGAGCTGGACCTACGACGCCGCGGGGCGCCAGGTCTCCGCCACTGACCCGGATGCCGGCGCGAGTTCGCTGAGCTACGATGCGAGCGGGCGGCTGGCGACCTCCACTGACGCTCTCGGCACGGTCACGAAGAACGAGTACGACGCGTTGGACCGCTCGATCAAGACGACCGTGACGGTCAGTGGGGGAACGGAGAAGACCCTCGTCACTCGGAGTTATGACACCGAGAAGAAGGGGCAGCTCAGTTCCGAAACCCGGTACAACGGGGCGAACTACGATCAGGCCGTCATCTCCACCTACGCGAACTACAACGCCAACAACCAGCCGGGAACGTCCACCGTGACTGTTCCGTCCGGGCTGGGAACCTTCGCCGGGACGTACACCACGACAGCAAGCTACCGGCAGAACGGTCTTCCCAACACCCAGAGCATCCCGGCATTGGGAGGCCTGGCCGCGGAGACCCTGACGTCGTCCTACGACAGCGCCGATCGACCGATCGCCCTCGAAAGCAATCTCGGCGACAACATCGCCACGAACGGTGCTTACAACAACCTGGGCTGGCTGGGGTCCTTCCAACAGTGGGACAAGAACTCGGTCTACTCGACCAACCCCACTGTCGGCACTACAGCCACGTACTTCGACTATGACGCGACCACGCAGCGTGTCGTCGCTGTCCGGAGTGACAACAAGTCCAAGGGTGTGATCGCCGACCTCGGCAAGACGAGCTACAAGTACGACGCCGCAGGCAAGATCACCAACCGGAATCAATCCTGGTCCGCTCGGACCAATAAGCCAGTCGACAATCAGTGCTTCGCCTATGACTATGCGGATCGTCTGGCCGCTGCCTGGAGCCCCACCGCCGCCTGCGGTGCTGCCCCGGCATCAAGCGCCACCTCTGTCACGGGCCTCGGAGGGCCGGCGGCCTACGCCCAGACCTACACCTACACGGCAGGTGGGGATCGTGCGCAGGTCAAGCGCTTCGGTCCCACCGGTGCCCTGGCGTCGACTGAGGCGTACAGCTATCAGGGAACCAGCCACCGTCTGTCCGGGATGACGAGCACCCCCGCCACCGGGACTGCGACTTCCGCATCGTTTGGGTGGGACGCTGCGGGACGGATGACCACGAGGGCCGGGCAGACGCTGAACTACACGGCGGATGGCAAGCTCGCCGGCACGTCAGGCAGCACCACGCTGTCTGGTAATCCCAACCCGAACAGTGCTTCGGGCAACGCTCCTGCGTCGACGGCGACAGGTGACACTCAGCGGTTCTATACCGCCGGTGGAGACCTCATCGGAATCACCGACGGGACTGGAACGACGTTCACTCTGGGAATGACGACGGCGCACGCCACGACGGCCGGCGCTGTCACCGCAACGCGGTCGTACAGCTTCGCCGGGAAGGCAGTCGCCGAGCGCACAGCCAAATCCGGGGTTTCCCAGCTGACCGTCATCATCAGCGATCGGGTGAACACCGGTCAGACGATGGTCCTGCCGACGACGGCGACTGCCGGTACGACCGCTGTCGTCAGGTTCACTGATCCGTATGGTCTGGCCCGTGGACCGACCCAATCGGCGGTCGCCAACGCCGCTTTCGCAGCCGCGCCTGCTGGTGCACGCGGAGTGGGAAGCAATGCCGCCAACCCTGCCGGGTTCGGCGCCGTCAATGGTTATATCGGCAAGCTGGCCGACTCGCAGTCGAAGCTCGTTCAGGTGGGCGCCCGAGAACTCGACCCGACGCTGGGGGTCTTCACTGCGCCGGACCCGGTCCTGGACAAGTCCACTCAGCGACTCTTCAGCCCCTACATGTATTCGGGAGCGGATCCGGTCAACTTCTCCGACCCCAGCGGCCTGTTCCTATGTGACGTGTGCAACGGGTACGAGTCGCGTCCCAACGTGCCGATCAATCACACGAACGGCCCGATCAAGGACTATGGCAAGAAGTGGGAGCAAGCCCAGTATGGCACTCTGACTGTCGCACCGGGCGGCCCTGGAAACTACTACTACGGCACGAGCAATCCTTACTGGCGGTACACCGGGCTGCCAGCCCGAGCCAACGTTCCCACTAGTTCCAAGGTCAAGTTGCCGTCTACGATGACGAACGGTTGTGGATTTGGAGGTTGTGGTGCTGCCGTGTTCGGGGAGCAGCTCGGACGGGTAGTCGACGTGGCTCTTACGTTTGTTGACGAGCCAACTGCTGCCATCGGACGATGGGCTATTGGACAGAGCCAATCCAAGGGGACGCGGATATACAAGGACTCGGGCACCTACATCGATTCCATGAAGAAGCGCCTTGAGACTTCGCTGGGCCGAGATAGGATCATTAACAAGCTCCGCCAGGGTGGCTCTGTCGAGGATGAGGATGCCGGATACAGTGCGGGTAGCCCGGGCCCGAAAAATCTGAACTTCCTGCTGGACGCCTGTACGCTAGCGCAATGGGGAGGAGAATGCTGGGGAATGCGGCCCCGAGCAATCACTGCCCTCGGGACGTACGACCTTACGATTCGGGTTGTTTCTGTCGATCGCGCCAACAAAACTGCCCTCCTCTCGTACTCTGGGCATAATGACATGACTTTGGGATCGGCATTTGGAATAAACCAGAACATGCGAAGGTGGCTGAATTCGATTCCCTCCCCGAACGGACCCTTTTCGAAGCAACCGCAAGAGTTCAGTTGGACGGAGAAGGTTAGTTGGTAAGAACATTTAGACTATTCGCGGTTGCGATCCTGGTTTGTGCATTGAGTGCGTGCGTGCCGAGTCCCTCCAAGTTTTCGAGCGAAGGTCTTGTTGGTTCTTGGAGCACCGATGGTCCTGGCGGACGTTCTGGAACGATCCGCTTCGATGAGAATGGGAATTTTCGCGGCACAGGGCTTCCAAGTAAAGTGTTTGTTTCTCCAAATAGTGCCGGGTTTGGCGGGCCTCCCGATTGGAACAAGGTCGAGGACATTTCTGGAGGATGGGCGATCCGAGAAGACCGAGCGAGCAACCAAATCTTCGTGGTGGTGGACATTCGGGGGAGGCTCAACGGCGCGAAATTTGAAGTAAAGGAGCAAGACGGCGTGGCAACCCTCGAGTATCCGGTTGGATATCGCGACGGTGAAAGTGTTCTTCAATTTAGACGAAAGTAGTGGGGGTTTATTCCCCCGGCTCGCAAGGGGTGGTGGCCACCTCGCGTGACTTCGTACGACTCGTCGGCCTCCGCCGATCCGGGGAGTAGCGGGTATCAGGCTCCCACCAAGGGACAGGTAACCCGGACCGACACGGCGACTGAGACCAATAGTGCGTCGGTTTCGACGTGGCTCACGGGTGACACCATCGGCTATGACCCGCTCGGCCAGGCCATCAGCTCGACCGATTCACCGGGACCGACCGGGTTACCGCCACGGGTCTCCCGACGACGATGGTCCTGCCGACGACGGCGACTGCCGGTACGACCGCTGTCGTCAGGTTCACTGATCCGTATGGTCTGGCCCGTGGACCGACCCAATCGGCGGTCGCCAACGCCGCTTTCGCAGCCGCGCCTGCTGGTGCACGCGGAGTGGGAAGCAATGCCGCCAACCCTGCCGGGTTCGGCGCCGTCAATGGTTATATCGGCAAGCTGGCCGACTCGCAGTCGAAGCTCGTTCAGGTGGGCGCCCGAGAACTCGACCCGACGCTGGGGGTCTTCACTGCGCCGGACCCGGTCCTGGACAAGTCCACTCAGCGACTCTTCAGCCCCTACATGTATTCGGGAGCGGATCCGGTCAACTTCTCCGACCCCAGCGGCCTGTTCCTATGTGACGTGTGCAACGGGTACGAGTCGCGTCCCAACGTGCCGATCAATCACACGAACGGCCCGATCAAGGACTATGGCAAGAAGTGGGAGCAAGCCCAGTATGGCACTCTGACTGTCGCACCGGGCGGCCCTGGAAACTACTACTACGGCACGAGCAACCCCTACTGGCGTTATACGGGCCACAACCAACCCAAGCCGGGCTATAACCGTTACGGCTGTGGATCGCTTGGTTGCGCGAGCACCTTCTACACGCCGAACAAGAACTTCATCAGCACGGAAATGTCTGCGCAAGAAGTTCAGGTGATGGCTACCACGGCAGTCGTGGGTGTCAGCCTGATGGTCTGTCCGTTCTCGGGAGGCTTTACATGCGCTCTGGCTGCGGGGATTACTACCTGGATCGGCCAGACTGTTGTGGATCAGGTGGAAAACCCTGGCCATACGATCGGTCAATCGATAGGAGCAGCAGCTCCGGGGGCGATCGCGGCCATGATCCCGATTCCCGGGGCGGGATCGCTCGGCGCAGTCGGCAAGACAGCCTTGTCCAGCGGGTCTCGAATTGGGCTCAATGCTGCAGCTGGGAACGGGGCGCGTGACCTGATTGCCGCCACGCACCTAGGCGCAGGCATTGAGGCGACTGTCAAGACTGGCCTTGGAGTTCGGCGCCTTGACATCCTCACATCAGACGGAATCGCTATTGAATCCAAGCTTGGTCGGACGTCATTGACGAAAGAAGTCCGTGCGCAGGTCGCTAAGGATGCATGGCTGCTGAAAAACGACGAGAATATTCATGAGGTCTGGTGGATATTTTCAAGGAGCGGAGTTACTGGTAAGGTTGGCCCGACCGCCCCGCTAGAGCGCGCTCTCAACGACGCAGGTATCAAGATAGGTTATGCTCCATGAGTGTCAGATGGGAAGAATATTCGCCTCAGCCAGTCGAATCCTGGCCTGACGTAAAGAACCTCTCTCGCGCTGAAGCGCGCCAATTCTTCAACGAGACTATGGAAACCAGGAGTGCTCGCGTGAATGAATTGCGAGACCTGCTCGCTCTGAACGGAATTGATCTGGATGGCTCCGACGATTCAATTTCCGATCTTGACACTTGGTTTTTCCATAATATCGAACCGGATCCTGATGTTCCGGGACGACTGCTCCCGATGTGGTATTCGGTATGTCGCGACATCGGCCTATTTTTAGGCGACATTATGATTAAACGTCACCCGAATCTTCGATGGGAATTCTTCATCTGGGGGCGATCCAATGTTTCTTACCAGAAACATGTGATCATGGGATTCGGCGCCGAAGACCCTAAGCATCGGACGAATTTGGATGTGGACAGGGCTGTGGCGACATACGGCCATAGAATCGTCGCAGATCGGGGATCGGTTCAAACGTATGGAACTGTCGATATTAGAGGCGTAAACCTCGATTTGGATGCAGTCTTATACGAGCACAAGCGCCCGGCAGTGCACCCAGATCAGTTTCAACAGTTGCTCAACACGGCCGCGCGGAGGGCCTAGGTGAGGATGCTTGCGGTGCTTGGGTAGGCCACTTTGGCGGGGAATCGGCGACAATTGCTGAGAGGTCCTCGCCATCGTCTCAGGTCTAACAGAGGTACTGCGTCCCGCGCGGCGGACCTCGCCCACGGAGTGAAAGAGGTCGGAGGCTGGGGCGTCACGGCGTTGACATCCCGGGAGAACGAGGGCCGCTTCGGAAAGTTCATTTGAAATAGGAGTTCCATGAAAAGGGAAGAGCGGGCTATCCGAAGCCTATTGATCAGCGGCCTCGACGATTGGGTCCTGCTCCAAGAAGTCATATGGTACTCAACTTTCGAGGAGATCACCGAAGAATCAAAACGTCTCACATTGCGAGTCTTGCGAAGGCTATTCGAAGAGGGGCTGATGGTTCCTGGAGATCTCGCGGAGGGCGGATTCGTAGATTGGACGGATGAGCCGGAGGGCTGGTTGGACCGTGCTGAGCGTGAACTGGAAGCCTTGAACTGGAGCCCCAGGACTGATGGCTTCTGGTTGCGAACGACTGAGAAGGGCGACGAACTCGCGAAGACGTACCGGAAATAGCTGAGCTGTCAGGGTCTTAGTCGATGCTCTTCTGCGCTCCGATCGAATTGACGCTAGTACTTCGCGGCGATCTTACCGCAATGAATCGGATCCTAACGCTTCCGTGGTCCGAGGTAAAAGGTGCTCAGAAGGACCTCGGCGTATCTTTGATCGTGGAACGAAGCGCAGTTGTTGCGGTTCTCCATGATTTGTTGGAGGGCAGGTTCCCGTTGCCACAGATTCAACAGTGGGCTTCACTTGTTAGATGGGGCTATGTCGCTACCGCTAAGATCTCCGGCGCTGTGAGACCGCTTGATATTGAATTTGAAGAGGCGTGGGAGGAGGAGATCTCCGCGGTCATTGAACGGCTCGATGAAATTGGGGATCGAATTGACGGTAGTCTTGACCGGGCTCAGATCGTCTCGCTACTTATGTTGCTCAATGACAAAGAATAGTGGGGCGTCAGTGGGGTCGGATGTTCATGGGACTATTGGAGCCTCGGCCGTGAGATCTGGATACAAGATCCTATTAGTCAGCTCGGTCGGTGAACGTGACGGAATGTCTATCGAACTTGCTCTCGAGAGTGGAACGCGTATTGCGGAGGTTTTCGAGAATGAGGACAGCGGTGCCCGAACCGTCACCTTGTTTAGGGGAGAGATTCCGCTTGATGTTCTGGAATGGTTTCTTCAAGAGGCTAAGGAAAGCTTGTAGCGATTAAGCTTCTCAGTGAGCGGAGATCGGCGCCGCCACATGGTGAGTAGACCTAGCTCGAACGTTTGGTATTAGAGGCTTGAGAAGCCAATTGACCTGAAAAAGAATTTCGAGACCATAGGGGCGGTGTTGGCGCGAAGGACCGAATTGAAAGAACAAAGGTGGCTTGGCTGAATCATGAGGAGTTTAGGATGAACCTTCGCAAGTTCGAAGGTCCTCGGACCAAGCCCAGGCGTGGCGACATATTCGACATGCAGATTGGTGAGTTCCGGATTCCCGGACGCGTCGTTTCGACGTCGATGGTCGTAACCGGGATTCCCGACTGCATCGTGGTGTACCTCTTGAAGCCGGTCTCGACGGATTGGACACCTGATGATCGAGCCCCGTTGCAGGTGAACAACCTTCTGCTTCCACCGCAGATCGTCGAGAAATATGCATGGAGTGAGCGATATTTTCGGACGCTCGAGAGATCTCACTTCGGGCCGGGTGAACTCCTTGAGCGAAATCGCTTCAAGATCCCGCCGAATCTTCCCGGTATGGCTCGATATGAGGGCAAGTATTTCGACGAGAACGGCGACGAATCAGATGCCTCTGACTTTTTTGGGAGGTACGCCAGTGGTTCGCACGGCACCGTGAATATCGCACTTTCGAAGGCCTTGGGTCTCGAATACCGGATTTCGGACAGCTGAGGTGGAGTGAGATTCCGGTCGCACTCGGCGCGCCTGGCAGATTCGTTGGAGCGACGTGAGCTTTCGGTTTTCCTGAATGCGCGTGGACCACTCCCCGCGAAAGCGCACTTGGTGATCTGTGGTCTGACGAGAAGGATGCCATCATGCCTGATCCGATCCTGTTTGACCCCGACCAGTTGCCGCGGTTCAGCAGTGGCGTGACCATCATGGAGGCGACCACGCGCTCATTGAATCCTCGATCAACCGCCTGATCCCGTGGAACTGGTCTGATGGCGAGGTCGGGCTCGACGAGCGCGTAGTCGAGGATATGGCTGAGAAGATCGCGTTCTCCTGAAAGCCTTGGCGGGCCTGGCCTTCCCGGGCAGAAGGGTCGAGACTTGGGTGACGGTCGATTACGGCCCCACCGTCGTACTGAGCACGACGGACCCCGGCTAGCGGTGGCCCTTCGAAGGAGATGATGCAGCCCGATGAACGAGGAGTTCCGGCTGCGGTGGACATCCAGGCCTGACGGCTTCGCCGACGGTCGTCCCGATGCTCTGGTCAATTTCCGCATCCCCGCCGTCTACGTAGCGGCGAAAGCCATCCCCGCCACAAGTGAGATCGTCAAGGGCTACCTGGATGGATGGATCGATGTTTCCGACGTCGTGCACCTCGCAGAGAAGTTCGGGGAGGGGTCGCCATTAGGGGAGGAACTTTCGCTCTTGCTGTCTTATCAGTACGACGAGGTTCCGGACCTGATCCGGGAATCGACCCATACTGACGCCCGCCCGGGCGAAGAGGCCCGCCGCCTCTGGCTCTACCTGGCTTTGTCATGGGTGAGAGACCATGAGCCGGACTTCGACGAGCCACTCCGAACAGTCGAAATGCTCTTCGCCGACTTCGACTACCCGGACGATGTTGCGCCGTTTGCTGACTTCATGCCCACCCCGCAGGGTGAGGAGCCCGGGGTGAGAGGCTTGTATGCGCGGTGGCGAGCGTATCTGGACCGTGAGGAGGCTTACTTCAAGCGGGACCGGAGGTGACGGTTGCCGTGTTGGAGGGGACGTGGGCGCTGATCGGCCAGGCGCCGTCGGTCAGGGAGTGACCCAGCGGCTCAGCCCAGGGGCAGCTGGAGACTCGGCACCGGGGTCTGGGGCGGGAGCTCGCGGGTTGCCGCGGCGGGGCGCAGCGAGTCCTCGATGAGGGCGACCGGGCGGCGCCAGGCGCTCGTGCCGCGTTCGATGGTGTCCACGGAGCCGATCAGCATGGCGACGATCCGGATGACGTCCTCCTGGGACACGTCGCCGCGGATCGTGCCCTGACGCTGCGCACGGCCCAGGAGCATCCCCAGGGCCTCGATGATGTTCCCGCTGATGGTGGTCAGGACGCCGCGGCGGCCCACCAGGGCGTCCAGCAGCGCGGATTCCTCGGCCGCCACCTGGACGATCGACTCGATGACCTGCAGGAGGCCGTCGCCGGCATCCGGGGCGGCCAGGGCCTGCACGACCACCGGATCCACGTGCTCCCGCAGCTGCCGCGAAATGACCGCGAGCACCAGGGCTTCCTTGTCGGCGAAGTTCCGGAAGAGCGTCGCCGGGCCCACCTTGGCGGTCTCCGCGATGACCTGCAGCGGAACTTCCGGGCCACGCTCGTGGAAGCACTCGCGGGCGGCCGTGATGATCTTCTCGACGTTCCGCGCCGCGTCTGCACGCAGCGGTCGGCCCCCCTGACGGTATTCCATCTGATCAGCATAGCCAGCCGTGGCACACTAAGGGCGGAAGCGGTCGAAGGTACCGCTTTCATGACATGACCCCGACGAAAGGCAGCCCCATGATCGTCGCATTCTCCGTCGCCCCCTCCGGCGCGCCCGTGGGATCCGAAGCCCCGAGCGACGCCTCCGTTCATGACGCGGTGGCCGCCGCGGTCAAGGTCGTCCGCGAATCCGGTCTCCCGAATCACACCAGCTCCATGTTCACCGAGATCGAAGGTGAATGGGACGAGGTGATGGACGTCGTCAAGCGCGCGACGTTCGCGGTCGCCGAGTACGGCTCGCGCGTCTCCCTGGTTCTCAAGGCCGACATCCGTCCGGGCTACACCGGCGAACTGAGCGGCAAGGTGGAACGGCTCGAAAAGGCCCTCGACGACCTCTCGTGAACCTCCTCACGACCTCTACCGGCGGGCCCGGCCGCGTGCCTAGCATGGCCTCATGAGCGCATTCGAGCACAGGTCCCAGCCGGAATGGGTGGCCATGGAGGAATGGATCTCCAACACGGTCGTCCACCCGGATCCGGCCCTTGACCAGGCCATCCGCACCGCCCAGGACGCGGGCATGCCTCCCATCGAGGTGGCCCCGAACTCCGGCAAGCTGCTGGAACTCCTGGTCCGCATCAGCGGCGCCCGGCGCGTTCTTGAGATCGGCACCCTGGCCGGGTTCAGCACGCTCTTCATGGCCCGCGCCCTCCCAGAGGACGGACGGCTGGTGACCCTTGAGTTCAAGGCTGAGCACGCCGCCGTCGCGCGCAAGAATCTCGACGACGCCGGCGTCGGCACCCGCGTCGACCTGAGAGTGGGCGCGGCGCTGGACGTCCTGCCCACGCTGGAGGGCGGGGAACCGTTCGATCTGGTGTTCATCGACGCGGACAAGCAGAACAACTCGAACTACCTCGACTGGGCCGCGCGGCTGGGCCGCCCCGGCACCGTGGTGGTCCTCGACAACACCGTCTGGGAGGGCGCCCCGCGGCACCCCGAGATGGACCCTGTGAACGCCCCGGCGATCCGGGATTCCCTGGAACTGCTGGGACAGGACCCGCGCTTCGACGCCACGGTCCTTCAGACGGTCGGGTCCAAGGGCTGGGACGGCTTCGCCCTGGCCGTGCTGCGCTGAACCGGGACTCCACGCGTCCCGTCGCCTAGTACGCTGGGCGCTATGAGACAGGGGCAGAAGGCACAGCCGACAGGGCCCGTGGAGGGCGTCCATCCTGTGGACCAGGGTGAGGCGGAGCTCATCCGGGACCTCGACCTGGCGAACGGCTGGCTCCTGCGGCTCAACGGCGTCCAGAGCTCCCACATCGACCTCGACGATCCCGGCCACCTGAGCTTCGAGTACATGCGCTGGATCGCGGCGCTGATCGAGGACCGCTGGGTGCCCGGGACGAGTGATCGTGTCCGCCTGCTGCACCTCGGCGGGGCCGCCTGCTCGCTCGCCCGCTACTTCCACCACGTCTACCCGGAGTCCCGTCAGGTGGTGGTGGAGCTCGACGCCGCGCTCGCCGCCGCGGTGCGTGACTGGTTCGACCTCCCCAGGGCGCCGTTCCTCCGGATCCGCGTGGGCGAGGCCCGCGCCGTGACGGAGACGCTCAGCCCTGCCAGCCGGGACGTGGTGATCCGCGACGTGTTCGCGCAGGGGGTCACCCCCGCCTCGCTGACCAGCCGCGAGTTCACCGAGCACGCGGCACGGGTCCTCGGGCCTGAGGGGATGTACGTCGTGAACTGCGGCTCCGCTCCGGACCTGAAAGCCGCCCGCGAGGAGGCCGCGACCATCGCCTCGATTTTCCCGCACACGGCGATCGTCGCGGACGCCCCCATGCTCAAGGGCCGGCGCTTCGGCAATGTGATCATCGCGGGAAGCTTCACGGCCTTCCCCGGCTCGGCGTCCATGGTCCGGACCCTGCTGGGTGGTGGCGTTCCCGCTCAGTACCTGGACGACGCGCGGGTGCGCGAGTTCGCGCGCGACGCCGCCGTCCGGCGCGACGCGCCGTCGTCGTAGTCCGGCTTCCGGTGGACGGCCACCGGGTGGCGGCTCAGACGGCGGGGGAGTGGGTGGGCGGCCCGGTCCAGACGCCGAACCACTGCTCGGCGCCGTATTCCTCGAACACCTCGACTTCGCGGAAACCGAGCCGCTGCGCGAGGCGCAGCGAGGCCCCGTTGGCGGTCTGGGTGGGCAGGACGACCGGTTCGCCCGGGAACGCCGTGCCGAACCACTCCAGGGCGGCCGTGCAGGCCTCGGTGGCGTAGCCCCGGCCCCAGGCGCTCGGCAGGAACAAGTACCCGAGCTGGGCCTCGTTCCCCTCCGGACGGACGTGGCCGGGATGCTCGGCGTCGCGCCGGTCGAAGGTCACCATCCCGAGGAACTCGCCCTCCCGTTCGACCACGAAGAAGCCCTCGCGCCGCCCGGGGATCTCTGGCACGGAGGCCTCGAGCTCCTCCCGGGGCCTCGCCCCACCGGTGTAGATTCCGACCTCGGGCGACGCGAACAGGTCGATGAGGCCCGCGCGGTCCCGTGCCTCCGAGACGCGCAGGGTCAGTCGCTCGGTGGTGATCGGCGGAGGTGGCCACGGGGCCGGTCCCAAGGGCTGCATGGGTCTCATCGTAGGCCGGGGTGTCCCGGGTCTGTCGAGGCCCCGCCCGGTGCGGTGCGGCTCAGCGCGGTGCGGTTCAGAGCCGTGGGGAACCGACGGCGTCGTGGATCGCCGGGGCTTCCGTGACGCCGTCGTCGGCGAGGAAGTGCCCGGCCCCGTCGACGACCTGTGGCTTCGTGCCGAGCAGGGCGGCCAGCCGGTCCGTGTGGGCCGTCGGCACGAACTCGTCGTGATCCGAGCGGAGCACCACGAGACGGTCGAGGTGCTCCGCCAGGGCGCCCAGCGGCGTGCCGTCGGCGATGAAGCCGTCGAGGCCCGGAAGAGCGGGCAGGGGATCGAGGAACCCGGCCACCAGGACGAGCGTGCCCAGCCGCCACGGGCCCGCGAGCGAGCCCAGCGCACGCAGCACCGCCAGGCAGCCCAGACTGTGCGCGACGACGATCGTTCCGGCGTCGGGGGTTCCGAGCGCCGTCCGCACCGCGTCCTCCCACACCACGGGATCCGGGTCCAGAGGGTCCGGAAGCGCCGGCACGGTCACCGGAATGCCATCGTCCTCCAGCCGCTGCGCCAGCCAGCCGAACCAGTGATCCTCGGGGGTGGCGCCGTAGCCGTGGAAGATCAGAGCCCTCGGGCCCGTTGTCGTAGATGCCATGACAGGGACGCTAAACCTTCACGCCCATGTGAAGGTCAAGACGGGAGGGATCCGGATGCGGATCGGCGAACTGGCGGCGGCCAGCGGAGTGAGTGCGCGGGCGCTGCGCCATTACGAGGAGCAGGGCGTCCTGACCCCCGGCCGCACGCGCGCGGGCTATCGCGACTATGCGGCGTCCGACGTCGTGCGCGTCCGGCAGATCAGGACGATGATCGCGGCCGGCGTGGGCACTGCGACCATCCGGCGCTACCTGGACTGCCTGCGCGACGGCGGGGAGGGCGTCGCGCTGGAGCTGTGCCCGGATCTGCGGGCGGAACTCGACGGCCTCGCCGAGCGGCTGACCGCTCAGGAGCGGGAGATCCAGGGGAAACGGCAGCGGCTGAGAGGGCTGCTCGCGGGCGGGTGAATCGCCTGGCCAGTGTGACGATTCATGAACCTGGCGGTTCTCAAATCGACTTCTTTTTCAACCGGGCTTCTTATTCGTTCACCACGTGAAACATCGCTTTCAGAGATTTCCGAGGCCTGCTTAGGCTGTGCGGGTATTCGTTCACAGGGACATCACCAATCCGCCTGTGGATTCCTCCTGCCCCCAGAAGGGTCTCAGAATGACGCTCATCAAGAAGCCGGTCGCAGCCATCGCGGGACTGCTCGCAGGTGCTCTTTTCCTCGGCGCCTGCGCCCCGGCCGTCGAGTCTGACCCGGGCACGGAGAAGGCGGACCTGAGCAAGCTGAAGGACGAGTTCTACAAGGCCTCCGACCCGGGGAAGAGCCCGGCCGCCGCCACCCAGCGCAAGGATTCGTTCGTCACCACCATCAACAAGCCGGGTGGCGTGTTCCTCCCCGGTTTCTATGACAACGGCTGGGACGGGAACGCGGTGCAGCCGATCTTCGCCTCCCTCGTGGTGTTCAATGACGCGGGTGAGCCCGTGCCGGATCTGGCTGAGAAATGGGAGGTGTCCTCCGACAATCTCAGCTACACCTTCCACCTGCGCAAGGGACTGACCTTCAGCGACGGCTCGCCCCTCACGGCCGAGGACGTCGCGTTCACGCTGACCCTGCTCAACGATCCCGCCTACGCCGGGGGCGTGGACTTCTCCGACATCGTCATCGCCGGCACCAAGGAGTTCCGCAAGGGCTCCGCAAGCTCGCTGTCCGGGATCACGGTGGTGGACCCCACGACGATCCGCATCGTCACCCAGAAGCCGAACCCGCTCGCCCTGCGCACCCTCGGCGGCCCGGTGATCTCGAAGGCCTACTACGGCAAGGGCTACGTCAAGGGAAAGCTCGACTACCTCAAGAGCCTCTACTCCAAGCCCCTGGGCGCCGGCCCCTACGCCCTGGAACAGTACGTGGAGGGCCAGGAGATCCGGTACCGGGCCAATGAGCACTACTACAACGGCAAGCCCTCCATCGCACGGGTGATCTTCAAGGTGGTCTCCAGTGACTCCGCTCTGCAGAACTTCCAGAACGGCGACATCGACCACGGAGGCTTCGGCAGTGACCCGGCGACCCTCAAGGAGCTGCAAGGGCTCGGCTTCGCCAACATCCGCGCCCGGGTGGTCTCCGACTACGGCGCCATCTGGGTGAACAACAAGAAGCCGGCGCTCGCCGACACCAAGGTCCGTCAGGCGCTGTACTACGGCCTGGACCGGCAGCAGATCGTGGACGCCAAGTTCAAGGGGCTGGGACAGGTGGCGGACGTCTTCGCCGCCCCGACCCAGTGGTCCTACACGAACGACGGCGTGACCTCCTACGGCTTTGACGCGAAGAAGGCGGGGCAGCTGCTCGATGAGGCCGGCTGGAAGGCCCAGGCCGGCGGCACGCGGGAGAAGGACGGGAAGAAGCTCACCCTGTCCTACATCACCACCAAGCAGGACGACCCGGTGATCCCGATCGCGAAGAAGGACTACAAGGACCTCGGCATCGACTTCGTGCCGGAGGTGCTCGACTCGAACACCGCGTTCGACCGCCTCAACAACGGGGACTACGACCTCGCAGGCTTCCGCAGCAACAGTCTGAGCGACCCCAACGACGCCGTGTCCGAGTTCGGGACCACCGACCCCGCGATCAACGTCACCGGGTATTCCAACCCGCAGGTGACCGCCTTGATCAAGAAGGGCGTCTCGACCTTCGACCGGGCGGCCCGGCAGAAGATCTACACCGAGCTGTACCAGAAGCTCAGCCAGGACCCGCCGATCATCCTGCTCGACTACCGCAAGTCCCTGTCGGCCTGGAACGCCCGCATCCAGAACGGCGAGCTGTACACGACCGGCAGCGACGAAGCGGCACTCGCCCTGGCGAAGCTGAAGATCGCGGGCTAGCCGCCCGGCGTCTTCCGTCACCCGCTACGAACGGTTCCCATGACCCGCTACGTCCTCAAGAGACTGGGACTGATGGCACTGCTGCTTTTCGGTGTCTCCGTCCTGGTGTTCTTCCTCTTCGCCCTCATGCCGGGCGACTACTTCAGCTCGAACCGACAGCTCACGCCGCAGCGCAAGGCCGAGCTCCGCGCCCTGAACGGGCTGGATCAGCCCGTGCTGGTGCGGTACTTCATCTGGCTGGGCAACATGCTGCGCGGTGAGTTCGGGTACTCCCTGGTCTACAACCGGCCGGTGACGGAACTCCTCGGGCCGCTGATCGGCAACTCCTTCGTCATCGCCTTCGCCGGGTTCGTGCTGACCTGGGCGATCGCGCTGGTGTGCGGCGTGCTCTCGGCGACCCGGCAGTACTCCTGGTTCGACCGGCTCGTCACCGCGGGACTGTTCGCCTCCCTGTCGGTGCCGTCGTTCTTCATCGGTCTGCTCGCGATCAAGGTCTTCGCGGTCGATCTCCGGTGGCTGCCGACGGGCGGCATGCTCGACACCGCGAGTTCCTCTGACGGCTTCGCCCAGCTCCTGGAGATCGCCCGGCACATGGTGCTCCCGGTGGGAATCCTCACCTTCCTCGGAGCCGGTGCGCTCACCCGTTACTTCCGCAGCGGGATGCTGGAAGCGCTGCACGCGGACTTCATCCGCACCGCCCGGGCAAAGGGCTTGCGGGAGCGCAGCGTGGTGTTCTCCCATGCGCTGCGCAATGCCCTCCTGCCCGCGATCACGCTCCTGGCCTTCGAGCTTCCGGCCCTGTTCTCCGGGGCCATCATCACCGAACAGATCTTCAATTGGCCCGGCGTCGGGCGGATCCAGCTCGAATCGGTGCAGACGCGCGATTACGCGGTGCTCATGACCGTCACGATGCTCCTGGCGTTCCTCACGATCCTGGGCAGCTTCCTGGCAGATGTGCTCTACGCCGTCGCGGATCCCCGGGTGCGGCTTCTCGGGTCGAGGAGGGCGGCATGAGCCACATCGACACAGAGCTTTCGACCAGAGGCGTAGAGCCCCCCAGCAAGGGCACAGCGCTCCCGGCCAGGAGCGCGGTGGAGGTTCGCCGCCTGCTACGGATTCCGGCCGCGAGCATCAGCATCGGCCTGCTCGTCTTCATGCTGCTCTTCAGTTTTCTCGGCCCGCTGCTCACCGGGTATACCGGGGAGGAGATCAACCTGCGCATCGCCGAGCACGGACCGGCGTCGAACCACTGGCTGGGCACCGATGAGTACGGCAGGGACGTCCTGACGAGGCTCATGCTCGCGGGGCGGATCTCGCTCACGATCGGGGTCGCCTCGATGCTGCTGTCCCTCATCCTCGGCGCCGTGCTCGGCCTCGTTGCGGGGTACTACGGCGGCATCGTCGACACGCTCATCATGCGGTTCGCGGACCTCCTCATGTCCATTCCGGGCCTGCCGCTGCTCATCGTGATGGCGGCCGTGCTCTCGGAGCTGAAGGTCGCGCCCGAGTCGCGGATCTACATCGTGATGGTCCTGCTCAGCGTGATCGGCTGGCCCTCGCTGGCCCGGCTGATCCGCGGCCAGGTCCTATCCCTGCGCGAAGCCCCGTACATGCGGGCGGCGGAGGTGCTGGGTCTGAGCGCCGCTTCGCGCCAGTTCCGTCACCTCCTCCCGAACGTCATGCCACTGCTCATCGTCGTAGCCACCCTGAGCACGGCGTCGGGGATCCTCAGCGAGTCCGCGCTGAGCTTCCTGGGGCTCGGCGTCGTCTCGCCCAATGCCTCTTGGGGGAACATGATCAACGCCGCCAACAACCTGATCGACTTCCAGCAGCACTGGTGGCTGTGGGTGCCGCCCGGCGTCGCGCTCCTGATCACGGTGGCGGCGATCAACGTTCTCGGCGACCGCCTGCGGGACGTCCTCGATCCCAGGATGGGGAGGTGACCGCCGTGGCGGCCGAGCCCCTGGTCCAGGTGAAGGATCTCAGTGTGCGCTTCCCGGCTGAGGGCGGTGGCCACCGCGTGGTGGTGGACCGCGTCGGCTTCGAGATCAGCCCGGGGGAGGTCCTCGGCATCGTGGGGGAGTCCGGTTCCGGCAAGAGCCTGACCGCGCTTTCGCTCCTGAAGCTCGTGGACGAACCGGGGGAGATCTCCGGCGGTCAGGTGCTGTTCGACGGCGCCGACGTCCTCACGCTGCGACGCACCGCCTTGCAGCGTGTCCGGGGCGGCGAGGTGGGCATGATCTTCCAGGAACCCGCGCGCTCCCTCAACCCGGTCTTCACGATCGGACGGCAGCTGAGCGAGACGATCCGGGCTCACGAGTCCGTCTCGCGGGCAGAGGCCCGTGACCGCTCGGTGGAATGGCTCCGCCGGGTGGGCCTTCCCGGCGCGGAGCGGATCATGAGCTCCTATCCTCACGAGCTGTCCGGCGGGATGCAGCAGCGGGTGATGATCGCCGTCGCGCTCTGCTGCGGGCCGCGGCTGCTCATCGCGGATGAGCCGACGACGGCGCTGGACGTCACCGTTCAGGCCCAGATCCTCGACCTGTTGCTGGAGCTTCGCGACGAGACCGGGATGGCCGTGCTGTTCATCACGCACGATCTGGGCGTCATTGCCGAGGTCGCCGATTCGGTGCTGGTCATGTACGGCGGACGGACCGTGGAACGAGGGGACGTGTTCAGCATCTTCGAACGGCCGCAACACCCTTATACGGAGGCGCTGCTCGACGCCCGTCCGCTGCTCGGGCAGCGGCTGGATCGTCTGCCCACGATCCCGGAGGACGTGCGCCGGCTGGCCGCGCACGGTCATGAGGCGGCGGGGGTGAACGCATGACGGGGAATGCGGCGCCGGTGCTTCTCGAGGCACGCGACATCGTGAAGGAGTTCCGCGCGCGGGGCGGCGGCCGCCGGGCTCCCCGGGAGGCCGTGCGTGCCGTGGACGGGGTGAGCCTGAGCATCCGTGAGGGGGAGATGTTCGGACTGGTCGGTGAGTCGGGCAGCGGCAAGACGACCCTGGGTCAGGCCATCCTGCGGATGCACGAGCCCGATACCGGTTCCGTGCGGTTCCGCGGGCAGGAGATCCTGGACCTGCCGCGCTCCGAACTCCGTGGACTCCGACGGCGGATGCAATACGTGTTCCAAGACCCCTTCGGGGCGCTGAACCCGCGGCTGCGCATCGTCACGGCCATCGGCGAGCCGATGCGGACCCACGGCCTGGCGTCCCGCGACGACGAACGGCAGCGGGTCATCGAGGTGCTGGAACAGTGCGGGATGGGCGCCGATGCCCTGGACCGCTACCCGCATGAGTTCTCCGGTGGGCAGCGGCAGCGGATCGTGATCGCGCGGGCGATGGCCCTGCAACCGGAGTTCGTCGTGGCGGATGAACCGGTCTCGGCCCTCGATGTCTCGGTTCAGGGGCAGATCGTGAACCTCCTCTGCGATCTGCGCGAAGAGCGACGGACCTCCTTCCTGTTCATCTCGCACGATTTGAGTGTGGTGGAGCACATGTGCACTTCCGTGGCGATCATGTATCGCGGTGCGATCGTGGAACAGGGGAGCCGCGAGCAGATCTTCGACGACCCGCGCCACCCGTACACGCGGGAACTGCTGGACGCGGTGCCGATCGTGAGCCCCCGGGAGCGCGGGCAGCGACGTCGGCGGGGAAGCGATCGTTCCTGGGATGTTCCTGGGGGACCGCGCCGTGAACTACGGGACGTCGGAGGCGGCCACCTGGTGGCGCTGCCTGGGGAGTGAAGGATGATTTTTGGCGAGCGCCGTGTACACCCGAGCTGCCGAGGGCGTCGTGGCAGCCGCATCCGAGTCGATGAAGGGTCTGCTCAGGCCGCCGTTCGCGAGAAATCCTCGTGGCGAGCACTGCGCAGGGGCGAGAAGGCGACGATCAGCGCGGCGGCCAGGAAAATCAGCGCCGCCAGTCCGAGACTGGCCGGGTACCCCAACCAGGTCGCGAGTCCTCCTGCGGCCAGTGCCCCGAAGAAGAAGATGACGCGGTTGGTGGTGCGGATGGTCGCGTTCATGCGGCCCTGTATCTCATCGGGCGCGGCCGCCTGACGGTACGAGATGTCGTTGGCGTCCTCGATTCCCATGGACAGGCCGTACAGGAACTGGGCGGTTGCGGTGAGGGCGATCAGTCCAGCCGGATTGCTGGACGGTCCCATCGGGACGAGCGCGAGGAGAGCCCAGGGTACGACGACGAGACAGCGGCCCAGAAGGATGGCTCGGCCCGCGCCTGTCCGTGCGCCGATCGAAGGGGCGAGCACTGCTCCGAGGAGGCCGCCGACGCCACCGAATGCCAGGGCGATCCCCAGCGCCCACGCGGGCAGAGCGAGTTCGCGCAGCACGAACACGGCGAAGACCGTGGCGACGAGGCTGTTCCCGAGGAACCAGGTGTGCACTGAAAGCGCGAGCGGTCGCAGGGTCCTGTGGCCGTACGTGAAGCGCATGCCTTCTGCGATGTCGTGACCGATGTGCCGGCCCGGCGGGCGTGGCGGAGGGGTCGTGTCGGCGACTTTGATCTGTGCCTGCAGCACGGCGGAGACCGCGTGCATCGCCGCTTCGAAGGCGAAGAGGACCGGTGCCCCCAGGAGATTGAAAAGCGCGCCACCGAGGGCCGGCCCGGCAGTGCCCGCCACGGTCTCGCTCTGCCCGAGGCGTGCGTTCGCCGACACCAGCAAGGACCGTGGGACCAAGTGCGGCAGAAGCGGCTGCTCCGCGGAGTGGGCGAACAGGGTCAGGACACCCAGCGCGAGAACCACGGCCGCGAGTGTCCAGAAGCTGAGCGCGTCGCAGAGAAGCAGAACGGGAACGGCTGCAAGAACGATAGACCGGCCGACGCTGGTCAGGATCAAGGTCCGCTGACGATTCCAGCGATCCATCAGCGCGCCGATGACAATCCGAGGAAGAGGTACGGGACGACGCTGAGTGCGCTCAGGATCCCGATCTGAAACGGCGTGGCAGCGATGACCGTGACGATCAGAACCTGGAAAGCGACTCCGGCAATCGAGCTTCCGAAGGCGCGGATGGTCGTTGCGCTCCAGAACAGCCGGAACGCCCGGATACCGAGAGCCTCGGGCGGACGCCCCGCCCCGGCGGAGTCGGTGTGACGGCCGTCGTCGTTCATGCAGTCAGCTTACAAAGCGCTGGTTCGCAGAGTTCGGCCGTCTCTGATTCGGACCACTCAATCCTCGTCGTGGGCGGCGAGGAATTCCCTGACCTGGAGGTGAGGAGTCGGGTCGCCGATCCAATACGCATGACGGGCGCCCGGAACCAAAAGAGTTGCGGCGTGCGGGATGTGCCGGCCCAGGACTTCAGCGTTTGCCGGGTCCGCGAGTCGATCGTCGGTGCCGTGAACGATCAGCGTGGGTGTCCTGATGCTCTCCAACCTCGGGCCGTCGCGGCGGTCGGAGGCCGCCCCGTGAATGCGGGCCGCTTCCGGTGAAGCGGGAGCGGGAAGCACGCTGAACACCTTGTCCGGGTTCTTGGCGATCCAGGCATCGGGATAGAAAAGAGCGGCAAGGACTTGCGGGTCTCCGGACGCCAGAGCGCTCACAGCTCCAGCAGGTCGGGGCAGCCCGCGCTCGTCGCCGACCGACGTTCCACCCAGGACCAGGGACACCACGCGATCCGCGTGCTCGGCCCCCAGCCACTGAGCGATTCGGCCTCCCATGGAATGACCGTAAACGTGCACTCTGTCGAACCCGGCCGCATCAAGGATCGTCACGACGTCCGCTGCGAAATCTCTGGCTGACCACCCTGGGGTGAACGACGACGTGCTGAGACCTGTCCCCCGATGATCAAAGACGATGGTCGTCCTGTCCTGGAAGTCCTCACGAGCGGAGTCCCAGCCGTGATGGTCGAGGGCTCTGCCTTGTATCAGGAGGAGGGGAAGTCCGACGTGCGACGATCCTCGACGCACCTCAAACCAGAGCCGCCCGCCGTCCTTTGTCTCCACGAAAGTCATGAACCGAAAGTACTTCCGGGCTCCGACAATAAAGAAGTGAAGGGCTCAGTCTCGGCGACGATGGCAAGAGCGGGAGACGGCCCCGGGTCAGGAACGTCCGATCGGCGGCCTTCTGGTTCGCAGCGTCATGAAGACGTCGACCTCGTCCTCGTGGTCCGCAACAAACCCGAGCCGGTCATAGAGACGACGAGCAGCGCTTCCTTGCAGCACGTTGAGCCGGGTGACTCCGGGATGCGGTTCGTTCAGCACCGACCGGAGGACCGACGATCCGATTCCGCGGCCCTGCGCGCTGGGTGACAAGTAGAAGTGTTCGATCCAGCGGACGTTCCCGTCGGGGCGGGCCGTGATCGACCCGACCTCGGCTCCATCCGAAATGACGATCCTGGACCATTCGGGCACAAAGGCCGTGCGCATCCGTTCGCGCACCCGCACGGCGTCGTACCGGCCGAGGCGCTCGAGGTCGGCCCGAAGGACGACGGCTCGGAGCTCCACCAACCAGTCGATGTCACCGGGCACGCTGGGACGCAAGGTGAAGGCCATGCCGATGACAGTATCAAGGGCTGCCTGTGGAGTCCGGACCCGCCATACACCAAGCGGCGTAACCGACTCTTTACACGAAAGTGATCTCCCCGAATCCAAGCGCCGTTCCGGGAGCCCTACGCTCACTTCAGCGGGTGCGGCACACCACGAAAGGGGTGCCGCGCTTCATCGTTCTCCTTCCGTCGCGTGGCGGACCGGAGCCCCGATGGTCAGGCTCGACGGCGGCCGCGAACCTCCCGAACGGGGCGCTCTGGCGTCCCTGGCTGAGGCCCCACGGGGTTTTGGCTG
This sequence comes from Arthrobacter sp. RCC_34, assembly GCF_041360795.1. Classification (NCBI taxonomy): domain Bacteria; kingdom Bacillati; phylum Actinomycetota; class Actinomycetes; order Micrococcales; family Micrococcaceae; genus Arthrobacter; species Arthrobacter sp. RCC_34. The sequence continues at coordinate 351,198 of NZ_JBFUPW010000004.1, read as the reverse complement.
GTGGGGCGACGTATTCGTTATCAAACCCTGACGCCAAAGTGTGGCCTATGTCACATTCCTGGGAGTACTCTCTTGGAAGTGCTCGCGGCAACACCGCCGCGGGTACATGGATCAGACCCTGATTTGGCGCGGAGGCCACTTATGTACAGGAAGAAAGCCCTCTCAGTCATGGCTACGGCGGTGGCACTCGGCATGGTGATGTCCGGCTGCGCCAACCAGAGCGGCTCGGGCTCCACGGCCACCTCAGGTGGCGATGGAAGCAAAGTGAACATCCCTGCGATCTCGAAGGTGGATGTCCCTTCCGCCGCGGTGCTCCCGGCCGGCGACGGCAAGGGCAAGTGCCCTGCCACCACCACGATCGCCTACGCCGGTGCGGAAACCGGCCCCAACGCCCAGCTGGGCATCAACATCTTCAACGGCATCCAGCTGGCCGTGAACCAGCACAACGCCGCCAACCCCGACTGCCAGGTCAAGTTCAAGAAGTTCGACACGGAAGGCGACCCCAACAAGGCCACCGGCCCGGTGACGCAGATCGTGTCGGAGTCGGACATCATCGGCGTCGTCGGCCTCCCGTTCTCCGGCGAGTCCAAGGCGACCGGCAACATCTTCGAGCAGAAGGGCCTGGTGCACATCACCCCGTCCGCCACCAACCCGAACCTGACCAAGAACGGCTGGACCACGTTCTTCCGTGCTCTGGGCAATGACGCCGTGCAGGGCCCGGCCGCAGCCAAGTTCCTCACGGACAAGCTGATGGCCAAGAAGGTCTACGTCGTGCAGGACGACTCCGATTACGGCATCGGCCTGGGCACCCAGACCTCGCAGGCCCTCGGGTCCGCGATGGTCGGCTCCGACAAGGTCGTCACCGGTCAGAAGGACTTCTCCGCGGTGATCTCCAAGATCATGAACTCCAAGGCTGACACGGTCTACTACGCCGGTTACTACGCGGAGGCCGCGCCCTTCGACCAGCAGCTGGTGGCCAAGGGCTTCACCGGATCCTTCGTGGGCCCCGACGGCGTGAAGGATGACCAGTTCATCAAGCAGGCCGGCGACGCGTCGTCGAACTCGTTCTTCACCTGCCCGTGCATCCCCGGCGAGCTGATCCCGACGTTCGAGTCCGAGTACAAGAAGGTGGCCAACGCCGAACCGGGCACCTACTCCATTGAAGGCTACGACGCCGCCACCGTGCTGCTGTCCGGCATCGACCACGGCAAGCAGACCCGCGCGGATCTCCTCGCCTGGGTCAAGGCCTACGACGCCGATGGCCTGTCCAAGCACTACAAGTGGGACGCCACCGGCGAGCTGGCGACTCCTGACGTCTACGGCTACAAGGTCGAAAACGGCAAGATCGCTCCGATCGGCGTGATCGGCAAGTAAGGTCGGCAGTTTCAAAAGAATGCTGGGGGTATGTGCCATCTGTACCCCCAGCATTTCTCTTGATCACCTCAGGAAGCTCCCATGATCAGTGAAGCAATCCCCAGCCTCATCCACGCCGTGCCACTGGCAGTGCCCACGGACGACACCTGGATCACCTTCGACGTCGACTCCCTGGCCCAGAACTTCTGGAGCTCCACGTTCGACGGCCTGACCTTCGGCGCCATCTACGCTCTGGTGGCCCTCGGGTACACCCTCGTGTACGGCGTCCTCAACCTCATCAACTTCGCCCATTCCGAAGTCTTCATCGTCGGCTGTTACGGGGTGTTCTTCACCCTCAGTGCGTTGAACTTCGGCCCGTCCGCACCCCATCTGCCGTTCTGGGCGATCGTGGGCAACCTGCTCTTAGCCCTCGTGGTGGCGATCATCGCCTCCGCCCTCACCGCCGTCGTCGTGGAGCGAGTGGCATACAAGCCGCTGCGCAAACGCAAAGCCCCGCGGCTGGCGTTCCTCATCACCGCGATCGGCGTCTCGTTCGCCATCCAGTACCTCATCTACTGGTGGCGCGGCCCCAGCCCGGAAGCGGCGCTGACCATGTTCCGTCCCACCCCGATCTTCGAGGTGTTCGGCACGATCATCGACTCCCAGCAGCTGGTGATCATCATCGCCGCGGTGATCCTGATGATCGCCACGGACCAGTTCATCCGGAAGTCCAAGACCGGCCGCGGCATCCGCGCCGTGGCGCAGGACCCGGACACAGCGACCCTCATGGGCGTCAACAAGGAGAAGATCATCCTCACCACCTTCGCGATCGGTGGTGTCCTGGCCGGTGCGGCCGCCCTGTTCTACGTCATGAAGATCCCGTCCGGCGTGCAGTACAACGGCGGGTTCATCTTGGGCGTCAAGGCCTTCGCCGCGGCGGTACTGGGCGGCATCGGCAATGTGCGCGGCGCCCTCCTGGGCGGTCTGCTGATCGGCCTGATCGGCAACTACGGACAGGTGCTGCTGGGAAGTTCCCAGTGGACCGACGTTGTGGCGTTCGTGGTCCTGGTCCTGGTATTGGTCGTGCGTCCCGAGGGCATCCTGGGAAGCTCGCTTGGAAAGAGTAAGGCATGAGCACCACAGACGGTCCCACTCTCATCCCCGACTCCGCCGCCGAGCAGGCGATGGCCGACCGCGAAGCCAAGGGCCGCCGTCGTCAAGGCTGGTTCCCCGGCCTCGGCGACAAATGGAACGCCCTCCCGCGCCACGTCCAGTGGCTCTGGCTTATGGTGGTCGTGGTCATCGCGTACCTGCTGCCCATCCTGAACCCTCCGCTCATCACCACGGAGCCCGGCAACAACTGGCAGATCGCTCTGGCGCAGATGGCGGTGTACGCGCTCGTCGCCGTGGGCCTGAACGTGGTGGTGGGCTACGCCGGCCTTCTGGACCTCGGCTATGTGGCCTTCTTCGCCGTGGGTTCCTACACGGCGGCCATGTTCACCAGTCCGGACTCGCCGTACCTGCACATCCCGTACTTGTGGACCCTTCCGCTCGCGATGGCGATCACGATGTTCTTCGGGGTGCTGCTGGGCGTTCCCACGCTGCGTCTCCGCGGTGACTACCTGGCGATCGTCACGCTGGGCTTCGGTGAGATCGTCCGCATCCTGGCCACCATCATCCCGGCCATGAAGGGCCAGGTGGGTTTCCAGAACGTGGGTCACCCTCCGGGGACGGACGCCGACGGCCAGCCGATCTTCCTGAACTCGAACGGCACCCCGTGGTACTGGCTCACGCTGACGATCATCATCATCGTGCTGCTCCTGGCCGGAAACCTCGAGCGCAGCCGGGTGGGCCGCGCCTGGATCGCCATCCGCGAGGATGAGGACGCCGCGGAGATCATGGGCGTCCCCACCTTCAAGTACAAGGTGTGGGCGTTCGCCATCGGCGCGTCCGTGGGCGGTCTCTCGGGTGCGCTGTTCGCCGGTCAGGTGGGCTTCGTGAACAACCAGAAGTTCGACATCGCCACCTCCATCCTGTTCCTGGCCGCCGTGGTGCTGGGCGGCACGGGCAACAAGGTCGGAGCGATCCTGGGCGGTGCCCTGGTGGCGTACATCCCGCTGCGGTTCACCGCGATCGCGGAGTTCAAGTACCTGATCTTCGGTGTGGCACTCGTGCTCATCATGATCTTCCGTTCGGGCGGCCTCCTCCCGGCCCGTCAGCGTCTGCTGGCGTATGGGCGGCTGGCGTACAACAAGCTGAAGGAACCGCAGACGGGCCGACGTGCCCAAGTGGTCACCGACGGCGGGAAGGCGGGCGGCCATGAGTGAAGCGGTCGAACCGGAAATCGACGTCGAAGCTCTGAAGGAGCAAGGCGTGGACCTCAAGGTGGCCGAAAGGGTCGCTCCGGAGCGGGACATTTCGGTCAATGTGGGCGAACCCCTGGTTCAGGTGAAGAACCTGACCATGAAGTTCGGCGGTCTCACGGCCTTGGACGACGTCACGTTCGACATCAACCGCGGCGAGATCCTCGGTCTGATCGGTCCCAACGGCGCGGGGAAGACCACCTGCTTCAACGCGATGACAGGCGTCTACAAGCCGACGTCGGGGACGGTCACCCTGGAAGGCAAGCCTCTCAACGGGTTGCCTCAGCACAAGATCACCCGGCGCGGCCTGGCCCGCACCTTCCAGAACATCCGCCTTTTCGGTGAGATGACCGCCCTGGAGAACGTGGTGGTGGGACTGGACGCCCGTCACAAGACGAGCGTGGGCGGCGCCCTGCTCCGCCTTCCCACCCATGTCCGGGAGGAGAAGTCCGCCATCGAACGCGGCATGGCCCTCCTGGAATTCGTCGGCATCGCGGATCATGCGCAGTTCCTGTCCCGGCATCTGCCGTACGGCTACCAGCGAAGGCTCGAAATCGCCCGCGCTCTGGCCACGGACCCCAAGGTCCTGTGCCTGGACGAGCCGGCCGCCGGCTTCAACCCGGCGGAGAAGGAGGAGCTCATGGCGCTCATCCGGACCATCCGCGACGACGGCTACACGGTCCTGCTGATCGAGCACGACATGAAGCTGGTCATGGGGGTGACGGACCGCATCGTCGTGCTGGAATTCGGCAAGAAGATCGCCGACGCCGCGCCCAAGGAGATCCGTGAGGACCCGAAAGTCATTTCCGCCTACCTCGGGGAGCCTGAAGATGAGCTTGCTTGAGCTGAAGAACGTGTCCGTGCACTACGGGCGCATCCAGGCCATTCACAACATGTCCTTCACCGTGGACGAAGGGGAGATCGTCTCCCTGATCGGCGCCAACGGCGCCGGGAAGACCACCACGATGCGGACCGTGTCCGGCCTGCTGAATCCGTCCGCCGGGAGCATCAGCTTCATGGGTCAGGACATCACGTCCATGAAGGCCCACCTCCGGGTGGTCAAGGGCATCTCCCAGGCGCCGGAAGGCCGCGGCATCTTCCCCGGCATGACGGTCATGGAGAACCTGGGTATGGGCTCGTACGGCCGCAAGGACACCTCCGGGATCGCCAAGGACCTCGAGCGGGTCTTCGACCTCTTCCCGAGACTGAAGGAGCGGTCCAAGCAGTTCGGCGGCACCATGAGCGGCGGCGAGCAGCAGATGCTGGCCATCGGCCGGGCGCTCATGTCCAACCCCAAGCTGCTGCTGCTGGACGAGCCGTCCATGGGCCTGGCCCCGCAGTTCATCCGCCAGATCTTCAAGATCGTCACGGAGATCAACAACCAGGGCACCACGGTGCTGCTCGTGGAGCAGAACGCCAATCAGGCCCTGGCCCGCTCGCACCGTGCGTTCGTCCTGGAGACCGGGTCGATCACCCACCAGGGGACCGGCAAGGAACTGATGGCCAATCCGGCGATCAAGGAGGCGTACCTTGGCGTCGCCTGAGGTGTTCCTGCGCTGACTCCTACGCGGAGGCCCCCGGGACCGCAACGGTTCCGGGGGCCTCCGTGTATCAGGGGCGACGACGACGGCGAGCCGGTGCGCGCCCCGCCGTCGTCAGCGCTGCTCCAGGATCCTCTTGAGGTTGGCGAGATCCTTCGTCGTCGCGGCCTTCATGGCGAGGCTCATGAACGGCGTGAGAATCGCGCCGAACCCGGACGGAGTGCCCGTGTTCCGCAGCGTCATCACGGTCCCGTCACCCTCGGCCGACCACGAGTAGGCGGTGTGCATCGGGAACGGGCCGTCGGAGGTCCGCATGACCAGCCGCCGTCCGGGTTCGTACTCGGTGATCTCGTAGGTGTAGCTGAGTCGCCGCCCGAGGAAGTGGGCCACGAAGTCCATCTGAGCGCCGACGCCGAGCTGCGTCCCTGGGGTATGGAGCGTGACGGACTTGATGTTCGCATACCACTCCGGCGCGTTCAGCGGGTCGGCGGCGTACTCGGCGACGACGGCGACGGGGCGGTTGATCACTGTTCTGACGGTGATATCGACGTTCATGGGTCCTCACGGATGGTGGGCAGCGATCGGGCAGGACTTCGGAGCCTGGCGGGTCGATCGCCGAGGTTACGGGCGATCGGCCTTCTCGGCTTCCTTGGCCGCCACGATACGGCGCAGGCCGGAGCTGGAGAAGCGGTGGTCGCGGCTGTTGAAGTACAACTCGATCCCACTCTCCTCGCAGTATTCGCGTCCGGTGAAATCCTTCTCCATGTACTCATCGCCCACGATCCGGACGTCGAGCTTGAAGGACCGCAGAATGTCCTCCAGGTCCTGTTCCGTGGAGTACGGCACGATCTCGTCGACGTACTGGCAGCCGCGGAGCTGGATGTAGCGTTCCACGACCGTCTGAGTGGGCGCGTTCTTCTCCGGGCGGTCCAGCGTGGGATCCATCTGCAGCCCGCAGATCAGGTAATCGCACTGGCGCTTCGCCTCGGCGAGCATCATGATGTGCCCGGCGTGGAGCAGATCGAAGGTGGAGAAGGTGATGCCGACCCGGGGTCCGGGGTTGTAGTCCTGGGTGCGGCCTTCGGCGGTGTTCGTCATGGGCTGTCCTCTCAGTACGGGTGAGTGAGGGCCACCGATGGTGGGGCGGCCCTCCTCTCACGCTACCGCGCTGATGCGGGGTGGCGGACCACCTGTGTCTGCTTACCCGCGTCACATCCCGCCCGGCCGCCCGCCGTCGCGCGTCGCCTGTCACAATGGTGTGAGCCTTCGCCCCTCCTTCACGTCCGGGGCGGCGGCCACGCAGAAAGGACTGCCCCGTGGGTGCACCCAAACCCAAAGTCCCCGCGGCGGACAACACGCTGCGCATCCTCAGGCTTCTCAGTTCGCGGCGCGGTCCGCAGCCGGCCAGCGCCATCGCCACGGCCCTCGAACTGCCCCGCTCCACCGTCTACCAGCTGCTCGCGGTGCTGGAGGATCATGGCCTGGTCATGCATCTCAAAGAGGAGAAGCGGTACGGCCTGGGGCTGGGCGCCTTCGAACTCAGCAGCGCCTACAGTCGCCAGGAGCCGATCTCGCGCCTGGGTCGGCCTCTGCTCGCGGGCCTCGTGGACGCCCTGGGGGAGAGTGCGCACCTCGCCGTGCTGCACGGGCGCGACGTCCTGTACATCGTGGAGGAGCGCGCCAAGGGGCGACCCTCCCTGGTGACCGACGTCGGCGTCCGCCTGCCGTCGCACCTCACCGCCAGCGGGCGCGCGATCCTCGCCGCGCTGCCGAAGCCGCAGGTCAGGGCCCTGTACCCGAACGCGGCCGCCTTCGTCTCCCGGCACGAGACCACAAGTCCGATCTCCGGCTATTCGGCCCTGTCCCGCCACCTCGACGACGTCCGCACGCGCGGTTTCGCCACCGAACACGGTGAGGTGACGCCGGGCTTCGGTTCCGTCGCGGCGGCCGTGACGGACCACCTCGGATGGCCGACGGCGGCCATCGCCGTGACCTTCATCGAGGACCGGGTGCCGGCGGAGGAATGGCCCGCCCTGGCATCTCGCATCCAGAAGGTCGCGAACGAGCTGACCACCCGCCTGTACGGCCGCGCAAAGGCCTGACGGGCGAGGCGCCTCAGTCCGGGTCGTCTTGATCCTTGGCCGTCGAAGCCCGTGCCACGAGCCGGCTCGGCACCTCGACGTGCTCCGTCTCCGGTGACCCGCCCTCGATCAGGGCCCGCAGCGTCCTCCCGGCCGCGGCGCCGAGTTCGCCGGACGGCAGGCTCACGCTCGTCAGCGGCGGGCTCGTGTGCCGCGAGTACGGCAGATCGTCGAAGCCCGCGACGGCGAGCCGCCCCGGCACCGCGACGCCGGCCTCGGCGGCGGCCCCCAGGACTCCGTAGGCGTGCGTGTCCGTGCAGCCGACCACGGCGGTCACCCCGGCGGCGTCCCATCCGGGCCACGCCTCCGTGAAGGCCTCCGCGGCGGCGTCGATGTCGGTCAGGGAGGCGGCGCCGTCGAGCACTTCGAGCCCCAGTTCCGATGCGGTGTCCCGGAACGCGTCGCGGCGCACGCGGAACGTGGCGGCGTCGATGGTGCTGTCGAGATAGCCCACCCGGCGATGACCCCGGCCGGCCAGGTGCCGGGCCAGTTGCGCGGCGCCGTCGGCCACGTCGAGGTTGACGCTCGGCAGGCCGCCCCGGAGTCCGGGGGCGTCCAGGAGCACGGCGCGGGTGCCCGACGGCAGTGCCTCGACCAGCTCGGCGTTCGGCGCGTCGATGAGGAATCCGGCAGGCCTCAGGGACAGGAGTTTCCGGATGCTGGCGGCGTCGATCTGGCGCCCCGGCCCGCCGACCGAAAGCAGCAGCTCGTAGCGGTCGCCGAGCGACGCGCGCGCCTCCGAGATGAGTTCGGCGTAGAACGGGTTGGCGATGTCCGTCGCCACGAGGACCACCACGGGGCTGAACCCCTTGGAAAGCGTGCTGCCCGCGGTGTCCACCACATAGCCGAGGCGCTCGACGGCGGCCTGCACCTTCTCACGATTGGCGGCGGAGATGCGGCCCTGGGCTTTGCCGCTGACCACGAGCGACACCGTCGCCGTGGAGACCCCGGCTTCGCGGGCGACCATGGCGGCCGTGACCCGGCCGGCGCCCGCGCGGAGGCCGGGCAGGGGGTTCGCGGCGTCGTCGTCCATGCGGTCCATCTTAGGCGAGGCGGCGCCGTCCGGTCCGCGCGGGATCAAGCGCTTGACGTCAAGCGTTTGACGCCACTCCGTGAACGGTGTCACACTCCTTGGTGTACCCTTGCCGCCACCCCTGGCGGCCCGCCCCCGACGACGTGGAGCAACCATGCCTCTTGTCACCGCAGACAACAGCCCCCTCAAGATCATCCTGGACTGCGACCCGGGCCATGACGACGCCGTCGCCATGCTCCTGGCGCACGGCAATCCGGACATCGAACTCCTGGCGGTGACCACCGTGGTGGGCAACCAGACCTTGGAGAAGGTCACCCGCAACGCCCTGTCCGTCGCGACAATCGCGGGCATCACGGGCGTCCCGTTCGCCGCCGGCTGTGCCCGCCCGCTGGTCCGCACCATCGAGACCGCGCCGGACATCCACGGGGAGAGCGGCCTCGACGGTCCCGCCCTGCCGGAACCCGCGTTCGGCCTGGATGAGCGGCACGCGGTGGACCTCATCATCGACACGGTCATGGCCCACGAACCCGGCACCGTGACCCTGGTGCCGACGGCCGGTCTGACCAACATCGCGCTGGCGGCCCGTAAGGAGCCCCGCATCGTGGAGCGCGTCCGCGAGGTCGTCCTCATGGGCGGCGGCTATCACGTCGGCAACTGGAGCGCCGTGGCCGAGTTCAACATCAAGATCGACCCGGAAGCCGCCCACATCGTCTTCAACGAGTCCTGGCCCGTCGTCATGGTCGGCCTCGACCTGACCCACCAGGCCCTGGCCACCCCGGACGTCGTCGAGCGCATCGCCGCGATCGGCACCAAGCCCGCGCAGTTCGTCGTCGAGCTCATGGACTTCTTCGCCGCCACCTACAAGGACGCGCAGGGTTTCGACTTCCCGCCCGTCCACGACCCGTGCGCCGTCGCCTACGTCATCGACCCGACCGTCATGACGACGCAGCGCGTCCCCGTGGACATCGAGCTCAACGGCACGCTGACCCTCGGCATGACCGTCGCCGACTTCCGCGCCCCCGCACCCGAGGACTGCACCACCTCCGTGGCCGTGGACCTGGACCGCGAGAAGTTCTGGAACCTCGTCATCGACGCCATCCAGGCGATCGGCGAGCCCGAGCAGGCAGGAGCCGCGGCATGAGCACCACCACCGCCACCAAGTCCGGGCCCGGCGTCGGCGTCCTGACCGCCGCGCTGCTGACCGCCTGCATCGCCTTCCAGCTCAACGCCTCCATGCTCAGCCCCGCGCTGGTGTCCATGGAGCACGAGCTGCACACCGACCAGGCCACCATCGGCCTCAGCCAGACCTGGTTCTTCACCGCCGCGGCGCTGTTCTCCCTGTTCCTGCCGCGCCTCAGCGACATCGTGGGCCGCAAGCGCGTCCTCGTGGGCATGATGGCGCTCATGGCGATCGGATCGGTCATCGCCGCCGTCGCCCCGGACGTCAGCTGGGTCTTCGTGGGCCGCATCATCCAGGGCGTCTCCGGCCCCACGGTGCCGCTCTGTCTGCTCATGCTGCGCTCCGCCGTCGACGACCCGCGCCGCTACGGCTCCCTCATGGGTCTCATCACGGCGGTCAACGGCGGCGTGGCCGGCGTCGACTCCTTCGTGGGAGGCTTCTTCACCGAGCACTACGGCTTCCGCAGCCTCTTCTGGATCATGACCGCGCTGGCCGTCGTGGCCGCCGTGCTCGTCCTCGTCCTGGCCCCCGAGTCGAAGCCCCAGGAGGGCACCCGGATGGACTGGGCCGGCGTGTTCTTCATCGTCGTGGCGGTCGGCGCCGTGCTGACGGCGCTCAACAGCGCCGCGGGACTGGTCTCCGCGTTCGACGCCGGCACCCTCACCTTCTCGATCGTCCTCGCCCTGGTGGGCGTGGCCGCGTTCATCGGCTTCTGGACGGTGGAGAAGCGCAGCGCCCAGCCGATGGTGGAGATCGCCCACCTGCGCCAGCGCTCCATGTGGGCCCTGCTGCTCACCACCACCCTGACCATGACCGGTATCTTCGCCGTCATCAACGGCATCGTCCCGGCGTTCGTCCAGGCCGCGTCCCCGGGCTTCTCCGTCGGCCCGACCGAGATGTCCCTCATGATCCTCACCCCGTACGCCCTGCTCGGCTGGCTCGTCGGACCCTTCAGCGGCCGTCTCGCCCCGGTGATCGGCTACCGCCGCACACTGCACCTGGGCATGGGCGGCAGCCTCGTGGCTCTGGCCGTCATCGCGTTCTTCGGACTCGGCAGCCTGCCGGTCATGATCATCGCGACCGCGCTGCTCGGCATCGCCTACGCTGGCACCGTGAACATCATGCTCAACGGCCTCGGAGTCGTGCTCTCCCCGCAGAGCAACCCCGGCTTCCTGCCCGGCATGAACGCCGGCGCCTTCAACCTCGGCGCCGGTCTGAGCTTCCTGGTCCTGCCCGCCGTGCTTCAGGCGACGCAGTCCCTGGCCGACCCGAAGCTGTCCTACCTCACGGTGGTGCTCACGGGCCTGGTCATCACGGTGGCCGCGTTCGCCGTCTCCTTCCTCATCCCCCGTCCCGCAGAAGCAGAGGTGCAGCAGTGAGTCATGTGGTCGTGGTCGGGTCCCTGAACGCGGACCTGACTCTGTACGCCGAGCGGATGCCGTTGCCGGGGGAGACCGTGCTCGGCACGGACTTCGTCATCCAGCCGGGCGGCAAGAGCGCCAACCAGGCCGTCGCCGCGGCACGCCTCGGGGCCGACGTCCGGCTCATCGGGGCCGTGGGCGACGACGCCAACGGCGCCATGCTCCTCGACTCCGCCCGGAACTCCGGCGTGGACGTCGCGGCGGTGCGCCGGATCGACCGCGTGCCGACCGGCGTCGCGGGGATCACCGTGGACGCGCAGGGCGAGAACAGCATCGTGATCGTGGCCGGCGCCAACGGCGAGCTGTCCCCGCAGGACGTCGAACAGGCCTCCGCGGTGTTCGACGGCGCCGCGGCCGTGTGCCTGTGCCTCGAGGTCTCGCAGGAGACGGTGCTCGCGGCGGCCCGGGCGGGCCGTGCGGCCGGCGCCTCGGTCATCCTGAACCTGTCACCGTTCGCCCCGATCCCCGCGGACCTCGTGGCGGCCACGGACATCCTGCTCGTCAATGCCCACGAGGCCGGTCAGCTCCTGGGCCGTGAGGCTCCCGCGGCCGAGGGGGAGGACTGGGCCGCCGTGGCCGCTGCCTTCGCCGAGGCCGGGTTCCGCCGGGTCCTGGTGACGCTGGGCGCGCAGGGTGTCGTGGTGCTGGACGGTGCGGGTTCCGGGGATGGAGTCGCAGGTCAGGGAGTCGCCATCGAGCGGATCGCCGCCACGCGCATCGAGCCCGTGGACACCACCGGTTCGGGCGACGCGTTCACCGGGGGACTCGCCACGCGGCTCGCGGCAGGGGACTCCCTCGTGGAGGCGGCCCGCTACGCTTCGGTGGCCGCGGCTCACGCCGCCACCGGCCGCGGCGCGCAGGCCTCTTACGGCACGGACGCCGACGTCGTCGCGCTCCGGGACCGCTGAACCGCACCGAAAGGCTCCTCATGGACACGATCCCCGTCTACCTCGACTGCGACACCGGCATCGATGACGCCTTGGCGATCGCGCATCTGCTCGCCTCGCCGCGGGCGGAGCTGCTGGGCGTCGGGACGGTGAGCGGCAACAGCGACGCCGCCCAGTGCGCCCGGAACACGCTGGATCTGCTCGCGCTGGCGGGCCGTCCGGACATCCCGGTGGCTGTCGGCTGCCACGATTTCCAGACGGTCGCCTACGGCGGGGGATCGCCGCACGTGCACGGTGACAACGGCCTGGGCGGGGTCGAGCTGCCGCGCGCGGACCGTGAGCCGGAGGCGGAATCCGCGGCGGAGATGCTGATCCGGCTGGCGCGGGAGCAGGAGGGGAAGCTGCACGTCATCGCCGTCGCGCCCCTGACGAATCTCGCGGAGGCGCTCCGCCGGGAGCCGCGCCTGCCGGAGCTGGTGGCGCACGTGACCATCATGGGCGGTGCGGCGCTGGCCCCTGGGAACATCACCGCGGCGGCCGAGGCGAACATCTTCCACGACCCCGAGGCCGCCGCGGAAGTCCTCGCGGCGTCGTGGCCCGTGACGCTGGTGCCGCTCGACGTGACGATGACCGAGGTCATGGAGGAGGAGCACCGGCGGCGGCTGCTCGATTCCGGCAAAGCAGTCCCTGAGACCCTGGCCCGCATGCTCGAGCACTACTTCGAGTTCTACCGCGGGATCTTCGGACGGCCGTCGTCGGCCATGCACGACCCCCTCGCCGCGGCCATCGCTCTGGGTGAGGTGGCGGTGACGCTCGGGCCGGTGGTGCGGGTCGCGGTCGAGACCGGGCAGGGTCCCGCCCGCGGCGCCACCATCTGTGACCTGCGCGGACGCTACCGCGGCGTCGGCGACCAGGACGGCGCGACGTGCCGCGTGGTGCTCGAGGCGGAGCCGGGCTTCCCGGACGCGCTGGTCGACGGGATCCTCCGGGCGTTCTGACGTCCCGCTTTTCCCCGGTTGAACGGTCATTCCCCGGCGCTGCGGCGCCGGGGAATGACCGTTTAACGGGGGAACCCCGCCAGGAGGCACCATGTCCGGAATCCCGGACAAGACCCCCGGAAAGCCTCTCGTGGCAAGGCGCGGAGTGCGGTGTCATTGAAGGGAAGCACAGCACCGCATCCGGAACGGCAACGAAGCCCCCGGCGAGGTGCCCCGAACCACTGGCCACACAAGGAGTCACCATGGCACCCGCCGATTTCACCACCGGAACCCGCCCGGTCAAGGCGCCTCGCGGCACCGAGATCTCCGCCAAGAGCTGGCAGACCGAAGCGCCCCTGCGCATGCTCATGAACAACCTGGACCCGGAGGTCGCCGAGCACCCCGAGGACCTCGTGGTCTACGGCGGCACCGGCCGCGCCGCCCGTTCCTGGAAGGCGTTCGACGCCATCACGGAGACCCTCAAGGACATGGAGGAGGACGAGACCCTCCTGGTCCAGTCCGGCAAGCCGGTGGGCGTCTTCCGCACCAACAAGTGGGCGCCGCGCGTGCTCATCGCCAACTCCAACCTGGTGGGCGACTGGGCCACCTGGCCCGAATTCCGCCGCCTCGAGGCCGAGGGCCTCATGATGTACGGCCAGATGACCGCCGGCTCCTGGATCTACATCGGCACCCAGGGCATCCTCCAGGGCACCTACGAGACCTTCGCCGCCCTCGGCAACAAGCTCATCGCCGCAGGCCGCGCCGACGGCGGCCAGGGCGAGGGCCGCGAGCACGAGGGTCCGCTGGCCGGCACCTTCACCCTGACCGGCGGCTGCGGCGGCATGGGCGGGGCTCAGCCGCTCGCCGTCACGCTGAACGACGGCGCGTGCCTGATCGTCGACGTCGACGAGTCCCGCCTGCGCCGCCGCGTCGGCAAGCGCTACCTCGACGAGGTGGAGACCGATCTGGACACCGCCATCGCCAAGGTCCTCAAGGCCAAGGAGGAGCGCCGCGGCTGGTCCGTGGGTTACGTGGGCAACGCCGCCGAGGTGTTCCCGGAGATCCTGCGCCGTCACCAGGCCGGCGAGTTCGTCGTCGACGTCGTGACCGACCAGACCTCCGCGCACGACCCGCTGTCCTACCTGCCCGAGGGCATCACCGTGGACGAGTGGAAGCGCGAGGCCGAGGGCGACCCCGAGGGCTTCACCAAGAAGGCCCAGGTCTCGATGGCCCGCCACGTCCAGGCGATGGTCGAGTTCCAGGACGCCGGCGCAGAGGTCTTCGACTACGGCAACTCCATCCGCGACGAGGCCCGCAAGGGCGGCTACGAGCGCGCCTTCGAGTTCCCCGGCTTCGTCCCGGCATACATCCGCCCGCTCTTCTGCGAGGGCCTCGGCCCGTTCCGCTGGGTGGCCCTCTCCGGTGACCCCGAGGACATCCGCGTCACCGATGAGGCCATCAAGGAACTCTTCCCGGACAACAAGCACCTCCACAAGTGGATCGACGCCGCGCAGGAGCGTGTGGAGTTCGAAGGCCTCCCGGCCCGCATCTGCTGGCTCGGGTACGGCGAGCGCCACCAGGCCGGCCTGCTCTTCAACAAGCTGGTCGCCGAGGGCAAGGTCAAGGCGCCGATCGTCATCGGCCGTGACCACCTCGACTCCGGTTCCGTGGCCTCCCCGTACCGCGAGACCGAAGCCATGAAGGACGGCTCGGACGCCATCGCCGACTGGCCCCTCCTGAACGCCCTGACCGCCGCTTCCTCGGGCGCGACCTGGGTCTCCATCCACCACGGTGGTGGCGTGGGCATCGGCCGCTCCATCCACACGGGCCAGGTCTCCGTGGCCGACGGCACCGAACTGGCCGCCGCCAAGCTGACCGCCCTCCTCACCAACGACCCGGGCATGGGCGTCATCCGCCACGTCGACGCCGGCTACGAGCGCGCCATCGAGGTCGCCGCCGAGCGCGGCGTCCGGATCCCGATGCAGGGCTAACTATTCATCCATTGCTCCGTAGGATGCCGTTTCCGGGCCGGAATCCCGGATTCCGGCATCCTATGGAGCAGTCGATCCAGACTTTTGAAGAGAGACCTCCCATGACCCTCACCACTTCCGAGACCACCGTCGTCCTCAACTCCAGCGGCGTGACCGCCGAGGACGTGCTCGCCGTCGCGCGTCACGGCGCCCAGATCACCATTTCGCAGGAGGCCCTGGACAACGTCGCCAAGGTCCGCGCCCACATCGACGAGCTCGCCGTCAGCGAGACCCCCGCGTACGGCATCTCCACCGGCTTCGGCGCCCTGGCCAACCGCCACATCCCGAACGAGCTGCGCACCCAGCTGCAGAAGTCGCTGATCCGCAGCCACGCCGCAGGCATGGGCCCGGCCGTCGAGCGCGAAGTCGTCCGCGCCATCATGTTCCTGCGCGCCAAGACCATGGCGTCCGGCCGCACCGGCGTCCGCGCCGAGGTCCTCGAGACCTTCGTGAAGGTCCTCAACGCCGGCATCACCCCGCTCGTGCGTGAGTTCGGCTCGCTCGGCTGCTCCGGCGACCTCGCCCCGCTCTCGCACTGCGCCCTCGTGGTCATGGGTGAAGGCGAGGCCTTCGGTCCCGACGGCGAGCTCTACGGCGTCGCCGGCCGCCCGACCGTCGCGGAACTGCTCGCGGAGCACGGCATCGAGCCGGTCACGCTCGCCGAGAAGGAGGGCCTGGCCCTGGTCAACGGCACCGAGGGCATGCTCGGCATGCTGCTCATGGCCATCGCCGATCTGCGCACGCTGATGACGACGGCGGACATCACCGCTGCGCTCAGCGTCGAAGCCCTGCTCGGCACGGACCAGGTGTTCCTGCCGGAACTGCACGCCGCCCTGCGTCCGCACCCGGGCCAGGCCGCCAGCGCCGACAACATGCTGCGGGTCCTCTCCGATTCGCCGATCGTCGCCTCCCACAAGGTGGGCGATTCCCGCGTGCAGGACGCCTACTCGCTGCGCTGCGCCCCGCAGGTGGCCGGCGCCGTCCGCGACACCGTGACCCACGCCGAGCTGGTCGCCACCCGTGAGCTGGCCGCCGCCATCGACAACCCGGTGGTCCTGCCCGACGGCCGCGTCTCCTCCAACGGCAACTTCCACGGCGCCCCGGTGGCGTACGTGCTGGACTTCCTGTCCATCGCCGTGGCGGACCTGTCCTCCATCGCCGAGCGCCGCACCGACCGCATGCTGGACCCGGCCCGCTCCCACGGCCTGCCCGCCTTCCTGGCCGGTGACCCCGGGGTGGACTCCGGCCTCATGATCGCGCAGTACACCCAGGCCGGTCTGGTGTCGGACAACAAGCGCCTGGCCGTCCCCGCCTCGGTGGACTCCATCCCGAGCTCCGCCATGCAGGAGGACCACGTGTCCATGGGCTGGCACGCCGCCCGCAAGCTGCGCAAGGCCATCGAGAACCTCCGCCGCGTCCTGGCGATCGAGCTGGTGACCAGCTGCCGTGCCCTCGACATCCGCACCCAGCTCTCCGATGGCGAACTGACCCCCGGCCCGGCCGGCACCGCCGTGCTCGAGGTGCTGCGCGCCGTCGTCGAGGGCCCGGGCACCGACCGCTTCCTCTCGCCGGAGCTGGAGGCCGCCGACAAGCTCGTGGGCGCCGGCGCCGTGCGCGACGCCGCCGAGAAGGCCGTAGGCCCGCTCGCCTGATCCCGGGTCACCCGCTCCGCCTGCTGAGACAGTGGGTTTCCGTCGAAACAGTGTGTTGTGCGCACTGTTTCGACGGAAACCCGCTGTTTCGTCGTTTAACGAGCCTTCGGGTGGATCGCGCGGACCCTCGGAACTCCTGGTTGTGAAAAATATATAGACTGGTCTATTATTTTCGTATGCCATCCAAAGGAACCCTCACCAAGACCCGGCTCGCGGAGTCGATGCTCGAACTCATCCAGACCAGCGGCTACAGCGGCACGGGTCTGAACGCCGTCGCCGAACACGCCGCGGCGCCCAAGGGCTCGGTCTACTTCCACTTCCCCGACGGCAAGGAGGGCCTCGGCGTCGCCGCGATCGAGCTCGCCACGGCGCAGTTCGGAACACTCATCGCCGAAGCCGCCGCGACTGCGGGAGCCCCCGCCGACGCCGCCCGCACCGCGATCGAGGCGCTGGCCGCGATCGTCGGCGAGAGCGACTTCCGGCTGGGGTGCCCCGTCTCCGTGGTGACCCTCGAAATGGGCGCGGACAGCGAACGCCTCCGCGAAGCCTGCGCCACCGCGTTCGAGTCGTGGATCGCCCCGACCGCCGCCCTGCTCGAATCCGGCGGCCTCGACGCCGAGGCGGCCCGCGCGCTCGCGACCGTCGTCGTCTCGACCACCGAGGGCGCCGTCATCGTCTCCCGCGCCACGCGGAGCGTCCAGCCCCTCCTGTCGGCCGCCGACGTCGTGGCCGAGCTCATCAACCAGCGCCTCCAGACCGCCGGGAGTGCGCGATGAGCTCTCATGGAGCATCCCGCCAGGCCCTCGTCTTCGGCGCCTCGGGTCTGATCGGCCGCCACCTGGTGCTGACCCTCGCGCAGGCCGGCGCCAATGTCACAGCGGCCGTCCGGAGTGAAGCCTCGGCGGAACGGGTCCGGCAGTGGCTCGCGGACCACGGTCTGACGCAGCATGTCAGCACCGTGATCGCCGACTTCGGCGCCCCCGAGATCATCGCGGGCGGCCCCGCGGCCTTGCCTCACATCACCGAGATCCACAACTGTGCCGGGACCTTCCGCTTCGGCATGTCCGCCGAGGAGGCGCGCAGCGCGAACGTCGGCATCGTCGAGAAGCTGATCGATTTCGCCGCCGGTTTCCCCAAGCTGCAGCGACTGCTGCATATCTCCGGATACCGCGTCGGCGGGCAGGACCCGGCAGAAGTCCCGTGGTCCGACCAGCGACGCACGGAGGTGTACCGGGAACTCGGCGGCTACGAGGCCTCCAAGGTGGAATCCGACGCCATCTTCCAGGCCCTGGCCACGGAGCGGGGCGTCCCGTGGACGATCATGAACCCGGCCGCCGTCATCGGCGACAGCGTCACCGGTGAATCGGACCAGGTCATCGGCCTGGCGCGGAACATCGAACAGCTCTGGGACGGCACCGCCGCCGCGCTCCCCGCAGGCAATTCCACCTTCCTGCCCGTGTTGACGGTCGACTACATGGCGTCGTTCATGGCCGCGGCCGCCGCCGATCCCGCCGCGGTGAACCAGTCCTTCTGGGTGCTCGACGACGCGACTCCGCCTCTCGCGGAAATGCTCACCCACGTGGGCCGGCACCTCGGCGGAAAGGTCCCGCGGCTGAGGATCCCGGTCAGCGTCATCAAGAAGCTCCCGCAGAGCCTCAGCAAAGTGGACCCGGAAACCCGCGGCTTCCTCTCGGACGACCGCTATCCGACGGAGTCCGCTGTCGAGCTGGCTGCTCGGAACGGACTCCGCACCCCCGACGTCTTCCAGTCGCTCGACCTCTGGGCCGACCACCTGGCGGCACACCGTTTCGGAGCCGCCATGGCGCCCGACCGGCGCTTCGTGGACGTCGCCGGTGTGCGCACCTTCGAGCTCGGTGACCGCGAGGCCTCCCGTGTGATCCTGCCCGGCCTGCCGGTCAACGCCGACACGTGGGCCGGCGTCGCCGAGGGCATCGGCGCGCGGGCCGTCGACCTGCCCGGGCTGGGCCTCAGCGGCGGGACCGGCGTCCAGGACTGGGAGGAATGGCTGCCGGCGCTGCTCCGCGGCGACGACGTCGACCTCCTCGGCCACTCGATCGGCGCGGGCGCCGCCGTGCTCGCCGCAGCGCGATTCCCCGAGCGGGTCCGGTCCCTCACGCTGGTCGCGCCGTTCTTCCTCCAGGCCCCGGGTGGCTTCCCGGCCGTCCTGAAACCGTTCGTCAGCGCGTACCTGCGGCGGACCGACGCGGTGAAGCTGTCGCGCCGTCTGACCGGGTCGGATGCGAGTGCCGCAGCTCTGGAATCCAGTGTCGGCGATCTCAAGAGGGGCGCGGCTCCTAGGGTGGCCTCGCAGCTCATCCTCGCGGGGTCGAAGCGCTGGCGGGCCGAGCTTCGCGCCGCGCTGGGACGCTTCACGGGTCCCGTCCGCATCATCACGGGCAGCGAGGATCCGCTCGCTCCCGAGGCGGTGGAGGAACTCGAGGCTCGGGGCAACGTCGAGCTGATCACGGTCCGCGGTGCGGGCCACCATCCGCAGCTGACGCACGCCGACGTCCTCACCGGGCTGCTGCAGGGCGCAGTGGCCCGGGGCGCTCGAGTCTGACGACCCGGCAAGCCGCCCCCTCTCATCGACTGCTCCCTACGATGCCCGAAACGCCCGGAATAGGCGTGAAACGGCATCGTGTGGAGCAGTCGATGGTGTTTTGAGGGCGAGGGGTGTTGTCAGGGCTGGTCGAGCGGCCGTCATCCCGGCCCCGCCGAAACAGTGGTTTTCCGTCGAAACAGTGATCAGAACACACGGTTTCAGCGGGAACTCACTGTTTCGGCGCGGGGCGGGTCAGGCGGCCTACAGTTGCCCCATGGGATTCCCTGCGTTGTCGCTGGTGGTGCTCGTGGCCCTGCTCGGCCCGCTCCTCGCGCTGCCCCGGAAATGGCATCTGCCGCTGGTGCTCGGAGAACTCGTGGCCGGCCTGGTGATCGGTCGGACCGGGTTCGGGCTGGTCGACGCCTCGGACAAGACCTTCACGTTCCTGGCGGATCTGGGATTCGCCCTGATCATGTTCGTGGCCGGCACTCATGTCCCCGTGCGGGACGCCCGGATCCGCAGCGCCCTGGGCCGGGGTGCGGTCCGCTTCGGCGTGACCGCGGGGGTGTCGGTGCTCCTGGGGCTCGGCATCGCCGCGCTCTTCGGGCTCGCCCATGCCCCGCTGTACGCCGTGCTGCTGGCCTCGAGTTCGGCGGCGCTGGTCCTGCCGATCGTCGACGGCCTGCGGCTCGGGGGTCCCCAGGTGCTCCAGACCATCGCGTCCGTCGCCCTCGCGGACACGGCCGCGATCGTGGCGCTGCCCCTGGCCATCGATCCGGCTCACGCACCCCGCGCGGCCCTGGGCGCGCTCGCGGTGGGGGCGTGCGCCGTCGTGCTGTTCTTCGTCCTGCGGCAGGGCGAGCGGAGCGGGATCCGGCGCCGCATCCACACAGTGTCCGAGGACCGGCTGTTCGCGGTGGAGCTGAGGGTGCAGCTGGCGGTGCTCTTCGCCCTCGCCGCGCTGGCCACGCTGACGCACGTCTCGATCATGCTCGCCGGGTTCAGCTTCGGCCTGGTGGTGTCCGCGGTGGGGGAGCCCCGGCGGCTGGCGCGGCAGCTCTTCGCGATCACCGAGGGATTCCTGGGCCCGCTGTTCTTCGTATGGCTCGGGGCGTCCCTCAACATGCGGGAGCTGGCGGTGAATCCGGCGATGATCGGGCTGGGCGTCGCGCTCGGGCTGGGTGCGGTGCTGAGCCACGCGGTCGGCCGGCTGCTCGGCGCGCCGCTTCCGCTCGCGGTCCTGGCCTGCGCGCAGCTCGGGGTTCCCGTGGCCGCCGCGACCATCGGCACGCAGAACCATCTGCTCGCGCCCGGAGAGGCGAGCGCCCTGATCCTCGGGGCGCTCCTGACCATCGCCGCCACCACGGTGTCCGGGGCGTTCGCCGCGCGGAGGTTCACGGTGGCGGAGGACGACGCGAACCGCCCCGCCACCACCTCGCCGTCGTCGACACCGCCGCCGGGGGCGACGCCGCAAGCCCCGGCAGCCGGTGACGTCAGCTCGTGAGCGCGGCGCCCAGGATGGTGTCAAGCAGTCGCGCGGCGACCTTCGCGGTGCGGCCGTCGATGTCGAAACCGGGGTTCAGCTCGGCGACGTCCACGTGCAGGAGCTTCCCGCTGGCGGCGACCTGACGGCAGACGGCGTTGATGATCTCCAGCGGCACCCCGTAGGCGGCGGGCGCACTGACCCCGGGCGCGACGGCGGCGGGCAGCACGTCCAGGTCGATCGTCAGATAGACGACATCCAGGCCGTCCACGAAGTCCCGCACGAAGGCCTCCGCCGTCTCCCGCGAGCAGTCCTCATCGAGGAGGTACGTCACGCCGAGGCTGTCGGCTTCGTCGAAGAGCACGCGGGTGTTGTTCGGCCGGCTGATGCCCAGCACGGCGTAGCGCAGCTCCCGGCCCAGGGCCTTCTCCTCGTGGGCCATCTGCAGGAACGGGGTGCCGGAGCTGGGGTTCTCCTCATCCCGGAGGTCGAAGTGCGCGTCCAGGTTCAGCACGCCCCAGCGCGCACCCCCGGTGACCTTCGCGCTTCCGGCGACGCCCCGGTAGCTGGCGTACGCGATCTCATGCCCGCCGCCGAGACCGACCGTCAGCGCGCCGTCGTCGATCAGCTGCGCGACCGCGGCGCCGAACCGCGCCTGGCCGTCCTCCAGACGGTCGCCCTCCACACGCACGTCACCGGCGTCGGCGAGCACGCGCCCGTCGTGCACGGCCAGCGGACCGAGTGCGGCGCGGATCGCGGCCGGTCCCGCGGCGGCTCCGACACGGCCCTTATTGCGGGCCACCCCGGCGTCACTCGCGAACCCGACGACGACGGCGGGCCGCACGGCGCCCTCGGCCTCACCCGTGCCGGCGCCCGTGTCAGCCGTGGCGGGCAGTGCCTGCACGCGCTGCCAGTGGCGGGCGTGCTCGGGGCCATCGCCGTCGTGGCGACCGGTCCAGGGCTGAGGCGGGACGTCGACGGAGGGTGCGCGCAGGGTCATGGTTCCATTCCACCTGTTTCCGGCCTGGAAGCCGAGAGGGTCCCGACGGAGCGTGTCCGGGGTCCCGGACAGGGGGCGTCCTCAGCGGTGCCGCGCCCGCAACAGGGCGATGAGCTCGTTGAGGCCGAGCCCGGACTTCCGGCCGGCCTGGAGGTACGCGTCCGCGGCGCTGTGGAGGTCCGCATCGACGACGCGGTCCCGCGGCGCCACCCGGGTGCCCTGGCCGCGCATCGTGACGATCATGCCCGCGGCCTCAAGGGCGGCGTAACTGCGGGCCACCGTGCCGGGGGAGAGGGCCAGATCGGAGGCGAGCTGCCGGATCGGAGGCAGGCGCTCGCCGACCGGCAGCGCCCCGAGCATGATCTGGGCCGCGATCTGCTCCCGGAGCTGCTCGAAGACGGGGACGGGACTCGTGACGTCGATGGTGATGAGCATCTAGTGCTCCCGGCTCGCAGGGAGGGGCGCCGCGAAATCCCGGCCGTCCAGCATGCCCCGGAACCGGAACACGCGGACGACGGCGCGGATGAACAGCGCGACCGCCCAGACCCCGAGGGCCAGGCCCGCCCCGCGGAAGGCGGCCTGAACGATGAGAAGAGGGACGGGATCCTGACTGAGCGATGCCAGCGGGGTGAAGGCCGTGGCGAACCCGAACACCAGGCCCGCCATCCCGCACAGCAGTGCGATCTCCACCGTGGAGAGCAGCACCTCGGCAAGAGAGGTGCGCCAGCGGGCGTCCCGCGCGGGGTCGGTCGTGATCGCCGGAAGCAGCCTGACCCGTCGCAGTGCCACCCAGGTCCCGAGCGCGAGCGGGGGCAGGGTCAGCAGCAGCGGTACGCCGTAGAACCAGCCGGGATAAGGGCTCGCCGTGGCACTCTGGCCTGCGCCGTGCACGCTGAACGCGCGGTGGAAACCGGAACCGTCCGGGCTGGACGTGAGCCCTCCGATCAGCACCAGCACCACGACGCCGGCGGTCAGGAGCCCGAGTTTCCTCCGGGCGGAGCGGGACAGGTAGCTCCCGACGGTGCGGGTGGTGAGGTTCGCGGAGCGGACAGGCTGGATGGTGCGACGGCTGCCGTCACTGGCGACGCCGAAGGCCACCAGGGCGAGAGCGAGTCCTGCGCCCGGAGCGACGAAGAGGGGCAGTCCGAGCCATTCGGGGTGCTGACGGTGGAATTCGAAGCCCGGCGCCAGGATCAGAAGGAACTCGCCGAGCATCAACGTGAGCCGGCCGTACGTGGGACTCAGAGGGCTGGACCGCAGTTGAAAGCTGCCGCTGAAGGAGATCAGGAGGATCCCTCCGATGACCAGGATCGCTGACATGACATCCCCCTTGTATCCGCAGACTGGTACAAAGCCATTCTGCTTGTACCAGTCGGGAGATACAAGTGCCGCGCCACCCCGGGCCCGTTCCTCGAGCGCCCACGTGTTGCGTGCTCAGTAGTTGCGGGTTCCGGGCCCGAACACCCGCAACAACTGAGCACGCAACTCAGGCGGAGGGCCTCAGCGCTCCGCGACGAACCTCCGGCTCACCGCGATGTCCTGGTCGCCCAGCCCGGATTCCACGATCTCGTCGAAGGCCGCCCGCAGGGTCGGCAGGAGGACCGGGCGGGTCCCGGTCGCGTCGGCGATCTCGGCGGCGGAGGCCAGGTCCTTCACCATGTACTTGGCGACGCCGGAGGGGGAGTCGTCGCCGGTGACGAGCTTCTCGCGGCGCGAGTCGAGCAGCCGAGACCCCGCGTACCCTCCGGCGAGGAGCCCCCACATCTTGTCGAGGTCGATGCCCGAGCGGTCCGCCAGTACGGTCGCCTCGCCGAGCGCGAGGATCGTTGCGGAGACGACCATCTGATTGCACGCCTTGGCGACCTGTCCCGCGCCGAGCGGCCCCAGGTGTACCGGGTTGCCGCAGGGGGCGAGCAGCTCCGTGGCCAGGGACGCGTCGTTGTCGGCGCCGCCGAGCATGATCGAGAGCGTGGCGGCCTTCGCGCCGTCCTCGCCGCCGGAAACAGGGCAGTCGACGACGCGGACGCGCCCCTCGGTCTCCGTGCTCAGCCGCTCGGCGAGGGCGCGGACGCCGGTCGCGGAGCTCGTGGATCCGACCAGGAGCAGCAATCCGCTGTCCCGGACGCCGGCAAGGAGTCCGTCCTCTCCGGACAGGACTTCCTCCAGCTGGGGGAGATCTGGGAGCATGACCAGGAGGGCGTCGACCGACGCGGCGAGTTCGCGCGGCGTCTCCGCCCAGCTGGCGCCGGCCTCCACGAGGTCCGGCTGAGGGCGGCGGGCGGTGATCGTCAGGCTTCCATGGCTGTCGAGCAGGTGCCGGGCCATGGGCGCCCCCATGGCGCCGAGCCCGATGATGCCGAGTGTCGTGTGGGTCATGAGGCCAGCTTAAGGCAAATCCAATATTTCGAACAGTGTTCAACTGGTTGAATTCGCGTTACCCTTGGAGAAGTTGTGTGCCCCGTCACGGGGCGACGTCCGGACTGCCGCAAAGAAGGGGACACCATGTCTGAGAAAGCCCGCGCCGTCGTCGCGGTCCCGCTCTCCGAGGAGCACTGCCAGCTGATCGAGCGTCTGGAGCCGCGCCTCGACGTGATCCGGCAGCACGAGCTGTACCACCCCATGCGCGGCGCGGCCGACTGGTCCGGCGACCCCGACCACGTCCGCTCCGACGAGGAACAGCGCGCCTTCGAGCAGCTGGTCGACTCCGCCGAGTTCCTCTTCGGCATCCCCGACGTCGACGCCGCGGCTCTGACGCGCACCGTCGCCGCCAACCCGGCGCTCCGCTGGGTGCACACCACGGCGGCCGGCGGCGGCAGCCAGGTCAAGGCGGCCGACCTCCCCTCCGAGGCGCTCGAACGGATCACCTTCACGACGTCGGCCGGCGTCCACGGCGGCCCGCTCGCCGAATTCGCGGTGTTCGGCGTCCTCGCGGGCGCCAAGTCGCTGCCCCGCCTCCAGGCGCAGCAGCGTGACCGCGAGTGGAGCGACCGCTGGGAGATGAAGCAGCTCGACGAGATGACCGTGCTCGTGGTGGGGCTCGGCGGAATCGGCGCCGAGTGCGCCCGCCGCTTCAAGGCCCTGGGCGCCACCGTCTGGGGGACCACCCGCAGCGGCGAGCCCGTCGAAGGCGTGGACCGTCTCATCCCGGTCGAGGATCTGGCGCAAGCCGCGGCCGAGGTGGACGCCCTGGTCGTCACCCTCCCCGGCACCGAGCAGACGCATCACCTGGTGGGCCACGAGGTCCTGGGAAACATCAAGCCGGGCGCGATCGTCAGCAACGTCGGCCGTGGCACGGTCATCGATGAGGAGGCCCTGCTGGCCGCCCTCGAGAGTGGCCGCGTGTCCTTCGCCGCACTGGATGTCTTCGAAGTGGAGCCCCTGCCGGCCGATTCTCCGCTGTGGGATCGCGACGATGTGCTCGTCAGCCCGCACACCGCTGCGCTGAACTCCAAGGAAGCGGAGCGGATCGCACGCCTCTTCGCCGAGAACGCCACGCGGCTGCTGGACGGGCGGCCATTGCGTAATGTGGTCAACACCGTGGAGTTCTACTGAGGGGTCCCACCGCTTCAGCACCCCGACCACCGCGTCCTGACCACTTTTCAAGGGAGATCTGCATGGCCGAGCCCGCCGCCGTCGACGTTCCGGACCGCGTGACGCGCGATCCCGCGCCGGCCGTCACCCGCAGCCTGAAGATCCTGGGCGTGCTCGCCGAGGCCGACGGCCCGCAGACCCTGACGGAGATCGCGACGGCGCTCGGGCTGGCCAAGTCCTCCACCATGAACCTGTGCCTCGCGCTGGAGGACGGCGGTATGATCCAGCGGGTTCCCGCGGGGTATCAGCTGGGCCGTCGCAATGCAGAGCTGGGCGGGGCTTTCGCCGCCCAGTTCAACCAGATCCGGGAGTTCTACGCGGTCTGTGAGGCCTCCCCGGTGCTGCGCCACGAGGTGGTGCAGGTGGCGATGCTGGACGACCATGACGCCCTCTATCTCGCCCGGCATGAGGGGTCGCGGACGGTCCGTTTCGGCACGCCGCTGGGTTCCCGTATCCACGCGGCGTTCAGTGCCACGGGCAATGCCCTGCTGATGGTCATGGAGGACTCCCGGGTGGAGGAGATCATGTCCGATCAGGTCCCGTTCCCGCGAGCGTCCGAGAACAGCGTCCGGGAGATGCCGGACCTGCTGGAGAAGCTCGCCGCTGCGCGTGCCCGCGGGTATGCGCTGGATCCGGGGGAGGGCATGCAGGGCCTGTACGGCGTGGCGGTGCCGCTCGAGGGCTGGGCCCCGGGCGACCCGCCCCTCGCCCTCGGTGTGGCGATCCAGGAGGCCCGGGCGACCCCGGAACACATCGAGCGCGTCGCAGACGCCCTCCGGGACGCGGCCCGTCGGCTGACCAACCCCCTGGGCGCCGCCGCCCGGAAGTAGGCGGCGCCGCAACCCGCGGGTCGCTCGCCGCCACTCTCATCGCCATCCTGCATGGTCCCGCCCCGTTCTCTTGCTGATCTCTTGCTGAGTCCGCTATGGGGGTGGTGAGTCCGCTACATCTCGTAGCGGACTCACCACCCCCATAGCGGACTCAGTGTGTTTACGGGCAACCCTGTGGCATCCACCACACAATTTCTGTTCAAAGTATTGAACCGGGTTCAAAGGGTTGGTAATCTCGATCACAGGCCGCAGCGCATCGACGCGCCGGCAACCACGTTTCAGCCAATCAAAGGAGATGGCAGTGACCACTCAGGACTCGGTCCAGCATCCGGGGTCTTCGGACCCGGACTACGCCAAGAACCTCCAGCGCGCCACCCTGGCCTCCAGCGTCGGAAGCGCCCTCGAATACTTCGATTTCGCCCTCTACGGTCTGTCCACGGCCCTGATCTTCAACCTGCTGTTCTTCCCGCAGGGTGATCCGGCCATGGCGACCGTCGCGGCGTTCGCCACGTACGGCGTCGGCTTCCTGGCCCGCCCCTTCGGCGGCCTGTTCTTCGGCCGCCTTGGCGACCGGCTCGGCCGCAAGTGGGTCCTGGTGGTGACGATCCTGCTCATGGGCGGCGCCTCCACGGCCATCGGCTTCCTCCCCACCTATGACGCCATCGGCATCTGGGCCCCGATCCTCCTGGTGACGCTCCGCCTGCTCCAGGGCTTCGGCGCCGGCGCCGAGCAGGCCGGGTCCACCGTCCTCATGGCCGAGTACGCCCCGGTGAAGCGCCGCGGCTTCTTCTCGGCCCTGCCGTTCATCGGCATCCAGGCGGGCACGCTGCTGGCCGGCCTGGTCTTCAGCGCCATCTCGCTGCTGCCTAAGGACCAGCTCATGACCTGGGGCTGGCGCGTGCCGTTCTTGATGTCGTTCCTGCTGATCATCGTGGCCATCCTCATCCGCACGAAGCTCCGGGAGACCCCCACCTTCGTCGTGCTGGAGAAGCACGAGCAGGTCCAGGACAAGCCCGTCAAGGAGATCTTCACCAAGGGCCTGCCCGGCGTGATCGTGGGCATCGGCCTGCGCATGGCCGAGAACGGCGGCTCCTACATGTTCCAGACGCTGGCCCTGAGCTTCTTCGTCTCCGTGGTCGGCAAGAACGCGGACAAGGGCCTGCTGGCCTGGGGCGTCACCCTCGGCTCGCTCATCGGCGTGTTCTCCGTGCCTTTCGCCGGCGCCCTCTCGGACCGCTTCGGACGCCGCACCGTCTACCGCTTCGGCGCCGTCTTCATGCTGCTGTACTCGTTCCCGGCCTGGTGGCTCCTGTCCCTCGGCAACCACGCGCTGGCGATCGCCGTCGTCGCGGTGGGCATCGGCGTGGCCGTCAACACCATGCTCGGCCCGCAGTGCGCCATGCTCCCCGAGCTCTTCGGCAACAAGCACCGCTACCTGGGCGTGGCCATGGCCCGCGAGATCTCCGCAGTGCTGGCAGGCGGCCTGGCCGGTGTGCTGGGCGCCTACATCATCGCCGTGAGCAACGGCAACTGGCTCCTGCTGGCCGTGTACATGGCGACCCTGGCCCTCATCACCACCTGCTCGACGTTCCTGGTCCCGGAGACGCTGCGCCGTGACCTCCTCCGCACCGACGACGCCGTGAAGGTCTCCCGCGACGAGGCCGGCGACGGTGTGGAAGCCACCACCCAGCGCCTGGTAAGGGTTGAGGCATGAGCACTCCCACAGGAATCTCCGCTTTCAGCCTGGAGGGCAGGACCGCCCTCGTGACCGGATCCAGCCAGGGCATCGGCCGAACCCTCGCGGAGGGGCTCGCCGCGGCGGGCGCCACCGTCGTCGTTCACGGACGTGACGCGGCGAAGGCCGCCCGAGCCGCGCAGGAGATCGCCACGGCCACCGGCGCCACGACGCGCAGCGTGACCTTCGACGTGACCGACGCCGCCGCCGTCGACGCCGGCATCGCCCAACTGGAGGCCGATCTCGGCACGCCGGACATCCTGGTGAACAACGCGGGCATCCAGCGCCGGTCCCCGATCGGCGAGTTCAGCGATGAGGACTGGGACGCCCTGCTGGCGACCAACCTCTCCAGCGCCTTCTACCTGTCCCGGCGCGTCAGCCGCGGCATGGTGGAGCGGGGGAGCGGCAAGCTCATCCAGATCGGCAGCGTGCAGAGCCAGCTGGCACGGCCGGGCATCGCGCCGTACTCGGCCACCAAGGGCGCCATCGTGATGCTGACCAAGGGCCTCTGCGCGGACCTGGCGCCGCTCGGCATCCAGGCCAACGCGATCGCCCCCGGCTACTTCGCCACCGAACTCACGCAGGCCCTCGTGGACGACGAGAAGTTCTCCTCCTGGGTCCGCGGCCGCACCCCCGCGGGCCGCTGGGGCGACACGAAGGACCTCGTGGGCGCGCTCGTCTTCCTGGCGAGCTCCGCGAGCGACTTCGTCAACGGCCAGACGCTGTTCGTCGACGGCGGCATGACGGCGGTCGTCTGATGCGGCTCGCCCGACTGACCGCCGACGACGGCGCGGCCCGCTGGGTCCGTGCCGACGGCGACACCTGGGTGCCGGTCGAGGACCCGTACGCCGCCTTCGCGCGCGGCGAGGCTCCCGCGGACCTTCCCGGTGAGACGGTGACCGGGGCGTTCCTGCCTCCGTGTGAACCGCTCCTGGTGATCGGCATCGCCCAGAACGGCCCGGAGCACCACAGCCCGGTGCAGGCCTGGCTCAAGAGCCCCCGGACCATCGTGGCGAGTGGGACTCCCGTGACGCTGCGCCGCGACGCCGGGGTTCCCGCGATCGAAGGTGAGATCGCCGTCGTCATCGGCAAGGACGCCGAGGGTCTCACGGCGGAGAACGCCCACGAGTACGTGCTCGGCGTGACGGCCGTGAACGATGTGTCCAGCCCGGACCGCGCCGTCCTGGACCCGCGGAACTTCGAGGGCAAGGGCGGCGCGGGATACACCCCGCTGGGTCCGTGGATCGACACCGGGGCGGGTATCGACGAGGTGCCGATGACGGTCCGGATAGACGGGGTGGAGCGCGTGTCCACGGGCACCTGGGACCTTCCCGCCTCGATCCGGGAGTGCCTCGTCTACGTGACCCACTGGCTGCGGCTCGGCCCGGGCGACGTGATCATGACGGGCGCCCCGCGTTCCAACTTCAGTGTGGAACCGGGGGCGTTCGTGGAGATCGAAGTGGCGGGGATGGTCCTGGCCACCCAGACCGCCTGAGTCGCTGCCGGCTGAGTCCCTGCCGGCTGGATCCCTTCTGTGGACGTCCGGTCGAAACACCCCGGGACCCCGCCGAAACAGTGGTTTTCCGTCCAAACAGTGTGTTGTGTTCACTGTTTCGACGGAAAACCACTGTTTCAGCAGATGGGTGCCATCCTGATGATTGGAAAGAAAATGACTGAGAACCTGGGAGTGGTGGCCCACGCCGCCGAGGACCTGCGCATCGAGGCGCTGCCGGAGCCCGTGCCCGCGGCGGACGAGGCCGTGGTCGAGATCGCCTTCGGTGGCGTCTGCGGATCCGATCTGCACTACTGGAAGCACGGCGCGGCCGGGGCGTCGATCCTGCGTGAACCCATGATCCTGGGCCACGAGGTGTCCGGGACGGTGGTGCAGGCCGCGGCAGACGGTTCGGGCCCGACAGCCGGAACCCGCGTGGCCGCTCACCCTCTGACCCCGCACGGCGACGGCGTCACCCCCTACCCGGAGGACCGCCCGAACCTCGCCCCCGCCTCCACCTACCTCGGCTCGGCCATGCACCTCCCGCACACGCAGGGCGCCTTCGCGCGACGCGTCGCCCTGCCGGCCCGCATGCTGCACACCATCCCGGACGGACTGTCGCTCGAGGTGGCGGCCCTGGCCGAACCCGCCGCAGTGGCCTGGCACGGTCTGGAGCGGGCCGGCGACGTCCGTGGGAAGCGGGTGGCCGTGATCGGGGCCGGCCCCATCGGGCAGCTCGTGATCGCCGCCGCATTCCACCATGGCGCCTCCGAGGTCATCGCGACGGACCTGTTCGACGTCCCGCGGGCCATCGCGGAACAGCACGGGGCGCGGACCCTGGACGCTCGGGACGCCGAGGCGATCACCCAGCTGCACGCCGACGTCGTGATCGAGTCCAGCGGCACGGTGCCCGGCCTCTCCGCGGCCATCTCCGCGGCCGTGCGGGGCGGGACCGTCGTGATGCTCGGCCTGCAGCGCGCGGGGAACATCGAGGTGCCCATGGCGACGGCGATCACTCGGGAGCTCACGCTGACCGGGTCGTTCCGCTTCGCCGGCGAGTTCGACGCGGTCCTGGAGGCACTCGGAGACGGCAGCCTCCGCACGGACGGGATCGTGACCCACGTGGTTCCGGCGGCCGACGCGCTGGAGGGCTTCGCCACGGCGGCGGACGCCTCGGTCTCGTCCAAGGTGCTGCTCGCCTTCTGACCCCCGAAACGCCAGTAGGTGCCCGTATCCGACGTGGATACGGGCACCTACTGGCGTTTCGCGAGCGGCCGAGGCCAGCGCCGTCGGCCTCAGCGGCGCGGTCGGTGCGGAATGTAGCGGGGGATGTAGCGGGCGAGTACTCCGGCGCCCACGAGCGCGAGGACCCCGATCACGCCGCTCGCCAGCGACAGCGAGACCGTGGCGAGTGCAGCGATCAGCAGCGGCGATGCGGCCTGGCCGGCGTCGCTGGAGAACCGCCAGGCGCCCAGGAACGCGGCCGGATTGTCCTTCGGCGCGAGGTCCGCGCCCAGCGTCATGACGATCCCGCTGCCCATCCCGTTCGCGACGCCCAGCACGAAGGCGACCGCAGTGAACCACGCCTCGCGGCCGGGGACGTCGTGGAGGAAGGCCAGCGCCAGGAAGCCGATGCCCAGTCCGACCATGCACGGCATGACACTCCACAGCCGGCCCCGCCGGTCCATGAGCTGGCCGCTCGTGTAGAAGAGGGCGAACTCCAGGCCTCCGGCCAGGCCGATGACCAACGCGGTGTGGGCCTCGCTCATGCCGATGCTGAGCGCCCACAGGGGCAGGAGGGTGATCCGTGCGGCGCGGGTCGCGCCCACGAGTGCCACGCCGGAGCCCATCCGGACCAGGATGGCCCGGTTCGCGTGGATCGTGCGGAAGAGGCCCGGCCGTGGCGCCGCTTCGGCGACGGACGGCGGCGGGCCGACCTGCTTCTCCGGGTCCGGCAGCACCAGCAGCGCGACGACGGCGGCCGCGCACCCGATCGCGAAGATCCAGAAGGCGGCCTGCGGGGTGCCGGTGCCCGCGATGACGGCCGCGGCGATGAGCGGGCCGATGAACCAGCCGGCCCGGAAGATGCCACCCAGCGCGGAGAGGGCTCTGGCCCGGTACCGCAGCGGAACGCGGGTCGTCATGAAGGCGTGCCGAGCCAGGGCGAACACGGACGTGGCGAGTCCGATCAGCAGCACGCCGATCATGAGCGTCCACGGCGCCGTCGCGAGCAGACTGAGGGCGATGCCGGTCAAGGCGAGCCCGGCCGCGCCGATCATCGAGGTGCGCTCCCCGAACCTCGCCACGAACCAGCCCGCCGGGATGTCCCCGAGGAGCTCGCCGACCACCACCATCGCGGCGATCACGCCGGCGAACGGAAGGGACGCGCCCAGCGCATGCGCCATGACGGGGATCATGGGCAGCACGGCGCCCTCACCTGTGGAGAACAGGATCGTCGGGAGATAGACGGAGAGTGCGACGGACCGGAAGTTGAAGGGCTGTTCGGCTACTGTCATGGCTTTTCCACCCTACGCCCGCTGCGAGCCATGCCCTGTCGAGGGACCTCCGAATGCCGCAAGCCCTCTTCCCCACGCGAGCCGCCAGTAGATGCCCGAATCCGTGGCGGATAGGGGCATCTAATGGCGGCTCGCGTGGGGAAGAGGGGAGGCGCGGGGCCTACTTGACCCCGAGGACCTGCTCGATCACGCCGATGCCGAAGAACAGCACGAAGGCGGCGGCGACCACCCAGAGGAGCGGGTGGACCTCCTTGGCGCGGCCCTGCGCGGAACGCAGCACCACGTAGGCGATGAAACCGGCGCCCAGGCCGTTCGCGATCGAGTAGGTGAACGGCATGAGTGTGAACGTCAGGAAGGCCGGGATCGCGATGCCCCAGTCGCTCCAGTCGATCCGGGACACCTGGGAGACCATCATGAAGCCGACCACCACGAGCGCGGGGGCCACGGCCTCGAACGGCACCAGGTTGATCAGCGGCGTCAGGAACATCGAGGCCAGCAGCAGAAGACCCGTGACGATCGAGGCGAAGCCGGTCCGGGCGCCCTCGGCGATGCCGGCGCCGGACTCCACGAAGATCTGGTTCGAGGACACCGAGGAACCGCCGCCGGCGATGGCGCCGAAGGCGTCCACGATCAGGACGCGGTCCACGTTCGGGATCTCGCCGTTCTCATCGACATTCCCGGCCTCATTGGCCAGGCCGACCATGGTGCCCATGGCGTCGAAGAAGATGGACAGGAGAATCACGAAGGCCATCAGCAGCGCGGCGATGGCGCCCATGTGCTGGAAGGCGCCGACAGGGTTGGCCTTGCCGATCAGGGAGAGATCCGGCAGGCCCCACTCGGTGAAGTGCGGTGCCACGAGGGACCATCCGGCGGGATTATGGTTCTTGCCGTCGAAGCTCGGGCCGATGTGCAGGGTGTACTCGAGGATCACGGACAGCACGGTGGACGCGATGATGCCGATCAGGATCGCGCCCTTGACCTTGCGGACCAGCAGCACGACGGTCAGCAGAAGACCGAAGACGAACACCAGGGTGGGCCAGCCGAGCAGCTTGCCGTCGAAGCCCAGACCCACGGGCACGGTCGTGCCGGCGACGTCGGGGATGCGGCGCACGAATCCGGCGTTGACCAGGCCGATCAGGGCGATGAAGAGGCCGATGCCCACCACGATCGCCGTCTTGAGCCCTTCCGGGACGGCCTTGAACACGGCGGTCCGGAAGCCGGTGAGCACCAGCACCATCATGGTCAGACCGGAGAGCAGGACCAGACCCATGACGTCGGGCCAGGCCAGGCCCGGGGTGGTGGCGATGGTGACCGCCACGAAGGCGTTCACGCCCAGGCCGGTGGCGAGGGCGAAGGGGTGCTTGGCCCAGGTGCCCATGAGGATCGTCAGGACACCCGCCACGAAGGCCGTGACGGCGGCGACGCTGGTGAAGCCCAGGATGTCGCCGTTGGCGTCCTTGCCGGACAGGATGAGGGGGTTGAGGACCACGATGTAACTCATGGCGAAGAAGGTGGCGAAGCCGCCGCGGATCTCGCGGGAGTAGCTGGAGCCACGCTCGGAGATCTTGAAGTAGCGGTCCAGTGCGGAACCGGCTTTGAACATGGGGGTGCCTTCCAGGGAATTTGCTGGGGATTTCCGAGAAAATCATATTCCCCCCAGGGCAACACTTGAAAAGCGGAATAGGGTGGTGTAGGAATCTGCGGCGTTTCGGCCGCCCGGACCACGCCCCTTCAGGAGACTCTTCATGCCCAGCCAGCCCCAGTTCACGACGGCGACGGCCACCCCGGCGCGGACCCTCTCACCTGCCGCCTGGGGAGAGGTGGTCCGCCGGGCCGGGCTCGCCGTCGTCGCGCTGTTGGGGGCGGCGCTGCTGACGCTGGGGTTCGCCGCACCCGCCTCGGCTCACGACAGCTGGGTAGGAAGTAGCCCGTCCAAGGGAGAGAAGCTCGCCGTGCCTCCCGCCAAAGTGACTCTCACGTTCACTGATAACCCGATCGCTATCGGCACGAAGGTCGTGGTCAAAGATTCCTCAGGCACCGACTGGGCCGATGGAGATCCTGACATTGTGGATAGTGTCGTTTCTCAGAAGCTGAAGGATGGCGCGCCCAAAGGCACATACACGGTGGTCGCGCGCGTAGTCTCCGCGGATTCCCACCCTCAAGAGTGGACGTTCTCCTACGTCGTGACCACCGGTTCCGCCGCGACCGCCCCCGGCGCCTCCACGGCCGAGCCGCTCCAGACCAAGTCCGAGGCCCCGCAGCAACAGGCTGAGGGCGAGCCGTTCCCGGTCATGATCGTGGTGTTCGGCGCCGTGGCGGTGGTCCTGCTGGTGGTCGTGGGTGTGCTGGCGCGCCGGAAACTCAGCGGCGGATCCGAGGACTCCTGACGGTCCGATCCGGCACGATCAGCTCCACCAACCTGACCCGCCCCTGAGCCGCGCCGCCCTTTAGGGCGGGCGGACTCATCGGCAGGGGCTTCGTCGGGAAGCTACGGCTGCTGCTCCGGTCGGGGCTCGGTCTCCGGAGCCTGCTGCGGCTGAGGCGCCTGCTGCTGGAATGGTTCCTGCGGCTGAACTGGCTCCTGCTGCGGGGCCTCCGGGGCCGTCTGCGGCGCCGTGTGCGGGGTTTCAGAGGGTTGCTGCCACCCCTGGGCCTGTGACTGTCCGTACGGGCCCTGCTGCTCCGACTGAGGGTACGCCTGCTGCTGTGCCTGCGGCTGCTGCGGATAGGCCTCCTGGGCGTAGCCCGGCTGCGGGTAGCCCGCCTGTGGGTAAGCGTTCTGCGGATACCCGGGCTGCGCATACTGCTGCGGGTACTCCTGCTGCCATTGCTGCGAGTACGCCGGCGGCTGGCCCTGCTGAGGCTGCTGCGCATAGCCGTTCCACTGAGGAGCCTGGGTCCACTGCTGCTGGGCGTAGTCCTGCGGAGGAAGCTGGTCCGCGGGCGGCTTCGGCTCGAACGCCCGGAGCACCAGCGGGATGACCAGGCCGACGATGGCGATCAACGAGGTCGCGCCCGCCGTGCGCCACCACCAGGAGGGCCAGTCCATCGCCGGGAAGGCTGACGGGAGGACGAGTTCCAAGACGGTCAGCCACGCGAACACGAGGGTGGCCATCGAGGAGATCCGCACACCGGTCTTGCTCGCGCCCGTGATGAAGCGGGGGACGTAGAGCTGGGTGAGCAGCAGAGCCACCCGCACGAGCAGGATCATGGACACGAACCGGGCGATCTGGCCCGTCCACACCGCGGCGCTGGCGGTGTCCGCCGGCTGGAGCCAGCCGTTCCAGATCTTGAGGAGACCGATCGCCAGGAGCACGACGTTCAGAATGGTCGAGACGGCCAGATACCAGCGGTTGCGGCCCTCGGGCATACTGCCGTCCAGCACCACCGCGCCGGCGAACAGCCCGACCAGGAGGAGGGTGAGCCATGCGCGCCCGGCGACATTGGCCTGGTCACCCAGGATGATGAAGATCCCGCCCAGCACAGCCGCGGCCACGAGCATGGTGATCGAGAGGCCGAGGGCGATCGTGGCGGTGCGTGAGCGTTGGCGTGCCGGAGGGGCGGGGTGTGTCATGAGCGTCTCCTGGTGCTAGTCCCCGCCAGCTTATCTAAAGACGATAGCCTTTCGATAGGGGATCAGCGCTATGTGTACAGGAACTTATGAGCCCTGTGGACAGTCGCGGCCCCGCCCGGATCGCTGCGGTTCAGGCAGGAACGCGCTGGGCGCCGCCCGCGATCGCATTGCCCACCAGGCGCGCCTGGTGGAGCACTTCCCGGTGTCCGGCCGAGACCTGCTGCCCCACTCCCACCAGGTAGATGCCCACGTGGCGGAGGGCCGTGGCCATGTTGTCGCTGGTCTCCTGGCCGACGGCCTTGAGGAACTGCCGCACACGACGCCGGCCGGAGACCCCCGTGATCACGACGGAGTCGCAGAGGATCAGGCCGTCCGGAGTCGGAAGAGCCCAGCGCCGGCCGGCCGCGTCACCCCCAGTGGTGGACGCCCGCCGCCGGCCCTGCGCCGGAGAGAATTCCTGTGCCGGAACCGCCGGGTTCAGTGCGCCGGCGACCACACCCCGGCGGATGTCCAGCTGGTGGCTCTTGGCGTAGCCGTGCAGCTGGCGCAGGATGTCCCGGCGCTCGCGGTGGGACGCCGGATCGCCGATGGCGACGCGTTCGAGTTCTTCGGTGGTGGCGTGCCGCAAGGCTCCTGCCGCCACCGGGTCACCCTGGTTCAGGCCATCGATGACCACGACCGCCATGCCCTTGCGGTGCAACTGCGTCGCGACCGCCAGCCCGCCCATCCCCGTCCCCACGACCACCACATCGGTGACGGTGACGACGCCTTCCGGAGGCCCGCCGGGCACTCTGCTGGCGCTGCGTGGCATTCCATCCTCCTTCGGTGCGGCATGGCTGCCCGGCATCACGCACAGGCGGGGGAGTTCCGGTCATGCCGGAACGGTCAGCGCGCAGAAAAGACCCAGGGAATCGTCGCGATTCACCATGGGTCCCCTCCCACTGTGCAACTGAGAATACTCCCCTCGGGGGCACCTGAACAGGGCGCCGGAAGGCTGATGTGAAGCAATCGGTGAACGGTACCGGATGACCCGTTTCTGTCTCGGTGGATGGGTTTCCTGAGCACTGCGGGCGGTGCCCGCGGATCGGCGGTTCAGCGGACGTTTCTGGCCCCGTCGGGCGGACCCTACGACAAGCGGCGGAAAGCCCTCCGGCGTCGGTGTTTCTTGAAACGACCAGCACAAACGGCAATAGTGGGACATAAGCCAGCGTGGGTGGTAGGAGAGCTGCAGGGACCGTCTCCGCAGGCCGCCCACAGGGGATGAGGAGGCGAGAGTCGTGAGCACGGATACGCCGGAGACAGCACCGCAGGGAATCCACGGCGGAGTGATCGTGGGAGTGGACGGGTCCGAGCATGGGCAATGCGCTCTGAGCTGGGCCGCACGCGAGGCGGAGCGACGCAGGACCACCCTCCATCTGATCACCGCCTACTCGGTCCCCATCTACGCGGCCTCGGGCCTGGACGGCGGGTACGCCGCCGTCGACGACTCCG
Organism: Arthrobacter sp. RCC_34; assembly: GCF_041360795.1. NCBI lineage: Bacteria > Bacillati > Actinomycetota > Actinomycetes > Micrococcales > Micrococcaceae > Arthrobacter > Arthrobacter sp. RCC_34. The sequence continues at coordinate 314,345 of NZ_JBFUPW010000004.1, read as the reverse complement.
TCATCCGGCAGGGTGCGGAGAGCGTTCTGAAGGATGCGCTGGATCGCATCAAGGACTTCGACATCGACGTCGACGCTTCCGTGGAGAACGGCGACGCCTCGGGCGTGCTGCTGGAACTCGGGCGCGAGGCGGATCTGCTCGTGGTCGGCAGCCGAGGACGGGGAGGCTTCGTCGGACGCCTGCTCGGCTCGGTGAGTTCAGCCCTGCCCGCGCACGCGAGCTGCCCCACGGTCGTGGTGCCCATGATCTGCGCCGGCCGCTTCGGGCAGGACGTGACGGACAAACACCTGAAGGCCGAACTCGCCAAGAATCCCCTGGAACCCGTGAAGCCCCGCGTCGTCGTCGGCGCGGACGGTTCCGATCAGGCCCGGGTCGCCGTGCTGGAAGCCGCGGCACAGGCCCAGCGGCTCGGCGTCGAACTGCAGATCCTGTGCGCCGTGCCGCAGTACAGCGGCAGCCTGGCCTGGGTCCCGGCGGCGATGGACCGGGAGGCGATCTTCGCGGACATCCAGGCCCAGCTCGACGCCGGCGTCCTCTGGCTCAAGAGCCACTTCCCGGAACTCGAGATCACCACCCGCCTGGTGGACGGCTCACCCGTGGAGGTTCTCGTGGACGCCAGCCGGGATTCGGAGCTCGTGGTGGTGGGCACGCGCGGCCGTGGCGGATTCGCCGGCATGCTGCTGGGCTCGACGTCGGATGGCGTCCTGCACCATGCACAGGGACCGGTCATGGTGGTGCCGGACAGAGAGGACCCGCGGCTCGCCGATCGCGCCAGCTTCGGTCCGGTGCTGGGCGGCTGACGGCTGCAGGTTTCTAGAACACCGCAGGCAGGACGAAGGCCCGGCCTTTCCGTGGATCTCCACGGAAAGGCCGGGCCTTCGTCATCACCGCTAAGAGCGGACGCCGGTCAGATTGCGCCGGAGCCGATCACCAGTACCGGGCTGCGGTCGGCCAGAGCTGCATGCCGATCATCCAGTCGATGCGCGACACGGTGATGCCGGAACCCGGGTTCAGGGCGTTGACCACCTGGCCGCCGCCGATGTAGATCCCCACGTGGTAGAACGATCCGCCGTCACCCCAGAAGATGAGGTCGCCGGGCTGCCACTGACCCATGGGGATGTAGCGCGGAGCCGAGAAATACTGATCCGTTGCCGTGCGCGGCATGTAGACGCCCGCGGCGGCGAAGGCTGCACTCGTCAGACCGGAGCAGTCGTAGCCCACCGGGCCGTTGCCGCCCCAGACGTACGGGCCGCCGACCTTGGACATCGCGAAGTTGATCGCGGTCTGGGCCGCGCCACCGCCGGGCGACGGCGCCGGCGGGGTGACGACGGGAGGCTTCGGAGCAGGCGGTTGAGGAGCCGGCGGCTGGGGCGCCGGAGGCTGCGGCGCGGGCGGCTGGACCACCGGCGGACGGGGCGCCGGCGGGGTGACGACGGGTGGCTGGGGCGCGGGCGGCTGGACCACGGGAGGCTGCACGACCGGTGGCTGAGGCTGCGACGGCTGACCGCCGCCGTTGGAGCCGCTATCGGTGGTGCCGCCTGAGTTCCCGCCCGAGTTCCCACCCTGCGCCGGTGGCTGCGGGGACGGGACCGGCTGCTGAGCGGCGCGTTCCTGGAGGGCCTTCAGTGCCGCCGCGGCGCGCTGCTGCTCGAGGCCCTGAACACGCTGCGTCTCCAGGGCCACCGTGGTGTTGCGGAGCGAAGCAAGCTGGGCGATGACCTTCTCGCGGTCCTTGGACGCGCTCTGAAGGGCCTGCGTGGCCGAAGCCTGCGCGGACTCCGCGGTGGCGCGGGCCTGATCTGCGTCACGTGCGGCGTCGTCGGCGGCCTTCTGCGCGGCGGTCGCGTCGGCGGACAGCGCCGAATTCGCCTGACCGGAAGAGATGGCTCGGTTGAACGTCTCGCTCTGTTTCTGGCTGATGGCGTCGAGGGTCGTGGCGCGGCTGAGGAGGTCCCCGCCGTCCCCGTTGAGCACGCCTTCCACGGCAGGGTTCACGCCGCCGGTCTTGTAGATGGAGCTGGCCAGGGTGCCGAGATCCTTGCGGCTCTTGGCCGCCTGGTCCTTGGCGGCGGCGGCCTTGGCCTTGGCAGCTGCGGCGGCATCCTGCTTGGTCTTGAGGGTCAGCAGGGCGTTGGTGTAGGAGTCGTTGGCCCGCATGCTGGCGGTGATGGCGCTGGACTGGCGGTCCGCGAGAGTGCCGATGAGGCCTTCCAGGCGAGCCTGGGTCGCCTTCGCGCTGCTCTCGTCCTTCTTCGCAGCGGCGATCTCCGATTCGCTCGGAATGGTGTCGGACTGGTCGGCCGGAACGGTGACCGGCGACGCCGGGAGGGGCGCGGCCATGGCGCCGGGAATGCCGCCGGAGCCGAGCAGGACGCTCGCGCTCAGGGCGGAGGAGTAAAGGATCGCTGCGTATTTCCTGCGCTTCGCCACTGCCATGTACACCTGCCTCGAGACCGCTGGGAGAACACCCAGCCCTACCGAGAGTACGGCCTCAAAAGTAACATTGGCAACATTGGTCCCACCATCAACATAAACAACATCGCTGTCATTTCACCGCTGGTCGCACGGCGTGTCGCGCGAAATCCCGCCGTCGGGCGCCGCTTCATCCGCGGCCCGGAATCCCGGGTTCTCAGGCGTGCTGGTGCGCCTCGTGAGCCTGATGAGACGCAGGTTCCAGCTGGAAGGTGCAGTGCTCGGTGTCGAAGTGCGAGCCGAGGCAGCGCTGCATGCGGTCCAGGATCCTGTCGGCGGATTCGGGGCTGAGGGCATGGTCATCGACCACGACATGGGCGGAGAACACCGGGACGCCGGAGGTGATGGTCCAGATGTGGATGTCGTGGACTGACTGCACGCCGTCCACGGCGAGGATGTGCTCGCGGATCATGCCGACGTCGACGCCCTTCGGTGTAGCCTCCAGCAGCACATCCACCACATCCTTGAGCAGGCTCCAGGCCCTCGGCAGGATCATGGCGGCGATCAGGATCGAGGCGATGGGGTCGGCCGCGGTGAATCCTGTGAACATGATGACGAGCGCCGCCGCGATGACGGCCAGGGAGCCGAGCAGGTCGCCCAGAACTTCGAGATAGGCGCCGCGCAGGTTCAGGCTCTCCTCCTGCCCGCCCCGCAGAATCAGGAGCGAGACGCCGTTGGCCACCGCGCCGATGATCGCGGCGATCAGCATGGTGTCCGTCCGGATCTCCGGTGTCTCACCGAAGCGGCGGAAGGCTTCGAGGGCGATGATGACCGCGATCACGATCAGAATCAGGGCATTGGCCAGAGCTGCCAGGATCTCGGCGCGCTGATAGCCGTAGGTTCGCTGATCCGTGGCCGGGCGGGTGGCGATCCAGGACGCGAGCAGGGCGATGAACACCCCGGCCGCGTCCGAGAGCATGTGACCGGCGTCGGCCAGCAGAGCCAGCGAGCCGGAGAGGGCCGCGCCGGCCACCTGGATGACGACGACGCTGAGCGTGATGCAGAGGACGATGATGAGGCGCTTCCGGTGCTTGCCGGTGCCCGTCATTCCCTGAGTGTGATCGTGGTTGTGGCCCATGCTGTTCAGGCTAGCTTCGGACGGCCCGGAATGCATGTCCGGAATGCGACTCATTCGCAGTGCTGGCGCGGATTTTGAGGGGTCCGGGAGGGCTTCGGGAGGCGGTCGCGGAGGGTGCGCGTGAGGCGCTGTGCCAGGTGCCCGACGCCAGCCGGTTCAGCCCCAGCCGAGCTCGTGGAGGCGGGCGTCGTCCACGCCGAAGTGGTGGGCGATCTCGTGGATCACGGTCACCTGGATCTCGAATAAGACCTCCGAACGGCTGGCGCAGATCTCGAGGATGGGGCGCCGGTAGAGCGAGATGCGGTCGGGGAGGGAACCTGCGGCCCAGCCCTCGCCCCTTTCCGTGAGGGGAGTGCCCTCATAGAGGCCGAGCAGGGGTTCGCCGGTCGCCGGGTCCACGCCGTCGTCCTCGATGAAGAGCATGACGTTGTCCATGTGCCGGGATATCTCGGGTGGGAGGTCCTCGAGAGCCTGAAGTGCGATGGCCTGGAACTCATCGAGGCTGAGCGTCGCGGCCTCCGTGCGCTCGAGGTGTTCAAAACCGGGTTCACCGCGCAGCGTGCACCGCGGCCCGGGTGGCCAGATGCGGATGGGCAGGCCGCGGGGGAGTGGTCGCGAGGAGGCCGGCTCCGGTCTGCTGTCCATGCCTTCCACGGTAGCCGTCCGTGCCGGGTCCGGGGCGCCGGCCCGCATTTTGGAAATTCCCGGACCATGCTCTAAAGTTTTACTGGTCCACTTCGCGAGGAACGCGGCAGCAGCCGGGAACCGAGCAGGTGTGTCAAGGCCCCCATCGTCTAGCGGCCTAGGACACCGCCCTTTCACGGCGGCGGCACGGGTTCGAATCCCGTTGGGGGTACGCATGAGATGCGATTTGAAAGCGGATCGAAAGATCTGCTAAGATGAAATCTTGTGAGCCGGGAGCGATTCCGGTGAAAACAACGGTAGAAATACCACCAAGGCCCTGTAGCGCAGTTGGTTAGCGCGCCGCCCTGTCACGGCGGAGGTCGCGGGTTCAAGTCCCGTCAGGGTCGCTTTGATGGCTGGAATTATCCGGCGATCATGGTGACAAGTCACCGAGGCTCTGTAGCTCAGTTGGTAGAGCGTTCGACTGAAAATCGAAAGGTCACCGGATCGACGCCGGTCGGAGCCACTGAAACCCTCGCCTAGCTTCTACATGGTGAGGGTTTCTTCAATTTAACCGCGGTTTCTCTGAGACTGCTTCACGAACCGCCTTCCGGGCGGTTTTTTCGTTTAACCGCTGGCGGACCCCGGGCCGCCGTGCGCCCGCGACATGACACTCCGCGGCTAGAGTCGTGCTGACCGCAAGAACAGTTCCAAGCAGCCCTGGGGGACCGCTGATGACCGCGCCCGTGCCGCCCGCCGTCCGGTGGGGCCGCGCCTATTTCGCTGTGCAGTCGGTGGCCGGCGTTCTCTGGTGGATTCTCGTCCCTGTGTCCCCGCTGGTCCGGCACATCACTCTGGGCTCACTGGACCCGGCGCTCGTGGCGATCTTCGACCTTCCGCTGTTCGTGGCCGCCGCCGGACTGGCCGCGGCGGGATCGCGAGTGGCGGCCCTGGTGAACACTGCCTGGACGCTTCTGGTGACGGTGCTGATGGCGCTGTATGCCACGCTCACCACCGAGGCCGGCTGGGGTGTGGTCGCGATGAGCGCCGCGGCGCTCGGTTCGCTGCTCGCGCTGAGCCTCGTGTGGCTGGGCAGGATTCCGTTCGAGTGGGTCACCCGCGGTCCGCTCGCCTTCCGGCCGGCGGATCGGCAGCGCGCGACGGCGGGCCACGTGGGCTGGACGTTCACGCAGCTCGTCGTGGTCTGGGGCCTCTTCCTCGGGGTCTTCCCATTGATCATCCGGGCTCTGGAGGAGCGCTGGAAGGTGGGCCTGGCCGCGCCGGAGGCCGCCGCCGTCGTCGGCTGGACGATTTTTGCCCTGGCCAGCCTGTTGGGGATCTGCTCGGCGGTCGTCATGTCTGCTCGCGGGCATGGCACGCCCTTGCCGTCGGTGATGCCCAATGAGCTGGTGATCGCGGGCCCGTACCGCTGGGTCCGCAATCCGATGGCCGTGGCGGGCGTGGTTCAGGCGGCGTCGGTGGGGCTGATCCTCGGGTCCTGGCTCGTGGTGGTGTACGCGGTGGGCGGAGCGCTGCTCTGGAATGTCGGCATCCGGCCGCTGGAGGAGCGTGACCTCGAGGCGCGGTTCGGCGAGCCGTACCGCCGTTACCGCGAGACGGTGCGCTGCTGGATCCCCCGGTGGCCTGTGGCGTCGCGCTGAAGAGTCACAGAAGCGCAGACTCCAGCGGTCGCGGAGTGACATATACTGCGTGAATTACAGCACGCTAATTTGACGTAAAGGCAAGCCTAAGTAAGGCTTGGCTTGCCTAACGTTGCTTGTGGCCGTTGGGCGTCCCCGATCCCCGACGGAAAGTAGTGTCCTGTGACATCGTCCCGTGTCGAACTCTCCCCAGGCCAGGACTTCGGTTCCGGCGTCGAACTCGCGCTGGCGGCGAGCAATCAGCTCCTCAACGCCAGGAATTCCCCGAATTACGTGGCGCAGGTCCTCCAGGGCGTGAACGCCGTGGCCACCAAGATCCAGCGCACCTCCCAGCCGTTCACCGGCATCACGCCCGCCGGCCTCGAGCGCCGGGTCGCCGCCGTCGAACTCGACCAGCCGCTCCCGGATCTGACCGCGGCGCTCGAGGAACTCGACGAGCTGTATCTGAAGGACGCCGTCTACTTCCACGATTCCCGCTACGCAGCACACCTCAACTGCCCCGTCGTGATCCCGGCGCTGGTCGGGGAGGCGATCCTCTCCGCCGTGAACTCCTCCCTGGACACCTGGGACCAGAGCGCGGGCGCGACGCTCATCGAGCGGCGGCTCATCGACTGGACCGCGGAACGGATCGGCCTCGGCCGGGACGCGGACGGCGTGTTCACCTCCGGCGGCAGCCAGTCCAACTTCCAGGCCCTGCTCATGGCCCGCAACCACGCCGTCGCGCGCCTCCGTGCCGAGTCCGCCGAGCATCGCGAGCTGCGGCTGCCGCTGCTCCTGGACCGCCTGCGGATCTTCACCTCCGAGGACAGCCACTTCAGCATCCAGAAGTCCGCCGCCATGCTGGGCCTCGGGTTCGACGCCGTGATCCCGGTTCCCACGACGCCGGACCACCGCCTGGACCCGACCGCCCTCGGCGCCGCTCTTGCCGAGTCCCAGGAGGCCGGCCTGATCCCGATGGCCGTCGTGGCGACGGCGGGCACCACTGACTTCGGCGCGGTCGACCCGCTGCACGAGGTCTCCGCCCTGGCGAAGGCGTACGACGCCTGGATGCACGTCGACGCCGCATACGGCGGCGGGCTGCTCGTCTCACCGCGCCACGGCGGGTTGCTGAACGGCATCCACCTGGCGGACTCCGTGACGGTCGACTTTCACAAGACCTTCTTCCAGCCCGTCAGCTCCAGCGCCGTCCTGGTCCGGGACCGCGCGATGCTCCGTCACGTGACCTACTACGCGGACTACCTCAACCCGGAGAGCGCCGCCAAGGCCCAGATCCCCAACCAGGTGGACAAGAGCATCCAGACGACCCGCCGCTTCGACGCCCTCAAGCTGTGGCTCACGCTGCGCACCATGGGCGCCGATGCCGTCGGTGCGCTCTTCGACGAAGCCATCGACCTCACTGCCCGCGTGGGGACCCTCCTCGACGAGGATCCGGACTTCGAACTCGCGGCCGCGCCCCAGCTCAGCACCCTGGTGTTCCGTTACCGTCCTCTGCTGAACGGCGCCCCGCTGGACGAGGACCTCGCGGACCGCCTCAACCCCGCCATCCGTGCCGCCGTGTTCGCCTCCGGTGAGGCCGTGGTGGCCGGGACGACCGTGCATGGACGTCACCACCTCAAGTTCACCCTCCTGAACGCCGAGACGCGCCTCAGCGACATCCAGGACATCATCGAGCTCCTGCGCCGCACCGGCGCGGATCTCCTCGGCACCCTGGCCGCCCCGCGGGACGCCGCCGCCTCCTCTTCTTTCACCGCCTCCACTGCCTCAGACCAGAAGGACCTCTCCGCATGACCACCACCGAGAACACCGCAGACGGCCGCATCCACGACCTGGTGGGCATCGGCCTCGGCCCGTTCAACCTGGGTCTCGCCGCGCTGAGCGAACCGCTGGACGGGCTGGACCATCTCTTCCTGGAACGCCGCGAGAGCTTCGATTGGCACCCCGGCATGATGCTCGAACCGGCCCACCTCCAGGTGCCGTTCATGGCGGATCTCGTCACGCTCGCCGACCCGACGTCGCCCTACTCCTTCCTGAACTTCCTCAAGCAGACCGGCCGCCTCTACCGGTTCTACATCCGGGAGAACTTCTACCCGCTGCGCGCCGAGTTCAACCAGTACTGCCAGTGGGTGGCCGGGCAGCTCGACTCCATCCGTTTCAGCACGGATGTGCTGAATACGACCTACGACGACGGCGTCTACACCCTCACCGTCCAAGGCCCCCAGGGCACGGAGCAGGTCCGCACGCGGCGCCTCGTGCTGGGCACCGGCACCACCCCCGGCGTCCCGGAAGCGGGACGCGGAGTGCTCGACGCCGGCGGCCCGGCCCTGCACAACGCGGAGTACCTCCAGCGGAAGGAGGAGCTCCAGGCGCGGCGGAGCATCACCGTCGTCGGGAGCGGGCAGAGCGCCGCCGAGGTGTATCTGGACCTGCTGCAGGAGATCGACATGCACGATTACCAGCTCACCTGGGTGACGCGCAGCGGCCGCTTCTTCCCGCTCGAATACACCAAACTGACCCTGGAGATGACGTCCCCCGAGTACGTCGACTACTTCCACGGACTGCCCGCGGAGCAGCGCGACCACCTGATCGCGCACCAGAAGAACCTCTACAAGGGCATCGACTCGGAACTCATCAACGAGATCTACGACCTGCTCTACGCGAAGAGCCTCAACGGCATGGTGGACACCCGGCTCTTCACGCACTCTGAGCTGCTGGACGCCGCGTGGGACGAGGACGCCGGCACCCACACGCTCACCTTCCGTCACGCCGAACAGGGTGGGGAGTTCACCCTCGAGTCCGAGGCCGTGGTCTTCGCGACGGGGTACTCCTACCAGGAACCTGCGTTCCTCGGCGGAATCGCGGACCGGATCCGGCGCGACGAGCTCGGACGCTTCGACGTGGACCGGCAGTACGGCATCGGCGTCGAGCCGGGGGAGATCTTCGTCCAGAACGCCGAGCTGCACACGCACGGCTTCGTCACCCCGGACCTCGGCATGGCCGCGTACCGCAATTCGTGCATCCTGCGGGAGATCCTCGGCACCGAGGTGTACCCGGTGGAGCGGAGCATCGCGTTCCAGCACTTCGGCGTCCCGGCGGCGGAGCGTGTGGAAGCCACCGAGTCTGCGAAGTCCACCGAGTCCGCGGAGTCCCTGGCGGTGACGGCATGAACCACACCTTCCGCCGCGTCGACCCCGCCGCCGACGCGGAGCTGCTGCACGGCTGGGTCACGCAGCCCTACGCCCGGTTCTGGGGGATGCTCGCGGCGTCCGTCGAGGACGTCCGGGAGGAGTACGACGGCCTGGCCGCGACCGGTCACCACGAGGCGTTCCTGGGTCTCCGGGACGGCGTTCCGGAATTCCTGGTCGAGCGGTACCGGCCGGCCGAATCGCCGCTCAATGCGGTCTACCAGGTGCAGCCCGGCGATGTCGGCATGCACCTGCTGGTGGCGCCGCCGTCGTCGTCGGGGACCATTCCGGGCTTCACGCTCGGCGTCATGCAGTCCGTCATGGCGTGGCTGTTCGAGCACACGGGGGCCGAGCGAGTCGTCGTCGAACCAGATGTCCGCAACCACAAGATCCACGTCCTCAATGAACGGGTGGGCTTCCACGCGCACTCCGTCGTGACGCTGCCTCCGGTTGATCCCGCCGAAAGCACCAAGGAGGCTCTTCTGAGCTTCTGCACGCGGGACGACTTCCTCGCCACCCTCACCCCGCTCGCCACCCCCGCCACCGAAGGAGCCTCCGCATGACCTCCACCGCCCTTTTCCAGGAAAGCAGCGCCCAGGACGGCCTCCGTGAAACCGCCGCTCCGGGCCGGGAAGCCGGTGGAGTGGCCCACCTGGAACCGGCCCGCTGGGCGGTGGCCAACCGGCACCTGATCCGGAAGGCGCTTGCCGAGTTCTCGCACGAGCGGCTCTTCGTCCCCGAGCGCACGGGCGACGGCGCGGACGGGCGCGGCGCCTACCGCCTCTTGAGCGACGACGGCGGCACGGAGTACCGCTTCGAGGCCACCCTCCGTGGGCTGGACCACTGGAGCATTCCGGCCGACTCGATCTCCCGCCACCGCGCGGGCCAGGACGAGGAGCTCCCGCTCGACGCGCTGGACTTCATCGCGGAGTTCCAGACGAGCCTGACGATCCGGCTGGAACAGCTGCCGGTCTATCTGGAGGAGATCAGCAGCACCCTGTCAGGCCACGCCTACAAACAGGGTCACGGCGTCCCGTCGGAACTGCTGGCGCGAGGGGTGACGGGCGGCGCCGATGTGGCCCAGGACTTCCAGGCCATCGAACGGGGGATGACCGAGGGGCACCCGTGCTTCGTCGCCAACAATGGGCGGCTCGGCTTCGGGATCTCGGACTATCACGCCTTCGCCCCGGAAACGGGCGCCCCGGTGCGCCTGCGCTGGATCGCCGTGCACCGCAGCCGCGCCGTGTTCAGCTCGGAGGAAGGACTGGACTACCGCCGTCACCTGACCGATGAACTCGGGTTCGACGCCATGGCCTTCTTCGACGCGGAGCTGTCCGCCGCAGGCCTGAATCCGGAGGACTACTTCTACATGCCGGTGCATCCCTGGCAGTGGGAGCACAAGATCACGGTGACCTTCGCCGCGGAGATCGCCCAGCAGCGGATCGTGCTGCTCGGCACGGGCACCGATTCCTACCAGGCGCAGCAGTCCATCCGCACGTTCTTCAACCTCTCTGCCCCGGGGAAGAGCTACGTGAAGACGGCGATGTCCGTGGTGAACATGGGCTTCATGCGCGGCCTGTCTCCGCAGTACATGAAGGCCACCCCGGCCATCAACGACTGGCTGGAGGAACTGATCGGCCAGGACGCCGAACTGCAGCGTCACGGCCTGGCCCTGATCAAGGAGAAGGCCGCGCTCGGCTATCACAACCACTACTACGAGGCGGCGTCCGCGAAGGGCTCTCCTTACAGGAAGATGCTGTCCGCGCTCTGGCGGGAGAGCCCGGTGCATCTCCTGCAGGAGGGGCAGCAGCTGGCGACCATGGCGTCGCTGCTGCACGTGGACCACGACGGCACGTCGTTCGTCTCGGCACTCATCGAGCGCTCGGGGCTGGCTCCGGAGAACTGGTTGCGCCGGTACTTCGACGCCTATCTGGTGCCCCTGGCGCACTGCCTTTTCGCCTATGAGCTGGCCTTCATGCCGCACGGCGAGAACGTGATCCTGGTGCTCGAGGACGGCGTTCCCGTCCGGGCCATCATGAAGGACATCGCCGAGGAGATCGTCCTGATGGGTGACCGAGTGGAGGTTCCCGAGGACGTCGCCCGCATCAAGGCGCCCATCCCCGAAGAGGAGAAGGCCGCGGCGATTTTCACCGACGTCTTCGACTGCATCTTCCGGTTCCTGTCCGCACAGCTCGCGGAGGACGGAGTGCTGGAGGAGGACGCCTTCTGGAGGACCGCGGCCGAGGCCCTGCACGAGTACCAGGCACGGCACCCGGAATTGGCGGGGCAGTTCGCGGCGCACGACCTGTTCGTGGAGGAGTTCGAACTCTCCTGCCTGAACCGCCTGCAGCTGCGGAACAACCAGCACATGCTGGACCTGGACGACCCGTCCGGCGGTCTTCAGAAGGCCGGGATGCTGCAAAATCCGCTCGCGGCGTTCCGGGACCGCTAGTACCCGCGCGGTCGCCGTCCCCGTGGCGGGGCGGCGATCGCACCGGCTCAGTGCGGGCTCATGAGGGTTACCCTGGGGGCATGACGGCACGAGCGGACGCTTACACGGCCCTGGTCACGGGCGCCTCGGCGGGGCTGGGCGCGGAATTCGCGCGGCAGCTCGCCGAGGAGGGCCACCACCTCATCCTCGTGGCGCGCGACGCCGGGCGGCTCACCACGGCGGTCGGCCACCTGGAGCGTGACTACGGGGTGACCGTGGAGGTGCTGCCCGCGGACCTGACCGACGACGCCGGGGTGGCCGCCGTCGTCGCGCGTCTCCGGGACGCCTCCCGGCCGGTGGATGTGCTCGTGAACAACGCGGGCATCGGACTCCAGAAGCCCTTCGACGAGAATCCGGTCGAGGACGAGCTGAACCACTTGCGGCTCCATGTGCAGACCACGCTGGAGCTCTGTCACGCGGCGTTGCAGGAGATGCTGCCACGCGGCACGGGCCGGATCATCAATGTGGCCAGCGTCGCGGCCTTCGCGACCCGTGGCACGTACGGGGCGGCCAAGGCCTGGGAACTGAGTTTCAGCCGCTGGGCCAATGTGAGCTACGGGCCGGCCGGGGTGAAGGTCACGGCGCTGTGCCCGGGCTTCACGCACACCGAGTTCCATCAGCGCATGGGCATCGACAAGGCGGCCATGCCCCGCTGGATGTGGCTCGACGCCCGCCGGGTGGTGCGGGACGGCCTGGCCGACAATGCCCGCGGCAAGGCCGTGTCGATTCCGAGCCTCCGGTACAAGGCCGTGGTGGCCGCGACGAGGCTCCTGCCCGCCCGCTTCGCGCGAGGTCCGGCGCGGCGTCCGGTCGACCAGCCCTGACAACACCCTCCAGCCCTTAAACCGCCATCGACTGCTCCCTACGATGCCGTTTCACGCCCTTTCCGGGCGATTCGGGCATCGTAGGGAGCAGTCGATGAGAGGGGGCGCTACTTGCCGGCGCTGGCCAGCGGACGGTCCTCGAAGGGGAGCGTGTCCAGATCCAGCAGCGGGTTCTCCTCCTGGGTGGCCACGAGTTCGCGGGCCTCCTCAACGGTCGCGACGCTCGGCATGGAGCCGGGCAGCGGGCGACGTGCCGATTCCGGCAGGAAGTAGATCGCGATGCCGCCGATCACCGAGGTGGCCATCAGGTAGTACGCGGGCATCATGTCGTTGCCCGTGGCCTGGATGAGAGAGGCCACGATGAACGGCGTGGTGCCGCCGAAGATCGCCATGGAGAAGTTGTAGGCGATGCCCATGCCGCCGTAACGGCTCGACGTCGGGAACAGGGCCGGGAGTGCGGAGGCCAGGTTCGCCACGTAGAAGGTCACGGGGAACGCCACCAGCGCCAGGCCCAGCAGGGTGGACCAGATTTCGCCGACGCCGATCAGCAGGAAGGCCGGGATCGAGAGCACGATGGTGCTGCCTGCGCCGACCCACAGGACCGGACGGCGGCCCACCCGGTCGGACAGGCGGCCGGTCAACGGGATGCAGGCGGCCATGATCACCAGGACCGGGATGGTCAGCAGGGTGCCGTGGACGGGATCGTAACCCTTCGAATCCGTGAGGTACGTCGGCATGTAGGACGTCAGGGCGTAGCCGACGGTGTTGGCCGCTGCGGCCAGGATCATCGCGAGGATGATCTGTCGCCAGTACGTCTTCACCAGGGTGATGGGACCGGTGTTGGTGGTCGGATCCTTCTCCGTGGCGCTGCTGACCTTGGCCTCCTGAGCATCCAGGGTGGCTTGGAACTGCGGGGATTCCTCGATCTTGCTCCGGAAGTAGATGGCGACCAGGCCCAGCGGGCCGGCGAGCAGGAACGGGATGCGCCAGCCCCAGGCCTCCATGTCGGCCGGGCTCAGAGTGAGCTGGAGGACCGAGACGAGGGCGGCGCCGACGGCGAAGCCCAGGTAGGAGCCCATGTCCAGGAAGCTGGCGAAGAAGCCGCGCTTCTTGTCCGGGGCGTACTCCGAGACGAAAGTGGTGGCGCCGGCGTACTCACCGCCGGTGGAGAAGCCCTGCACGAGCTTCAGCGTGACGAGCAGAACCGCGGCCCAGCCGCCGATCTGCGCGTAACCGGGCAGCAGGCCGATGGCGAAGGTGCTGGCGGCCATCATGGTGAGCGTCGCCGCGAGCACGCGCTGACGTCCCACCTTGTCGCCGAGCCAGCCGCAGACGATGCCGCCCAGCGGACGGGCGATGAAGGTGACCGCGAAGGTGCCCAGCATGAAGAGGGTGCGGATGGCGGGGTCGGCGTCCGGAAGGAAGACCGGACCCATGACCGTCACGAGATAGCCGAACACGCCGACGTCGTACCATTCCATGGTGTTGCCGACGATCGTGCCGCCGATGGCCTTCTTCAGCATCGGCTTGTCGACGACATTGACGTCGGAGACCTTCAGGCGATAGCTGGGAAGACGGAACTTGCGGGCGGGCCCCCCAGGGCGCCTCGGTGCGGCAGCGGGGACGACGGTGTCGGTGCCGCCGGCGAAGGCCGAGCGGGCGCCGTGGGCGTCCTCGATGGGTCGGTCACCAGGGGCCGTCACGGTCTTCTGTGAGTCTGGGTCTGTGGGCATTTGGGCTTCTCCTTGAGGGAGGTCATTTGCTTGCGACTTGCACTTCTGTGCGGGGTCCAGCCCCGCGATGACGTTCAAGTTTAGTCCCGTTGACGCAATTTGATGGAATCGGAGGCGCTCAAGACGCCGTCTGTGATGCGGTATGACTGCCGGAGAAACCCCGGGATTCCGCGGTTTTTCCACGCTCCTGAAGAAATCCTGGGAGCCTCGTCACACCGTGCCGGAAACACCGGTTCCGCGGCCGCTCCGGCACGGCGGGCTCCCCACCCCAGCCGATACGCGTACTAGGCTTGGTGACCAAGGGAAAGGGAGCACAGTGGACTCTGAATTCGAGCAGCACACAGCAGGCGGACGGACCGTGATCTCTGATTCAGCGGTGGCCAAGGTCGCCGGGCTCGCGGCACGCGCCGTCGCGGGTGTCCATGCCCTCGGCACGGGAAGCACGCCCCGCGCGCTGGGCGCCATCCGCGACGCCGTCGGCAATCCGGACCACGTTCCCGGGGTTCGCGCCGAGGTCGGCGAGACCCAGGTGGCGGTGGACCTCACCCTCGTGGCCGAGTTCGGCTACCGCTTCCACGACATCGCCAACGCCGTCCGCGCCGCCGTCTACCAGGCGGTGGAGGACCTCGTGGGCATGGACGTGATCGAAGTCAACATCGAGATCAACGATGTCCAGCTGCCCGGCGCCAAGCAGGACAACCGCCCCGCCCGTGGCGCAGCCGCCCCGACCCCGCAGGAACTTCCGCAGGGCACCGGGCCGGACGCCGTCGTCGTCGAAGGAAAGCGAGTCCCATGAACCACACCCTGAGCGGTATCGCCATCGGAGCATTCCTGGCCTTCATGTCCTTCCAGTTCGGCTGGTGGGGCTTCCTGGTCTCCCTCATCTTCATGGCCGTGGGCGCCATACTGGGCCGCGCGGCCGAAGGCCGGATCGACCTCCGCCGGGTCCTGGACGCCCTGACGGGACGGCGCTCCTCCTCATGACCGACGCCGCCGTGGCACCGGCAGGGACCCCCGCACCGCAGCAGCGTGTCCTGGCCGGTCACAACCGATTCAGCACGCAGGCCCTCACCAGCCTGGCGAAAGCGGCCTGCGCCGAAGCCCTGGACGTTCCGGCGCAGGAGGTGCGCGTCGAATGGCGCGACGACGACGGCCTCCTCGCCTTGAGCGTGGTGAGCCCCGTGAGCATCCCGGCGCTGAGCGAGGTGGTCCGCGACGCCTCGGCACTAGCCTCCGGCACCATCTGGGACCGCGCCGTCCACGCGAAATCGGCCATCCGTGCGCGCGTCATGCAGTTGAGCGGCTCCGAGCTGAGCCGAGTGGACATCCGGATCTCGGGCGTGGTGCACCGCACCGCGGGAAGGGTCAGGTGAGTGGGCGTGTCCGTTGAACCGCTGTCCGCCGAAGAGGAGCGCCGCTTCCTCGACGAGGTCACCCGCCGGGAACTCACGCCGTCGCGCTCCGTCGCGGCGCTCCTCGCCGGGATCCTCGTCATTCTGCTCTGCGTCTACCTCATGCTGGAGTCCGTGCTGGCGCTGTTCCGCCTGCCGGGCTGGCTGATCGACCCGGATCGCGCCCTCGACTGGATCGCGACACTGCCCGCCGGCGGGCCCGCTCCGGTCCTGGCCCTCGGCGGCGCCGTGCTCGCCATGGTCGGGCTGATCTTCCTGCTCGTCGCCGTCTTCCCGGGACGCAGGGCCCGGCACAGCATGCCCCATCCCACGCTGGCCGTGGTGGTGGACGATGAAGTGGTGGCTTCCACCCTGGCACGCCGCGCGCGGCTGGCCGCCAATGTCTCCTCCGCGCAGGTCATGGTCACGGTGGCGCAGTCACAGGTGGTCGTCAACGTCCGCCCCACCTCGGGCCTGCGCGTGACCCCGGAGGCGGTGGAGCGAGCCGTCACGGACGAACTCGGGGCCATGGGACTGGAACCGCGGCCCAGCGTCACGGTCAACATCGCGAGCACGGGAGTGGTGGGCGCATGAACGGCACACCGAGAAGGATCAATCGCTTCTTCACCGGCCTCGTGGGACTGGTGGTGCTGGCAGCCGGGGTCTTCCTGATGGTGGTTTCAGCCGTCCCGGCCGTGGCGCAGGCCTGGCACCGGGTGGCGGAGCAGTGGGTGGAGTGGTTCCACCGCCGTTACGAGTCCACGCCGCTGCTCGCCAGCAGCTGGATCTACCTGGTGGCCGTCGCCGTGCTGCTGGTGATCGTGCTGCTCACGGTCCGGTGGATCTCCGTCCAGGGCCAGGGCCGGGTCAGCCTCCTGGTGGACCGCGCCGATGATTCGCCGACGCTGGGTGATGTCACCATCAGCGGCAATGTCGCCGAACAGATGCTCCGCGCGGCTCTGGCAGGCCGGAGCGATCTGCTCGGCTTGTCGGTGGGCACCTACCAGTACCGCGGCGTCACCGGGCTCCGCGTCCGGCTGTATCCCCGCAAGGGCGCCTCGCCGCAGAAGCTGGTCCGGGAGGTCGGCGTGCTCCTGCAGGGGCTCGACGCGACGGTCGGGCAGCACACCCCGGTGCTGCTCCACCTGGGAACCGGTACCCGGGCGTTGTTCACGCGTGAGGAACGAGTGCTCTGAGTTTTCGGGGTGCGCTGGAGCTTTTCGGGTACTGCGTTTTTCGGGGTGCGGCAGTGTGTCTCAGGAAGACGTGTCTTCGCTGCTGACCACCTCCGACGCCGGATCGGCCTTGCTCCTGAGCGATGTGCCGTCTAGCTTGAAGGTGGAGTCAGCCTGACACCGGGCAAGCCGCCGACCAGCGCTTGCACAGCCACCGAGCATGCAGGAGTCATCATGAGTGAGAACATTCCGGGCGCCGAGGAAGTCAACAACGCGGCCGACACCGCCGGCGAAGCCGTGAAGAACGCGGCCGACACCGCCGCGGAGAACGCCCCCGAGGGCACCCGCGAATTCGTGGATGGCGCCGTCGAGAACGTCAAGAACTTCACCGAGGACGCCGTCGGGAACGTCAAGGAGTTCGCCGGTGACGCCACCGAGAACGTCAAGGAGTTCGCGGGCGACGCCGTTGAAAACGTGAAGGAATTCGCGGGCGACGCTGCCGAGAACGTCAAGGAGTTCGCCGGTGACGCGGTGGAGAACGCCAAGGGTCTCGGCGCGAAGATCGCCGGCTTCTTCAAGGGCGACAAGTAGCACATAGGCGTAATCGCCTGAGCCAGCACGCCGCGAAGGGCGGGCCCCGGAGTGATCCGGCGCCCGCCCTTCGTCATGTGCCCCACCGGCGTGCGCGGCGGGTGAGCCGCCGTCAGCTCTTGCCCGGCACCAGGTAGACGGTGGTGTCGGACGGCACCTTGTCCTCGACCGGTCCGCTGGCGAGTGCCAGGGAGAATCCGGCCGGCAGCGCCACGGGGGAGTCGCCCATGTTGGTCAGCACGAGCACGCCGCTGTTCAGGAACGCCACGACGCCGTGGGCCGGGTCGTGCAGCGCGGACCACAGGTGGGAGCCCCGCCCGAGACCGTGTTCCCGCCGGAAGGCCAGTGCCGCGCGGTAAAGCTCGAGCGTGGAGCCGTCGACGCCGTCCTGCACATCCGCCGCGTGCTCGGCGAAGGATTCGGGCTGCGGAAGCCACGGCTTGGCGCCATTCCGTGGTCCGTGCAGGCTGAAGCCATACCCGGGGGCGTCCGCGGTCCACGGGAGCGGCACGCGGCAGCCGTCACGGCCGCGCTCCTCGCCGTGGGTGCGGAAGAAGGACGGGTCCTGGCGTGCTTCGGCGGGGAGCGTGGTGTGCTCCGGAAGCCCCAGTTCCTCGCCCTGGTACAGGTAAGCGGATCCGGGCAGTGCCAGCTCCACGAGGGTCGCGGCGCGGGCGCGCGCCAGGCCGAGCGCGGCGTCGGGCTGCTCGTCCTCGGCCGCGATGCCCTTGGGGAAGGTGGTGGGGTCGCTGAGACCGAAACGGCTGGGGTGCCGCACGGTGTCGTGGTTGCTCAGCACCCAGGTGACGGGCGCCCCGACGGCGGCCACGGCCTCGATCGAGGCGTCGATCGAGGTGGCGAGCCGCTCGGCGTCCCAGCCGGCCAGCAGGAAGTCGAAGTTGAAGGCCTGCTGCATCTCGTCCGGACGGACATACCGGGCCAGCCGTTCGGCGGGCTCCACCCAGGCCTCGGCCACGAGCATCCGGTCGCCCGGGTATTCGGCGAGGAGCCGGTGCCAGTCGCGGTAGATCTCGTGGACGCCGTCCTGATCGAAGAAGGGCGCCTTCGAGAGGTCCTGGCCGCTGCCGGTGCCCTTCTCCTGGGTGGCTTCGCCTTCGGTGATGGAGCCTTCCACCATGGCGGCGGCGCCTTCCCAGTCCGGAAGACCCTTGGCTTTGATCATGCCGTGGGCGACGTCCACCCGGAAGCCGTCCACCCCCTTGTCCAGCCAGAAACGGAGGACGGAACGCATCTCCTCGCGGACCTCTTCGTTATCCCAATTGAGATCCGGCTGCTTGGTGTCGAAGAGGTGGAGATACCACTCACCGGGGGTTCCGTCGGCGTTCGTGGTCCGGGTCCAGGCAGGTCCACCGAAAATGGAATTCCAGTTGTTGGGCTCGATCTCGCCGTTCTCGCCCTTGCCGGGGCGGAACATGTAGCGGGCGCGCTCGGGCGAGCCGGGGCCGGCGGCGAGGGCCTCCTGGAACCAGACGTGCTCGTCCGAGGTGTGGTTGGGCACGAGGTCCACGATCACCTTCAGGCCCAGTTCATGAGCCTTTTCGAGCATTCCGTCGAAGTCCTCGTTGCTGCCGAAGAGCGGGTCGACCACGCGGTAATCGGCCACGTCATACCCTGCGTCCGCCTGCGGCGACTTGTAGAAGGGGCTCAGCCAGACGGCGTCGACCCCCAGCTCCGCCAAGTACGGAAGCTGCTGCGTGATGCCCGGGATGTCCCCCATGCCGTCGCCGTTCCCGTCGGCGAACGAGCGCGGGTAGACCTGGTATACCACTGCGTCGGACCACCAGGTGCCGTGGCGTGCCTCGTGGGATTCGGGTGCGGTCTGCGGCACGGGAGAACCTTCCTAACGATTCTATGTAAACGCTTGCATCGGACGATGGAAGCTTACTAATGTGATCTACGCAACATCAACCCGACTGGGAAGACTTGCTTCGCTCACTGAGGAGTCATCTGCAATGAAACCACGTAAATTCCTTGTGCCGGCCGCAGCGGTCGCTGTTCTGGCTGTAACCCTCACCGCCTGTGGCGGCGGGAGTGGGTCTGGCAACGGAGGGGGCGGCAACGATGCCGCGTCACAGGGCCTCGACGGACGCGGCCCGATCACCTTCGTGACCGGCAAGGACAACTCGAATGTCTGGCGTCCCACCATCGACCGCTGGAACTCGGCCCACCCGGACCAGAAGGTCACGCTCAAGGAACAGACCGACAACGCCGACCAGCAGCACGACGATCTGGTTCAGCACTTCCAGGCCAACGACGCCAACTACGACGTCGTGACCGTGGACGTCGTCTGGTCCGCGGAGTTCGCTGCCAAGGGCTGGCTCCAGCCGCTCAAGGACAAGGTGGCGGTGGATTCCACCAAGCTGCTGCCCGCCACGGTCAAGGCCGCGACCTACAACGGCACCCTCTACGCCGTGCCGATCTCCTCGGACGGCGGTCTCCTGTACTACCGCAAGGACCTGGTCCCCACCCCTCCGAAGACGTGGGACGAGATGATGTCCATGTGTTCGATCGCCAAGCAGCACAACATGAGCTGCTACGCCGGCCAGTACCAGAAGTACGAAGGCCTGACGGTGAACGCGGCCGAGGCCATCAACACCTTCGGCGGCAAGATCGTCGATGACCAGGGCAAGGCCGCCGTGAACACTCCGGAGGCCAAGGCCGGTCTGTCCAAGCTCGTGGATGCCTACAAGAGCGGCAACATCCCCAAGGAAGGCATCACCTACCAGGAGGAACAGGGCCGTCAGGCCTTCGAGGACGGCAAGCTCCTCTTCCTGCGCAACTGGCCGTACGTCTACAACCTCGCCAAGAGCGACGGCGCCTCCAAGGTGAAGGACACCTTCGGCGTCGCGCCTCTCCCGGGCAAGGACGGCCCCGGCGCCTCCTCGCTGGGCGGCCACAGCGCAGCCATCAGCGTGTACTCCAAGAACAAGGCCACCGCGCATGACTTCGCTAACTTCCTGATCCAGGACGAGCAGCAGAAGTTCTTCGCCACCCAGGGCTCCCTGGCCCCGGTGACCGCGGACCTCTACAAGGATCAGGCGATCGTGGCCAAGCTGCCGTACATGCCGACGCTGCTGACCTCGATCCAGAACGCGGTTCCGCGTCCGGTGACCCCCTTCTACCCGGCAGTCACCAAGGCGGTTCAGGACAACTCCTACGCCGCGATGAAGGGTGAGAAGACCGTCGATCAGGCACTGAGCGACATGCAGGCCGCCATCGACGCGGCCAGCGCGTCCAAGTAGCCGACCAGGTGGGGGCCCGCTCGCGGGCGGGCCCCCACCATCGCCCCGTGCGCGGGGCCATCGACCAGGGGAACACCACAGAGGAGTCACCATGTCCACAGATGCCCCCTCGCAGACGCGGGGCACCACCACCGGCGGCGGCGCGGGGAAAGGGTCCAAAGGCGGACCCGGCCTGGCCGGCGCGGAAAGCGCCGACCGGCGCGAAGTGACGCAGGGCCGCTGGGCCTACACGCTGCTCACACCCACCTTGATCCTGCTGGCCGTGGTGATCGTCTACCCGATCATCAACGCCATCATCATGTCCTTCCAGAAGGACGCCGGCCTCGACCCGGCCACCGGCTTCTTCGTCCAGGGCGGCTTCGCCGGAGCCGACAACTACGTCCACTGGCTCCTGCAGCAGTGCAACGGCCAGGCCTGCCCTCCCGGCACCCTCGGTTCCCAGTTCTGGAACGCGATGGGCACCACCTTCTTCTTCACCATCATCACGGTGATCCTGGAGACCATCCTCGGTTTCTGGATGGCCGTCATCATGGCGCGCGCCTTCAAGGGCCGCAGCATCATCCGCGCCGCCGTCCTGGTGCCGTGGGCCATCCCCACCGCCGTCACGGCCAAGCTGTTCTTCTTCATGTTCGCCTTCGACGGCATCATCAATCAGCTTTTCGGCACGCAGATCCTCTGGACGGGTTCCGAAGGGCCCGCCCGCTGGGCCATCATCATCTCCGACGTCTGGAAGACCACCCCGTTCATGGCGCTGCTGATCCTGGCGGGTCTTCAGCTCATCCCGGACGAGGTCTACGAGGCCGCGAAGGTGGACGGCGCCAGCGCCTGGCAGCGGTTCACCCAGATCACGCTCCCGCTGGTGCGGCCGGCCCTGATGGTCGCCATCCTGTTCCGCACCCTCGACGTGCTGCGCATGTACGACCTGCCCGCCATCATGACCGGCGGCGCCAACAACACCACCACCCTCTCCATCCTGGTGGTGCAGCAGGTCAGACAAGGCCTCAACGGGGCGTCCGCGCTGTCCACCATCACCTTCCTGGTGATCTTCCTGGTGGCATTCATCTTTGTCCGCTTCCTCGGCGCCAACGCCGTGGAGTCCGCCGCACCGAAGAAGAAGTGACATGAGCAACGCAGTCAGCACCGCCTCCGCAACCACGCGCCGTCGTGCCTTCAGCTGGGCGCCGGCCCGCACCTACATCCAGGCCGCCGTCATCCTCGTCTGGTGTCTCGCGCCCTTCTACTGGATGATCGTCACGGCGTTCCGCGATGTCGGCTTCACCTTCGACCCGACGCCGTTCTTCACCCACGTCACGTTCGACAACTTCCGCACCGTGTTCGACGAGAGCCTGGGCAACCACTTCGCCCAGAACCTCCTGAACAGCCTGATCGTGGCGGGCACCACCACAGTGATCTCCCTGGTGGTCGGCGTGTTCGCGGCCTACGCCCTGGCCCGGTTGAAGTTCCGCTTCAAGGAACTGGTCCTCGGTTTCATCCTGGGCGCGTCGATGTTCCCCGCCGTCGCCTTGATCACGCCGCTGTTCCAGTTCTTCACCGGGATCGGCTGGATGGGCACCTACCAGGCCCTGATCATCCCGAGCATCTCCTTCTCCCTGCCCCTGGCGGTCTACACGCTCACGTCCTTCTTCCGTGAGATGCCGTGGGAGCTGGAGGAGGCGGCCCGGATCGACGGCTGCACGCAGGGCCAGGCGTTCCGGAAGGTCATCCTTCCGCTCGCCGCACCCGCGACGTTCACCACCGCGATCCTGACCTTCATCGGCGCCTGGAACGAGTTCCTGATCGCCAGCCAGCTCTCGGTGGATTCCACCAAGACCGTCACCGTGGCCATCGCCTCCTTCGCCGGCGCCCAGCCGCATCAGGAGCCGTACACGGCCGTCATGGCCGCCGGAACCGTGGTCACCATCCCCCTGGTCATCCTGGTGCTGGTGTTCCAGCGCAAGATCGTGGCCGGTCTGACCGCAGGCGCGGTCAAGTGAGCAAGCAGCAGTCCTCCGCGGACGACGACGGCCGGCGCGCCGCCGCCGTCCGCGGACGGACCGTGGGCGGATGGGAAGGCCCGGCCCGGGAGGAGCCGGAGCGGAAGCCCAGCCGTCGCCTCCTCAGAAGCGCCGAGGATCTGGATATCGTCCTGGGGATGCTGGGGTTCTGGACCCTGGTCCTCTTCGGCACCACGGTGTGGATGGAGGTTACGGGACAGCCGGCCCTCGGCTGGGCCCTCGGCCTGCTCGCGGCGGTGCTCGCCGTCTGGGGATTGATCAGGCTCCGCAGGCGTCTGCCGTCCCGGGCCATGGGCCGTCGCAACTGAGCACGAGGCGTCATCGACTGTGACGTGACATGGCACGCGTGGTTCAATTCATGATCCGGAGAACCTGAGGAGTGTGACTGGCATGGCTGCGCGTGCCGCCCGTGGTGGGCATCATGGCGTGAGCATCGAGGATGTGGCTGCCGCGGCGGGCGTCTCGACGGCGACCGTCTCCCGGGCCGTCCGAGGCCTTCCGAGGGTCTCTGAACAGACCCGCCAGCGCATTCTGGACGTCGCCTCCGAACTCGGCTACGTGGCCTCGTCCGCGGCGTCCGGCCTGGCGACGGGCCGGACCCGCACCATCGGGGTCCTGGCGCCGTATGTGGACCGCTGGTTCTTCTACAAGGCCCTGGAAGGCGTGGAGCGCGAGCTCCACGAGCAGGGTTACAACCTGTCGCTGTTCAGCCTCGACAGCCGCTCCGGCGAACGGCAGCGGACCTTCAGCAAGACCATGGTCGCGAAACACATCGATGCGCTCCTGGTGCTCTGCATGGCGCTGTCCATCGACGAGATCCAGGAGCTCCGCCGTCTCGACATCCCGCTGGTCGCGGTGGGCGGGCCGGTGGAGGGCTGCTCCAGCATCGGCATCAACGACGTGGACGCGGCGGCTCTCGCCACCCGCCACCTGCTGGACCTCGGGCACCGCGACATCGGCGTCCTGCATGGCCAGGACGATGACGAGGACCTCAATTTCCAGGTCCCCGAGCTGCGCGTGAACGGGTTCCACGAGGAGCTCGCCCGTGCAGGGGTCGAGTACCACGCGGAGTGGGAGGTGCGGGGGAACTTCACCCTCGCGAGCGGAGCCGAGGCGTTCGAGGAACTCTGGAACCGGCCGGGCCCCAAACCTACGGCGCTCATGTGCGCCTCCGATGAGATGGCCATGGGCGTCATCCTGCAGGCGCAGCGCCGTGGACTGCGAGTGCCGGAGGATCTTTCGGTGATCGGGATCGACGACCATGAGTTCTCACCGGTCATGGGGCTGAGCACCGTGGCCCAGGACCCGGTGGCTCAGGCACGGCTCGGGACGCGCATGCTGCTCGACGAGCTGGCCGGCAAGGCGGGATCCGTCCACGATGTGCACGCGGACTTCGAGCTGAAGAGCCGGACGTCCACCGCGCCGCTGTCGTAGCTCTTTTGTCGGCGCGGGTCTGGTTCAGCTGGCGCGGCCCAGGTGCCGCAGCGGCACCCATCGCGTGATGAGACGCTGATACGCGGCGGCCGCGCCCGTCATATCGCCCTCCGCGAGGCACTCGATGCCCATGCGGACATCGCTGGGGGACTCATCCGGATAGACCCGGTCCGCCAGGGCGCCGTAGTCCAGTTCCAGGACACTGCTGGTGTGGAAACGCTCCAGCCACGCGACCACACGGGTCATCTCGTCCAGGAAGTCCAGCTCCGGGGCGCCGAGAGAGAGCGCGGCCACGAGGGTGCGGGAACGCGAGATCGCCTCCGCCACCGGGGTGTAGAGGCGCAGGGTGGCGATGCTGCCATCCCGGTTGTTGAGCATCTCCTGGCGGTCGCCCTCGTGGAAGAAGATGAACCACGCGAACGGAACGCCCCAAGTGGCGGTGCGGGTGAACAGCAGATCCGAGTCGATCAGACCGGAGTCCACCAAAGTCTTGAGCCGTTCCTGATGCCGTTCGGTGGCGTCCACCGGGACGATCCGCTCCAGACTTTCCGAGCTCGACCCGTCCGTCAGCTCCTCCGCGGCCAGTGCGGAACGGAGCACCGTCTGGTTCGGGCAGTACAGCAGAACACCCCGCTCGCTGGGATCGGCGAGGGCGCGCGAAAGCTCGGCGCGGCTGCCCGGGTACGGGTCGTTGGGCTTCCGCAGGAGCCGGTGAAGGGTGCTGCGCAGTTCGCGGCGCTCGACGTCGTCGCGCATCTGCCGCAGCTCCGAGGCACTGAGGATCGCCCGCTCGGTCAGATCGCCGTACTGCGCGACGATGGCGCGCCGCTGTGGGGCGCCGAAGGCGTCGAGCGGCTGATAGACGCGCAGCGCGGAGATGTAGGGGAACCCCATGGGGGAGTCGTAGAAGGTCATCGGCTTCCCGGCCGCGCGCTGGGCATCGCTCAGTCCGCGAGTTCGACGATCACGGGGGCGTGGTCGCTGGCTCCCTTGCCCTTGCGCTCCTCACGGTCGATCACGGCGCCGGTCACGCGGGAAGCGAGGGCCGGGGACGCCATGACGAAGTCGATGCGCATGCCCTCCTTCTTGGGGAAGCGGAGCTGCTTGTAATCCCAGTAGGTGTAGACACCGGGCCCGGGGTTGAGCGGGCGAACCACGTCTGTGAAGGAGGCCTCTTCGAAGGCGTGGAAGGCGGCGCGTTCCGGGGCGGAGACGTGCGTTAGCCCTTCCTCGATGAAGAAGTCGATGTCCCAGACGTCGTCATCCTGGGGTGCGATGTTCCAGTCGCCCATGAGCGCGATCTGGGCGGCGGGGTCGGTGTCCAGCCAGGCCTCGGCGTTGGCCTTCAGGGTGTCCAGCCACTCCAGCTTGTACGGCATGTGCTCGTCATCCAGGGCGCGGCCGTTGGGCACGTACAGACTCCAGACGCGGACGCCGTTGCAGGTGGCGCCGATGGCACGGGCCTCCTGCTCCGGGTTCACCCCGCCCTTGCCGAACGTCGGCTGGCCGGGGAAGGTGCGCTCGACGTCCTCCAGACCCACGCGGGAGGCGATGGCCACCCCGTTCCACTGGCTGAACCCGAAATGCGCCACCTCATAGTCCATGCGCTCGAAGAGCTCCCAGGGGAAGTTCTCGTCCTTGCACTTGGTCTCCTGGATGGCCAGGACATCGCAGTCACTGCGTTCCAGCCAGGCCTCCACACGGTCGGCGCGGGCACGGAGGGAATTGACGTTCCAGGTGGCGATCTTCACGCTCCCAAGCTATCAAAGCGGACTGACAGTTTGGTGACCCGCGGCGTCACCATCGGAATACGATCCGGCGACGCGGGGTTGCCCATCATCGTGAGCCAACTTTTCAGTGAAGCAGTCCTGTCAGCCCCGTCCGGCCAGCTCACGCTGCGCAACCGGACCTTCCTCGCTCCCATGTGCATGTACTCCGTGGATGCGCGCGACGGCGTGCCGACCGCCTGGCATCAGGCGCACCTGGGCGCCCGCGCCGCCGGCGGTTTCGGCATGGTGATCACCGAGGCCACCGCCGTGGTGCCGGAGGGACGGATCTCCCCGGAGGACCTCGGCCTGTGGAACGACGAGCAGGTGGAGGCCTTCAAGCCGATCATCTCCTTCATCAAGAGCCAGGGCGCCGCGGCCGGCGTGCAGCTGGCCCATGCCGGTGGCAAGGCCTCCACGTACGGCTGGCTGCCGCGCTGGGTGGACCGGGGTCTGACCGGGTCCGTCCCGGTGGACGACGGCGGCTGGGTCACCGTGGCGCCGTCCGTCACCTCGGTCCATGGTCTGGCCGAGTCGCATGAGCTGACCGTCGACGAGATCCAGGAGTCCGTCGCCTCCTGGGCCGCCGCCGCCCGTCGCGCCGATGAGGCCGGCTTCGACTTCATCCAGATCCACGCCGCCCACGGCTACCTGGTGCACCAATTCCTGTCCCCGCTGAGCAACACCCGCACGGACTCCTATGGAGGCTCCTACGAGGGCCGGACCCGGTACCTGCGGGAGGTCGTGGCCGCGGTGCGTGAGGTCTGGCCGGCCGACAAGCCGCTGGGTGTGCGGTTCTCCGGGTCCGACTGGGTCGAGGGCGGCTGGACCATCGAGGAGACCGCCCGTCTCGCGGTGGAACTCCGGGCCGAGGGAGTGACCGTGTTCGACCTGTCCAGCGGAGGCATCGGCGCGTACCACGGTCCCACCGGCCCGGGGTATCAGATCGCGCTCGCGGCCGAGGTGAAGAAGGCCCTGGCCGCGGACGCCGAGGAGCGCGGCGTGGAGAACGACGCCTTCGTCAGCGCCGTCGGCATGATCAACGAAGCGCAGCAGGCCGAACAGGTCCTGGTGAACGGCCAGGCGGACGGCGTCTCGATCGCCCGGGCCGCCCTCAAGGAGCCGAACTGGCCCGCGCTCGCGGCCCGCTCCCTCGGCGAACCCCTGGACAAGACCCCGTTCGCACCGCAGTACTGGCGCGCGCACTGGTGAGGTGAGTCCTGCGGGGCGGACCCGCTGAAACAGTGGATTCCCGTCGAAACAGTGTGTTTAACACGCGGTTTCGGCGGGAATCCACTGTTTCAGGGGGGCGGGACGTGCTGGGACAGGTGAAAAATCTGTCGAAATCTTGTCGCAAGCTGTCCGCATGGAGGGTGGAGCCTGGCTTTGAGGAGTGAGGAGCGAATGACTCGTTCCCGCCCGAAGAAGGAGGAGAAACCTTGCGCATCTACCAGAACTTGACCCGTTCGCTCAGGCTCGTGGCTGACGACCCCATCCGACCCTTGCGGACGGGTTTCCGACGGCCCGGTCGTGAGGAGATCGAGCACCTTTCGAATCGTCCTCGTGCCGAAGTCGAGACTCTGCTCGAAGAGAAGCAACGGGGGATCACCGACCCGGCCTGGGGGCATCTCCTGAACTTCGTGGGAATCATCGGTCTCGCTTTTTCGGTGGTGAGCACCGGACTCATCGCATTCGCCGGGTTCATGGCGGAGGATCCACGACTGCAGACGAAGCTGACCGTCCAGGACGCCGGACAGACCTATGTGGAGGTGATGTGGATGCTCTGTAGCTTGGCTGCGCTCCTGATCATCTTCTATGCCGCCGTGAGTTTCCGGGCAAACCTGTATCGGAACCGGTGCATCGAGTGGAGTATCGCCGCGAAATCGGCGTTGAGGCTCATGGACGAACGAAGCGACGCTCAGAACCCGCCGCTTCCGGTCGCGGCTCAAGCGACGTCCCTGGCCGTCCCCTGAAACAGTGGATTCCCGTCGAAACAGTGTGTTTAACACGCGGTTTCGACGGGAATCCACTGTTTCGGGGCTGGGGTGAAGTGAGGCGGGGACGGTCAGCCCCTGGCGATCGGCCTCACAGGCGCGGTCGCCCGCGCCTCCCGCGCATCCTGGACCTGCTGGCCCGACACCAGGCCCGGCAGGCCACGGCCCTTCGCGCTGAACACCAGCGCCCCGAGGGACACGAGGACGAACAGGGATTCCACCCAGTCGAACCCCTCCGGGAGAAGGCCGAGCAGCGCATAGCCGCCGATCCCGCCGAGCAGGCGCAGGAGCCGGGCAAGCGGGCGGGGGAGGGGCCCGCCGTCGTACTGGAGCTGGACCGCCTGGTCGCCGACGGTGCGTCCGCTTACCAGCGTGACCACCAGCCACACCAGGAACGCGACGCCGGTGCCGACCACCCCGGAGTAGTCGTCCTGGTTGAGTGCTTCGCGGTCGTTGAGGACGTAGAGCAGGACCGCGCGGATGCCGACCGTGATCGACACGCTGAGCAGGACGAACGCCAGCCAGTCGCACAGCACCCCCAGGAAGCGCCGGGGTTTGGTGACCGGACGCGCGACGTCGGCGGCCGGAGTGACGCTGTGCCGTCGCCCGACGAACGGCAGAGCGATGAGGGAGCCGAGGAGGGCGCCGAGGGTGTTGGCCATCAGGTCGTCGACGTCGAAGAATCGGTAGGCGCACGGGTACAGCCCCCACACGCCGGTCAGCTGGGTGAACTCGATCAGCGCCGTCGTCGCCAAGCCGGTCAGGGTCGCGATCACGACGCCCCGCCCGCCCAGCACCCGGATGAAGAACCCGAGCGGCATGAACAGCACCACGTTGAAGACCACCTGCAGGACCGCGAAGTCCATGACGGCCGCTCGGAGGCCGCCACCGGATGACGCCAGCGAATCCCGGATGTGCTGGACGAAGGCGAACGGCTGAACGTTCGCCCCGACGCACTGGTAACCGGCCGGGTCGGGCAGGGGCAGCAGCGTGTACGTCCAGATGGCCCAGAAGTACACGAGCGCGGCGCCCCAGAGGACGAAGCGTCCGGCGGTGAGACGGCCCCGTCTCCGGTAGCTGGCGGCCACGAACGGGACGAAGAGCAGGATCCCGGTGACCAGGCCGAATCCCATGGCCATGAATGCGGACGTGAGGTGAACTGAGCGCATGACACGAGTGTTCCATCGGAGCGGCCGGACCGGGGCCGATAACCCGCTGTTTCAGGGTGAACTCGCGCACACCGTGAGTGAGTTCACCCGGCCTTCAGCACCAGCTCCACCACATCCCGCACCACATCCAGCGACTCGCGCAGTGCCTCACGGGACGTCAGGGTCTGCGCCCAGCGGTGGTCGAATGTGGCCGAGGCGAGCCGGGCCACCCGTCGGGCCTCGGTGAACGGGTCCGCGGTCCAGTCGAACTCCACGGAACGCACCGCTGACGGCTCCACCGGCGTCGACGGAGCATCCCGCACATGCACGGCCTGGTCGGTCACAAGGAACCCCACGCTCTCCATTCGACGCGCGAACAGGTTCTTCGCGTGCAGCCCGGCGAACAGCAGCGGCGCCTCGCCGAGCAGCACGGCCTCTTCACCCAGGTCCTCGACGGCCGCCGCGAACACCTCGTCCTGATCGTCCAGGGGATGGCCGGTCAGCCCGGGGGCGAACAGCAGGAACCGCACAGGCCCCTGCCTGCGGGACACCAGCTCCGCGATGTCCTCAGCGCGCACGGTCATCGCATCCCCTCGCGGCGCAGTGCCTTCGCGATGGCGGCGGCCCGCGAATCCACCCCGAGCTTCGCGTAGATGTGCGCCAGATGGGTCTTGACCGTGGCCTCGGAAATGAACAGCTTCCGGCCGAGTTCCTTGTTCGAAAGCCCCTGGGTCAAGAGGGTCAGCAATTCCGCCTCCCGGGGTGTCAGCGCCTCGTCGGGGTTCCGCATCTGCTGGAAGAGCCGGCTCGCGACGGGCGCGCTCATGTGGCTCTGCCCCCGGGAGGCGCCCCGCACCGCGGCGAAGATCTCGTCCGGGGCGGCGTCCTTGAGGAGGTACCCCATGGCCCCGGCGTCGACGGCACGCACGATGTCCGCGTCCGAATCGTAGGTGGTGAACACCAGGACGGCCTGTGCGGGACGCTCGGCCCGCAGCCGCCGGATCGCTTCGATCCCGTCGATCCCCGCTCCCATGGCCAGATCCATCAGCACCACGTCCGGCGCCTGTTCCAGTGCGACCGCCACGCCCTCCTCACCCGAGGACGCCTCAGCCACCACCTTGATGTCCGGCTGGGTGCTGAGCAGTGCCCTGAGCCCGCTCCGCACCACCAGATGGTCGTCCACCAGCAGCACCGTGATCATGCCGTTCCTCCTTCCACTGCGCTGTCCTCCACCACGCCGGTGTCCCCGGCCGGGATCTCCACGCCGATGACCGTTCCCTCGCCCGGCGCGGATTCCACCGCGAAAGTGCCGCCGAGCTGTTCGACCCGCTGCCGCATGGCGCGCAGCCCGTACCCTCCGTCCGGGCCCGGCGCCGAGGTGGCGGCGGGCACGAAGCCCACGCCGTCGTCGTACACATCCAGCGTGACGGACCCCGGCAGATAGCCGAGAGTGACGCTCGCCCCCTGGGCGGAGGCATGCCGCTCGACGTTCGCCGCTGCGCTCTGGGCGATGCGCACGACGGCGTGCCGCACCTCGGGCGGCAGCGCCCGCGGGGTGCCGGTCACGTTGATCCGCATCGCCGGAACGTGGCGTCGGACGGCCACGGCCAGGGCCTCCTCCAGCGGCAGATCGGGTTCCCGGGCCGTCGCGAGATTGTGGACCAGCCCCCGGGTCTCCGCGAGGTTCACCCTGAGCTGTTCGGTCGCCTGCCGGACCTCGGGGCCCAGACCCTCCGTGCGATCCGCCGCCTCCAGCAGGAGCACCGTGCTCGCGAGGCCCTGCGTCACGGTGTCGTGGATTTCGCGGGCGACACGTTCCCGCTCCGCGAGAGTGCCGGCGGCCCGTTCCGCGGCGGCCGTCTGGGCCTGCGCGGTGCGCAGCTCCGCATTGAGCTGGGCCTGGCGGGACAGGGCGGCTTCCAGGCGGTCGTAGACGAGTGTGAGGACCAGCGCTGCGGCTGCCGGGCCCAGAAGCGCCGCGACGTCGGTGTACCCGCTGAGCTTGAACAGCCCCACGGACGTGCTCAGCGCCGTCAGCCCGGTCGCCAGCGCGGCGGCCTTCCCCGACACGGCGGACCGCCCGACGAAGAAGACCGCGAACGCACACCACGCGAAGCTCGGAGCGAGGATGACGAGCGCCGCCCAGACCGCTACGAGGATCCACAGGACCACGGGACGGGCAGGTCCGCGCAGCCGGACCGCGGCCGCGTACAGCACGCAGAGCGCGGCAGCCAGGACCAGGACGAGGGAATTCTCGTCCGGTCCATGCCGCAGCACGAATCGGATGAGTGAGGCGGTCAGAAGCACCGCGAAGCCACAGTGCACCGCCACGCCGAGATAGCGCTCGCGGCCTGCCGGGGGTGCGGTGATCATGGGGCCACTCTACGAGACCGCGCCGACAGGAAAGGCGCGTCTCATCCTTTTGGCTGAGACGGCCACCCGAAGGCATGACGAACCCCTGCCGGAACAGCCGATGTGCCCGGAACCGCACCTCGGAAGGATGGATGTCAGGAGTTCACGGATCCGTCAGGAAGGCCGGGGCAGACCCGGCACGCCGGGGTCCGTGGGCTCGCACCGAGACCACCGAAACCGATCCACGCACGATCCATTCCCGAAGGGCAGGCACATCATGGCCATCAGCAAGAGCAACATCAAGGTCCTCTCCGCAGCGGCGGCGGCGCTCCTCCTGACCGGCGGCATCACGGCCGCCGCGAACGCCGAACAGGTCTCCCAGCCTGCGGCCGCGCCCGCCGCGGAGACCGCCAATCGCCTTCCCACGGCGGACATCCCGGCCGGCGAGGGCACCACCGTCTCGCAGAACCGCATCTCCGCGACCGCCTCCGCCAAGGCCGTCCAGGCCGCCCTGGCCAAGTGCGTGGGTGACAAGCTCCCGTTCGTCTCGGTCACGGTCGTGGACCGTTTCGGCACGGTCCAGGCGGTTCTCCGGGGCGACAACGCCGCGCAGCACACCCTCGAGGCGTCGAAGCAGAAGGCCTACACCGCGGCGGCCTTCGGCGCCCCCACGAGTGAGCTGGCCGGACGCATCAGCGGCAACGGCAAGCCCTCCATCGCCGATCTGCCGGGCACCCTGTTCCTGGCCGGCGGTGTCCCGCTGAAGGTGAACGGCGTGTCCGTGGCGGGGATCGGCGTCGGCGGCGCACCCGACGGAGCCCTCGACGAGGCCTGCGCCGCAGCCGGCGCCGAGGCGATCCTGGGCCGCTAGGAGCCACGATGGAAGCCATGCCGACGCGTGGCGCCGTGCTGAAGGGGAGTCTGGCGGTCCTCACCGTCGGGCTCCTCGGCGCGTGCGCCCCGGGTTCCGCTCAGCCGGGCTCCACTCAGGCGCCCGACGACGACGCCGCGCCCCCCGCGCGGACCTCGCCGCCGGCGTCGTCCCCCACTCAGGAAGGGTCACCAGCCGCGGACAGCGGCAGTACGGCGTCGCCCGCCGCACTTGACGACAGGGCCCGCGCAGCCGCCCGATCCCGGCTGACGCAGACCCAACGGGACCGGCTGGACCAGGACCTCATCCGGACCGCGAAACGGAACGACCTCGCCGGGGTGAAACGCCTGATCGAGCAGGGCGGCGACGTCAACGCCAAGGACTCGATCCAGGATTCGGCCTTCCTCTACGCCGGAGCGGAAGGGTTCAATGAGGTACTGCGGCTCACCTTGGCGGCAGGCGCGGACGTGCGGAGCGTCAACCGGTTCGGCGGGACCGCGCTCATCCCGGCCTGCGAGCACGGACACGTCGAGACGATCCGGATCCTGATCGCGGCCGGGGTGCCCGTGAACCATGTGAACCGCCTCGGCTGGACGGGGATGCAGGAGGCGATCCTGCTGAACACGGGCGGGCCACGCCAGCAGGAAGCCGTCCGGCTCCTCCTGGCGGCGGGCGCGGACCCCGGCATCCGGGACCCGCAAGGCCCTCGACAACGCCCGGCGGAGGGGTTTCACAGAGATCGTGCGAATCCTCGAATCCCACCCCTGATCCACTGCTCCATACGATGCCGAAATCCCCGGAATTCCGCGCGGAATGACATCGTATGGAGCAGTCGATCAGGGGGCGGGAAATGTTGGAGCGCTCCAACAATCAGGTGTCCGTAGACACACCCAATTCCGGCCCGGCAACGTGGAGTTCCGAAGGGGAGTAGTTCAGTCCGGGGATGACCTCCGGACGCGCTGCGTCGACATGCTGACCGCCATCGTGGGTGGTCCGGCGCGCCACCTCACCGCGTGAGGCGAACGAGACCTTCGGCCATGAGTCGTGGCCGGAGATCTCTCCCGGGCCACGGCGTGATGCAAGGAATTCGCCATGCCACCTGCTCTGATCCGCCGTCTCGTACTGTGCTTCGCGATCGCCGTCCCGGCCGTCGCGCTGCGCCTCAGCGGCATCCACCTGCCACCCGTCGTGAGCCTCCTCGTCTTCGGAGCGTCCGTCGTCGCCGCGGCGTTTCTTCTGGCCTGGGCCGCGGAGGCCGCCCAGAAGGACATCTCCGGAGCGCTCGCCATCGCGCTCCTCGCCCTGATCGCAGTGCTGCCCGAGTACGCGGTGGACCTGTACTACGCGTTCCGGGCCGGGTCCGACTCCGCGTACACGCACTTCGCCGCCGCGAACATGACCGGTTCGAACCGCTTGCTGCTCGGCTTCGGCTGGCCGCTCGTCGTGATCGTGGCCTTCGCCGTCGCCCGCAAGATGCGGAAGATGCGGAAGGGAGCCGGTAAACAGCCGCACTTCATCCGCCTTCCTGAGGACAGCCGTCTCGACATCGGATTCCTCGCTATCCTCGCGGTGCTGGCCTTCGCGATCCCGCTCCTCGGGAGCATCCCCCTCTGGCTGGGCTTCGGTCTGATCGGGATCTTCGCCCTCTACCTCTGGCGGGCCAGCCAGGTCCACGACGCGCGGGAGGAGGAGTTCGTCGGCGCGGCGGCCCTGATCGCGCGGATGGACGTTCGACGCCGCCGGATCACCGTCGTCGCCTTGTTCCTTCTCTCGGCGGCGATCATCGTCACCGCGGCCGAACCGTTCGCGGAGGCGCTCGTCGCCTCGGGCTCGGCCCTCGGCATCGACAGCTACTTCCTGGTCCAGTGGCTCGCGCCCCTCGCCTCCGAGGCCCCGGAGTTCATCATCGCCGTCATGTTCGCCGTGCGCGGGATGGGCGCCGCCGCCATCGGCACACTGATCGCATCCAAGGTGAACCAGTGGAGCCTCCTGGTCGGGTCGCTGCCGGTCGCCTACTGGTTCGGCGGTGGCGGAGCGGGGCTGCCGATGGATGCGCGGCAGGTCGAGGAGTTCGTGCTGACGGCCACGCAGACGCTGCTGGGCGTTGCCATCATCGTCGCGCTGCGGTTCCATTGGTGGTCGGCGGTGGGCCTGGCGGCACTGTTCGCGGTCCAGTTCATCGTCACGGACACGGGCGGCAGGTACGTCCTGAGTCTCGTCCAGGCGGTGCTCGCCGTTGGCTTCCTGGTGGCCCATCGCCGAGACATCGTCCCGACGCTCGCGGCGCCCTTCCGACGGCCGCGACGTGTGGAGCCAGCCCGGGTGCCGGAGAGGGAGGCCCACTAGAATGCGGAAGATGGGCAGCCCAGCAGTCACCCGCGTCGTCGAGGACTACGTCACGCTCATCTGGAAGGCGTTCGAGTGGCCCGACGGCGGTCCGACGACGACGGAACTCGCCGCCCAGCTCGACGTCACGCCGTCCACAGTGTCGAGCACGCTCAAGAAGCTGGCGCGTGACGGATTCATCGAATACGAGCCGTACGGCGCTATCTCGCTGACCGACGCCGGCCGACGCGTGGCGCTGCGGATCGTGCGCCGCCACCGGCTGCTGGAGAGCTACCTCGCCCGCGCCCTGCACGTCCCGTGGGACGAGGTCCACGCGGAGGCGGACCGGCTCGAACACGTCATCTCGGACACCCTGCTGGAGCGGATGGACGCCGTCCTCGGCCACCCGGTCCGCGACCCGCACGGGCACCCCATTCCCGACGTCACCGGCGCCGTGGTGACGGAACCGGATCAGGCGCTCGCCGACGTGGGGCCGGGGACGCAGGCGAGGATCACCCGGGTCTCGGACCGGTCGTCGGAGCTGCTCCGCTATCTCGAGTCGCTGGGGCTCACGGTCGGAGTCCGGGTCCGGGTCGAGACGGTCTCCGCGGCGGCCGATGCCGTCACGATCACCGTCGACGGCGAGCCGGTCCAGTTGAGCACGGTCGCCGCGGCCGCGCTGCGGGTCGCGCCCCTCTGATCGACTGCTTGATACTCTGATCGACTGCTCCATACGATGCCGAAATCCCTGGAATTCCGGGCGGAATGACATCGTGTGGAGCAGTCGATCAGAGGTGGAGACAGAAGGACGGCTGGGGGTCTAGTCCCTCCGCGTCGAAGCGCGAGGCCGGAGCCGGGCCCGCGTGAGTCGGGGACCCACGGTCTCGCCGGTCTTGAGCAGTTCCTGCAGCATGTCCAGGAGCAGGTCCGCAGTGCCGGCGGGGTTGAGTTCGAAGGCCGTGATGGCGGGTCGGCTCGAGCGGGCGTGCTCCGAATCCGACGCCGCGGCGATCATCACCTGACCCGGCACGGTCACCCCGGCCGCCAGGATCTCCTGCTGGACGCCTGCGGCGTGCCGCCCCGTCATGCAGAACACCGCTTCGGGAACGCCGTCCGCGAGGATGCGCAGCCCGGCGTCGCGCCCGCCGTCGAGGCCCGACCGCTCCGACTGCTCGTAAACCCGCGGCGTCACCTTGTGGCGCTCGCACCACGACAGATACTCCTGGAGGAAGTCCGCATTCCACGCGTTCCGGTCCGTTCCGGAGACCAGCACGACCTCACGGGCCCCAGCGGCTTCGAAGTGCGCCAGGATCTGCCGGGCGGCGAGGGGGTCGTCCTCGGAGGACCAGCGCGTGAAGTCCGGCTTGTCCAGGAGCTTGCCGTAACAGACATAGGGGATGCCCCGCCGGTCCAGGAGCTCGATCACGGGGTCCTGGGCGTTGGGACTCATGATGACGTAGCCGTCCATGGAGAATGCCAGCGGCGGCACGGGACTGCGGGTCAGATCCGGCACGAGCGTGAGGCTGAGCCCGCGGGCCAGGGCGCGGGAGGACAGGATCCCGGCGAACCGCTCGAACACGTCGACGCCGGCCGGGGTGTAGTCGCCCAGGGCGTCGAGGGAGCGCATCACCAGGCCGATGGCGCCGATGCTGCCCTGGCGCATGCCACGGGCGAAGGCGTCCGCCTGGTATCCGAGTTCGTCCGCGGCGGCCTTCACACGCGCCCTGGTCTCCTCGCTGATGGTCCCCTTGCCGTTCAGCGAGTGCGAGACGGCAGTGATGGACACCCCCGCGCGGCGCGCCACATCCCGGATCGTCACACCTTTGCCACGTGCCACGGACCCTCCTGAAATCGTTCGTACCCACATTTCACCAGGGACGGAACCGCCCGCAAACGGGTCCAGCATGCCAAGTGGAAAACCATCATTGCATAAAACGTTTTACTTCCCTAATGTGATCTGCACCTCAGAAAACGCCCCCACGAAGGAACCCCTCATGAAGCTCTTCACCGCAACATCCACCACGCAGGACCCGGCAGTCCGCGGCCGTGAACTCGGGCTGGAGTTCGGCGACCGCTTCGAGCACGTGGCCGGGCTGTACCTCAACCATTTCGCGGCTCTCAACATCCCGGAGGAGACCGTGCGGAGTATCGCCGAGGCGAGCCACGCGGCACTGGCCGACTGGGCGCCCGGCCTGGCTGCGGAGACGGAGGCCATCGCCTCGGCCGCCGGCCTCGACCTCTGGCAGCTCGCCGCCGTTGGCGCCCGCACCGAGATCCTCGCGGCCGAGCCGCCGCGCGGTGAAGGCGAATGCTCCACCGCGGTCCTCACCGGCGAAGATCGCGCTCCGGAGACCCTCCAGACCTGGGACTGGCACGAATTCCTGGTGCCGGACGGCCTGCTGCTGGACCTCACCACGCCGGCCGGCCGCCGGGCCAAGGTGTTCACCGAATTCGGCACCGCCGCGAAGATCGGCGTGAACGACGCCGGGCTCGGCCTGCACTTCAACATCCTGTCCCACCGCAGCGACTCCGATCAGGGCGGGGTGCCGGTCCACGCGATCGCCCGCCGCATCCTGGAGGAGGCTGCGACCGTGGAGGAGGCCCAGGCCATCGCGGCAAGCGCCACGGTCAGCGCCTCCACCGTCTTCACCGTCTTCGACTTCCACGACGGCGTCTCCCGCGCCGTGAGCCTCGAACTCGCCCCGGCCGGGCTCGGGGTCGTCCGTCCTGGCGCGGACGGCTGGCTCTTCCACACCAACCACTTCCTCGATCCGGACCTCTTCCAGGGCGACACCATGCCCGCCGACTCCTCCACCGCCGAGCGCTACCAGCACCTCGACGCCGTCCGAGGAACCCTCACGGGCCTGGCGCCCGTCGAGCGGGCCCGAGCCGCCTGCGGTGGCGAAGGATCCGCCGCCGCCATCTGCATGTCCCCGGACACCGCCAAGCCGGTCATCGATCAGTGGGGCACCCTGCTGACGATCAGCGTCGACGTCGAGCATTTCGCTCTCGACTACTTCGCCGGCCGTCCCGACGAAGCCGCCGTTCACGGCCTCGCGCGCTTCTGACCGCCCCCTCCCCGCTTCATCTCCTCAAGGAACCACTCTCATGTCCCACACCCAGTCCTCACCGGCCGCCGCCCCGGCGCCGCAGGATGCCCCGACGCTGGGCACCCAGGCCACCACCGCGCTGCGGACCTTTTTCATCTCGGGTTTCGGCACGGCCCTGGAGTTCTACGACTTCATCGTCTACGGCCTGGCCGCCGCCCTCGTCTTCCCGACGCTCTTCTTCCCCGCGACCGACCGGCTGACCGGCACTCTCGTGGCCTTCGCCGCGTTCGGCGCAGGGTTCATCGTCCGGCCGCTGGGCGGCATCGTGGTGGGCCACTTCGGTGACCGGATCGGGCGCAAGTCCATGCTCATCATGACCCTGCTCCTGATGGGCGGCAGCACCTTCCTCATCGGCTGCCTCCCGACGTACCAGAATGTCGGCCTGTTGGCTCCCGTTCTGCTGGTTGTCCTGCGCCTCGTGCAGGGCTTCGCGGCGGGCGGCGAGTGGGGCGGGGCGTCCCTCTTCGGCATCGAGAATTCGCCGGAGAACCGCCGTGGCCTGTGGGGCAGTTTCACGAGCACGGGCATCGGCATCGGCAGCCTCTTCGGCACGGGTGTGTTCACGGTGATGACGCTCCTGCCGGAGTCCGAGCTCACCGCCTGGGCCTGGCGCGTGCCGTTCTGGCTGGGAGGTCTCCTGGTCCTCGTGGGCCTGATCGCCCGCACCCGCATGCCGCACGAGACGGTGAACACGGCGAGCGCCCCGCGAGTGCCCCTTCTGGCGGCCATCCGGAAGCACCCGAAGCAGATGCTCCTGGCCATCGGCGTCGCGTTCGGTTACAACACCATCGCGTACATCGGCTCCCTGTTCACGGTCACGTACACCGAGGAGCGTGGGTACACGGACACGCAGTCGCTGCTCTTCCAGGTGGCCGGCTCGTTCGCCTTCATGCTCGCCGCCCCGTTCATGGGTCTCCTCTCCGACAGGATCGGGCGGAAGAAGGTCATCGCCGGAGGCGCCGTGATCTACGCGGTGTTCTTCTTCCTCTTCTTCGGGATGGTGGACAGCCGGGTGGCGTTCCTGGCCACCGTCGCGTTCATCCTGGTGAACATCTTCATGGCCATGCCGCAGGGCTGCATCCCCGCGTTCCTGGGTGAGCAGTTCTCGAAGGAGAGCCGCTACTCGTCCATCTCGGCGACGTATCAGACCGGGGCCGCGCTGGGCGGCGGCACGGCGGCGAGCATCGCCACGGCCCTGTTCATCGCTTTCAACCGCGGTTCGCTGGGCATCGCGCTGTACTCCGGCGCCGCGTGCCTGGTCCTCGCACTGTGCGTGCTCGGCCTCCGGGAGACGTATAAGGTCCGCACCAAGGATCTCGGCGAGAAGCCGGAGGACGTCCTCGCCTGAGTCCTCGGCGCCCGGTATGGGCCATGGCCCGCCAGGTTCAGCC
This sequence comes from Arthrobacter sp. RCC_34, assembly GCF_041360795.1. Classification (NCBI taxonomy): domain Bacteria; kingdom Bacillati; phylum Actinomycetota; class Actinomycetes; order Micrococcales; family Micrococcaceae; genus Arthrobacter; species Arthrobacter sp. RCC_34. Next base: position 275,454 of record NZ_JBFUPW010000004.1, on the reverse strand, counting down.
TCCTCTTCCGTCCACCGATGGAGGAGGAGGCTTTTCCACATCGGGAGCCGTTGCAGATGAAACTGGTCCGCCTTTCGGGCAAGCTAGAGCCATGGAGCCTTCCAGTACCAGCGCACCGTCCACTCTCTCCGCCTCCGCCCCCACAGCCGGGCAGCCTGCCGCGGAGGTGAAGTCGGCGGAGGTGACCTTCGAGCAGCGTGGTCACGCCGGGGTGGTCATCCTCAACCGACCGCGTGCGGTCAATGCGCTCAACCAGGGGATGGTGGAGGCGGTGGACGCGCAGCTGCGGGCCTGGGCGGTCGATCCGTCGATCGAGCACGTCGTCATCACCGGGTCAGGGGAACGTGGGCTGTGCGCCGGCGGGGACGTCGTGGCGATGTACCGGGACATCGTGGCCGGAGAGCGGGCATCCCATGACTTCTTCCGTGCCGAGTTCCGGATGAACTCGCTGATTTTCGGCTACCCCAAGCCCGTGATCGCCGTGCAGGACGGCCTGGTCCTGGGCGGGGGTGTGGGCATCTCCGCCCACGCTTCGCACCGGGTGGTCACCGAGAACACCCGGATGGGCATGCCGGAGGTCACCATCGGTTATGTCCCCGACGTCGGCGGGACCTGGCTGCTGGGCCATGCCGGCACTGCCGGGGTCCACGCCGCGATGACGGGTGACCATGTGGGTGCCGGGGACGCGATCCACTTGGGTCTCTCGGACGCCTTCGTGCCGGCCGCGAACCTCCCCGAGTTCCTCGTCTTCCTGGAGACCGACACGGCCGACGACGCCGTGGCCCGCTTCTCCGGTATGGCGCCGGAGGCGGTGCTCGCCGCAGCCGGGGACGCGGATGGCGCGGCCCCCTGGATCGAAGACTGCTACGCGGGAGCCTTGTCCGGCGACGCTTCCGCGGCCGTCATCCTGAGCCGCCTCGAAACCCATCCGGACCCGCAGGCCCAGGCGGCCGCCGCGACCCTCAAGACCAAGAGCCCGCGCTCCGTGGCCGTGGCGCTCGAAGCCGTGCGCCGGCACTGCTCCGGGACACTGGAGGATGCTCTGCGGGAGGAGTTCCGCGTCGCCGTCCGGTGCCTCGCCTCTCCGGACATGCGGGAGGGCATCCGTGCTCAGGTGATCGACAAGGACCGCACCCCGCGCTGGGAGCACCCCGGGCTGACCGAAGTCAGCCCTGAACTCGTCGCCTCCTACTTCGCTCCGTTCGCACCCGGCGAGACGGACGGCGGGGACCTGGTCCCCTGATCCCGGAGGCAATGCCTCGAGCACCCGAATCCTCAGCCCGCATTCCTCATTCCTCACCCCTCATTCCTCAGACTCCGATTGCGAAGGAGCAAGCACCCGTGCAGAACATCCTGGTGGAGCGCCGTGGGCGCGTCACGATCGTGACCCTCAACCGGCCGGAGGCGCTCAATGCGCTGAACCTGGCGACCATGACCGAAGTGGTGGAAGCCGTCCGGGCCGCGGATGCGGATCCCGGCACTGGCGCCGTGGTCCTCACGGGCTCTGCCAAGGCGTTCGCCGCCGGGGCGGACATCAAGGAGATGGCGTCCAAGGACCATCTCGAGATGTACCGGGCCGATTGGTTCCGCGGCTGGGAGGAGCTCTCCCGGGCCCGGATCCCTGTGATCGCCGCGGTCTCCGGCTACGCGTTGGGTGGCGGCTGCGAACTGGCCATGATGTGCGATCTGCTGATCGCCGCTGAGAACGCGAAGTTCGGTCAGCCGGAGATCAACCTCGGCGTCATCCCCGGCATGGGCGGCTCTCAGCGGCTCACGCGCGCCGTGGGGAAGGCGAAGGCAATGGACCTGGTGCTCACGGGCCGGATGATGGACGCCGCGGAAGCGGAACGGTCCGGGCTGGTCTCGCGGGTGGTGCCCACGGAATCCCTCCTCGAGGAGGCGCTCGCGGTCGCCGAGACGATCGCCGGGAAGTCCAAGCCGGTGGCGATGATGGCCAAGGAGGCCGTCAACGCCGCGTTCGAAACCGGGCTCGCTCAGGGCGTGGTGTTCGAGCGCAGACTGTTCCACTCCCTGTTCGGCACGCCCGACCAGGTGGAAGGTATGGCGGCGTTCGAGGAGAAGCGACCCGCGGAGTTCAACCGGGACTGAGGGGCGGGCGGAGTTCTCGCATGGTCACCGCCTTGCGTGCTCAGTAGTGTTGTGTGCTCAGTTGTTGCGGATGAAGCGCCGTTCCATCCGCAACAACTGAGCACACAACGCGTTTGAGGCAGTGCCAAAGACCGTCCAGGCAACCACATCTCAGCCGGGAGTCCGGTTTTCCTCCAGAGGCACGAGCTCAGTCCAGGGCAGCGATGACGGCCTCGCCGCCGGTCCAGGATGCCAGCAGTAGCCGACGACCCGGGCCGGGGCCCGGAACGGATGGTCTGCGGGCCACGAGGACCCGTTCGTCTCCCGTGCCCACCGCGTCGAAGCCGTCCTCGTCCCTGGCGTCCGTCGGCGCCACGTCCGCTTGGGTTCCGCCGGCCGCGCCGTCGGCCTCGACGAGCTTGACCCTCACCTCCGGTTCGAGACGCTGGACGACGGTGCCGGCGTCGTCGTGGACTTCGAGGATCGCCTGCTCCTGTTCGCCCCGGAGGGCGCGGCGCAACGCGTCCTGACTGACCGGGTCGCCGAGGCCGTCGTACACCCAGCGGGTGCCGAGGACGGAGTGTTTCATGGTCCCGATCAGCCAGTCGTCGGCGCCATTCAGGGGAGACCCACGGTACGTGAGCACCACATGGAGGGTCTCTGCGCCGCGGCGGAGCAGGAAGCCCTCGATCCCGACCTCGCCCGCGGGGTCGTCGAAGCGGTAGGTGCCGAGCCGCTCCAGCTCGCCGCCGCTGCCGGCCCAGGGCTGCCGGCCGAGCCAGGACGCGAGAAGGTCCAGCTTGGAGGGGCTCAGCGTCGCCTGGTGGATGACGGCCACGAGGTCAGCCCTGCTTCCACCACTCGTCGTGGATGGTGACCGGGGTGGTGCGCTTGTGCCGGGTGCGCAGGTACTTCTCCTCGATCGTCGCGGCGACGCCCTCGGGAACTTCGCGGCCCTCCAGGTAGTCGTCGATCTGGTCGTAGCTGATGCCCAGCTCGTCCTCGTCGGTGCGTCCGGGCTTGCCGTCCAGAAGGTCGGCGGTCGGGACCTTCTCCCAGACCTGGCGGGGCGCGCCCAGGTGCTCCAGCAGCCGGCGGTTCTGGCGCTTGTTCAGGCCGAAGAGCGGCAGCACATCGGCCCCGCCGTCGCCGAACTTGGTGAAGAACCCCGTCACCGACTCGGCGCCGTGGTCAGTCCCCACCACGAGGTAGTTGTGTTCGCCGGCCAGCGCATACTGCGCCACCATGCGGATGCGGGCCTTGACATTGCCCTTGTTGAAATCGGAGATCTCGGAGCCGGTGGTCTTCAGGAACTCCTCCTCCACACCGTCCACACCGGGCCCCACATTGAAGGTCCATTCGGTGTGGGGCTTGATGAAGGCGAGCGCCGCCTGGGCGTCGTCCTCATCGTGCTGGACGCGGTACGGCAGGCGGACCGCGACGAAGGCTGCGTCCACCCCCTCGAAGGAGAGCTTCTCGACGGCGAGCTGGCAGAGCTTCCCGGCGAGCGACGAGTCCACACCGCCGGAGATGCCCAGCACGAAGCCGTTGGTCTTGGTCGCCCGCAGATAGGACGCCAGGAAATCCACCCGTGCCGCAACCTCCGCCGCGGGGTCGATCTCGGGCTTGACGCCCATTTCCTCGATGATCTGTGCCTGAAGTGCGCGCATACGCCCAGGGTACTCGCCCCGCGTTTCGCGAGGGTTACACCGCTTCCGCGCGCGGCGCCCCGCGGCGCCTGGCGCCCCGGGTCCCGGACCTCGCCGCCGTCGGCGCCGTCGGCGTGCCGTCCCGAAGGATCCGGAGCGCACTCGAACCCTCCCGGGGCAGAATGGAACCGGCGGCACCCGCCGTCGTCCTTCCGGGCCACCCCGTCCGGGAGCATCGCGCTGCAGAACCGGAGTCCCTCGGCATGAAGACCGGCCCCGCCGCTCAGCGGCTCATTCTCTGGATCACCATCCTGGCGTCCTTCGTCTCGTTCCTGGACGGCAGCGTCATCAACGTCGCGCTCCCGGCCATCGACCGTGAATTCGGCGGAGGACTCGCCACGCAGCAGTGGGTCGTGGACGCGTACCTCATCACCCTGGGCGCCCTCATCCTGCTGGCGGGTTCGCTCTCGGACGTGCTCGGCAGGATCCTCATCCTGCGGATCGGCCTGATCGGCTTCGGAGTGACCTCGCTCGTGTGCGCCTTCGCGCCGACGGCGGAGGTCCTGATCGTGGGCCGCGGCTTCCAGGGCGCGGCCGCGGCGCTCCTGGTGCCCAGTTCGCTGGCGCTCATCACCGCGAACTTCAGCGGGCCGGAACGGGCCAAGGCCATCGGTCACTGGACCGCTGGCACCACGGTGGCCTTCATCGCGGGGCCGATCCTGGGCGGCGTCCTGGTGGACACCGTCGGCTGGCGCTCCGTATTCTGGATCAACGTCCTGCCCATCGCCGTGACGCTCTATCTGCTGGCCGTGCTCGGGATGAAGGACACCCGCGCGCAGGGTGTCCGGATCGACTATGCAGGGGCCGTCCTCTGCGTGCTCGGCCTCGGCGGCCCGGTGTACGCCCTGATCGAGCAGGGGAACCTGGGCTGGGGGAGTCCCGCCATCTGGGTCCCGTTCGTCGTGGGTGTGCTGTGCCTGGCGGGTTTCCTCTGGCGCCAGGCGACGGCGAAGCAGCCCCTCATGCCGCTGAGCCTTTTCACTGTGCGCAATTTCGGCGTCGGGAACATCGCCACCACCTTCATCTACGCGGCGCTCTCGATCGGCGGCCTGATCGTGGTGCTCTTCCTGCAGCAGGTGGCGGGGTTCCCGGCCACCTTCGCCGCCCTGGCCACGCTGCCCATCAGCATCCTGAACATCGCGCTGTCCAGCTGGTTCGGTTCCCTTGCGGGACGTTTCGGACCGCGGTGGTTCATGGCCCTCGGCCCGATCCTGGGCGGCGCCGGCTACCTGCTCATGGTCACGACCCGCCTGCCGGTGGACTACTGGACGCAGCTGCTGCCGGGCATCCTACTGTTCGGCGTCGGCCTGTCGGTGACGGTGGCCCCGCTGACGGCGGCCATTCTCGGCTCGGTGTCGGAGGAGCAATCGGGCATCGGCTCGGCGGTGAACAACGCCGTGGCGCGAGTGGCGGGCCTGGTGGGTGTGGCCGTGCTCGGTCTCATCGTGGGGCCGACGCTGGATCTCGACGGCTTCCACCGGGTCCTCCTCGTCACGGCGCTCCTGCTGGTCGTGGGCGGTCTCGTCTCCGCGGTGGGCATCCGCAATCCACCCGTCCAGGAGCCGGCTGACGGCGGGGCCGCCGCCAGTCGATAAACTTCTCGTATGACTGCCCTCGACGCCGCCGCTGCCCGCGCCCGCCTGCTCGACCTCATCAAGGAACTCGCCGTGGTCCACGGCAAGGTGACCCTCTCCAGTGGCAAGGAGGCCGACTACTACGTCGACCTGCGCCGCATCACCCTGCACCACGAGGCCTCCCGCCTGGTGGGCCAGGTCATGCTCCAGTTGCTGGACGACGCCGGTGTCGAGTTCGAGACCGCGGGCGGCCTGACCATGGGCGCCGACCCCGTGGGCACCGCGCTCATGCACGCCGCCGGCGACGCGGGCCGCTCCATCGACGCCTTCGTGGTCCGCAAGGCCCAGAAGTCCTACGGCATGGGCCGCCAGGTGGAAGGCCCGGGCGTCGACGGCCGCGACGTCGTGGTCCTCGAGGACACCTCCACCACCGGAGGCTCCGCACTGACCGCCATCGAGGGCGTCCGCAACGCGGGCGGCAACGTCAAGGCCGTGGCCGTGATCGTGGACCGCAACACCGGCGCCAAGGAAAAGATCGAAGCCGAGGCGGGCGTCCCCTACCTGTTCGCCTTCTCCAAGGATGAACTCGGACTCGACTGATCTCCCGCCCCCTGTGCCCGGGCCGGACGGTCCGGGCACAGGGCGCGACGACGACGGCGCGGCCCGCCGTCGTGATCTCGCGTCCCTGCTGCGCACCGCCGGCCGCATGCGCCGGTTTTCGCGGCGGAGTTTCCTCTGGCTGGGCGGCGCCTCCGCTTTCCTCGCAGCGGACCTCGCCTATACGAGGGCCATCGCCGAGCAGCGACGGCAGACGACGATCCTGACCCTCGGTGACGACGCTCCCGGGGACGCCCCGGCCGACGCGGGCTGGTACCTGCTCCCGGGGTTCAAGACGAGCTGGGACGAGGCCCAGTTCATCCTGACCACCCTCAAACCGGCCATCGGCCGCTGGGGGCGGATGGCCGCGGTGGGGTACTCGAATCTCGGCCTGGCCGTGAACGACGTGGTGGACGCCGTCGCCGCGTCGATCCGGCTCCGGGGGATCCGCCACGTGTTCCTGTACGGACACAGCTTCGGCGGGATGCTCGCGGTGCAGACGGCGGTGCTCCTGTGGGAACGCCACCGGATCCAAGTGCGGTTCATCCTGCTCGACTCCAGCCCCGCCAGCCGTTATGACGTACTGGACCAGGACTCGTTCGGCGGCGTGGTCTACAGCTATGAACAGGGCGTGCCGATCCCCACGATCGTCCGCGGCGGCTACGAGCTGGGGGAGCGGATCGTCAACAAACACGAGCGGACCTGGCGGCAGATCCTGGAACAGACGGCCGAGCAGCTGAGCCCGCTGGCGCCGTCGTCGTTCCTCATCCAGAGCGAGGCGGCCTATGTGTTCGACTTCGAGGTGCGCCCGCTGGCGGAGCGGCTGCCGTACACGAGCCTGGTGTTCATCGGGAATCCCGGGGACGGCACGGTGGACTACTACACGGCCCGGCAGGGCTGGCGGAACGCGTTCCCGACCCGGTTGCTGAGTTCCGACATCGAGACGCTCGGGGCGGTCCCCGCGCACGCCAGTCCGCAATGGAGCCCGCAGGTGTACCACCCGATCCTCGAGCAGATCATGAATCGCTACTTCCCGCTGTGACCGCCGGCGGGCGCGCTCTGACGGGAGCACCGTGACGGGCGCGCTGTCGCGTTCGGCCCCGACTACCCGCCGGAGCGGGCGCACCGGTAACTTTGGTACATGGCAAACAACCTTGATGATTCCGGGGTGGACGTCCTCCCCGAGCCCGAACGCGAAGTCCTCACCTGGGACACCTTCGGCGACGCGTCGCGCGAGCTGGCCCAGACCGTGGTGGACAGCGGGTTCCAGCCGGACGTGGTGGTCGCGATCGCCCGTGGCGGCCTGCTCCTGGCCGGGTCCATCGCCTACGCCCTTGGGGCCAAGGCCTGTGGCGCCCTCAACGTGGAGTTCTACACCGGGATCGGCACCGTGCTGCCGGAGCCCGTGGTCCTGCCGCCCATGCTGGACGAGGGCGCGCTGAGCGGCAAGAAGGTGCTCCTGGTGGACGACGTCTCCGACTCCGGCCGCACGCTGGCCAAGGTGGTCGACCTGATCGGCGACTGGGGCGCCGAGGTCAAGACCGTCTGCCTCTACACCAAGCCCCGCACCATCCTGGCGCCGGACTTCGAATGGCGCCGCACGGACAAGTGGATCACCTTCCCGTGGTCCTCGCTGCCGCCGGTCGAGCCGACGGTCTGAAGCCCTGATCCACGCACTATGAGCGCCGAAGCCTCTGAGCAGACAACCTCTGAGCACGACGGCGGGCCGGCCTCCGGTCCGCCGTTTCGGCCCGCTGACGAGAGCATCCTGAGGAGAGCGGTATGAGCGTTTCCGGGCAGCCCCTGCCGAGCGGCGTGATCCCGTACGTCGAATTCCATCAGGGGGAGCGCCGGCTGCTCACCCTTCAGGTGACCACCCAGAACGTGATGGCCTCGGGCCGCTTCCGGCCCGTGGTGAGCATCGATGGCCGCAGCTACGTCGTGTTCTGGGGGTACATGACCTTCGAGATCCCGGCCGACCGCTCGTGCCACGTCGCGGTGTACGTCCAGGCGGACTACATGACGCAGACGGCCTCCCTGCTGATGCCCCCGGGCCGTGACGTCACTCTCGTCTATGCGACCGACTTCGCCACGGGCCTGGGCAGGCTGGGCCCAGCCGCCTGAGCCGGCCGTGCCGTCTGGGCCGGCTGGGCGGGCTCAGATCTGATCCACGAGCGCCGCGACGCTCGTGAGGACCTGATTCGGGCGGAACGGGTAGGAGCTGATCTCTTCGGTCCGGGTGATGCCGGAGAGCACGAGCACCGTGTGCAGGCCGGCCTCCATGCCCGCCACGATGTCGGTGTCCATGCGGTCGCCGATCATGGCCGTGGTCTCGGAGTGGGCGTCGATCCGGTTCATGGCCGAACGGAACATCATCGGGTTGGGCTTGCCCACGATGTACGGTTCGCGGCCGGTGGCCTTGGTGATGAGCGCGGCGATGGCGCCCGTCGCCGGCATCGGGCCTTCCTTCGAGGGGCCCGTGGCGTCCGGGTTGGTCGCGATGAACCGGGCGCCCGCCAGGATGAGGCGGATGGCCATGGTGATCGCTTCGAAGGAGTAGGTCCGGGTCTCGCCGAGCACCACGAAGTCGGGGTCCTGATCGGTGAGGATGAAGCCCGCCTCGTGGAGCGCCGTCGTCAGTCCGGCCTCGCCGATCGTGTAGGCGCGGTTGCCGCTGTCCGAGCTGTGCACCTGCTCCTTCAGGAACTGCGCTGTGGCGAGCGCGGAGGTCCAGATGTTCTCCTCCGGGACCGCGAGGCCGGACGACGCCAAGCGAGCGGCCAGGTCCCGCGGCGTGAAGATCGAGTTGTTGGTCAGGACGAGGAAGCGCTTGGAGGTGTCGACCCAGCGCTGGATGAGTTCGGCGGCTCCGGGGATGGCGTGGTTCTCATGAACCAGCACGCCGTCCATGTCGGTGAGCCAGCATTCGATCTCCTGACCGCTCCGGTGATTGCGCAAGGGGCTGCGTTCGGCGTCGCTCATGGTTCCTCCTCAGATGGGACTGTCTCCACTCTACGTTCCGCCTCCTGTCTGAACGGAACGTGAAATCTCCGTCATGACTGGCGCGACAGCCCGGAATGTGGCGAAATGGGAGAGAGTTCGCCTTTGAATCCAACGATTTGATTTAATGGGACTCTTCACTCCTCCTCCTGAAAAGAACTTCCATGGACCCGAACAACGAGCCTGAACAGCCGCCCCTCGGCAGCACCCGTCCCCTGGACCCCCGCGATGTGCCCGGCCGGCCCGGCCAGAATCCGCAGCAGGGCCCAGCCCAGCAGCAGGGGAACCCGTACCCGGGCGCCCAGAATCCCGGCGCCCAGAACCCGGGCCAGCAGTACCCGGGAAACCCCTACCCAGGGAACCAGTACCCGGGCGCAGGGCAGCAAGGGCAGCAGCAGAACCCGTACCCGGGTTCCTCCTACCCCGGCCAGGCTCCGACGCAGTCCTATCCTCAGCAGCCGGGACAGCAGCCCGGTCAGCAGCAGTCCTTCCAGGTGCACATCCCGGAAGAAGAGGACCACACGGTCCTCCGCAACGGCCTGCCTCCCGTGCCGCCGCCCCCGTCCTCCGGCAACCGCAAGACCCTGGCGATCGTGCTCGGCAGCATCGCCGCGGCACTGGTCGTGGTGCTCGTAGTCGTGTTCGCCTGGCTGGTGCCGGCGCTGTCCGGCACCAAGGAGCCGCGCGCCGTCGACACCGCCTCCCAGCAGAGCACTCCGGAGTCCAGTCCCGAGGAGACGGCGTCGGAGCAGCCTTCCGAAGAGCCGTCGCCGGAGGACACCACCGCCCCCGCCGTGTCGATGCCGGCCGGCGCCGTTCCGCTTCCGGACCCCTGGAAGGAATACAAGAGCCCGGATGGCGCGCCGGCGGACGGCGACTCCACGTTCAGCCGTTTCGTCACCGGTGAATCCAGCTTCGCCCGCCTGAAGGAATGGTCCACGGACGTCAGCCTCGGCATCACCAAGGATCCGGAAAGCGGCCAGGAGATGCAGCGGGCCGCCGCCGGCACCAACCAGCTCGACTCGGACGGCCTGTCCGTCGCGTTCTCCTTCTTCGCGGAATCGGAATCTCAGAAGTACGGTTCCGACCCGGAGAAGATCAAGGGCCTCATCAAGCAGCTCGAGACGAAGCTCAGTGGCATGTCGTCCGAACAGCTCGCCTCCGTGGTGGTGAGCCACAAGTGCGCCTCGGACTTCCGCACCACCAAGCCGGAGATCCGGTCCTTCCTCCGCGGCCTGGCCGTGGTGGTCGGCTTCGAATGCAAGACCTCCAAGGGCGACGCGATCCAGGGCGTCAACCTCTTCACCATCACGCCGTGGGGTACGCCCCAGCTGCTCGGCGTGAGCGGTCACCAGAGCTACTGGGACCAGCACCCCGGCCTCATGGCGGAGCTGGCCAACTCCTTCCGCATCAACAAGTGGCGGATGCCCTGAGCGGCCCACACCTCCCGCACGGCCTCGTCTGAGGCCGGCACTCCGCGCAGAGCCCGGGCCGTCGGTCCGGGCTCTGCGCGTCCCACTACAGTTGAAGGGTGACTGAACAGACCTCCGGCGCCCCCGGCCTGCCCGCCCCCGCACAGGACGCGGACGACGACGCCGGGGCGCGCGCCGTCGTCGCGCCGGATGCCGAGGGCGGGGCGGACACCGTCGTGGCTCCGGAAGTGGGCGTCGGGCCGTGGGAGGGGCCGTGGCCCGAGGGGGACCACTGGGATCCCGAGCTGCTGGAGCACGGCGACCGGCGCAATGTGCTGGACCAGTACCGGTACTGGAAGCACGACGCGATCGTGGCGGAACTCGACACCCGGCGGCATGACTTCCATGTGGCGATCGAGAACTGGCAGCACGACCTGAACATCGGGACCGTGGTCCGCACCGCCAACGCGTTCCTGGCCAAGGAGGTCCACATCATCGGGCGCCGGCGCTGGAACCGCCGGGGGGCGATGGTGACGGACAAGTACCAGCACATCCGGCATCACCCCACGGTCGCCGACTTCGTGGCCTGGGCTCAGGGCGAAGGACTCACGATCCTCGGGGTGGACATCTTCCCGGACTCCGTGCCGCTGGAGACGTATGAGCTCCCGAGGAACTGCGTCCTGGTGTTCGGTCAGGAGGGGCCTGGCCTCTCGGAGCAGGTCCACCGGGCGGCGGAGGCGACGCTGTCGATCGAGCAGTTCGGCTCCACCCGGTCCATGAACGCCGCCTCGGCTGCGGCGATCGCGATGCACGCCTGGGTGCGCCGGCACGTCTTCGGCCAGCACGTGTCCTGACGCGGCCCGGCCGACGACCCCGGCGCGCCGCACGATCCTGCGGAGCGCCGAGTGTGCCGCGCGTCATGATCCGGGCCACATTCCATGCCCGCCTGCTTGCTGGCTAGGATGGGTTCAGTCACGCGGAAATAGCGCGAATCGGTCGGCACCATCCCTGCTGTCCGGCCCATCCCGTTGCATCACCAGGAGTCAGCATGCCTATCGCAACCCCGGAAATCTACGCCGACATGATCGACCGTGCCAAGGCAGGCGGCTTCGCCTACCCGGCCGTGAACGTCACCTCCTCGCAGACCCTCAACGCGGCCCTCCGTGGCTTCGCCGAGGCCGGCTCTGACGGCATCATCCAGGTCTCCACCGGTGGCGCGGCCTACTGGTCCGGCGCCTCCGTCAAGGACATGGTGGCCGGTTCCCTCGCTTTCGCGGCCTTCGCCCGCGAAGTGGCCAAGAACTACGACATCAACATCGCCCTGCACACGGACCACTGCCCCAAGGACAAGCTTGACGGCTTCGTCCTGCCGCTGCTCGCAGCCTCCGAGGCCGAGGTCAAGGCCGGCCGCGACCCGCTCTTCAACTCCCACATGTGGGACGGCTCCCACGAGGAGCTCGGCGAGAACCTGCGCATCGCCCGTGAGCTCCTGGACCGCACCGCGGCCGCCAAGATGATCCTCGAGGTCGAGATCGGCACCGTCGGCGGCGAAGAGGACGGTGTGGAGAACGAGATCAACGAGAAGCTCTACACCACCACCGAGGACGCCCTGGCGACCATCGAGGCCCTGGGCTCCGGCGAGAACGGCCGCTACATCACGGCCCTCACCTTCGGCAATGTGCACGGCGTGTACAAGCCGGGCGGCGTGAAGCTGCGTCCCGAGCTGCTGAAGAAGATCCAGGAAGAGGTCGGCGCCAAGATCGGCAAGGCCAGCCCGTTCGACCTGGTCTTCCACGGCGGCTCCGGCTCCTCCGAGCAGGAGATCGCGGACGCCGTCTCCTACGGCGTCATCAAGATGAACGTCGACACGGACACCCAGTACGCCTTCACCCGTCCGGTGGCAGGCCACATGTTCAGCAACTACGACGGTGTGCTGAAGGTCGACGGCGAGATCGGCAACAAGAAGGCCTACGACCCGCGCGTCTGGGGCGCCTCCGCCGAGGCCGGCATGGCGGCACGCATCGTCGAAGCCGCTCAGCAGCTCGGTTCCGCCGGCAAGAGCGGCAAGTAAGCATGTCCGACGAATTCCGTTCGAACCTCCTGGGGCCCGAGCCCACGAAGCTGCCGGCCGAGACCGAGGTGTACCAGCATCTCGCCCTCGGCGCGCACCCTCAGGAGCTCGTGGCGAAGTACCCGGCGTCGTCCCTGCTCTGGGCCCTCGCGGCCGAGCAGGCCTGGACCGAAGGCCGGACCGTCGAGTCCTACGCCTTCGCCCGGGTCGGGTACCACCGTGGCCTGGACGCCCTGCGCCGCAACGGCTGGCGCGGCGCCGGTCCCATCCCGTGGGAGCACGAGCCGAACCAGGGCTTCCTCCGGGCGCTCTACGCGCTGGGCCGCGCCTCCGCGGCCATCGGTGAGCCCGACGAGCCGGAGCGGATCGCGACCTTCCTGAACGACTCGGACCCCACGGCGAAGGCGGCCATCGAGGCCCTCTGAGTTCCGGCTGAGTTGTACGACGACGGCGGGCACCTTTCGCAGGAAAGGTGCCCGCCGTCGTCGTACCCGCCATCAACCCTCCTGCTGAGTCCGCTGCCCCGGTGGCGAATCCGCTATCTCATGTAGCGGATTCACCACCTGGACCACGGACTCGGCATCCGGTCGACGGGGGTGAGGGCCGAAGCTGTCCCGCTCAGCCCTTGCGCAGTTCGCGCCGCAGGATCTTGCCGGACGCCGACTTCGGGATCGCGTCCAGGAACTCGACCTGCCGGACCTTCTTGTGCGGGGCGACGTGGGCCGCCACGAACTCCATGACCGCGGCGGCGTCGAGCTCCGAGCCGGGCTGCCGCACGACGAAGGCCTTGGGCACCTCCTGGTGGTCGTCGTCGTAGGCGCCGACCACCGCGACGTCGGCCACCTCCGGGTGCGTGAGCAGCAGGGCCTCCAGCTCGGCCGGCGGGATCTGATAGCCCTTGTACTTGATGAGCTCCTTGAGCCGGTCGACGATGCTGACCACGCCGGTGGAGGAGACCGTGGCGATGTCCCCGGTGTGCAGGAAGCCGTCGGTGTCGAGGGTCTCCGCCGTCGCTTCGGGGAGGTTCAGGTACCCCACCATGACGTTGGGCCCGCGGCAGAGCAGGTGACCCGGTTCGCTCACCCCCTCGGACGGCGGGTCGATGTCCTCCCCGGTGGCCAGGTCCACGATCCGGATGTCCATGTTCGGCACCGTGTAGCCGCAGCTTCCGAGCGGCACGCCTTCGGACGAGCGGGGGATCAGGTGGGAGACCGGGCTCATCTCGCTCATGCCGTAGCCCTGCAGCATCGTGCAGCCGAGACGTTCCGCGACGGCGTGACCCAGTTCCTCGTCCAGCGGCGCGGCCCCGGACAGCGCGGTGTGGACGCTGGAGAGGTCGTAGTCCGCCACGAGGGGGTGTTTCGCCAGGGCCACGGCCACCGGCGGCGCGATGAAGAGATACGTCACGCGGTGCTCCTGGATGATGCGCAGGAACTCCGTGAGGTCGAACTTGGGCATCGTGACGAGCTGTGCGCGTTCGGACAGCGCCAGGTTCAGCAGCACGGTCATCCCGTAGATGTGGAAGAACGGGAGGAGCGCCAGCAGCACGTCGTCGCGGCTGACCTCCAGGAGAGCGCGGCTCTGCTGGACGTTGGCCACCAGATTGCGGTGCGTGAGCATGACGCCCTTGGGCTTGCCGCTCGTGCCCGACGAGAAGGGGAGCGCCGCGATGTGGGTGGCGGGGTCGAGGTGCACCTCGGGCGCCGGGTGGCCGGCGGTCAGCACATCCTTGAGGGACGGGTGTCCGGGAGCGCCGTCCAGGACCACGAGGCGTTCAGCGGGGATGCCCTGATGGGCCGCGGCAGCTTCGGCGCGCTCGAGGAACGGCGAGATCGTGAAGAGCCAGCCGGCCCCGGCGTCCTCGAGCTGGTGACCCACTTCGTCGGCCGTGTAGAGGGCGTTGATAGTGGTGGCCGCGGCGCCGGCGCGGAGGATCCCGTGGAATACGGCGGCGAAGGCCGGGATGTTGGGGGAGAAGAGCCCCACCACATCGCCCGGCCGCACGCCATGGGCGGCCAGATAGCCGGCGACCGCGTCGATCTGCGTCACGAGCGTCCCGTAATCGGTCGGCGCGCCGGTGGTGCCGTCCACCAGGGCGATCCGCTCCCGGTCCTTGTCATCCAGTGAGCCGAAAAGGTAGTCATAAACGCTCACATCGGGGATGTCGACGTCGGGGAACGGGCTGCTGAACACGGTGCCTCCTGCGTGCCGGTACCAGGCGCCGTCCGGGCCGCGGTGCCTTGGTTACCGGTCAGTATGGGTGATCCAGGCCGAAATGGCGAGAGGTCCGGACCGGCCACGGCGTGCGACTTGACAAGATGACAGATCGAGATCTCTTACCCGTTGACACAGTGTGCCTCCGATGGTGCACTGAAAAGAGCACTGCATGGCAGCAGTAGGGGGCCGGGTGCTTTTCATCACTCAACTGCTATGACAAGGCATCACCATGGAGAATCAGTCCACCACTCGTCCATTCCGTTCCCGGAAAGTCCGCGCCATCCTGGCCGGAGGTCTCGTTCTGGGAGTAGGCGCGGTCTTCACGCTCGCCGCCTGGACCGACAATGAATGGGTCTTCGGCCAGAACGACGCCGGCACCGGCGGCCCGGGCACCAAGACCTACCAGATGGAGCAGAACACCTGGACCGGGACCGCGGGCGCCGCGTCCTGGAGCGATCAGGGCAGCAAGAACGGCGGGGCCCTGACCTTCGCCGTCAACGCCGACAAGCTGGTCCCGGGCAGCACGGTCTACGCGCCGATGCAGCTCCGAGCCGCTGTAGGATCCGAAGCGCTGACCGCCACCCTCGCCGAGGGCGTCCAGGCCACCCCCGTGGTGGACCCCACGAACAACTCGGCGCTCTACGCGGCCCTGACCTACTCGGCGAAGTCCGGCGTGACGAAGGCACAGTGCAACGCGGCCGGCTTCAGCGCCAACGGCGCCGTCCTGGTCGCCGCAGGCCAGCCGCTGACCGCCACCTCGGCCACCCCGATCAGCCTGCCTGCAGGCCCGGACGCGGCCACGGCCGGCACCGGGGTGGACATCTGCCTCGCGATCACGCTACCGACCACGGCGGATCCGTCGCTCCAGGGCAAGAAGACCACCCCGCTCTGGCACTTCACCAGCACCGTCGGTTCCTGATCGGTGCTGACGCGCAGCATCAGGACGGTCCGCGAAGTTCTCCTGAGCCTCGCGGCCGTCCTGGGCCTGTTGTGTCTGCTGTCCGTCCTGGCGGCCTTGCTGTTCGGTGCGGGATTCGTGGTGTTCCGGACCGGTTCCATGGAACCGGATTACCCGGTGGGCGCCCTGTCCCTCACGGTGCGGGTTCCCGCTGACCAACTCAAGCCCGGGGAGGTGGCCTCCGTGACGCGTCAGGGCACGAAGACCCTGGTCACGCACCGCGTGGTGTCCGTGGCACCCGAGCCCGGCGCCGGGAAGGGTGCGGCGACCCTGGTGCTCAAGGGCGACGCCAACAGCTCCCAGGATCCTGTGCCATACCAGGTGACCACCGCGCAGCGAGTGGTCTTCACCGTCCCCGTCCTGGGTTCCTGGGTCATGGCGACCCGCGGCCCGTGGTTCCTGGGAGCCGCCACCCTCGTGCTCGCCGCGCTGGTGACCTGGGCGTTCTGGCCGCACCGGGAGCCGCGGCACCGCGGAGGGCAGCAGGCAGGTCCCCAGGAGTCGTCATGAGACGGGCCGGACGCCGTGCCGCTCTCCTGCTCATGGGTCTCGCCATGGTCTGTGGGTCCGCGGGGGCGGCGAGCGGCGCGGATCAGGGCCCGGTGTTCACCCCCGTCCCGGAGACGGGCGAGCGGGGGCACCTCCAGCTCGCTTCGTCGCCTTATCCCCTGATCTTCCCTTCGCTGCGGCCGGGGCAGCAGTACAGCTGGCAGCTCAGGTTACGGGTGGCCGACGGCGACCCGGCCGCGACCTCGCTGAAGCTCAGCGCCACGGGTGCGCTCGCGGAGACCGGGGGCTACCTGGTCACGGTGCGCGAGTGCTCCGAACTCTGGAACGGGGCGAGTGGCGTGGGCGCGGAACTCCGCTGCCCGGCGCATCCCGTGGTCCGGGTCGACCGTGAGGCGCTGAAATCGGTGGATCCGCAGACGAGCGTGCCGCTGGCGGGGCTGCCGCGCGGGAGGGACTCCTACCTGGCGGTCACTCTGCAGGCGCCGCACGGGACTCCGGCGGCTCCGCAGGGCGGCCTGCGGCTCGGGCTCGGGATCACCGCGCAGTCGGAGGACGACGCCGGGACCACCTCTCCGGAGGACGGTCACCTGGGCTCGACGGGCTTCGAGGGGGGCCGCTTCGCGCTGTTCGGCGGCGGGGTGCTGTTGGCCGGAGCGGCTTTGTGGGCGGCATTTCGGCGGGTTCCGGCCGCCGTGGCCCAGCGGGAAGGACACGACGAGGAGAAGGACGGAGGAGCATCGTGAGGATGAAGGGCGGGATCGCCGCAGCGCTGGCCGCGTGCGCCGTCGTCGTCTCCGCCGTGCCCACGTCCGCCGCCTGGAGTGACCGCGAATGGGTCGCGGGCAGCGGCCTCGGGGCCTATACGGTCCCGCCTGCCACCCTGACCAGGGCGTGCGCCTACAACGCCGGGGTGGCGGGGATCGGCGCCAAGGTCATCATCTACTGGAAGCCGCCGACCGGGTTCACCCTGACCAACGCCACCGTGTACGCCTCGCAGAGCGGCCTCGGGTCGGCACTGGCTCCTCTGACAGGCTTTTCCATGACCTCGAACACCACGGGCACCACCGCGGAATACACCACCAACGTCCCCGTGAACCTCCTCGGAGGTCTCCTCGGCCTGGGCACCGATCTGGAGCTGGCGATCGTCATCAACAGCGGGACCTGGCCTTCGGTGCCGGTCAAAGTCCGCGCCAACCCTGGGCTCGTGGGCGGTCTGGGCGGGTCCTGCACGAATATCGGCTGACCCTCGTGAAGCGGCCCGATGCGGGCTGTCGGCCCCGGTCGACTAAGCTGGGTAGGTCAACGCCCCTGCCGAATCCTCGGGGAGGATCTAATGCCAGCAATCGTGATCGTCGGAGCCCAGTGGGGCGATGAAGGCAAGGGAAAGGCCACCGACCTCCTGGGCGGGCGCGTGGATTACGTGGTCAAGCCCAACGGCGGCAACAACGCCGGCCACACGGTCGTGGTGAACGGTGAGAAGTACGAGCTCAAGCTCCTTCCCGCCGGCATTCTCAGCCCCAACGCCATCCCGGTGATCGGCAACGGCTGCGTGGTGAACCTCGAGGCTCTCTTCCAGGAGATCGACGGTCTGGAAGCCCGTGGCGCGGACACCTCCCGCCTCCGAGTCTCCGCCAACGCCCACCTCGTGGCCCCGTACCACCAGGTGCTGGACAAGGTCACCGAGCGCTTCCTCGGCAAGCGCGCGATCGGCACCACGGGCCGCGGCATCGGCCCCGCCTACATGGACAAGGTGGCCCGCCTCGGCCTCCGCGTCCAGGACGTCTTCGACGAGTCGATCCTCCGCCAGAAGGTGGAAGGCTCCTTGCACCAGAAGAACCAGCTCCTGGTCAAGGTCTACAACCGCCGCGCCGTGGAGGTGGAGGAGATCGTGCAGTACTTCCTCTCCTTCGCCGAGCGCCTGCGCCCGCTGATGATCGACTCGACCTACGAGCTGAACAAGGCCCTGGACGAGGGCAAGGTGGTCCTCATGGAGGGCGGCCAGGCCACCTTCCTGGACGTGGACCACGGCACCTACCCGTTCGTGACCTCGTCCAACCCCACCGCGGGCGGCGCGTCCGTGGGCTCCGGCATCGGGCCCACGCGCATCTCACGTTCCATCGGCATCATCAAGGCGTACACCACGAGGGTGGGCGCCGGCCCGTTCCCCACCGAGCTGTTCGACGACATGGGTCTCTACCTGCAGAAGACCGGCGGTGAGTTCGGCGTGAACACCGGCCGTCCGCGCCGCTGTGGCTGGTACGACGCCGTCCTGGCCCGTCACGCCTCCCGCGTCAACGGCTTCACCGACTACTTCCTCACCAAGCTGGACGTCCTCACCGGCATCGAGCAGATCCCGGTCTGCGTGGCCTACGACGTCGACGGTGTCCGTCACGACGAGATGCCGATGACGCAGACGGACTTCCACCACGCGAAGCCCATCTTCGAGTACTTCCCGGGCTGGACCGAGGATATCAGCGGCGCCAAGAGCCTGGACGACCTCCCGGAGAACGCCCGCAACTACGTCCTCGCGCTGGAACGCCTTTCCGGCACCCGGTTCTCCGCCATCGGCGTGGGCCCGGACCGCGAGCAGACCATCGTCGTCCACGACCTGATCGAGGACTGATTTCCTCATCCCTTTCTCGAGGGCCGGTGGCGCGTTGGCGCCGCCGGCCCTCGGCGTTCGGGGCCCGGGGGATGCATTCCCGGAAGCGGCGCATCGCGCGCCGCAGCGAGGAACGAGCGCAGGCGTGTGTCTAAGCCGCGTGGGAATGCATCCTCCAGGCGGAGGAATAGGCTAGGGGCATGGCACACGTCAACGATCCCGCCGTCATCGAGAAGCTCATCACCACGAAGGGCCGCTGGGCCGTGGTCGGGCTGAGCACCAACGAATGGCGCGCCGCCTACGACGTCTCCCTCACCGTCCGCGACCGCATGGGCATGGAGATCATCCCCATCAACCCCAAGGGTGAAGACGTCCACGGCGAGAAGGGCTACACGCTGCTGTCCGAGGTTCCGGGTCAGGTGGATGTGGTGGAGTGCTTCGTGAACTCCGAACGCGTCGGCGCGGTCGTCGATCAGGCCATCGAGGCCGGCGCCAAGGCGATCTGGATGCAGCTCGGCGTCGTGGACGAGGCCGCCGCAGAACGCGCGGAGGCCGCCGGGCTCGACGTCGTCATGAACGAGTGCCCGGACCGGGTGCTGCACCGCTGGGCCCAGCAGGGCCGGCGCCTGGACACGGATGGCGCCACGGGCGCCTGACGCCCCGCACACGCACGCACGACGACGGCGGGTGGCCCCGGCGTCGTCGCCCCCGGTTGAGAGCCGCAGACGGCGGCCTGGCGAAGAGGAGCGGTCATGGACGCCCGTGAGCTGCGCGAGTTCTGCCTGGAGTTCCCGGGCGCTGTCGAGGACTTCCCGTTCGACCCGGACACGTCGGTCTTCAAGGTCGCGTCCGAGGTGGAGGGCGCCCGGCATCCGGCGAAGATGTTCGCCCTGACCCGGCTGCGGTCCGTGCCGTTGTCCGTGAGCCTGAAATGCGATCCCGTGCTGGCCCTGCAGCTGCGGGCGGGTTACCCGCAGATCACCGGAGCCTGGCATCTGAACAAGAAGCACTGGAACGGCGTGCTCCTGGAGGGGCTGCCGGATGAGCTGCTGCGGAACATGATCGAGGACTCCTATGACCTCGTCGTGTCCGGGCTGAGCCGTCGCCAGCAGGAACAGCTGAGCTGGAAGGGCCTGGTCGAGCGCGGCTGAACGGGGTTTTCCGGGCGGGTTTTCCGGTCACCAGATCCGGTTGGCGCGCCGGGCCAGGTGGTGGGGCCGGGCCGGGCAACAGGGATGTCTGACCGGGCCCCACCACTGTCCCCAGGACCAGGTCCTGGGCACCGGGTGACCGCCTCCTAAAACAGCCACCCTGCCACCCGCGATGGGAATCCCCCGATTCCTTCCGCGGGCGCACCGCACGCGCCCCCGAGGGCTACCCCTGAGACCACCGTGCCGCGTACTGTGCAGGGTAGCGCCGGGTGCTGAGTCCACTCCCAAGTAGTGACCACCCGATTCTCACCGGCGCGTGGGCCGACGTCAGGCCGCGACCCGCCCGAAAAGAGAGGGGCGATCGTGGTCCGGAGTCGTGGGTCGCAGCGCTGAACTGCGGCGATCCTCGTAAAGCCCCGGGACGGGAGGTGTTCTGAAACCTCACCGACCCCTGGCGGTTATGAAATCGCAATGAAAGAAGTTGATCAAAACTCCCGGGAAATATTGCGTTTCGCTCAAAGATGGTGTTGCATATCACACAGACGCGGGTCTGCTTGGATCCAGGTCACGCTGGTCGAAGTCGCAGATGACCCGCCCAGTTCCTTTGAGTCATCGGAAGGTAACGATATGAAAATGCAGAATCAGCCGTTCGCGCGGCGTGGATTCCTCCGGGGGGCGCTCGCCACGGCTGCGGTCATCCCCATGGGTGGCGCATTGGCTTCCTGCGCGTCCGGCGGTGACAGTGCCGCTCCGGCCGCCACCGGCAACGTCTCTGCAACGAACCCCTTCGGCCTGGCGGACAAGGCCACGGTCGACGCGGTGATCTTCAAGGGTGGCTATGGTGTGGACTACGTGGAGTTCGCCGCCAAGACCGCCGAGAAGAAGTTCGCCGGCAGCACCTTCAAGGTCGCAGCCTCCTCGGCCATCTCCGCCGAGCTGCAGCCGCGTTTCGCCGGCGGCAACCCGCCGGACCTGATCGACAACTCCGGTGCCCAGTCCATCGGCATCTCCACCATCCTGGACCAGCTCGAGGACCTCAAGTCCGTGGTCGACGCCAACAACTACGAGGGCGCCAAGATCTCCGACACCCTGTACGAGGGCGTGCTCGCACCGGGAACCTTCGGTGACAAGGTCGCGGCCATCAACTACGTGCTCACCGTCTACGGCCTCTGGTACTCCGCCTCCCTCTTCAAGGACAACGGCTGGACCGTGCCGAAGACCTGGGACGAGGCGTTCGAACTCGGCGAGAAGGCCAAGGCCAAGGGCAAGTTCCTGTTCCTCTGGGGCAAGGAAGCCGCGACCTATTACCAGGAACTCGCGTTCGCCTCCGCCATCAAGGAGGGTGGCCAGGACGTCCGCCTGAACATCGAGAACCTGAAGCCGGATGCCTGGAAGCAGGACGCCATCATGAAGGTGTTCAAGGCTCTCGAGAAGCACATCAAGGCCGGTCACTTCAAGCCGGGCGGCTCGGGCACGCAGTTCACCGCGGCCCAGGCTCAGTGGTCCAACGCGCAGGAAGCCCTGCTCTACCCGTCCGGGTCCTGGATCGAGAACGAGATGAAGGACCAGACCAAGGCGGACTTCCAGATGACCGGCACCCCGGTGCCGACCGTCACCTCCGGGTCCAAGCTGCCTTTCGAGGCACTGCACTCCGGCGCGGGCGAGCCCTTCATCGTGCCGTCCCAGGGCAAGAGCGTCGCCGGCGGCAAGGAGCTGCTGCGTGCCATGCTCTCCAAGGAAGCGGCCACGAACTTCGCCAAGACCAAGCTTTCGCCGACGATCGTCAAGGGCACCGTTCCCGCCGACGGCTTCGGCTCGACGGCGCTGGTCTCCCAGACGAAGATGCTCGACGCCGCAGGCAAGAACGTCTTCAACTGGCAGGTCTTCGACCTCTACGGCACCAACAAGGACCAGCTCGTCGTGTGGAACGCCTTCCTGGACGGCAAGAGCTCCGCGGAGGAGCTGGCCGATGCACTGCAGAAGATCTCGGACAAGGTCGCTGCCGATTCGTCCATCAAGAAGGTTGAAATCAAGTGACCCTGCCTGTTCCGGGCACCACCACGGGCGGCGGCCTCCCGGCCGCCGCCCCGCGGCGGCGGAAGCCGCTCACCTGGGACAAGGTCAGCTTCATGCTGGTGTTCCTTGGCGTTCCCCTCGTGATCTACGGGCTCTTCGTGGTGTGGCCATTCCTCCAAGCGTTCTACTACAGCCTGACGGACTGGTCGGGCTTCTCCCCGAAGTTCAACTTCGTCGGACTCGCGAACTACATCAAGATCTTCCAGGACGATCTGTTCCTGAAGGCGCTGGGCAACAACATCCTGCTGCTCATCGTGGTTCCCCTCGTGACGATCGTTCTCTCCCTGGCACTCGCCGTCGTCGTCACCGTGGGCGGCAGCAGCAAGGGCCAGGTCAAGGGCCTGAAGGGCTCCAGCTTCTACCGCGTGGTCTCCTTCTTCCCGTACACCATCCCCGCGATCGCCATCGGCATCATGTGGGGACAGATCTACGACCCGAGCGGCGGCCTGCTGAACGGCCTGCTCCGGGGAATGGGACTGCAGAACTTCAAAGATTTCGCGTGGCTGGGCAACTCGAACACCGCGATGTTCGCCTCCATGTTCGTCATCATCTGGGGCTTCGTGGGCTTCTACATGGTGCTCTTCATCGCCGGCATCAAGGGCATCCCCGCCGAACTGTATGAGGCGGCGCGCATCGACGGCGCTGGGCGTTTCCGCACCGCTGTGAGCCTGACCATCCCGATGATCCGCGACAACATCCAGACCGCCTACGTCTATCTGGGCATCCTCGCCCTCGATGCCTTCGTCTACATGGCGGCCCTCTTCCCGAACGCCGGTGGCCCGGAGAACACCACGCTGGTTATGTCCCAGCAGCTGTTCTTCACCGCGTTCCAGCGTGGCCAGTTCGGCACCGCGACCGCCATGGGTGTGGTCATGGCCGTGGCGACGCTCATCTTCTCAGGACTCGTCTTCCTGGTGAACCGGCTGACCGGTGGTAAGGATCAGGAACTCGTATGAGCATTCTCAACAAGACGAAGGCTCCCGAAGGACACGTGGAGCGCAGGGCCGAGTCGACGACGAGCGACCGCGTGGTGGCCGGAAGCAGCCACGTGGTGCTGATCCTGTGGTCCGCCATCGTCGTCCTGCCGCTGCTCTGGACGTTCATGTCCTCCTTCAAGACCTCCGCGGAGATCTTCGCCTCGCCGTTCGCGCTGCCGAGTGTGTGGCGCTTCGACAACTACACCCGGGCGTGGACCGAGGCCGGCATCGGCCAGGCCTTCGGAAACTCGCTCATGCTGGTGGGCGCGTCCCTGGTGCTCGTGATGCTGCTGGGCGCCATGTCGGCCTACGTCCTGGCGCGCTTCAGGTTCTGGGGCAACCGCTTCATCTACATCCTGCTGCTGGCGGGCAACACCTTCCCGGTCTTCCTGGCCATGGTGCCCCTGTTCAAGATGCTCGAGCGGATGCACCTGCTGAACACCCTGTTCGGCCTGATCCTCACGTACGTGGGCTTCGCCCTGGCCTTCACGGTGTTCTTCCTGCACAGCTTCTTCAAGAACCTGCCGGGTGAGATCGCGGAAGCCGCCGCGATCGACGGCGCGGGCGAGTGGCGGACGTTCTTCCAGATCATGCTGCCGATGGCCAAGCCGGGCCTCGCTTCCGTGGCGATCTTCAACTTCCTGGGTCTGTGGAACCAGTTCCTCATCCCGGTGACGATCAACGCCGCCGGCCCGAAGGTGCTCTCGCAGTCCCTGGCGGCCTTCGCACAGCAGATGGGTTACGCCGTCGACTTCGGCGCACTGTTCGCCGCGGTCACCATCACGGTGATCCCCGTCCTGGTGGTCTACATCATCTTCCAGCGTCAGCTGCAGGGCTCGGTGTCGCAGGGCACGTCCCGCTAGACACCGACGCCACGGCCCCCGAACGCTGAAGGCCCCCGACCCGTCGACGACGGTCCGGGGGCTTTCGCGTACCCGCCTCTCCCTGCCCCTTTCATCGACTGCTCCATAGGATGTCGTTCCGGGCCGGAATTCCCGTGGAATGACATCCTATGGAGCAGTCGATCAGGCGTGTGGATAACCCGACGCACCATCGGCCGGATCGGTGTTTGATGTGGACCATGACCATCAAGAGGCCAACGCCCACTTCGGAGCTGATGAACCCCTTCAGGACCGGGGCTGCCGAAGGAGCCGGATATTCGACCCGGGTACTCAACCGCCTGGGTGCTCAGCACCTGGGAAAAGGGGTCTGGTCGTGGTCCCTGACGGACATCAATGGAGTCCCGGACGGCTTGAGCGGTGCTGCCCTGGCGCGGTGGATCGCTCCGTTCCTGGAGACCAACCGCGGAGTGGCCGCCTCGCTCTGGACGGCTGCCAGGATCTGGGAACTGCCCGTGTGGGATCGTGGAGATCACAGGGTTCACGTGCTCCGGTCCGACTCTGCCGCCGACCTCGCGCGGCCTTTCGTCGAGGCTCACCGCGCGAAGCTGCTCCCCGGCGAGATCTGCTGGTTCCAGGGTGTGCCGGTGACCACGCCCGCCCGGACGTGGCTCGATCTCGCCGCCGTCGTCACCCTGGATGAGCTCGTGGTGGTGGGGGATACCTGCGTCCGGATCCCGCGGCCGGACTTCGAAACCCGGACCGGGCCGCACGCCACACCCGGGGAGCTCCGCGCTGTCGTCGGCGGGCACCGCGGTAAACGGGGGATCAGCCCGGCACGGGCGGCCCTGGAGCTCATCCGGGTGGGTGCCGACTCGCCCCAAGAGACACTGCTGCGGCTCGCCTTCGAGCGTGCCGGGTTCCCCGAGCCCCTGTTGAATCCCCGGGTAGCGGTCCCCGGGACGGGCGAGGAGTTCCAGCCCGACCTCGCCTTCCCCGAGCACAGGATCGGCGTGGAGTACGACGGCGAGCATCACAGCGCGGCCGCGCAGGTCGGACGGGACATCCGGAGAGCGGAGAAGTACGCGCGGGCTGGATGGCTGGAGGTGAGGCTTTCGAAGGAGCACACCGTCGACGACCAGCGGCTCGCGATCCGGAAGGTCAGAGACGCCCTGGTGTCCCGGGGCTGGCGCAAAGCCGCTTAAACGACGATCGACTGCTCCATTGGATGCCGGAATCCGCCGGAAAGGGCAGAAAACGACATCCTGTGGAGCAGTCGATCGAGGGGGAGGGTCAGCCGAAGTACTTCGGCAGGGTCCCCTCGTGGGCCTCGCGGAGGGCGTCGAGCGGGAGCGTGTCCACGCCGTTGATCTCCAGGGCGCCGGAAGCGGAGTCCACTACACCGATGCGGGCGTGGGCGAAGCCGCGGGCCGTGCACATGTCGTTGAAGCGGACTTCCTCGCTCCGCGGCACGGACACGATGGCCCGGGCCTGGGACTCGGAGAACAGCAGCGTGAACAGGTCCACGCCATCGCGTTCCGCGACCTCGTCCAGGCCGATCCGGGCGCCGACGTTGTAGCGCAGTGCCGACTCCACGAGAGCCGCGGCGAGGCCGCCCTCGGAGAGGTCGTGCGCGGCGTCGACCATGCCGTCACGGGAGGCGTTGATCAGGATCTCACCCAGAGTGCGCTCGGCGGCGAGGTCCACGCGAGGCGGCAGGCCGCCCAGGTGACCCCGCAGCTTGGACCACTCGGAGCCGTCCAGTTCGGCCGCCGTCGTGCCCAGAAGGTAGATGGCCTGGCCATCCTCACGCCAGCCGGACGGGGTGCGGCGCGCGACGTCGTCGAGCTTGCCGAGCACCGCGACCACGGGGGAGGGATGGATCGGCGTGGTGCCGGTCTGGTTGTACAGGGAGACGTTGCCGCCCGTGACCGGGACACCCAGCTCCATGCAGGCGTCCGAGAGGCCCCGGATGGACTCGGCCAGCTGCCACATGACGTCCGGGTCCTCGGGGGAGCCGAAGTTCAGGCAGTCGGAGACCGCCATCGGCACGGCGCCGCCGGTGGCCACGTTGCGGTAGGCCTCGGCCAGCGCCAGCTGTGCGCCCTGGTAGGGGTCCAGGTAGGTGTAGCGGCCGTTGGCGTCGGTGGAGAGCGCGACGCCCAGACCGGTCTCCTCGTCCACGCGGATCACGCCGGCGTCGTCCGGGAAGGCCAGGGCGGTGTTGCCGCCCACGTAGCGGTCGTACTGCTTGGTGATCCAGGACTTGTCGCACATGTTCGGCGACGCGACCAGCTCGGTCACGGCGGCGGCGAGCTCGCCGGACGTGGCGGGGCGGCCGGCGTCCTGCACCGAACCGGCGAAGGTGTCCGCCTGCAGGGCATCCTGCCAGGACGGGCGGGCGTAGGGGCGGTCGTAGACAGGACCGTCGTGCGCGACCGTCTTCGGGTCCACGTCCACGATCACTTCGCCGTCCCAGGTGATGATGAGGCGGCCGGTGTCGGTGACCTCGCCGAGCCACGAGTACTCCACGGCCCACTTGTCCATGACGGCCTCGAACGCCTCGACGTTCTCCGGCGTCACGACGGCCATCATGCGCTCCTGGGACTCGGACATGAGGATCTCGCCCGGAGTCAGGGTGGGGTCACGCAGCAGGACGCTGGTCAGCTCGACCTGCATACCGCCGTCGCCGTTGGAGGCCAGCTCCGAGGTGGCGCAGGAGATGCCCGCGGCGCCCAGGTCCTGGATGCCCTCCACGAGGGAGTGCTTGAACAACTCGAGGCAGCACTCGATGAGCACCTTCTCGGCGAAGGGGTCGCCCACCTGGACGGCGGGGCGCTTCGAGGGCTTGGTGTCGTCGAAGGACTCCGAGGCCAGCACAGAAGCGCCGCCGATGCCGTCGCCACCGGTGCGGGCGCCGAACAGCACGACCTTGTTGCCCTTGCCGGAGGCGTTCGCCAGGCGGATGTCCTCGTGGCGCATGACGCCCACCGCGAGGGCGTTCACCAGCGGATTGCCCTGGTAGACCGCGTCGAAGACCATTTCGCCGCCGATGTTCGGCAGGCCCAGCGAGTTGCCGTAGCCACCGATGCCGGCCACGGCGCCGTGCATGACGCGCGCGGTGTCCGGGTGGTCGATCTCGCCGAAACGGAGCGGATCCATGACGGCGACCGGACGGGCGCCCATCGAGATGATGTCACGCACGATGCCGCCGATGCCGGTCGCGGCGCCCTGGTACGGCTCCACGAACGACGGCGAGTTGTGGGACTCGATCTTGAAGGTCACGGCCCAGCCGTCACCCAGGTTGGTGACGCCGGCGTTCTCGCCGATGCCGACCAGCATGTCCTTCTTCATCTCCTCGGTGACCTTCTGGCCGAACTGGCGCAGGTGGTTCTTGGAGGACTTGTAGGAGCAGTGTTCGCTCCACATCACGGAGTACATGGCCAGCTCGGCGCCGGTGGGGCGGCGGCCCAGGAGCTTGACGATCTCCTCGAACTCGTTCTGCTTCAGGCCCAGCTCGGCCCACGGCAGTTCGACCTCGGGGGTGCCCGCCGCGTTGGCGACGGTGTCGATGTTGAACTTGGCAGTGGTTTCCTGGGTCATCACTTTCCTCCCACGATCTGGGTCAGCACGGAGGTGAAGAAGCCGAGGCCGTCCACCGAGTGGCCGCCGTCCTGCTCCGGGCCGAAACCGGCCTCCACCGCGTGCTCGGGGTGCGGCATGAGGCCCACCACGTTGCCGGCGGCATTGGAGATGCCGGCGATGTCACGGCGCGAGCCGTTCGGGTTGAAGCCGACATAGCGGAACACCACGCGGCCCTCCGCCTCGAGCGCGTCGAGCGTCTTCTCGTCGGCGATGTACTGGCCGTCCTGGTTCTTCAGCGGAACCGTGATCTCCTGGCCCTGCGTGTAATCCGCGGTCCAGGCGGTGTTCGCGTTCTCCACGCGGAGCACCTGGTCGCGGCAGATGAACTTCAGGTGGTCGTTCTTGATCATGGAGCCCGGCAGCAGGTGGGACTCGGTCAGGATCTGGAAGCCGTTGCAGATGCCGAGGACCGGCAGCTTGGCGTCCGAGTTCGCGGCGTCCACGATCTTGCCCATGAGGGGCGCGAAGCGGGCGATGGCCCCGGCGCGCAGGTAGTCGCCGTAGGAGAAGCCGCCGGGGATCACCACGGCGTCCACGTCCGCGAGCTCGGTGTCGGCGTGCCAGAGAGAAACGGCCTCGGCGCCGGCGAGACGCACGGCGCGGGCGGCGTCGCGGTCATCCAGCGTCCCGGGGAAGGTCACGACGCCGATCCGGGCGCCGGCGAGAGGGGTGATGGCCGCGGCGGCGACCTCACCGATCAGGGGGATCTCGGTCATGATCAGGCCTCGACGACCTGGATGTTGACCACGTCTTCGATCACGGGGTTGGAGAGCAGGGTCTCGGCGGCGTCACGGGCCTTGGCCAGGATCTCGTCCGTCACCTCACCCTCGACCTCGAGCTCAAAGCGCTTCCCCTGGCGGACCGACACGAAATCGGTGAAGCCGAGGCGGGGCAGCGCGCCCACGATGGCCTTGCCCTGCGGGTCAAGGATTTCGGGCTTGGGCATGACGTCGACGACGATCCGGGGCATCCGGCAACTCCTGTGTGCGTGCGTGCGTTGAACCTGGGCCGGGTGTCGCCCCAGGCCAGGGCCGTCACGGAAGTGTTGCCGTCTCACGCGCTTTCCGCTTCCACGCATGGGCTCCCGGAAGGAGATGAGAGGCGGGGAAAACGGTGGCAGCGACGCTCCGCGAGCTTGCACCTCCCATTCTACCGGGTGCGCCCGGGCCTTCGCGCCGTGTTTAGGCTATGTGGATGAGCGCCCGGAAGAGCCCCGCACCTGGTCCCTGCCCCTGCCTGAGCGGGGAGTCCTACGACGCCTGCTGCGGCCGTTTCCACGCGGGGGAGGCCTGGCCTCCGACCGCCGAGGCGCTCATGCGGAGCCGGTACAGCGCCTTCGCCGTGCTGGACGAGGACTACCTGCTCGCCACCTGGCATCCGGACACCCGCCCTCGGGACCTCGAGCTGGACGAGGACCTCCGCTGGCTCAGGCTCGACATCACCGACACCACGGCGGGCGGCCCCTTCGACGCGGAGGGGACCGTCACCTTCCGCGCGCATTACCGTGCCCCGGCGGACGACGACGGCGACGCGGCGCCGTCGTCGCGCACCGTGCGCGGGGTGCAGGAAGAGGTGAGCCGCTTCGTGCGGGAGGGCGGGCGCTGGTACTACGTCAATGCTGCCGGATGAGCGTGCCCTGAGGCTGACCTGGGCTCATTAGCGAATACACACATACGCATTTCCGCCGGGTCAAACCGCGGCGGACGGTCGTACCGTGGAAGAAGCGGGGACCCCCGCCGCGAGAGACCAGCAGGAGGAATGATGAGCACTCACGTCACCGAAGTGTCCGCTTGCAGTGTGGATGCCTGTTCGTTCAACCACGACGGTTGCACGGCCTACGGCATCACGATCGGCGGCAGTGACCACCACGCACAGTGCGCCACCTTCATCGACACGAGCTCCCTCGGCGGGCTGCCCAAGGTTCTGGCGCACGTCGGCGCGTGCCAGCGCAGCGAGTGCCGGCACAACGACCACCTCATGTGCGGCGCGCACGAGGTGAAGATCGGCCCCGGGGCGGAGCGCGCGGACTGCCTCACGTACGACCCGGCCGGCTGACAGCGCAGCCGATCACGCGGCCGATAACGCAACTGATAACAAACTGTGAAATAACCCTGTCACAACTGGGTGCTGCTCCATTAGGGTAAGAGTCAACCTGAGTGTGAGCCGCGTAACAACGCGGCCGATCGGGCATGACCCCTCCGGTCAAGGGACTGGAGGACCTTCGTGAAAGGTTCACGCACCCATGAGAAGAACAGGGAAGGGCCTCCTGCGCGGCAGGGCGCTCACCAAGGCCCTCGCGGCCGGCGTCAGCATCCCCGTGCTCCTGAGCACGGCCGTCATGACGCCCGCCCAGGCCGCACCCACGGTGGTGCCCGGGCAGAGCAGCATCCAGCAGTTCCAGGCGGGCCGCTACATCGTGGTCCTCGCCGAAAAGCCTGCCGCAAGCTACGACGGCGGGACCCCGGGCCTCGCGCCCACCAAACCGGAGGCGGGCCGCAAGCTGGACGCCGGAAACCAGAACGTCCAGCGGTACCGTCAGCACCTCCAGTCGGTCCAGAAGCAGGTCGCTGGGCAGGAGGGCGTGGCCATCAAGCGCAGCTTCTCCACGGCCCTGAACGCGTTCTCCGCTCAGCTCAGCGCCGAGCAGGCGAGCAAGCTCGCCAAGGACCCGAAGGTCCTGACCGTGGCCCCGGACCGGCAGTACGCCCCGGACTACTCCAGCACGGACTACCTCAAGCTTCCTGGCAAGACCGGCCTCTGGCAGCAGCAGCTGGGCGGGGTGAAGAACGCGGGCAAGGGCGTGGTCGTCGGCGTGATCGACTCCGGATACACCCCGTCGAGCCCGTTCTTCGCCGGTGACGAGGTCAAGCCTCTCCAGGGCGCCCCGAAGGTCGGCGTCCCGTACCGCAACGAGGACGGCAAGATCGCCATGCTCAAGTCGGACGGTGACACGTTCGTGGGCGACTGCCAGGCAGGCGACGGCTTCGAAGGGACCGAGTGCAACTCCAAGGTGCTCTCCGCCCGCTACTTCGCCGATGACTTCCTCAACACCGTCCCGCCGGAGCACCGCGCACCGGAAGAGCTGATCTCCCCGGTCGACGTCGGAAGCCACGGCACCCACACCGCGAGCACCGCGGCCGGCAACTCCGATGTCCGCGCCAATCTGGGCGACCGGGACATGGGCATCACGAGCGGTGTCGCCCCGGCGGCCAAGCTCTCCATCTACAAGGTCTGCTGGGAGGACGATGACCCGGACACGGGCGGTTGCTACTCCTCCGCCTCCGTGGCCGCCATCGACCAGGCCATCCTGGACGGCGTCGACGTCCTGAACTACTCCATCTCCGGCAGCGCCACGAGCACCACCGACCCGGTCTCCCTGGCGTTCCTCTCCGCCGTCTCCGCCGGTGTCTTCGTCTCCGTCTCGGCCGGCAACAGCGGCCCGACCGCGAGCACCGTCAACCACGGCGCCCCGTGGCTGACCACCGTGGCAGCCAGCTCCTTCACGAGCGAACTGCAGGGCACGGTCGAGTTCGAGGACGGCACCAAGTTCCGCGGAGCGAGCCTCATGGCCAAGGAGGTCCCGTACAGCAACCTGGTCCTCTCCGGGAACGCCGCGTCCGGCAAGGGCAACGCGAACCTGTGCGCCCCGGACAGCCTCGACCCCGCCAAGGTGGGCGGCAAGATCGTGGTGTGTGACCGTGGCGTGGTGGACCGCGTCGCTAAGAGCGCCGAGGTCAAGCGCGCCGGCGGCGTCGGCATGGTCCTGGTGAACTTGAGCGCCTCCAGCGAGGACGTGGACATGCACGCCGTGCCCACGGTCCACGTCAACCCGCCGGCCACGCAGCAGATCAAGGACAAGGTCACCGCGAACCCGGCCATCAAGGCCCGGCTGGTCAACCATGACACCACCGGTCTCCCGGCGGAGCCCCAGCCGCAGGTCGCAGGCTTCTCCTCGCGTGGCCCGCTGCTGGCCTCCGGCTCCGATCTGCTGAAGCCCGACGTCGCCGCCCCCGGCGTCGCCGTCCTGGCCGGTGTGTCCCCGATCGCGGAGCACGGCGCGCTGTTCGGCATGATGTCCGGCACGTCCATGGCGTCCCCGCACATCGCGGGCTTCGGCGCCCTGGCGCTCTCCAAGAACCCGCAGTGGTCGCCCGCCACCATCAAGTCGGCGCTCATGACCACCGCGACGGATCTGAAGAAGGCCGACGGCACCAAGGACAAGGACCTTTTCGCCACGGGCGCCGGTCAGGTCAACCCCGCCGGGTTCCTGAACCCCGGACTCGTGTACGACGCCGGTCAGGACGACTACCTGCGGTACATCCAGGGCCTGGGCTTCGACCTCGGCATCCCGGGTCTCGGCTCCACCAAGACCCGCGACATGAACGTCCCGTCCTTCGCCCTCGGCAATCTGACGGGCCGTATCGAGGTCACCCGCACGCTCACCGCGCTGACCCCCGGCCTGTACCGCGCCGTGGCCAACGTCCCGGGCGTGAACGTCAAGGTCACCCCGTCGGTGCTGAACTTCAACGCCGCCGGGCAGAAGAAGACCTTCAAGGTCAGCTTCGAAAACGCTGGCGCTCCGCTGGGCCAGTTCGCGATGGGCCAGCTGAGCTGGCAGGGTGCGGGCAAGAGTGTCACGTCGCCGATCGCGGTCCGTCCGCAGTCGGCCGTGGCGGCCACCAACCTGTCCTTCACCACCGCCAAGGGAACGGACAAGGCCACTTTCCCGGTGACCTCGGGCAGCGACCGTCCGACCAAGCTGACCCTGGACGGCCTGTCCAAGGCGGATGCCACGCAGATCCAGCTCGTTCCCGGCCCGGCCGGTGACAAGCCGGACGCCTCCAACGCGTCGAAGACCGTGACGGTTCCGGCCGGCACGCCGTTCGTCCGCTTCGCGGTGGCGTCCTCGCAGGACAACGCCGACTTCGACCTGGTGGTCCTGGGCCCGAACGGCAAGGTCTACACGGCGGCCACCGCCTCCGCGAGCGAGTCCGTCTCCCTGACGAACCCCGAGCCCGGTCAGTACACCCTGCTGGCCAACCTGTACGCGAGCCCGGGCAACCAGCCCGTCAAGGCGAGCCTGGAGGCTTCGGTGCTCGGAGCCTCCGTGGGCAACGCCACGGTGACGCCGAACCCGCTCGTGCTCAAGAACGGCAAGACGGCCGACGTCACGCTCGCGTGGAAGGGCCTGACCCCGGGCTCCTACATCGGGCGCGTCAGCTACGCCGGCTCCTCGGTGCAGACCTTCGTGAACGTCGTGGTGACGGGCACCGGAGCCTCGGTGGCGGCCCCCGCTGCGGAGAGCCCGGATGCCGGAGTCCGCGCCAAGGCGGAGCAGGAACTGCAGAAGCGTCCCGACCTGAATCAGGAGGACGCTCCGGCGGCCGGTTGATCCCGACCGCTGAGTGACGCGGAAGGGCCGGTGGGACATGTCCCATCGGCCCTTCCGTCGTTTCCGGAGGTCACCTCGGATGCCCTGCGTCGCCGTGGGAGGGTCGCGCGGCGTCGTCCGGCCGCCGGTCAGACCTCCGCGCCGCCCAGCAGCGGCGCCAGGGCGTCCCAGCGGGCGGTCTCCCGCGAATCGGAGCGGCTGAAGCGGCGGTCCACCGGTAGGCCCTCCAAAGTGCCCGTGACGTGCGCACGCTGCTCCCCGCCGAAGACCGGCCTGGCTTCGGAGGCGGCCGCCCCCTTGCGCGGCAGGGCGGGGAGGAGCAGCCGTTCGCCGTGGCGCACGACGGCGTCGTACGCGGCGTGCGGGTCCGGCACCGTCGACGCGGGGCCGGGGCCCTCCGGCCCGCCGACCAGCCGGAAGGTCACCTCGGGCGCCCCGGGGGCGGGTGTGAGAGTCACGGTCAGGTCCATGGAGGTCATCGCGTCTCCTGAGGGGTGGGTGGGACGGTGCGGTCGAGGAGCTCCAGGAAGCGGGCACGGAGCTCCTGCGTCTCCTCGGCGAAGCCTCGCTGCCGGGCGACGTACTCGGCCTTGCCCTCGGGAGTCTCGATGCGAAGGGGGTCATAACCCCAGGCGGCGAGGTCGTAGGGGGAGGCCTGCATGTCCATGGCGCGGATCCGGTACGAGAGTTCGAAGCAGTCTATGAGGAACTCGCCCGGCAGCAGAGGCGTGAGTTTGTACGCCCACTTGTAGACGTCCATATTGGCGTGCAGGCAGCCGGGCTGTTCCAGATCGCGCTGGGTCTCGCGGGTGGGCTGGAGCTCGTTCAGCGGGGTGGCGTCCGGCGTGTAGAAGCGGAAGGCGTCGAAATGGCTGCAGCGAATACGGTGGCCTTCGACCACCTGGTCCGTCGCCTCGCCGCCGAGCCGGAGCCCGAGGTACTCGTGGCGCAGCTCGAACTTCTCCTGCCGGTACACCATGGCCCATTCGTGGAGGCCGAAACAGCCGAACTGCGCCGGTCGGGCCAGCGTGCCGCCGAGGATGATGCGGGCGAAGTCGACGGCCTCGCGCCGGTCCGCCAGGAAACCCTCGACGTCCACGGTGACCGCCACTGCGTCGGGCGCGAGGCCGAGGGCGTCGAGTTCCTCCGTGGTCAGCGCCCGGTAGTGCTTCCAGCTCTGGCGCTCGCGGGCGTGCGGGCCGAGCAGAACGGTCCCGGCGCCGGGATGCCAGCGGCGCAGCTGCCCGGGCTTGTGGGTGTAGTACGTGAAAAGGAAGTCCTCCACGGGGTGCTTGCGGCCGGTGTGCCGCCGTTCCAGGAAGGGAACCGCGTACCGGTCAACGCGGGCGGCATGAGCCTCGGCGCGGGGGAGCCACTCGTCCTCGGTCAGGACGCGGATGGTGGCGGGGGCTGCGGTGGACACGCCTCCATTATCCCGCGTCGCCGCGCGGGGTGCAGGCGGCGCCGCCCCCCGAACGTCTCAGACGTTCGCCCCTGCTTCGCCGAGCAGCGGTCCGAGGGCGGTCCACTGGCTGATCTTGCAGCCGTCCGACCTGCTCAAGGAGAGGTCCACCGTCTTGCCACGGACGGTGCCCTTGACGGTGGCGGTGGCGGGGCCTCCGTACTGCTCGGTGCACGCCTGGGCCGTGTTCTTCGCTGAGGGGAACAGATACGCCGGGTGGGCTTCGACGAGGGCGCACGCTTCGTCGGCGATCGGGACCGTGGAATCGGGCTTCGCCGTCTTGCCCGAGCACAGCAGCCGTGTCTCCGTCGGTTTCGCGCCGGGCTTCGCGACGACGGAGATGGTCAGGTCGGCCGTGACGGAGGCGTCGGGGGCCGGACGGTCGTTCGTGGCCGGGGGAGTCGTGGGCAGCTGACTCTGGGACGGACTCGAGGAGGCGCTCGTGGAGCCGGTGGCGCCCGGCGTCGTCGGGTCCGGGGACGGGCTGCCGGACGGCGTGCAGGCCGCCAGGGCGAGAGCGGCGGCGACGGCGGACAGGCCCAGCAGCGCGGTTCGCAGGCCTGAAGGATTCCTGGATGAGAGGTGCTGGGCCATGGCGTCTCCTTGCTCCGGACCGATGATCCCAGTGTAGGCACGCCGAGCCCGGCGGGTCAGTCCTCCGCGGTGGCCGCTTCGATGAGGTTGTGCATGGCCTTGTTCAGGACCATGACCTCCTCACGGGTGAGCTTGAGCCGGCGCATCATGGCGGGCGGCACGGCGCGGGCCTTCTCCTTGAGGGCCAGGCCTTCCGCGGTCAGTTCGACGTCGAGCGCGCGGGCGTCCTGGGCGTTCGGCGTGCGCCGGACGTAGCCCATGTCCTCCAGCCGCCGCAGCAAGGGCGAGATGGTGGCCGGCTCGTGCAGGAGCTGGGCGCTGACCTCTTTGACACTCAGCGGATTGTGGTCCCAGAGGGCCAGCATCACGAGGTACTGCGGGTGGGTCAGGCCGAGGGGTTCCAGCACCGGTCGGTAGGCCTGGACGACGGTCCGAGAAGCGACCGTGAGTGCGAAACACAGCTGGTTCTCGAGTGAGAGGTCTGTATCTGCATTCGAATCCACGGGTTCATCCTATCGTCCGGGTTGTCAAGACCCTGTCGAGAGGGCCAAGGAGCGAGATTAGTTAGTGTACTAAATAATTTGCTATGCTGAAGGAGTCGAGGATGCCCTGAACCGAGGGAGAGAGATGAGCGACCAGACCTTCACCCAGCGCTTCATGCGGGCCACCGGAAAATTCCGGGCGGTCTTCGGGCCGGCGAACCGCAGCGCGCTGGACCACGAGATGACCGAGGAGAACAAGGTCCTCCTGGCCCAGCGTCAGGCCGAGACCCTCCAGTGGGAGACGATGACCCGGCCGGACGGCAGCACCTACGTGGTCTCCAGGAACCCGGACGACCACTCCCTCCGCTGAGCATCCGCGGCCCGGGGATTTCCCGATCACCGGCTCTTTTCCCGCGTCGCGGACTTAAAATCGTCCTAAGCGCTCCAGGTGGAGAGGCCGCCCGGCGCGAGCAGGGAGGTGGCCGGCATGACCACGATGACCGAGAAGTTCATGCACCTGACGGAGAACGCCGCGAAGCTGTTCGGCCCGGCGGCCCGAGGGGATGCGGCAGCGCCGGTGGTCCACCGGCATGACGATTTCGAGAAGGCTTCGGAAGAGGATCTCAGCCATTTCGAGATCGAGACGGATTCGCAGGGCCATCATTACGCGACGCGCAAGCCCGGCCCGCAGGAGCCCCACCGCTGAGGCGAGGCGGCAGGCACTTAACGCAGACGACGACGGCGGTTCCCCGCCGTCGTCGTCTGCGTGGTGAAGCCGGTGCCTCCGCCGTCAGCGGCCGGTGCCGCCGTACACGGTGGCGGTGGCGTCGCCGTCCAGTTCGAACGCCTTGTGGATCGCGCGCACAGCGTCATCCAGCAGGTCAGCGCGGGTGACCACGGAGATGCGGATCTCCGAGGTGGAGATCATGTCGATGTTGATCCCGGCGTCGGAGAGGGCCTTGAAGAACGTGGCCGAGACGCCCGGGTGGGAGCGCATGCCGGCGCCGATGAGCGACAGCTTGCCGATCTCCGCGTTGTAGTCGATGCTCTCGAAACCGATCTCCGGCTGGGCCGCGCGGAGTGCCTCGAGCGCGTCGGCGCCCTCGACGATCGGCAGGGTGAAGGAGATGTCCGTGTGGCCGGTGCCCTTGGTGGACACGTTCTGCACGATCATGTCGATGTTCGAGTGCGCCTTGGCGATGACCTGGAAGATCGCGGCGGCCTTGCCGGGGATGTCCGGCACGCCCACCACGGTGACCTTGGCTTCGGAACGGTCGTGTGCGACGCCGGAGATGATTGGCTGCTCCAAGGCAACTCCCTCTTTGATGGTGATCTTGTCATCGGGGCTGGGCAGGACCCAGGTGCCCTCGTGCTGGCTGAAGGATGAGCGGACGTGCAGCGGCACGCCGAAGCGCCGGGCGTACTCGACGCAGCGCAGGTGCAGGATCTTCGCGCCGGATGCGGCGAGCTCCAGCATCTCCTCGCTCGAGATCGTGGCGATCTTCTGGGCGGAGCCGACCACGCGCGGGTCGGCCGTGAAGACGCCGTCCACGTCCGTGTAGATCTCGCAGACGTCGGCGTCGAGCGCAGCGGCGAGTGCGACAGCCGTGGTGTCCGAGCCGCCGCGGCCGAGCGTCGTGACCTCCTTCGTGTCCTGGCTCATGCCCTGGAACCCGGCGACGATCGCGATGTGGCCCTTGTCCAGGGCGGTGCGGACCCGGTGCGGGTCGACGTCGATGATGCGGGCCTTGCCGTGGATGGCGTCCGTGAGCATGCCCGCCTGCGAGCCCGTGAAGGACTGCGCCACCGCGCCCTGCTTGTTGATGGCCATGGAGAGCAGGGCCATGGAGATGCGCTCGCCGGCCGAGAGGAGCATGTCCATCTCACGGGCCGGGGCGCCGTCCGTGACCTGCGCGGCGAGGTCCAGCAGCTCATCGGTGGTGTCGCCCATCGCGGAGACCACCACGACGACGTCGTTGCCCGCGTTCCGGGCGGCCGCCACACGGGCGGCCACGCGCTTGATGCCGTCGGCGTCAGCGACGGAGGAACCACCGAACTTCTGGACGATGAGCTGCTTGGTGGTTCCGGTGGCGGGCGTGACGGCCCCGGGCTCGGTGGTCAGTTCCGCTGCGGGCAGCTCACTGGTGGGCAGACTCATGCATGGACCCTTACTGGTCGGGCGCCGGGCGGCGCCAGGTTCTGGGGGTGGCGGACCTCTGCGTCCGTGACGTGCGGCCGGAGCAAGGCACAGGCCGCGTGCAGCCATTTTATCGCCGTCGTCTCGCAGTGCGGAAAATGTGACTCACATGCTGGACCGGGATCAGACCGGCTCCGGGCGGTCGAGGCGGAAGCGGATGGACGGCAGTCCCTTCCCGCTCTGGTCCTGCTCCGCGGTGAACCAGCGGTCGGGGGTGAAGCCGAGGCTCTTCAGGAGCGACTGGGACGCGAGGTTGGGTTCGAAGACCCCGGCGAACGCGGTCCTGATGTCCCGCTGGGTGAAGAGCCAGTCGACGAGCGCCAGCGCGGCTTCGCGGCCGTAACCCCGACGGTGGAAGGCCGGATCCAGCACGTAGCCGAGAGCCGCCTGGCCGGGTTCGAGGTGTTCGGGTTCCGGCGGATTCCGGGTGGTCCAGGTGCTCGCTTCGCCAATCACCTGGCCGGAGCCGCGCAGCTGGATGGCCCACGCGTGCCGGAAGACCGTCGGGGTGGAGGCGGCTGCTCGTGCCTGATCGGAGGCGATCCGCTCGCGCACCTGCGTGGGGTCCAGCGCCTCATGGGAGAGGTACCGCGTGGTCTCCTCGCTGCCGCGGATCCTCTCCAGGGCCGGGGCGTCGGATGACTCGGTGGGGCGGAGCACCAGCCGGTCCGTGGTGATGGGGGCGATCGGTGGTGTGGGCTGAACGCCCAGGCGGGACCCGGAGATGACCATGAGGCCAATCTAGTACGGACGTCGGCCGGCGATGCGTCGCGAGGCTCGGCCGGGGGCGGTGGCGGGTTCAGTGCAGGGGCCCCGTGCGGTGGACTCAGACCGCGAGGCGTCCGGCGAAGGCCCGGCCGAGGGTGGCCTCGTCCGCGTATTCCAGATCGCCGCCGACCGGCAGGCCGGAAGCCAGGCGGCTGACGTTGACCCCGATGGGCTTCAGGGTGCGGATGAGGTACGTCGCCGTGGCTTCGCCTTCCACATTGGGGTCGGTGGCGATGATGATCTCCTGGACCGTGTCATCGGAGAGCCGGGTGAGCAGTTCCCGCACGCGCAGCTTCTCCGGCCCGATGCCGTCGATCGGGCTGATCGCGCCGCCGAGCACGTGGTACCGGCCCCGGAAACTCCGGGTCCGCTCCACGGCCATGACGTCCTTGGACTCCTCCACGACGCAGATGATGCTGGCGTCCCGGCGGGGGTCGCGGCAGATGCTGCACGTGTCCTGCTCGGAGACGTTGCCGCAGATCGTGCAGAACTTCACCCTCGTCTTCACCGCGGTGATCGCCTCGGACAGCTTGCGCATGTCCTCCGCGTCCGCCTCGAGGATGTGGAAGGCAAGCCGCTGCGCGGACTTGGGGCCGATCCCCGGCAGGCGTCCGAGCTCGTCGATCAGCTCTTGAACAGCGCCCTCGTACACGGCGTCCTCTTTTCCTGCGGTTCAGCTCTTGCTACGGGTCGGTTCTTGGTGCGGGCCGGTTGTCATGACGGCCTGTGCTTGCTGCGGCCGATGTGGGCGACAGCTCGGAAACCACGGTCAGCGGCGGATGATGGGGGTGCCGTCCAGGGTGGTCTCCTCGATGAGGGTCCCGTCCAGCAGACGTTCCACGGCCGCCCGACCGAACGTGCTTGATTCTTCGATGGTCTCATCATCGGCGCTGATCTCGTCCACGGCGTAGCCCGCCACGCTGCCGTCCGCGTTCTGGACCTGCGTGGGGGCGGCCCGGCGGGCTTCCTCACGGGCCCGCTGCGCCTGGGGGCTGTTGGAGAGCCGCTGGTAGAGACTCTGGCTGCCGTCGCGCGAATCGTGGTCAGGTCCGGGGCCGGAGGCTCCGGGCGCGGGTACTTCCATGGACCCCGGCATAGGCCGCGGCGCCGGTGCGACGGCTGGCCTTGGAGCGTCCGTCCTCTCAGGGGTGTTCGCCGGTTCGGCGGGCAGTCCCCAGGGGTCACCGGCAGGAGCCGCAGCGGCTGCCGGCATCGGGCCGGATCCGGACAGGTCCTCGTCGGCAAGATCCTCGTCCTCGAACTCGGGGTCCTGGAAGCCTTGCCCGGGGATGGCCGTGGATGCGGCGGAACCGCCGTTCCCGGTGCTCACATTGCTCTCGGTCCCGACTGTCCAGCGGCCGGGGGAGACCTCACGGGCCCGAGACCAGGGGTCGTCCTGGAGTGCGGCGGATGAGCCGGCCGATCCTGCCGGGTCTGTCGCGGGTTCCACCGGCTCGGGTTCGACCGCCGCAGGCGCGGACGAGGCCGTGGGCCGGGTCGTGGAGCGCGCCGCCTGGCGTGCCGACGCTGCCGGAACCGACGGTGCGCCGGGAGCCGATGGCCACCCCCGATCGGAGGGGCCGTCGTCGTACGGCGGTTCATCATCCAGCGGCGGCTCGTCCTCGTCGCGAGGCTGATCCAGCGGGTGGAAATCCCCCGAGGGAACCTCCCGCTGAGGCGCTGTCCTGCCGGGGCCGCTAGCCGGGGGGATGCTCTCCTGGCTAGCCGGTGCTTTTGGGCTGTCGCCCCAGCCCGGAGGTTCCTCCGCGGAGGCGGGGGCGGCTGCGGGTGATGGCGCCGCCGGTTCTTCCGGGGCACTCGGCGGGGCCGTCTGGAACGACGGCGGGGGCGCCGCCGCGTCTCCGGCGACTGCTTCGACACGGCAGTCGAGGCCCAGGACGTCCTTCACCGCTGTCTGAAGGTGCGTCTTGTGGTCGCCGCGGCCGAAGGCCCCGGCGAGCCCGTTCGTGGAGAACGACAGGATCACGGCGTCCCCGTCCAGGCGCGCCACGGTGGCGTTGGGGGCCACGAGCGCCCAGGTGCTGCGCTTGATCTTGCCCAGCCGGTCCAGGATCTGCGGCCACGCCCGGCGCAGTGCCTCGACGTCGCCCGCACTCTGGGCCGCGGGCTGCTGCTGAGTGGCCGGGGGAGGTGTCTGAGCGGACGCGGCAGGCATCCCGGCCGACGACGGCGCGGCCGCCTCGCGCGGGCGGGGCGCCGGTTCCGTGATGGGTGGCGCAGCCGGGGCGGGCTCGGGCACGGCCTCGGCGGGCCGTTCGCGGGCCGGCGGTGTGGACGCCTCCCGCACCGGGAGGTCCGGGGCATTCGTGGTCTCCGCGCCACGCGCCGGCTCGACCACAGGGGCGGTGGCAGGGGCGGTGACGGTCCGCGGGGAGGAGGCCCCGGCGTCGTCGTTCCGGGCAGCCGCAGGCACATTCACCGGGGCGGGCGCGGCAGGCTGCGCGGCCGGAGTCGGTGCCTGGGCGGGGGCTTGCGCTTGGGCCGGAGCCCCGCCCAGGGCGAGGCGGCGTTCCAGGGCATCCAGTCGGGCGGCAGCGCCGCGCTCGGTGCTGTCCGACGCCGGGAGCATCAGGCGGGCGCAGAGCAGTTCGAGGTGCAGGCGCGGCGAGGTGGCGCCGGTCATCTCGGAGAGCGCGGCGTTCGTGACGTCCGCCGACCGCGACAGCTCGGCGGGACCGAGCGTGAGGGCTTGCTGGCGCATCCGGGCGATCTGGTCCTGGGGCATCCCGCGCAGGATGGTGGCGGCGCTGTCCGGCATGGCCTGCACGATGATCAGATCCCGGAACCGCTCCAGGAGATCCTCGACGAAACGGCGCGGATCGTGGCCGGTCTGGAGAACCCGGTCCACGGCGCGGAACACCGTGGCGGAGTCATGGGCGGCGACAGCGTCCACCACGTCATCCAGGAGCGAGGCGTGGGTGTAGCCCAGGAGGGAGACGGCCAGCTCGTAGTCGAGACCCTGCGGGCCGGCACCGGCCATGAGCTGGTCCAGCACGGAAAGAGAGTCACGCACGGACCCGCCGCCCGCGCGGATCACGAGCGAGAGCACGCCCGGGGCCACCGGGACGTTCTCCTGCTCGCAGAGCTGCTCCAGGTACGCCAGCAGCGGCTCCGGAGGGACCAGGCGGAAGGGATAGTGGTGGGTCCGCGAGCGGATGGTGCCGATCACCTTGTCCGGCTCCGTGGTGGCGAAGATGAACTTGATGTGCTCCGGCGGCTCCTCCACGATCTTCAGCAGGGCGTTGAAGCCTGCCGACGTGACCATGTGGGCCTCATCGATGATGAAGATCTTGTAGCGGTCGCGGGCCGGGGCGAAGGTGGCGCGTTCGCGCAGATCACGTGCGTCGTCGACGCCACCGTGGCTGGCCGCGTCGATCTCGATGACGTCCAGCGAACCGGCTCCGCCACGGGCGAGTTCCACACAGCTGGGGCAGACGCCGCACGGGGTGTCGGTGGGGCCCTGCTCGCAGTTCAGGCAACGCGCCAGGATGCGGGCCGAGGTGGTCTTGCCGCAGCCGCGGGGGCCGGAGAACAGGTAGGCGTGATTGACACGGTTCTTCTTCAGAGCCGTCATCAGGGGGACCGTGACATGCTCCTGACCGATCACGTCCGCGAAGGTGTCGGGGCGGTATCTGCGGTAGAGAGCGCTGGCTTGGGTCACAGGGAAACCCTATCAATCGAGGCTGACAGGAGAAGCCGTCGTTCCGCAGCTCCGGACGGGCCGGGCCGTTAACGTAGAAGACTCCTCGCGCACCCGCCAGAGCCCACTTACCCTTGCTACCTTCCGGTCCTGGGGGAGTTCGGCAGGATGACGCCACGCGAGGAGTCGCACACCAGCTTAGCGGCAGGGAGCCGGACGGGGAAATCGAGCTGGCGCGAGGCGGCGGGCGGCCCTTGATTTGGCGCTCCCGCCAGAGGTCCGCTAAGCTGATACCTGCCCTTAGGGCAATGGAGAATTCGCCTAGCGGCCTATGGCGCACGCCTGGAACGCGTGTTGGGTTAACGCCCTCGGGGGTTCAAATCCCCCATTCTCCGCCAAGACGGCCCCGGAAACTCAAGGTTTCCGGGGCCGTTTTTCTGTTGTGCTGACTTTTTCCTTGTTGTGGCTGACGCGTCGTGAAACAATGACTAACTAACCACCAACTAAGGACTAAGACGATGGCATGGATCAGAGAACGCCGACGCAAGGACGGCGGCATCACCTACGTTGTCACCTGGCGGGAGCCCGGAGAGCGGACCGAATCGACGCTCAGCATCAAGGACGACAAGGCCCGAGCGGAACTGAACGTCCGCCTCCTCGACGCGAACGGCCAGTCCTTCCAGGCCGCCAAATCAATGCTCGCCAAGACCAGCACGGCAGGACCCACAGTGCAGGAGAACCTACGCCGCCATGTGGAGCTGCTGACCAGTGCCGGCCCCGACCAACTCAAGAGGTATGGACGCGCCATCGACAGGTACTTCGGCGGCCGGATAGGCAAGATCCCCGTGGCATCCGCCGACCACGAGGACGTCGTCCTTTGGGTCAAGTTCATGCAGTCAGCGACCTACAAAGGGAAGCCCCTGTCAGCCAAGACCATCGCGAACCACCACGGCCTTCTGTCAGCGTCGATGGAGACAGCCGTTCGGCTAAGACTCCGCGCAGACAATCCGTGCAAGGGGATTAAGCTGCCGAAGGATCAGTCGACGGCTGAGAAGATGCGGGTGATGACGGCGGCCGAGTCTCTGTCCGTTGTCATGGCGCATCGTGAACGCTATCGGGTGTTCGTTGCGTGCCTTCGCGCTACTGGGGCGCGGTTCGGTGAGGTGACGGCGCTGTTCCCGGACGACTTTGACCTCGATGCCCCGACCCCAACGGTCAGGATCGAGCGGGCTTGGAAGCGTGACGCGAACGACCGGTTCTATCTCGGCCCGCCAAAGACCAGGAAGTCGCGCCGATCTGTGAGTCTGCCGCCATCATTCGTCAAAGACGTTCGGGCTCTCATCGAATCGACACCTCCAGGGGCGCACGTGTTCAGGACGTCTTACGATGGGCCGATCCGGCACTCGACGTTCTGGCAGTTCTGGGATGAGGCGCTCGACTCGCTCCACTATCCGAAGGCTGAACGGCCACGCATCCACGACATGCGGCACACGCACGCGTCATTGATGCTGGCGGGCGGGATGAACATTTACGAACTGTCGCGCCGCCTGGGTCACGAGTCCATCCAAACCACCATCGACCGGTACAGCCACCTCATCCCAGACGCGCACTTCCGGGCAGCGGAGATCGCACAGCAGGCCCTCGAAAGTTAGTGCGCGGAATTGTGTCGACACCCCCACCACGGCCTGTCGTCAATAGAGCCTCCGGGGCCGTAAGGTAGGGCTCTATGACGGCTGGTATGGGAACACCAGCTGACATCACTCGCAATCTGAAGGACCATGATGCAACAACCACATACCCAGCCGCCGCGTGCTCACGGTGCGGCGGCAAACCAGGCCAACGCGGTCGGGCGAAAGTCCTTCCTGATTACGTGGGTGCTGTCCCTGATGCTGGGCAGCTTCGGAGCTGACAGGTTCTATCTCGGCAAGATAGGAACTGGCTTCATCAAGCTCGTAACCCTGGGCGGGTTCGGGGTATGGACCCTGATTGACCTTTTCCTTGTCCTGGCGAACGAGCAAACCGACAAGCAGGGCATGAAGCTAGAAGGTTATGCGCGCCACAAGATCGTTGCGATCGTCATCTCCGTGGTTGTTGTCCTTGCCGGTGTGGTCGGTGGGGCTGTGAATGGGTTTGGCGGTGGGGCAAAGACTCCTGGTGTGCCTGACAGGCCTGCCTTTTCTCTTCAGGAACAGCATGTGAGCAGCCTGGCACCTATGGCGGAGGTTGCCTAAGCTTGCCCTTCACCCTGTGGTGCAGTTAGCGCACCAAGCAGTGGCTATGATTCCATCATCACTCACATCCGAATTGGGGTTCCATGAAGAAGTTCCTTGCGCCTGTTGGTGCTTTGGCTATTGCCGCACTTGTCGCTTCCTGCTCATCCGGTGGAAGTGG
Organism: Arthrobacter sp. RCC_34; assembly: GCF_041360795.1. NCBI lineage: Bacteria > Bacillati > Actinomycetota > Actinomycetes > Micrococcales > Micrococcaceae > Arthrobacter > Arthrobacter sp. RCC_34. The sequence continues at coordinate 231,081 of NZ_JBFUPW010000004.1, read as the reverse complement.
TAACGCCTCCACGAGCGCCCCGGTTGCTGCAGGACCTGCGTCTTCCTCGTCGGCATCCACGCCCACTCTGTCGACTACCCCGAAGCCTGTCCTGAAGACGGCAACCGAGATCGCAACTGCGCTCAAGATGAAGGTTCCTCAGATCACCAAGGTCACGACCTTGACCGAAGAGAATGATGTGAACAACATGATTGGACGCCCTGGTCAGTATTCGTCTGCAGCTTGGATCACGGACAGCCGTGGTAAGGCTGGCGAGACTGGCGTTGATGGGGGTGCGGTCGTCGAGACTTTCGAAACGGCGGAGGACCGCGATGCCCGTGCAAAGTACATCAAGGATGTGACCAAGGGGATCGGGATGCTTGCTGAGTACGACTACACCACTGGAACATCACTCGTTCGCGTGTCCGGGAAGCTGACTCCTTCTCAGGTAAAGGCCTACAAGGATGCTGCGGCTAGCCTGTAGTGTCTGAAGCCTGGTTTGCCGCCCCATCCTTGTCTGAGGATGGGGCGGTTTTCGTTTGGCTACTTGCCAGGTGGCTATAGCGATGCTATAGTTATTTCATCGGAACAAGAAAGGAGGAACCGATAGAGATAGTGACCGCAGCAATCGCAGCCGGAGCGCTCATCGTCCAGATCATCAGACTCCTGATCGACTGGCCCCGCAAGGGAAACGGGAAGCACCGAAAGCGATAGAACGAAGGGAACCGGGCTAAGGTAAGTAGCCCGGTTCCCGGGTCACCAATTCTACGGGGATGAGATGAACATTCTGAAGAGCAAGGCCGTGCAGGCTTCGGCCGCTGCTGGTGTGGTGATCGCGATCTGCGCGAGTGTCGGGGCGGCGAAGCTGCCCGTGGTGTTCGCGGTGATCGGTGCCGTGTGGCTGGTTGCATCGGCGGTTGCGGTCGTGAACGCTGCGAGGTCGGCGCGATGAACCTGGACAAGGTCGCGGCGACGTTCGCGGATCGTGAGGCGGCACGGGCGGACCTACAGAAGGCCGAAGAGGCGTTCTCTGTAGCTGTCCGTGAGGCCATGACCGGTGGTGCTACGGCTCCGCAGATTGCGAAGCTGACCGGACTCACCCCGCCGAGGATCTACCAGATCCGCGACGGCCGTCGATGAAACACGAAAAGCGCCCCCACCCTTCACGGGTGGGGGCGCTTTTTCATGCGGTGGCGGTGATGTCAGCCCAAGTGTTGGCTGAGGTGGGATGGAAACCGAACCCAACGCGAGTTCCCTGGGGAACAACACCAACCATCGTGTAGGTCCCAACAAGAACGTCTCCTGCGGCTCCCGCCCACACTGTAATGGTGTCCCCGGACACTTTGGCCTTGAGGAGGTCGCCGCTGGCCTGGTTGACTGTGGAGTCCACAACGGACGTTGTCACCCCGCCGGCCAACCCAGTGATTCGGTACTTGTTGGTGGCCCCCTGCGTCAAATACAGGGCAACCCAGTTGGACGGGTCCACGTACTTGAGCAGGAAGATCGACACTCGGGAACTGGCCTGGTTCCCAACGCGAGTCGTCACCGTGTAGTTTGGCGAGCCTGTATCAACCGTCCAGTAGGACCAAGCGCCAGAAGCAGAGTCGTGTCCGATATTTCCGGATATGACCTTCGCCTGGATGAGGACCCCAGCGTTGAGAGGCTGGCCAAGCCATGCCTGGCCCGCTGGAGTGGAACCAACCGGGCCATCCGCGCGTTCGAAGTCATCGGTCACAAGGACCGTCCCAGGCGGCGGTTCAACGACAACGGTTGGGGCCTTACCGGCTTTCGCTCTGACCCACTCCGCGTACATTGCAGCTCCAAGCTTGCGCTGACCAGCCGCAGAGTAGTGGACGTTGTCGCCGTTCTGTTCGGTCGGGCTGAGAGCGAACCCGATCCTTGGGAGCTTTGTTGCGACCCTTGTGTGTGCCCAGTTGATCTGCGCCGTCGTGCCCGTTGTGAAGTAGGCCCGAAGCATCTGACCCATGACGAACGGGACAGTGGAACCGTACTTGGCGCGTAGCCCGTTGATGAGGGCTTCGAGGTCCGTCTGGTAGGCGTCAGCGGTGACGTTGTTGAACCCGTCCTGCTCGCCTTGGACCCAGAAGATTCCGTCAACTCTAACGGTCGCGCCGGGCCACTGGTTTTGTGCTGCCGCGATTGCTGCGTCTGTCTGCGAAATCGCGAGGGATGTTAGGTTCCCTGTGACTCCCCAGCGCCAGGCGAGTGCTGCGTTGGACGAGAGCGGGGTTCCACCGTGCGCGGTCGGGACAAGGACAATGTAGTCATCCTGCGGAATGTCGGCGATCATGTTCCGTGCGATCTGCAGGCCCGGGCCGAAGCCTGTCGATGGATCGTGGTGATCCAGCGGCTCGGATGCGACTCGGAGCGTCTGGACCTTGGACCCGAACTGGTAGATGTTGGAGTTCGGCGGGTCCGTCAGCGCGGCGTTCAGGACGACGCCGCGGCCGACCGCGTTCGACTGGCCGGCGATGACCACCACGTGGATGGTGCGGCCCACGTACCGCTCGCGCAGCGCCGCGTCCGTCTGAGTCCCGGCGCTGCGCACCTGCGCCGCGGTGGCCGTGTCGTTGGCAACGGCGTTCACCCCAGGAAGGCCAGGAACGCCCTGGTCTCCCTTTGCGCCCTTCACGATCCCGGCATCCAGGGTATCGCCGGATCGTTTCGTGAACCGAATCATCCCAGAGATCGGATCAGTTGCGGCAGAAACGATAGCTTCCTGCTGAGCAGCAGCGGCAGAATCCGCAGCATCGTTTGCCTGACCAATGATGGCCTGGATCGATGAGGCACTGATCGTGAGACCGTTCGCTGAGACAAGCTTGATGTTTGCACTCGTGGTCCGGAAATCGGGGAGGAACGCATCAGGAGAGGACGTCAGCGGGTTAGGCAGAGCGAGCCCGTTCAGGTCCTGTAGCGCCAGGGGAGTCGTGTTGTTCGCGTCGAGCGAGTCGTACACGGTGACGGCGCTGTTCGCCGCCCTGCTGAAGGTGTAGGGGTCCGCGACAAGGATCCCGGAGAAGACGTTGTCAGTCATGCGGGGTCTCCTTGGGTTCGGCTCCGAGGCCGATCTTGGTGAGGAACTCGTTGACGAGTGGGAGTGCCATGACGCGGGTGATTGCTCCGGCGATTCCGAGGACGGCGGCGGCGAGGCCTGTTGCTGCTGCCGGGTCGTGGAGGGTGGCTGCCTGGTAGATCAGCGGTGCACCTGCGATGAGTGGGAGCCCGACGGCGAGGGCAGTTCGGGCGACTGCCCGCCACGGGTAGCGGGTCTGGGTTGCTGCGCGGTGGTCAGCCATTGTTGATCCTCTTTCCCAGCTCGGCGGCCACCTGTGCCGCGATCTCCTTGGGGATGGAAGCTGCGAGTGCCTTGGGGTCGATGGTCGCTTTCACTCCGGCCAGTGCGGGCGGCAGGATCTCGCGCTGGATTCGTCCCTCTGAGGATCCGATGATGGTCTCGGGCCACTCGCCTCGGCCAAGGCGTCGGTTCTGTACAAGCTTCGCGCCGGGGCGACCGAACCAGACGGCTTCGTACATGTCTTTCAGGAACGCGTCCTTGTCGGCCTGGGGCCAGTCGCGGTACGGCATGTCATCCTCCTTGGGGATGATGGGGCGGACTGCGCCGCCAGAGTTGGTGATTCCTGCGATGCCCCACGGTTCGGTGCTGTCGTAGACGTCGGCGGGGAAGTTGGCTGGGTCGCCCCAGTAGAGGTCCACGGTGGAGACGTGGATGTGATCGGAGTGAGGTGACTCGCCCGTGTAGGGCTGCCATTCCCAGTCGGAGAATGCCCCTGCGATTCGGGGGTCTGGCGAGCCCGGAGACATGTCGTGGATGAGGTAGGAGAACCGGCCGGTGGCGCGCCCGATGGCACGTAGCTGCTCTGCAAGCTCGCGCCCCTGCGCTTCGGGGAGGTTCCCGTTGCCATCGGTGAAGATGTCGATGGCGTGAACGATCCCGTTGGCGTCGGCGTTGTGGCCCGTGAAGTTGGTCGGCGACTTGTACCCGGTCACGAACTCGCTCGCTCGGGCCGGGGTGTAGTCGTACCGCTCGTAGACCTCATCGCGCAGAGTCGTGAGGGATCTGTTTGGGCGCTGGTAGGCGACGGCCATGTTCGGCATGACTGCTCCTCAGATATGAGTTGAGCCCGTCACGGGGACGGGCTCGGGGTGGATGCTGTGCACGTGTAGGTCGTGGACCCGGGCGGTTGCGGAGTGCACGTGTAGGTTGTCCCGTCCTGAGTGAGCGTGATCGACGATGGCGCTTGACCTGCTGGGCCTTGCGGCCCGAGGTCGCCCTTCGGACCCTGAGCGCCTGTATCACCCTTCGGGCCTTGGCTGCCGTCGGCTCCCTTCTCCCCGGGGAGGCCCTGCGGGCCTTGCGCGCCCGCATCTCCCTTGGCCCCCTGTGCACCTGCTGTTCCTGGAATGCCTGGGGGGCCTCCCGCGCCAGTGGTTCCTGGTTTTCCGTCCGGGCCCGGAGGACCGTTTTTGCCGTCTTGCCCGTCGCGGCCGTCCCTGCCATCGATACCGTTGCGTACTGTTGGCTGCGGCCCCGGGTCGGCGGCCACGTCAGCAGCTTTGGCGCAGACGTTCCTTCCGGCTGGGGACTTCGCGAAGTCGTCCCCCTGGCAGGCGGCGGCGAACTCCTCCGCCAGTGACTTCTTCGAAGCCTCCTGGGTTGCGGCGTAACGCTCCGATGTGGCGGCCAGCCTTTTGTTCTCGTCGGCGAGTTGGACCGCGACTGTGGCGAGGATCGCGCACACCATGGCAGCGAGTACGAAGCCGGTGTTACGCCACCTCATCACACGGTTCCTGCGGCGCAACTCCTTTTCCTGCCGGGCAAGGTCCTGTTCGAACTCAAACTCACTGCTCATCAGGGTCCTCCGGCCACTCTCCGGGATCAGGCTTGATATCGTTTTCGATCAGTTGCTCGCGCCACTTGTCCCCGGCGCGGCGCATCCTGTGGATTTTGCGTAGGAGGCTCTGGACTTCGGCTTTGAGTTCGCTGACGCGCTCGCGCAGTGTGGCAATCACTTGTCCCTCCCCAGCTTCACGCTTCTTGTCGGCTCGGTTGACGAAGAACGCCACCGCCCCGCCGCCAGCGGTGAGGGCTCCCACGAGGGCTGTGACGAGGCCGCTGATGCCTTCTGGTTCCACACGCGCCTACCCCCTGCTCTGATCGTTTGGGACATCGAAGGGCTCGCTCATGCGGTCACCTCGTGTAGCTGAATGACAGGGTTGCTTCGTGTCCAACGCGGATATCAGTGCCCGCGTTCTCGCCACGGAGTGATAGTGCCCCGGACCCCACAGAGACGATGGCAGCGCACTCCACTGTTGATCCGGCACCAGTGAAACGGACGTTAAGGATTCTCGCTCGCGCGCCGGTCTTTCGGACATCCTCGGGTAGGAGCGCCCCAAGTTCTGTTGCTGGATCGTAGGGGATAGTCGCGTTGCTGTATCCGCGGATGATCTGGACATCCACGTCGACCCGCTCAGCGGGCCCTTCATAGGCGACGGTTACCGAGCCTGTTACGGTCCAGAAGGTTCGACCAGCACTAACAACAGTCATGGCAATCGGGAACTCTTTGCCACTTGGGGACCATGCAGGAACATCGTTCTGCCCAAGCACCCTCTGCCATGTGGTGTTGCTGATGCTCACCTTGGTTGCGATGTCGTCAAGAAATGTAAGGGCAAGTTCGTCCTTCGCGATGATCCCGCCAGGACCAGCCCATGTGCGAAGGTCGATGATCTGCGTGGGTTGAGTTTGCCCAGCAGTCCACTGGACCAGGGCGAGAGGCTGGTCATCACTCACGCCGGGAGTGGCGTTGCGGGGTGGGATCTGCTTAGTCGAACTGCCAGTGACGCGGCCTGCTGCTGTTGCCCCGTTCGGGGGAGTCCAATCACGGCGCATGGTGACCATGTCCCAACGAGTTCCTGAACTGATCGAGTCACACTGGACTGTTTGGATTTCCGTGGCCGAGTCGAGGACGCCATGACCCCACCCAGTTCCTCCAGCAACATTTACTGCTTGCGCTGTCGATGGATGCGGGGTTACTTTCCAGTCGCCCGGGCCAACGACACCGTACCGGCCTCGGCCAACACGGGGAGCAAGAGAAGCCCATTGGACCTCATCTACTGTTCCGTCATAGCCAACTGAGATGATGGGGGCCATTTATCGGCTCCTCTCTAGGTTGTTTCCTGCGCGGATGGCTTTTTTCAAGGCCTTTGCTACGGCGGTGTCTGCGGACATGAACTCGCCGGCCTGTGGCTCAGCAACAAGGCCGTCTTCGCGGGTGAAGCTGATGTCGGCTTGCCTGAGAATGTCGGTGACGGCGAGTCCTGGCCCGATCTCTGCGGTTACCCGGTCTCCGACTCTGACCGTGTCCCCGTACCGGAAGTTCTTTGTTTCAGAGAGCCCTAGTTTCAGCCCGGTTTTCTGCGCTGTTTCGGTGAAGGTCTCCACTGCGCGGGTGCTGTATACGTCTTCGACATCGTCGGAGTCGCTGGCATCACGGAACACTTCAATGCGTTCGTTCCACAAGGCCTGCCGCCCATCGGTCGCCGAGAAGTGCTTGAAGACCCTTCCGACTCCCTCGCCGGATCCTCCGACAATCACGTCAGTTGCTTCCGGCGCAGCCCTTTGCCACTCCCATGACGCGAGCACTCCGGATGCTTCGGTGAGTGTGTGTGGGTAGGTGCTTGGTTGGTAGCAGTCCACCACGAACCCCGGACCGACCCGCCTGACCGTGACGCCTAGGCCTGCAGCGTCGATGGCCGGGATGAGACGCTCTTCGATGGTGTGAAACCGCATCGTCGCCGTGATGGTTGTCCCACGTCCGAGGCTTGGCGAGCACGTGATTGGTAGGCCGAGGCGGTTAGCGTTCGCCGTGACGATGGTCTTCAGGACGGTCTCGGCAGGTCCAGTAACGATGTGGTACTCGTTGGTCTGGTTGTCAAGGTTCGCTGTTGGGACCGGCCACCCGGTGAACGTTGAAAGCATCCTGTAGTCGTCTACCAAGGTGAACTCGATTGTTCCGTTACTGGCCGGTCCCTTCCCGGTCGCCTCCCTCAGTGGCCCACCCATGAAGTGCTTCCCGTGGAGAGTGATCTCCAACCTGGTCCCTTCTTCCATGAGGAGGCCGAGCTTCTTAGACCGGTTCGAGACCAAAATTTTCGCCGTCGGTTGAGCGCAGTGGGCGGGGCTCGCGCGAAGCTCGAGAGCGTCGCCGAGAACCCCAGCCCACCGAAAGTCCTTGCTGACGATGTCGATATGGAAGGGGCTTTCTGACATACTCGGCCTCCTTCACCATGCCCTGCGATACCTTGGGCGAATCTCGGCCCTGATGGAACCGGCACCGGTCATGCTGATGTTCAACGGAACTGACTGTCCCGCTGGGATGGGGGCAAACGACGCACTCCCCAGATCGATGGTTCGGTCCACAGGGTTCCTGAGCGTTTCACCGTCCCAGTCGCCGTACAGAGCGATCTGTTCGGTTGGGTCTGTATCCAGGAGGATTGCTTTGCCCTCAGGGATTGTGAACGGGACCGGGACGGCCGTATCCCCGACTCCAACGGAAGCGACCGTCGATGGGCCTGCGATCACCCAGACAGGCCAGGCCGGTTCGTCTCCGGTGTTCGGGATCGAAGCGGAAGCCATGGTTGACCCTGAGCTGATGTTGTATGGGGTTGCCTTGCCAGGTGCGTTGAAGAAGTCCTTCGGCACACGGTTCTGCCATGTCCGAGAGATCGTCTTGCCAAGCCAGAACGGCTTATCAGCAGTGAGCGCGATCCCGTACACGGCCCACCCCTGACGTACTGGGTCGATGCTGTAGCCGTCGTCCTGGACGGATTCGAACCTGCACGAAAGCTCGCGAGAGGAACCGTCCGGCAGGGTAGCTTTCCAGATCCCGGGCTTGTCGGGGTCCATGGTCCGCCACAGAGCCTGGTCGCGCCTGACCCAGTCCATGGACGAATCATCGTGGTAGATGAACAGCGGCCAGAACACCCGTCTCGCCTGCACCACTGAACCACGGTAATGCTGGCCGGACACAGCGGGTGATGTCTTGGTCCATATCTGCCATTCCGGAGCGCCTAGACCCTCCACGCTCTCATTCCGAAGGAACACCCCAGCGGACGGGTCGGTCAGGTCCCACATGGAACCGTCCCAACCCGTCCATGTCAGCGCGACACCCGTGAACGCTTTCACTGGGGGAGCTGGCGGGGAATAGGGGATGCCATAAACAATCCCTGCCACTAGACCCTCCCAATCCCGGCGAGCGCGTTGGCCCGCCGCTTTCGACGCTCGACTTCATCAACGATCTGCACAGGTGTAGCTCCGTAGACGTCACCGTTCACGGTGAAGCCCCCACTGCCCTGCCCAGCGAAGCTGCCGGGCACAGCAGGGACGAAAGATGCCGGCACGTAGGGTTGCGAGGCGATTGCCCTCGGGATCTGCACCAGGGCATCGACAGCGCCAGTCACAAGACCCATGCCGTCACGGACGCCCAAGGCGAGGCCAGCCGGAACCTGCCGCCCAACCTCATACCGGAAGACCCTGGATGGGCTGTGGATCCCGAGGTTCTTTTTCACCTGCGAGGTCATCCGGTCCGTGATCTTCTTGACCGCCGCGTCGATGGCCTTGAGATTCCCGGACAGGCCCTTGACAAGGCCTTGCTGAGCCGCGATCCCGGCCCCGTACATCCCATTCGCCAGGGACATGCCTGCAGACTGTGAGACGGATCCAAGCTGCTTCCACTGCCCATTGAGCTGTGAGACAACACCCTTGCCGCCCGCGATCAGCGCCTTCGCAAATGCTCCGCCCTTCTCACTGCCAAGGTCACCTATCTGCGCCATGAGGCTAGCGTCCAGACCCAATGAGCGGAGCTTGTCGAGCTGGCCTTTGAAAGCCGCGACGTTCGAGACCGTTCTCTTCACTGCAAGGAGAATGCCATTTGCATCTCGCCCAGCCAGATTGCCCAAGTCGAACTCGTCCCGGAACTTCTCGGCCGCGTCACTGGCCGCCTTGTCCCGTGTCTTGACCGCGTCCGAAAGGCTCTTCTGCGCCGTCTTCAGGCGGGATGCGATGCTGGCACGCTGGGTGGTGAGTTTGGAGATCTGCTTATTGCTGGCGCTGATCATCCGCGACGTAGCATCTAGCGTCCGCCCCAGGGATGTTTCCCGGGTTGCCTCGGCAAGCTTCTGCCTGCCCTGAGCGACCAGGTCAGAGACGCGCTTATTCCGCTTCGAGATCGCAGCGTAGTAGGCGGTCATCTTCTTCGCGTTGGCCTTCGCGTCATTCCCCAGAGTCGGGGCCTTCGCCCCCGACACCTGAGCGGCGCGGCTCATCAGAGACGAGGCAGCCTTGCGGAGCTGGTCTGCCTTCGTAAAGTGTTTCGTAGCGGAGTCGGTAACCTTCTTAGCCACGGCGTTGATGGCTGCCGTTGCCTGGGGCGCGGTCTTCTTCACGCCCGAGGTCAGGCCCTGGATGATGTACGTGCCGATCTTCGCGAACTCACGGGATGGCGAGTGGATACCAAGGAGACCTTTGACCCCGGAGAGCATCTTCCCGCCAACATCCATTACAGCGTTGACGGCGTTTTGCACCATTCCGCCGATGCCGTTGATGAGGCCCTGGATCATGTCGCGGCCGACCTGAACTAGTGAGTTCGTGAGCCCTGCCACAGCACCAAGGATCCGCCCTGGAAGACCTTGGAAGAACGAGACGACATTGTTGATTCCGGATGAGATTGCGCCCGTCAGGCTCGACCACAGGCCAGAGAAGAACGACTTGATACCGTTCCAAGCGGAGTTCCAGAGTGAGCTGATGAACGACAGGCCAGCACCGATGATGGAACGAACGATGTTGATCGCACCCGTAATGATCGAGCCAATGGCGTTCCAGATGCCGCCGAAGACGTTTTTGATGCCTTCCCACACCTGGGACCAGTTACCGGAAATGACGCCGGTCACGACCTGGATCACGCCCTGGATGATCTGCATGACCGAAGTGATGACGTTTGCGATCACGCCGAAGACTGTCGTAACCACCGGCATAAGCGCTTGGATCGCGGGCACCAGGACGGCGAGCAGGATGTTCACTACTGGCCCGATGGCTCCGACGATGGCGCTGAAGATCGACACCACCGGGGGAAGGACCGAGGAAACGAGCTGGGTGATGATCGGCACCAGCATCCCCACTAGGGAGGACACGAGCGGAGCGACTGCAGCCACGACCTGGCCGATGACAGGGGCCAGGGTGGTGAATGCCTGGCCGAGGGCGGTGATGATTGTGGATACCACCGGCATGAGCTGAACGAACGCGCCCGACAGGATCGCGACGAGCTGTCCCGCCATCGCCGTCACCGAGGGCATGACCGCTGCGAGGGCACCCAGCGCCGAACCTGCGAGCTGGCCCAGAAGGGTTACGATCTGCGGCAGTACAGGGCCGAGGGCCTGGAAGATCAGACCGAGCGGGCTGAATGACGAAACGAGCTGCAACGCCTGGGCGGCGAGTTGCCCGATGACCGGCATCAGCGGTGCGATGGCCGGGCCGATGGCGTCGAACACCTTTCGCATGTTGAGTCCGAGCTGTTCCATGAAACCGGCGAACCCGGATGAGGTGACGTCATCTCCGCCTGCTGCGAATGCGGCGAAGAACGCCTTCACCGAGCCCACGCCTTCGCGGGCTATCAGGCCGACGCGCTCAAGCACCCCGGCGAAACCGGAACTGGTGACATCCGATCCGCCGTCTTTGTAGGCGGCGATCATGGCGGTTACTCCGCCCTTGATCTCGTTCAGAGCTGGCGCAGCTTTCTGCCCCAGGCCGGTCGCGGCCTTCCCGACCGCATCGAATGCGCCGCCGAGTCCGGACGTCAGCCCGTTGATTGCCCCGGTAAGAGCGGGCTTCATGGCGTTCAATGCCGACATGAGGCCCGAGTTGATCGTGGCTTGGAGGTTGCCGATGGCACCTTCGAAGGTCTTGGTGGACTTGGCCGCCTCGACGGCGACGGGCTGGTTTCCTAGCTTGAGGATCGCCGCGTTGAACTCTTCGGCGGTGATCTCGCCCTTTTCCATGGCGTCGCGGAAGTTCCCGGTGTAGGCCCCGGCGTCCTTCATGGACTTCATCAGCGGACCCGCCGCGCCGGCCACTGCGTCAGTGAGCTGGTTCCAGTTCTCGGTGGTGAGCTTCCCGGAACCAGCGGTCTGTGTCATGACCATCGCTACGGACTTGAACGACTCGGCATTTCCACCTGCGACGGCGTTGAGGTTGCCCGCGGCCTTGGTCAGGCCGGTGTAGTCCTTGATGCCGTTAGAGGCGAGCTGGGCGATGGTGTTCTGGATTGTGGGGAGGTCGAACACGGTTTCGTCCGCGTACTTCTTGGCCGCCGCTGCTGCCTTGTCGATTGCGTCGGTCTTGAGGCCGGCGAAGTTCATGGTGGCCTTGAACTTGTCGGTCGCGTCGCTCGCCTCAGCGGCCTCCTTGATGAACCCGCCGAATGCCCCCGTCAGTGAGGACGTGACGGATGCCGCGATACCGGCGATGGCCCCGCCAGCCAGGAAGCTCCCGGCAAACCCCTTGCCTGCCGCAGCGCCAGCGGCGCTACCAGCGCCGCCGAGTTCCCGGATGACCCGCTGCCCCTGGCCCCCGGTGGAGATAACGAGGTTCGCGTAGGCGGTCGCCAGTTCAGATCCCATGGGGCCTCCTGGAATGCGGCTAGCCCCCACACCGTGAAGGTGCAGGGGCTAGCGGTTTCGGTTGTAATAGGCGGCTTGTCGTACGGTGACGAACTTGAACACGCCGGCCTTCGTGGTGTGCGCGACCTTCCCGGGCGGGGGGGCTGGGGATCGCCGTTTCGCGTCCCACTTCTTGAAAGCCTCCAACGACATCGGCCTGCCCTTGAACGTCTTCCTGGTGTTGTCCTCGAATCCGGGACGTGGGATCGGTTTGGGAGGGCGTTTGCCCTTGTGACCGTCTGAGGTCTTCTGCCAGGCCAGGACAGCGAGGCGGTCCGCGATGAGCGCGGTGAGCTGCTCAAGACCTGTCCACCCATCGCCGATGGCCCGTTTGGTCGCAGAGTCCTCGGGCAGGTGAACTGCGAACTCGGCCACCTCCCAAAGCCCGTACCCATTGACGCGGCCGGTGTGGTTGAGCCGGAGTTGGTAGTAGCGCCGGAAGTCGGCGCGTAGCTGCCCGCCATACTCTCGATTGAGAGCGGCGAGCGTTAGGAGTTTGGGTCCAGGGCCTTGAAGAGTTCGCCCACGAACTCCGCGCCGTCTGTGATCGAAACACGGCCCGTCTCCGGGTCGCGGAGGATCTTCATGGCCTCCTTGAAGTGCTCCCTGCCGAGGACACGGCGGAGGATGCTGGGGAGTGCCTGGGGTTCGTCGTTGTCCATGGAGTTCAGATCATCGAGAAGCTCGAAGTCATCCATGACCTCGAGCGGCACGGTGACCGTCAGGCCACGAATGGTGATGGTTCGGGAGCCATCCTTGTCGACCTTTGGCTTGCGGTCCTGGGGCTTCTTCGCCCCTTCCGGGATCGTTGTGGTTTCGTCGGTGATCTTGATTTCAGACATGTGTGCCTCCTGCGGGCAGAGAACAGAACGGGATGGTGCGGGACTGGTGGTGACCTGTGGGGCGCGGTCCCGCAACACGCGCCCCACAGGGGCTTGGATCAGGCCGAGTAGATGTAGGCCTTCGTTCCGGTGGCGTCCGGGTAGGCGGTCAGGGTGATGTCGTAGCCGACAGCTTCGTCCGTCTTGAAGACCATGTCCCCGCGCTCGGTGACCTGTGCGTCAGGGAGCACGATGCGGCTGACCTCAGTGCCGTCCTTGATCTCGATGGCCCACACGTTGTGGCTTGTCTGAGCGGCGGTGATCTTGACCTCGGTGTCCGTGGCATCCGGATCTGCGTAGTAAATCTGTGCCGTCTCGCCGTTTGTCTCGATCATGGTGAACTGATACGTGACTTCGTGGCTGGTCTGGATCTTCCGGACCACATCACCGTTCTGCCATGCCTTGATGTCGGACTGGTCGGTGCTGATGGACTGGGTAACGCCGTCCTCCGACACGTACCCGACATCCTTGAATGCGGCGGCAAGGGCCGTGGTCGCATCGACAGGCAGTGTGGTTCCGAGCGGGGCGATGTTGCACGAACCGGTGACGGCGACGCGCACGTTTGCGGCAGTGAGTGCCATGTTGTCCCTCCTGGGGGCATGAAAAAAGCCCCGCCGGGTGGCAGGGCTTGCAAGGTTTGGGTTGGGTTAGATCGGCGTGCCGCGAACGAGGAGTTCGAAGTTCTGCCGGTAGCGCGGGATCTTGGCGTCCGGGTCGGGGAGATCCACGAGCCCGCCCATGGGGGTGGCCCGGTAGATGACGACGTCCATTGCTGGGGAATCGGTACTGGCCGGGACGGTGATGGTGTCGTTGTACAGGGATGACAGGTGCGCCCGGACGAGCTGCGCCTTGGCCTTGGCAACGTTCTTCGTCGGCCCCCACGTATCGACCATGAGGAATGCCGCCTCGTGGATCGGCGAGTATTGGCGGCCGCCAGCGTCGCTGATGAGAACGAACTGGTCCGGACGAGGATTCGGCTCAGTGCCGACAATGGTGAGCCCAGGGATCTTCCCGACCAGCCATAGCCGGGCCGCTGCCAGGGCATTGCCGAACAGGACCGCTTGGTTAGCCACCGCCCACCGCCTTCGACAGCGCGCCGTACTTCGCCTCGGCCCGGTAGCCTTCGGCGCTGTTCGGGAAGATCGCCACACGGGCACGGCTTCCGCCAGTGTGGGTGTCCCTTTCGAACCCGGGGCCGGCGTTGTCGATGATTCGCTCAGCCTCGTACTCGAGGAATGCGACCACGGCGGGATCGTTTCGGAGTTCCCGGAACCCCCTGTTGTTGAGCTTCACTCTGGCGGCCATCAGCCCTCCACTCGCTTGAGGTTGATCCTGTACCCCGGAGCCCATCGCCAGGGCCCGTGGTTGTAGTCCTCGGGCCAGCCGACAGCGAAGAACTCGACGCCGTCGATGATGACTTTGTCCTGGGGCTTCGTGAACCCGGTGGGGCTGTAGAGGTCCAGATCGCGGTCAACGCCGGAGCCTGTGGGGCGAATCTCCGTGTCCGGCCCGGGAGGTGCCCAGCCCATGACCTTCTGGTCTGGGCGGGGCTCCCAGTGCTCAGGGAGCGGGTCGCCCATGGGGTCCGTGCCGGACGCGATGCGTTCCTGGTGACCGACCGTGTAGGGGGTGGGGAACTTCATGGTGTCCCGCCCTCGTAGATCGGTTCCCCGGCGATGTCGGTCCCGCAGGAGCAGTACGTTGCACCGAAGTTCAGACTGCACCAGGGGAGGTGGATGCCGTCCGGCCGGAATGCGATCTGCACCCCGAACGCCTTCGACTTCCCGCAGCCGAGCGCGATCTTCTCCTGCTTGTTCAGGTAGTAGTTACCGTCGGGGTTCGAGACCTTCCAGGTTTGCTGGAATGGCCCGGCTCCCTGGGTCATGGATTCCATGCCTTCGCCGCCATCGGGGGTGCCCATCGAGCGGCGAACCACGGCGCACACCACCCGGCGGCGGGTTGATGGGCTGGCGTTGGCGGCCCCTGAGCAGACGTCCAAGATGAACTGGGACGCATCCTCAAGGGCCACCGTCGCCGCTTCCTCGGCACCGAGCGGGAAGTCGGGCCACCGCTGCTTCAACTCGTCCACCGTGGCGAACGGAAACGGTGTCACTTCAGCCATGGCCCGACCTCCTTACTCGTCCTCGGACTTCTCGCCCTCGCCGCCGTCGCCCTGTCCCTCGGATTCCTCGGTGGCGGGCTTGGCGGCTTCCTTGGCCTTGGCCGTCCGCACGGTGGCGGTCTTACGCGTGGGCTGCTTCGAAGTCGCAGGCGGGACGTAGTCGGCTTCCGGGACGTACTGGGAGCTGAGGCCGGAGACCAGCTCTTCGTTGACGTTCACGCGAACGCCCAGCGTCCGGTGAACCAACGTGATCAGGTCGCTCACGGAGTCACGTCCTCAATGACCGCGAAACGGTCTGCGTAGACGTACCAGGCGTAGACGATCTCCATACGGAGAGCGACTTCGTTGTGGCCCTTGAGGTCACGGCCCGTGTTGTCCGGGTCGCCGTAGGGGATGACCTGGAAGGGGATTTCCTTCTGGATGCCCCAGCGGATGCCCTCATCGAAGTCGCCCACGATAGCGCGGACCTTGTTGTCCGTGGTGTCCGCGTCGCGGGCCTTGCCCTGGACGGTCGTGGACACGGAGGCGCGCAGTCCGGCCAGGTTGGTGATGTTCAGGCCCATGCCCAGCTCGGGGAACTTCTTGCGGCCGTCCGGGTAGCGTTCCGTGGTGAAGGAGTGGGCGTAGCCGCGAGTGAGGGCGATGCCTGTCGGGGCGAAGCCGTCAGCGATCACCAGGCCGGTTGCGGCTTCCAGCTCAGCTTCGGGGCCCGCCGCGCCGATCTCGACCCGCTTGGTGGTCGAGTTCAGGTAGTTGGTCCAGGAGGTGATCGCGTTTCCGGTCTTGGGGTTCAGGCGGAAGTACGCGCCGAGATCCAGGGCACGGGACAGGGCGCGAGAGCCCTTCTCCGCGAACTTGTCCAGGATGCCCAGCTGGTAGTCCTCGTCGGCCCACAGGAACTCATCGGAGGTGCGGTAGGTGACGACGGCCTTGTGCGGGGTCGCCTTGGCGGAGGTCGGCTTGATGTCCTCGGATGACTTCGCGCCGCCTTCCTCCACGAACTCCGCAGCCGGGTCCTGGTCGAAGGAAACGACGGTGACTTCGCCGAACTTCATCGGCTCCTGGGTGGACAGTGCCGAGATGGTGCCGGAGGTCTTGGACTTCTCCACCATGCCGTCGAGGATCTGCGCCGGGAGGATGCCGGACAGGTCAGAGGTGTAAACAGCCATTTCGCTGCCTCTCTACTTAGGAATTGGTTCCGAGGACGCCGCGCAGCCATTCCTTGCGCGGGTCGTCGGTGATCTTGGATGGGGTCTTCCCCTGGGCGGGGACGACGGGTGCGGTCTGTTTGGTCCCACGGAAGGCCAGAAGCGCGTCAGCGGCGGCTTCGATCTCTTCCCGGGTCCCACCGCTCAGAAGGTTCTCCGGGACGCCCTTAGCGGCTGCCACAGAGGCGCGCAGTGCGGTTGCCTCAAGGCGGGCGTTCTCTTTGGCGAGCTGTTCGGCTCGCTCGGTGGCCTTCTGCAGTTCGGTCTTGTTCGCGTTCTCGAGCTGCGTGAGCTGTTCGGCCTTAGCCTTCAGCGCGTCGTAGTCCGCGTAACGCGCCTTTTCCCGAGCCAGGCGCTGCCCCAGGACCCGGTCAAGGTCCTCCTGAGAGGTGATCGGCTCAAACTGCTTGCCTTCCGGCTGCATCTGGGTCTCGGTGGTTTCTCCCGCTGGTGCGGTGTTGGTCGTGTCGCCCAAGGCGGCACCTCACTTTCTTCCGTTTAGGCCCCGTACGGGCATAGAGGGTGATCACCGCGCAGACGGGCGCGTACCGCTTCACGGGAGAACCGTGGAAGTCACTTCACGCCGAGTTCGGCGCGCATGTATTGAAGGACCTGGCTGGTCCGGTCCTTGGCCGAGGACTTCTCACCCGTGGGGGTTTCCCAGTGGCCGGTGCCGGAGCGTGAGCCGTCCTTGGTGCGTTCGGCAGGGACCCAGATCTTGCCGTCCTGGGCCTGCTCGTAGCCCTTGCGGTAGGTGTCCAGGTAGCGGTCCGCGTCGGATTGCATCTGCACCGCGTTCTGAGGGGTGACCGCGACGACGGCGCACCGGCAGTGGTCGTGGAAGGACTCACCCAAGCGTCGGGATCCGCGGGGGTTGATGCCCCTGCCCTGCCCGCCACGACGGCCCTTGGTCTTCTCCAAGGGCACCCCACGGCCCACCACCGTCCCGGCTGACTCCTTGGACGTGTAGGCGGCACCACGGGAGGCGAGCATCCCGCAGAACGCGCAACAGCCCGGCTTAGGGACGCGCTGGTAGCCCATGCCGCCCTGCGCCTCGGCGTTGCCGATCATGGTGTCAGCGGCCATCTCGGTCAGGACCCGCGTCAACCCACCGGACAGGAGCGAGAACATCAGCGCGTTCCCGCCCTGCTCGAGTGCTGCCGGGCGGCTCGCCCAACCGGCCAGGGAGTCCCACCGGTCAGCGCCAGGGCCAGCGAGGCTCTGAGCGTCCACAGGGTTCCGGATCTCGAGGACCTGTTGCAGCTCCGTGAAGAACTGCGCCGAGATCAGCGAGGTCATCCCCGCGTACTGGTCACCCAACACCGGCAACAGCTCCCGCATGGTCCGCCGCTTCACCTCAGGCGAGGCATCCCGGACCGGACCGATAGTGCGCTGTAGATCGACAAGCGCTCTGGTCGAAAGCTCGCCAAGAAGCATGGAATAGCTGTTGACCATGGCGAGAGGAATCACAGGAGACCTCCCTGATCTGGTTACGCGGTTGCCTGGTTGTCGGCACCCTTGGCGACCTCAGCGGCCACCTCAGGAGTCACGGCGGTCTGGCCGGCCACGCGGTTGATGAAGTCCGCGACCATGCCCTGTTTCGCCTCGTTCCGCAGGCTGTCAACCTCGTCATCGGTAAAGACCCGGCCAGCGAGCGTCGGGTACTGGATGAGCTGAGGAAGTACAGGGGCGAGTTTCGTGAGCGCGTCAGCCTCAGCCGACATAGAGCGGAACTCCGGATTGCGGAACCGTGCCGAGAGCTTCCAGAACTCGTCCGGGAGGCTCGTCTCGTTCTCCTTGACCATGTACGCCAACCCGGCGATCTCTTCCACGGCAGGGGCAAGAACGTATTGGTTCTGCCACATGATGTCGATCAGAAGCTCATGCTCAGCAGCACGGATCGCCTCGGCACTGGACGGCTGATCATGCAGCACACCGAGAGAAGATGGCGACAAGCCAGTCTCACCACTGAACGCCATCGCTACCGTTCGAAGCATGTCGCTGTGAGGGGTCATCGTCGCCTGCTGCAACTGCTTGAGCTGCGGAATGTCGCCGTCCTCGTCCTTAGTGAGCGCGAGGAGGCGAGACATCGCAAGCTTGAACTTGGCCTCTTCCACAGACCCGCTGAAGGCATCCTCCGCAATGCCCAAGATCGCGAGCTGCGGAGTCGAATAGAACTCGGCATTGCCTTCCATGCGAACGAACGCGCGGACAGCCATGTCGTTCAAGGCCATTACGGAATTCGTAAGCCGTGAGCGACCAAACGGCGCATTACCCTGAGGGTCGTTCCGTACAGGCACGCCGAGGACGCGGCCAATGGGGTTTTCGTCCTTCTGGGCAGTCCACTTTGCACCATCAAGGGTGCAGGTGATGACGAAGTCATCCAGCCAGACGATGAACTCGGTTGGGTTGCTGCGTTGGTCAACGTCCGTGATAGTCAGTAGGGCTTCCAAGCGGCGCTTGCGGCGGTTCCAGATGCCAGCAGAGGTTTCGGCAGAGTGTCCGATGATCTGCGCCGGGGCCTCTCCTTTGTCTCCCTTAGCGACCGTCACGAAAGACACTGAGTGCTTGTTCGCCCCGGTTACGGCCTGCTGGAACTCGAGCCCAAAGTTGTTGGCCTTGAACACCTCGCCAAGCTCGAACGGGTCATCCGAACCAGGAAGATGTAGGCCATCAAACTGCACTCGCAGTGACGGTCGACGAACCGCCATCGCCGCCCAGGAGAGGTAGAACTTGGCGTTGCGGAGCTGCGGAGGCAGGGCGATGCCGAGGTCCTTGAACGGGTTCTCCGCATCGGCGTACTGGGAACGGCGGAGCGTCTTGGGCAGGCGAGCGGCCCACGTAGCGAAGAGCTTCCGGGTGGTCCTCAGTTCATCGTCGGTGAGCCCTTCGACTGTCAGATTGGAGAGATCCTTGTAGCCCCATGTCATAGGAATCCTCCTTTTCGGCCTGGCCGTCGTTTCGTTGTCTTTGCGCCCCAGTACGCCAAGGTTGCGGCGTCTAGCAGGGCGACGCTGGTCCCGTCAGCGGGGGAGTCCCAGCCGAAGCCGCCAGCGTTGCCGATCTTGCGCTTGATGGCCGCCTCAGCCTGGGTGGTCAGCTCGGATTCCCCCGAGTGCTCGAGACCGCCTTCGATCACGGCCCGTTCGAACATGCTGTGCGCGGCGATGGCTTCCTCGGTGTTCGGGGTCAGGATGGCCTTGGCCGGCACCTTCTCCTGGCGAAGCGCGTTCACGAGGAACCCGACACCAGAGCGACCGTCAATGACGATCTGCGCGGCCTCGTCCTTCCGCTCGACCAGGAAGTCCACCAGCCAGGCCGTGGACTGGGACGCCGACATCGACTTGATGCCCTCAACGAAGATCGGCGCGTCCGGATCGTCCGGACGAAGAGCGCCAGAGAGGGCCACCGTCGCGCCGTCCGGGGAGAACTTCACCCCGAACACCTTCCGGCCACCCTCAGGCTTGACGCCCTTGCGTTTGCCCCACAGACCAGGGGAGAAGGCTGTCTTGACGGTCTTCCGCTCATCCCAGATGCCAAGGCCCTCGCGAAGGAACGATTCGACGTTCCCCAGGAGCTTCCGCATCCGCAGGATCGCGGCACGCTTCACACGGTGAGGGAACGACGGGTTGGCTTTCGCCCACTGGGATTCGTCACCCGGATTGGCGTGCCGGTCAGCGGAGAACTCGACGTAAAGGGTGTCAGGATCGTCGTCATGCAGCTTGGCCGCACGTCGGCCACTGAACACCTCGCCCGGATCGATCGGACGCGGCGGAGTCCCGATCAGGATAACCAGACCATTCGCGGCGGCGTTCGTCGCCGGCACCATGTCTTCCATCGCCTTCTCAGTGAGGATCTGCGCCTCATCCAAGACGATGATGTCCACCTCGGCGAAGCCGCGACCGAAGCCCGCCTCACGGGCACCGAACAGGATCCGCGACCCGTTGGTGAACTCGATCTCCTGCTCACCGTTAGTCTTACGGATCGCCTTGATGAACGGGGCGATCCTCTTCCGCTTCGCCATGGACTCCATGGCCTTGAACGTCTCGTTGTGAGTCCTGGTCCGGTGAGCCGTCCAGAGAACAAGAGTCCCGGGGTCTCTCTGGCAGAGAGCGAAGATCAGGGCACCGATGGTGAAGGTCTTGCCGACCTGCCGGGGGATGGAGATGATCGCTCCACCGATGCCACAGGCATACAGGCCATCGTCACGCTGAGCGGTGATCGCCTTACTCAAACCGACCTGCCAGGTATCCATGTCGATACCCATCCGGTCCAGCTCCGGCGCGATCTCCGGCCACCGATGAGTGACGATGCCCTCCGGCATCAGCAAGTGGCGGGCTACCTCAGATAGCAGCCGTTCCTTCCCACTTGTTGCCACCAGCGTTCACTCCTGCCTGCGCCCGGGAATGCTCTTCCTCGTCCTCCTGGGCTTCCTTCGCCTCAAGAGCCTCGATCTCCTTAGCGAGATCCACCAACCTCTTCGACAGCGCTGCAAGGTCCCGAGGCGGAACGCCGTTGTCAATGTCCATTGAGATCTTGTCTCGTAAGGCCCTTCGCAGATAGAGTGGTGATAGCTTTGAGGCTTCAAAAACTGACATCGGCTCAGCGCTTCTCGCAGCCTCAACGGCCTCATCTTCAGGCCCAGCGACTCGGAGTGTCTTCTTCGACGTCAAACGAATCACCTCTTCTGGAAAATCAACTAATTCCGCAATGCGGAAAAGCCGCATTCCCCTCTATGTGGAAAAGAAAACGGGGAGGGATCGCTATGCGCGAAAAGCGACTTGGACGGGGTGGGGGACCGGGTGCCCCCTGGGTCACCAGTCAACTGTGGTGACTGGGTTGGCGATGGCTGGCCTCGGGCGGCCTTTTCGGCGTTTGTTCCCGAGCTGCTGGTTGCAGAGGCGGCAGAGCGTCTGCGAGTTGGAGAGGGTGTCTGGTCCGCCCAGGGCATGGGGGATGATGTGGTCGGTCTCGGCGCTGTTGGGGAGTCGGCCCTCGTCCCAGTTGAGGCGGACCCGGCAGCGGGGGCAGTGGGTGAGGCCGCGTTGTTGGTCGATGCGTCTGCGTTCTCGTACGACGCGTTTCCATTGGCCTGTGCCGGTGCGGCTGGTGACCATGTCAGCGGAGTTCCTTGATGGCTGTGGTGTCGTAGCTCTTGTACCAGCCGTCTTGCATGGTGAGTCCGTCGGTGTGGGTTCGCATGCAGTGGAGGCAGAAGTGGAGTGGGCCTGTTGGGGTGATGAGGGTGGCGAGTGCGCGGGCTACCCGGCATCTGTCGCAGTAGCTCATTGCGCCACCTCGCGTCTTAGTGTGCCGTGCCACCCCCCGCCTGATAGGGGGGTGGGTGGTGCCAGGTCCCCGGCTCGTTCCCGGGTGGGCCGGGGACCCGGCGTTGCCGTGGTCTCACCCAGCCACGGCGCTGGGGTTCTGTGTGGTGGCAATGTCTGGACTCGAACCAGAGACCTCTCCGTTATGGGCGGAGTGCTCTACCGACTGAGCTACAAGGCCGTGCACTCAGCCCACGGGCTGAGGCAGTGCATCTCCCCGTGATGGGGCAACGCGGGTCGCGGGCGGGGTATGATCCCGCGTCTCTGCCAGAGCTGCCATATCCCCGTGTGGGTCTAGTGGGTCAGAGATAGCAGCGCCTTTACCGGTTAGGCCACCGCGACGTTGGCGCGTCTTCCCTGGGAGGACTTGCCAGTGGACAGCCTGGAGTCGAACCAGGCTGGGAACCTCGGTGGGGGCGTGTGGTTCCGTTCTCCGCGATCTGTCCTTGGATGGTGTGTGCCCGCCCATTGCTGGGCGGGCTCCCGTCACCATCCGGAAGGAGGGCATGAAAAAAGCACCAGCCAAATGGCTAGTGCTTACACGTGTCCCTCGTGTGATTTACGGTACCAGAGATCTCGTGTGATTAAAAGTGATCTCGTGGCGTTTCGTGTTCAGAGGCCTTCCCGTGACTTCATCGCTGTTGCGATGGCCCCCAGGCTGTCGCCTGTCCATTCGGCTCCGCATGATTCGCATTCCATGGTCCAGTCTTCGGGGTGGGTGACTTGGCCGTCGGTGCCGATCCAGTGGACGGAGAGGCATGGGTTGCGTTCTTCGCCGTAGAACCGTTGTCCGCAGGCTGGGCATGGGCGTGATGGGTGGTAGGGCTTGGCGGGGGAGATGAGTTTCTGGATCTTGTTGACCCATGTGGTGGTGAGGGTGGCGAGATAGGTGCTCCATTCGAGGGTGAGGTCGGCCGTGTCCCAGGCGTGGAGGATCTGGTCGGTGTTGTTGATCAGGTAGCCGGTCATGGTGACGTTGGCTTGGGTGGCTTCTCGGGCGATGTCCTGTTGGAGTGCGAGGGCTGTGGCGTTGACGGGGAGTTTTGCTCCGCCTGCTGATGTTGCCCCGCCTCCGTTGTTCGGTTTGAGGGCGTCTTGGAGTTGGACGAGGAGTGGCTCGTTGGGGGTGTAGCCGCCGAGGCCGTCTTCGATGACGTGGGGCCGGATGAGCTGGTGGATGTTCGAGGCTAGCGATGTCATTCGTTGGCTCCGTGGTGGGTGATGGTGAGGGTGATGGCGTTGGGGCCGGGGTGTCCTCGTCGGTGGTCTGGGCCTTCGAGTTCGCGCCAGGAGTCGTCGGGGATGAGTCCGGCGTCTACGAGGCCGTCGACGATGGCTTTGGTGGTTGGGGCGAGGTTGTTGGGGTCCCAGCGTCCTGAGCGGGTTTTGTGGATTCGGGCTTCGATGTGGACGGGGGTTTGGAGTTGGAGGCCGGGTGCGACTCGTTGGCATTCGGTCATGGCTGCGTTGCGCCATGTTTTGGTGAGGCGGGCTTTGGCGAGTGGGTGGAGGCGGTGGTTGCTGTTGATCCAGTCGCAGGGGGCTTCGATGGTGAAGATGAGGACGCGGGTCATCGGGGCTCCAAGAGTGTGAGGATCACGAGAGCTGCGTTAAGGGCAATGGCGAGAATGACAAGTCCCGCGATCTCTGGATCGATCTTTCTCATCGGGTGGTCCTCCGGTTTCGCTCTTGCGCTTCGTCGAGGCGTCGGCGGGCGTCTTTGAGTGCTTGGTCGGTCTTCTTCGTGACCCGCCATTGCCATGCGACGAGGGCGATGGCGGTGAGTGAGAACAGGATTGAGATGGCTTGCAAGATGGTCATCGGACGCCCCACATGCGGGCGAGGATGATGAGGATGCCGATGGCGAGTCCTACGGCGATTGCGGTGAGGATTCCCGTGTCGGGGTGCTTCATGACTGGCTGCCTCCTGTGGGCGTGAAAATTGCCGCGCCCTTGTCTGGGTGCGGCTTGTGGGTTTGAGACGGTTGTGGGGGCGGTTCTGGGTTAATCAGGCGTGTTCTGGATGCGTTCGCGGATTGCGCCGAGCTGTCGGCGGCGTTCTTGTTCGTGTTTCGCTACTGGTTTCGGCTTGGTGTCGTCGGAGCGTTCCCAGAGTTTGGCCAGTGACGACCTGATGCGCGCCGGGATGCGGTAGTCGTCCGGGTTGAGTCGTTTGGCCGGTTCGATTGCGCGTTGCTTCCGGTCGGCTAGTTCGAGGTGTTCGCGGGCCCTGCGGGTGTTGGCGATGATGTGGGCTGGTTGGAGGTAGGCGTCGGAGGTGGTGCGGTGGATGCGTAGGGCTTCCATGGCGAGGTGGTAGTCGAGGTGGCCGATGATTTCGTGCCAGGCTTCGACGATTTCTGGGCTGATGATGCGGTTGTCAACGAGGGCTGCTTTCGAGAGCAGCCGGGCCGTGTCGCCCTTGTTCATAGTTGTTGTCCTGTTCGTCGTACATGCGTGCGATGTTGAGCCCGTCGATGGCTCGTTGGGTGCCGGTTGCTACACGGGTGGCTGCTGGATGGCTGGCAGGGGCTTTTTCGGCTGCTCGGCGGATCCAGTTGCGGTAGGTGGCGTCCCAGTCGGTTTTGCGGCCTTTGGCTCCTGGTTGGGATCGCCAGTAGTCCTGGAAGACTGAGAATTCGCGTCGTTGGTCTACGTGGGGGCATTCGGCGGTCATTTTGTCGCGGACGGCTTGGGAGGGGATCCAACCGTCGGGGAGTCGATGTCCGCTTGATGTTTTGGGCTTGCCCGGAGCGGCTTGCCGCGACGGTTTGGTGGTCTCGGTGTTGGGGCGCGGTGCTACGGAAGGTGACCAAAGGTATTCACCTTCACCTTCACCTTCACCTTCACCTTCACCTTCACCTTCAGCGCGAGACCTCGCCGTGGTCTCGCCGTGGTCTCGTGAGACATCGTGAGAATCAGCGAGGTTCTCATCCGAATCGTGAAGATCCTCGGCCTCGGAGTGCCTCAGTTTTCGTCCCCGATTCCACTTCTCACGCTTCGCTTTCGCTTCCTCCGGAAGCTCGCATCCAGGCGCATCACAAATGACAAACCAGCGCATATCAAGCTTCTGATGCTTGGCGAGGTTCTTGACGGTCACCCACTCGCCATCACGAGTAACCAACTTCTGTACCGCGAGTTCGTCCAGCAGCGCGTCAACATCCGTATTGTCGGCAGGAAGGATGCGCATTTTGATCTGTCTCGGACGGTCCTGCACATGGCCGTTATCGCAGGCGTAATTCCACAACCCGATGAACAGGAGACGCGCGAGAGGGCTCAACTCAACGATCTCGCCATCAGTCCAGAAATCAGGCTTGATGCCACGCATCTTCGGCATTGCATCCTCCTTCCTGTTCTCGTCTCGCGGCCATGCGTCGGAGGGCTTCGAGGGCTTGTTGGGTGACGGCCCCGTTGCCGGCGGCTTTGATCTGCTCGTTGGCACTGATGTCCACTTCGGTGATCCAGCCGGCGGGCTGGCCCATCATCCACTCGGTGAAGGCGGGGTTGAGGCGTTCCTTCCCGCGACTGTTCGGGACGGTGGGCGGCGGCGATAGTGTGCACATGACGCTCTCCCAGCGACGGATCGCAGGCTCATACGGGCCCCAGCCAGGCGCCTCAATACCCTTGATCACTCGCGTGCCGAGATGAGTCGCTTTGCTCGCCGGGCGCCCACTCGTGGACGGCGTGACGAAATCGCCGTCGGAGGCCTTCGGGGTCGGAAGGAGCCGACCGCCCGTGGTGAGCATGTCGTTCTCCACCAGGATCGCGAGATCCGTCACCCGCTCCCGCCCTGGCTTCTTCCGCAGATGCTCCTCGGGGCTGTTCCCCGACGGCTGCGCGACCGGAGTAGGGAGGAGAACCTCCCCCTGCGCCCGATCACTGTGGTCTACCTCAGCGCCGAGAAGGTACATCGTCTCCGTCGAGGACCCGCCTCGCGTAGCGCGGGGCGTCGGCAGGAGCGTGACCGCGGTTCGGAGGTCCAGCCCGCCGTCTCCGTGGATCCCTGGCCCGTTGGTGTCGCTGGTGCGCGGAGTGGGGAGCAGATTGGTGATTTCGGAGAGGGGTTGCGCCCGATCGCCTGAACGGCGCATGTAGCCGTCCGGAGTGCCGGGGGCTTTGAAGTCACGTGCTGCTGGTGTGGGCAGGTAGTCGTCGTGTGGCGTGGATGAAGACGCGGAAGCGGTGGTGTGGGGCGCCCACGTCTGAGGCGCGTAGACCTTCCCATCGCGCATCGTACCCGAGGTCGGAAAGGTCTCCGAGTACACGGGCAAGTGCCCGCAGAGGAGGGACGGTGTCGCTTCCGCTCCCGTCACTTCCCATGCATCCCGGGCAGTGTTCCAGGCCGCTATCGGCTGTGGCACTGTACGCTCCTCTGACGTTTTCCCAGATGACGTGCTGGGGTTGGATGGTTGCTATTGCTTCGCGCATGGCGACCCACAGATTCGAGCGGGTGCCTTCGGTCATGCCACGACGGCGGCCGGCGTGGGATAGGTCCTGGCAGGGCGTCCCGCCGTACAGGATGTCCACACGGGGGACGGTGGCCCAGTCGATCAGGGTCATGTCCCCGAGGTTCGGGGCGTCGGGCCAGTGAGCGGCCATGATCTTCGACGGAGCCGGATCGAACTCCGAGTACCAAGCCAACTCGGCCCCGAAGAACTGCTCAATCGCCCGGCCCAGACCCCCATACCCGGCGCACAGCTCGGCGTAGGTGAGGGTCATGACGCCTTCCGTCGCTGTTCGTGTTCCCAGGCTTCGCGTGTGGCGATAGCGAGTCCTTGCGGGCCGCCGTAGATGCAGTCGGTGAAGTCGATGGGGATGAGTGGTTTGGTGGTGAGTTCTTGGATGCGTGCTGCGAGTGCGGTGGCCCGTGTTGTGGCTTCTTGTGTGGCTTGTTCGGCCAGTGCTTCGCGTTCTAGGGCGAGGCGGAGGTGGTGCCGCAGTGCTCTTACCTCGGCGTCGTGTTGGGCGTTTTCTACGGCGTGTGCGCGTTTGAGTCGGTGGATGGTTTGGACGGCCTGCGCGAGTCGGGCGCGTGGGTCCATGCCGTCATGTGCGGGTGTTGCGGGGGGTTTGTTTGCGCGGTGCTGGTACATGGTTCCTCCTTTCGCGGTCGACGTTGGCTGCTGCGAGGTCGCCGACGGGGTCTGGGTGGTCGCGGGTTGCGCGGTGGTTGGCGGCGTCTTGGGCTTCGTATTCTTTGTGGTGGTCGCATTGGAAGCGTGTGAGGCAGATGCCGGTGTGGGAGCGGCAGAGGTGGCAACAACGATCGGTCATGCGATACCTCCGAGGTCGAGGACTTCCTGCGAGAGGCGACGGGCGGCTACCTCGCAGTACTTCTCTTCTCGCTCTATGCCTATTGCCTTTCGTCCTAGCGCCTTGGATGCGTAGAGAGTGGTCCCGGAACCGGCGAATGGGTCCAGCACGACGTCGCCATGGTCCGTGAACAGATGGACGAGCTCCTGCATGAGTTCGTGGGGTTTCTGGGTCGTGTGCAGTCGTGCCCCGGATTTGCCTCTGTCCAGGACAATTGGGTGTGTCCAGACGGCATGTTTGCCGCCGCCGTTCCAGCGCTTCTTCCCTTTTGGGTGGGCGATGGTGATTGCTTCGAACCCTGTTGCTGGCCGGTCTCCTGAGAACTGTGGGGTCGAACCGATCTTGATCCACGCTCCCGTGCGGACGTAGTCGAGTCCGCTCG
Organism: Arthrobacter sp. RCC_34; assembly: GCF_041360795.1. Lineage (NCBI taxonomy): Bacteria > Bacillati > Actinomycetota > Actinomycetes > Micrococcales > Micrococcaceae > Arthrobacter > Arthrobacter sp. RCC_34. Next base: position 204,119 of record NZ_JBFUPW010000004.1, on the reverse strand, counting down.
CCTCTAGGTCGTTTCGCCACAGGTGGTCAGATTCGACGTCGGAGAACACGAGTACCCATCGCGACGCGAGGCGGGTGAACTCGGTTGCGCAGAACATCCGTAGTTCCGGTGTGAGGTGGTCGAACCCTAGGTCAACGTTTCGCCTCGTGTCGGCTCCGTACTTTCCGCCACGGTCGTTGGCGAGCATCTTTGCCGACCTGATGTTCCTGTGAGTGTGTTCGCTGTAAGGCGGGTCAGTGATGACATGTGCGACAGTCTCGAGCTTTGGGAGGATGTCTTCGCATTTCCCGTGGTAGAGGCGCACGTGGTCGTCTTCGTAGTAGAGGCTCATGCGGCGTCCTCGCGTTCGGTGATGTGCTGCTTGATGAGGTCGGGGATGTAGCCGGACCAGTGGACGGATTCGCCATCAGGGAGGGCTACGAAAACGACGGGTGCTTGCTGGTGGCCGAGTGCGATGACGAACTCGAGTGCGGTGGTGTCGGTGCTGACGTCGACGGTGGTATAGACAATCCCGGCCTTGTTGAGGGCGCGCTTCGTCGCGTCGCACTGGACACAGCGGGGCTTTGAATAGAGCACGACTGCGACACCCTGTTCGGTCATGGTGGTTTCGGCGTGGTTGGGCATGTGTGAGTCCTGTGAGTTTGGGCGGGTGCTGTGCCGGTTGGGGTACAGCACCCGCTTTTGGGCATGAAAAAAGCCAGTCAGTAGGTGACTGGCTCAGAAGGGAGGTGCGGCGTCCCAGCCTTGGGGTTCGGTTGGTGGCTGCTCCCACACGGGTTGCGTTGGTGTCGACTGCCGGTTGTGCTGGACAGCGTCGAAAGGCTGGTTGCCGCCCTGTTGGCGCTGCTTGTTCTTCTCGTTCTTCTTGATGATCGAGACGCCGGTGACAGTCACATCCATGGACTTTTCGGGGCCATTGCCTCTGTCATAGTCGCGGGTGTAAAACTCGCCGTGAACTTTGACCTTGTCGCCGCTGAGTAGCCTGTCCGCGAAGTACTCTGCATCAGTGCCCCAGAGGGTGCAGTTGAACCACTGCTCCCTCAGCTTCTCCCAGCTTCCGTCTTGCAGACGCTTGGATTTCGTGTCGCAGACGCTGAACGACAGGCGAGGTGATCCATTCTGGTCGAACTGGATCTTTGAGTCCTTGCCGATGTGGCCAATGAAGGTAATCTCAGCCATTGGTTGCGGCCTCCTTGATGTAGTTCAGGTCGTCGGGGCTGGCACCGTTCTTCTGTGCTTCGGTCCAGAGGGCTTTGAGCTTGGGTTCGTTGCCTGCGATCTTGTCGGCTTCGGCCCGCCAGTTCCGGGGTGTGGGTGCGGCGGTGAGGGGTTCGACGACGTAGATCGCTGACTTGCCGCGCTTGATCAGGAGGGGCATCTTCAGGGGCCCGTCGATGTGGGACATGTGGCTGATGCGCACCCCTCCGACTGCTTGGCCGCCGAACTGGACTGTGGGGTCGCAGAACAGTGTCACGGAGCGGCCTGCGTACTTGGTGGCGTCGGTGCCCCATGCTTTGGCGATCACGCGAAGCATGCTCTTGGCGGGCCGCCACGGGCGGGGGAATCCGGCGAGGTGAAAGTTCCAGGGCTGTTCGGCGTTGTTGGGGGTGACCTTCTCGATGGTGAAGGTGCGTGGTGTGACGAGTTCGACGGCGTCGAGTTGGTCGCTTTTCGGGGCGAGTGATTCAGTGATGTCCACCTGGTGGTTCCTTTCAGACGGTGATGATGGGATCTTCGAACGGGTCGAACCACTCGGCAGGCGACAGTTCGAGTTGCTCGACGCGACGCTCATAGACGTAGACGGTCTCTAGAATCTCGGTTTCGGCGTGGGACACAGCCGCCATGATTGCTTGCTGCCAGCGCTCGTCCGGCTCGACCCGCTTGATGTAGGTATGGGAGCCGGGGCAGTAACTAACGAAGTCAATCCAGGACCGTCCAGACACGAAGAGCCCCGTTTGTACCTGGGCGACGTTCTCAGAGGGCACTTCGTCGGCGAGAACTGTTGCGATGTGCGTTTCGGGCCCCGGGCATTTGATTTCAATTGAGCCGTCGTCACCTACCAGACCGTCCGGTGAGAACCCAAGCGGGCCAGTTCCGCCATCGAGACGCATGAACCCGACTTCCTCGACGGTGACGCCCATGTGCTCGGCGTACGCTTCCCGGGCGAACGGTTCGAGGAGTGTGCCGCGTTGCATGGCTTGATTCGGACGGATGGATATCGGGTGGCTGGTGATGCGTTCTGCTGCGAGCCTCCGAATCAGAGCTTTCGATGTGTCGTTCCGGGCTACCTTCAGCGTTGCGGGTGTGATGAGTTGGCCGATGACTGAGGCGGTGAGGATGCCGCACCGTGCCTGAAGCCACTCATCCGAGCCTTGCTCGAGGTCGTTGTAGATGGTGAGGGTCATGGGGTGTCCTTGTCGAGTCCGAGCATTTCGAGAATGTCGTCTGCGCCGTGCGCGATGCAGATCGCGGCCGCAGCAGTTTTCTCGTCGTCGGTGTTGTCGGCGGTGATGATGGTGCGGTCCTGGTACCCGACCGCGATCCCTTTGATGGGTGACGGGTTGATGGTGTGGTCGTAGCCCGCGTACTTCCGGGTCATGCTGCTCGCCTCCGTGGCTGGTGGGTGCAGGTGGTGTAGCCGTCCCACCTCGGCGCGAGGATCTCGTGAACCCAGAACTCAACTCGGTCTTGCCAGTGGTCAATGTCGACATCTCGGTGGTCTTTGGTGGATCGTTCTGCTTCGGTGAGTTCGTTCATTGCAAGCCACAGCTCGTCGACGTCACTCATGTGGACTTCGATGTCGAGGCGGTAGCTCAACTCCCTCGCCAGGGTGACCAAGTCGTCCGTGCAGTAGTTCAGGTGCTCACGTTCGACACCCATCACACCGAGCAGGATGTGCTCAGCGGTGGCCTTGTCGAACTCAGGGTTAGTGCCCATGTGGTTCTCCTTCCGGGCATAAGAAAAGGGACCCTGCGAGGTCCCATCGAGATGGTGAAAGTTTCAGGCTGATTGTTCGAACTTCAGGCCGACGTTGAAAGCCGCTTTACACGGCTTGGTCGTGTTCGGCGAAGCGTCGGAGGGTGAGGCGTTTGCTGAGGGGTGTCCAGTGGAGTGCTCCTTCGCCACCCGTGTCGGCCCCGTGGGACGCCCAGTACTCGGCAGCGATTTCGGCGTTGGTGAGGTGCTTCGCCCGGCGAAGGTGATCCACGACCTGGCGGCTGTAGATGACCCCTGCCCGGTTCCCGTAGATACTCCCAGCGCGTTCCCAGATAGTCACGGGTTCACTCATCACCGCTCCTGTAAGGGTTGTCGCGGTGGGTGAGGCTTCGTGCGGCTCGGTGGCCGGCGTCGAACCCCTCAACCCACGCGTCGGCTTGCCCGGCCCGTGCTTCCCGGAGCTGTCGGACGAGTTCTTTCACAACGTCAGGGCCGGTCTCCGCGATGAACACGGCATCGGCTGTTTCGAGGATGCCGCCTTCTTCGTAGTCGTAGTTCCCGGTGATGGGGTTGTCGCTGCCGTCCACTTCCACGTGGTGGGTGGCGCCCTGGTGGTAGTGCATGGTGAAGGAACGGCCGCTGTCCGACCCGAACTCCTTGACGATGATGAGCGGCGCGCCGTCCTCGCAGTAGCCGCACCCGAACTCGTCATCTGGTTCCAGCATCCAGGTCAGTTCATCGGCCCGCGCCATCCACTTCCCGGGTGTTGCGGCGTCGGCCAGGGCTTCGAGCCGGTCAAGATCAAGAGCGGTCATCGGGGGTCTCCTCATACCGGGGGCAGTCGCATTTGAGTGGGGTGATGGTGGTCATTTGGGTTCCGGTGATGATGTTGGCCCAGCACTCGGTGCCGCCGCAGTCATGGGCGGTCGAGTCGTGGCCGCACGTCGCGCAGGTGGCCATCATTCGCCGCCTTCCCAGAGGATGGTGAACGGGTCCCGCTTGCCACCAACAAGACCTTCGGAAGTCTCGCTGACGACCAGCCACGAGACCCATACGCCAGTGATGAGCTTCTGCCATGGGACGTTGAGACGATCGCGCACGATGGACGCGCCCGGCAGTTCGTTGAGCTCGTCGGCGGTCTCGACCACCCGAGGCAGGCGGTACCCAGCGGCGAGGACCGCGTCGGCGAGTCCAAGGTCTTCTGCCTCTGACGTGTCGTAGATCCCCGTGACTTCCGACAGCGCCTGGCGGACGACCTGCGAGAGTTCGTCGCGTTCAGCCACGGTCGGCCTCCTTCAACTTCGCGATGAGCCAGTTCGAGGCGATCCCTGCCGTTGTGCGCGTGGTCAGGTTCTCGTCGTTCTCGAACTCGGCTTCGGCCTGGTCGGCGAGTTCCTGGATGATGGCCCGGCGGAAGGTTTTGAGCTGGACGGCAACAGCGTGGCCGATCATCCCGCCGACGTTGCTCCCAAGCCGGCGCTCCCACTCAGCGTGGGCCGCTTCCCACGCCTTCGTGCCGCGGTCGTTTTCGCCGCGCTCAATGAGGTCATCGATGTACTCCTCGAGTTCCATCTGGGACATTTCGTTGGGCTTCGCAGCCATGTTGTTCTCCTTGGTCTGTTTGTTGTCAGTCCCCGGTGGGATGGTTGTGGGGTGAGTTTGGATCAGGGATACCGGGACCCCGAGCCGTGGGAACTGCCCATTGTGGTGCCGGATGATGCGATTGATGAGCGGCTGGTGTACCGGTCGGAGCATGGGATCGCGGTGTGGGCGCGGTTGACGTTCGACGGTGGTGAGCCGGACCGGATCGTGGAGGGGTTCGCCGTCGCGTGGACCCGCGAGTACGTGCTCGTGCAGACCCTCTGGCAGCAGTCCTACTTCCTCGGGACCAAGACGTTCTGGCTGAACGCCAGTCAGGTGAAACGCCGCGCCATCATCCCCAGCCACCCCAACCGGTCACCCGAACAGGTCCACAACCGACCCCAGCGAGGATGGCGGCGCGCTAAGTGAGCGGCCATTCCGGAAGCTTGACCGTCTGCCCTCGGAGGCTGTGGGTGCAGTCGTCGAGGAACTGGATCTGGCCGTCGGTGACGAAGCTGTGGCATCGCGGGGTTTCGGTGATGTTCTCGGGGGCCGTGAGTGCGTCGCCTTCCAGTTCGTCGTTGATGAGCGTCTTGTGCGAGTAGACCAGGAGTGACGGGGTGAACGTCGGCTTGTCGAAGTCTCCGTTGAAGGCCCACTCCGGGACGTGAGGGCCGTGGGCTTGATCGCACCCGGGGCACCAGAAGAACAGCTGCCCGGAACCGTCGATGAGACGGCCATGGAGGACGCTCACGCCTTCACCTCCTGCCACGGGAGAACCAGACGGGAGACGACAACTGCGGGAGCGACGTTTCTCATCGCCTGGGCAAGGTCTGCGGCGTCATCGGACGAGGCACACCGTCCGCTGGGCTCGTCTGTCTTGTCGGCCCAGGACACGCCCCATTCGGTGGTGGTGTGCTGGGCGATGGTCTCCATGACCACAGCGGCGAGGTGGACGGCGTACTCGCTTTCCGAGATCCATCGTCGGTCGCATCGGCACATGTGCGTCTTCGCGTCGAAGCTGTACCCAGAGCCGCCAGCGAGTCCGGTGGGTCCGTGCTCTGCCAGCGCCTCAGTGACTGCAGCTTCCAGTTCGGGCGGGAAACCAGGGGCAGGGGTGGTCATTGGCGGGTCTCCTCGGGTACGAAGAAGGCCCCGGTGTTCGGGGCCTCAGGGTCGAATGGGTCAGTTGGTTCGGTGTCCGGCCAGGACGGGGGAAGAGTCACCCAGGCAAGCCACAACCCGATCAGGAGCGCGAGGATCCACACCGCATGGAACACCAGCTGGGACATGTAAACGCTCATCGTGCGTCACGCTCCCGGATCGCGGACCTCGTGAGACGCCACTGCATCTCACGGCGCTTCTCACCACGCACCGACCCAGCAGACTCAACCACGCCCCGCCGCACCAACTCGGCACACCGGGACCGAATCGACTGATCCGTCGGAAACGCTTTCGATGGGATGCCACGCTCCACACACAAGCCCCGCACCCGCAACACCAACTCACGATGCGTCACAGGACGATTCCGGGCCGTGTACAACGCATCAGCCACCAGCGACTCGCACCAGCCAGTACGCACCTGCGCGGCCGCCACATGCGACGTCGACAAGTCAGAAGTCCGGGCATACGCGGTCATGCTGTTCCCTCCTCAATGACTTTTGCGGCCGCATACAGTGGGCTGATGAACCTCTCGCGGAGGTCGTTCTGAACGTTGAGCGGCCACGAGTCCCAGGACTTGCCAGTCGGTGCCACCTCGGAGCCGTCCACGAGGCGGCGGCAGAAAGCCTCCAACGCCTGAGACAGCACATGATCTGGGGCGCTCATGCGGCGGCCGCCTTCATCCCGTGTCGGTTCATCAGGAAGTTGAGTAGGACGTTGTCGGTTGCCGTCTCGCCCGTGTCGTCGGCGTGCTGCTGCGTGTACGCCTCAGCAGCCTTCGTGAACTCGTCGGCGATCTGCGAGAGCATCACGCCCTGAGCCCGGCGATGCGACTCCCTCGTGCTGATCGGGCACCCCATATCGGCGTGCATCTGCTTTATCGTGTGCCGAAGCTCCACGAAACTCATTTTGGACATGGCTGTCCCTCCTTCTACGGCTACTGCCTGCCGTCAAACGACGGTCTTTGGATGGTGAAAGGTGCCCAGAGAGTGGGCGAGAGGGTGCGCTTAGAGCGGCTGGCGCTTGCGGGAGCGCGGTGCCCGGGAGACAGGCTGGGGAGCGAGGAGCTGTTGGATCTCGCTGATATTCTCGGCTGAGAATCGGTAGTGGCGTCCGATGCGCATGTGGGGCCATTCGCGGTTGCGGCATTTGCGCCAGACGGTTTCGGTTCCTACGCGGAAGAACTCGCTGATCTCAGGTGCCGTGTAGGTGCGGCCTGGTTCTGCGAACTTGCCGGCCTGTGGGGTGGAGTTCATGTGAACCTCCCTCCAAGTTGGTTGTTGTTCGTTGTGGAACCAACTATGACCAACTTGGATAGAAGTTGCAACCATGTAATTTAAGTCCATCCGAGTGAATAATCTCGAATCCCAGGTGAGACGCGGAACTTCGTTACGAAAAAAAGTTTGACTTCAACCAATTCGGTACTAACGTGAAACTGTGCAAACACAACTTGACTCAACTCGCAACCGAATTCGAGCCCTCGCCATCAGCGCCCGTGGCACCCGAACCCGCGAGCAGCTGATCCAGGACTCGCCGGTCAACATGTCCACCTACGCGGACTTCGAAACCGGCAAGCGCTGGCCGCGCGCTGTGACGCTTCGTCGCATCGAGGAACTGCTGGGCTGGAAGTCGGGCGTGATCGACGAAGCAATGGCTTCCGGCATCGAACCCGAACTGCTCGAGTTGGAGCACATGGCAGGAGGCAAGACCATGTCGTCCACGCCACGCACCCTGCGCGGCTACTCAGACATGGAACTGCTCAGTGAGCTTGTCCGCAGGACGAGCGAACGCGAAGCAATGAGACTCCCAGGAAGTGACTACCGAGGGCCGGACTACCTGACCCAGGACGACTACGACATCGCAGCGTCCAACAGCCTGGGGGAGGGGATCCGGAAGGGGGAATACCCGGTTGAGTAGAAACACTGTCACTCGCCACTCCTACGATGAGGCCATGGTCACGGAGGACTGGATTGAGCAGCTGGGGGTGTTGGTCGTGGAGATGGACCTTGGAGGTGACGCGTGCGGGTATTACGACGACCGCATACGCACGATCTTCATTGACCGGCGGCTGAGCCCGATCCAGTGGACGTCGACTATGGCGCACGAGCTTGGGCACGCCTATTACAGGCATGTGGGGACGACGCCTCGGGGGGAACGTGAGGCGTCGGAGTGGGCGGCGCGGCAGCTCATTCCGCACGAGAATTTCATGGAGGTTGCAGCCATCTATGACAACGCTGTCGCGATGGCGAACGAGTTGGGGGTGCTCCCTCGGGATGTTCACAACTACATGGGATGGGTGCGCCGAGAGTGGCGTATGGCTGGCTGATTTTGTCAGCAGATCGTGTCAGCCACGGTATGGCAGGACCAACTAGGACTGAGTCGAAGCAACTGAATGACTGACGAAGGGCCGAGTTTCCGGCCTAGAGAACGGGGGTTCAAATCCCCCATTCTCCGCCAGAAAGCCCCCTGGAACCTCGGTTCCAGGGGGCTTTTGCGTTCCCGCCTCCCTGCCGTCTCCCGGCCCGACGTGGCAGGGAGACGGCAGGGAGACGGCACCCTTCACCTCACCCGAAGGTGAACGAGTAGAGCTGGACGCCCGGCGTCGGCCGCAGTTCCAGGGTCCCGGCGCCGGAGGTGTCGCTCTGATGGACCACGTAGGACTTCGGCGGGCCGGAGATCTGGAGGATCTTCTCCCCGTCGGGGCCCTTCACGGTGACGGATCCCGTGCCGCCCAGCACCGCCTGCACCTGTCCCGCATGGAAGCTCAGCCGCACGCCGGAGCCCGGGGCGGGGGCATTCCGCGGTACCGAGATCCGTTGCGACTCAAGGGTCCACGAGCCGGTGAGCGCGAAACTGTCCGGAGCCTGCGATGCCGGGTAGGCGAAGAGGGACGTCCCCGAGCGGTAGGTGGCCGCGCCCGAGTAGTTGACCTGCTTGGACACCCCCAGGAACGTCTCGCGGGTGGTGTTTTGCGGCAGCGCGCCGTCCTGTCCGGCCGCTCCCGTCTCCACGGCCGCCGGTAGGTCCTTGCCCGGCTGGGCGGAACTCAGGAGGGAACGGATGAGCTTCTCCGTGAGCGCATACCCGCCCTCGCCCTGCTGGATGTGTCGCACGTTGCCCTGGGCGTCGATGAGGTACTGCGCCGGCCAGAAACGGTTCCGGTAGGCGGTCCAGGTGGCGTAGGAGTTGTCGAGGGCCACCGGGTACTGGATGCCGTGATCCTTGATGCCGGCGCTGACATTGCGGGTCTCGCGTTCGAACGCGTACTCGGGCGTGTGCACGCCGATCACCTGGAGGCCGGCAGCACGGTACGCCGTGTCGAGCGCGGTGATGTGGGGCAGGGACCGCTGGCAGTTGATGCAGGAGTAGGCCCAGAAGTCCAGGAGGACCACCTTGCCCTTGAGCTGCCGGAGCGTCAGCGGATCCGAGCCGAGCCAGGCGTTGATGCCCCGGAGCTCGGGCGCGGGTCCGCAGTCCTGCAGTTCCGTGGAGCCTTGGGTGCACTTGGCGAGGTCCTTGTTCTCGTCCGTGGCCACGCCGCCCAGATCCAGCGGGCTGCCCTGCGAGGGCGTCAGCTTCTCCTGGAAGGACGCGGTGTAGTCGGGGATGAGCCGCTGCACGGCAGCGGGGAGGTCGAAGGCCAGGCCTGCTGCGAGGGCGATCATGAGCACGCCGGCCAGGATGCGGATGCCCTTCTGGCGGCGACGGAACGCCTTGAGCCGCTCGGCCAGGCCGCGGCCCGCGAGCGCGAAGAACAGCAGAGGAATGGCGACGCCGACGGCGAACGACAGCGTGAGCGTCAGGGTCCCGGCGCCGATGCGGCCGGTGGCGCCGGAGACGGTGATGGCGGCCAGGACCGGACCGGCGCACGGGACGAAGACGGCCCCGAGCGCGAGGCCCAGGCTGAATCCGCCCCGTTTACGGGCGTCGACCTGCCGCCGGGGGATCCAGGAGAAGGGCCGTTCGAGCCATTCCTCGAGGCGCGGGATGAGCATGCCGAGTCCCACCGCCGCCAGCACCGCGATGCCGGCCCAGCGGAAGATGTCCTGCGGCAGCCCCAGGAGTCCGAGGAGCAGGGAACCGAGCAGCGTGAAGACACTGAAACTGATCACCAGCCCCAGGATCACCTGGTAGGGCCGCCACCGGGAGACGGCCCGGGCGGGCGCGTCGTCCTCACCGGGAGCGGCGCCGGGTTCGCGCCGTGCGCTGTCCAGACCTCCCGAGAAGAAGATGACCGGTAAGACGGGCAGGATGCAGGGCGATATTCCGGTCACCAGACCGCCCAAGAAGCCGATGATGATGTTCGTGTCCATGCCGGGTATTCGGTGCGCCGCACCTCGGCGGATTGGACCGGCGGATTGGACCGGAGGCCGGGACCCGCGGCAAGGACCCGCAAGGGCCCGCCGTCGTCGTGCGCTGGTCATGCGGTGAGGGAACGGCGCCGCTCGACGCCGGGGCAGCCATCCCACGGCGCTCGCTGACCCTCCGGAAGAGGCGGGAAAGCGCCTCCCGGAAAGTTTCCGGAAATTCCTCCAATCCGTCCACGGACCCTGCTCCGAAGTACTGGCACCAACAGGTCAGCCCAGCTTCTGGATGCGGACCGCACACCTTTGAAGAGGAGCATCATCATGAAGAAGATCCAGCGTCTGTCCGTCCTGGCCGGTCTCGCAGCCGTCGTGCCCCTCGGGCTCGCGGCGTGCAGCGGCGGAATGAGCGGCGGCGCAGCCACCTCGTCCGCGCCGTCCCCGGCGATGACGTCCAGCAGCGCAGCCGCCAGCCCCAGCATGGATCCGGCCGCCAACTTGGTCGGCCCCGGCTGCCAGGCGTACGCCTCCGCCAATCCGAGCGGCCCCGGTTCCGTCCAGGGCATGTCCACCGACCCGGTGGCCGTGGCGGCCTCTCACAACCCGCTGCTGAAGACCCTGGTCCAGGCCGTCTCCGGCAAGCTGAACCCGCAGGTGAACCTGGTCGACACGCTGAACGGCAGCCAGTTCACGGTGTTCGCCCCGGTGGACAGCGCCTTCGCGAAGATCGACGCGGCCACCATCGACAGCCTCAAGAAGGACGCCCCGGCGCTCAAGAAGATCCTGACCTACCACGTGGTCCCGGGCCAGATCGAGCCGGCGTCGATCGTGGGCACGCATGACACGGTCGAGGGCCAGAAGGTCACCGTCTCCGGTTCCGGCGACAACCTGAAGGTCAACGGGGCCAACGTGATCTGCGGTGGCGTCCGCACCGCGAACGCGACCGTCTACCTGGTGGACTCGGTCCTCCTGCCCCCGGCCAAGTAGTCCCTACGGAGCAGGACCCCAGGTGAGACCCGGGCGGCGGGCCGGCAGGCCCCCCCCCCTTCCCATCCCGGCAAACAGGTGGCGGAGGAACATGAGCGGACATGAGACAGTGATGTACATGCATCCACCCGGGTCAGGGCCAGCCGCCTCCGCCGACATCGACGAACTGATGGAACTCGTGGCGCAGGGCGATCAGTCCGCCTTCGGCAGTCTCTACGACGCCCTCGCCCCACAGGTCCACGGCCTGGTGCTGCGGGTCCTGCGGGATCCGGCGCAGAGCGAGGAAGTCACCCAGGAAGTGTTCCTGGAGGTCTGGCAGCAGGCCAAGCGCTTCGACGCGGACCGCGGACGGGCCCGGGCCTGGATCACCGTGATGGCGCACCGACGGGCGGTCGACCGGGTGCGGGCCGCGCAGGCCTCCCAGGAACGGGACCTGCGCGAAGGCATCAAGGAGTACCGCGAAAGTTACGACGACGTGGAGCATCGCGTCCAGGTGGCCCTGGAGAGCGAGAGGGTCCACAAGGCGATGGAGTCGCTGACCGAAGTCCAGCGGCAGGCCATCAAACTCGCCTACTACGGCGGGTACAGCTACGGAGAAGTGGCCCAGGCGCTCGACCTGCCCCTGGGCACCGTGAAAACCAGAATTCGTGACGGCATGATCCGTCTGAGAGACACGTTAGGAGTTGGCCATGGATGATCAATTGCATCTGCTGACCGGCGCCTACGCGCTCAACGCCTTGGACGAGGACGAACGCCGTCACTTCGAGACGTCGCTGACCCCGGGCCACCCGGTCACGGAGGAAGCGCGCGAACTGAGTCAGGTGGCCGCGCTGCTGGCCGCCGGGACGACGCCGGTGGCGCCTCCCGCGGACCTGAAAGCCCGGCTCATGGCCCAGATCGCCGTCACGCCTCAGGTCGAGGCGGCCGCCGCGCCGGAGGCGCGACAGGTTCCCGTGGCGGAGGCGCAGAAGGCGCCTGTGCCGACGACGCCGGACGCTGAGGTTCCTGCGGAGGGCGCCGCTTCCGCGAAGGCCGCCGTTCCCGCGAAGGCCGCCGAGGCTGAGCCGGCCCAGGCTGACGTCGTGCCGCTCCCGGTCCGCCGGGCGCCGTCGTCGACTCGCTGGCTGGCCGCGGTCGCGACCGTGTTGGCCGTGGCGGCCGCAGGGACGGCGGGATGGGCCTTCCAGGCACAGTCGCAGCGGGACGAGGCGCAGCGGCGGCTGGCCGCGGCGCAGGACTCACCAGCGGAGGCGATGAACAGGATCATCGCCGCGCCGGACGCCAAGCTGAAGCAGTTCTCGGTCCCCGGTGGCGCGACCATGCTGGTCATGCACTCGGAGAAGGAGGGCCGCGGTGGCGTCATGACCCTCGGCATGGGGGCGCCGCCTCAGGGCAAGAGCTACGAGCTCTGGCTCATCGATCAGGCGGGCGCGGCGAAGCCTGCCGGTCTGCTGGAAAGCGGCGGCGGAGCGTCCACCTGGAACGAGCTTCCTGGCGGGATCGGTTCGGCGTCCTTCCTGGGGGTCACGATCGAGCCGGAAGGCGGCTCGGCGCAGCCGACCACCAAACCGATCCTCGTGGAATCCATCACCTGAGGTCCGCTGAGAGCACCTGAGAAAAGCCCGGGAGAAATTCTCCCGGGCTTTTCCAATCCGCCTCGGCGTCCGCTCCGAATCCATGGTGCGGGAAGTCCGCACCGGGGGCTGAAGTCACCGGACGGCGCATCGGGCGCCGTGGAACACGAGGTGAGGAGCACGAAATGTCCAGCAATGTCATCCGGGGCAAGAGCCCGGTACGTCTGACCGCGACCCTGGTGGGAGCAGTCTTCCTGCTCGTCGGAATCCTGGGGTTCGTCCCCGGCATCACGTCGGGGGACATGGAGGCGGCGGGCCATCATTCGCACGCCATGCTCCTCGGGATCTTCCAGGTCTCCGTCCTGCACAACGTGGTCCACCTCCTGTTCGGCGTGGCCGGCCTGATCCTCGGGCGCAGCGCTGCCGGGGCCAGGAACTTCCTGGTCTGGGGCGGCGTGATCTACCTGGTGCTGTTCGTCTACGGGCTCTTCTTCGGTGAGGAGTCGGCGGGCAACTTCGTCCCCGTGAACATGGCGGACAACGTCCTCCACTTCGCGCTCGGCGCGGCGATGCTCGCCTTGGGCCTGATCCTGGGACGCACTCCGGCTCTGCGGAGGGCATGACGTTTCCTGACGGCCGCAAGCACTGGTGGGGCGCCCCGGAATCCGGGGCGCCCCACCAGCGTCTTCCGTGGTCGGGGCCGGATCGCAGGGCCTCTTGAGGGCCATTCCCGTGCGGTTCCCGGAAGGGTTCTGAAACGGGGCGTGGGATTCCCTTGAATTCGCGACGGCGGCGGGGGCACACTGGGAAGTGATTGCCCGGTCGGGTGGTCGACACAGACGACAACAGGGGATGTTCAGCGCTGTGCAGGTCTTGGGGATGGAAGCACTGTGAGGGGCCACCACGTGCCGCGTCATCGCGGACGCGGGCCCGTGAAAGCATCGATGAGGGCGAGCCTGGTGATGGCGGGCGTCGTCCTCGTGTCCCTGGCACTGGGGACGCCGTCCGGTCTGGCGCAGTTCACCGCCGTCAGTGAACGCCAGGCACCGACTGCGGCCACTGACCAGGTGGGGGTTCACCCTCTCGGCGGACCGGTCACGGCGGAAGCCGAAGCCTTCATCTCCTTCGAGCGCACCACTTTGCAGAGCCGCCCGAAAGGGGCGCGGGAACGCCTCAACGTGGCTCAGGCCGGACGGCACCGTCCCGCCGCCGGTCATCTCTCCGCCCCGCTGGAGGTCCTGATCCCCACCTCGCCCTTCGGCCCGCGGGTCAATCCGCTCACCGGCGAGGTGGGCGAGATCCACTGGGGCCAGGACTACGGCGCCGCGTGCGGCACCCTGGTCTACGCCGCCGACGCCGGGCGGGTGCGCAACGTCGGTTGGTCACCGTACGGCGGGGGGAACCGCATCGAGATCGACCACGGCAACGGCCTCGTGACGACCTACAACCACCTCTCCGGCATCGCCGTGAACAAGGGTGAGCGGATCGACGTGGGACAGGTGATCGCCAAGGTGGGGACCACCGGTTCGTCCACCGGCTGCCATCTGCATTTCGAGACCATCAAGGACGGCAAGTACGTCAATCCGCTGCAGTGGATCCTCGATCCCATCAAGCAGGTGGACCGGCTGGACCGCATCGCGTTCACGGACTACTCGCGGTCCGGCGCCAAGTCCGCGTGGACTCTGCCCGGCGGCTCGTCCGGCACGGAGGGGATCATCACGCCCGAAGCGGAGAAGGACGGCGGGAAGGTCCCTCCGGGCACCAAGGTCCCGCCGGCTCGCCCGGAGCCCACGCATCCCGAGCATCCGACGCCGGTCCCGACCCATTCGACTCCGAGCCCCACCGGTTCGCCCACGCCGAGCCCGACCGGCACCCCGGAACCCACTCCGACCCCGACGGGCCCCACGACCCCGCCGGTCCCGACCACCCCGGCGCCGACACCGAGCAGCACTGAGACCTCAGGCCCCGTGGTGCCGCCGACCACGGGCTCGCCCGCGGGGAGCGGTTCGCCGTCCGGCTCGCAGGGTGCGGGAGGCCAGAGCGCGGGTGGCCAGGGCACAGCAGGCCAGGGAACGAGCGCCGGTGAGACCGGTTCACCGGCGCCGAGCTCCTTGCTGAGCCCCTCCCTGCTGCCGAGCGTGCTGCTGCCCCTGATCACGCCCTGATCCGGGAACGCCCTGATCCGGGAACGCCCTGATCTGGGAATGCCCCAGTCCGAACGCGCCCTGATCCGGGCGGTCCGGCACCGGACTTCGCCGCGCCGTCGCGAGGCGTCCGTGAGCTGAACAGGTTCGCTGCCGCGCGCAACGGCGTGCAACAACGAGGTCAAGGTTGGCGTGGTCCATGTCACTGGGAGAGAATCAGTGACAACGGCTTTCAGGGGAGGGCCGCCCAAGGGGGAACCACACGTGATGACTGAGTTCTGGGCTTTCGGCGCCGTCGCCGTATGGCCCGGCCGTGCCCGGACGTGGCTGCCATGAGCGGCCGCCGCGTCGCGCCGCCGTCGGCCCGGACGGCGCGCGTCAGGACCCGGAGCCGGGGCGCCCGGCGCGCCGACACCAGCGCGCTCGCCGCGTGGGGCGCCGCCGCGCCAGGCCATCGTCAGACCGTCTCGCTGGTCACCCTGAGTGCCGTGCTCCTCGTCTCGACCGCTCTCGTGTCGGGAGGGACCTCGCAGCCCGAGCTGACCGCGGACCACCGTTCCGCCCCGCAGACGGAGGCCAAGGCAGGCGCACCCGGCACGCCCGGCGTCGTGCTCTCACGGCCCACTGACCGCAGCGGCGGCACCCGGACGGCTGTCGCCACCGATCCCGCGAAGAAGACCGCCACCCCGGCTCAGGATCCTGCGAAGGGGTCCGCGGTCGCCGGTCCGGCGGGGGACTCGGACGAGCAGGCCCGCCTCACCTCTCAGTCCTCCAACGGGAACGCCGCAGGCGCAGGCCCCGGCGCAGGAACAACCGCAGGCAGCAGCGCAGGAACCGGCCCAGTGGCTGGGCAGCAGCTTCCGGGGCGGACGACACTGGCCCCGGAGACCGGCGGGCACGGAACCGCGCCCGGCGACGGCGGCACGGAGCCGCCCGCTCCCGGCACGCCGGCGCAGCCAGGACCGTCCGCCCCTGCGGTCCCGTCGACACCACCGCCCGTGGTTCCTCCGGCCACCCAGCCTCCGGCGCCGAAGCCTCCCGCGCCGCAGCCGGGCACTCCGGCCCCGAAGCCGCCCCAGAACACCGGGTGCATCGTGGACGTCCTCGGCATCAAGATCTGCCTGCCCGTGCTGGGCGGCTGACCTCGGCCCTGAAGTCCGTCGTGGACCCGGACCGGCGTAGGCTCGTGAGGTGACCTCTCTCTATGACATCCCCCTGACCATGAACGACGGCGCCACCTCGAGTTTCGGACGCTTCCGCGGCAAGGCGGTCCTGGTGGTCAATGTTGCCTCCAAGTGCGGTTTCACCCCGCAGTATGACGGGCTTGAGAAGCTCTACGAGCGGTTCCAGGACCAGGGGCTGGAAATCCTGGGCGTGCCCTGCAACCAGTTCGCCGGGCAGGAGCCGGGCGAGGACGCCGAAATCGCCGAGTTCTGCCGGCTCAACTTCGGGGTGACGTTCCCGCTCACGGCCAAGGCGAAGGTGCGCGGCAAAGGACAGCACCCGCTCTATCACGAGCTGACCCGCTTCAAGCACCCCCTGCTGCCGGGCCTGATCAAGTGGAACTTCGAGAAGTTCCTGATCAGCCGCGACGGCGAGGTGCTGGAACGGTTCGGGTCGCGGACCGAGCCCGACGACGCCGAACTGGTCGCCGCCGTCGAGGCAGCGCTCGCGGCGCCGGGAACCGCCGCCGCTCAGCCCGCGGCCGGCTGACCGCTCCGGCCGAGCCGGCCAGTCTGAGCGATCCGGCTGGGCCTGGGGCGAGGCCGCTCACGGCAGGGTGACCCGGCGGTCACCCGGTGGGAATCCGGCTCAGCCGTCCAGACGCTCGTGCCAGGCGCGGAGGAACGCCAGGCCGGCCTCGTCGTTCACCACATCCGCGCCGAGGCCGACGTGGACCGAGGTCAGGACGTGGTACGGCTTGTCGGGAAGCTCTTCGGCGGGCCGGACGTCGACATGCGCCACGGCGTGCCCTTGCGCCTGCAACCAGTCGGCCATGGCGTAGTCCGTGCCGGAGTCGCCCACCGTGCGCCACTGATCGGGCTCCAGACCGCGCTCCTGGAGCCACGAGAGAGCGCGCCACGCTCCGAGGTCTTTGCCCAGGCGCGCGTGTTCGATGTCGGTCGAGATGATGGTCGGGTCCACCAGGAAGTGGCTGGCCCCGGAGTCCTTGATGCCGCTCGCCTGTTCCGGGGCCGCGGAGCGGATCAGGCCGCGCATGGCGTGGGCCGGCATGAGGGAGAGCGCGTCGGCGTCGAAGTGCGGCTGCTGTCCCAGGTAATCCTCGCTGGGAGTCTCCACGTGCTGTTCCACGGACACCATGGCGAGTTTGGTCTCGTCGAAGAACATCCACTCCGAGTACTTGCGCCGCACCAGCTCGCGGATGGCCGCGGCGTAGCTGGCCGGGACCTTGAACTGCCCGTCCACGTGGACCTCGCCTGCGCCGGTGCGGTCGAAGGTGAACCAGGTGGCGCCTTTCTCGCACACGGCCAGGAACTCGAGGCCGTCCGGGATGCCGGCGGCGAGCATGGGCCGGACCACTTGCTGCTCGATGAAGTCGGCGGAGCGGCCGGTGTTGAAGATGACGGGCACGCCGGCGGAGGCCAGCCAGAGCAGCTCCGCGATGACCTCGTCGGGGACGGAACGGGTGACGGGGCTGGCGATCGGCCCGTCGACGTCGAGCAGCAGCGCCAGCGGGGGGCGGGTGCCGTCGCCGGGCTCCACGGGGATGGTCGCCTCCCGGGGAGCCCGCGGCTCCGGGCCGGACGTCCCGTCCGGGGAGTGGGTGTCGGGGGCGGCCGGGGCACTGCTGTCAGTCATGACCACCATTCAACACCCGGGCTCCGGCGCCCTCCAATCCACCCCCTCAAATGGTCACCGTTCCACTACGACTCGAGGCGCAGGCGGCGTGCCGATTCCCCGGGACCTGTTTCTTGCCTAGGCTTGCAGGGTGATCTTCAAAGCTGTCGGTGAAGGACGTCCGTACCCGGAACACGGGCACAACACGCCCAAGGACTGGGCCGCGCTGCCGCCCCGGCCCGTGCGGCTGGACGAACTGGTCACCACCAAGCGGACCCTGGACCTCGAGGCCCTCCTGGCGGAGGACTCCACCTTCTTCGGCGATCTGTTCCCGCACGTCGTCGAGTACAAGGGCGTGAAATACCTGGAGGACGGGCTGCACCGGGCGGTGCGCACGGCCCTGCACCAGAGGACCGCCATCCACGCCCGCGTCCTGGTCATCGAGGAGTGAGGCACGGTGGCGCGGGATCCTGAGCGCCTGCACGGGAGCCACGTGGTCTCCCGCCAGGAACTCGAGGCGGCCTTCTCGGAGGACCCGGACGACGACGGCGACGGGCGCCGCTTCCGTCTGCGCCTGCGTCACGCGGTGGTGCTGGTGGTCCTGCTCGTCCTAGTGGCAGGCGGCATCGGCGTGGCCTTCGCGATCCAGAAGGGCTACCTGAGCATCCCGCAGGCGGAGTCCTCGCCTCAGAAGACCTCGGTCTGCCCCTCCGGGACCTTCACTCCGCTCAAGCCGTCGGCCGTGAAGGTCAACGTCTTCAACGCCACGGACCGGCGTGGCCTGGCGGGCAATGTGGCAGCACAGCTCAGGGCACGGAAGTTCGTGGTGGGCGCGGTGACGAACCGGGATCTTTCCTTGAACACGCCCGTGGCCGTGATCTCCGGCAAGGACGGCCACGCCGCGGCACTGACCGTGCAGCGGCAGTTCCAGGGTGCCGACTACTACCAGGACGGACGGAGCGACGGCACGGTGGACGTCATCCTGTTCCAGGGATTCGCCGCCGTGACCCCCACGGCCAAAGTGGTCCAGGGTCCGGGGGAGCTGCTCTGCCCTCGCGAGCTGGCGGCGGCGAGCACGCCCGCGAAGTGACTCTCCCGAAGTGACCCTGGCGAAGTGACTCCCGCGGGGAGGTGACCCGCCCGCGGGCTGTGCGGGACTCAGGCCAGCGGCGTCAGCAGGGGTGCGACCACCACGGGTCGGCCGTCGTCGTCGAACTCGGCACCCGCTCCGCTCGCGATGAACCGCACGGTGGCCGCGATCTGCAGCTCCAGCTCCGGCGAGCCGGGCTGGTGGGATTTGGCGCGGGAGGCGGTCGAGGACAGGGTGCCGAGGATGAGGCGGGCCAGGGACTCGACGTCTCCGTGGGGCAGGAAGCCCTGCTCCATGCCGTGCCGGAGGATCTGCTGCAACAGGCCGTTGAGCTCGCCGACGTGATCGGCGAGGCGGGCGAAGGACTTGGGGGAGAGAACCGCCGCCATGGCGGGTCCCGGGGGCAGGTGCCGACGCGTGAGGTCTTCCACCTGGGCCCGGATGTAGAGGGAGAGCTGGTCGACGGGGTTGTCGAGTGATTCCAGCCCGGCCTTGAGCTCGGCCACGAACTTCTCGGTCTCGGTCAGCGCGTAGGAGACCAGCAGTTCTTCCATGTCCGCGTAGTAGTTGTAGACCGCGGTGCGGCCGATGCCCGCGTGACGGGCCACGTCCGTCATGGTCAGCCCAGGCAGGCCCTGGGTGAAGAGGAGTTCGCCGAACGCGGTGAGGATCTTCCGCTGGGTCTCGGCGCGCTGGGCCACATTGTTGGCCGCGGAGATTTTGGGCATAGAGACACTTTACCCGATTGTGTCACCAAAAGGGAGATGCCGGCCTGGGAGAAGGCTGTGTGTTCGCGCACGCCCTCTCTCAGGCCGGCATCGTCGGCCGGCGGAACCGGTTCAGCAGCCGTCCGGGCTGCAGGCCTGGCCGTTGAGATCGGCGTCGTCACCGGTGGGCCCGGCGGCCTGGGCGCCCACCGCGGCGGGGGTCAGCAGCGGGTGGCTCTCCTGCCAGACCTCGTCGAGCACCTGCGAGAACGTGTCGCTGGACTGGGCGCCGGAGACACCGTACTTCCGGTCGAACACGAAGAATGGAACGCCGCTCACGCCGATGGCGCGGGCCTCCGCTATGTCCTCGCGGACCGCGTCGGCGTACTTGTCCGTGGTGAAGAGCTCCTCCACGTCCTGGGCGGGCAGGCCCAGCTCGGCGCCGAGGGTGCGCAGGTACTCGTGGTTCCCGATGTCTTTGCCATGCTCGAAGTGGTCGCTGAGCAGACGCTCCTTGGCCTCGTCGGCCTTGCCGGACTGTGCGGCCAGGTGGATGAGGCGGTGTGCGGTGAAGCTGTTGGCGACCACCACGGTGTCGAAGTCGTACGCCAGGCCTTCGCCTGCGGCCTGCTCCGTGACATGACCGAACATCGTGCGAACCTGTTCGGGTGCCATGCCCTTGCGCTCGCTGAGGTACCCGAGTTCGGTACCGTCATAGTGTTCGGGAATGCTCGGATCCAGCTGGTAGCTTCGCCACTGGACCTCCACCTCATCGCGGTGCGGGAACTTCTCCAGGGCTTTTTCGAAACGGCGCTTGCCGATGAAGCACCAGGGGCAGGCGACGTCGGACCAGATTTCAATCTTCACGTGAGGAATCAACCCGGGGGAGAAGGCCGTTATTCCCGCCGGAAGGTTGACCAGGGCACTGAGGCCGGGAGGTCGGGAGCCTTCGGGCAATTATGGTATACCATAGCCGTTTGTTCGAGACAGGGCGTGCAGCGCGCCCGGAGAGCGTGGCAGCATGACCCGTACCCCCACGACCGTGGCATCCCGGTCGACGCACTCCACCACCCACGGACAGCCGGCCTGGCTCCTGCTGCTCGCGATCATCGGCATCGCGCTCACGATGCGCGGCCCCTTCATCGGCCTCGCGCCACTCGCCCCGGTCTTCCGCAATGAGGTGGGCCTCAGCGAGGTCCAGTTTGGCATCCTCACCGGCATCCCCGTCCTGTGCTTCGCCTTCTTCTCGCCCGCCGCCTCGTGGCTGGGCCGCAAGGTGGGCGCCGAGATGGCGGTGTCCCTCACGGTCGCCGGCGTGGCCGTGGGAGCGGCAATCCGTTCGATCGGCCCGGAGTGGGCGCTCTTCGCGGGAACCGCCGTGATCGGCGCGGCCATCACGATCGGCAACATCGTCATGCCATTGATCGTCCGGCGGGACTTCCCCGTGGAGCGGCAGAGCCTCACCATGGGCGTCTACTCCGGCACCCTCAACTTCAGCGCGTTCCTCGCCTCGGTGGCCACGGCTCCGCTGGCCCAGTGGCTGGGGTGGCAGGGCGCCCTGGCGCTGTCCGGCGTCGTCGCGCTCGTGGTGCTCGGTTTCTGGATCTGGACCATGGGAGCGTCCGTGGCGCTCAGGCCGGTGGCGATCGCCGGACCCGGATCCGGGCAGGAAGGACTCAGTGCCGCCGAGGAGAAGGCCGCCGGTAAGGCGGCACGCAAGGCGGCCGCGCGGTTGCAGGGTGCCACGCTCTGGGTGACCATCGCCTTGGTGATCGGCTTCGCGGGCCAGTCCTCCAGCTACTTCGGCATCACGGCCTGGCTGCCCACCTACCTGCACGACACCATCGGGCTCGCCCCCACCGAAGCCGGGGCGGGGTCCTCGATCTTCCAGGTGATGGGCATCCTCGGCGCTCTCGGCACGCCGCTGCTGGTGCGCTGGCTCGGCGGGATCGCGGGGACGCTCGTCATCGGCGCGCTCTGGGTGACGGTTCCCCTCGGGCTGCTTCTGGCACCGCAGCTGTGGTGGCTCTGGGCGTTCACGGGCGGCACCGCGCAGGGCGGTGGTTTCACGCTGGTGCTGTCGGCGATCATCAAGGCCGGCTCCACTCAGGCTCAGACCGCCCGGATCTCCGCCCTGGTGCAGGGCATCGGATACATCTTCGCGGGCATCGCGCCGAGCGTGATCGGCTCGGTCCACGTGAGCGCCGGCAGCTGGCAGCTCGCGCTCCTGGTGCCGCTGCTGACCACCATGGCGTTCCTCGTCTGCACGACGTGGGGCGTCTCACGGGCGAACAAGCTGGCCGCCGCGCGGCAGCAGGGCTAGGAACGGCGAGGACTCAGGAGCGGCGGCCGCTCCGGACCGCCTCGAGGACTTCCGGGTCGGCGCAGCCGGCGGCGAAGCCGTCGAGGCGGGCTCTGATCTCTCGCTGCAGGACCTTGGCGCCGATCCACTCCGCGACGGGCGCCAGCCAGGCCGGCTTGCACGCGAAGCTGTAGCGCCAGCTCACGAGCGTGCCGCCGTCGTCCGCTGCCTTGAACCGCCAGCCCCCGGCGAACCGCTCGAAGAACCACGGCCCCTCGGTCATGTGCATGCCGGTGTGCGACGGCGGGTGGAAGGACACGCATTCGCTCACCATCGGCATCCCCCAGCGGTGCCGCGTCCACGTCCGGACGCCCTTGCCCTGGGAGGTGGCGCCGTCCAGGAGCCGTTCGGCGCGGATGAACCGGTCCCAGCGGAGCCGCAGCTCGCCATGGGTCTGGGACACCGCGAACGCGAGTTCCGGGTCGATGGCGACGGTCGTGGTGGCCTCTAGGGTCGGCATGGAGTCAGTCTAGGGGGTGCCGGGTGGGCCGGGCGATGCGTTGCGTGCTCGGTTGTTGCGGGTCCGAAGTGCCGGAACCCGCAACAACTGAGCACGCAACGAGGAGCGGGGGACAAAGAGCCGGCTCAGCACGACGACGGCGGCGCACCTCTCCGGTGCGCCGCCGTCGTCGTGCGAGCGGATGTTCCCTGTCGGCCGGGCCGCCCCCGGCCTTCGGGGTACGTGTTGCGAGTCCGTCGCGGCTCCGGCGCCGACAGGTGGTCTCAGGCGGCCACCAGCCGGCGTTCCCTCGCATCCTCCGCGGAGGTGGAGAGGAACCGGGCGTAGGCCGGGATGGTCAGGAAGGTCGGGAAGAAGGAGGCCAGGGCCACTTCCTCGAAGAGCTCCCGGGCGTCACGGAAACGGTCGCCCTCGAATCGCTCCAGTCCGCTGTAGACCTCCTCGAAGATCTCCGTCACCCACTCCCGGGTGATGACCTCGCCCTGGTCCGTGATCGCCTGGTTGTGGATCCACTGCCAGAGCTGCGACCGCGAGATCTCCGCCGTGGACGCGTCCTCCATGTTGCGGCGGATCGTCACGGCGCCGTTGCCCCGCAGCCAGGATTCGATGTACCGGATCCCGATCTCCACGTTCGAGCGGATGCCGGCCTCCGTGATGGTGCCGGTGGTCTGCGAGAGGTCGATCAGGGCGCGGGCGTCCGGGACCACGTCCAGGCGCTGGCGGTCCATCTGGTGCGGGCGCAGGCCGAGGGCGGCGTCGAACACCTCCCGGGCGGAGGACACCAGATCCGGATGGGCCACCCAGGTGCCGTCGAAACCGTCCACGGCGAAGCGGGTGGTGTCCGCGCGGACCGCGGCGGTCGCACGGGCGTTCTGTGCGGCGTCGCGCCGGCTGGGAACTTCGGCGGACATGCCGCCGATCGCCATGGCGCCCCGCTTGTGGCAGATGTGCACCAGCTGTTCCGAGTAGGCCCGGATGAACGGCTGCTCCATGGTGATCTGGGAGCGGTCCGGGAGGACGAAGCGCGGACCGCGGGTCCGGAACGTCTTGATGAGGGAGAAGATGTAGTCCCAGTGCCCGGCGGCCAGCCCGGAGGCGTGATCCCGCAGCTCGTACAGGATCTCCTCCATCTCGAAGGCCGCCGAGATGGTCTCGATCAGGACCGTGGCGCGGATGGTGCCCTGGGGCAGCCCCAGCAGGTCCTGCGCCAGGATGAACAGGTCATTCCACCAGCGCGCCTCCTGATGCGTCTCCACCTTCGGCAGGTAGAAGTAGGGGCCGCGGCCCTGGGCCAGCAGGCGACGGGCGTTGTGGAAGAAGTACAGCCCGAAGTCCACGATCGACCCCGAGACCGGCTGTCCGCCCGAGAGGAGGTGCTTCTCCGGCAGGTGCAGGCCGCGGGGACGCATCACGATGGTGGGCAGCGTGCCCTCGGTCAGACGCAGCTCCGTGCCGTCCGGGGCGGTGAAATCGATGCGCCGTTCCAGGGCGTCCATCAGGTTCAGCTGGCCGGAGATGATGTTGCGCCAGCTCGGGGTCAGGGAGTCCTCGAAGTCCGCCACCCAGACCGAGGCGCCCGAGTTGAGCGCGCTGATGGTGGTGCGGCGGTCGGTGGGGCCGGCCAGCTCCACCCGGCGCTCGTTCAGACCCGGGGCCGGCGGGGCGACCCGCCAGCTGCGGTCCTCCCGGATGTGTTCGGTGCCATGCGGGAACTGCGGGTCCTCGCCCCCGGCGATCCGGGCCCGGCGGCCGTGACGGGCGTCGAGCAGTTCGGTGCGGCGCTCGCCGAGCGCACGGTGCAGCCGTTCGATGAATTCCAGGGCCTCCGGGGTCAGGATCTCTCCCTGCCTCCGGATCGGCTGAGCGGTGAGCTCGAAGGTGGTGGTCATGTCACTGTCCTTAGAAAATTCGTGCGGGGAACCTCAGTGGAACTGGCCTTCTTCGGTGGATCCCACCAGGGCCAGGGTGCTGCCGTTCGGGTTCAGGGCAGTGGAGACCAGATCGAAGTAGCCGGTGCCCACTTCGCGCTGGTGCTTGGTTGCGGTGTATCCGCGGTCTTCGGCGGCGAACTCGCGCTCCTGGAGTTCCACGTAGGCGCTCATGCCGTCACGGGCGTAGCCGTGGGCGAGATCGAACATGGAGTAGTTCAGGGCGTGGAAGCCGGCCAGGGTGATGAACTGGAAGGTGAAGCCCATGGCGCCGAGCTCGCGCTGGAACTTGGCGATCGTGGCGTCGTCCAGGTGCTTCTTCCAGTTGAAGGACGGGGAGCAGTTGTAGGCGAGCATCTGGTCCGGGAACTCCGACTTGACGGCCTCCGCGAACTTCCGGGCCAGCTCGAGGTCCGGGGTGCCGGTCTCCATCCAGATGAGGTCCGAGTACGGCGCGTAGGCCTTGGCGCGGGCGATGCAGGGCTCGATCCCGTTGCGGACCTTGTAGAAGCCCTCCGCCGTGCGCTCGCCGGTGATGAACTCCTGGTCCCGCTCGTCCACGTCACTCGTGATGAGCGTGGCGGCTTCGGCGTCGGTCCGGGCGATGATGACGCTCGGGACACCGGACACGTCGGCGGCCAGGCGGGCCGCGTTGAGGGTGCGGATGTGCTGCTGGGTGGGGATCAGCACCTTGCCGCCCAGGTGGCCGCACTTCTTCTCGCTGGCCAGCTGGTCCTCCCAGTGAACGCCCGACGCGCCGGAGGCGATCATGGACTTCATGAGCTCGTAGGCGTTCAGCGGGCCGCCGAAGCCGGCCTCGGCGTCGGCCACGATCGGCACCAGCCAGTCCTCCACGGACTGCTTGCCTTCGGAGAACTCGATCTGATCCGCGCGGAGCAGGGCGTTGTTGATGCGGCGGACCACCTGCGGCACGGAGTTCGCCGGGTACAGGGACTGGTCGGGGTAGGTCTGCGCGGCGTTGTTGGCGTCCGCTGCGACCTGCCAGCCGGAGAGGTAGATGGCCTTGAGTCCGGCCTTGACCTGCTGCACGGCCTGGTTGCCGGTGAGGGCGCCGAGAGCATGGGTGTGCTCGCCCTTGCTCTGCTGCTCCTTGAGCTGGGCCCAGAGCTTCTCCGAACCGCGGCGGGCGAGCGTGTGTTCTTCGCTGACACGACCGCGGAGGCGGACGACGTCGGCGGCCGAGTAGTCGCGCTGGATGCCCTCCCAACGCGGGTTGGCAGACCATTCCAGCTCCAGGGCCGCCGCCGACTCTTCGGGGGTGCTCGGGGAAGTGGTGAATTCTGCGGTCATGTCCGTCTCCTCAAGTAGGGCTCTTCGCTGAGCTCTTGATGCCGGCTGTTCTTTGCCGTGCTTCAAGATTTCCGCAGTTTCAACCCCCTTTCCAGAGGTTTTCCCTGGAAAGAAATGCACTTCTTCCCGTATTCTCAAAAAATGACGCGTTCGGAGCAGCACACGGTCCGTGGCAACTGGCATGCCGGTCTGGAGAGGCCCGCGCCCCTGGGCGACAGCGGCGGGGTGGATGTCATCGCGCTCGGCCGCAGGGTCCGGCACCTGCGCAAGAAAGCGGGCCTGACGCTCGAGGCGCTCTCCGGCGTCGTCGGCATGGCGCCGAGCCAGCTCAGCCTGCTGGAGAACGGCAAGCGCGAGCCGCGCCTGGGCGCCTTGCAGCAGTTGGCCGGAGCGCTCGACGTCGGGCTCGACGATCTGCTCGGCACGGAACCTCCCAGCCGGCGCGCCGCCATGGAGATCGAGCTGGAGCGCTACCAGCGCAGTGCTCTCTACGAGTCCCTCAACCTGCCGGCCATCCGGGTGGGGCCGCGGCTGCCCAATGATGTCCTCGAAGCGCAGCTCGGCCTGCTGAAGGAGCTCGAGCGGCGCCTCAACGAACAGCTCGCCACCCCGGAGGAGGCGCGCCGGGCGAACAGCGAGCTGCGCGTGATGATGCGCCAGCGGGGCAACTACTTCCCGGAGTACGAGGCTGAGGCCAAGAAGGTCCTGGCCGGCGTCGGGTACAGCGGCGGGCCGCTCAGCCAGTTCGTCATCTCGGACATCGCCGCCCACCTGGGCTTCACGCTGCACCACGTGAGCGACCTCCCGCACTCCACCCGGAGCGTGACGGACCTGAAGAACCGGCGCATCTACCTCACGCAGGGCTCCTCTGGCGACCACGATCCGCGCTCGGTGCTGCTCCAGGCGCTGGGCCACTACGTCCTGGGGCACGAGACCCCACGGAACTACGGGGACTTCCTGCACCAGCGTGTGGCCACCAACTACTTCGCCGCCGCGCTCATGCTGCCCGAGGACGCGACGGTCGAGTTCCTGCAGCACGCCAAGGCGGCCAAGGAGATCGCCATCGAGGACCTGCGGGACCACTTCGCCGTGTCCTATGAGACGGCGGCCCACCGCTTCACCAACCTCGCCACGCATCACCTGGGCATCACGACGCACTTCCAGAAGACCCACCAGAGCGGCATCATCTACAAGGCGTACGAAAACGACGGCGTGATCTTCCCGAAGGACCACACGGGCTCGATCGAGGGCCAGCCGAGCTGTAAGAACTGGACCAGCCGGGTGGTGTTCGGGGTGGCCGACAAGTTCAGCCCCTACAGCCAGTACACCGACACCAAGGCGGGGACGTTCTGGTGCACGGCCCGCACCGAACGCTCCGCCGGTGGCCAGTTCTCGCTGTCCGTCGGAGTGCCGTACGCCCATGTGAAGTGGTTCCGAGGGCGCGAGACGACGGTGCGATCGGTGTCGAACTGCCCGGATCCGAGCTGCTGCCGGCAGCCCCCGGAGCGGCTGTCCGAGGCCTGGGCCGGGAACGCTTGGCCCTCGGCGCGGGCGCACTCGCACCTCCTGGCGGCCATGCCCCCGGGCGCGTTCCCCGGCGTGGACGAGACCGAGGTCTACAGCTTCCTGGCGGCGCACGAATAGGCGCGCAGGGTGAGGGGCCGGGTCCCGTTCTGAACGAGTCCCCGTGCCGAAACAGTGGGTTTCCGCTGAAACAGTGATCAAACAACACTGTTTCAGCGCAAACTCACTGTTTCAGCCGGGTTCGGCCAGGTTCAACCGCACTCGGCCGGGTTCAGCCCGGTGAGCGCGGAGCCTCGGGCCGGGGCATGACGTGAAAAGCGGGTCCATTGTGGCGTAGGATTCCGGGTGCCCTCGGGCGCATCGCACCACCTTCTGCAGAAATGAGGCTCCATGTCCCAGGACAGCCCGCACTCCGAGGGGAAGAAACTCCGCTCCCGTCACGTCACCATGATCACGCTGGGCGGGATCATCGGTTCCAGCCTGTTCGTGGGTTCGGCCAATGTGATCAAGGCCGTCGGTCCGGCCGCCGTGATCTCCTACCTCATCGGCGGCCTGCTGGTCTTTCTGGCCATGCGGATGCTGGGCGAGATGGCCGCGGCACGTCCCGCCGTCGGCTCCTTCATGGAGTATGCCCGGGTGGGCCTCGGGGACTGGGCCGCGTACTTCGTGGGGTGGCTCTACTGGTACTTCTGGGTGGGCGTCATCGCCTACGAGGCCGTGGTGGGCGGTTCCATCCTGAACGGCTGGGTGCCCGGGGTGCCGCAGTGGGTCTTCTCGATCCTCTTGCTCCTCGTGTTCACCGGGGCGAACCTGGTGTCCCTGCGCTCCTTCGGTGAGACCGAGTTCTGGCTGGCCAGCATCAAGGTGGCCGCGATCGTGGTCTTCCTCGTGGTCGGTGTCCTGTTCGCCTTCGGCCTGTGGCCCAACGCGCACTTCTCCATTCCGAACCTCTGGGAACACGGCGGCTTCATGCCCGAGGGCGTCGGCGCCGTGGTGGGCGGGGTAGCCATCGTGATCTTCTCCTACTTCGGCACCGAGATCGCCGTCATGGCCGCTTCCGAGTCGGAGGACCCTGCCAAGGGCGTCCGGCAGGCCACCACCACCGTCATCTGGCGCATCCTGATCTTCTTCGTCGGCGCCGTCCTTCTGATCGTCACCATCGTGCCGTGGGACCAGCTGCCGAACCCGAAGGAGAAGGCGCCGTTCGCCTACCTCTTCAGCCTGTACGGCCTGCCGGGCGCCGACGTCGTCATGAGTGCCGTGATCCTGACTGCCGTCTGTTCCGTGCTGAACTCCGGCCTGTATTCCGCCGCGCGCATGTTCTCCTCGATCGCGGAGCAGGGCTACGCGCCGAAGCTGATCGCGCGGAAGTCCTCCTCCGGTGTGCCCGTGGCCGCCGTCATCGCCTCGACCCTCGGCGGCTACGCGGCGGTCATCATCAACTTCACGGCCCCGGATTCCGGCATCTTCGACTTCATCATGAACTCCGCCGGCCTCGTGGCGCTGTTCGTCTACGCGTTCATCGCCCTGACCCAGCTACGCACCCGTGCGGCACTGAGCCCGGAGGAGGAGTCGCAGCTCAAGCTCAAGATGTGGCTGCACCCGTGGCTCGGGATCCTGGTGATCGCGGCGGTGCTCGGCATCGTGGTGGTCATGCTGCTCTCCGGCGAGTCCGGCCGGACGCAGGTCTGGACGTCTTTGGTGTCCGTTGCGGTTCTGGCGATCTGCTGGCCGTTCGTGCGCAAACAGTTGAAGGCCCGCCGTGCCGCCGGGCTGGAGGAGCACGGGGTGCCCGCGGAGATCTCGGGGCACTAGAAGTCAGGACGTTGGATCGTAAAAAGCAGGGCCGTCGGATTCCTTCCGGCGGCCCTTGCCGTTGCCGCCCGGAAATACTGTCGGAGGGCGGGCGTAGGCTCCGGTCATGACCGGAGGATCACTTGCCGCTGTTCTCCAGGACCAGGTCGATCAGCTCTTTGGGGTCGATCCGGTAGACGCGCGCGAGTTCCAGCAAGGTGGCGATGGTGGGGTTCGACGTCGCGCGGTCGCCGTAGTCACGGTGCCCCAGCTCGAGCGTCCGGTAGTGGCCGCGGGACAACCCGATGAGCCCGGCGACCTCCGCCTGCGTCCAGCCGAAGTCCGCGCGGAGCGCCTGCAAACGCAGACCGAGGGCCTTGGAGGCCTCCGGAGTGAGCTTGGCATGACTGGACACCCATCAATGACAGAGTAGAAAGCCCCTGTTCGTGACATGTATAACTGTCATAGTGTGCGAAATCGATCACTGTGACTGTTTGCAACGGTCCAACAGGGAGGAGAACGGGATGCCGGATGGAATCCGGACGGTCGAGGAGCTTGCGGGGGAGCGCCGCCCGGATCGCGTCGCGGACCTGAGGGAGCTCTTCCCGGAAGCCTTCGCGGACGGCGCCGTGGACCTCGCGCGGCTGCGCGTCCTGCTCGGCGACGCCGTCCCCACCCTGGGCGCCGACGAGCCTCAGGAACGCTACGGGCTCAGCTGGCCCGGCAAGCGTGAGGCGATCCGGCTGGCGCAGCGGCCGTCCACGGGCACGCTGGACCCGCTGCGCCACGAGTCCGTCGGCTGGGCCGGCACCCGGAACGCCGTCGTCGAGGGGGAGAATCTCGAAGTCCTCAAGCTCCTGCAGAAGCCGTACTACGGCAGCGTCAAGCTCATCTATCTGGATCCTCCCTACAACACCGGCCATGACTTCATCTACGAGGACGACTTCGCCGAGCCCACTGCGGCGTATCTCCGGCGCTCCGGGCAGGTGGACGGCCAGGGGTTCCGCACCTCGGCCAACCGGGAGACCTCGGGCCGGTTCCACTCGGACTGGCTGAGCATGATGTACCCGCGGCTCGTGCTGGCGCGGAGCCTGCTGGCCGAGGACGGCGCCCTGATCGTCTCCATCGACGACGGCGAGCTGGCCTCCCTCCGCCACCTGGTGGACGAGATCTTCGGCTCGGAGAACTTCGTCGCCACCCTGATCCATCAGCGGGCCAAGGGTGGGGGCAACGCCCGGCACGTGGTGCGCGGCCACGACTACGCGCTCGTCGTGGCGAAGTCCCTGCGGAGCCTGCCGCCGTTGCGCCGGGACAAGGTGGTCCAGGGCCGGGTCGAGGAGATCGACGGCGTGCGGTACCTGGTCGATGACGACGTGATCCGCAAGACGTTCGGCAAGTACGAACCGGGGGTGGAACGCCGCTGCCTCTACGAGGAGCTCGTCGAGTACAAGGGCGAGGCCAAGAAGCGGGAGGTGGACGAGCGGATCGCCCGTGGGGAGCTCTTCCTCCTGCCCTGGGGCGACGGCAAGCACGCCGTTGCGAAGCGCACCCCCGTCCGGGAGGCCTCCTCCAAGCTCTACTCGATCGTGAAGGTCCTCTCCGAACAGGGCCGCAAGGATCTGGAACGACTCGGCCTGGACGGCGCCTTCGACTATCCGAAGCCCGTGGACTTCGTGCAGCAGCTCGTCCGCGCCGCCACGTCGCCGAATGGCGGTGACCTGGTGCTCGACTTCTTCGCCGGCTCCGGCACGACGGCCGAGGCGGTCCTCCGGCAGAACGCCGACGACGGCGGCGACCGCCGCTTCCTGCTCGTCCAGCTTCCCGAGGAGTCCGGTCAGCCCGGGTTCCCCACCCTGGCCGCCGTCACCCGGGAGCGTGTGCGGCGAGCTGGACGCCTGCTGAGATCGGGGGCCGACACCGATTCCGTCCCCGGCGACACCGGTTTCCGGGCCTTCCGGCTGAGTGCTTCGCATTTCCGGGAGTGGTCCCCGGAGACGAGCACCCTGCTCGGGGAGGATCTGGAGGTGTTCGTGGACAACGTCGAAGCGTCGGCCACGGACGAACAGATCGTTCACGAAATCCTCCTCAAGGCGGGTGTCCGCCTGGACACGTCCCTGGAGGTCCTGCCGCTGGCCGGTGAAGTGGTGGTCCTTGCGGAGGGCGGAGCGGTCGCAGTGAGCGCGGCCCGGAGGATCACCCCGGATTTCATCGAGGCACTCCTGGACCTCGAGCCGGCCCCGCGGCAGATCTTCCTGTTGGATTCGGCGTTCGGCGAGGACGACTCGCTCAAGCTCAACGCCCGCCTCCGCTTCGCCGCCCGCCGTGGAGAGACCGACCCCGACCGGGACCACGCGCTCCGGACGGTGTAGGCGTGCGGCGGCGACGATTTCACTCGGGAGCCGCACCACCCGCCCCGCACCCGCCCCGACCTTTCAGAAAGAAGCCCATGGAACTCACCTTCGACGCCACCCAGCCGCACCAGCTCGCGGCGGTGGACGCCGTCGTCGAGCTGTTCAGCGGGCAGCCGCTCGCCCAGGGGTCCTTCGGCACCGCGCTCGAGGAGGAGGGCGTGCTGTTCTCCGGCGGCGGGGTGGGGAACCGGCTGGCGATTCCGCCGGAGCAGATCCTGGAGAACCTTCGCGCCGTGCAGGGCCGGGCGGAGAACTTCGTCCCGGAGGACGCCCGGGACGAGTCGCTGGCGTCGCTCGATTTCAGCGTGGAGATGGAGACCGGCACCGGCAAGACCTACGTCTACCTCCGCACCATCCGGCAGCTCCGGGAACGGTACGGGTGGCGGAAGTTCATCATCGTGGTGCCGTCCGTCGCGATCCGCGAGGGCGTGCTGCAGAGCCTCCGCGCGATGGACGGACATTTCGCGGAGCTCTTCGACCATCAGAGCCTCGACGCCTGGGTCTACGACTCGAAGGACATCAGCAGGATCCGCAGCTTCAACCGGGACAGCGAACTCAAGGTCCTGATCATGACCCTGGCGTCCTTCAACAAGGCCGGGAACGTCCTCTACAAGGACCTCGAAGGGCTGGGCCGGGGCATCAGCCTGCTCGCGGAGACCCGGCCGATCGTCATCCTCGACGAACCGCAGAAGATGGAGAGCCGGAAGAGCAAGGAAGCGCTGCGGCAGCTGAGGCCGCTCTTCACGCTCCGGTACTCCGCCACCCACAAGGACCGTCACCACCAGCTGTACACCCTGGACCCGGTGCGGGCGTACGACCTGGGCCTGGTCAAGCAGATCGTGGTCCGCTCCGTCCTGCAGGAGCACGACCCCAATCGGGCCGGGATCCTGCTGCGAGCCGTCGACGCGGGACGGGACGGCGTGAGCGCCACGGCCGAGATCGAGGTCCGGGCCGGGGACGGGGTGGTGCGGAAGGCCGTGCGGCTGGACCGGGCCGGTCAGGATCTCCAGAGACTCTCGGGAGGCCTGGAACGGTATGCCTCCTGGGTCGTGGAGGACATCCGCGCGGACACCGGTGAGGTGGTCTTCGCCAACGACCGTGTGCTCCGCGTCGGGGAGCGGACCGGGGTGGACCGGGATTCCCTCATGAAAGCCCAGCTCAGGTCCACTGTGGAGAGCCATCTGCAGCACGAGGTGCTGCTGCGCCGGAAATTCCCGGAGCCGGGCCGCCGGGTCAAAGTGCTGTCCGTGGTGTTCATCGACCGGGTCGCGAACTACACCGGCGGCGGTGACCACGAGCCGAAGATCCGCCGCTGGTTCGAAGAGGCGTACACGGAGCTTTCCACGCAGCCACGGTTCGCCGAGCTGAGCCTGCCCGAGGTGGACGCGGTCCACACCGGGTACTTCGCCACGGACCGTGCCGGACGGCCCCGCGACACGTCGGGCACGACCGCGGATGACCAGACCGCGTACGACGAGATCATGCGGGACAAGACGAAGCTTCTGGAGCACGGCAACCCGCGGCGGTTCATCTTCAGCCACTCGGCGCTGCGCGAGGGCTGGGACAACCCCAACGTCTTCCAGATCTGCACCCTCAACGAATCGGTGTCCGTGGACCGGAAGCGGCAGGAGATCGGGCGCGGCCTCCGCCTCCCGGTGCACGAGAACGGCGAGCGCTGCTTCGACCCCGCGGTCAACCGGCTCACGGTCATCGCCAATGAGCACTACGACGACTTCGCGCGCGCCCTGCAGGCGGAGATCGAGGAGGAGACCGGCGTGACGTTCGACGGCGGCCGCATCCGCGATCAGCGCGCCCAGGTGCACGTCGAGGTTCCGGAGCTCACCGCGCTCGCGGACGACCCGGCCTTCCGCGCGCTGTGGCGGAGCATCAACCCGCGGACGCGGTACGAGGTGAGCTTGGACGCCGGAGCGCTCCGGGCCGACGTCGTCGAGCGGCTCCGGCGGGAACCCGCCGTCCAGGCGCCGCGGCTCGTGGTCGGTGACGCGGTGCTCGGGATGACGCGGGGCGGTCCGGGGGCCGCAGGCGGGGTGGACGCGCGCATGGTGCACGGATTCCAGGAGGCCGGGCAGGTGAACGCGGCGCCGCGGATCCCCGACGTCCTGGGGCATCTGCAGCGGGAGACCGGCCTCACCCGTGCCACGCTCGCGGGCATCGTCACGGCGTCGGGCCGGGCGGAGGAGCTGACCGTCAACCCGCAGGCGGTGCTGGATCTGCTGGTGCGGGTCATCAACGAGTCCCGTCGGGCGCTCATGGTCCAGGGCATCCGCTACCACCGGGTGGACGGGCCGGAACACGCCGAGTGGCCACTGGAGATCCTGCGGGACCTGGACGGCGAGGCCGACGCGCGGCACCTGGTGGGCGTGGAGGGGTCGATCGTGAGCTACGTCCGGGTCGACTCCGAGGTGGAGCGGGACTTCGCGCGCGGGCTGGACGACCGCTTCGCCGATGGGGACGTGGACGGTGACGTGAAACTGTTCCTCAAGCTCCCGCCGCGGTTCCGGATCCCCACCCCGGTGGGCGGGTACAACCCGGACTGGGCGGTCCTCAAGATGGAGCTCAGGGACGGGCAAATGCGGGACGTCGCCGTGGTGGCGGAGACCAAGTCCACGCACCGGCTGGATGCTCTGCGGCCGGAGGAACAGCGGAAGATGGCCTGCGGGCGGGCGCACTTCGCGGCCCTCGGGGTGCGGTACGAGGCGCCGGTGGTCGACGCCTCGGAGATCTGAGAGGGGGAGCGGTGGATCCGTTCAGAAGTGGTCCGTCCGGAAGTGCGAGCTGGCCCGGACTGCCGGCAGGAGACCGGGTGTGCGGTGGTGGTTCCCCCTGGCCGCCGCCCGTCCCGGAGCAACCGGACGGAGGGATCCGGGCCCTGCTCTGGCCGCTGCGCTGACGCAGCGGCAGGCAGCGGTGGTGTTCGGCGGAAGGCAGCGTCGGCGTTCGACGGCGGCGGGCGCGCCGGCGTCGCGGGCCATCCTGGTCACGGGGCGACAACACCCGTGACGGCGCTCGTGGCGGGGCTTAAGCTGAACGCATGAGCACCTTCGCCGTCACCCGCAGCGCCTTCATCCAGGCCGCGCCCCAGGACGTCTTCGCCCACGTCAACAACTTCCACCTCTGGGGCGCCTGGTCGCCCTGGGAGAAGCTCGACCCGGCGATGACCAAGAACTACAGCGGCCCCGAGTCCGGCCGCGGCGCGGCATACTCGTGGGAGGGGAAGAAGGCGGGGGCGGGCGCCATGCTGATCGAGGGCGTGACCGAACCTGCCGGCAGCACCGACGGCTCCGGTTCCATCGACATCCGCCTCAACTTCCTCAAGCCCTTCAAGAACGAGAACCACACCCTCTTCACGTTCGTGCCGGAGGGCGACGGCACCAAGGTCACCTGGACCATGAGCGGCGAGAACAAGACGCTGTTCTCCAAGATCTTCGCGAAGCTGTTCAACATGGACAAGATGGTGGGCAAGGACTTCGAATCGGGCCTCGCGAGCCTCAACGAGGTCGTGACCAGCTCCTAGACGGCTCCTCCCCACGCCTCCCCACGCGAGAGAACAGATGGCGCCCCTACCCAGGCCGGGTAGGGGCGCCATCTGTTCTCTCGCGGAGGGGTGGGCCGGGGTCAGGCGCCGGCGCCGCCCTGCCAGAGTGCGGTGAAGGGGGCTCCGGAGGCCACGCGGTTCTCGATGCCACGGGTCACGAAGGCCTTGGCGGTGCGCGCGGCTTCGAGCGGAGTGGCGCCCTTGGCCAGCTCGGCCGTCACGGCGGCGGCCAGCGAGCAGCCGGCGCCGGAGACGGCGACGTCCCCCACCTTGGGTTCGGACAGGATCTCCAGGGTCTCGCCGTCGTAGAAGACGTCGACGGCGGCGTCACCGGCCAGGCGCACGCCGCCCTTGGCCAGCACGGCGGCGCCGCTGAGGGCGTGGATCTTCTTCGCGGCCTCCACGAGGTCATCGACCGTGGAGATGGTCATGCCGGAGAGCGATTCGGACTCGAAGTGGTTCGGGGTGACGAAGGTGGCCAGCGGCAGGATCTGGGCCTTGAGCGCCTGGTCGGTGTCCAGGGCATGGCCCGGTTCCTGGCCCTTGCAGATCAGCACGGGGTCCAGCACGATGTTCCGGAATCCGCCGCCCTGGAGCGCCGTCTCGACCGTGGAGATCGTGGCGGGGCTGCCCAGCATGCCGATCTTGACGGTGTCCAGCACGCTCCCGGCGCCCGACTCGGGACCGTAGGCCGCCGTCGTCGCCTCGAGCTGGTCGGCGATGACCTGCTGGTCCACCGGCACGAAGCGGTGGTTCCAGTTGTCCTTCGGGTCGAAGGAGACGATGCAGGTCAGGTTCACGATGCCGAAGACGCCCAGTTCCTGGAAGGTCTTCAGATCGGCCTGGGCACCCGCGCCGCCGGTCGCCTCGGAACCGGCGATGGTCAGCGCGATGGCGGGGGATTCGGAATGCAGTTCGGTCGACGTCATGGCACCATCCTCCCACTGCGCGCCACCCGCTCGCGTTGTGCGGGTGGACAGGGGACGACGACGGCGATGAGTCAGACGGGCAGGCGCCCTCTGACCCTCGACGCGCGTCGTGTCCGCCGCTGCGTCAGCCCGCGATGCCGGGGTTCGGGTTGGCCTTGAGGAACTCTCGGTAGCTGCTGAGGGTGTTCCCGCCCGAATAGCCGAGCACGGTCGGCGAGTAGGAGCCCGAGCCGTCCGCAGCGGTCACCAGGATCGTCAATGACGCTTCGGGGTCGCCGTCCGCGGCTTTCACGATCGCCGGGAAGGCCTGCCGCATGAGCTCCTTCAGCGCGGCGTCGTCGCTCGTGTCCGCCTTGATGTCGACGGTGCCGGTCCGGCCCATGCCCTGTTTGGTCGAGTACTGGCTGTCCACCGAGGAGACGTGCGGGAGCGACGCGACGGAGGCCTTGTACTTCTGAGCCAGCGCGCCGTCGTCCTGCTTCGCCCCGCCCGTGCACGCGCTGAGCAGCGCGATCAGAGTTCCCGCGAGCAGGATCAGTTTCAGTCTTCTCATGGGTTCATTGTCTCCGGCCGATGTTGGACACCGTCGAACTCACCTGGCTGAGATCGTCGGTGATGAAGCGCTGGGTCGAGGGGTCGTTCTGGTAAGAGGAGAGGTCGGAGGTGTTCGCATAGCGCTCCACCGAATTCGCGTAGTTGTTGAAGTCGTGGTTGCCCTTGGCGTCGAACGGACCAGACCCGGGGGGATTCGGGAGGGTGACCACGGTGCCGCTGTTGTCCCTCGTCCAGGGCAGGAGCACGGGGCCGATGGGCTTCGCGTTCCCCAGATCGAGCTGTGGCACCACGTCGTTCGCGTGCTGGATCTCCAGGGTGTTGACGCTGTCCGGGATGTGGGTGGAGTCCACCGGCGAACCGTACGTGACGACGTTCGTGAGGTTGAACCGGTCCCGGAACCCCGAATCGGCGGCGAGGGCCGCCGCAGTCATGCCGCCCTGCGAGTGGCCGACGAGCATGACGGGGGCTCCCTCGGGGATGCCGGCGTTCTCCATGGCGAGCCGCACGGCCTGACTCATGGTGGAGAGGTCGCCCGAGGCGGTCTCGAGGTTTCCGGTGAGGTCCATGGGGTCCGAACCGGACAGCGGGTTCCAGTTCTGCGTTCCGGGGATGCTGACGATGTATGCCGGCCCGTCGCCCTTGTCGACCGCCGTGATGCGGACGGCGTTGTCCGGGACGCCTGACTTCCCGGTGTCGTCGTACGTGGCGGTGACCCCGCGGAGGATGTTGGCCAGGTTGGTCGGCAGCGGGGTGTTCTGATGTCCGTCGATCAGCGGGGGCTGCTTGCCGTGGTACGCCGGATCGTAGACGCCCACGAACTGCGGATCCCCGGCGTAGGGGGTGCCGTCGTCGAAGAGATGCGGGTTGGCGAGGCCGAGCGTATTGGTGGTGGCCGCGAGATTCAGGGTGGACCCCACCAGGAGCGTCCCTCCAGCGACCAGCTCGGTGAGCGACGGCGGCTCGCCGTGGATCAGGGAGTTCCACGCCATGTGCCCGAAGTTCCCGAGCGCCGACGCCTCCTGGCTCAGCGCCGAGACCACGTTGTGCACGGGGGAGTGGGAGTCGTTGATGACCCAGTTCCACGCCTGCTCGAACGGATTCCCGCCGCCCCCGCCGTGCGGCCGGCCGTCGCCGGCGTTCTTACTGGCCACCTCCTGCTCGC
This sequence comes from Arthrobacter sp. RCC_34, assembly GCF_041360795.1. Classification (NCBI taxonomy): domain Bacteria; kingdom Bacillati; phylum Actinomycetota; class Actinomycetes; order Micrococcales; family Micrococcaceae; genus Arthrobacter; species Arthrobacter sp. RCC_34. The sequence goes on along the minus strand of NZ_JBFUPW010000004.1, from coordinate 166,843 downwards.
GGACCTGCTCGCGCATGGTCCGGGCCGCGGCGTGCAGGGCGTGCGACGCCGCGGTGAGCGTGTGCCGGTGGCCGTTCCACTCGCTCTTGAAACCGTCCGCATCGGGCCCCTTCCAGGGAGAGGAAGCGAGTGAGGAGCTGATGTCCTTGCTGAGCTGCGCCAGCCGGTCGGCGCCCTGGTCGAGCTTCTTGCCGAAAGTCTTGCCCTGCTCCACGTCCATTCCGAACAGGCTCATGAGCGCGCACCGCCTTCCGCGGCGCTGCTCAGGAACTGCTGAGCACCGAGGACATCCCAGACCAGCTGCCGCGCCAGGGTTCCGGGTTCCTGCGGGATGAGCACGACGCCGGGCCGGCCCTCCGGTGCGGCCCCCGCGCCGCCCTGACCGTCGCCGCTGCCGTCCACCTGCCGGGCGGGCGTCGTCCGCACCTCGAACAGGCGATCCGTCAGAAGCCACAGGTGCACCGAGCGGTACAGCGGGGAACCGGGGTCCGGGATGCCGGTGGCGATCTGCCGGCCGGCGGCCACGGACAGCTGCACCGTGGCCCGCGTGGCGGCGTTCACCGCGGCCAGCTCCGACGCCGTGACGGGGAGACGTTCCTCCCGGTCGACGGAGGGCATCGCGGTGGAGGTCAGTTCGGGGACGTCCGGCAGTGCCGCAGACACGACCGCCCAGAGCGATTCCTCGGAGAACGCCGTCACGGCCATGCGCTCGCCGACCGTCTCGGTGGTGACCGTGCCGTCCGGCAGCTCCCGCACCGTTCGCGAGCTGGTCCGGGCCAGTCCGGAGCCACCGGCCAGGCTCACGTCGCAGTGCACTGAGACGCCGGAACTCCGCGCCACCAGCTCGAGGGTGAGCGGGGCTTCGGCCGCCCGCGTCAGAGTCTGCTGCCAGTCCGGGGTGAGGGCGCCGTCGTCGTCCGTGAGGCCCGCGGAGCGAAGCTCAGCTTCGAGCGCCTGCCGCTGGTCGTCGGTGAGAGCCGCGAGCGGATCCGGCAGGGTTTCCGCCGGGGGCTGCGTGCTCGCGGCTCTGGACGCCTTCTCCACAGCGAGCGCCCAGCTGAGCACATTCAGGTCAAGCGAGTGATCCGTCATCGCGGCTGTCATGTCGTCTCCGGGGGTTCGTCGCCTCGGCGTCTGATCGCCGGGTTTGTGGTCACCGTACTACGACGCCGACGGACGGGACATGGGGAGCGCTGCCCATCGGGGGCGGGGCCGCGCAGCCCGGTAGGTGCCGGAGCCCGCGCCCACTCTGCGCCGGTCTCGTGTGTCGTGGGAGAATACCGAGGGGATTCCGCCGAGCCGGGATCCCTCCAAGTGCTAATACAGCGGGGCCCGAGGGCCCTGGCGAACCACTTTCCGGGCCCGACCCCGACGCTGCCGCGCACGTCGTGGGGCTGACGGCCCTTCACCTGAATTGAGAATCACATGAACGCCGAGAACACCGCCGTGCCGCCCTCCCAGCAGGGCGCCGCTTCCAGTTCCACTGTCAAGGCCAGCTACGCCTCCATCGGCAGCCCGTTCTTCGGGATCCTGCTCGCGATCATGGCGGTGATCGTGATCCTGTCCAACATCGGCGCGTCCAAGGGCGTGGTGATCGGGCCGGTGGTGACGGACGGCGGCTTCTTCCTCTTCCCGCTCGCGTACGTGCTGGGCGATGTGATCTCCGAGGTGTACGGCTTCAAGGTGGCACGGAAGGCCATCATCACCACATTCGCGATCTCCGTGTTCGCCTCCCTGTCCTACTGGGTGATCATCGCGCTGCCCGGCTTCGATGACGACTACGGCCGCGCCAAGCAGGCCGCCCTGGAAGGCGCGCTCGGCCCGGTCCCGCAGATCGTGCTGGCCTCGCTCCTGGCGTTCCTGGCCGGGCAGACCATCAACTCGTGGATCCTGGTGAAGATGAAGGCCCGCACGGGGGAGAAGACCCTGTGGGCGCGCCTCATGGGATCGTCCGGTGTGGGCGAGTTCGTGGACACGCTGATCTTCTGCTCCATCGCGGCGCCCGTGATCGGCATCTCGGACGCGCCGACGTTCATCAACTACGTCCTGGTCGGGTTCCTCTACAAGACCCTGGTGGAGTATGCGCTCGTGCCCGTCACCGCACTGGTGATCCGCGCGATCAAGCGCCGCGAACCGAGCTACGGAGCCTGAGGCGGGGACGGCGTCGCGTCGGCGAGCCTCCTGATGTTCAGGCGGACGACGACGGCGGGGCGCCGTTCTGAGACCAGGGGACTTCGAGCAGGGGACGGAGAGCCAGGGATCCCTCGGGCGTGAGTCGCAGGGCCCGGGCGCTGCCGAGGTGCACGAGCCATTGCCGGCGGATGAAGGTTGCCAGCAAAGCCTCCGCAGCGGTGCCGGCGAGGTGGTCCCTCCGTTCGGTCCAGTCCAGACAGGGGCGGGTGAAGGCGCGCGAGGAACTCATCGGAAGGTCGACCTCGAGTGTCTCGAACCAAGCATGACCTGCCGCGGTCAGGGTCCACGAGGGGTGCAGATAACCGAGACGATGCATTCCATCGGTCAGGGCAACGCCCAGTCGTCCCGCCAGGTGGCGGTAGCAAGTACGCGCCTCGCGCAGCACCTTGTCGGCACGTTGCGACCGAAGCGTAGCGGCAGCCGGTTCTGTCTTCTGGGAGAAGGCCGCGAGCGACTCCACGAGATCCGCTACGGCGGGGCTCGCCAGGCGCACATACCGGTGGCGGCCCTGCCGGACCTCGGTGAGCATCCCGGCGTCGACCAGGCGGTGGAGCTGTTCAGTGGCTGAGGGGCGGGCAATGGTGAGGGCATCCGCGAGTTCCGTGGGCGTCCATGCCCGGCCATCCAGCAGGCTCATCATGATCGACGCCCGTGTTTGGTTCGCCAGGAGGGCTGCGGTTCCTGCGAGGTCCGGCCTGCTCACGCTGTTCATGCCACCGAGTGTAGGCCGACCATGATTCGGACAGCGCCGAAGTGTTCCGGCACCAGACTTCAGGCCATGGATTCTTCACTCGTGATCTCGCCTCCAGTGCACTACTTCGGAACGCCGGTGATGCTGCTGAGCACTCTGATGCCCGACGGACGGACGACGAACATCACCCCCATCTCGTCCGGGTGGGCCCTGGGCAGCACGTACGTTCTCGGCCTGGGCCGCGGCGGGCAGGCGCTGCGCAACCTGGAAGAGCACCCTGAGCTGGTGATCAACCTGCCCTCTCACGATGCGGCCGCCGCCATTGAACGCATCGCCCCGACCACCGGATCCGCCGTCGTGCCTGACGCCAAGCGTCCTGCGTACCGCCACGAGCCCGACAAATGGGGGCTCGGTGGCTTCACCCCTTTGCCGAGTGAGTGTGTGGCTCCAGCCCGGATTGCGCAATGTCCGGTGCAGATTGAGGCCAGGGTCATTCGCACGACACCGCTCGACGACGCCGACGACGCTATGGTCGTCCACGCCCGGATCGTGAGAACGCATGCCCACGAGCCGATCATCATCCCGGGCACGTCCCACATCGACGTCCAGCGATGGACTCCGCTGTACTACACCTTCCGGCACTACTTCGCTCAAGGCGCCGCCGTCGGCGCCAACTTCAGAGTCGAAGCCTGAACCGAACCACCAGGGCGGATAGTCGAACCGCTCGGGCAGAGGAAAGCGTGGGTCGAATGGAGGGCTTGGTGAATCAAAAAGTTGTTGCTGGCGGGTCGCGGGAGTCATCCTTCGGGATGGCCTGTCTGCTCGCAGGCGACTCATAGAGTGAAAGATGACCTTTACATAGGTCATTGATGTTCCGCACTACGCACCTCACGACGCGGCGGGCCGGAACCCGGTCAGCCAGATTGGAGCACGATATGAACGAGACATCTAGGACTCTCGGCGCCGCGGCTCTTGCGCTGGCCATCGGAGTTGGATCCTTCGGCTTGGGATATGCCACCCATCCTCAGAGCACAGCGGGCGAAAGTTCCACAGTGGAGGGTGCCGGCAACGCGAGGGGAGCCGGCCCTGACACACAGGCCCTGTCCGTGTCGGTAGAGGACAAGTCGCCGACCGACCTGACGATCAAGCCTTCGGCTCCTAAGCCTTCCGAACCTTACGTTGTCTCATTCGTCGCACGGGTGAACGGGCAAAAGGTCGTGCGGCTGAACGCTACGGGTGCGACCTTCTCCCTCGGGCAGGGCGGGTCTCTGCAGGCCAAGGATTCCCGAGGGAAGGTTATCGATTCCACGCCGGCTCAGTTTCACGATCAATGGCGTTCACTATGCTCTCAGGTTCACCCTGAGCAACGACGCACAGCAGGTAGACGTGGTGTACCGGTGGACCTCGACAGCTTCGGAAGCCACCGTGCGCACTGTTGTGGACCAAAACTGCGCCCTCAATAATCTCCTGTGGGGTATGGGCAGCGGCGTCGTCACCGGCGCTGGCGCCGGTGTGCCCGGAGTCGTCATTGGCGCACTCACCGGGGCTATCATTTCCGGAGTCCAGAGCGCCACCAGCTGCTAGGAGCCTGCCATGACGAAAACTCCCCGCAACCCACTGTCCCGGACACTGCTCTGGCTTCTTTTTGGGCTGGCGATCGGCGTCGTGACCGCTGTGATTCGCAACCTGCTCGGTGAACACCAAAGCGGTCTGAGCATCTTTTTCACTGTGCTGGCGCCGACCGCTGCAGCCGGCACCGCCGCAGGAATCAAGAGTTTTCAGAAGTAGACGCACCGCAACCCATAGACGATCTGGAGCTTCCGCCTGGCGCAGGTAGGAGCTCCAGATCGTGTCGCCCGCACGGGCCATTCCCGTGGCGACCTGGCCAAAGGTGGGGAACGGCGTCGTCAGCGTCCGAGGCCCGCTTGCATGAGGCCGGCGCCGGCTGCCCAGACCAGGATCGCGAGGAAGGCGCCGGCAAGGGTGATCCACCAAGCGGTCTTGCGGCGGGCGAGGCGGATGATCGTCCAGATGACCGCTCCGACGAAGACGGCGGGCGGTACCGCGAGAGCTATCAGCCAACCGACCGACATCAGGCCGGTATTGCATTGATTCGCGGAGCAGCCGTCAGACATCATCGAGAGGAAAAGGGGCAGGAATCCGAGGAATGCGAATCCGACGACGCCGATGATGATCAGGATGATCGAGACCATCAGGTCCGCGGTCTGGGCACCTGACCTGGCCAGCTGGGGAACGCCCGGCCAAGACCCTGCCCCCACGGGGCCGGAGAAATCCGGTGGTGGCTGTACCGTCATGGCGACAGTATGGCATGGCATCGCCCGCCCGGCAGGGAATGCGCCGGTACGGTCTCGTCGTCCGGTTCGGGGCGGCAATCGCTGAGTCAGAAACGGTCGTTTCTGACTCATGGGTCAAAATTGGTGCGCGCCGCGGACGCGAGCCTCAGGGCCGAAGTCAACGGCATCGCATCCGAGTAATGCTGCGGCGCCCCGGAACGCGCGTCCTATTCACCCTTGGTCGGTTGTTCAACGGGCCCCCGGGCCGGCTGGTGACTTGTCGGCTCGTGTGCCCGGAGATGGTCCATACTTTCGCCCAGGGCAAATTCTGAGGTGGAACCGGCGACCCCGACAGAAGAGCCCATGGCGAAACTCGAGGACTTCATCGACCGCACGCGCCACAAGAGATCGTTTCCGTGTCGCTGCAGACATGTAGATTGGGGTCGACCCCGGGCCGGTCGCCCGCGCGATGCCTTAACGCCCCATCTGGCGTTCTTACTGTTCCAGACCACTTCTGCTTCCCCATTTTTCGATCTGGATCGAGCCAGCCACCATGGACGGGCGTAGACTCGAAATATGTCGGGTGATCCAGACCGTGACGGAAAAGACTCACCCTCGAATGTTCAGCATGATTCCGCGCAATTGGAGTCCGATCCAGAAGATCGGGCCGATCGTCGTAGTGACGAGAACGCGACCGAAGGTTGGGACAACGAGGGCGGGCATGACGACGCCCACCCGGTGAACGAATAGCATCTCGCCTGCTCAGCTGAGCCCGCGATCATCACGCCGCCACCCACCCCGTGGAATCGACAGCGCATCGATACGAAACGGCGGAATCCGTCATGACAACTGAACATCCCAGGGAACCTCTTGCACTCAATGGGGTCCTCGCCTCCGCTCTTCCCCCCGAACTCGGCACCTACCGCGCCCCGTCTCGTTACACCGTGGCAGCAGTGTTCACTCGACGCCCTGAAACCCGCGAACTCTTTCTGCTCGGTGCGCCAGAAACGCGGCGGACACTGGACGAGGCCGGATACACGGCAGTGGAACTGCAAGTCTCTGACCGGCGTTTGTTCATCACCAACACGAGTCTTGACGAACTCAAACAAGGACTCGCCGTGGTCATTGCCGACCTCCTCGCTCAGATTTCCTCCGAAGTCCAAGAAGAGTGGGCGCTGCAGACCGAGCGCCTGAGCGTTCTGGCAGACGAGGAGGGGCGGAGACTGCGCGACGTCGAAGCTGCCGCCGCCGAGATCTCGTTCGTCAGCAGTGCTTGGTCCCGGCTTTAGTCGCCCGCATCACCTGCGTGCGACCAACCGGTCTACGCCCCTCCGATCAGTGCCGAGGAGCATCATGATCAGGAAATACGGACGGATGACATCCACCACCAAGGTCGAGGACCCCATGGTGTGGCCGGACTTCGGTCAGCACGAGGCCTCCGGCCAGTTCCGGGCCGGGCCCAACCTGGTGTTGGTGGAGGATCCTGGCGATCAGAGCTGGACCATTACGGGAGGCGTCTCGGGGTCTGGCGACCTGAAACCTCTGCCATCTGAACGGCTCGTTCCGTGAGGCGGCTTCGACAACCGGTACGCGACCTCTTCCAACGTGACCACGGGAGGAACACTTCGATGACGACTACAAGCGACGGCCGTTCAACTTCCCTGGAACCACTGCGTCTCCAAGGAGTTCTGTTCTCCGGCATCCGGGACGGGGTCGAGGAAGACCCGCGGGTGGAAAAGTACACAGTTCCAGCGATTCTGTCCCGCCGCCCTACCCCCGCGGAGAGGCGGTTGATGGCCCAAGTCGCCAGCGCCGGGCACCTCGCCGCAGCTGGATACCCCGACGTTGAACTCATCCTGAGCGACCGTCGGCTGGACATCACGAACACCTCGTTGGAAGAACTCAAGAGTGGTCTCGCTCTACTGCTCGGGGCACTGGTCCGAGACCTCGCCGAGCGTGCAAGTGAAGCAGCCGACTCAGGCGCCGACTTCTCATCGCGCCCGCCGGAAACCAAGCGCGAACGCCTGAGAAGGGCCGCCGCTGAGATCCAGTTCTACTAGGAGGCAATTCGCGGTTTCCTATCGACGGCATTCGTGTGCAGGTCCCGAGATGCGCCGACGTCGTCGAACACGCTGTAGCCAGTGCAGGTGACCAGACCTCTGCAAGATCGACCACCACCGACTCTCGGCCCACAGCGGTGAGCAGATCAGCGCTCAGGTGTGAGAGCTCTCTGGCGCGATTGTCCGGCTCCAGGCTGTAGGAGAACACCGAACCGATCACGTACCACGACGTCGGCAACGGTTCTGGGGGGGTACTTCACCTTGCGCCACGTCCTATTGAAAGGTGGTGAATCGACCCCTCAGCGTCCGAGGCCCGCTTGCATGAGGCCGGCGCCGGCTGCCCAGATCAGGATGGAGAGGAAGGCCCCTGCAAGGGTGACCCACCAAGCGCTTTGACGACGGACGAGTCGGATGATGGTCCAGATGACCGCTCCAACAAAGATGACGGGCGGTAGAGCGAGGGCTATCAACCATCCGGCCGACATCAGGCCGGTATTGCATCGGTCCGCGTAACAGCCGTCAGACATCATCGAGAGAAAAAGAGTCAGGAATCCGAGGTATGCGAATCCGACGACGCCGACGATGATCAGGCTGATCGAGACGATCAGGTCAGCGGTCTGGGCACCTGACCTGGCAGGCTTGGGAATGCCCGGCCAAGACCCTGCCCCCACGGGGCCGGAGAATTCCGGTGGTGGCTGTATCGTCATGGCGACAGTATGGCATGGCACCGCCCGCCCGTCGGGGAGTGCGCCGGCAGGGCCTTGGCATCCGGTTTGGGGCGACTATCGCTGCGTCAGAGACGGTCGTTTCTGACGCGCCGGCGCCTGCCGACAGCGATGTTCCACGGCCTGCTTTCACTCCTAGCTTCGAGGTGAATCGACGGCCGCCGGTTGGCTGGCAAGGGCCTCCAGTAGCCAGCCGAGTTGTTCTTTTGCCTCGAGATAGTCGTCGCTTGCTGCTTCTACGAGAGCTGGCGTGCCGGTGTAGGGGTTGAGGATGGGCGCGAAGAGTTTCACGGTGAGGCGCGTACTGGGCTTTGAGAAGGCCGAACGGTTGCCTTCATCACCGGTGATCGGGGCTGAGGATGTTGTGGGCCATGAGCTTTCGGTTGACTTTGTCGATAAGAGCCTGATCGTAAGGGAGCGCCTGAGTCAGTTCTTCGGCGGTGTATGGGCCAGCCCCGTGGTGCCGGGCATAATCGAGAATTGCGGCTGCTGCTTCCAGTCTGGTGATGGTTCGGCCCGTAGTGCTGATGTAGTCCAAAAGCATCTCTGTCTCGGACGAGCCTCTGAAGATCGCGGTTTCCGCTGCGGTGATGTCGGTGATGAGCTGGAACAGGAGGTTGCCGACGTCCTCGGATACTCTCTGCCGCTCCTCCGGGGTACAAACCACGCTTTACTACTTTCTGAGTCATACTGATGCGCCCGAGGCGAAGGACGAAGCTCCGGGGTGGCTGCGCTGCTCCAGTGATCTAGGGATGGAGAGCGCAGCCCTGCACGGTTCCGTCAGGAGATCGTTGTCCGTGCAGCTCGAGTGCCGACCCCCACAGGGCACTCAAGTGGTGTCGTCGTCGTTGACGGTGTGGTGCTTGGCTCCTCGCGCCCCCATCGACGCGAGGAACCAAATCTGTGCCGGGCCAGAGTCAGTGGCGAGAGAGTTGGGACGTGTGGGATGAGAAGAGGAAGGTCAAGGTGAGGCCAGTGAGGAGTTCCCAGACCATGAAGGTGTAGACCGATCCTCGTTCCCAGGTCCCGTCAGGAAGGCCTGCATGTAGGACCAGCAGCAGAGCGCTGCAGAGGCCCAGGATGGGGTCGGCCCCTCGGTACCAGGCCGGTGGTCGGAGTTCGGCGAGGGTGAAGCGGCTGGTGATCGCGGCGAGGTTGCCCGCGACGATCGCGGAGATGGCTCTCAGGCCATGGATGGCGAGAAGTCCGAGCTTCTCGTTCTCCGGGGACCCGTTGACCAGGCCGACGAAGGCGATTCCCGCGGCATGGAGCATGCCGAAGATCAGCAATACGGCTGCTGCGCCGGTGTTTTCGAGCAAGGGCACAAACAAGAGCATTCCGAAGTAGAAGAGCACACCCGAACCGATGAATCCGGCATTCATGACGGCTGGAAGGATCGAATGGAGCATTCGGCCTTGGAATTCGCCGATGGAGGGCGCGCCGAGGTCGCTGATGTAGAAGGTGGCGTAGTCATATCCAGGGAAATGCGGAGGCTGCGACTGCTTCGCAGAGCACGTACCGCAGTGGGGCGATCGTCCAGAGAAGGCCGATCGTTCGAACGGTGTTCCGTGTGCTGTGGGGGCTCGGGTGTTCGCCATGACCTCTCTCTTGGAGGACCGTTGGTGGGGTGGCCCGGGAGCAGGGTGGGGCTCCCGGGCCACTGGTTGTCGGTCAGTGGGTGGTGGTGGCGTTTCCGCGGCCGATGGCGTAGGCGACCATTGCGGAGTCGAGATAGGCCCGGACTTCCACGATCACCTCGTTTTCGAATCGACAGACCCAGCAGTAGCGGTTATCGAAGGGCACGCCTTCCAGAGTGGTGGCCTCGGCGCGGAGCTCCACGATGCCGTACTCGTCGGCGTCGTGGAAGCGCTCGACCTTCAGGGTCAGGCCATTGCGCATCAGGCCCGGAAGCACTGCGAAGGTGGCATCGAAGAAGTCCTGCTTGCTCGTGTACAGGCCGGCGAGGGGGTGGGTGCCCATCACCGTCCACTGGACCGTGTCCGAGACGTGCTCGAAGAACGTTGACGAGGTGGTTTCCGAACCCAAAAGTGCAAATAGTTCAGCACGCTGTGTCATCGAAATTTCCCTTTCGTGGAGTAATCGGATCGATTGATCCATGACTCGCTGGCTAGCTCCGCGAATGACCCGTGAGGGGTTCTAAGGGCTGCCAGTCGCTTCGTGCCCGATCAGGTGCTTCGTCGCGCCACGGTGTCAGGACAGGTAGGTGAAGTTCTGGTATCCGCCGGGAGCTTCCAGGCCCCTGTTATTACTGGAGTCCGTGTCGATCCACCCCGCGGCCGTTCCACTAGCCGAAACGCCTGCCCCCGACCGGCCCGTGTTCGTCACGGTCACCGGGGCCGCGACGTCCGAGGCCGCCTGGATGTCGTGAATGGGCAGGGCGTGCACGGTGTAGTCGAAGGAAAACGTCAGGGACCCGCCCGGCGGGATCGTCGCCGGCAGGTTGAAGCTGTAACGGTTCGATGTGACGTAACCGCCTTCATAGACGGAATAGTCGAACATGTCCGGCCCGTACCGGTAGGTGTTCAAATAGCCATAGGTGAAGCCCGGGGTGACCTTAGTGAGGTTGATGTCGCGGTTGGGAGCGTCCATGAACGAGAAAAGCTTATTCGGACCGGTCGAGAGCCCCAATTGCGCCGAATCGTGGTACCCGAAGGAGAACATCGCGCCGTCGACGGGGAACGGCTCGGTGCTGGAGGGATTGTTGGTGATCGTAAAGGTTGCCCGATAGGTGATGGTCGTCCCGGTTCCGCCGTTGTCCAGGGTCGGGCGGTACGTCGGCTGAGGAGTGCCATTGATCGTCATTACCACAGGAGCGTCAGAGGCACTGACCACAGTGACCGGGAGTGCGGCGACGTCCACCAGTCGCACAGGGGTCGGGCCAGAAGCTGCCTGGGCCGGAGTCGCAACGGCTGCCGCGATCACGGGAATAGACCAAGCTGCAGCCCGGGTCACCGTCCGCCGCGCGACGGTGCGGTGCTTCTCTTGTGGATTCTCTGACATCGTGATTTCTTTCTCTCGGAGCTGAACCGCCCGCTGCTCGATGGAAGTGTGAGTACCTGGGCCTGAAAGCGACCTTGCCACCAGGCCCACCACCAAATAGCGGCCAACAGCAAGCGCCGACAAAGATGCGCCAATTCGCGACAGGCTGACAAGGAGAACCATGGATCAACGAGGCGACTTCGACATCCCGCCCGGTGCCGTCGTAGAGAATGCGGCAGCACCCTACGAAGGGGTTCGCAACTATTTCGTGCACGTCAGAGCCGCGAAGTTCAGGGTCTTCCTGAACGTGATGGATGATGTGGTCCTTCTCCCAGTCCAGGGCGAGGCGAACCTCGAGTACGGGGGCGCAAACAGCTCCCTTTCCCGGGAACAAGTCGCTGTTTTCGTCGGAGTCGACGGAGCCGTCACCCTCACGACCAAGGGCATGCAGCTCCTAGTTGTCATTGCCGAAGGAGGAAACCCGGACATTCGAGCGCTGACTCAGGCACTAGGTCTCGCCCAGGTGCCGATCATGCTGACCGACCCGCTCTGGGGCGACGTCGCAGTCCTGGGCGCGGCCGTGACCAGACGGTCGCCTCAGCTGCCGATCGAGCAGAGCCACGCCCAGGCACGATTCCTGGAAGAGCTCTACCGCAGAACCGCCGCCCTGAGCATCGGCCAGCTCACCCACGAATACCGGCGGAGCCTCCACGATCGAGCACTCGACATCATCGAGGTGAGCGCCGCGAACCCAGCCCTGAACACGCACATGATCGCGGACATGCTGGGCGTCTCCGCTCGAAGCCTCCAACGCAGATTCGCCGACATTGGAGTCACCGACCACATTCGCCGGCGACGCGTTGAAATTGCCTTAGCTCTTGCTCGAACGGGCCCGGGCAAAGGCATGACCCTGACCCAACTCGCCCAGGCCGCAGGATTCGCAGACGCACGAGCGTTGCGGCGCGCGATCGCCAGCACTGCAAACTCTGTTCTCCGGCAGTAGGGGCATGAGTCGATATCGATCGTTTCTGACGCATCCGTTCGCATCGGGCGGAGTTACTAGTTCAGGGGTGTGTGAATTCATCGTTCGATGTACAGTTGAGGTATGGAGACCTTGACGCATGCCCCGGTCCTGGCCCGTTTCGGATACGCCGTTTCGGATGCTACGAGGGCGCGGATTCTGCTGGCCCTGGCGGATGCGCCGGCTTACCCTTCGGATCTGGCTGAGGTGCTCGGTGTGACGCGGCAAAGCATGTCCAATCACTTGGCGTGCCTGCGGGGCTGCGGTCTGGTCGTCTCGGTCCCTGACGGTCGCCGGAGCCGGTACGAGCTCGCGGATCAACGCTTAGGGCATGCGCTACGGGATTTGCTCGGTGTGGTCCTGGCCGTGGATCCGGAGTGCTGCGCCCCCGACGGGACGTGTGTCGCATGAGCGCCCTGGTCTCGCTCACCCCGGATCGCCGGTTGGTGTTGATGCGCAGGATCCGCCTGTTCGCTGCGGCCACCATCACCTACAACGTCATCGAGGCGGTCGTGGCGCTCTGGGCCGGAGGTGCGGCTGATTCTTCGGCGTTGATCGGTTTCGGCCTGGACTCGGTGATCGAGGTCAGCTCCGCTGTTGCGCTCTCCTGGCAGTTCTCGGCCAAGGACCCCGAACGGCGAGAGCACCTGACGCTGCGCCTGATCGCCCTGTCATTCTTCGCCCTGGCGCTGTTCGTGACGGTTGATTCGATCCGCTCGCTCCTGGGAGGCGGGGAGGCCCAGCACTCTTCTGTCGGGATCGTGATCGCGGCGTTGAGTCTGGCCATCATGCCGGTTCTGTCCTGGCTGCAGCGCCGGGCGGGCCGGGAACTCGGGTCCCGGACCGCGGTCGCTGATTCCCATCAGACTCTGCTGTGCACCTACCTCTCCGCGGTCCTTCTCGTGGGGCTGCTGCTGAACAGCCTGTTTGGCTGGTGGTGGGCTGACGCCGGGGCCGCGCTGATCATCGCCGGTATCGCAGTCAAGGAAGGCCTCAACGCCTGGAAAGGCGACATCTGCTGTGCGGTGCCTGGTGGTGGTAATGAGGGCGATGCCGACAACTGTTGCGCCACAGTCGAGTCCCCGGCGCCTTCAAGCGGAACCCAGAGTGCGACCGATCACGGGTGCTCGTGCTGTGCGCAGGAACCAATGAAGTCCTCAATCACGGTTCTCCCGCCCTCCCGGAACACCGCCAGTTAGACCCGATTGCGGGAGGTTGGGGCAGTTCGCCGATTTCGCGTCGCAAACGTTCGTTTCTGGCGCACTGATCGGCTCTGCGGCGGTGGAAGTTTTCAGAGACTGCGCGCGGCGCCAGAAACGTGAGTCATGAGGTGGACAGCGCCGAAACCTCTCGCGGGGCGTTTCTGCCCCGTTGAACTTCTGGGCATCAACGCTAGTACTGAGGTTTTTAGAAGCTGGGTGCCCGAAAATGTCGGCGATCGCGGACTCGGCGCGCGTTACCGTCTGGGACACGATGATCCGTAATGGCAGCGTCGCCAACCGGGCTACGGGGCCGGCGCCTCAGCCGGTGTCACCTCGACCAGCTTCCAGATCGCCAGGCGCCCGACGACGGCGCACAGCGCCCCGGCGCCGCCCAACAGGAGCAAGGCGCCCGGGCTCTCGGCGTTACCGCCCAGCCCCATGAACAGCAGTGCGGGCATCGGGGTGAGGAACCCGGCGACCGCGAATCCGAGAACATGCCACCACTGGTTCCGCACGTTCCGCAGGGCGAAGACCACGCCCAGGGCGGCCGGAACCCCGACGAAGAGCGCTGGAAGCGCCGCGAACAACGGGACGTACACGAGCAGCATGAGACTGCTGCCGACAGCCTCAGGAAGTGAAGGCGCCGCGCCGGTCGTTGGACCCGCTGGGGGGCTCAGCGTCATCACGGTCGTGACGACGGTTGCGACCAGCGCGAGAGCCACCAGTGTCCCGTACGCCGCGAGCCAACCTCTCACGAACGCCTTGACCGGGTACCGCACCGCGGGCTGACGACCGTATCGCCCAGCCGGACGTCCAACCTGACTGTCCGACGCTCCATACCGCGCCGCCAGCAACTCCTGAGTCTCCGGACGCAGCCCCGGGATGACCGGCGGCTGAGCCGCGGCACTGCCGGGTGCCGCGTCGCCGTCGTACGCCGTGTTGCCCTGACCCGCGGTGTTCCCCATGCGTGAAGCCTACTGGCAGGGGCCCCGGCCCACCGCGGCCCCTCCGCCCCGCCGCCGCGGCCCCGCCGTCGCGCCCACCGCACACCCGCCGTCGCCCCTTTTCAGTCGCAGCTGTGACCAATATGACCAATACACCGTGACCGGGGCCACGCGGGGGTAGCGTGGCCCGCGGCTGCGGCGCATCGGCGCGTGGCGGCGGAAAGGTGCAACGGTATGTCAGGAACACGTCTTGCCCCACCGGCGAAGCAGCCCACGATGGGCCGTGCCGTCGCCAACATCCTCAAAGGTTCGGCCGGCAATCTGATCGAGTGGTACGACCTCTACGTCTACGCCGCCTTCTCCTCCTACTTCGCGAGCTCCTTCTTCAACGGCAAGGACCCGGCGCAGGCACAGATCGACGCATACCTCACGTTCGCCCTGACGTTCCTGATGCGGCCCGTGGGCTCCTGGTTCTTCGGGCGCTTCGCGGACCGCCGGGGACGCCGTGCCGCGCTGACCGTGTCTGTCAGCCTCATGGGCGTCGGCTCTCTCCTGGTCGCCGTGCTGCCGACCGTCGCGCAGATCGGCGTCTGGGCGACCGTCCTGATGTACGCGTCGCGACTGCTCCAGGGCTTCTCCGTGGGCGGTGAATACGGCACGAGCGCCACCTACATGAGTGAAGCGGCAGTGAGCGGCAAGCGCGGCTTCTTCTCGAGCTTCCAGTACGTGACCCTGGTGGGCGGCCAGGTCCTGGCTCTCCTGACCCTCGTGATCCTCCAGCAGACGCTGGGCGAGCAGGCCATCCACGACTGGGGCTGGCGCATCCCGTTCGCGATCGGCGCGGTCGCGTCACTGCTGGTCCTGTGGCTGCGGCGGACCATGGACGAGACCATCTCCACCGAACAGCGTGAAGCGGTCCGTTCGGATGGCGCCCAGCCGGGCACCCTCAAGCTCCTCTTCACGAAGCACTGGAAGCAGTTCCTGGTGGTGGTGTTCTTCACCATGGGTGGCACGTGCGCGTTCTACCTCTACACCACGTACATCCTCAGCTACATGAACAACGTCTCCCACATCCCGAAGGCGCAGACCTCGGTCATCAACTTCTGGGCGCTGCTGCTGTTCATGCTGATCCAGCCGCTGTTCGGTCTGCTCTCCGACCGGATCGGACGCCGGACCCTGCTCATCGTGTTCGGCGTGCTGGGCACCGTGTTCACGTGGCCGATCATGTCGACCCTGGCCACCGTGCATGACCCCCTCCCGGCCTTCCTGCTCATGGTCGCCGCACTGCTGATCGTGGTGAACTACACCTCGGTCAACGCGATCATGAAGGCCGAGCTGTTCCCGTCCTCGGTGCGCGCCCTCGGCGTGGGCCTGGGCTACGCGGTGGCGAACTCGCTCTTCGGTGGGACGACGCCGCTGATCGGCGAATGGCTGTCCGCCCAGGGACACAAGGAATGGCTCTTCACCTACGTGACCATCACGATCGCGCTTTCGCTCGTGGTGTACATCTTCTTCCTGCCGAAGGACCGGCCGGAAGACCTCGACTGACGCTGCGATCCCCCCACGCAGCGTCTAGCGTACGACGGCGTGTGGCACCCGGCTGAGCGGACCACCCCCCACGGTCCAACGGCAGCCGGGCGGCCGCGCGCCGTCGTCGTCTCCCGTCAATTTCGCGAGAAGCCAGTTGAGCACAGTCCTGAAGTGGCGGACTGTGCTCAGCTGGCTTCTCGCGAGTGCTGGCGGGGGCGCTCAGGCCGAGTAGTACCGGCCCAGCGTCTCCGCCTTGTACGCGGCGAAGTCGCCGGACTCCATGGCGAGGCGGGCGTCGTCCACGAGCTTCACCACGAAGCGCTCATTGTGGATGGAGACGAGCGTGGCCGCCACCATCTCCTTGGCCTTGAAGAGGTGGTGGATGTAGGCCCGCGTGTAGTTGGCGCAGGCGTAGCAGTCGCAGCCGTCGTAGAGGGGGCCGAAATCCGCCTTGTACTTACGGCCGGAGAGGTTGAAACGCCCGTCCGGCGTGTAGAACGCGGAGTTCCTCGCGACGCGCGTGGGGGAGACGCAGTCGAAGGTGTCCGCCCCGTTCTCGATGGCCGTGAAGATGTCGTCCGGCTCGGAGATGCCGAGAAGGTGCCGGGGCTTGTCCTCCGGAAGCTCTTCGGCGCACCAGCCGACGATCGTCCCGAGGTTCTCCTTCTCGAGCGCTCCGCCGAGCCCGAAACCGTCGAAGTTCATGGCGCCGAGGTCACGGCAGGCCTTGCGGCGCAGGTCCTCGTAATGGGCGCCCTGGATGACGCCGAACAGCGCCTGGTACGGCTTGCCGGCGCGCTCCTCGGTGAGGCGGAAGTGCTCCGTGACGCAGCGTTCCGCCCAGCGGCGCGTGCGCTCGAGGGATTCTTCCTGGTAGGCCCGGGAGTTCTGGAGGGTGGTCAGCTCGTCGAAGGCGAACATGATGTCCGCGCCGATCTGGTGCTGCACCTGCATGGAGATCTCCGGGGTGAAGCGGTGCTTGTCGCCGTTGAGGTGGCTCTTGAACCAGACGCCATCTTCGTCCACATGGGCCAGGCGCTCCTTGCCGGGTGCCACCGCGTCGTCCGGACCGGAGTTGTCCACCACGTCCATGTTGATGACCTTCTTGAAGCCGGACCCCAGGCTCATGACCTGGAACCCGCCCGAGTCGGTGAAGGTCGGGCCCTGCCAGTTCATGAACCTCCCGAGCCCGCCGGCGGCGTCCAGGATCTCCGGACCGGGCTGGAGGTACAGGTGGTACGCGTTAGCGAGAAGTGCCTGAGCTCCGAGCTCCTTCATGGACTCGGGCAGCACCGCTTTCACTGTGGCCTTGGTGCCGACGGCGATGAACGCCGGGGTCTGGATCTCGCCGTGGGGCGTCCTGATGGTTCCGGTGCGGCCGTGCTTGCCGGGTTCGGCATCCGCCAAGCGGGTCCCGACCGTGAAGCCGAAATCCTCCTGGCGGGCAGGCTCGCGCTCGGGGACGGCGGGATCGATCAGGGATTCAGCGGTGGAAGACACCCTGCCATTCTGCCAAAGGTTGCTCCCGGAAAGGTCCGGCCGGGGGCCGCGGGGCGTGAGCCGCCCCAGGGTCCGGACTGCTCAGCCGCGCCCCTCAGCCGCGGATGACGTCCAGTTCCAACCGCACGCGGCGCTCCACCTCGTCGGGCGCGAGGGTCTGGGAGCCGCCGTGGGCCATGAGATGGAGCAGGGACTCGAGCCGCAGGATGCGCCATTCGCGCTCCGCCTCGTGATTCCCGCTGTCCATGGCGCGGAAGACCTCTTTGTCATACAGATTGGGTTCGTTGAGCCGTCGCTGGCGGATCTTCGCTTCGAGGCGGGAGCGGAACGGGTCCAGGCTCTGTCCTTCCGGGGCCTTGAGGAGGAGCCGGTAGCGCTCCGCACGGTCGCGGTCGCCGAGCTGATCGGCGATGTAACTGGACAGTGCGAGGCTCGCCTCGGTGTGGGTCCAGCGGGCGGGGTTCCCGTCGAAGGGCAGCACGTTCAGCAGATCGGCGACCGCGAGAGCCCCGTCGGCGTCCTGGTGCTCCAGGAAGAGGTCCTGGGAGAAGGCGCGCAGATCGGCCAGGCAGCTGCCCGATTTCACATTGATGCCCTTGGCCAGCCGTTCGGCCAGATTCTGCAGTCCGGCGCGACCGGGATACTGCTCGGCGAGGTCCTCGATGAGCTGCTCCGGGGTGACCTCCGGAGCGGGGATCTTCTCCCGGGCCTCCCGCACGGCCGCGTCCTCCTCGGGCGCCGGCAGGGGCGTGGGCGGTGGCGGCACCGCCAGGCCGGAGGCGGTCTCGGTGACTCCGGCCAGGGGCTCGGCCTTCACGTCTTCGGACCCGGCCCCGGCAGCGGCGCCGACGGGAAGCCCGGCCCCCGCGCCCGCCACCACGAGCACCGTGGCGGTGAGCGCCACGCGGAGGCTGGCGCCGTCGTCGAACATCAGGCGGTTCTGCAGGGGGTTGCCGAGGTCGTCATCCTCGGTGACCACAGCCTGCACCTGGGGGCTCAGCTCGCCATCGGGCAGCACCACGCGGACCCCTTTGGCGATCAGGCCGGCTGCGAGCTCGACGCGCAGCGCTTCGTGATGTTCCATCAGTGGGTTACCTCCCGGTGTCCGGTCCAGTTCGCCGCACAGTCTACAAACCGCGCCTGACAATTCGGCGGGAGGGAGGACCCGCCGGAGCGCCGGACCGGCCGGAAAGCCGTCTAGAAGGCCGCGATCCCGGAGAACGCCAGGGCCTGCCGCACCAGCTGTCCGCGGCCGCCGTCGAACTCCTGCTGGACCGCGGGGCTCAGCACTTCATCCGGCGACATCCAGGTCAGTTCCAGCGCGTCCTGGCGGGGGCTGCACTCGCCCGTGACGGGCACCAGGTAGACGAGCGAGACGGCGTGCTGCCGGTCGTCGGTGAAGCCGGTGTGCGACGGCGCCGGGAAGTACTCCGCCACGGTGAAGGGCACCGGGCTCGGCGGGAGCTGCGGCAGGGCGAGGGCGCCCAGGTCCTTCTCGAGGTGACGCAGCAGCGCGGCGCGGATGGTCTCGCGGTAGAGGACGCGCCCGGACACGAGGGAACGCACCATATTGCCTTCGGCGTCGCCCTGGAGAAGGGAACCGACCTCGATCACAAGTCCCAGCGGATCCAGCCGCACGGGAACCGCCTCCACATACACCATGGGGAGGCGGTTCCTGGCCTCGTAAAGGTCCTCATCGGACAGCCAGCCGGGGTAGGGGTCCGGGGTGCGTACGCTCATGAACCCATTATGACCGGCGGGCGGGCCTCAGCCCGCGAAGCCGGCGGCCCACTCGTTCACGCGCCGCTTGCTCTCCTCGGGGGACAGGTCCTCGACGCGCGTCATCACGGCCCAGCGGACGCCGAACGGATCAAGGATGGAAGCGTACCGGTCGCCCGAGACGAAGTTCGCGGGCGCCTCGCGGATCGTGGCCCCGGCGGCCTCCGCCTTCGCGGTGACGGCGTCCACATCGGTGACGTAAAGGGCGAGGGACATGCTGATCCCGCCCGGCCGGGGTGCCACGAGGCCGTATTCGGGCAGAGGGTCGCCGATGGTGATGCTCCCGGAGGCGAACCGCAGCTCGGCCTCGCCGATCGCGTCGCCCATGCGCGTGTCGGAGACGACGACGGCGCCGAACACGTCGCGGTAGAACTCCAGGGCCGCGGGGGCCGGGGAGACCACGACGTGGGGCGTGATGGACGTCCGGCCGTGCGGAAGGCCGTCGGTGGTGAACTCACCCGTGGCAGGTGCGGTGGACTGATCCTGTGCTGGTGTTTCGCTCATGACACCACTCTGGCGTGGGGCGCGGGGCCGCGTCTTGAAGAAATCGGCCACGGGTGTGCCCGGTCAGCGGAGGCCAGAAGGAAAGCGGGCCGGCCGGAGGGCCGGCCCCCGGGGCTCAGTGCCCCTGCGCCACCTCGGCCAGGACCTTGATCATGGCCTGGAGGTCCTCGGCGGACGGCCGGTCCTCGATCCCGGCATGGCTGCTGTCCGAATGCAGGAAGAGCGCCGCGAACACCAGGGACGTGGCGGCGCGGGCCCGCAGCGGGGTGGTCTTCTGCTCGGCCAGGGCGATGATCTCGGCCCGCAGCCCGGACATCCAGTGGTGCACGGCGGCCATAAGCTCGGGCTCGTTGTCCACGAGCTTCTTCAGGCGCGGGACGCTGTCCGGGCCGCTGGAGAGACTGCCGATGAGATGGCAGAGGTCATCGATGATCGGCCCTTCGCTGTCCAGGAACAGGTGTGCGCGGGCCTCGGAGAGCGGGTTGCTCGGCAGGCCCAGGGACGCTGCCGCCTTGGAGGGGAAGTAGTTGAAGAAGGTCCGTTCCGAGATCCCCGCCCGGGCGCAGATGTCCGCGATCGTCACCTGTGCCAGTCCCTCTTCGAGCACCAGCGCCCGCGCGGCATCATGGATCGCCTGCCGGGTCTGCTGCTTCTTGCGTTCCCGCAGGGAACTGTGGACTGCGTCTGTTTCGGACGTCATGGGGGTCATGGATGCTTCCTCTGGTCTGCCCGCGCTCCGGCCCCGGGAGGTCCCGGGGCCGGAGCACGGTTCAGTCCTGGTGCCGCTCAGCTCTCGGCGAGCTGGGCGGCCGTGTTCTTATCGGCCTGTTCCTGCAGAGCCGAACGCTGGCGCAGCGGCGGCACCTTGAAGAACCAGCTGAGGATGAACGCCAGGACGATCACGCCCAGGCCCACCCAGTAGATGCTGACCGCCGAGGTGTTGAACCCGGTCATGAACTGACGGGTCAGGCGCGGATCGGCACCCTTGAGGTACGAGGTGTCCGAGGTCGACGCGCTGCCGCCATTCTCCGACTTCTGTTCCTTCAGCTTATCGATCATGGTCGGCGCCAGCTTGTCCACCACGGCCTGACGCTGGCCGGCGTCACTGAAGTCGATGGCGAGCTTGCCGTTCACGACGGCGGCGTTCGCCTGCCGTGCCGCGGCCTCCAGGGCCTTCTGCTCGGCGGCCGGCTTCGCGGCGGCGACCTGCTGATCGATGATGCTCTGAGCGGCCTCCGCGGGGACCTGACCCGCCGTGACCTTGGCCTGGACGGCGGCGGTCACCTGCCGGGTCACCGCGTCGTCCGCGGCCTTCTTTGCGGCGGCCGTGCCCTGGTCGAGGCCCTTCTGGAGCTCGTCCTTGACCGGGTTCACAATCGGGTTCCACAGCTGATCCATGACGCCCTTGTTCGCCGGAGCGGTCGCCACGGACGGGGTGAGGGCGGCGTCCAGGGAGGACTTCAGATCGTTCTCGTTCTGCATGGCCGTGGTGATGTTGTTCGGCATCACGGCGAACAGCACGGACAGCAGCACCGCGGTGCCCAAGGTGCCGCCGATCTGGCGGAAGAAGGTGGACGAACTGGTCGCCACACCCATGTCCCGGGGCTCCACCGAGTTCTGCGAGGCGAGCGTCAGGGTCTGCATGAGCTGGCCGAGGCCGAGACCGATCAGGAACATGCCGATCATGAGGAACCAGAGCGGCTTGTCGATGGTCATGAAGGTCAGCACGAGGTAGCCGCACGCGGTGGCGAAGGTGCCGGTGATCGGGAAGATCCGGTACTTGCCGGTCTTCGCGATCAGCTGGCCGGACACGATCGAGGCGATCATGAGGCCCGCGACCATGGGCAGCGTGGCGAAGCCGGATTCGGTGGGTGTCAGACCCGTGACCAGCTGAAGGTACAGCGGGAGGGTCAGCATGGCGCCGAACATCGCGAAGCCCACCAGGAAGCCGAGCACCGTGGCCATGGAGAACGTGCTGGAGCGGAAGAGCCGCAGCGGGATGATGGCGTCCGACTTCATGATCGATTCGATGATGATGAACGCCGCGAGACCCACGGCGCCGATCACGTAGCAGGCGATGGCGCCCGCGGAGCCCCAGCCCCATTCGCGGCCCTGCTCGGCCACGAGGAGGAGCGGGACGAGGGTGACGATGACCGCCGTCGCGCCCCACCAGTCGATCCTGACCTTGCCGTGCTCGTGGAACTTGGGCAGGTGCAGGAAGGCGAGCACCATGGCGAGGGCCGCGAGGCCGATCGGGACGTTGATGAGGAACACCCAGCGCCAGCCGGTGATCCACAGGATCTGATCGGCGTCGGCGAACACGCCGCCGATCAGCGGGCCGATCACGGAGGAGACGGCGAAGACGGCCAGGAAGTAGCCCTGGTACTTGGCGCGCTCGCGGGGAGCCAGGATGTCGCCCATGATGGCCAGCGGGATGGACATGAGAGCGCCGGCGCCGATGCCCTGGAAGCCGCGGAAGGCGGCCAGCATGAGCATGGAGTCCGAGAACGAGGAGAGCAGCGAGCCGACCAGGAAGACGCCCAGACCGAAGAGGTAGAGCGGGCGGCGGCCGAAGATGTCCGAGAGCTTGCCGTAGATCGGCGTCGAGATCGTGGAGGTGATCAGGTAGGCCGTGGTCACCCAGGCCTGCTGGTCCAGCCCGTGGAGGTCATCGCCGATGGTGCGGATGGCCGTGCCGACGATCGTCTGGTCCAGGGAGGAGAGGAACATTCCGGCCATGAGCGCGTAGATGACCAGAAGGATCTGGCGATGCGTCATGACGGGATTGCCTGAGCCGGGTTGCTGGGCCTCGGCAGATGCTGCGTGAGCAGTGCTTGTGGACATGAAAGAGACCAGGACTTTCGGTGAAGGGTTCTGGGGAAGTGTGTGCCGGATTCGGCGACAAGTTTGCAGACTCTGCAACTTTACATACTCTGCAATAATTCCGGCAAGGGTCTGTGATCCCCGACACGGGGAGAATGGGACCGTGATCTCTTCCAAAGGACATCTCAACCCCGGGGCGGCCGGTGTCCGCCTGGACCGCTTCGCTCCGCCGGCCGGCACGGAGGACGTGGTGCGGCACCTCTGGCGCGTCCAATGGTCCCTGCCGGACGGCGCCGTCCAGCGGCAGCGCGTGCTGAGCTACCCGGCGTCGAACGTGGTCTTCGGCCCGGACGGCGCGGTGCTGTCGGGACTCGGCACGGCCGTCGCGACACAGGATCTCGAAGGTGAGTCCTGGGCGCTCGGCCTGCTCCTGCGCCCTGCCGTCACCCGCCTGTTCGGCGCTGATCTTTCCAGCACCGATCTCTCCAGCACCGATCTCTCCAGTGCCGAGCCGCCGGCCGCGCTCGTGGGCCGCGTGGTGCCTCTCGCCGGCGCTCCGGTCGCCGCGGTCCGCGCCGCGATGGAGGACGACGACGCCGGCCCCGCCCCGCTGCACGCGGCGCTCGCGGAGTGGCTGGCCCCGTTCGCGGAACGCGTCGACGAGCGGATGCGGCTCTGCAACGAGGTGTGCCGCCTCGCGGAGGAGGATCCGGGCATCCTCCGGGTCGACGAGCTGGCCCGGGCCGCGGGCCTCCCGGTCCGTTCGCTGGACCGGCTCGTGAAGGATCACGTGGGGGTGACGCCGAAGTGGCTGATCGACTGCCGCCGCCTGCAGGAGGCCGCCACGGTGCTGTACGCCGACGCCGCGGCCTCCTTGCCGGATCTGGCGTACCGGCTCGGGTTCTCCGACCAGGCGCATTTCAGCCGCAGCTACCGGAAGGTGATCGGGGAGACCCCGGCCCAGACTCGGTCGGCGGGGGAGCGGGCGCGGTCCGTGGGGAACGTGCCTCCGCGGCTGCGCTGAGCCGCGGAGGTGCACATGCCGAGGATGCGCACGAACGGCGACGGGCCAGGCCGACGGGTCGCCGGGTGACCGGCGTTCCGGGGGTTCCCCAAGGTGGGCTCGCTACATTGATCCGATGACCACGCCCCGACTGCGCCCCAGCCCGCCCCTGACGGTCCGTCCCGAACGGGTCCGGTGGCTCGCCGCGGCCTTCGTCGTGGTGGGTGCGGGATGGTTCGTGCTGATGATGTTCAGCTTCCTGTACAACTTCGGGGTGGGCGCCGCGGACCAGCCGGTGCACGACTGGGCGATCTCTCTCAGGACCCCCGTGGCCACGGCGATCCTGGCGTTCATCACCACGCTGACCGGTCCGAGCTGGATGACCGTCATCACGGCGATCGCCGGGTTCGGGTGGATGATCCTGTCCCGGGAATGGCGCCGTCCGGTCCTGCTGATGGGTGCGATGGGCCTCGCGGTGCTGGCGTCGACGCTCATCAAGCACGAGCTGAGCCGGGCCCGGCCCGATCCGGTCCAGATGATGCTGGCCATCGACCAGTCCTACTCGTTCCCCTCGGGCCACACCCTGGGGACGGCGGTCTTCGCCGGGTCCCTGGCGTTTCTCCTGGCCGCCCACTCCACCCGCAGGAACGCCTTCGCGCTCGGTGCGGTGCTCGCCGTGGCTTTCACAGCCCTGGTGGCGTTCACCCGCCTCTATCTCGGCTACCACTGGCTCACGGATGTGCTCGCGTCCGCGGGCCTCTCCCTCGTGTTCATCGCCGCCGTCATGGTGGGGGATCTGCTGCTCAGCAGGACACCGGTGACGAAGACCGGAGGGGCCGGGGCGTCCGGTGCGTCAGGGCCAGAAGTGCAGCCCGCCGCGACCCAGGAGGATTGCCGCGAGGACGGGCCTACCGAGCGGGCGTGAGACTCGCGGCGGCTTCGAGGGTCATCCACGCCTGAAGCTGGGCGGCGAATTCCACCGTGCCACCCAGCAGGGCGGGGTCGTGCCCGCCCGTCGTCTCCCGCGGGAAAACCCAGCCGTCCGCGGACTCCTGCCGGCCCGCCCAGAACGCGTCCGCCGTCGTCGTGACGAGTGCTGCCGCCGTGCCGCGCGCCGTGGCTGAAAGCCGGTCGTCCCGGGCGGCCAGGGCGAGGTAGCGCGCCAGGATCCCCGTGAAGAGGGCGCCGTCGCCGGGGCCGTGTGTCTGCAGGGCTCCGCCGGGGTGGGTGAGCCGGTCCGCCACGGCCTGGATCAGCTCCTCGGCATGGCGCAGATCATCCACGGCGCCGAGCGACAGGTACGACCCCAGCACCGGCCCCTGATTGTAGGAGTAGACCTCGCGGGCCACGGTGGTGCTGCCGTCGGGCTGGAGGTGGATGCCGTCGAGGAAGAGGCCCGTGTCCGTGTCCAGCAGACGCTCCCGGAGCCAGTCGACCAGCGCCCGGGCCCGGGCAGTGTCCCCGCTGCGTGCGAAGTACAGGGACACCGGAGCCGTGGCCGGGGTGTTCTTGAAGTCCCGGGCCTTGCTCCAGAAGCTGCCGCCGCCCAGCTCGTCCGTGCTGGCCAGCACCAACTGGCGGTTGAGCGTCCGCTGCAGGGCGTCGAGGCCACGGGCGTGACGCGCTCCGGGATCGAGGGCCTGGAGCCGCTGAGCCGCCAGGGCGAGCCACGCCATGTCGTCGGTGAAGGAGTTCACGTACCGGAAGACGTTGTGCAGGCGGATGGACCGGATGACGCGCCGGGCGAGGGCCGCTTTCGTCCCGTCGGGCTCTCGTTCACGCAGCGCGGCGTCCACGAGGGCGTCGACGTAATGCGCCTGCCACCAGTAGTGCCAGGCGCCGAGTTCGCTGAAGGCGCGGCTGGGCGCTTTGATCCTCCCCAGGTGAGTCCCGGGGAGGCCCGCGAGACGGCGGCCGTGGCGGGCGATGACCGAGCGGGCCGCCTCCGCAGCCCGTTGCTGTGCGTCCATGAGCCGAGCCTAGCGGCTGCGTCGTCATCGGTCCGTCCAGGCCGTTCCATGCCCGGCCCGGAATGTGATGTAGTTAACATGCATTAACGCAATGGCCTCATCCGGCCGGACGTCGATGCGGTTGATCACCAGCGTGCCGGGCCCGCATCGGGGCCCCGGCACCGGCACAGGCGCCCTGTCGACCACAGGGCGTCGGGAAGGCTGTCCCATGACCCCGGAACTGCCCACCGCCGATTTCTACGGCGTCGAAGACCTTCTGAGCGGCAAGGAGCGGGCCAAGCTCGCGGAAGTGCGCGATTTCCTGGACGCCGAGGTGAAGCCCCATGCGGCCGCCTGGTGGGATGCCGCCGAGTTCCCCTTCGAGCTCCTGCCCAAACTCGCCTCCCTGGAGATCAACACCCCGACGCGCCGCGGGTACAGCCACCTCTTCATGGGACTGCTCATCGCGGAGCTGAGCCGGGCGGACGTCTCCCTCGGCACGTTCTTCATGGTCCACCACGACCTTTTCGTCGAGTCCCTGCACCGCTTCGGCTCGCGGGAACAGAAGGACCGGCTGCTCGACGACGCCGCCTCCCTCCGCACCACCGGCGCCTTCGCGCTCACGGAACCGGAGCATGGCTCGGACATCGCCCGCGGCCTGTCCACGACGGCGGTCCGGCACGGTGACGAATGGGTGCTGAACGGCTCGAAGCGCTGGATCGGCAACGGCACGTTCTGCGACCACATGCTGCTCTGGGCGCGGGACCGGACGCCCGGCGCGGAGGGGGCGGTCCGGGGATTCATCGTGGCCGGGGACCTCCCGGGCCTGACCCGCACCCGGATCGAGGGCAAGACGGCCCTCCGGACGGTGCAGAACGCCGACATCGAGCTGCGGGACGTCCGGGTGAGTGAAGCGGACCGTTTCGCCGGGATCTCCAGCTTCGCGGACACCAACGAACTCCTCCGAGGCTCCCGCGTGCTGGTCGCGTGGCAGGCTGTGGGGCAGCAGCTCGCCGCCTTCGACGTCGCCCGTTCCTACGCGGTCCGCCGCGAACAGTTCGGCAAGCCGATCGCCTCGTTCCAGATGGTGCAGGACCGTCTGGTGAAGATCCTCGGCAACGCCGTCTCCGGCGCCACCATGATGACCCGGATCGCCCAGCTCGACGAGCAGGGCCTCGCGGGCATGCCCCAGGTGGCGCTCGCGAAGGCCCATGTCACCACGGCCATGCGGGAATCCGTCGCCCACGCCCGGGCCGTGCTGGGCGGCAACGGGATCGTCACCGGCTACGGCGCCGCCAAGGTCTTCGCCGACGCGGAGGCCATCTACACCTATGAGGGCAGCTACGAGGTCAACACCCTGATCGTGGGGCGCGAGATCACCGGGGTCTCGGCCATCCACTGAGGGCGGCGCTCAGCGCGTCGGACCCCAGGGACCGGTCAGTCAGCGCGCCTTCCGCTCCCCGGCCTCCACGGCCGAGGGGATCGCATTGCCGGGCACCGGGGCCGGGCAGGTGCCGAAGTCGGTGAACGCACTCGGGTAATTGATGGCGCGGTTGAAGTCGATCACGACGGTGCCGTCCGGCCGCGGCCGGGCCGTGGAGACCTTGCGCCACTCGTCCGTGGAGTCGCCGTTGCTCGCGTCGTGGAAGGTGATGGTGAGGGCGCCGAGCTTCTCCTCCTCGGCCTGAAGTCGGTGCTCCGTGTCCGAGCCGGGCAGCGTGAAGACGACCTCGCCCACCGAGTGGTGCACGCTCGTCACGTGTGGATTCGCGGTGGCGATCGGCACGGCGCGCGACTCCGGGAACGGTTCGAACCGCGCGGTCACCACGAGCTCCGGCCGGTAGCCGAACACCGGGACGCCCTGGAATCCGGTGAAGACGGGGGAGGCGTCGTCCCGGGTGCGGACCGCATAACGGCCGCCCCGGACGGCCAGTTCCACGAGCACCTGGGTGCCGTCGGGCCCGCCGAAGGTCACCCAGTCGAGCGATTCCTCATCGTTCAACTGCGCGCTCACGGTGCCGACGACGACGCCGCCCCGCCGCCCGCCGTCCGTCTCCGCGGCGCCGGCGCCGGCGTCGTCGGACATCACGGCGCGCAGGCCGTCCTCCTCCGTGGCACGCAGCCACGCGGTGGTCCCGTCCGTCCACCAGAGCCCGGGGACGCCGTCGAGTGCGGAGGGGGCGTCGGGAAGCCATTGCAGTGAGGTGAGGGTGAGCCAGCCGTGAGAGGTGGCCAGCGCGGTGTTGCGATTGTCCCGGAAGCGGAGCCAGCGGGCTTCCTGGGGGTCACCGGCTGACTGACGCGTGATGGCGCCGGTGGATGACGGCGTCGCTGAGGGGTTCATGGTTCCTCCTGGTCGAGAACTCACTCCACCTAACCATGCCGCGCTGCGGCTCATTCCCGGGTGCCGCCGACGCTCCGCGCGGCTCAAACCGATCAACAACCGATTAAAAGAGGAGGGCGCCGTGGCGTGAACCACGGCGCCCGGCCCCGAGACGATGGGGGGCGTGCCTCGGGACCTCCCGACTAGTGAGTGGGGTCAGCCCTCGAATCGTGACGCGATGCCGGAGATCTTTTTCAAAGAGATTCCGGGAGCTCCGGCGAAGCCGCTCCGGGAGGCCTCCTCCTCGGTCACGGCGACCGGCATCAGGGCGCCATCCCGCAGGGTTTCCAAGGCCGTGCGGCACTCCTGGAGGCGGCGGAGCGAGTCCTCGTCGTCGCGACCGGCGACGGCCACGGTGCCGGAGATGTGGGCTGCGCAGAATCCCGGGCCGAGTGCCTGGCTCACCGCGTCCCCGAGTTCGGCGAGCACGGTCCAGCTCAGTGGAGCGGCCGCGCAGTTGTAGCGCAGGGCGAACGAGGTCACCAGCACCGGTCCGGAATCCGCGGCCAGCATTTCGCCGACGGTGTGCCGGAAGTGGGACGGGGTGTAGAGGCCGGTGGCGACGTCGAGGCAGCCGAGCTCCGCGGTGTCGTGACTGGTCTCAGCCCAGGCGTCGATGGCGCAGGCCGTGGCGTCCAGATCGAGCTCCTGGCCCATGGACGTGTACAGCGCCTTCAGATCCAGGAGTACTTCGCGTGCGCCGACGCCGGCCCAGGCCCGGGCGACACCCAGGCTGGCGCTGGATTCGGAGGACAGCCGTGCATCCGACAGCAGCTGCTGGGCGATCGACTCCACCGGAGCCAAGTCCCAGTCCCCGGTATGTCGCCAGCCGGCGCCGAGGCTGGCAGCGCGCCAGGTCTCCACCAACTCGCGCCAGGACAGGTGGTCCTGGTTCTCCATACCCGGCGTCGGGTGCATGATGGCGCCCCCCTTCCCGTCCAGTGCTGATTCGTGCATGTCTAACGTAAAATTGAGTGTGCACAGCTGACACATCGTGACGCGACTTCCCTCATTCGTGTGACGTGTCACAATTTAAAAAAGTCGGAGAATCCGGCGTCACGATCTGCACTCCAACACTACTTCTCTTCTATGGGGAGCGTTTCGGAGGGGAACGCGGTGCAACGGAGGGGGTATGGCGTGTCAGACGACACCCAGATGAGTGACGGGGATCTGTGTCTCCGGGTCCGCGAAGGGGACCAAGAAGCTTTCGGCGTGCTCTATGAGCGTCACGCCCCCCTGGCGCTCTCCATCGCCCGCCAGTCCGTCGACAACTACGCCGACGCGGAAGACGTCGTCGCCGATTCCTTCCATGCCGTGCTGGACAAGCTGCGGTCGGGCGACGGACCGGACACCTTCTTCCGAGCCTACCTTCTTCAGGTGGTGCGCCGGACAGCCTATGCCCGCAACCGCAGCGCAGGACGGGCCATCCCCACGGCGGATGAGCAGCAGCTGGACCGCCTGGAGACCCCCGACGACCCCACGCTGATGGAGTTCGAGAGCCAGGCGGCGGCCACCGCGTTCCGGGCGCTCCCCGAGCGCTGGCAGGAGGTCATCTGGTACCTCGACGTCGAGGGTCAGAAGCCCGCCGCGGTCGCGCCGATCATGGGCCTGGCCCCCAATGCCGTGTCCGCCCTGGGCGTTCGCGCCCGGGACGCGCTGCGCCGTGAATACCTTCAGGCCCACGTGACGGGTGACGTTCCGGAGGAGTGCAAGCCGTACCGCGACAAGCTGGGCGGCTACGTCCGGGGCAGCCTGCCCCGCGGCGCTGAACGCAAGGTGCGGGACCACCTGGAAACGTGTGCGAAGTGCACCGCCATCATGGTGGAGCTCGGTGACGTGCGCGCCACCATCAAGGCCGTGCTCCTGCCGCTGATCATCGGTGTCGGACCCGCCGCCTGGTGGCTCACCTCCGCGGGTCAGACCGCGGTCCTGGGGTCGCTCGCCGGCACCACCGGCCTGGGCGCCGGCGTGCTCGGTGGCGCCGCGGCAGCGGGCGCCGGCGGGGGAGCCGCCGGAGGCGGGGCAGGCGCGAGCGGCGGAGCGGCCGGCGGCGGTGCTGCCGGTGGAGCCGCCGGCGGTGCGCTGGCCGGCGCAGGAGCGCTCGGCATCGGCGCGGCGGTCGCGGGCATCGCGGTCGTCGCCGTCGGCCTCGTGATGGCGCCGTCGGTCCTGGCCGCCTGGCAGTCCCCGGCGACGCAGCAGTCCGCGCCGCACAGTCAGGCTGCCGCGCCGAATGCGGCGCAGGCGCCGTCGTCGCAGACTCCGGTGAAGCCGCCCGTGGCCAAGAAGCCGACCGCGGCACAGACCGCAGAAGCGCAGCCCGACGTCCCGGCTCAGAATCCCGCACCCGGCCCGTCGGACCTGCCACAGCTGGTCACGCCGCTGCTTCCGGCTCCTCCCGCGCTCACGCCCACCCCGGCGCCGTCCACGACGGGCAGCACGTCGGCGGCGCCGAGCAAGAGCGCAGCGCCGAGCAGCTCCGCCACGCCGGCTCCGACGCGCACGGGCACCCCGACGCCTACAGGGACGGGCAGCCCGACAACCCCGGGTCCGACCAGTTCAACGTCCTCGACCGAGACTGCGTCGCCGCATCCATCGACATCAACGTCGTCGACTGAAACTGCGTCGCCAGATCCATCGACATCGACCTCCTCGACGGACCCGGTGTCGCCGGAGCCTTCGAGTTCGACGTCGTCCCTCCCTTCCCCGGACCCGACGATCGACCCGTGCCTGGTGTTCCCCTGGCTCTGCTCGGTCATCGGCACCTTCTGAGCCGTTCCGCGTTCCGGGCCTCGTTCCTCCGCCCCGCGGTGCCCTGTCGGGCCGTCTGAGCCCGCCGGATCCACCCCGGCGACCACGATGTTTCGTCCGATGACGGCAGTCGCGTCACGATTCACCGTTGCGGTGCTCTTCATACATGTCGGGGGTCACGGTCTGGTCGTGGCCCTCGATGCAGGTCTCGTTCTGCTCCTGGACCGGGACTTCCGTGCGCTGAGCTGATGCGGCTCGGTGTCCGGGATGCGGGTGCCGGCGTTCCCTAAGATCGCCGCCTGTGCGGCATAGCCGGCACCCGCACTTCCTCCTCCGCGGGCCCGGATCCTCGCGGCACTCCGCCGGTGCCAGACTCACCGTCGTCCCACTTCTGTGTGCACTTTGCCGCGCCCTGCGACCGCCGCCGTCGTCCCGTCGGTCGTCCGGGGGCTCTCGGGTGAGACGAGGAAACCGACTCCGCGACCGACCGTCCGGGACGGCCTCCCGTGACATCCGCGGCGCCGCGCCGAAAGCGCATTAAGTGGGCGGAACCCGCGAATCGTGTCGCGGAAATCACTTAAATTTCCGACATTCTTTTATGTGACTTGCACGACACGAAAATTTGTGGTGAAAGTCCGCATTTTTTCCGTCACGAATCCGTAAGACCCCTCACTAGGACCTATGAACAGGCGAAAGGGGCGGCCGCCCTCGGCTCGGTAGAGCACTGAAGCCAGAGGGAAGGACGGACGTGAACTGGATCTTGCGTGCACTGCGCCGCGTCCCCTCACTAGGACGCCGTGCTCCGCATCCGGGCTCTGATCGAGCGGGTGCCGGAGACGGGCTGCCGAAGTACATGACCTTCGACTGCCGGGACGGAATGCATGAAGCCTGCCTGGTCTGCCGCTGCACGTGTCACAGGGAACCTCCGACCGAGGAGATCTTCCCGGCTGAAGCCGCGCCGGAAATCCAGCCGGAACCCGTGATGCCCCCGTCGCCCGACGCTGTACCCGCCCTAAGGAGAGTCTGATGTTAGTGCCGTTTCGGCCTGGAAATCCACCAGCCGGGAGAAGACGCCCACTGATCGTGCACGTCACACTGCTGTGTGCGCTGATCGCCGGCGCCGTGATGGGAGGAGCCGCACCCGCGCAGGCTCTCGCCACCCCGGCGCCACGTTCCGTGCCCGCAGCACCCGCCGCTTCCGTCATCCAGTGCACCGCCGGGGTCGTGTACGGCGTCTCGGCGAACGGCCAGCTTCAGCAGGTCACCGCCGGCACGGTGACCGCGATCGGCTCCCGCGCCAGCGGCGTCTCCAGCTTCAACGGCCTCGGCATCGGCACGGGCGGTTCCCCCGTCCTGGCGTACGAGCGCACGAACGGCGGCCGCACGGCCACCATGTTCTCCTTCGACCCGGTCAGCCTCGCCTGGAGCAACACGGGCGACGCCTACAACACCGCGAACGACGGCTACAACGGCCAGCTCGTGGCCGGCGCCGTGGACCTCAAGACGGGCTCTTACTACTTCGGCGGCTTCTCCAGCAATGGCGCCCAGTACTACCTGTGGCGGTACAACCCGGGCACTTCGCCTCGCTTCACCTTCATGGGCACGCTGGACACGTCGACCAACGCGGCCTCCGCTTCCAACGGTGACATGGCGTTCGACGCCGCCGGCAACCTTTTCGTGGTGCGCGGCGTCGGCAGCACCACCACGGTGTTCTCCGTGACCGCGGCCAACCTTGCGGCCGGCACGGGTGGCACCATCCCGTCGTCGACGTCGAACTCCTTCACCACGAACGCGAACGTCAACGGCGTGGCCTTCGACGCGTCGGGCAAGGCCTACCTCGGCACCGGCAACACGGTGACCTCCTACGACATGCCGAACTGGACCAACGCCACGGTCGTGGCATCCTCGACCTCCGGCTACTCCGGCACCGACCTCGCGTCCTGTTCCTCCCCGGCGACCATCACGCTGGAGAAGGACGTGCAGGGCCGTGTGAATGACACCGACCAGTTCGCCCTGAGCCTGACCCAGGGCTCCACCACCCTGGGCACCGCGACCACCACGGGCACGGCCACGGGTGTCCAGTCCCAGCGAGTGGGCCCGCTGCCCGCCGTCCGCGGCACCACCGTGAACTTCGCAGAGACCGGAGCCGGCGGCACGAACCTCTCCGGCTACACCAGCAACTACCAGTGCACCGTCGACGGCCAGCCCATGACCCCCGCGGTCTCCGGCACCGGAACCTCCGGCTCCGTCACCATCCCGGTCACCGGACAGGAGATCCTGTGCCGGATCGTCAACTCGCCGCGCTCCGCCGCGGTGACGGTCAACAAGACCTGGGTGGTGGACGGCAAGAGCTACGCCGACGGCCAGCAGCCCGCCGGGATCTCCGCGACGCCGTCGCTCACCCCTGGCGGCACCGGCACCGGTTCCGTGACCTGGGGCCAGCGCCGCACCGGCTACACGATCGGCCAGAGCGTCGGCGTCGGCGAGTCCACGGTCATCGACCCGAACGCGTTCCCCGGCTGCACCCTCAGCTCCGCCACCATCTCCGGACCGGGTGTCAACGGCACCCAGGCCATCGGGCAGCCCACCACCGTGAAGCTCCCGGGCACGGAGAACGTCTACCAGGTGACCAACACCGTCACCTGCCAGACCCTGACCGTGATCAAGAACGTCCAGAACACGCACGGCGGAACTCGCAGCGCCACCGACTGGAACGGTCACCTCAAGGCGACCCAGGGCCAGAACGTGCTGAGCTACAACACCGGCCAGAAGCGCTATGTGGCCACCGGCTCCTATGTCATCTCCGAGGACCTCCTGGCGGGCTACGCGCAGGCCGGCATCACGTGCCAGGGCGGCACGCTCGCGGCCGACGGCAAGACGGTCTCCGTCGCGGCCGGCGCGAACGTCACCTGCACCATCACCAACCAGGACCAGGCCGGTTCCGTCACCTGGAAGAAGGCCGATGAATCCGGTCGTGCCCTCGCCGGTTCCGTCTGGACCCTGACCGGTCCGGGCGGCGCCACCCAGGAGATCACCGACTGCGTCGCCGCCTCCGCGGCGTCCTGCACCGGGGCCGACAAGGACCCGGCCGCAGGCGCGTTCAACCTGGCCGGACTCAACATGGGCGACTACACGCTCGTGGAGAAGTCCGCACCGGCCGGCTACGTCCTGGACACGACCCCGCACCGCTTCACGCTGACGTCCGACCGCAAGGACTTCGCGTTCACGACGGCGTTCAAGAACGTGCAGCGTGCGGCCGTGACGCTGCCGCTCACGGGCGGCACCGGATCGGACCTCTTCACCCTCGGCGGGCTCGCCGTGCTGCTGGGAGCCGGCGTCACCGCCGTCGTCCTGCACCGTCGCCGGGCAACCAAGTCATGATCTTCCACCACCTTCGACACCTCATCCCCGCATCTCCGGCGAACGACGCCGGTGACCTCCGAAAGGAAAACAACACCATGGGCCACTCCACGTTTGGTCTGGGACGGCGCTTCGCCGCACTGGCCGGCGCCGTAGCGCTCGCACTGGTCGGCGGCGCCGCCGCAGCCCAGGCGGACACCCCGGCGCCCTCCGCAGGCAACATCAACGAGTCCACGCCGACGTCGCTGACGATCCACAAGTACGACGGCACGCCCGGCGCGGCCGGTGACGGCACCCAGAAGACCGACACCTCGCAGCTCGGCAACGCCCTGGCCGGCGTGACCTTCAAGATCACCCCGGTGACCTCGAAGAACGGCCAGGCTCTGGACCTGCACACGCAGGCCGGCTGGGACCTTCTGCAGGGCGTCAAGGCCTCCGACGTGACGGCGGCGAACGGCTACGCGTTCGGCACCCCGGTCAGCGTGACCACCGGCGCCGACGGCTCCGTGACTCAGTCCCTGCCGCAGGCCGTGTACCTGGTCACCGAAACGGACCCGGGCACCAATAACGTCATCTCCCCGGCCCAGCCGTTCCTGGTGACTCTGCCCCTGCCGCAGAGCAACGGCAACTGGCTCTACGACGTGCACGTGTACCCGAAGAACAAGATCAACACCACCACCCCCACCAAGGAGGTGGCCGATCCGGTCGCTCCGGTCCTGGGCTCCCAGGTCACCTGGACCATCAACGCCCCGGTGCCGGCCCTGGCCGCCGGTGACACCTACAAGTCCTTCGTCATCACCGACCAGCTGGACTCCCGCCTGAGCTACACCTCCGCCACCGTGGACGGCTTCACCGCGGGCACCGATTACACCGTCACCGAGTCCAACGGCCTCGTCACCATCACCTTCACCCCGGCCGGCGTGGCCAAGCTCTCCTCGGGCCAGACCGTCGTCGCCAAGGTGACCACCAAGGTCACCTCCCTGGGCGACAACGGCGTCATCACCAACACCGCGACCGTTAACACCAACGGCTCCAAGGTCGACACCAACAAGCCGAGCACCAACTGGGGCCCGCTGCAGATCCTCAAGTACGCCCAGCAGGACGAGAGCAAGACCCTCTCCGGCGCGCACTTCGAGATCTACACCGCCAAGGACGCCGCCCAGCCCGTGGGCACCCTCGTGACCGACGCCAACGGCAAGGCCTCCATCAGCCTCTGGGTCGGCAACAACGACGTCACCAGCAAGACCTACTGGGTCAAGGAGACCCAGGCTCCGGCCGGTTACACCCTGCCCCAGGATCCGTGGACCCAGGTCACGGTCAAGGCCAACGGTGACACCGCCCCGGTCGTGCTGAAGATCGCCAACACGCAGCAGCCCGCCGTGACCCTGCCGTTCACCGGCGCCGAGGGCCAGCTCCTGCTGACCGTCACCGGCATCGCCCTGGTCCTGCTCGCCGTCGGCGCCGCGCTGGTCATCAGCCGCCGTCGCGCAGCACAGCGCTGAGACCGGTGACCACCACCAACGGGTGAGTTCATGAACACTCCCAGCACAGCGCCGGCCCCGGGCACCGCCCGGGGCCGGCGCGCTGCCCGCCCCGCCCGCACCTGGCGTCTCCCGGTGGCCGCCGTGGTGGTCGCCGTCATCGCCCTGGCCGGGATGGCGGTGCTCCTGTACCCCACCGCGGCCTCCTGGTTCTCCCAGCTCGAGCAGTCCCGTGTGATCGCCAACAGCGCGACGTCCGTGGACGCCGACCGCGGCCGCGAGAACGAACAGCTCCGCCTCGCCCACGCCTACAACAAGGCCCTCGCCTCCGGCGCCGTCCTCGACGCCAACCAGCGCCTGCCCACCGGCGAAGGCAAGAGCAGCGACAGCTCCCTGAACTACGACTCGATCCTCAAAGACTCCGCCACCGGGGTCATGGCACGCCTCATGGTCCCCTCCATCGGGGTGGACCTGCCCATCTACCACGGGACCTCGGACGAGACCCTGCTCAAGGGTCTCGGCCATCTGGAAGGCACCTCCCTGCCCGTGGGCGGTTCCGGCACGCACTCCGTCATCACCGGTCACCGCGGCCTGGCGAACGCCACCATGTTCACCGATCTGGACCGGGTCAAGGAGGGCGACATGTTCAGCCTTTCGGTCGCCGGTGAAGTGATCAGCTACCGGGTGATCAACACCCAGGTGGTGGACCCGGATCAGACCAAACCGCTGCAGGCGGTCCCGGGCAAGGACCTGGTCACGCTGGTGACCTGCACCCCGCTCGGCATCAACTCCCAGCGCATCCTCGTCACCGGTGAACGGGTCACCCCGACCCCTCCCGCGGACCTCGAAGCCGCCGCCGCCCTTCCGACCATCCCGGGCTTCCCGTGGTGGGCCGTGATCCTCGTCGGCGGACTGCTGCTCGCTCTCGTGTACGTCTGGCGCAGCGGTTACGCGCCCCGCGTCAAGGCCGTGCAGACCGCTTCCTGAACGGTCCGCACGGCGGCCGACGGTTCCCCTGAGGGGTGGCTTGCGGCTAAGATCACATGCTCAGCAGCCAGCCGATCTGGCTCTCAGTATCCAGCGACGTGTACTGGCCATCCCCTGCCCCGAGGAAGCGCCCATGCCGTTGAACAGCCCCTTGCCCTCCGCCGTCCCGAACCCGGCCGATCCCAGTGAGGAACTGGCCCCGGAGCTGCGCGCCGACGTGCGTCGGGTCTCCACGCTCCTGGGGCAGTCCCTGGTGCGCCAGCACGGGCCCGAGCTCCTCAAGCTGGTCGAGCAGGTGCGCCTGCTGACCAAGGAGTCCAAGGAAGCCGCCCGCGGCGTCGGTGACGCCACCGGTCCGTGGAGCGCCGACGACGTCGCGCAGCAGGTCCGCGAACTGCTCTCCTCCCTGCCGCTCGAGGAGGCCACTCGCCTGGTCCGCGCCTTCGCCTTCTACTTCCACCTGGTGAATGCGGCCGAGCAGGTGCACCGCGTCCGCGTCTTGCGCTCCCGGGCCGAGAAGGACGGCTGGCTCGCGCGGGCCGTCACCGAGATCGCCGAACACGCCGGCACCGAGGCCCTCCAGGACCTCGTCAACGAACTCGACGTCCGCCCGGTGTTCACCGCCCACCCCACGGAGGCCTCGCGCCGCTCCGTGCTGGACAAGCTCCGCGCCCTCTCCGATGTCCTGTCCGAGCCCACCGAGGACGGCACCGCGGCGCGCAGCCGCCAGGACCGCCGACTGGCCGAGATCATCGACCAGATGTGGCAGACCGACGAGCTGCGTCAGGTCCGCCCCACCCCGATCGACGAGGCCCGCAACGCCATCTACTACCTCGGCAACATCCTCACGGGCGCCATGCCGGAGGTCATGACCGAACTCGGCGACCTCCTGGCCGAGCACGGCGTCACGCTGCCCGCCGAGAAGGCGCCCATCCGCTTCGGGTCCTGGATCGGCGGTGACCGGGACGGCAACCCCAATGTGACCGCCGAGGTCACCCGGGAGATCCTCCAGCTCCAGAACCAGAACGCGGTCCGGATCGCCATCTCGCTGCTGGACGAGCTGATCTCCGTCCTCTCCAACTCCACGGCCCTGGCCGGCTCCAGCGAGGCGCTTCAGGAATCGCTCCGGGAGGACCTGGCGAAGCTGCCGGGCCTCGACAAGCGCGTCCTCGAGCTGAACGCCCAGGAGCCCTACCGTCTCAAGCTGACCTGCATCAAGGCGCGCCTGCTCAACACGGGCCGCCGGATCGCCAGCGGCGGCCCCCACGAGCCGGGCCGCGACTACGTCAGCACCGAGGCGGTCCTGGCGGATCTGCGCCTCGTGGAGGACTCCTTGCGCGAGCACTCCGCGTCCCTGGCCGCCGACGGCGCCTTGGCCCGGGTGCAGCGAGCGGTCGCCTCGATCGGGCTCCAGCTCGCCACGCTGGACATCCGCGAGCACGCCGACCACCACCACGACGCCGTCGGGCAGCTGTTCGACCGGATCGGCGAGCTGAGCGGCCCTTACGCCGAGCTCTCCCGCGAAGAGCGCTGGGAGGTGCTGCGGGCCGAGCTGGCCTCGCACCGCCCGCTGTCGGGCCACCCGATCGTGCTGGACGGCGCCGCGGACAACACGTACAACGTGTTCCGGGTCATCCGCCAGGCGCTCAAGGCGTACGGCCCGGACGTGATCGAGACGTACATCATCTCAATGACGCGCGGCGCGGACGACGTCCTGGCTCCCGCGGTCCTGGCCCGCGAGGCGGGACTCGTCCAGCTGCACGGCGAGACCCGGTACGCCAAGATCGGCTTCGCGCCGCTCCTGGAGACCGTGGACGAGCTGCGGGCCTCGGAGCAGATCGTGGACCAGCTGCTCTCCGATCCCTCCTACCGCGAACTCGTGCGGCTGCGCGGAGACGTGCAGGAGATCATGCTCGGCTACTCGGATTCCAACAAGGAGTCCGGTGTGATGACCAGCCAGTGGGAGATCCACAAGACGCAGCGCAAGCTCCGCGATGTGGCACTCAAGCACGGCGTGCGTCTGCGCCTCTTCCACGGCCGCGGCGGTTCCGTGGGCCGCGGCGGCGGGCCCACCTACGACGCCATCCTCGCCCAGCCGAACGGCGTCCTGGAAGGCGAGATCAAGTTCACCGAGCAGGGCGAGGTCATCAGCGACAAGTACTCGCTGCCCGAGCTGGCCCGGGAGAACCTGGAACTCTCGCTGGCCGCCGTCATGCAGGGCTCGGCACTGCACCGTGCGCCGCGCACCACGGAGGAGGAGCGTGAACGGTACGGCCAGGTCATGGACGTCATCTCCGACGCCGCCTTCGCCCGCTACCGCTCGCTGATCGACGACCCCGATCTGCCCGCGTACTTCCTCGCCTCCACCCCGGTGGAGCAGCTGGGTCAGCTCAACATCGGATCCCGGCCGTCCAAGCGTCCGGATTCCGGGGCCGGTCTGGGTGGTCTGCGGGCCATCCCGTGGGTGTTCGGCTGGACCCAGTCCAGGCAGATCGTGCCCGGCTGGTTCGGCGTGGGCTCGGGCCTGAAGGCGGCCCGGGAAGCCGGTCTGGAGCACGAGCTCCAGGAGATGGCGGAGCGCTGGAACTTCTTCGCCTCGGTGCTGTCCAACGTCGAGATGACCCTGGCCAAGACGGACATGGACATCGCGAGCCACTACGTCGGAACCCTGGTGCCGGAGGAACTGCACCGCCTGTTCGACGCGATCCGTGCCGAGCACGCGCTGACGGTGGAGGAGGTGGAGCGCCTGACGGGGGAGACGGAGCTCCTCGAGGCCCAGCCCACGCTGCAGCGGTCCCTGCGCGTCCGCGATCAGTACCTGGACCCGATCAGCTACCTCCAGGTGGAACTGCTGCGCCGTGTCCGGGAGGAGGCGGGCTCCGGGGAGTCGGAGATCGCTGAGACCCTGCAGCGCGCGATGCTCATCACCATCAACGGCGTGGCCGCCGGCCTGCGCAACACGGGCTGAGGCTCACGGCGCTGGAGTCCTACAGCGCCAAGCGGCGCGGGGTGGCGCGGGGACCGGGAGACCGGGCCCCGCGCCGTCGTCGTGTCCGGGCCAGGTCAGGGAGAGCGACGACGACGGCGGGTGACCACGAGCCCCAGCACGGCGCCCACGAGCACACCCACCGCCAGGCCCAGCAGCGAGCTGACCCAGAACGGCAGGCGGGTGGTCTGCCCGGTGACGTAGCCGAGCCCGACGGTCCACGTCGCCCACAGCATGCTGCCCAGCAGCGAGCACGCGACGAACGTGCGGGTGGGGATGTCCGCGATTCCGGAGCCCGCGGACAGGACCAGTCGGCCGCCCGGCAGGAACCGCAGGCCGATGATCACGCCGTAGGTGGGGGTCCGCCCGGCGCGTTCCAGCGCGCGGCGGATGCCTGCATGGATTTTCGATGTGAGGCTCCACCGGTCCATGAGGTGCGCCAGCCGCCGTTTGAACAGCAGGAACACCGCGAGTTCACCCAGGAAGGACCCGAGCGCGGCGAGGGCCAGCGCCAGGGGGAGCGAGCAGTGCCCCTCGGCCGCGAGAGCGCCCGCCGCCACCACGAGAGCCTCGGACGGGAGAGGCGGGAAGACGGTGTCCGCCATCACCAGGGGGACGATCCACCAGTAGAGCGCGGTGCTCCACGTGGTGGGATCGGAGAAGTCCATGGCAACAAGGTACGTCACCGGGGCCCGGGGTGGGGCCGGGACGGCCGTGGCAGGGCCGGTACAGTAGGCATCGTCCGCTGGTGCGGATCACTCGTCCGGAGATCTTTGGGGGTATTTCCATGGGAAGACTGTTCGACGGCCCGGGGCCGGTCCTGCTCATCATCGTCCTGACCCTGGGGGTGGTGGCCGCGCTCGTCATCCTCGCAGTGGTCGCCGGTTCCCGACCCAGTCAGGACGCCGCGTATCTGAACCGGCTGCGGGACGGGCAGCTGACGGTCGAGAGCCAGACGGCGTATCTGCAGGGCGTCGGGCACCGTTCGCAGGCCACCGTGTTCGGGGTGCTCGGCCTGTTCGTCCTGGGGATCGTGTTCGGACCTTTGGCGATCGTGCAGGCCGGCCGGGCCGAGGCTCTCGGCGTGACGGCGACGGCGGGCAAGGTCCTCGGCTGGATCGGCGTCGGTTTCGGTGTGCTCTGGGTGCTGGGGGTCGGCATGGGTCTGGCCGGCCGCTTCGCGAACTACTGAGCGGGTCCGGCTGGGCCGGCCTGCCGGACTGCGGGGCGTCAGCCGCGCCGCGCCTCCGACAGCGTCAGCTCACTGCGGTATTCCACGGGCTTGCCGGACAGCGGATCGACGAAGCGGATCCCGCGGGCCAGCAGCTGGAGCGGACGATCGTAGTCGTCCGGGGCCTGGTCCAGCAGGACCGGGTAGAAGGGGTCATTCAGGATCCCCAGCCCCAGCGACGCCATGTGCACGCGCAGCTGATGCGTCTTCCCGGTGTGCGGCTCCAGGCGGTAGAGGGCGCGCCCGCGGGGGTGGCCGTCGTCGTGCGCTGCTGTCCGGTGCGCCGGCTCGATGACCTCCCGGCGTTCGATGCGCGTCTCCGTGTTCGGCTCACCGTCGACGACCTGCGCCAGCAGGTAATCGCGGGACTTGGTCATCCGGTTGCGGACCAGCGCCGGGAATACCGGGTCGGCGAAGCCGTCCGCGGGGACGACGGCGGACACGCACTCGTACTCCTTCTGGACCTTCCGTTTCTCGAAGAGGACCTGGTACTTCCCTCGTGTCTCCGGATTGGTGGAGAAGAGCAGCACGCCCGCCGTCATGCGGTCGAGGCGGTGCATGGGGATGAGATCCGGGATGTCGAGCAGCTTCCGCAGCCTGACCAGGGCGGACTCCTGGATGTAGGTGCCGCCCGGCGTCGTGGGCAGGAAGTGCGGCTTGTCCACCACGAGCAGGTCGCCGTCCTGATGCAGGATGGACAGCTCGACCGGCAGCCGCTCCTCGGACGGGAGGGTGCGGTAGTACCAGATGAAGGTGTGATCCCGGAGGGGAGTGGTGCGGTCCAGGGGCGCTCCGGACTCGCCGACGATCTCCCCGGCGTCGAAGCGGTCCAGGATCCCCTGCGGGTCGATGTGACCCCAGCGGTGCAGCATGTACTCCAGCGCGGTCTCCCACGGGCCGTCGTGCGGCAGGCGCAGGCGGGTGGCGTTGACGCCGTCGCGGACCGGCAAGGGGGATTTCATCACCGGGACAGTTTAGTGGGCCCGTTGGTCGGCTCGGCACTCGCGTGACCTTGCACTTTCTCGGGCCTCCGGGGTGCGGAACCCCGAGAAAGTGCAATCTCGACGCGGCGCGGACGGCTCATCCGGGGGCTCCCCGACGCGATGGCCGCGGCGTAGGCTGGCGCCATGACCACTTTCAGGCTGGACCATGTGGGTGTGACCGTGCGGGATCTGGACGGCGCCATCGCGTTCTTCGAGGCGATCGGCTTCGAGGTGGAGGGCCGTGCCGAAGTCGGAGGCCCCTGGGCGGACCGGGTCAACGGGCTCGACGGGACTCAGGTGGAGATGGCGATGGTCCGTCCTCCCGGCGGCGGGGAGGGGAAACTCGAGTTCACCCGGTTCATCGCGCCGCCCGCCGAAGGCGACTCCGAAGGCCGCCCGGTGAACACCTACGGTTTCAGCCACGTCTGCTACCAGGTGGATGACGTGCGCGACGTCGTGGCGCGCGCCGAGGCCGCGGGCTACGGCCTCGTGCGCGAACTGGTCAATTACCAGGACGTCTTCCTGCTGGCGTACCTCCGCGGCCCCGAAGGAATCCTGGTCGAGGTCGCCGAAGCGCTCTGAAGCCCCGCGTCTTCTCCCAGCCCCTCCGCCCGCTCCCGCCCCTTCTGATCGACTGCTCCATACGATGCCGTTTTCCGCGATTTCCGGCCCGGAAACGCGTCCTATGGAGCAGTCGATGGCAGGAAGGGAAAAATGTCCTTGACAAGAAAATTTGTCGGTGAAATCATGAAGCCATGAAGGACATCGAAGTGATCGAGGATCCCCAGGTCGCAGAGGTCTCGCTGGACCCGATGCGCTCGCGGATCCTGGAAGCGCTCGTGGAGCCCGCGTCGGCGGCCACGGTCGCCGGACGGATCGGGGCACCTCGTCAGAAGGTGAACTACCACCTGAAGGCGCTCGAATCGGCCGGGCTCGTCCAGCTGGTCGAGGAACGGCGCAAGGGCAATATGACCGAGCGGGTCATGCAGTCCAGTGCCGGCTCCTACCTGATCTCGCCGCTGGCACTGGCCTCCATGGCGCCGAAACCCGAGAAGTACACGGACCGCTTCTCCGCCTTCTGGATGCTCGCCCTCGCCGGGCGGCTCGTCCAGGAGGTGGGCAAGCTGATCGCGGGCGCCGTCGCCGCGCGGAAGCCGCTGGCGACCTTCGCGATCGACGCCGAGCTCAGCTTCGCCAGCGCCCGCGACCGCGCGGAGTTCGCGCAGGAGCTCTCCGCCGTCGTCGACTCCC
The DNA here is from genome assembly GCF_041360795.1 of Arthrobacter sp. RCC_34. Classification (NCBI taxonomy): domain Bacteria; kingdom Bacillati; phylum Actinomycetota; class Actinomycetes; order Micrococcales; family Micrococcaceae; genus Arthrobacter; species Arthrobacter sp. RCC_34. Next base: position 124,212 of record NZ_JBFUPW010000004.1, on the reverse strand, counting down.
TCGTGGAGAAGTATCACGACGCCGACACCCCCGGCGCGCGCCGGCACCGCCTGGTGCTCGCGCTGCACCCCGAACTGAAAGCCGGTGGGCAGCCTGCCGCGCCGGCGCACGACATCACCGACACCCCGGACAAGGAGCAGGACCATGAGTGAGAACCGCGAATTCCGCATCGAAGCGACCACCGAGGTAGAAGCCACGCCCGAGCGGGTGTGGGAAGCGATCAACGACGCCACCGCCGCCTGGATGTTCCCCACGGACCAGTGGCCCGCCGAGTACCCCGTCAAGGAGTACCCCACGCATGTGATCTCGAGGATGGACGGCCCGGACGGGTGGTTCAATCAGCTGGAGAACACCATCGAGGCGTTGCCGGGCGGCAAGTCCCGGATCCGCTATGTGCACAGCGGCGTCTTCACGGACGACTGGGACCAGCAGTACGACGGCGCGTCCAAGCACACCCTCTTCTACCAGCACACCCTGGGGCAGTACCTCAAGTACTTCGACGGTCAGCCCGTGGTCTTCACCGACGTCCAGGGTCCTGCCGCTTCGGGTGCCCCCGACGCGTTCGACAAGCTCAAGGAGTCCTTCGGGATCGCCGGCGCTCAGGCCGGGGACAAGGTTGCCGTGAAGGTTCCGGGCGTCGGCGAGCTGAAGGGCGAACTCGACTACGCCAACGAGTGGTTCTTCGGCATCCGCACGGGTGACGCCCTGTACCGCTTCTTCGGCCGGAACCACTTCGGTTCCGTGGTCGGCCTGACGGTCCACGACTTCTCCGGCTCGGGCGATTCCGAAGCCACCGCGGCCGCCTGGGGACGGTACCTCGAGGAGCTCTACTCCTGACGGCCCGCCCTCACCTCTGATCGACTGCTCCATAGGATGTCGTTTTCCGTCGATTTCGGCGGGGAAAAGCATCCTATGGAGCAGTCGATCTCTGTTGGGGGAGGGCTTTGGGGTCCATGGGCGTCAGGCAGCCCAGGCACGTTCGATCGCGTCGAGGGCGGCCAGGTATTGGGCGTCCCGGTCGGCGGTCGGTGATCCCAGGCCGGCCATTTCGAGGCTGACCATCCCGTGGACCTGGGCCCAGATGACCGCGGCCACCTCCTGCGGTGAGCCGTCGCGCAGGGTTCCCCGTTCCTGACCTGCCCGGATGGCGGACAGCAACGGCTGCAGGGTGATCTCGGATTCCGGCTCGGGCGGATCCTGCTGACCTTCCTTGAGATTCAGGAGGCCGCCGAACATGAGCCGGTAGAGGGCGGGGTGGTCCAGCGCCCAGTGCCGATAGGCGATGCCCAAGGCGCGGAGACCGCCGTCGGCGGCCGCCTCCTGCGCGGCGCCGAAGGAGGTGAAGCCGTGGTTCACGACCGCCTGTAGAAGCTGTGCTTTGCCGCCGAAGAGCGAGTAGATCGCGGTGGTCGAGGTGCTCGCGGCCGCGGCGAGGTCGCGGAGTGTGACCCCGCCCGGCCCGCGCTCGGCGACCAGGGCGGCCGTGGTGTCCAGGAGGGTGCGCCGGAGCAGATCGTCATGAATCACAGGTCTTGCCATGTCTGACATTGTTTCATAACCTTGTTTTGTAACAGCGTTACTAAACGGAGGCGTCATGAGTTCCACAGTTTTCCCGGGCCGGTACACGGCGGCCCTGAAGGATCCGACCCTGAAGGATCCAGCCCTGAAGGATCCGGCCGGGCAGGACGACGGGAGTCGCGAGGTGACGGTGTTCCTCATCGGCATGCGGGCGAACCGCTGGTGGAAGCTGGGCCGCATCGCGCAGGTGACGTCCGCCATGCCGAAGATGCTCGCGCACCTGTCGCGCACGCCCGAGGCGGGCATGCTCGGGTTCCACACGTGGTTCGGACGGACCACGATCATCCTCAGCTATTGGGAGAGCCCGGAGCATCTCAATCGCTTCGCGGCGGACCGGGAGGCGCCTCACCTCGAACCGTGGCGCCGCTTCATGAAGGAGCTGGCGGGCACCGGCGACGTCGGGGTCTGGCATGAGACGTACCGGGTCCGGCCCGGTGACTTCGAGACCGTCTACAGCGACATGCCCCGCTTCGGTCTCGCCGCCGCCGCGCAGCACGTTCCGGTGGGGCGAGGGACCGGCACCGCGCGCGAGCGGATCCAGCGCGGCGCCCCCACCCCCGGATCGACTGCTCCCTAGGATGTCGTTCCGGGCCGGAATCGGTGGAAAACGGCATCGTGTGGAGCAGTCGATCGGGTGCGGGGGTCAGGCGATCGCGACGGCGGGTGGCTCCGGAAGCCGTCGGCGCAGGCCCGGGGTGCGGAGCAGCTGCGCCTGCGCGTCCTTGAGGGCCAGGACGCCCCGTTCGAGATCGTCAGCGGGGAGCGTGAACGGGAGCCGCAGGAAGTGCTCGAACGCCCCGCCGACGCCGAACCGCGGCCCGGCCGCCAGGCGCACCCCGCGCTGAGCCGCCAGGAGGGTGAGCGCCGCGCTGCTCACGGCCTCGCCCTGGGCGCCCTGCCGCGGGAGCCGGCACCACACGGACAGGCCACCGTCGGGGACCTCCGTCCGCCACTCGGGGAGGTGCTCCTCGAGGAGGGCGATCAGGGTGTCGCGTTGTCCCCGCAGCTCATTCAGCCGGGGCCCGAGTCCCGGCAGGTCGTGCTGGAGGATGTGCCGGCCCGCCAGTTGCTCGGCGACCGGCCCTCCCAGATCCAGCGGGGTCCGGGCCCGTGCCATGCGCTGGATGTTCTCCGCCGACGACCGGGCCCAGCCGATGCGCAGCCCACCCCAATGGGTCTTGCTGAGGGAGCCGATCGTGACGACGCCGGGCGAGTAGGACCCGAGATGCGGGGGAGCGGTGCCGTCGAAGTCGATGTCCCGCAGGGTCTCGTCGGCGATCAGCACGGTGCCGGACGCCGATGCGGCCCGGGCGACGCGGCGTCGCTGCTCGGCGGGCATGAGGCGGCCGGTGGGATTCTGGAAATCCGGGATGAGGTAGGCCGCGGCGGGCCGGTGCCGCGTGAGGGCCGCCTCGAAGCCGTCGACGTCCCAGCCGTCCGAGAGGGGGAATGCGAGCGGGATGGCCTTGCACTGCCGTGCGCCGATCGCATCCAGCGCGTGGGGGTAGCTGGGGTGTTCCACGAGGACCCGGCTCCCCGGGGCGGCGAACGCTGCGAGGGCGAGTGCCATGGCCTGCTGCGCCCCGCCGGTGACCATGACCTGGTCCATGGTGGTGGGCAGTCCCTCGGCGGTGAACTTCGCGGCGATCGCCTCCCGGAGCTCGGGGAGGCCGTACGAGTCGTAGCCGAAACCGGGAAGCAGGGCGGGAAGCTCGCTGAGCGCCGCCGTGTAGGCCTGGTGAACGGCCGCTCCGTTGGCCGGAAGGCAGGCGTAGGCGAAGTCGACCACGCCATGCGGGGCCCGGAGTCCCGGAGCGTAGTCCGCGCGCGCCGCCCAGGGATCCTCCTCGCCGGTCCGGCTGGGGATCGAGGTGCGGGCGCGTGTGCCCTGCCCGGCCGAGAGGTAACCCTCTTCGCGTAATGCGTTGTAGGCGGCCGTGACGGTGGTGCGGCTGACGCCAAGGGCGAGTGCGAGCGTCCGTTCGCTGGGCAGCGCCGAGTCGAGCGGGAGTCTGCCGTCGAGGATGAGGAGGCGCACGACGTCGGCCAGCTCGCGGTACGCCGGAGCCGTGCCGCGGCGCCACTCGCCGAGAAGTCTGATGAAGACGGTGCCTGAAGTGGCCTGATGCATGAAGCCAGTATTCCAAAGTGGCTATGTTTTTCATAGCCACTTCCTGGGAAAGTGGAACCATGATGTTCCGAAGGATTTCTCAGCTCATTGCCGGACTGGCCTTGTACGGCTTCTCCATCGCCCTCTTCGTCCGCGCCGGACTGGGCACCGCACCCTGGGATGTCCTGCACCGCGGGGTCTCACATCTGACGGGCATCAGCACGGGTGTGGTGATCATCGTGCTGAGCTTCCTGATCCTGCTGCTCTGGATCCCTCTGCGGCAGAAGCCGGGCTGGGGGACGCTTGCCAACGCCGTCCTGGTGGGGCTGTTCGTGGATCTGTCGATGCCGTTCATCCCGCAGGCGGACGGGCTCGTCTGGCAGGTGCTGTTCCTGCTCGGGGCGCTCGTGCTGAACGCTGTGGCGACAGCCTGCTACATCAGTGCGAACTTCGGGCCTGGTGCACGGGACGGGCTCATGACGGGCCTGGCTCGACGCACGGGGTGGCCCCTGTGGCGGTGCCGCACTCTCATCGAGGTGACCGTCGTGGCCATCGGCTGGGCTCTGGGCGGCGTGCTCGGCGTGGGAACGGTCGCGTACGCCTTCGGCATCGGTCCGCTGGTGCAGTGGCTCATGCCGGTCTTCGCTATTCCGGGTGTGCGCCGCACGACCGTCGAGACGAACGACGGGCCCGTGGCCGAGGCGGTGGCGGTTCCGGTGGAGGCTGCGGCGTCGGTGGAGGCTGCGGCGCCCGTGCAGACGACGCGGCCGGCGGAGGCCGGGGCGGCCGGAGTGGCTGAATCGGACGTGGAGCCCAGGGAGACTGTGGAGGCGTCCGCCGTCGAGCGCTTCCCCTCGACTGCTCCGTAGAAGTCCCCTTCGGACCTGGAACGGCACCTTACGGAGCAGTCGATGGGTGCGGGGTCAGTGGCCCCGGTCGATCCATTCCTGCAGATGCGGAGCCTCGGCGCCGATGCTGGTCGAATCACCGTGGCCGGTGTGGACCACCGTCTCGGCCGGAAGCGACAGGAGCCGGTCCCGGATCGAATCGATGATGGTCGGGAAGTCGCTGTAGGACCGTCCCGTGGCGCCGGGGCCACCGGAGAACAGGGTGTCCCCGGTGAAGACGGTGCCGAGGCCGGGTGCGTGGAAGCTCACGGACCCGGGCGAGTGCCCCGGGGTGTGCAGGGCGATGAGCTCGGTGCCGCCGACCTCGAAGCGCTGCCCGTCCGCGATCTCCGCGTCCGGGGTGGTTCCCGGGTACACGGCCTCCCAGAGCATCTGATCCGCCGGGTTCAGGAGCACCGGCGCGTTCACCCGGTCGGCGAACTCGCGGGCGTGCCGGATGTGGTCGTCGTGGCCGTGGGTGAGCAGGACCGCCTGGACCTTCCGGCCCGCGACGGCGTCGGCGATCGCCGCGGCGTCATGCGCGGGATCGATGACCAGCACCTCGGCGTCGTCACCCACGATCCAGACGTTGTTGTCCACGTCCCAGGTGCCGCCGTCCAGGGAGAAGGTTCCGGACGTGACCAGGTGGTCGATGCGGGCGGTCACAGTTCCACCACCGAACGCAGCACTTCGCCGCGGTGCATCTTGTCGAAGGCGGCTTCGACGTCACCGAGGCCGATGCGCTCGGTCACGAAGGCGTCGAGCGGCAGGCGGCCCAACCGGTACTGATCCACGAGCATGGGGAAGTCGCGGCTGGGCAGGCAGTCGCCGTACCAGGACGACTTGAGCGAGCCGCCGCGGCCGAACACATCGAGCAGCGGCAGGTCGAGGGTCATCTCCGGTGTGGGGACGCCGACCAGGACCACACGCCCGGCCAGGTCACGGGCGTAGAAGGCCTGCTTGTAGGTCTCCGGACGGCCGACCGCGTCGATCACGACGTCGGCGCCGAAGCCCCCGGTCAGCTCACGGATGCCCTCGACGGGGTCCGTGTCACCGGAGACGATGCCGTGCGTGGCGCCCAGCGTCTTCGCGAGCTCCACCTTGGCGGGATCCAGGTCGACGGCGATGATCGTCGTCGCGCCGGCCAGCTTGGCGCCCGCGATGGCGGCGATGCCCACGCCCCCGCAGCCGATCACGGCCACCGATTCCCCGCGCTTGACCTCGCCGGTGTTCATGGCGGCGCCGATGCCGGCCATGATGCCGCAGCCGAGGAGGCCGACGGCCGCCGGGTCCACATCATCGTCGATCTTCGTGCACTGACCCGCGGCGACCAGGGTCTTCTCCGCGAACGAGCCGATCCCGAGGGCCGGCGACAGCGGGGTGCCGTCCTGGAGCGTCATCTTCTGGGTGGCGTTGTGCGTGGCGAAGCAGTACTGCGGCTGCCCCTTGGCACACGCGCGGCACGTGCCGCAGACGGCGCGCCAGTTGAGGATGACGCGGTCGCCCGGCTTCAGATCGGTGACGTCCGGGCCGACGGCACTCACGACGGCCGTCGACTCATGACCCAGGAGGTACGGATAGTCGTCCCCGATGCCGCCGAGCTTGTAGTGCAGATCCGTATGGCAGACGCCGCAGCTCAGGACGTCGACGAGCGCCTCCCCGGGGCCCGGGTCCGGCACCAGGATGGTCTCGATGCTCGCGGGAGCACCCTTCTCCCGGACGACGACTGCCTTGACTTCGTGGACGGCTGCGGCCATGAAACACCTCCGGTGCTGTGGGTTGAGCTGTGGGTCGTTCAATGCTGTTCCGAGCCTAGCGAGATCCGCGGTCACCTGTCGCCACGTGACCGCCCAGGTGGACATCCCGTGGGACGGCCGTGTGGACAGTGCACCCCGCTGCCGCGCCCGCGCCGGGAGCTCAGCTGGTCTGGCGGTCGAGGCCGGCCAGATACTCGGCGTTCCCGCGGAGCGCCGCCTCGTACCGGGTGAGTTCCGGGGAGTCGACGTGGTCCGCGAAGAGCGTCAGGGCCGAGGACAAGGCCGCATGATGACGGCCCTGGGCATGCAGCGTCAGCAGCTCGAACACTCCCAGCGAGAGCGAGGACGGGAAACGCTCGCGTCCCGCAGGAACATCTCGGTGGACCTCTCCAGTTCGCCGAGATTCCGGAGGGTGCTCCCGTACTGCAGGTAGCACTTGCGGAGGCTCTCGCCGTCGAGCCCGGCCTCCATGGCCCGCTGGTAGTACCCCTCGGCGACGGACTCCTGGCCATCGGTGTCGTAGGCGCCGCCCACCTGATAGAGCACCTCGGGGTGGTCCGGATGCTCGGCGAGGACCTCCAGGAACGCGTCGATGGTGGGCTGCATGTTCTCCCGGTCTCGTGCCGAGAAGATGGATTCGAGGCGGTCTTCCAGGCTGGTCATGGGGTCCTCCGGGGTGTGGGATCGGTCGGGAGCGGCTGGCACCGCGGGCAGAAGTAGATGACACGGTCCTGTGTCACGCGCGCGGGTCCACGGGACGGGCCGCCTGTTCGGCCGACGGCCGGGCCCCCGGTCAAGGTGCCCGGCTCGCCGAGCGAGCCTTCCCGGATGGGTGTCCGGCACCGCAGGCAGGGCTGACGGGTCCGCCCGTACACGTGGTAGCGGGGCCAGGATCCTCCGCCCGCGGGGCGGATGCCTTGCGGCAGCGACGTCGTCTGCCGGGCCGGGGTTTCGCGGTTCATGTCGAGGAGCCGATGGGCCTCCGTCACGACGGCGGTCAGGTCCAGCGTGCCGTCAGGAATCTCCGCGCGGTCCAGGAGGGCCTGCACAGGGGTCGCAGGGTGGAGCCCGGCCAGGAAACAGAGCTCGTTCCGGTAGATGTTCCCGATCCCCGCCATCACCCGCTGGTCCAGCAGCGCCAGGCCCAGCGGCCGGGCCGGCTCGGCCCGCAGGTTCGCCTCGGCTGTCGCGGGGTCCCAGTCCGGTCCCAGCAGATCGGGACCGAGGTGACCGACCACGCTGGACTCGGCGGACGTCTTCAGCACTTCGAGGATGCCGAGGGAGAACCCGACGGCGGAGCCCCGTTCGGTGCGCAGGACCACCCGGGCGGTGTGGCCGGGTTTCCGCCAGCGCTCGCCCGGCTCGTAGCACTGCCACGCGCCCTCCATCTTGAGGTGCGAGTGGATCGTCAGTCCCTCACGGGCAACGCCTTCCGGCGGGGAGAGCCGGTGCAGGAGGTGCTTGCCGCGGGCCACGACCTCGTCGGTGCGCCACCCGCTCAGGTCCAGCGTGGCGAAGCGAGGCACGCGGAAATCGCTGGCGAGGAGCGTGGTGCCGCGCAGGAAGGCATCCAGCAGGGACGCGGCGCGCCAGACGGAATCCCCCTCAGGCACGGATCCTCACTCCCCGGGGCGTTGAGTAGGCGCCAGCGGCGAGGAACGCGGCGGCCAGCGGGGTGTCGAGGAGGTCCCGGCCGTTGACCTTCTCCATCGCGAGACGGTCCACCGCGCCGCGCCGGACCGTCGTGACGAGCGAGGACGCGGCCTCGGTCAGCAGGGCCTCGTCCTCCGTGAAGCTGAGGAGAGTCTTTCCGCCCCGCTCGACGTACAGGATCAGACGCCCGTCCACGAGAACCACGAGGGCACCCGCCTTCCGGCCGGGCCGGTGCCCGCTGGCCGCGCCGTCGAGCGTCGGCCAGGTCAGGGCCGCGCCGTAGGGGTTGGCCGGGTCCGTCGCGGCGAGCGTCACCGCGGTGTGCGGGCGGTCCTCCGCGGCCAGGATGGTGCCGTCTTCGGAGAACGACCGCAGCCGGTCCACCGTGGCGGGGACGGAGAACTGGGCGGCCCCGAGTTTCTCGATGAAGTAGCCCCTGCGGGTCCGGCCGCTCTCCTCGAGTTTGCTGAGGATGCGGTAGAGGAGGGCGAACCCGCCCTGCACCTGTTCGGAGACGACGGAGCCGCGGGTCAGGACGCCGTAGCGGTCCAGGAGCAGCTCGGCCAGTGCGTGTGCGCGGACCGTGGGGTCGAGCGGCTGCGGCATGACCGCGGACCAGCGTCCCGCGCCGAGGGGAGGCACCGTGGCCATCCCGGGACCGTCCAGCCCGGCGCCGGGGAATCCGCCGGCGCCGCCGAGACGCGAGCGGCGGAGCGGCCGCGCGCGGGATGGCCTGGGCGCCTGCTTGTGCGCGGTCCCGCCTCCTGCAAGGAGCGCACGGACCGGCGCGAACGTGTCCCCGGTGACGCGCCCGGCCCAGACCAGACCCCAGAGCTCCGCGATCATCTCCTCATCCGTGAGCACGGCATCGAGGCCTCCCGCGCTCTCCTTGAGCGGACGGAAGAAGTACGCGCCGCCGCCGGCGAGGTGCTCCAGGAGGCGTTCCTGAGGCGCCGTCGGCTCGAATTCGAGCGCAGGATTCACGGTCAGCGCCGCGGATTCCGCCAGGTGGAGGCTGATCCAGCCGTCGTTGCCGGGAAGTGACGCGGTGCCGGTCCAGAGCACTTCTCCGCTCGCCATGAGTTCGTCCAGGAGAGTCGGGGCGTAATCGCGGATGCGGGCAGGGAGCACCAGGGTCTCCCAGGCGGAGGCCGGGATGGGGACTCCGGCGAGCTGGTCCACCACGGTCAGGACGCCGTCGAGGCCCCGGAGAGCCGCGGGGCTGCGGGACGTGCCGACGTGCTGCCAGGACGGGAGGAATCGGCCGAATGCCTGGGCGTCCACTGGCTCCACCTCCGCGCGCAAGGCGGCGAGCGAACGACGGCGGAGCCTCCGGAGCACCTCGGCGTCACACCACTCCTGCCCACCGACCAGGCGGGCCGTCTCGCCGGTGGACGCGCCGCCGGGAAGGCTCGGGTCCGGGAACGCCTCGCTGTGGCTGACGCCCGCGGCATCGTCCGAGGCTTCTTCCGCGGGTGCCGCGCCGGGCCCGGAGACCAGTTCGGGATGCGGCCGGAATTCGCCCTCCACCACCCGGCCGTCGGTGGCCAGCCGTTTGAGGACGGACAGCACCACAGCGGTTCCGAGGCCGAGATGGGTGGCGAGTTCCGCCGTCGTGAAGGGGCCGTGCGTGCGGGCGTAGCGGCCCACCAGGTCACCGAGCGGATCGGCCACCGGTTCGAGGAAGGCGAGGGGGACACCCATCGGGAGCGGCACGCCGAGCCCGTCACGCAGCCGGGCGGAGTCCTCCACCGCGGCCAGATGTTCGCGGCCCCGCAGGCTGAAACGCAGCGCTCGGCCCGTCGCGACCAGCTGTCGCGCATGCTCCCCGGCGTCCTGCGGATCCTGCAGACGTTCCGCGATCTCCGGCACGGTGAGCGGGCCGAGGAGCCGGAGCAGATCGGCCGTTCCTTCGATGCCGCGCAGCCGGCGGTCCGGCAGGAGCCGCTGCAGTTCCAGCCCGGTCTGTTCGACCACGGCCGGGTCGAGCAGCTCGCGCAGTTCGACGCGCCCCAGGAGCTCGTTGAGCAGTCCGGAGTCCAGGGACAGGGCCGCGGCCCGGCGCTCCGCGAGCGGGGAGTCGCCCTCGTACAGGAACTGGGCGACGTAGCCGAAGAGGAGGCTGCGGGCGAACGGGGACGGCTGGGATGTGGTGGTCTCGGAGATCTGGATCTCGCGGCGTTCGATGCGCCCAGCCACGTCCTGGAGGGCAGGCAGGTCGTAGACGTCCTGGAGACATTCGCGCACGGTTTCCAGGACGATGGGGAACTGCGGGTACTTCTTCGCCACGTCCAGCAATTGCGCGGCGCGCTGGCGCTGCTGCCAGAGGGGCTGCCGTTTGCCGGGCGTCTGCCGCGGGAGCAGAAGCGCACGCGCGGCGCACTCGCGGAACCGTGAGGCGAAGAGGGCGCTGCCGCCCACCTCCTCCGTGACGATCCGTTCGAGTTCCTCGGGTTCGAAGAGGAACAGTTCCGCCCCCGGCGGTTCGTCCTCCATGAGGGGCACGCGCAGCACGATGCCGTCGTCGGCGGCCATGACCGAGCCGTCCAGCCCGTACCGCTCCTGCAGTCTGCGGCCCACGGCCAGGGCCCAAGGCGCGTGCACCGGCATGCCGAACGGGCTGTGCAGGACCACGCGCCAATCGCCCAGTTCGTCGTGGAAACGCTCGACGAGCAGGGCGCGGTCGTTCGGCACCACCGTGGTGGACTGCTGCTGTTCGGTCAGATAGGCCACGAGATTACCCGCGGCGTAGGAGTCCAGACCGATGCCTTCGCAGCGCGCGACGGCGGCAGATTCGTCCGCGCCGGACACCTCCCGGATGAAGGCGCCGAGCGCCTGTCCCAGTTCGAGGGGACGCCCCAGGGAGTCGCCTTTCCAGAACGGCAGCTTGCCCGGCTGGCCGAAGGCCGGTGTGACGAGGACCCGGTCGAAGGTGATGTCCTCGATCCGCCAGCTCGTGGCGCCGAGCGCGAAGACGTCGCCCACGCGGGACTCGTAGACCATCTCCTCGTCCAGCTCGCCGACGCGCTTGCTGGACTTCGAATCCTCTTCGCCCACCAGGTAGACGCCGAACAGGCCGCGGTCCGGGATGGTTCCGCCGGACACCACGGCCAGGCGCTGTGCCCCGGGCCGTCCCTCGATGGTCCCGGCGTTCCGGTCCCAGATGATGCGCGGCCTGAGCTCGGAGAACTCATCGCTCGGGTACCGCCCGGCGAGCAGATCCAGGGTCGCGTTGAAGGCCCCGCGGGGCAGCGCCGAGAAGGGCGCGGAGCGGCGGACGACGGAGAACCACTGTTCGACGTCGATCGGCCCCAGCGCCGTCGCCGCGACCGTCTGCTGGGCCAGGATGTCCAGGGGATTCTGGGGGATGCTGAGCCGCTCGATCTTGCCCGCGGTCATGCGTTCGACGGTCACGGCCGTGTGCAGCAGATCGGCGCGGTGCTTGGGGAACAGGACGCCCTGGCTGACCTCGCCCACCTGGTGCCCGGCGCGGCCGACGCGCTGGAGGGCGCTCGCGACCGACGGCGGCGACTCGACCTGGATGACCAGGTCCACGGCGCCCATGTCGATGCCGAGTTCCAGGCTGGACGTCGCGACGACGCAGCGCAGCCGTCCGGACTTCAGATCGTCCTCGATCTGCGCGCGCTGTTCTTTCGACACCGAGCCGTGGTGCGCGCGGGCCAGGATCGGTTCGGCGCCGGCGGTCTGGCCGGCCTGGGCCATCATGTGGGCGGGTGTCGCGGTCGACGCCTGGGTACCGTTCCGTGAGTGCTCGCCTTCCCGCAGACGCTCGACGGCGGCCGCGACCGCCTCCGCCGCCGGGCGGGGGAGGCGGTCGTCGGGCAGCCCGTCGTCCGGCAGCCCGCCGTCGAACCCGTCCTCGTCTGCTCCCTCCACCCAGGCGCTTTCGACCTGGCGCTCCGCATAGATCTCGTTGAGCCGCGCGGTGAGCCGTTCGGCGAGGCGCCGGGAGTTCGCGAAGACGATCGTGGACCGGCGGGCCAGCACGTGGTCCACGATCTTCTCCTCGACATGAGGCCAGATCGAAGCCTGTGGCTGGAGGCCCGACGCCGGCCCGAGGTCGTGGGCGGAGGCCGCCGCCGGGAGGTCCGACATGTCCTCCACCGGCACGCTCACCGTCAGTTCCCACGTCTTCGACGCCGGAGGGGCCACGACGGACACGGGGGACTCGCCGCCGAGGAACCGTGCGACGAGGTCCCGGGGTTCCACGGTGGCGGACAGACCGATCCGCTGGGCGGGGCGGTCCAGCAGGGCGTCGAGCCGTTCGAGCGACACCGCCAGATGGGCCCCGCGCTTGGTGCCGGCCACCGCGTGCACTTCGTCGAGGATGATCGTGTCCACGTCTGTGAGCGTCTCCCGCGCGCTGGACGTCAGCATGAGGAAGAGGGACTCGGGCGTGGTGATGAGGATGTCCGGCGGATGGCTCAGCAGCTTGCGGCGTTCGTTCGCGGGGGTGTCACCGGAGCGGACGCCTACACTCACGTTCGGCGCGGGCAGCCCCAGGCCCTTGGCTGTCTGGGTGATGCCGATCAGAGGGGCGCGGAGGTTGCGTTCCACATCCACGCCGAGCGCTTTCAGCGGGGAGATGTAGAGGACTTTGGTGCGGGACTTGGCCTTCCCTTTCGCGGCCGGCTTCCCCGTCGCAGACAGATCCGGCGTCGGCAGGTCCGGGATGTCCAGCGTGCCATCTTGAGGAGGAGCGGCGGGGGCCGTGTCCCCGTCCCCGGCGAGCGGACCGTGGATCAGCCGGTCCAGGGCCCACAGGAACGCCGCGAGGGTCTTGCCGGAACCGGTGGGCGCGACCACCAGGGCGTGATGGCCCTGGGAAATCGCGTGCCAGGCCTCCTCCTGCACCCGGGTCGGCGCGGCGAACGCCCCCAGGAACCACTGGCGCGTGGCCTTCCCGAAGCGCGACAGAACCTCCGCGGGAGCCTTCCCGGCGGCGTCCTTCAGGGCTTCGTCTGACATGGGACCATCTTGCCGTAGGGGTCTGACAGAAATTGCACGCCGCCTCTCCGGGCCGCTGAGCGGCGGCCCGGAGAGGCGAAGTCGCGGGAATCGGCCGAGAGGTTCAGGCGGCCTTGAGGGCCTGGACGGTGAGGAGCTTCACCGCGGCGTTCGAGCAGCCGTCCACCGTGACCGGGACGAACAGCGGATCGCTCGAACCCGGTGCGTAGACACGGTACTGGTGTGCCGCCACGTGGACGCAGTCCGGGTGCAGGCCGGCCTGGCTGTACCGCAGCTGAGCGCCCGCGGCCTGGCCGGGGGCGAGGGTGACGGTGGTGGCCGGCACGGACGCGTCCTGCTCGGCCGGAGCGCCGATGGCGGGAGCGGCCGTTCCGGGCACCAGCTCGACCTTGGGGAACCCCGTCACCGTGCACGTCACGCCGCCGGTGTTCTTCAGTGTCAGGATGCCGTAGACACTGCCCGCCGCCCCACCGCCTGCCGTGTTCAGGGACGCGGCGAGCGAATCGGCCGCGCAGGGCTTGGGCGCCGCGACGGGCGGGGTGGTGGTCGTGGGCGGAGGAGTGGCCGTGGCCGATGGAGAGCTGGACGGCGTGGTGGCGCTCGGTTCAGGTGTCGTCGCGGTGGGCGACGGCGAGTCACTGCTCGGGGAGGGGCTGCTGCCGCTTCCCGGGGTGCCGCAGGCGGCCAATCCCAGCACGAGGACCGTCGCTGCGGCCCCGAGAGGGAGGGTTCGTGACGTCAGGAACTTCCTCGGAGTGCTCATGGAACCCACCCTAGTCCTGTGACGCCTGAGCTGGGGAAACAAATAGGCCACGACCGACCCGGGGCGGGTCCACCGGCTGATGCGGTGGACCGGCGCCCGGGCCGTCGTGGCCTCAGGAACCGTTCCGGCGGCGTCTACTGTGCGGTGTTGCGGCGGGTGCGGACGAGCGCCACCCCACCCAGCACGAGGCCCGCGACGCCGGCTCCCAGGCCCACCCAGGAGCGGGCGGCGGAGGCGCCGTCATCGCTCGTGGAGGAGGCCGGGGCGGCGGCCTCGGGGGTCGCGGCGCCGTGACCGCCGTGCTCACCACCCGCGGAGGCGGCCGTGACCTTGAAGGACGGGGCGGGGGACTTGAGGGAGTCCTCGTCCTGGCCGGCGGCCGGGATCTGGTTCCAGTTGGTCGAGCCCGTGCTGCACTCCTGGAGGGTGGGGAAGTAGAGCGTGGCGTCCGGGGTGCTCGGGACCTTCACGGACAGGACCAGGGCGTCGCGCTGGTGCGGATCGAGCGGGGTCTTGGCCGTGTAGACGATCGCCTTGGTGCGGGTGGTGATCGAGTTGCCGGTCTCGAGCTTCTTGGGCTCGGGAAGCTTCTCGGTGACCTTCTGGATGGTCCAATTCGGGTTCACCGTGGGGGTGGCGTCGTCGAGTTCCTTCGGAAGGTTGATCGTGACCTTCGTGGTGGGCTGTGCGTCGCAGCCGTGGGGGATGCCGAAGGTCAGGAGGGCATAGGAGCCGGCTCCGGTCTTGTCCGGAGTGACGCCGACGTGGGCGCTCGCGGCCGCGGCGCTTCCCAGGAGGAGGGCGGCGGCCCCGGCTGCGGACAGGGTGGACTTCAGGATGCGTGACATGGTGGCCTTTCGCGGCGCGCTCAAGGGCGCGCCAAAAAATGTGTTCTCCGGCGTATATACCGGCAAGGGCATGCTGGCGGTCGTCAGAGGACGACGACGCGCGGCGGCCCGCGGAGCCTGTCACGGCGGAGGGTGCGCCACGGAAGCCGCGGCGGCTCGGGTGCGAACGGAGCCCGGAGTGCCCGCCCGGCGACCGGGAGGACCGGGGTCTTCGTGGCCCGGAAGAGAGGGCGCAGCCACGCGGCCAAGGCCCAGAGGGCGGCCTCTCCCCGGGCCAGCAGGAGTGCCGTCAGCAGGGTGGCCACGACATGGGCCAGGAGCATCCTCGGGTCGTGCGTCAGGGAGCCGTGCCCCGCGGAGTGTCCGAGAGCCGGGGAGAGGTGCTGCAGCGCGCCGGCCAAGGCGGCGCCGTCGTCGTGCTGATGAGCGGCCGGCAGGGCGGCGTGGGGCGCGCCCGTGTCGGCCAGTGCAGTGAACGCCTCGTGGAGCAGCACCTGGCCGGCGCCGAGCGCGGCGGTCATCGCCGGGAGTCCGAGGCGGATCTTGGTCGCCAGGACCGAGGCCAGAAGGGTCAGCGCGAGCAGTGCGGCGAGGATCGCCGGCGCGGGAAGGGCACCACCGGCCAGGGTATGGGCCCCTGCCGCGAGCGTGAGGATGCCGGTGCTCAGGAGTCCAGTCCGCAGCAGGTGGAACGGCGCCGGGTGCCGAGTCGGTGCCGCGGCGGTCGGTGCGGAACCGCGGGCGGGACGCCGGAGGAGACGGTGCGATGAGGGCACGGCTCCTCCTTCACTGGGCATGGTTCACGCTGGGCACGTCTCGCTTCACCGGGCAAGGCTCGGGGACGCGAAGATCGGGGTGGATGGCGAGTGCCATCCGGGCCATTCTATCGGGCCGCCGGTGCCTCTCCGGGACCGTTGCGGAGCTGTTCGAGCGAGGTGGAGAGGCCGGCCAGGAACGCCTCCAGGCCCAGGTCGAAGGCCTGGTCCGCCACGGCGGTCGCGTAGGACACGTCGTCCTCCCGGCCGAGGAAACGCTCCCGGACGGCGAGGGCTTGTGTGAAGACGGGCACCTGCTCGGCGAAGTCCCCGGTGTCGAAGATGTCGGCGGGCGCCACGGCGTCCAGGGCCGAGCCGAGGATGAAGCTCTCCAGAGACACGATGGCGCTGACCACGAGTTCCTCGGGCCAGCCTTCGTCGAGGAAGCCCTGGGTGACGGCCTCGTACATGCTCAGCGTGGGGTTGGCGCCGGTGACGGGCGTGGTGGCCAGGAGGGCGATCGCGTGCGGGTGGGCGGCGAAGGCGGTGCGGTAGGAGCGGGCCCAGAGACGCGTGGCGTCGAGCCAGGGGAGGGTCCCGAAGCCGGAGTGGTCGATCCCGGACGTGATCAGTTCGCGCATGGAGCTCAGGACCTCGGTCTTGTTGCCCACATGGTGATACAGCGCCGGGGTCTTCACGCCGAGCTCGCCGGCCAGCGCGGCCATGGTGAAGTCCTCGGGGCCGGTGCGTCGAAGCACGTCAAAGGCCGTCCGGACGATCAGGTCTCGGTCCAGCACGCTTCTTTTCGGCCGTCCCGCCCGTCGTGGCGCGGTTGACATCATGACTGTCCCCTCTTGCGTGTTGCGTACATCACAGACTACTGTGATCCCCAATTATTTAATCCCATTAAATATTTGGAGTTCGAATGGTTCTGACAGTCTTCCACGGCGGCGTGGTCGCGGCCGATCCCCGCATCCCCGGCCAGGCTGACGCGCCCGGCCGGGGCGAAGCCGCCCCCGGCAGCGCCACCGCCCTCGCCGTCCGCGACGGCGTCATCGAAGCCGTCGGCGCGGACGCCGAAGCGCTGCTCGACCAGGCGGACCACGTCGTGGACCTGGACGGCGCCTTCCTGGGTCCCGCCTTCGCGGACGGCCACGCGCATCCGCTCTTCGGCGGGATGGAGGACCTCGGGCCCCAGATCCGTTCGTGCGGGTCCGTCGAGGAGATCGTGGCCGCCGTCGCCGCGTACGCGGAGGAGAACCCGGACCAGGACTGGATCATCGGCGCGAGCTACGACGCCACGCTCGCCCCGGGCGGCCTCTTCGACGCCGCCTGGCTCGACGAGGCGGTGCCGGACCGTCCCGTGGTGCTCAAGGCCTGGGATTACCACACGCTGTGGGTCAACTCGGCAGCGCTCCGTGCGGCCGGGATCGATGCCGGGACCCCGGATCCGGACCGCGGCCGGATCGTCCGTCGCGAGGACGGCAGTCCCCTCGGGACCCTTCAGGAGTACGGCGCGCTGGAACTCGTGGAACGGGTCGCCCCGGGATACTCGCTGAGCCGGCGCGTCTCCGCCCTGGAAAGCGCCACGTGGACGCTCGCCGCCTCCGGGATCACCTGGGTGCAGGACGCCTGGGCCGCCCTGGAGCACCTGGACGTGTACCTCGAGGCCGCGCGGCAGGGCCGGCTCAACACCCGTCTCAACCTCGCATTCCTGGCCGAGCCCGGCCGCTGGCGGGAGAACCTGGACGCCTTCGTCGCGGCGCGCGAGGCCGTCCAGGCGGTCGGGTCCGATCTGCTGACCGCCCAGACCATCAAGTTCTTCGCCGACGGCATCATCGAAAGCCACACCGCCTGCATGCTGAGCCCGTACGCGGACGCCCCGGAGGACAAGGGTCTGCCCAACTGGAGCCAGGACGAGCTGAACGACGCGCTCGCCGCCGTCGACCGTCTCGGCTTCCAGGCCCACATCCACGCGATCGGTGACGGCGCCATCCGGATGGCGCTGGACGGCATCGAAGAGACGGCGCGGCGCAACGGCCCCCGCGACCGCCGTCCCGTGCTGGCGCATCTGCAGGTCGTCGACCCCGAGGACGTCCCGCGCTTCGCGGAGCTGGGGGTCGTGGCCAACTTCGAGCCGCTCTGGGCCCGCGAGGACGACGTCATGAACCTCCTCACCATCCCGCGTCTCGGCAGCCCGCGCTCCGAACGCCAGTACCCCATCGGCAGCCTCGTGGAACGGGGCGTCGCGGTGTCCTTCGGCAGCGACTGGCCCGTCACCTGCCACGAGCCGGTGCCCGGACTCGCGACGGCGGTCACCCGCCAGACCCCCGACCACCTGCCCGCGGGCGGCTGGCTGCCCACCGAACGCGTCGACGTCGACGCCGCCCTCGCCGCGTACACCTCGGGCGTCGCCCACCAGGCGTTCGCCGAAGACCGCTGGGGCTCGCTGCGCCCCGGCCTGAGCGCCGACCTGGTGCTGCTCTCCCACGACCCCCGGGACGTGGCCCAGGAAGAGATCCAGGACATCCAGGTGAAAGGCACCTGGCTGGCCGGACGCCGCACCCACACCGCGCTGCTCCCCGCCGCAAGCTGAGCCGCACACCGAGCAGACCCCGCGTGCCTCCCCGACAGAAAGACCTCCCCATGGCATCCACCCCTCTCGAACCCCCGGCTCAGGCCGGCCTGGTTCCCGGCGACCGACCCCGACAGCTCCGCCGCGTCCTCGGCCTGGCCGCTTTGGTCATGTTCGGCCTGAGCTACATGGCCCCCGTGACCGTGTTCACGACCTTCGGCACCGTCACCCAGATCACCGACGGCCACCTGGCCGCCGCCTATGTGGTCGCCCTGGCGACCATGTTCTTCACGGCCCTCAGCTACGCCCGCATCTCCGGGGTCATCCCGGCCGCCGGCAGCGCCTACTCCTACACGACCCAGACGTTCGGCGGCCATCTCGGCTTCGTGACCGGCTGGACCCTCATGCTGGACTACCTGTTCCTGCCGATGATCAACTTCCTGCTGGTGGGCCTCTACCTGAACTCGGCCTTCCCGGCCGTGCCGGGCTGGGTGTTCTCGCTGGTGAGCGTGGTCGCCGTGCTGGCGTTCATCGCGCTGGGCGTGAAGTTCGTGGGCAAGTTCAGCGGCGTGATCGTGGCGATGGCCGTGGCGATCATCGTGGTGTTCATCGCCCTGGCCGTCTCGTACCTCTCCGGCAATCCCGCGCCCTCGGTGCTCGCCCCGTTCGAGACCGGTTCCGGCGGGGTGGGCCCGATCTTCGCCGGCGCAGCCGTGCTGGCCCTGTCCTTCCTCGGGTTCGACGCCGTCTCCACCCTCTCCGAGGACGCCCGGGACGCGCAGCGGAACATCCCGCGCGCCATCGTCATCACCACAGTGCTGGGCGGGGTCATCTTCATCGCCGTCGCCTGGGCCGGCGGCCTCGTCTTCCCCGACTGGCACGCCTTCGGCTCCCTGGACACCGCGGGTATCGAGCTGATCGAGAAGGTCGGCGGCCCTGTGCTGAGCGCGATCTTCATCGCGGTGTTCGTGGCGGGCTGCATCGGCTCGGCCATGACCAGTCAGGTGAGCGTCAGCCGCATCATCTACGCCATGGGCCGCGACGGGCTCCTGCCCCGCGCTTTCGGCAAGCTGCACCCGCGCTTCGGGACGCCCGTGCTCGCGGCCGTCTCGGTGTCCGTGGTGTCGCTGCTCTCCCTGGTTCTGTCGCTCGAGATCGCGGCGACGATGATCAGTTTCGGCGCGCTGTTCGCCTTCTCGATGGTCAACCTGTCCGTGGTGAAGTACTTCTTCTGGGACCGCAAGGGCCGCACCCCGAGGGATCTGCTGATTCACCTGGTCCTGCCGCTCATCGGCTTCGCCCTGACCATCTGGCTCTGGACCTCCCTCGCGCCGACGTCCTTCACGGTGGGCGTGTGCTGGATGGTGGTGGGCGTGATCTTCCTGGCCGTTCGCACGAAGGGATTCCGGCAAGCGCCCCCGAAGCTCACGTTCGAGTAGGGCGGCGGCGGGCACGGCTCCCGCAGCACGACGACGGCGGTGGGCCGGGCAGCGCGCCCGGCCCACCGCCGTCGTCGTTCAGGGAGCCCTGGGCAGTCAGGTCACGACGCGAACGCCGCGCGGACCTCCTCGTGGGGGAGCGCATGGCTCCTGTGGCCCTCGCGGCCGACCATGTCCCGCGCCGCGACGAGGGCGTTGAGGACCGCCTCTTCGGTGGCCTCGACCACGGCCTCGTAGAAGGGGTCCATGCTGCCCCAGGCCACATGGGAGAGCTGTTCGACCACCACACCGCCCGCGCCCATGCGGGAGCCGAGGCCGCCCTCGTTGGCCGTGGAGAAGGCGAGGAAGATGTCACCCGAGAAATGGCTCCCCGTGGTGCCCGTGCGCGCCAGGCCCAGGCTCACCCGGCGGGCGAGCGCCCGGCACTGGTCCGGAAGCATCGGCGCGTCCGTGGCCACGACCACGATCACGCTCCCGGCCCCTGCCACCGCGTGGGCGGGGGAGGCGGTGTCGCGTTCGAACCAGTCGGTGGTGGTCATGGGGTCGGGGGCCTGGGAGTCCCGCCCGAGCCTCCGCCCGGCCACGCGCAGTTCCTTCCGGGAGCCGAAGTTGGCCTGCAGGAGGACGCCCACGGTCCAGGAGTCGTCGCCCGAACGGACCACCCGGGAGGCCGTGCCCGTCCCGCCCTTGAAGCCGTAGCAGTTCATGCCGGTCCCGCCGCCCACATTGCCTTCGGCGAGCGGCCCGGTGCGGGCGGCGTCGAGGGCGGCCGCGGCGTGCTCGGGGAGCACGGTGTCCGCGTTGATCGAGTTCAGATAGCCGTCCCAGGTCTCGCCGACCACGGGCAGCATCCACTGTGCCGCGACCGCGGGGTGGTGCTCAGCCATCCACTGGTCGACACCACGGTGCACCGCCCCCACCGCGTGCGAATTGGTCAGCGCGATGGGCGTCTGGAACTGTCCGGATTCTTCGATCCAGGTGCTCCCGGTCAGCTCGCCGTTGCCGTTCAGGACGGCGAGTCCGGCCGCGCAGGGCTTCCCGGCGGCCGCCTTGCCGCGCGGCAGGATCGCGGTGACGCCGGTGCGGACCACCACGGGCCCGTCCTCGATCAGCGTCACGTAGCCGACCTCCAGGCCTGGCACATCGGTGATCGCGTTCCACGGTCCGCGCTCGCCGTCGAACGGGATGCCGAGATCCCGGGCCCGCGGAGCGGCGCCGAGCGGAGCGGTCCCGGACGGACGGCTCGTGCTCGGATCGGAAAGGGGTGCGGTCACTGCTGCTCCTCGGAGGTGGGTGATGTGGACGGTTCGGCTGGGGCGGACTGTGTGGAAGGTGCGGGCGTGATCAGCGTGCAGTCCAGGGCGAGCTCGGCGAAGAGGAGGGTGTTCCGCAGATAGCGGTCACGCTGCC
Organism: Arthrobacter sp. RCC_34; assembly: GCF_041360795.1. Lineage (NCBI taxonomy): Bacteria > Bacillati > Actinomycetota > Actinomycetes > Micrococcales > Micrococcaceae > Arthrobacter > Arthrobacter sp. RCC_34. The sequence continues at coordinate 103,448 of NZ_JBFUPW010000004.1, read as the reverse complement.
AGTCGTCGGGGTCGATGAGGTAGAGGTCGTAGGCGTCCTCGAGCGCCACCAGGTTCTCCGCGATCGCATGGATCTCCATGCGGGGCCGGAACGCTCCGAGGGCGGTGCCGACTTCGAGCACGATCTCGTACAGGGCGACCTGCCGTTCCACCACGAGCGCCAGATTGCGCCGGTAGTGCGGATTGTCCTGGGCGGCCGACACCACTTGGTACACGATCCGCAGTTCGTCGCTGATGTGTTCGGGGATCCCGGCCTCGATCATGAGGCGGAGCCGTTCGACCGGGTCGGAGACGCCGTCGATCAGCCGGCGTCGTTGTTCGCTGAACTCGTCGATGACACCCTTCACGGCCTCCATGACCAACTGGTCGAAGCTCTCGAAGTGATACAGGACGCTGCCCGTGCTGACCTCGGCGCGCTCGGCGACCGCGCGCACGCTGGCGTTGGCGATGCCGTGTTCGGCGATCACGCTGCTCGCGGCCGCGATGAGGTCCTGGCGGCGCTGTCTGCTCTTAGCCCTCATGCCACCGGCTCCTCTGCCGGCGCCGGCTCCGCCGCGGGGGCGCGGTCCTCCGGGGCGGAGACCACCACGGAGGAATTGAGGGCGGCGTAGCGTTCGGGGGAGCGCCGCTGCATCACGAGGCCGGCGATCACGCCGCCCACGAAGACGAGCGGCACGATGCCGATCAGCAGGAGATTCACAGGGCCGGTCATGCCGGACACGATATCGAAGTGCGAGACGATGATGGCGAACGCGGCGATGAGCCCCAGGGCGCCGAGCACCGGTGCGATGACCACGCGCCACGTCCCATGGCCTCGCCGGTCCTTCCGGAAGAAGCCGATCACGGAGACCGCGGCCACGCCCTGAGCGAAGACGAGCCCCGCCACGCCCACGGCGTATGTCCAGAGGCTCAGTCCGAGATAGGGGTCCGTGCCGGAGAGCGCCCCGGCGATCATGACGACCAGGCTGAGACCGGTCAGCGCCAGGCTGGCGACGTGCGGGGACCGCATGCGGTGGTGGGTGCGGGAGAACACCGTCGGCAGCAGGCGCTCGCGGCCGAGTGAGAACACGTACCGCGCACAGGCGTTGTGGAAGGCGAGGGCGCAGGCGAAGAAGCTGGTGATGACCAGGATCTGGAGCACGACGCCGGCCCACGCTCCCAGCGACTGCTCGCCGGCGAGGAACATCATCTCCTCGAGCTTGTCCGAGTTCGCGAGCGCCAGCACGCCATCCACCCCGAACGCGACGGTCAGGGCCCAGAAGGTGAAGGCGTAGAAGACGGCGAGGAACGCGATGGCCAGGTAGGTCGCGCGGGGGACCGAGCGGTCGGCCTGCTTCGCCTCCTCCGCGTAGATGACCGTGCCCTCGAAGCCGAGGAACGCCCCGAAACCGAAGACGAACAGGACGCTGGCGCCCGGGACGAAGAAGATGTTGACGGGGTTGAAGGACGCGGCCGTGGCGTCGGCGATGTGGCCGCCGTTCTCCACGATCGCCGCGATCGAGACGATGAGGAGGATGAGGACCTCGGCGGTGAGCAGCACCGCCAGGACTTTCGCCCCGACGTCGATGCGCCGGTAGCCGAGCAGCCCGATCAGGAGCACCGAGAGCGCCGACCAGACGCCCCAGTGCAGATGGATGCCGAACAGATTCCCGAACGTCAGGTCCGCGAAGAACCCGAGGAGCGCGTAGAAGCCGATGAGCAGGAACGCGTAGGCCATCACGGTGACGAAGGCGACGCCGATGCCCACCGGCTTGCCCAGCCCGGCGGCCGCGTAGGCGTAGAAGGCGCCCGTGTTGCGGACGAAGCGGGACATGGCCGTGAAGCCGATGGCGAAGAGGATCAGGACCGCGCCGCTGGCGAGCATGGCGCCCGGCGCCCCGATCCCGCCGAGGAAGAACGACAGCGGGGCCGCGCTCACGGCCACCGTGAGGGGCGCCGCCGCGGACACGACGAAGAAGATGATGTCGACCGTGCCCAATTTCCCGGGGGCGAGGGAATCCGGGGCCTTGGCCTCGGTGGTCGTGCTCTGCATGGGAACCTCCGGTGTGCCTGGGTGACGAAATCTGAACAAGTGTGAGAAAAGTCTCATCCCCTGTTCGTCGCGTGGTCAAGGCTTTCCGCGCTTAAAATTGACCAGCTGTTCAGATTTCTGGTCTAGACCGTTCGCCCCGCGCCGTGTCGGCGAGGGCGGCCGACGGGGGCTCCCGGCACTTCGACAGGCCGTAGAAATTCGTGGATAATCGGGCCTGGACGGGCGGTGCGCCCTTCCAGGACGGACGGGGAAGGACGATGACGGCACGCGGAGCGCGTTTCGCACGGGGCTGGATCGCAGCCACCGCCGCGACGTCGATCGCCGCCTTCTCGCATGTCCTCGCCGGCGGAGCCGTTCCCGCGGCGGCCGTCCTGCTGCTCTCGCTGGTCCTGTCCGGGCTGGTGTGCACGCTGCTTGCCGGAAAAGGTCTGCTTGCCGGAAAAGGCCTGCTCGCTGGGAAAGCGCTCCACACCGGAAAACCACTTTCTCTCTGGCGTCTCTCCACCGGTGTCCTGTTCAGCCAGGCGCTGTTCCACGGCCTGTTCAGCATGGCGCCCGCCGGGATGACCGCCGGGATGACTACCGGGCCCGCCGCCACGATGGCGCACGACATGGCCCGGATGGGTCACGCCGGGCACATGGCCCGGTCGATGGCCCCGGTCCCGGGCAGCGTCGCCACGGACAGCTCCATGGCGCTGATGGACCATTCCTCACCGCTCATGTGGGTGGGCCACGTGGTCGCCGCGGTCTTCACCATCGCCGTGCTGCGCCATGGCGAGGTGACCCTCCTGAGGCTTCTCGCCGCTCTGCGGATGCGGCTCCTTCCTGTCATTCCCCGGGTGGCGCCGCTCGTCGTCGTGCCCGGATCGCTGACCATGCCGCTGGACCGGCGCGTCACGCCGCTGCGCAATCTCGGCGTGCCCCTGCTGGTTTTGCGGCACCGCGGCCCGCCGCTGTTGTCTGAGTCGTTCTAGCCACCCCGGCCACCGGTCCGCCTCGCGCGCCGGTGCCGTGAGACCTGCGCGGAGTCTCCGCGCCACACTTCTCAGCCGCCCTGCCGGGCCCCTGTGTCCCGCAGGGCAGGAAGCAGTCATGAGTTCTTTGCCATTCCTTGCATGGCGGAACCCGGGGCGTCGTGCCTCCGTGCTGACGGCCGTTCTGGTGCTGTGCTTCGCCGTTCTCCTGGCGGGCGCTCCGAAGGCCTCGGCGCACGACCAACTGGTTTCGTCCATCCCGTCCGACGGCAAACGCCTGTCGGCAGCACCCACCCAGGTGTCCGTCACGTTCAGCGCGGCCCTCATGGACCTGGGCTACGAGATCCGCGTCGTTGACGCGGCCTCGAAGAACTGGGCCCAGGGCAAGCCCGTGCTCGCACGGGAGACCCTGGCCCAGCCCCTCGCACCGGACCTTCCGGAAGGGGAGTACCAAGTCCGCTGGAGAGTCGTCTCCAGCGATGGCCACCCCATCAGCGGCAGCTATTCGTTCCTGGTCGGAGCGAACGCGAAGGCGGGCACCATTCCGGCGCCCGGACTCGCGCCGGGCACCGAACCCGCTGCCGCGCCGTCCGCGGAAGCCGGCGCCGCGTCGGAGTCCGATCAGGCGGCCGGGGTCCCCGGCTGGCTGATCGCCGGCGGCATCGGCGCTGCCGTGGGCCTCGGCCTGTTCCTCGCGGTCCGGGCCCTGCAGCGCCTGCGCCGCGACGACGCCGCCTGACGGGCACCCCTTTCATCCCACACTTTCACCCCGTCCCGGCCTCACGCTGCCCGGACGGGCACAGATCAGGAGTCACCATGACCACCAAGAAGACCCTTTCCCTGCTGTCCCTCGCCGCTGCCGCCACTCTCGCCCTCGGCGCCTGCTCCTCGGGGAACGCCCCGGCGCCTGCCGCATCCTCGGCCAGCCCGGCGCCCGCCCTCTCGATCAGCGAGCCCTGGGTGAAGGCGGCATCCTCCGGCATGACCGCCGCGTTCGGGACCGTCCGAAACGGCAGCGGCAAGGACCTCACCATCACTACCGTGACCACCCCCGCTTCGCCCATGGCCGAGCTGCACGAGACCGTCATGAACCCCAGCGGCGGCATGCAGATGCGCGCCAAGGAGGGCGGGTTCACCATTCCCGCGGGCGGTGAGCTCAAGCTCGAACCCGGTGCGAACCACATCATGCTCATGAAGCTCGCCAAGGCCTACCGTGCCGGCGACGAGATCCCCTTCGAGCTGAAGGCGAGCGACGGCACGACCCTCAGCTTCACCGCCCAGGTCAAGGACTTCTCCGGCGCCAAGGAGAACTACGCGCCGGGTGGGGACTCGGGCGAGCACTCGGGCCACGGCGGCGAGGACCACTCCGGGCACGCCCAGCCCACGACCTCCCCGGCCAAGTGAGTCCGCGGGACGTGGAGCCGTCGGCCGAACCCGAGGGCCGTCCGGAGGAGCCGGCGGGCGCGGGAGCCGCGGCGGGATCCTCGAAGGGGGTACGACGCCGGAACCTCCTCCTCGGTGGCGCCGCGGCGGGGGTGGGGGCGCTGGCCGCCGCCGGGACGCAGCTGGTGGGCGGCGCGCCGTCGTCGTCGGTGGCGGCGGAGACGCCCGACAACGGGGCCGGCACCGTGCCCTTCTTCGGCCCGCGGCAGGCCGGGATCGGCACCGCCGCGCAGGCTCACGGCGCCTTCGTGGCGCTGGACCTGAAACCGGGGATCACGGGGGCGGGGGTGAAGTCCCTGCTGAAGCTGCTCACGTCCGACGCCGCGCGGCTCACGCAGGGGGAGGGCGCTCTCGCCGACACGGAGGCCGAGCTGGCGTTCCGTCCGGCGAACCTGACGGTCACGTTCGGCTTCGGGCCGGGTCTCTTCCGGGCCGCGGCGCCGAGCCGGGCGCCCTCGTGGCTCCGGCCGCTGCCGAAGTTCGGCATCGACCGCCTGGTGAAGGAGTACAGCGGCGGGGATCTGCTCCTCCAGATCTGCGCCGACGACCCGCTCACGGTCGCGCACGCTCAGCGGATGCTGCTGAAGGACAGCCGGAGTTTCACCACGGTCCGGTGGATCCAGCACGGCTTCCGGCGGGCGTACGGCACAGAAAAACCGGGCACGACCATGCGGAACCTCTTCGGCCAGGTGGACGGGACCGCCAACCCGGCGCCCGGCAGCGAGAGTTTCGAGCGGGTCGTGTTCGGTGACGGGACCAACCGGCCCTGGGTGGAGAACGGGACGTCCCTCGTGCTCCGGAGGATCAGCATGAACCTCGACAAGTGGGACGAGCTGGACCGCTCCGGGCGCGAGGAGTCGGTGGGGCGGAAACTCTCCAACGGCGCGCCGCTGACAGGGGTCGACGAGCACGACGAACCGGACTTCAAGGCCCTGAACCCGGCGGGCTTCCCCGTGATCGCGGACTTCTCCCATCTGCGCCGCGCGCGGCCGGAGGACCCGTCCCAGCGGATCTTCCGGAGGGCGTTCAACTACGACGTCCCGCCGGGAGGCCCGGGGGTGTCCGATTCCGGGCTGCTGTTCGCGTCGTTCCAGGCGGATGTGGACCGGCAGTTCGTGCCGATCCAGAAGCGCCTGGACGATCTGGACATCCTGAATCAGTGGACGACGCCGGTGGGCTCGGCGGTCTTCGCCATCCCGCCAGGGTGCGGTCCGGACGGCTTCGTGGGGGAGGGCCTGTTCGCCTCCGCGTGAGGCGGTGATGTGCGTTCCCCGGGGGCCTCGCGGGGTTGAGGCCGGCGCCGTTCGCTAGAGCGACGCCGGCCTTCGCCGCGGGCGCTGCCCGTCGCAGAGCGACGTTCCCGCGTCTCCTCTGTGTTCGCGGCGGAGAGCCGGATATGCTGACACCGCATCACTCGCATCACCGGTTGAACCGGACTTTTTCACTGGGGGACATTCCGTGTCTATGAAATCTCTGGGGCGTGCGGTCGTCGCTGCCCTGACGGCGCTGATCGCCGTCGTCGCATCACTGGTCGTGGCGGCTCCTGCCCAGGCGGCTCCGACCGTCTCCACCCGCGTCGCGTCCTATGCGGCCGGACCCGCCACGGTCACCCGCGGCAAGCCGATCACCATCCAGGGCCAGGCGCAGCGCCTGAACGGCCGGACCTGGGCCAACACGGGCACCGTGAAGGCGGTCGTGTACTTCGACCCGGATGGTGCCAAGCCGAATGCCGCGGTCCGCACCGTGAACAGCAACGCCAAGGGCTTCATCCGGACCTCGTTCCCCGCGAGCGTCTCGGGCAAGTGGTCCGTGCGGATCGTGTCGACGGGCACTCTGAAGATGAGCTCCAGCGCGCAGAAGTACGTGCGCGTCGTGGCCCCGCAGCGGCCGACCGCCACCGGTCCGATCAGCAAGTGGAACTGCCCCTCCTGGGCGCCCATCAAGGGCAACCGTTCGAGCATGATCTACCACCTGCCCGGCCAGCGTTTCTACACCCGCACGGCTCCGGAACGCTGCTTCGCCACCGAAGCCGCGGCGCAGCGCGAGGGCTACCGCAGGGCCAAGGTCTGAGTTTTCCGGCCTGACGAAGCTCCCCCGGGGACGGACCGAGAAATCGGATCAGCCCCCGGGGGAGCTTTTTCGTGGGGCGGGGCGCCCGACGGCGGTCAGCGGCCGAGCGGCTGTACGTGTCAGTCCGTTTTCAATCGTGTCACTTTGGCAGGGTGCCGGACACACGCGATAGTTGCCTTATGAAGATTGATCTGAGCCGGCTGGACGCCCACGCGGCCGACTACCTGGGCCTGCATCGGACTGTCGAGCATCAGGCCGGCGACATGCTGTCGGAGCTGCTCGAAACCGTGGTCGGTCCCTGGCTGGCGTCGGCACCGTTGGCCGTGTGGACCTGCCGGGCAGAGGTCCGGGGTGAGTGGGTCGACATCGCCGAATTCCCCTGGTCCCGGGACCGTGCCCTCGGGTTCCGGCTCCTCGCGGCCGACGAACCGGTCGAGGGTCTCCTCGCCGAAGGTGCCACGGTCTTCAGCATCGCGTGCGTGCCCTCCTTCGGCTGATGGACTCACCTCAGAACCCTGTCGCGGCGGACCTCTCACCTGATGCCCTGACGAAGAAGGACACGGTGCAGCTCGCCAAGAACCTGAAGATCGCCTCCCGTCCGGCCCCAGGTGACCAGGCTCCGGTGTGGGAATCGGGTTCCGTCCGAAAGGGCCGGCTCAGGGCTGCGATCATCTCCGCGGCCGTCTTCGTCGTGGTCACGGTGGGGGTAGCGGTGCTCCTGGCGTGGACGACCAACCCCGTGTGGGGAAATTACCCGCAAGCACCCGCGACCGTGGTCGGAAAATCCGAGGCCAATGCCCACAAGAGCACCCCGATCTGTACCGTGACTCTGCGGTTCGTGCTTGACGGCGTGCCTCATGAGGCCACGGTGAGGAATGAAGCGCCCTGTGATCGGCTGCCGCGATACAAGGAACAGGTCACTCTCGCCTACAACCCCACGGATTACTCCGGCATGCTGATCGTGGGCCATGACGAGACGGTGCGATCCAACGCGTCGATGATCGCATTGGTCTCCGCGATCCCGCTCCTTGGGCTGCTGACGGTGAGTGCCATGTGTGTCCGCTCCTACAGGAACGCCAGGAGGGCTGCCACGGCCAGGGCATGGCAGGAGATCACGGTCGTCGTGAAGGACGTGGCATCCCATCCGGAGCACACGGACCTGCTCGTCCATGCACGCGACGACGGCGGCGCCGACCGGACCTTCGTGATCGGTTATCCCACGTCCAAGATGGCCGGATTCGCGCCGCAGAAGGATACCGAGGTCACCTTCCGGCTCGTCAGCGACGGTGAAGGTCACACCATCCTCAGCACTCCCGACGGCTCCGCAACCTGCGACGCCACCATCTCAACACCGAACAGCTTCGAGCTCCGGACCCTGGGGCTGTGAGCGGTGCCCCCGATCAGCTCGGGACGCGGCACACTGCTCCGGGCGACGCTTGACCTGGAGCGCGCTCCAGCTGTTTTGCTCCTGTCATGACTGTTCTTGATCCGGGGGATATCGCCCTCGGCACGATGTACTTCGGCACTCGGATCGATCAGGCCAGGGCGTTCGAACTCCTGGACCGGTTCGTCCTCAGGGGAGGCCGATGGTTGGACACGGCGAACAATTACGCATTCTGGCTGGACCCGTCCGGCCTCGGGGGCGCGAGTGAGTCAGTGATCGGTTCCTGGTTACGGGCGAATCCTGGCATGCGGGACCAGATCCGTATCTCGACCAAGGTCGGGGCGGCCCCGACCGTGCCAGGGGATTGGCCCGGGTCGATGGAGGGTCTCAGAGCGACAGCCGTCCGTACCGCTTTCGAAGGCTCCTTGGAGCGCCTCGGCACTGATCACGTGGACCTCTTGTGGGCTCACGTCGAGGATCGCGAGGTCGACCTCGAAGAACAGGTCTCCGTTTTCGGGTCCCTGGCCGCTGAGGGGGTGGCGACGCGGCTCGGCGCTTCGAATCACGCCGGCTGGCGCGTCGAGCGTGCTCGGTCGATGGCTCTCACCTTGGGTGTCGAGCCCTTCACGGCCGTGCAGTTGCGGCACAGCTACCTGCAACCGTTGCCGTTCGTGCCGCTGCCGGACCGTGGTCATGTCGTTGCGACGCCGGAAGCGCTCGATCACGTTCTCTCGACTGATCTCCGGTTGTGGGTCTACAACGTGCTCCTCGGCGGGGCCTACACAGACAAGACCCGGCTCCAGGATGCCTACCGTCACCCCTCGTCGGAACGACGTCTCGCGGCGCTGGACCGTGTCGCCGCCATGCTGGGGGCCACCAGGAACCAGGTGGTGCTCTCCTGGTTGCTCGGCTCCCCTCAGTCGCCCACTCCGATCGTGGGAGTATCGACTCTGGAACAGCTGGATGAAGTGATGGACGCCCGTGAGCTGCCGCTTGACGAGTTGGCGCGGGGCATTCTGGAAGAGGTGGTCGAGAATGACGACGTTCACGATGCAGGAAGCGGTGGCAGCCTCGGGGCTCTCTCCTGACGCGATCCGCTACTACGAAGACGAGGGGATCATCGGTCCGTTCGAGCGCAGTTCGTCGAATCATCGCAGGTTTTCCGACAGCGATCTGGCATGGATCGGCGTGGTCACCTGTATGAGGGACGCCGGGCTGGGCATCTCGGACCTCCGTGAGTTCGCCACGCTCCTCCGCGGAGAAGAGGCCTCCGCGGACCCGGCGACCTTCCTCCGGGAGCGTCGGGCCGCCCTGGACGCACGCGCCGAAGCCCTGCAGCGGGCCATCGACGTCCTGGACGACAAGATCACCCACTTCGGTAGGCGGCACGAACAAGCATCACCCGAGACTCATCGCCCATGAGCAGGGACCGGCTAGCGGGGCAGCGCCAGGAATGGGGCTGTCCCCGAGCGTGCGTACCGTCTCGGTCAATGACGAAGGCCCCGGAACCTCTGATCTCTCAGGAGTTCCAGGGCCTTCGCTCTGGCGGTGACGGTGGGATTTGAACCCACGTTGGCTGTTACACCAAACAACATTTCGAGTGTTGCACCTTCGGCCGCTCGGACACGTCACCAACGGTTGACCACTTTACCGTAGCCGGACACCCCCGCCCAAACGGAGCACATCCAGGCCACTTTCCAGGCTCCGAAACCGCCAGATCTCGGGCCACTCACTGTCCCCCGGAAACGCCCGAGGGGCGCCCACCGCAACCGGTGGACGCCCCTCCCAACACCTCCGCAGGAGCTGACCGCCTCAGCCTGCGCTGTGCCGTCCCCGGGTCGCCAGATACAGCGCGGCTTCCTTCTGGAGCTGCCGCTCGGCGTCGAGCTCTGCCTGGATCCTGGCCAGCTCGCCGGCCGCCTGACCCTGCCGCTCGGACACCTCCAGCTGCGCCAGCAGCTGGGTGTTGACCTTCTCGCTCAGCTTGGCGAGCTGCTCCTGCTGCTTCGCGAGCAGCAACTGCGTCTGCTGGAGCGCCGCGAGCGTGGCCGCGGTGTCGCCCTGGGGCACGACGCCGGGCGTCTCGCGCTCAGCCAGCAGGAGCCGCAGCTCGGAGTCGAGCCCGCCCTCCAGGCCGCCGTCGTGCGTCGCCGGGGCGGTGCGCTGATGCCCTGCGACGTGAGCCGGAACGTGCTGCTCGGGAGCGTCGCTCGGATTCAGGCCGTTGGCGAGTGCCTCACCCGCGGCCCCGGAGGGAGCGGCGACCGCGGCGAGGGTCGCCGTCGTCGTGTCGGGTTCCCCGACGGAGCCCTCGGAAGCCGCCTTGGCCGGCTGCATCTCGACCGTCTTGCGCAGCGGGACCTCCTTGATGAACAGCACGGCGATGATCGCGGCGATCGCGACGAAACCGGCGATCAGGAAGATCTGCGCGGAGGCATCACCGTAGGCGGCCTTGACGATCGTGGCGATCGGGCCGGGCATGTCCTTGACGTCCAGGCTCGTGCTCGACGCACCGGACCCGGCGGGGACCTTGATGTGGTGGTCGATGAAGCCCTGCTTGATCAGATCCGAGGAGCGGTTGCCCAGCACGGCGCCCAGCACGGAGACGCCGATCGCGCCACCGACGGTCCGGAAGAACGCCACCGAGGCACTCGCGGACCCGATGTCCCGCGGAGCGACGGTGTTCTGCACGGCCAGGACCAGGTTCTGCATGGTCATGCCGAGACCGAGGCCCAGGACGGCCATGTAGACGCCGGTGATCCAGAAGTCGGTCTCGTGGTCGATCGTACCGAGGAGGAGCATGCCCGCCGCGGTGAAGATCGTGCCGGCCACCAGGTAGCCCTTCCACTTCCCGTAGCGGGAGATCAGCTGACCCGCGACCGTGGAGCCCACCAGGTTGGTGAAGATCATCGGCAGGGTGAGCAGGCCGGCCTCGGTAGGCGTCGCGCCACGGGCCACCTGGAAGTACTGACCGATGAAGGAGGAGGAACCGAACATGGCCACACCGATGGCCACCGAGGCCACGATGCTCAGCGCGGTGGTGCGGTTGGAGATGATCTTCAGGGGGATGATCGGCTCGGCGACCTTGGCCTCGACCAGGATGAAGAGCAGCAGGCCGACGACCGAGCCGCCCACCATCGCCGCGGTCTGCCAGGACCACCACTCGTAGTAGTCCGGGTTGCCGGCGAAGGAGACCCAGATCAGCAGGGTGGAGACGGACGCGCTGAGCAGGATGGTGCCCAGCCAGTCGATCTTGGCCTTGCGGCGGATCTGCGGCAGCTTCAGGGTGATCTGGAGCAGGATCAGCGCGATGATCGCGAGGGGGACACAGACGTAGAAGGTCCAGCGCCAGCCCCAGTGGTCCACGATCAGACCGCCGAGCAGCGGGCCGCCTGCGGTGCCCACGGCGAGAACGGCGCCGAGGTAGCCGGAGTACTTGCCACGCTCACGCGGGGCGATCATGACGCCCATGATGGCCTGGGACAGGGCGATCAGACCGCCCATGCCGATGCCCTGGATGACGCGTGCGGTCAGCAGCATGGGGATGTCGGGGGAGAGGCCCGCCACCACCGAACCGGCCACGAACACGACGATGCTCAGCTGGACCAGGATCTTCTTGTCGTACAGGTCCGCGAGCTTGCCCCAGATCGGGGTGGTGACGGCGCTGGCCAGCATGGAGGCCGTGATGACCCAGGCGAAGTCCGTCTGGGTGCCTTTGAGGTCGGAAATGATGGTGGGCAGCGCGTTCGAGACGATCGTGCTGGACACGATCGCCGTGAAGAACGCGGCAAGGAGGCCGGTGAAGGCCTCCATGATCTGCCGGTGGCTCATGGGCTGAGCCTCGTGGGTGGGGTTCAAGATTCAGTCTCCTGCGGGGGTGGCGGCGGCGTACGGGGAGGGCTTGCGACGGTAGGACTGCAAGGCCACGGTGAGGTCGGTGAGGTTGGAGCGGCACGTGAGCGCCTGGTCCTCATCCCAGTCACCGAGGAGGCTCAGGAGCGCCTGGACGCGGTCCTCCTCGGCCCGGGCGAGCTGTTCCTGCCCGATCTCGGTGACTTCCAGCAACTGGGCCCTGCGGTCCGTGGGGTCCTGCGTCCGGGTGATGAAGCCGCGTTCCTCGAGTTCTCCGAGGTGGCGGCTCAGCACCGGGGAACTCACGCCGAGCCGCTGCGCGATGTCCACCGCACGCCCACCGTGTTCGGTGATCATGTGGAGCACCCCGAGCAGGGCCGTGCTGGTTCCCGGAGCCAGGGAGTCGTGTGAGAGGCAGCGCAGTGCGCGCTGCAGATCCACGACCCCGCGGATGAGTGCCCGCGCTGTTGCTGGCTCTACCGGCATCCGATCCTCCTGTAATTGCTTACGGCAACTATATAAGTAGAAAGGTTGCTTAGTCAAACTAATGTTCTGGCGGGGTTGCGGGGGACAAGAACAGAAGGCCTGGGCGGCGCACGACGACGCCGGCCGCCGGAGCGCTGTGAGGGGGAGGAAGTCTCGGGGTCAGCCCCGGTGGCGGGCGAAGAAGTCCCGCAGGAGGGCGGCGCACTCGTCTTCGCGGATCCCGGCGTAGACCTCCACCCAGTGGTTGAGGCGGCGCTCGCGGAGGATGTCGAAGACGGAGCCCGCGGCGCCGGCCTTCTCGTCCCACGCGCCGAACACCACGCGGGGGATCCTGCTCAGGACGATCGCCCCGGCGCACATCGCGCACGGCTCGAGCGTGACCACCAGCGTGCAGTCCTCCAGACGCCAGCCGTCGGAGGCTCCGCCGTCGTCGGTCATCCTGCGGCGGAGGGCCTCGGCGCCGGCCCGGATCGCGACTACTTCGGCGTGCGCCGTGGGGTCGCCGAGAGCCTCGCGTTCGTTGCGACCGGTGGCGAGGACGGCGCCGTCGGGGCCCAGCAGCACCGCGCCGATCGGCACGTCCTCGGTGCGCAGCGCCTCCCGGGCCTCGGCGAGGGCGAGGCCCATCCAGTGCTCGTGGTCGGCGTCGTGCGGGATCATGCCCACCAGCGTATCCGGCCTCCCACGCTCGCGAACCGCCAGTAGGTGCCCGTATGGCCCACGGATACGGGCACCTACTGGCGGTTCGCGGGGGAAAAGTGCCGCGGTCGGCGAGGGACGGCAAGCGGCCGGCGTCCTGTAAATTTGACCCATGCGCACCATCGTTGTGGACCACCCGCTCGTCGCCCATAAGCTCACCGTGCTGCGGGACAAGACGACGCCTTCGCCCGTCTTCCGTCAGCTGACCGAAGAGCTCGTCACCCTTCTCGCCTACGAGGCCACTCGCGAGGTGCGTACCCAGCCCGTCACCATCGAGACTCCGGTGGCCACCACGATCGGCACGGCTTTCACCAAGCCGACGCCCCTCGTGGTCCCGATCCTCCGGGCCGGTCTCGGCATGCTCGAGGGCATGACCAAGCTGGTCCCCACCGCCGAGGTGGGCTTCCTGGGCATGGCCCGTGACGAGCACACCCTGGACATCATCACCTACGCCGAGCGCCTCCCGGAGGACCTCACGGGCCGCCAGGTCTTCGTGCTGGACCCCATGCTGGCCACCGGTGGCACGCTGCGTGAGGCCATCAAGTTCCTCTTCCGCCGCGGCGCCGACGAGGTCACCTGCATCTGCCTCCTGGCCGCGCCGGAGGGTCTGGCGAAGCTGGAGGAGGAGCTCTCCGACGCGAACGTCACGGTGGTTCTCGCCTCGATCGACGAGCGCCTCGATGAGAAGGCGTACATCGTCCCCGGTCTCGGCGACGCCGGCGACCGCCTCTACGGCGTCGCGAGCGTCCTGGAGGCCTGAGCCTCACCCGCCGTCCCCTGCTCGCGAGAAGCCAGTTGGGCACCATGTTCACGCCGAACACTGTGCCCAGCTGGCTTCTCGCGTCAGGCCGGGCGCAGCTCCACGGAGAACACGGTCCGTCCGGGCCGGGACTCCAGGGTCACGATCCCGCCGTGCGCCTGGACGATCGCCTGCACGATCGACAGGCCCAGCCCGGACGAGCCCCCCGTCCGTGCCTTGTCCGCCTGGGTGAAGCGGGAGAACACCTCGGGCTGAAGCTCCTCGGGGATGCCGGGGCCGTCGTCGGTCACGGTGAGCGTCGGCCTGCCATCGGCCGAGACCGCGACGCCGACCTCCACCTTGGTGCCTTCCGGCGTGTGCTTCTGGGCGTTGGTCAGCAGATTCACCAGAACCTGCCGCAGCCGCGCCGGATCGGCCCAGGCATCCACGGTTCCCGCGGGGACCGCCAGCCGCCAGTCATGTCCGGAGTCCTGGGCGCGCTTCTCCATGACCTCCTCGACCGCGAGCTGCACGAGGTCCACGGAGCGTCCCTGAATGGCCTGGCCCTCGTCCAGCCGGGCGAGCGTCAGCAGGTCCTCCACGAGCGCGTTCATCCTCACGGACTGGCTCTGCACCCGGGACAGTGACTCCTTGCCCTGATCGCTGAGGGATTCGGTGAGGCCGAGCATCTCGCTGTAGCCGCGGATGGCCGTCAGCGGGGTGCGGAGCTCGTGGGAGGCGTCCGCCACGAACTGCCGGGCCTTCATCTCGGAGGCGTGCCGCACGGCCAGGGCGCCGGCGACGTTGTCGAGCATCCGGTTGAACGCATGCCCCACGCTGCCCACCTCGGTGTCGGGGTCCGTGGCGCTCTCCGGGACGCGCGCGCCCAGGGCGACTTCGCCCACGTCGAGCCGTGACTCCGCCACCTGCCCGGCCACCTCGCTGAGCTGAGCGAGAGGGCGCAGGGTCCGGCGGATGAGCCAGGTGCCCACGACGGCGCAGATCACCAGGGCACCCGCCGACACGAGGAGGGTGGTCAGGACGAGGGCGCCGAGGGCGTCGTTCTTGCCGGCGAGAGGGAGCCCCGTGACCACCACCGCTCCGTTGGGGGTGGTGGACGCCAGCATCCGGTACTCGCCGACGCTGAGCCGGCTGGTGACGGGGGCTGCGCCCGGTCGGTAGGCCTCCGGGGTGGCGGAGAAGAGCGCGATCTTCCGGAGGTCGCTCGTGGGGAGCGGGGCGAACTGCCCGTCGTCGCGGAGGATCACCGCCGCGCCCTGGGAGCCGTCGCTCGTGGACACCGCCGTGATCGTGCCGAGGGCCTGGCCCCGGAACTCGGGAGAACCGCCCGGCCCGACTGGGCCGCCCAGGGTCGCCGCCGCACGGTGGTTCGCCAGCCGCAGCTGCGAGTCGACGTCGTTGGTCAGGACACGGTCCATGGTCGCGTAGACCACGGAGCCGAGCACCGCGGCGATGACCGTCAGGAGCGCCATGGTGACGAGCACCAGCTTGGTGCGCAGGGGCCACGACTTCAGGCGCCGCCAACGGGGCCCGGCGCTGGAAGACCGGGCGCCGGTCGGTGGATTGCCGGGGACCGGGGGAAGGGCGCTCTCAGGGATGCTCTGCGTGGTCATTCCGCACCCGGCCGGATGACGTAGCCCACGCCCCGGACGGTGTGGATCATGGGGGGACGTCCCACATCGATCTTCTTGCGAAGGTAGGAGATGTAGAGCTCCACGATGTTCGCCTGGCCGCCGAAGTCGTAATGCCACACGTGGTCCAGGATCTGGTTCTTGCTCAGCACGCGCCGCGGGTTCTCCATGAGGTACTGCAGAAGGTCGAACTGCGTCGCGGTCAGCTGGATCTCCTCGCCGCCGCGGCGGACCTCCCGAGAGTCGATGTTGAGCACCAGATCGCCCACCACCAGCTCGGACGCGTCCTTGGCCGTGGCTCCGGAACGCTGCACCAGGCGGTGCAGGC
Organism: Arthrobacter sp. RCC_34; assembly: GCF_041360795.1. Lineage (NCBI taxonomy): Bacteria > Bacillati > Actinomycetota > Actinomycetes > Micrococcales > Micrococcaceae > Arthrobacter > Arthrobacter sp. RCC_34. Next base: position 87,790 of record NZ_JBFUPW010000004.1, on the reverse strand, counting down.
GCAGGGTGAGCTCCTCGAGGCTGAAGGGCTTGGACACGTAGTCGTCTCCGCCGGCCGCCAGTCCCTCCACCCGGTTCTCCACGCTGTCCTTGGCGGTCAGGAAGAGCGCCGGGACCTCCGGCATGAAGGTGCGGATCTTCTGGAGGGCCTCGACGCCGTCGAACACGGGCACCATGATGTCCAGCACCAGCACGTCCGGCTGGAACTCGCGCGCGACCCGGACCGCGGACGGCCCGTCCTCCGCGTACTGGACCTCCCAGCCGCTCAGCTTGAGCCCCATGGCGACCAGCTCACGGAGCATCGGCTCGTCGTCCAGGACCAGGGCACGGATCGGAGAGCCGTCCGGACGGGTCAGACGAGGCAAGGACTGGAGTGACGGTGGCAGCGACATACCTCCACTCTGAACCCTCGCCTTCGCTTCTGCCTAGGCGTTCGCTGTGTGCTCGCTGTGAGCGGACGACGGCGGGCGGCCGGGGAGGGGCGGAAATTGTTCAGGATCGCGTCATCTCCGGCCGGTACCCTGCTTAGGAACGGTGTCGGGGAGAGAACCTCCGTGGTCCTCGACGGCCGCGTTTCCACCGGAACCGGCTCCCGCAGGACCGAGAACGAGGCGAGGCGTCCACGATGAGTGCATCCGCAAGGGGGCGAGCGGGCGATCCGCGCCCGCGACATACGGCGGCTGCATCCTGGCTGCGGCTGCTCCCACTGGTGGGCGGCGTCGTCGTCCTGTCCTTGTGGGCGGCCGACGTTCTTCCGGTGCTGCCCGCCGTCATCGCCTTCTGCGTGCTCGCGCTGGGCCAGCTGGCCGGGGCGATGGTCCGCGCCCGTCGCGACATGGACCGCCGGGTTCAGGAGGTCGTCGAGGCGCGGGAGGACGCCCCGTCGGAGATGCCCGGCGAGGAAACCGAGCCGGATGCCTCAGGGGGCGTAGACCTCGACCCGGCGCAGACTGACCCGACCGGCAAGGAACTCCAGAGATTCGGTGAATGACATGCCGGCGTCGTTCCGGTAGTCGATGACGAGCATGTTCTCCGCAGTGATCAGGCCTCTGAGATGGACGGCGTCGGCGAGATCCCACCGGAAATCCGGGGCCCGGAGCGCCGCGACGAGTTCGGCCACTCCTCTGAGAGGTTCCGACGTCCCGTCAGAGGCCTGATGAAATTCGATGTTTTCACCCACGAGGGTGGAAATGGTTTCGACATCCAATGCCCGCCAGGCATAAATCCAACGGGTCGAGAAACCGAGTAGGGAAAGGTTTCGCCAGCACTGCTGTGGACCGGTCTCATCGGGCATTCAGGTGCTTCCTTGGCATGAATATGCCCCTAAAAACGGGCATTTTGCGGGATACCATTTGATTATATCGCACGCTGCGGAATCGTCGGGTGGACTAGTGATTTCCGGTCGCGGAATGACTGATCACGGAGGCGTTGATCCGATGAAGAAGCCCTGTCGGATCGAGCCCGTGGTTCGAGGGCTGGGAGGCGACGATCAAGGCGACCGACGTCCAGATCATGAGGTGCGTCATGTAGTTCTTCCACGGCCAGCCCGGAGGACGGTTCTCGTCCTGAACACGGAAGACGCCGCTGTCGAGGAGTTCGGTGACGGCCTTGCGGCACGTCCGGCACGTCTCGAGGTGGCCGTGAAACCACGCTTTTTTCCGGGCGGTCAGAGTTCCGCTCAGATATGACGGCACATATTCGATAGTGAACTGGCACTCTTCGGATTCCTGCTGCCCCAGAAGTTCCCGGAGATATGCGACGCGAAGGGCTTTCTTAGCGCGCCGGTGCAGCACGACCGCGGCATTAGGCGACAAGCCCAAAGAAGGCGCGACATCCTTCGGCTGCATATCCTCAATATCGAGATACCAGATGATCATGCGCCATCGTTCGGGAAGCGACTCGAAGGCCTTCCGGGCCGACTCATTCTCAAACGCGGCGATGACCCGATCGGTGACCTCGGGGGTTTCGCCCACCGAGTCCAAGTCGTCGGACGGCACCTCGCGGCGTCGACGGCGGGAATTCCTCCAGACTGTCCGCGAAACACTCGACAGGAGGTACGGGAGGAAGACCCCCTGCGGCCCGCGCCCGGATTTGATGGCCGCCAGCACGGCGGCGAAGGTGTCATTCACGGCGTCCTCGGCCGCGCCGTGGTCGTGTGTCAGTCCGTAGGCGATGCGGTAAGCGGAAGCGCGGTGCTTGGCGAACAAGGCCCCGAAAGCGACCATGTCCCCGGAGCGGGTGAGGGCCAGAAGTTCGACGTCGCTGCGCCTAAACAACAAGATCCCGATCACTCGGATGGTGAGGGATTCCCTGCGCCGTGTGTGCGGGCGTCGAACCCGCTCCGCCGTGCCGTCCCCTTCGGCGCGAAGGACCGACCGGATAACGGTCCTTCCTGCCGAAAGCTGATGCGCGCCTCCTCCTACTGAGATGCGTGTCTTCCATTTCCACCCCTAGATGATTCCCGCGGTGAAACATTCATATCCTGTTGCGCAACTGGATGGGGACGCGGAGAGAACGTGCGCAGCTTCAGGCGAAGGAAGATGCGCACATATCTCAAGCGGCTGACCTTGATGGCGCGCGAGCAGGTCCGACGACTGGAAACCGAGTTCCTGGACCGCGATGTGAAGAAACATGATGTCTCACCGTTGGCGATGTGCAGTGCAACGAGGAGAAGAAGCACGCCCCCATGCCGCTGTCCCCGAGTGGGCGCGTGCGTCGAGCTGGCCGACGCACGAATCCCACTTGAACAGAGTTAGACGACTTGACGCGAGCTATGACGCGACAAAGTCAAACAATTGAAGAAAGTCCACGGGCTCGCGGCGGCGATCGGAATGAACGTTCCGGATCCACCACAGCGCCGGTGTGGGTCAGGGGACGCCGCGCGGGGAGAGCCGGCCCGGTTGCAGTCGGCTCAGTACCAGTTGTTGGCGTAGTGGAAGCCGAGGGCGCCACAGGGGGAGCCATAGCGTTCGGAGACGTACTTCAGGCCCCAGGTGATCTGAGTCTTGTAGTTCGTCTGCCAGTCGGGTGCCACGGAGGCCATCTTGGTGCCCGGCAGCGCCTGGACGATGCCGTACGCGCCAGAGTCCGCGTTCTGAGCGGTGGTCTTCCACCCGGATTCCCGCGTCCAGAGGGTCACGAGGCACGGCATCTCGCCCGCGCCCCAGCCGTATTTGCCGAGCTGGCTGGCGGCGAAGGCCTGAGCGGCCGAGGGATCGTCGACCGTCTTGGGCGGCGCGGCTTCCTCTTTCAGCGCGTCGACCGCCTGCTTCAGCGCGGAGGCCTGACTGGCGGCCTCCCGGGCCGATTTGCTGGCTTCAGCGCCCGCCGAGACGCTCTCCGAGGACAGGGTGGCCAGGACGGAGAAGTCGAACTTCTGCCCCACGTTCTTGACCTTGCGGAACTGAGGAGCGCTGAGCTTGACCTCGGGTGCCGCCTGCGCCGTGGGAGCCGCTGGCCGGGTGTCCTGCGCGGCGATCGACGCCTGGGTGGCGAGGCCGCCGGCCAGCGCGAGCGTCAGGACGGAGCCGACGACGGCGGCCCGGGCGCCACGGGTGCGCGGAAGGATGCTGGGGAGCTGGCTGAGGACGGACCGCTTCTGGCGGGCGCTCGGCACAGCGGACGCCGTGGCCCGTGGTCCCGTCGTCGAGCCCTCGCCGCGGGTGCTCCTGGTGGCGCGCACAGCGCGGGACTCCGCGGCGGCTAGGCCGTCGGTGGTCCGCGGTCGGTTCGCGGTCATGCTCAACCCTTCGATGCTTCTGGAAGGGGCGGGTCCGTGGACTCCGGACGCGGACACCCCGGTGGTGTCGCGCTCTTCCGGTGGACGCTCTGCCCCACGAATCAGTCTAGGTGGCGGACTCGCTCATGTCACATTTAGGTAACGACGGTTCCCGGATCCCGAACTCTTCGCGGAGGCCCGCCGGATGCCGAACCGTCCACCATGCGGTCAAGTGGATCCGGCATGAGTTTCAGTTCACAGTTGAACTTTCGGACGCTGGAATGCATTTTTGGTTCGTAAAATTCGACGATTCGCGTCCAGGCTGACCGTGAAAGGGTTGATTCGCATCTCCGGAGCCCTCTCGTCAGAATGGTGAGATCGGTCACAATGGACACATTTGTCTCACTATGTGGACGCTCCACAGCTTTGTTACTTGCAAGTTGTGTTTGTTACGTTGCACACTCGGAGATGTGAATACCAACTCAACAGCATCTGCAGCCGCAGCGACCCTCTCCAGCGCACCCGCTGGCCGGATGGTTGGCTGTTGTCGAATGTGCGCCTGACCTCCACCCCTCAGCTCAGGCAACCGTCCTCACCCCGCCCAATGAAGGGCACTTTCCTGATTCATTGCGGGGACTCAACATTCGAGCCGCGATGACGGCAAATTCACTCTCAGAGGTTTGAAACAACATGTCAGTTGCATCCGGATACGTCCACATCTCCCTGCGGAACGCCAACAAGGCACCTGCCGTCCGCCCCGAATTCGCCAACCGCCCGGCTCCGGCCCCGCAGCAGTACCCGGCCGGCTACAACGGCCAGTTCGCAGCCCCCGCCCCGGCCCAGCAGCCCGGTTACCCCCAGCAGGGATATGGCCAGCTCCGTGCGGTTCCGCAGCCGGGAACCCCGGCCGTGGAGGGCCACCCCCTGACCGCACCCACTCCGGTGATCGCCCGCGGCGCCAATGGCGCACCGGCCCGTCCGGCCGCCGGCACTCCCACGGTGGCCCGCGGTTTCGTCCTCTACGTCGGCATCGATGAGGAGACGGCAGCCGCGTCCGGTCAGTCGATCGCCAAGCTCGCACAGGAGATCCGCGCTTACGCTCAGTCGCTCGTGCAGGGCGCCGAGAGCTACGCCGCCGTCGCCGTCGCGCCGGCCAGCGCGCCCGGCTCCGCCCTCGACGTCGTGCGCAGCACCTTCGGTGATCCGACCGTCGCCAACCGCCAGCGCGTCGAGGCGCCCCGCCCGGCCGCCGTCCCGGATCAGCGCCCCAGCGGTGTGCTGATCGACCTGGCCCGTCGCGAAGTCCACCTCGACGGCGACACCCTGAACCTCACGTTCAAGGAGTTCGAGCTCCTGAACTACCTCGTGGAGAACGGCACGCGCACCGTGGACCGCGAGGAGCTCCTGGAGAACCTGTGGCGCAACGCCGAGGAAGTCCCCAACGAGCGCACCATCGACGTGCACATCCGCCGTCTCCGCTCGAAGCTGGGCCGCCTGGCCAACACGGTCCGCACGGTCCGCGGGCAGGGGTACCGCTTCTACGAGCACCCCGAGGTGGTCGTCTGGGCCGCACCGGAGTATTCCATCTGACGTTTTCGGTTCTGCGAAAGGCGGGGCATCCCTCCGCGCCTGCGCTCCCGCCCGCCGCCCCTGACGATCTTCCTGACGGTTGACGTCTCAGGCGGCGGGCCGGAACGCAACAACGGTGCTGTCGGGATGCCCCGCCTTTCGCTGTTGGCGGGTCAGAGGGAATGCGTCCGGCTTGATGGAGGGGTACCCGTGAGTGGGGCCGGTTCTGTGCGAGCGAGTGGGTGACTTGGCCCGCGGACGTGAGGAGTGGTCCGCGCAGGGGTGCCGGGGGTATCCGGAGAGCGCCGTTGTTGCGTGGAAGCCCCGCCGCTGACAGCTTGAGGCGAGCCTGACCGCAGAAGTCGGCGGGGCTGAAGCGCAGGCGCCGAAGGATGCCCGCGGCACCCCTTCCACACCGAGAACCCCACACCACCCCCGCGGGGATAGTGTTTTCCCATGAGTGAGCATCACGTGAAGCGCCTGATCATCATGCGTCATGCCAAGGCGGACTGGCCTCTGGGGGTCCAGGATCACGACCGGCCTCTGGAACCCCGTGGGCATCGTGATGCGGCGGCGGCCGGGGCCTGGCTCCGGGAATCGGGCAACGTCCCGGACTTCATTCTCTGCTCCACCGCGGTCCGGACCCGCCAGACGTGCACCTGGGTGTGCGAGGAACTGGGGGAGAAGGCCCCGACGCCGAAGCTCGAATCGGGGCTCTACTCGGCGACCGGGCGGCGCATGCTCACGGTCCTCAACCACGTGCCGGAGACCGTGACGAGCCTGATGGTCATCAGCCACATGCCGGGAGTGCAGGACCTCGCGCTGCTCCTGGCGGACCGGGACTCGGATCAGGGTGCGTATCTGGACATGGCGGAGCATTACCCCACCAGCGGGATCACCGTGCTTGAGAGCGTGAAGCCCTGGGCGGAGCTGGACGGTCAGGACGCGCGCCTGGTGTCCTTCGAGGTGCCGCGGGCCTGACAGCAGCCCTCGCCGTCGAGCGGCCTCCGCCGGTTCGGCCCGCTGCGCTGCCCGCTGAACGAGCGCTCCTGCTGCCCGCCGAGCGAGTGGGGCGCTTGCGTCCGGTGACGCCGGGCTTCTTCACAGGCCAGACGCTGCCCAGGAACAGCAGCAGCGCGGCGGGCAGTCCGGCCGCGAGACTGAGGAAGAAGTACAGATCGCTTCCCGCACCGGGTCCTGTGGTGTGCATCCGGTCGTAGCCTTCGGAGAATCCCAGCCCCCAGAGGCGGACGTACGCCAGGGCGAAGGTGACGGCCACGGTGGTGAGGATTCCGGCCGCGAGGAGCACCTTGTTGCGGCGCAGGATGGCGACGGACGCGATGGAGCAGACGAAGCCGATGAACGCGCACACCAGGAGGAGGAGCAGGCCCAGGGTCTCCGGGGCCAGGACCGTCTGGATCAGGAGCGCGGCGCAGGCCAGGGCCGCGCCGAGCATGATCTTGGTGGTGAGCAACCGCATGGCGACATTCTTTCAGAGGGTTCTGACAGTTTTCCTGGTCCGTTTTCCTGGTCCCCGGCTCCGGGGACCAGGAAGGGGCGGGCGTCAGCGCGCCAGGTAGCCCTTCACGAAGGTCATGATGGCCTCCACGCTCGCCTCCTGGGAACGCCCCGGATGGAAACTCTTGCGGTCCAGCCCCACGATGAAGCAGGCCCCGAAGATCGCCGCCTCCAGGCCGCTCCGTGAGACGTCCTGGTTGACGGCGTACCGCTGGCCGATCCGGTCCAGGGCCTGGGAGATCACGTCGAGCAGTTCCGAGCGGAGCTCCCGCATCAGATCACGCCATTCGTTCTCCGCTTTCCAGTTCTCGTTCATCCAGAGCTGCCCGAAGGACGGGTAGTCGTCCAGGAACGCGATCGCCTCGGACACCACGGACTCCATGGCCGCGACGGGGTCCTCCACCGCGGGCACCGCCGCGAAACGGGCCAGGAGGATGTCCACGCCGTGCCGGAGCAGTTGCGCGATCAGCTCGGACTTGCTGCCGAAGTTGTAGTACACGGTGCCCTTGGAGACCCCGGCCTCCGCCGCGATCTCGTCCACCGTCACTTCGGCGGCGCCCCGCTCGCCGATCAGCTGCATCGAGGCGTCGAAGATCTTCTGCCGCGACGCGGACGTCCGCTGGGGACGACGACGCCGGCCCGCGCCGTCGTCGTCCGCCACGGCAGGCTCCTGGCCGGGTCCGCCGGCGTCGCCGCCCGCCGACGGCAGGCCCGGATGCGTGGCCGGCTCGGCGGGTCTCATACCGAGATCTCCGGCTTGAAGCTCTTCAGGGTCCAGAGCTTGTGCTTGTGCACCGCGAGCGTGGACATCGCCATGCCGAGCACCGCGTAGCCCACCAGGCCCAGCATGATCGGAGCCACCATGGACAGGTCACCGCCGTAGATGAGGTGACGCATGCCGGTCACCACATAGCCGAGCGGCAGGATGTCGTGGACCACGTGGAACGGCTCCGGGGTGGTCTGCCAGGGGAAGGTGCCGCCCGAGGACACCAGCTGGAGCACCAGCAGGATGAGCACCACGAACTTGCCCGGCGTGCCCAGCAGGGCGCAGATGCCCTGGATGAGCGCCGTGAACGCCATCGCCGCGAACAGCAGGAAGACGAACGTCAGCGCCGGGTTGGCCGATTCGAGTTTCAGGCCGAGCGTGACCACCGCCCACAGCAGGGCCGTCTGCACGGCGGAGACGACGAAGAAGGGCAGCCAGCCGGCGATGCCGATCTTCCAGGACGGCGCGTTGGACGCGAGGGCTCGCTGGGTGAGCGGGCGCATGGCCTGCACCAGCATGAACGCGCCGATCCAGAGCGAGAGGCTCAGGAAGAACGGGGCCAGGCCGGCGCCGTAGGTGGTCGCCTTGGTCTGCGCGAGCTTGTCGACGGCCACCGGATCGGACATGACCTTGGAGACGCTCTCCCGCTGGGTCGCGTTCGGGTTGGGAATCTGGCCCGACCCCTCCGCGAGCTTGGTGGCCAGTTCCTTGCCGCCGCTCGCGGCCGACTTGGCGCCGTCCTGGAGCTTGGCAGCACCGGCGTTGAGCTGTGTGGCGCCCGAGTTAAGCTTGGTGGCGCCCTGGTAGGCGCTCTGCTCGCCCGCCGCGAGGGTCTTCGCGCCGTCGGCCAACTGGTAAGCGCCCGAGTTGGCCTGGTTGATGCCGTTGACCAGGGTGGGTGCGGAGTCGGAGAGCTTCTTGGCTCCCGCGGACACCGCTGCGGCCCCATCGGAGAGCTTCTGGATGTCCGCCGCGGCGCCGTTGATCTTCGCCTTGGCTTGCACCACCGGGCTCGACCCCTGGACCGTCTTCAGGTCCGCGAGAATCTTGTCCGCCTGTTCCTGGGTGATGAACTCGTCCTTCACGAGCTTGCTGACCGTGGTCTTCACGTCCGCGTCGGCCTGGGTCTCCACGGTCTGGAGGTCCTTCACGGCGCCCTGCACCTTGGCGTTGAGCTGGGCGTTGCCGGCGGCCACCTGGGCCGCGCCGTCGGCGAGCTGCTTGGTGCTGGAGGGCAGAGGCGCCGCTCCCTGGCTGAGCTGCGAGAGGCCGCTGCTCAGCTTGTTCGCGCCGTCCGAGAGCTTGTTCGCCCCGGCGACGAGCTGGCCCTGGCCGTCCACCAGCTGGCTGGCGCCGGAGCTCAGATCGGTCGTGCCCTTGTGCAGATCGGCGGTGCCGGTCTGGAGCTGGGCGAGGCCGTTGGACAGCGTTTTGGCGCCATCCGCGGCCTTCACCATGTTCTGGTGGATCACCCCGAAGCCGGACAGGAGCTGATCGGCCGTCTGCTCGCCGACCTCCTGGGCGACGCTCGCGTGCACGGCCGTGGTGAGCTTGTCCACGATCGTGCTGAGCAGGTAGTTGTTGGCGTCGTTGGTGGTGACGTTGAGCATGGCCTGGTGCGCCGAGTCGAACGTCGACGGGGACACGAGGTTCTTGGAGAAGTCCTTCGGGATCTTCAGGGCGAAGGCGTACTTGCCCGTCCGCACGCCCTCATCCGCTTCCTGGGAGGTGGGCACGCGCTGCCAGTCGAAGAGGTGCGCATCCACGAGGGAGTCGGCGACTTTGGCGCCGGCCTTCAGCTCCTCGCCCTTGGTGCCGTCGGGCTTGGACGGGGTGGCGCCGGTGTCCTCGACCACCAGGGCGGCCTTGATGCCGCTCAGGTTGTTGTACGGATCCCAGTTCGCGTAGAGGTAGATGGCCCCGTACAGCAGGGGGACCAGTGACAGGGCGACGATGGTGAGCTTGGGCAGCACACCACTGGTCATGCGCTTGAGCTCGGAGCGGGCCAGGCGTAGAACGGTCACTTCTCTTCCTCCACGTTCTCTTCCGCATTGTTCTGTTCCGTGCTGTTCTGTTCCGTGCGCTGCGTGTCACTCGACGCGGCTTCGCCGTTCGGCTCGGCCTCGGTGGCCGCAGCCTCCTCCGCCTCCTCCTCGGCGCCCGGCGGCAGCTCCGCATGCGGCACGGAGTTGCCGATCACCGCGCTGGGCCCCTCCCAGCCCTCCGGCAGGGTCGCCACGACCGCGACGACGGCGAGCGGCCGCCCGGCGTCGTACGCCAGCTGCTCGCAGCGCTCCAGCCAGACGGTGGGATCTGCGCTGTGCCGGTCGGGGGAGTCCAGCACGAGCAGGTCGACCGCGGGATCGGCGAGAGCCAGCTGAGTCAGAAGGCTCACGCGGCGTTCCGCGGGAAGTTCGTCCACCCAGAGCTTCTCCACGTCCTCGAAGGAGTTGAGCTTGAGCCAGGGCTTGGCGAGCAGGGCGCCCCGGTAGCGGCGGGGGATCAGCGCGAGGTCCTCGGTGACCAGGTCGCAGACGGAGAGGTGCTGTTCGGGCTCGTTGATGCCGGGGGAGTCCACGAGGGCGGAGGCCTTGCGGACGGCTTTGAGCCGGGTGCTGCCATTCCAGGACAGGTGACCCGAGGACGGCTTCATGCGTCCGGTGAGGGTCAAGGCGAGGGCGGTGCGGTCATCCTGGTTCTCGCCGCGGACCAGGAGCAGTTCGCCGGGGGAGACACGCAGTGAGGTGGCGGGCAGGAGGTCGGTCCTGCGGCCGTTCACCTGGAGCGCACGGGCGTCGAGCATGGGGGAGGTGCCTTTCGTGAAGAACGTCTGACTCCAGAGTATCTAAACTGACCGGTCAGTTCAAATAGTTCTTCACGCGTCCCGTGCCGCTGTGACGATCAGCGACGGCGGCCGTGCACCAGCTTCACCAGACGCCCCATGAGCCGCACCTGCCAGGCCTCGCGCCGGAAGGAGAGCACCGGCACCGGGAGCGGGAAACGCTGCCGGGCCACACTGTGCGGACGGGCGAACTCCCGCAGCCCGTCGGCCCCATGGATCCGGCCGAACCCGGAATCCCCGGTCCCGCCGAACGGCAGGGCGGGGACGAGGGCGAAGGACATGACGCTGTTGATGGACGTCATGCCGGCACGGACCCGGCGCGCGATCGCCTCGGCCTTCCCGAGGTCCCTGCTGTAGACCGCGCTGCCCAGGCCGTAGACCCCCGCGTTGCTCTTCTCCACGGCTTCGTCCACGGACCCGACGCGGGTCACCGTGAGCGTGGGGCCGAACGTCTCCTCCCGGACAGCCTCGCTGTCCTCCGGGACGTCGAGCAGGATGACCGGTTTCACGAACGGCGGCGCCACCGACTCCTCCCCGCCGGCCACGGCCTGCCCGCCGTCCGCGAGGGCGGCCTGGATGTGGCGCAGCACGGTGCCAGGCTGGCTGGGCATCGTCAGCGGCCCGATGCGGTCCGCGTCGCCCGGCCCCGCCGTGACGGTGCCCGCGATCCGACGGAGCTCCGCGACGAACTCGTCGTACACGGGGGCCTCCACGTAGGCGCGCTCCATGCCGATGCAGGTCTGTCCGGCGTTGCCCCACGCGCCGAAGGCCACGTCCTGGGCCGCGGCGCGGACGTCGGCGTCGGCGGCGATGATTGCGGCGTCCTTGCCGCCCGCCTCGATGACCACGGGGGTGAGGGTCTCGGCGCAGGCCGCCATGACCTTCTTGCCTGTGGCGGTCGAGCCGGTGAAAGCGAGCTTGGAGACCCCGGACCGGCAGAGCGCCGAACCCGTGGCGCCCAGCCCCGTCACGAGCTGGAGGACCGGCAGTTCCGGCACGGCGCGATGGAAGGCGTCGACGAGCCACGAGCCCACCGCGGTGCTGTATTCGCTGGGCTTGAACACCACGGCATTCCCCGCGGCGAGGGCGTAGGCGATCGACCCCATGGGCGTGAACACCGGATAGTTCCACGGGCCGATCACGCCCACCACGCCCAGCGGCTGGTATTCGACACTCGCCGCCAGGTTCGCGCCCAGGACCCCGGGCCGCACCGAGCGCCGCCGCAGTACCCGCTGCGCATTCCTCGCCGCCCAGTCGATGTGCTCGACGGCGGCCATCACCTCCAGCCGGGAATCGTCCACGGGTTTCCCGGTCTCCTCCCGCATGAGCCGCGCCAGCTCGTCCAGTCCTTCCACTACGGCGTGTTTGAACGCCTGCAGACGGCGGAGCCGGCCATCGTAACCCAGCCGGTCCCACCAGTCAGCCGCCTCCCGCGCGCGGTCGACGGCGGCCGCCACCGCGCCGTCGTCGTCCACGGGAAAGGTGGCCACGACGGCGCCGGTGGCGGGGTTGAGGGAATCGAACGTGCTCATCCGAGGAATGCCTTTCCTTCGCCGCGGTAGCTGGGGACGGATGCCACCAGCCGGTCGCCGTCCACCATGTGCAGGGTGTCGACGTGTTCACAGAGTTCGCCGGCCTTGGCATGCCGGAACCAGACCCGGTCGCCCACGGACAGCGCGTCCGCGCCAGGGCCCTGCACGGGGGTCTGGACCTCGCCGGCGCCTTCCGTGCCCAGGAGCTTCAGACCGGTCGGCCAGACGGGACGGGGTAGCCGGTCGGGTCCCGATGGTCCGGACGCCACCCAGCCCCCGCCGAGCACCGTGGCGAACCCCGGGGCGGGCTTGCGGACCACTGGCAGGGCGAAGAAGGCCGCGGGTTCCGGGTGGAAGGCACGGTAGCCGTCGAAGAGCGCGGGGGCGTAGAGCCCGGACCCGGCCGCGAGTTCGGTGACCGCCGCTTCCGCTCCGGTGGTCTCGAAGCTTCCGGTGCCGCCACCGTTGACGAATTCGAGGGGTGAGCCGGCGGGCAGTTCCCGGCGCACGGCGTCCACGGCCTCGGCGCGGCGCGCGGCGAGTTCCCTCCCGGACAGGGCGTGCAGCGCGCGGATCTGGGCGCGGTGCAGGACGGAACCCGAGGCGTCCCCGAGCCCGGCGATCTGCCCTTCGTAGGACATGATCCCCACGAGCCGGAACTCCGGTCGCCGGACGATCTCGGCGGCCACGGCGGCGGCGTCCTCCGGGGTGTGGACGGGCGAGCGCCGCATGCCCAGATGCGCGCGGCCTCCCGCCAGGCGCAGCGAGGCGTCCAGATCCAGGCACAGACGGAGTGGAGTGGTCGGTCCGGTGAACGGGGCCAGGAGATCCAGCTGCTCGACGGAGTCCACCATCAGCGTGACGCGCTCGCGAGCGGGGGCCGAGTGGGCGAGGGCGGCCAGAGCGGTGCGGTCGGCGGTCGGGTAGGCGACGACGACGTCGTCGAACTCCTCGGCCAGCCACAGCGCCTCCGCGAGGGCATAGGCCAGGATGCCGTGGAAGCCGGGGAGCTCCAGGACGGCCCGGAGCACGGCGCGGCTGCGGATCGACTTGCTCGCCACCCGGATGGGCTTGCCCTGAGCCCGGCGCTGCAGGTCCGCGGCATTCCGGCGGAGCGCGGGCAGGCTGAGGACCGCGAGCGGAGCCTCGAGGTGCGCGGTGGCACGGTCCAGCGCGGCGAAGCCTCCCGCTCCGGTGAAGCTGTTCCGCCCCGCCGCGGGGCCGTCCGGGGCGAGGCTGAAGGAAAGGGTGCTGGCGGACATACCCCGACTGTGACACGTCGCACACCTCTGGGGGAAACACCCGGGTGGGCTCGACTCACATCGAGGTGTTGTCAATCCAAAGACGCGCTCCCAGAATGAGGGGGTGATGGACGTCAACACACGCCGCCTGCGGTACTTCGTGGCCGTGGCCGAGGAACTGCATTTCAGCCGGGCCGCCGCGCGGCTGTTCGTCGCCCAGCAGGCGCTCTCCAAGCAGATCCGCGAACTCGAGGCCGAGCTGGGCGTGACCCTCCTGAACCGCACCACACGACGGGTCGAGCTGACCGAGGACGGTGAGCACTTCCTCGAGGTGGCCAGGGGAGTGCTGGAGGCCTGGGATGACGGGCTCCGGCGGGTCCGGCTGGCGAGCCGCGCCGGTCAGCGGGTCCTCCGGCTCGGCTTCGTGGTGGGTGCGGCACTGGAACTGACGCGGCCGATCCTGGCGGAGTTCGCGCGGCGCCATCCGGATGTGGAGCTCCGCCTTCAGGAGGCGGCCCTCAGCGACCCCAGCTGCGGCCTGGCCGACGGCAGCAGCGACCTCGCGATCCTCCGGCCGCCGCTCTCCCTGGCCGGGGTGCAACGGCTGCCGCTCTTCGTGGAACCCGTCGTCGCCTGCCTCGGCTCCAGCCACCGGCTGGCGGGCCGGAGCATGATCTCGCCGACCGAACTGCTGGACGAACCGCTCACGGTCGGCGGAGGCCACGACGCCGCGTGGCGTGGGTTCTGGTCCCTGTCCGCCTTCCGGACGGAAGGGCATCCGCCGCGGATCGTGGAGACCTCCTCACCCACGGAGGAGGCGGAGCTGGTGGCCAGCGGCGTGGCGACCGCGCTCACCGGGGCCGCGATGGCGAGATATCTGGTGCGCCCGGGGCTCGTGTACGTGCCGGTGGAACCGCACCCCGGTTCGGAGGTCTCGCTCGCTTGGCGCGAGGACGCCCCGAGCGAGGTCGTCTCCCTGTTCGTGCAGGCGGCCAAGGACGTGCGCGACGCCGAACGGGATCTCGTCCGCGGCATTGAGCATCCGGTGGTTGTGAATTCGCCCTGATCCAGTGTTTGTGCTCCAGGTCACCTCGGCGTGAGCATGGAGGCCATGTGGAAGAACTGGGCCGGAGATCAGGCCTGCACCCCGGCGAACCTTGTCCAGCCCGCTTCGGTGGAGGCTGTCCAGGAGTCGGTGCGTGAGGCGGCCCGGCAGGGGAGGGGAATCCGGGTGGTGGGGGCCGGTCATTCCTTCGGCGACAACGTCCTCACCTCCGGGAACCTGCTGTCCCTCGACCGGTTGAGCGGCCTGCTCGGCGTCGACCGTGAGGCGGGGACCGTCCGCGTCGCTGCCGGGACCCGGCTCCGCGACCTCAACCGGCTGCTGGACGGGCATGGCCTCGCCCTCGCGAACCTGGGGGACATCGACAGCCAGTCGCTCGCGGGGGCGATCTCCACCGCCACGCACGGCACGGGCCGGAATCTCGGCAATCTGGCGACTTTCGTGGAGGACGTCGAATTCGTGACGGCGGAGGGCGAGGTCCTGCAAGCGTCCTCCGCCGGGCCGGACGTCCTGTCCGCCGCCCGGGTCTCGGTGGGGGCGCTCGGGGTCATCACGGCGTACACCCTGCGCGTGGTGCCCGCCTTCACCCTGCACGGTGTGCAGGAACCGGCTCCTCTGGAGGAGACACTCGAACGCCTCGACGAACACATGGACGGCAACGACCACTTCGAGTTCTTCACTTTCCCTCACAGCACCACGGTGCTGGCCAAGAGGACCAACCGCGTCGCGGACCTCGTCCCGGAGAACGACAGCCCTGCGCCGGGGCGACTGCGCTCCTACCTGGAGGGTGAGCTGCTCGAAAACACGGCGCTGGACCTCGTCTGCCGGCTGGGCCGCGCCCGCCCCGGGCTGATTCCCCGGCTGAACCGGCTGGCGACGGACCTGGTCACGCCGACCTCCCGGATGGGCGTCAGCCACGAGGTGCTGGTCAGCAAACGGAGCGTCCGGTTCACGGAGACCGAATGGGCCCTGCCGCGCGCGGCCTGCGTCGAAGCCCTCACGGAGATGCGGCGGCTGGTGACGGCCCGGGGCCTGGACGTGAACTTCCCCTTCGAAGTCCGCTTCGTCGCGGGGGACCGGGACTCCCTCCTGAGCCCGGCCTACGACCGGGAGAGCTGCTACATCGCTGCGCACATGTACCGCGGCATGCCGTGGCAGGAGTTCTTCACGGCCGTGCAGGACGTGGCACTCTCCTACGGCGGACGGCCTCACTGGGGGAAGCGTCACAGCCTCTCCGCGGCGCAGCTCGCGGAGCTGTATCCCCGCTGGGACGACTTCCAGCGCGTTCGCCGGGAACTCGATCCGGCCGGACTGTTCGCCAATGACCACATCCGCCGCATCTTCGGGGCCTGAATCCGTGCCTGACATGCGACCCCGATACCCGAGTTCCGACCTCCTGAGGAGAAGGACATGAGCCAGCCAGCCGCCGTCGTGCGATCCGGCGGGATGACCACCCAGCGGGTGGCGACCGCCGCCGCCTTCTTCCTGCAGGGATTCCTGTTCATCACCATGACCACCCACCTGCCGCAGATCCAGGGGCTGTTCGGCCTGGATGCGGCGACCTTGTCCCTGGTGCTCCTGGGCATGGTGGTCTTGGCGGGCGTGGGCTCGGTGGTGGCCGGGCAGATCGCGCGGCGGCTCGACTCCGCCCAGGCGCTCCGGGTGGGCCTCGGGCTGATCGGCGCCGGCGCGATCGGGGTCGGTCTGGCTCCCGACCTGCTGCTGTTCTGTCTGTTCCTGGCCATCTACGGGATCGGACTCGGCACGGTGGATGCCTCGATGAACATGCAGGGGGTGGCGCTCGAGCACCGTCTGCGCCGCACCCTGCTGCCCGGCTTCCACGCGGCATGGACCGCGGGCGGGATCGTCGCGACGCTCGCGGCGCTCGCCTTCGGGGAATCCGCTCTGGCGGCGTCCGTGACCCCCTTCGGGGTGGTCGCGGTGGTGGCGGCGGCGCTGCCGTTCCTGCGCCGGGACCGTGGCGCGGAGGACGGCGCGGATGGGAACCAGGTCAGCATCCCGTGGAAACGGCTGATGCTGGTGGGCCTGGTCCTCGTGCTCTTCTACATGGTGGACACCGCCGCCTCCACCTGGGGTCCCGCCTATCTGCACGATCTTTTCGGCACGGGCCTGGGCAATGTGGCCGTCGCGACCCTGCCGTATCTCGTGGCCTCGCTCCTGGCGCGGCTCGCGGGCGACTGGGCCGTGGGGCGGTTCGGGGCCGTGCGGCTTCTGCGCGCCGCCGCCATGCTTTCGGCCGCCGCGCTCGCCGTCGTGGTCCTGGCCCCGGATGCGGCGATCGCGGTGCTGGGCTTCGCCGTCCTCGGTTTCGGGGCGGGCATCATCGCGCCGCTGTCCTTCTCCGTGGCGGGGTCGATCGCGGCGCTCGGCCAGGCCGGGGGCGGTGGCGCCGACGATCCGGTGCGCCGTGCGCGGGTGGACTCCGTGATCGCCCGGTTCAATCAGTTCAACTACGTGGGGGCGTTGCTGGGATCCGTGCTGACGGGGCTGGTGGGGGCCGACTCGCTGCGCATCGGCTTCGCGCTGCCACTCGTGCTGGTCCTGGCGATCCTGCCGCTGGCCGGCGCGTTCCGGGAAAGCAGCGCAGTCCAGGAAACTGGCGCCGTTCGCGAGGAGTGAGGCGGGAATGCGAAAGCCCCGGTCCGTGGACCGGGGCTTCTGTGTGTTCGCACCTTCTCGGTGCGCCCAAAGGGATTCGAACCCCTGACCTTCTGTTCCGTAGACAGACGCTCTATCCAGCTGAGCTATGGGCGCATGTTTCTCCCGGGAGATTTCCCGCTCGAACCTCGAAATACTTTACCCGAAAACTTCTCAGGATGCACGACGGCGGAAGGTCGGTTCGGGAATCGGGGGAGCGGCGCGCGCATCCGGGCACGAAAAAGCCCCGGTCCGTGGACCGGGGCCTTTCTGTGTTCATCTTCTCGGTGCGCCCAAAGGGATTCGAACCCCTGACCTTCTGTTCCGTAGACAGACGCTCTATCCAGCTGAGCTATGGG
>NZ_JBFUPW010000004.1:0-70429 GCF_041360795.1 Arthrobacter sp. RCC_34 | reverse complement strand
TGGGCGCTTGGCATCATTCCGGAAGCGACTCCCGGTTGAACCTTCATAAACTTTACGGGAACTTCTGGCGGCTTCCAAATCGACGGCCGGTGACGCCTCGCACATGTACCGGTCTACGTGACCTTAATCACAAAAACAGCCGAAAAGAGTGATTCGACCACGGAAAACGTCCCGAACGGGGCTCCGTCGTCAAATATTGCTGAAAATCCGTCCAGTGGTCCATACCTACGATTGAGACACCCGCCCAGGAACCCATCGAAAAGGACTCACTATGGGAAATCTGACGACGTCTCGCCTGACAGCTGACGCCCCCACCACCCACCAGAAGCTTCTGGCCTGGGTCGAGGAAGTGGCCGAACTGACGCAGCCGGACTCCATCTACTGGGTGAACGGTTCCGAAGAAGAGTACGCACGCCTGACCACTGAACTGGTCGAGGCCGGCACCCTGGTCCCCCTCAACCCGGAGACCTTCCCGAACTCCTTCGCCGCCTTCTCCGATCCGGCCGACGTGGCCCGCGTGGAAGAGCAGACCTTCATCTGCTCCGAGAAGGAGGCCGACGCCGGCTTCACCAACAACTGGATGGCCCCCGCCGAGATGAAGGGGAAGCTCAACACCCTCTTCGCCGGCTCCATGCGTGGCCGCACCATGTACGTCATCCCGTTCGTCATGGGTCACCTTGACGCCGAGGACCCCAAGTTCGGCGTCGAGATCACCGACTCCGCCTACGTGGTCGCCTCGATGCGCATCATGGCGCGAATCGGCACCGACGTGCTGGACAAGCTGACCGCCACGAACGCCTTCTTCGTCCCCGCGCTGCACTCCGTGGGCGCTCCGCTGGAGCCCGGCCAGAAGGACGTCGCCTGGCCGTGCAACCCGGACAAGTGGATCGTGCACTTCCCGGAGGAGCGCTCGATCGTGTCCTACGGTTCCGGTTACGGCGGCAACGCGCTGCTGGGCAAGAAGTGCTTCTCCCTGCGCATCGCCTCGGTGATGGCCCGGGACGAGGGCTGGCTCGCCGAGCACATGCTGATCCTCAAGCTCACCAGCCCGGAGAACAAGGACTACCACGTGGCGGCGGCCTTCCCGTCCGCGTGTGGCAAGACCAACCTCGCGCTCCTCGACCCCACCATCAAGGGCTGGAAGGTCGAGACCCTCGGCGATGACATCAACTGGATGCGCTTCGGCAAGGACGGCGAACTCCGTGCGGTGAACCCGGAGGCCGGCCTGTTCGGCGTCGCCCCCGGCACCGGCTGGGGCACGAACCCCAACGCCATGCGCGCCATCGCCAAGGGCAACAGCATCTTCACCAACGTCGCCATGACGGACGATGGCGGCGTCTGGTGGGAGGGGATGACCGAGGAGACCCCGGCGCACCTGACCGACTGGCAGGGCAACGAGTGGACCCCCGAGTCGGGCCGTCCGGCAGCGCACCCGAACTCGCGGTTCTGCACCCCGATCGACCAGATCGACATGCTCGCCGAGGAGTACTTCGCTCCCGAGGGCGTGCAGGTGGACGCGATCCTGTTCGGCGGCCGCCGCAAGACCACCATTCCGCTGGTGACCGAGGCCCGCGACTGGACCAACGGCATCTTCATGGGTTCCACGCTCTCCTCCGAGACCACGGCCGCCGCGGCCGGCGCCGTCGGTGTGGTGCGCCGCGATCCCATGGCCATGCTGCCGTTCATCGGCTACAACGCCGGTGACTACCTGAAGCACTGGATCTCTCTGTCCGCCAAGGCGAACCCGGAGAAGCTGCCGAAGATCTTCCTGGTCAACTGGTTCCGCCGCACCCCCGAAGGTGGCTTCGCGTGGCCCGGTTTCGGTGAGAACTCCCGCGTGCTGAAGTGGGCCATCGAGCGTATCGAGGGCAAGGCCGACGCCGTCGAGACCCCGATCGGCTTCGTGCCGACGGCCGGGTCCCTGGACACCGACGGCCTGGACGTCTCCGCCGAGGAACTGGACGCCGCGCTGGCGTTCCGCCCGGAGGAGTGGGAGGTCGAGGCCGCGAGCATCGAGGACTGGTACGCCAACTTCGGTGAGGCCCTTCCCGCGGACCTCCGCGCCGAGCTGGACGGCCTGAAGAGCCGCCTCGCCTCCTGAGTGAACCTCCACGGCCGTGAGCCGTGAAGCGGCAAGACCCCCGGACCTCCGGGGGTCTTGCTGTTTCCGGGGTAAGGCGTCCGGGTGGTGGTCCGCTGAACTCGCTGTCCCCGGACTGAGCCCGCTACGCGCGGCAGCGAGGTGAGACGTCCCGTAGCGAGTTCAGCGACGACGGCGGCCGCTCGCCGGAGCGCGCGGCGAGTCGTCCGCCCAAGCCCCCGCGCGTCGTCGTGCTCATGGACAGGCGGTGTCCGCCGCTTCGTGCAGAAGCCGGACGAGGAGCTGAACCCCCGGGCTCGCGGACATGGTCTGGCGGTACGCCGCCGAGACGGAGCGGTGGGCTTGTTCCCCGGCGAGCGGCCTGGCTACGACGCCGGCGGGCAGGGCGCCCCGGCCCAGGCGCGGCACGAACGCGAGGGCGAGTCCCTGCGCCACGAACTCCAGGTGCGTGGCGAAGTCCGGGTCGATGAAGGCGATGCGCGGGGTGGCTCCTTCGCTCGCCAGGAGCCGCAGCAGCGCTTCATGGCAGATCGCGCCGCGCGGCTGTGAACACCAGGTCTCCTGCAGCAGGGCGGCGCGGGGAACGGCGTCGAGGGCGGCCAGCCGGTGGGTGGAGGGCAGCATGATGTCCGCGACATCGTGGCAGAGCGGCTCCAGCACGACGTTCCCGGGGATCTCCAAGGCCACGGAATTCCAGTCGTGGACGACCGCGAGGTCCACGTCCCCATGCGCCACCTTGCCGACCGCCTCGGCCGGATCCACGGCGACCACTTCCAGGCGCATCTCCGGCGCCTCCTCGGCCAGACTGGCCGCGACGCCGACCAGCAGCCCTCGGGCCGCGGTGGAGAAACTGGCGACCGTGAAGGTGCCCTTCGGCTGCTCGCCGGCGGTGAGGATCGACTCCATCTCCTCGAGCTCGGAGAGGATCCGTCCGCCGTGCTCGACCAGTGCCCGGCCGCGCTCGGTCAGGAGCACTCCGCGGCCATGCCGCTCCAGCAGGGCGGCCTTCGAATGCCGTTCGAGCTTCTTGATCTGCTGGGAGACGGCCGACGGTGTGAAGCCGAGTTCGACGGCCGCGGCGGCCACGCTGCCGGTCCGGTGGACCGCGACGAGCGCCTGGAGCGCCTGGAGATCGATCATGCAGAAATGCTACCGAATTAACGGAACAAATCAACGCTGGTGCTAAAGTCTTACGCGCGACAGGATGAGGACGTGAAAACCCGTCATGTTCTTCTGGCCCTGCTCGTCGCCCTCATCTGGGGCGTCAATTTCGTCGCCATCGAGGCGGGCCTCCGCGATGTACCACCGCTGACGTTCGCGGCGCTGCGCTTCGCCTTGGTGGCCTTTCCCCTGATGCTGTTCGTGCCGCGGCCACGGGTTCCCTGGTGGACCATGGTGGGCGTCGGGCTGTTCATGAGCGCGGGTCACCTCGGCTTCATCTACCTGGCGATGCATCTGGGTCTGCCGTCGGGCCTGGCTCCGCTCATCCTGCAGAGCCAGGTCCTCTTCACCGTCCTGCTCGCCGCGGTCCTCCTCGGGGAACGGCCCGGCCGGGTGCAGTTGCTGGGCATCGCCGCAGGGGTGCTGGGCCTGGGAATCGTGGTGCTGGGACGAGGCGCCACCGCGGATGTGCTGCCGCTGCTGCTGGGCCTCGCCGGAGGCCTGTCCTGGGGCCTGGGCAATGTGGTGTCCCGTTCGGCGCGGGGGGCCAAGCCGTTCTCCCTGGTCGTATGGTCCGCGGCGGTGGTCCCGGTGCCGTTGCTGGCGCTGTCGATGCTCCTGGACGGACCTGCCGCCCCGGCCCGGGCCCTGGTCGCGATGAGCCCGGTGGCCTGGACGAGCACGGTGTTCACGGTGCTGGTCTCCACACTCCTGGCGTTCACGGTCTGGAACGGACTGCTGCAGAAGTACCCCGCGGCCCAGGTGGCGCCTTTCACGCTCCTGGTCCCGCCGGTCGCCATGCTCGCCGGCTGGCTTGCCTTCGGCGAGATCCCCGGCCTCTGGGACCTGGTGGGCGGGGCTGTCCTGCTCGCCGGGGTGGCCGTCTCGCAGTCGGGTGGGGCGCTGCAGTTTCGGCGGGGCCGGACGAGGATTCGAACGACGACGGCGGCAGGCCCACCGACCACGGCAGCAGTGCCGGAAGCCGCCGCTGCGAACGCGGTTGCCGCGACCCCGGTGACGGCCGGGATCGCGGCAGTGCCGCCTCGCGGAGGTGACCGCGCCCCGGAGCCTGCCGGACAGGGGTGACCCGCCGCGCTGGTTCCCCTGCGGGCTGTGGCCGGGCCGCCGTCGTCGCACGCCCGGCCTCACGGAGTGCGGTGTCCAGCGCGTCACAGGGAACTGTGAGGAACGAGTCGTCCGGCCGGGGTTCCGTGCGACGTTACCGGGCCGTAGGGTCGGAAGCATGGCAACCATCGCAAAGAACATTGTCGACACCCTTGCCGCCAACGGCGTCCACCGCGTCTACGGCATCCCCGGTGACTCCCTGAACGGCTTCACCGACGCGCTCCGCGAGACGCCCTCGATCGAGTGGGTCCACGTCCGGCACGAGGAGGCTGCGGCGTTCGCGGCGGCAGCCGAGGCTGCGCTCACGGGCGAACTCGCCGTGTGCGCCGGCTCCTGCGGGCCCGGCAATCTGCACCTCATCAACGGTCTCTACGACGCCAATCGGTCCCGCGTCCCGGTCCTGGCGATCGCGGCCCACATCCCCACCAGTGAGATCGGTTCCAACTACTTCCAGGAGACGCACCCGCAGGAGGTCTTCCGGGAGTGCAGCGTCTACGCCGAGCAGGTCACCGATCCTTCGCAGATGCCGCGCATCCTGGACATCGCCATGCGGACCGCCATCGAGAAGCGGGGCGTGGCGGTGGTCGTGATCTCCGGTGACGTCGCGCTGGCGCAGGCCGCGAGCGAGGCCGTCTCCCTCATCCGGAAGACCGAGCCGCGGATCGTCCCGTCCGAGACGGAACTGCGGGAAGCCGCGGGAATCCTGAACTCCGCGTCCAAGGTCACCATCCTCGCGGGCGCCGGTGTCCAGGGCGCCCACGAGGACGTCGTGGCTCTGGCGGACGCGCTCGGCGCTCCGATCGTGCACGCGCTGCGCGGCAAGGAGTTCATCGAATACGACAACCCCTTCGACGTCGGCATGACCGGTCTTCTCGGCTTCGCCTCCGGCTACCGCGCCATGGAGGACTGTGACGCCCTGCTCATGCTCGGCACCGACTTCCCGTACCAGCAGTTCTATCCGGACCACGCCAAGGTGATCCAGGTCGATGTGCGGGGTGAACAGCTCGGCCGCCGGACCCGTCTGGACCTCGGCCTGGTGGGCACGGTCAAGGACACGGCCCAGGCGCTGCTGCCCCTGCTGGAGCGTAAGAAGGACCGCTCGCACCTGGACTCGGCACGGAAGCACTACGTGAAGACCCGGGCGAAGCTCGACGAACTCGCGAGCCCCACCCGGAAAGGCCAGCCGCTGCACCCGCAGTACGTGGCGCGGGTCGTGGACCGTCTCGCGGCCGACGACGCCGTGTTCACCGCGGACGTCGGCTCGCCGGTCGTATGGGCCGCGAGGTACCTGACGATGAACGGGAAGCGGCGCCTGATCGGCTCGTTCAACCACGGCAGCATGGCCAACGCCCTGGTCCACGGGATCGGCGCCGCCGCCCTGGAGCCGGAGCGCCAGGTCGTGGCGCTCGCGGGCGACGGCGGCCTGACGATGCTGATGGGCGAGCTCATCACGCTCACGCAGAACAAGCTCCCGGTCAAACTGGTGGTCTTCAACAACTCCTCGCTGAACTTCGTGGAGCTGGAGATGAAGGCCGCGGGCTTCGTGAACTTCGGCACCGGGCTCTCCAACCCGAACTTCGCGGCCGTGGCCGAGGCGCTGGGCATCAAGGGCATCCGCGTGGAGAACGCGGAGGACCTGGAAGGCGCCGTGCAGGAGGCCCTCGCCTACGACGGCCCGGCCCTGATCGACGTCGTCACCGCGCGGCAGGAACTCTCCGTGCCGCCCGCCGTCTCGCTGGAACAGGCGAAGGGCTTCGCGCTGTACGCGCTGCGCACGGTCATGTCGGGCCGCGGCGACGAATTGCTGGATCTGGCCCGGACCAACTGGCGGCAGCTCTTCTAGCCACCTGCCGCCCCCGCCATCCCCGCGAGGGAACAGTTCGTGCCCGCAAAATGACATTTTGCGGGCACGAACTGTTCCCTCGCGGTGTCTGCGGCCTGAATCAGCGGCGGGCGGCGCGGTGCCGGCGGACCGCCGCGCGGTTCGCGCAGCGCACCGAGCAGTACTTCTGGGTGCCGTTGCGCGAGACGTCGACGACGACGTTCCGGCACTCCCCGTCAAGGCCCACCCCTGCGGCGCAGCGGGACAGCCGGTGCATGCCGCGCGTCGTGAGGTGCAGGGCGGTGCCGACCGCGAAGACGGCTCTCAGGGTGCTCGGGAGGCCCTTGTCGTCGTCGCGGTAGTGGAGATGCCAGCCCTCGCCGTCGTGGTCCGTGAGATGGGGGTAAGCCGCTTCGTCCGCCATGATCCGGTTGAGGAGCCTCGCCCGTCCGGAGCCGTCGGCCGCGTCCACCACCTCGAGCCACTCGTCCAGGGCGACTCTGAGCCTGGCGTGGTCCCCGGGCTCCTCGGGGAACTCCATGGTCATCCCGAAGTCACGTGTGCGGGACACGATGCCATCGCGGTCGGCCGGCCAGTCGTTGGCGAGGGAGGCGGCCAGGAGGACGGCATACTCTCCGTAAGGGTTGAGATGCATAAGGCCATTACATCAGGCTGGATCCATGGACACCAGTACAGCGCTTCAACCGGCCGTGCAGGCCGAGACCCACGACCATCTCTGGGCCGTCCGGTCCCGGCACTCCTCGTCCGAAGGGGTGGTCCTCTACGAGCGGTGCGAGGACTGCGGCGCGTGGCGGATCGAGCTCCTGGAGGACCGTTTCGTCCTGCCCGAGGTCCTGCACGCCCCGCGAGGGAACAGCTGAGGCCCCTTCCCAGGGCGGGAAGGGGCCTCAGCTGTTCCCTCGCGGGGCGTGCAGGGGCGTGGACTCAGTTGGCGGCGTTGAAACGCGCGCGGCGGAACTGCGGGTTCTCGATCTCATCGAGAGCGGCGACAGCGAAGTCCTGCGTCGAGATGAACGGGCCGGCGATGGAATCGCCCTCCACGTGGTACTTGCCGGTGCGCTCGCCCGGGGCGATCTCGGGGGCGGGGGACTGCATGGTCCAGTCCAGGCCCTCCGGTGCGGCTTCGTACAGGCCGAGGATGGTGGTGAAGCTCTGGGCCTCGGCGCGGTAGGCCTCCGGGAAGCCCATGGCGTCGACCAGGCGGGTGGTCGCGTCGGCCATGAGGGAACCGGCGCCGCCGACCACGTAGACACGGGCGTCCGGCTGGGCGGCGATGAGATCGCGGTGCGCCTGCAGGATGGGCTCGTGAGAGTCGCCGTTGCGCGGGGTGGGGATGGAGATGACGACGACGTCGTTCTCCTGGGCGAGGCGCTCCAGGGTCGCGGTGTCGCTGAACTCGGCGGCGACGGCGGTGGCGCCCTCGACGTCGAGGCCCTGGCGGGTCACGGCGGTGACCTCGTGGCCGCGGCTGAGAGCCTCGTTGACGATCTGGCTTCCGACCATTCCGGTGGCACCGTAGACGGCGATCTTCATGATGTCCTCATTTCTGTAGCTGGCGTGCTGCTTGATGAATCAACAGTATCCATTGGAAAGCAAGTACTTCAACGTCATATAGTTACCTCATGGATACTTTGCCCTTCGACGTCATGGACCAAAACTGCCCCTCGCGCCTGGTCCTGCAGCGCATCGGGGACAAGTGGACCCCGCTCATCTTCCAGGCCCTCAAGGACGGAGCGCGTCGTTTCGGGGAGATCCGGCAGACCGTCGACGGAGTCAGCCCCAAAGTCCTGACCCAGTCCCTCCGAGCCCTGGAGCGGGACGGCCTGGTGGACCGTGAGGTCTTCGCCGAGGTGCCCGTCCGGGTCGAGTACCGGCTCACGCCCCTCGGGGAGGGCCTGCTGGGTCCGCTGGACGCCGTGCGCATCTGGGCCGAAGCGCACGCGGGACAGATCCTCGCCGCCCGTGACGCGTACGACGACGCCGAGGCCGCCACGCTGTAGCGGATCGTCGGGCGGACGCCCGCTCGGCGCACTGGCCTCGCGGTGAGGATCAGGCCTGGCGCACCACGCGGTACCGGACGTGGGTCGTGAGGGGCGAACCGGCCGTCTCGACGATCTCCAGGCGGTAGCCGGAGGAGTCCTGCGGGAAGATCGACTCACCCGCGCCGAGCACCACGGGCGCGATGTCCAGCGTGAGTTCGTCCAGCTCCCCGGCCTCGAGCGCCTGCCGCACGGCCGAAGCGCCACCCGCGATGTCGACGTCGCCGTCGCCGGCTTCGCGTGCGAGTTCCAGGGCGCGGGCGAAGCCTTCCGTGACGAAGTGGAAGGTGGTGCCGCCCTCCATCTCGATCGGGTCGTGCTCGTGGTGGGTCAGTACGAACACGGGTGCGTGATACGGCGGTTCCTCGCCCCACCAGCCGCGCCAGTCCGGCATCGTGTCCCAGGACCCGCGGACGGGGCCGAACATGTTCCGGCCCATGACGTAGGCGCCCCGGGGGCGGAGCAGGCGCGCGGTCCAGTCGGCGTCGACCTCGTGGCGTTCCTCTTCCGGCCCCATGTGCCAGCGATGCAGCAGGGGGCCGCCCTTGCCGAGCGGGTTCTCCAGACTCTGATCCGGACCGGCGACGAAGCCGTCCAGGGATACGGACATGTGGGCTGTGGTGAAGGTCATGGGTCCATGGCATCACGGACCCGGGCTCCAGGAGAAGAGGGGGGACGACGCCGAAGCCCTCCCGCGCGGCTCGCGTGGGAGGGCTTCGGGGCCGAGGCCGGGTCGGTCGGGGTCCGGACGGCCGGGGCGTGTCAGGGCGCGCTGCGCACCGCGACCGGGGTGCTCGTGTCCTCGGCGGGATCGACGACCGGGAGCATGCCGGTCTCATCGACCAGTTCGATCCGGGTGCGGCCGGAGCCCTTGATGAAGAGGAAGTACACCGCGGTCAGGATCGCGATCCAGAGAGCGCCGATCAGGAGGGCTGGCCGGGAGTCCGGCAGGACGCCGATCATGACGATCACGAACACGATGAACCCGATGGCCAGGTAGCTGCCCATCGGCCACAGGGGGACCGGGAACTCGGACGGGAGCTTGCCGTCCCGCGTGATCTCCGCCTTCATCCGGACGTGGGAGAGGAGGATGACGAGCCACACCACCACGGTGGCGAACGTGGCCAGGGCGGCGATCAGGAAGAAGATCTGGTCGTGGAACCAGATGTTCAGCAGCACGCCCAGCAGGAGCGACGCGACCATCGCGAGGACCGTGAGGAACGGCACCCCGCTCTTGCTGGTCTTCATGAAGGCCTTCGGGGCCTGGCCCTGCTGCGCCAGGCCGTGCAGCATGCGGCCCGCGCCGAAGATGTCGGCGTTGATGGCGGAGAGGGCGGACGTGATGACGACGGCGTTGAGGACGTGCGCGGCGCCCGTCAGTCCGAGCGAGCTGAAGATGGAGACGAAGGGGCTCGCCTCGCCGTTGATGGTGTTCCACGGCTGCAGGGTCATGATGATGCCGAGTGTCAGGATGTAGAAGAAGAGGATGCGCACGGGCACCGAGTTGATGGCCTTGGGGATGACCTTCTTCGGGTCCTGGGCCTCGCCCGCGGTGATGCCGATGACCTCGGTGCCGCCGAAGGCGAACATGACGATGGTGAACGAGCTGAGCAGGCCCCAGAGACCGTTGGGGGTCAAACCGCCGTGGTCCCAGAGATTGTGCAGACCGGCCGCGTTCTCGTGCTGGTTGTTCAGGCCGAAGAGGATGATGGCGACGCCGCCCACGATCATCGCGATGATGGCCGTGATCTTGATGATGGAGAACCAGAACTCCAGCTCACCGAACACCTTGACGCTCACCAGGTTGACGGCCGCGATGATGAAGACGGCCGACAGGATCCAGACCCATCGTTCGACGTTCGGGAACCAGAATCCCATGTACACCCCGAAGGCCGTGACGTCGGCCAGAGCGACCACGAACATCTCGAAGACGTAGGTCCACCCTGTCAGGAAGCCGGAATACGGGCCGAGATACCGGGAGGCGTACTGGCCGAACGAGCCGGCGACGGGGTGCCGGACCGCCATCTCGCCGAGGGCACGCATCACCATGAAGACGACGGCGCCGCCCACCAGATAGGCGAAGAGGACGGCCGGGCCGGCGGTCTGGATGGCCGCGGAGGAACCGTAGAACAGGCCGGTGCCGATCGCGGAACCGAGGGCGATGAAGCGGATGTGGCGGGCGTTGAGGCCTCGTCGCAGTTCGTTACGGGATGAAGTCATGGGCACGATCTCCTTTGAACGTGTGGGCCGTGAAAGCTCTCACACCAGGACATCGCACGCGGGCGACGCGGGAGGCCTTGTGACGGGTGACACTGTCCGGGATATCAGACGTGGGGTTTGTGACGACCGGCTGACATGCGAGTGGGGCCCGTTTCCGGGCCCCACTCGCGAGCTTGTCGTCCGGTGCCGCGGCGCAGTGCTGGACCGCGGCCCGGGGTCAGCGGCGGACGAGCGCCAGGACGCGATCCCGGACCTTCGCCATGGTCTCGGCATCCTTCGCCTCGGCGTTCAGGCGCAGGAACGGCTCCGTGTTCGACGGGCGCAGGTTGAACCACCAGGAACCGTCGGCGGCGCTGAACGTGCTGCCGTCCATGGTGTCCTCGGTGACGCCCTCGCCCTCGAAGTCGGCGCGGACCCGTGCGACGGCGCCGGCCTTGTCCTCGATCTCCGAGTTGATCTCCCCGGAGGAGACGTACGGCTCGTACTCACGGGCCAGGTCGGACAGCGGGCCGTCCTGTTCGCCGAGTGCCGCCAGAACGTGCATGGCGGCCAGCATGCCGGTGTCGGCATTGAAGAAGTCGCGGAAGTAGAAGTGCGCGGAGTGCTCGCCGCCGAACACGGCGCCTTCTTCGGCCATGACGGCCTTGATGAAGGAGTGGCCCACGCGCGTGCGGACGGCGCGGCCGCCGTCGTGCTCGATCAGTTCCGGCACCGCGAGGGAGGTGAGCAGGTTGTGGATGATCACCGGGGTCTCTTCGCCCAGGGCCTTGGCGCGGGCGATCTCGCGGCGGGCGACCATGCCCGTGATGGCGGAGGGGGAGACCGGCTCGCCCTTCTCGTCGACGACGAAGCAGCGGTCGGCGTCGCCGTCGAAGGCCAGGCCGATGTCAGCGCCGTGCTCGATCACGGCCTTCTGCAGGTCCACCAGGTTCTCCGGTTCCAGCGGGTTCGCCGGGTGGTTGGGGAAGGTGCCGTCCAGCTCGAAGTACAGAGGGGTGATGTCCAGCGGGAGCGGACTCAGCAGCTCAGCACCGAGGACGGCGGGGGTGGTC
Source organism: Arthrobacter sp. RCC_34 (assembly GCF_041360795.1). Classification (NCBI taxonomy): domain Bacteria; kingdom Bacillati; phylum Actinomycetota; class Actinomycetes; order Micrococcales; family Micrococcaceae; genus Arthrobacter; species Arthrobacter sp. RCC_34. The sequence goes on along the minus strand of NZ_JBFUPW010000004.1, from coordinate 58,888 downwards.
AGGCCGGCCATGCCGTTGCCCGCATCCACCACGACCTTGAGCGGGCGGATCCCGGAGAGGTCCACCAGCTGGCGCAGGTACTCGGAGTAGTCCTTGAGGACGTCCCGCTGGGTGATGACGCCGGTGGCTTCGACCGAGGGGATCACGCCGGCGGCCAGGTATTCTTCGGCGGCGTGCTGGATCTCCTCGAGGCCCGTCTCCGACGAGATCGGCACCGCGCCGGCCTTGGCCATCTTGATGCCGTTGTAGGCCGCCGGGTTGTGGCTGGCGGTGAAGGTGGCGCCGGCCGCGTCCAGAGCGCCGCAGGCGAAGTAGAGCTCATCCGTGGAGATGAGCCCCAGGAGCTGGGGGTTGGCGCCGCGCGCCGCGGCGCCCTCGGCGAACTTCTGCGCGAACTCGGGGGAGGACGGGCGCATGTCCCCGCCCACCAGGATGGTCTGTCCGGCGAGGCCCAGAACATCGACGAAGGCGGCGCCGACGGCCTCCACGATCTCGGCCGTGATGGTCTCGCCCACCAGGCCACGCACGTCGTACGCCTTGAAGGACGGGGAAAGGTCGATGCTCTGCTGCTGTTCAGTCACTCGCTTAGTTTACGTAGACGCCTGAGATTTTTTCTTCTCCTGTGGATGACCACGCGGCACAATGGCCGTATGAAGACCGAGGACGGCCACACCACCAATTACCGGACCACCTTCATCGAAGTCGCCGACGATTGCCCGGTCGTGTCCGCGGAGGTGCCCGCGGCCCGGGCGAAGCCGACCGTGGCCCAGCGCCAATTCGAATTGATCGACGAGGCGCCTTACCAGCTGACCTCGGACGACCTGCTCTTCCGGATCCACGCGGAGCGGAACGGGATTCCTCCGGAGGACTGGCCGGCCGCCCGCGCCGCCTTCTTCTCCAAGGGGCAGCCCTGCCTGCGGGCCTCGCCGCTGGCCAAGCGCTACGGCTGGGGCATCCATCACGACGACGACGGCCGCGTCGCCCTCGTGCCGCTCGGCTCCGAGCGCTACGCCGAGCTGGTCGCGGATCCCGCCGTGCAGCACGTCCGCGCCATGCGGAGTTCGCGGGGCTGAATCAGGCGGAGGGGTGGTCCGAGGCGCCGGGCGCTGTGCCGGTGTGCCGCCGCGGGCACTGCCTGCTGTGAGTTCCCGCGACGTGTCCTTGTCCACATACGGGACCACCCGGGGCGCAGGCCGGGAGGCCGTGCGGAATACTGGGGACCATGGCTGAGACGAACGCGGTGCACACCCAGAGCAGGAGCTACCAGGAGGCCGTCCAGGTTCTGAGGGACCTGGTGAACAATCCGGATGCCGAGTTCCACGACGGCCAGTTCGAGGCCATCGAGGCGCTGGTCGATCACTCGCGCCGGGCCCTGGTGGTCCAGCGCACCGGCTGGGGCAAATCCGCGGTGTACTTCGTGGCGTCCCTGCTGCTGCGGCGTCGTGGTGCGGGCCCTACGCTGATCGTCTCGCCGTTGCTGGCCCTCATGAGGGACCAGGTCGAAGCCGCGGCGCGCGCCGGGGTGAGGGCCGTGGCGATCAACTCCGCCAACCAGCTCGATTGGGAGAACGTCTCGGCCCGTCTCGCGGCGGACGAGGTGGATGTCCTGCTCGTCTCCCCGGAACGGCTCGTCAACCCGGCGTTCCGGGAACGCGAGCTCCCCGAGCTGATCCGCCGCACGGGCCTTCTGGTGGTGGATGAAGCACACTGCATCTCGGACTGGGGCCATGACTTCCGTCCGGACTACCGGCGCATCGCGGATCTGATCCGGCAGCTGCCCGGCGACGTCCCGGTCCTGGCCACCACGGCCACCGCCAATTCGCGCGTGGTGCATGACATCGAAGAGCAGCTCGGCACGGACGTGCTCACCATCCGCGGGACCCTGGGGCGTGATTCGCTGCGCCTGGGAGTCCTCAAATTGCCGGACAACACCGCGCGTCTCGCCTGGCTCGCTGAGCACCTCAAGGATCTGCCCGGCAGTGGGATCATCTACACCCTCACCGTCTCCGCTGCGGAAGAGACCGCACGGATGCTGTCCGAGCGTGGCTACGAGGTGCTGTCCTACAGCGGGAAGACGGACACTGCGGAGCGCGAGCTCGCGGAGCAACGGCTGAAGGACAATCAAGTCAAGGCCCTCGTGGCCACCTCGGCGCTGGGTATGGGCTTCGACAAGCCGGATCTCGGTTTCGTGGTCCACCTCGGTGCTCCCAGCTCTCCCGTGGCGTACTACCAGCAAGTGGGCCGTGCCGGTCGTGGCGGCGCCAACGCCGATGTCCTCCTGCTTCCAGGTGCGGAGGACCGCGAGATCTGGAAGTACTTCGCCACGGCGTCCATGCCGGAGCAGGAGAAAGCCATGGCGGTGCTGGACGCCCTGGAGACCTCGCCTAAGCCGTTGTCCAGTCCCGCTCTTGAACCCCGAGTCGACCTCGGGCGCTCACGGCTGGAGCTCCTCTTGAAGGTCCTGGCCGTGGACGGGGCAGTGGAGCGCGTGCAGGGAGGCTGGCAGTCCACCGGCAAGGGCTGGTTCTACGACGCCGAGCGGTACGCCCGCATCGCCGAGGCCCGGGTGCAGGAACAGGACCTCATGGTGATCTACCAGGAGACCGCAGGGTGCCGGATGGAGTTCATCACCTCCGTCCTCGACGACCCTGACGCGCATGCCTGCGGTCGCTGCGACAACTGCGCCGGGCCCTGGTACCCCAGTGGGGTCAGCCGGGAGGCCCTCAACGCCGCCGCGGCGGAACTGGACAAGGTGGGGGCCGTGGTCGAGACCCGGTCCCTGTGGCCCACCGGGATGGACCGACTGGGCGTCCCGGTGAAGGGCAAGATCCCGCCCGCGGAAGCCGTGGCCGAGGGCAGGGCACTTGCCCGGTTGAGTGATCTCGGGTGGGGCGGTCCGTTGCGGGAGGTGCTCGCCGAGAGCGCGGAGGACGCCCCGGTGCGGGAGGACATGCTGCGGGCCTGTGTCGCCGTGCTCCGTGACTGGGGCCGGCCGGAGGGCCGAGGCGTCGACCCCTGGAGCGGACAGGACCGCCCGCTCGCCGTGGTCTCCATGCCGTCCCAGAGGCGCCAACAGCTGATCGAATCCGTCGCCACAGGTCTCGCGGAGATCGGACGCATGCCGTACCTGGGCTCGCTCGGGGTCCGTCATTCGATGGGCGGTGCGGGCCGTCGCGGCAACAGCGCCTACCGACTGGCCGAGGTCTGGGATCGCTTCGGGCCGACACCGCGCATCGAGGAATTCCTGGCGGGGAACCCGGGTGCCACGATCCTCCTGGTGGACGACTCGGTGGACACGCGGTGGACCGTGGTGGTCGCCGGACGGTCGCTCCGGCAGGCCGGGGCCGGCGCGGTGCTGCCTTTCGTGCTCGCGCTCGCCGGCTGAGCGCCACCGGGTGGTGGGGTCACGCTCGCTGGCCGGCAGGGAACTGAAAATCGGCGACTTATTCTCCCGAAGGGGTGACGGGAGCTGATTCAAGGGGAAGGATAGTGATCGTGACTGAGCACACTTCATCTCCTCTCAATGAGAGCGACCCGTCCCTTCCCACCCTCAAGCCCAGCCTGGCGGCCGGTGCGGTCGTCGATGCGCACGATCCCGGTTACAGCTTCCCGGCCGATCCCCTCAGCCGCGCCCGTCTGGAGGACTGGCAGGATCACAAGTTCGGCATCATCATGCACTGGGGGATCTACACCTCCCAGGGCCTCGGTGACAGCTGGACTCTCTGCCGGTCCCGCGACGAGGAGATGATGCTCCTGCCGCCCGGATTCCAGGGCGATGACGATGCCTGGGAAGAGCAGTACAAGGCCGCCCGCACGGCTTTCGCCGGGGAGGACTACGACCCGGAGGACTGGGCCGCGCTCGCCCGTGCGGCGGGGGCGAAGTACCTCGTTTTCACGTCCAAGCACCACGACGGCTTCAACATGTTCGACACCGCCCACTCGGACTTCAAAGTCACCGCGGAGGACGTTCCGCTGGGCCGCGACGTCCTCGCCGAGACCTTTGAGGCCTTCCGCTCTCAGGGCCTGGAGACCGGCGTGTATTTCTCCAAGGCGGACTGGAACCACCCGGGCTACTGGTCGCCGGACGGCACCACCGTGGACCGTTTCCATAACTATGACGCCGCCGCGGAACCCGAGCGCTGGCAGAGCTTCGTGGACTTCACCCACGCCCAGATCGAGGAACTCCTCAGTGGCTACGGTCCCGTCAACGTGCTCTGGTTGGATGCCGGATGGGTCTTCGCTCCGTTCGAGCCCATCGACATCGACCGGATCGCCGCCCGGGCGAGGGAACTCCAGCCCGGCATTCTCGTGGTCGACCGGGAAGTGCACGGCCCGAACGAGGACTATCGCACGCCGGAGCAGCGGATCCCGGATCACCGCCCGTCCTACCCCTGGGAATCGTGCGTGACCCTTTCGGACAACTGGACGTCTCTCTCCCCGGACGAGCAGGCCAAAGACCCCCGGGAGGTGGTCGACATGCTGGTCAAGGTCGTCGCCCGGGGTGGAAACCTCCTGCTGGGCGTCGGGCCGGATCCCACCGGCGCGATCCCGCCGTCCATCCGTGAGGCCCTCGAGGTCATCGGGGCGTGGCTCGAGGAATTCGGGCCGGCCCTGTACGGCACCCGCGCTGTGACCGAGGGCCTGATTCCCGGCAACGGTCTCGCCGAGAGCTGGGAGGACGGGGAGACCACGTGGTGGCTGACCGAGACGCCCGCCGACGCCGGCACGTCCGGCCGGCTCCACCTGATCACTCTCGACGGTTCTGCCGGCAGCGTCAGAATTCCCCTGTCCCGGGCCGTCGCGGAGGTTCAGGCGCTTGGTGGGGTGACCGTCCTCGACTGGGACCAGGATTCCGGCGGCGTTCTCAGCGTGACCCTGTGCGAGAGCGCCGAGTGGCTGGAAGGCCGTCCGGCGGTGTCAGCTGACGCGCTGGGGGAAGATCCCGCGCTGGGGGCGCGCGGCGTCGTCATCCAGTTCGCGTGACTGGGCAGTTCAGGTGACTGATCGGTCCGGGTGACCGGGCAGTTCGGCTGACTCGCCCCGTCGAGTTCGGGGGTCCGTTCCGGACTCGGTGGCTGCAGCCGCCGAGTCCGAACGGACCCCCGAACTCGACGGGGCGCGCTGGGTAGTGGGCAAACAAAAGAGCCCCGGTTTCCCGGGGCTCGATTGGCGGAGACGGGGGGATTTGAACCCCCGGTCGAGTTTAACCCCGACCCTTCATTAGCAGTGAAGTCCATTCGGCCGCTCTGGCACGTCTCCTCGCTATTTGCTAGCCATGCAAGAGTACCGAAGCGCCCGCCGCAACGCAAAACGACGCGGCCCTCCTCGCGAGATGCCAGTTGAGCACAGTTCGGCTGCTCAACACTGTGCTCAACTGGCATCTCGCGAGGGGAGCAGGCCGCCGCTCAGCCCGGCAGCTGACCCGTCAGCGCCTTCCACAGGAAGTGCTGGTTGCGGGCCTGGAGCGCCGCGGCCTGTCGGTTGTCGGAGGCGCCGGCATGGCCGCCCTCGATGGTCTCGTGGTACCAGACGTTCGGCACACCCATCGCCTGCATCCGCGCCGCCATCTTGCGGGCCTGGACGGGCCCGACGCGGTCGTCCGAGGTGCTCGACCAGATGAAGGAATGCGGGTAGTCGACGGCGTCGCGCAGCAGGTGATACGGCGAGAACGTCTTGATGAACTCCCACTGCTCGGGGTCCTCGGGGTCGCCGTACTCGGCGATCCAGGAGGCGCCCGCGGACAGCTTCGTGTAGCGGCGCATGTCCAGGAGCGGCACGCCACAGGACACCGCGCCGAACAGCTCGGGGTACTGCGTCAGCATGTTGCCCACCAGGAGGCCGCCGTTGGACCCGCCCGCGCAGCCGAGGAGCCGCGGCGAGGTCACGTCGCGGTTCACCAGATCCTTCGCGACGGCGGCGAAATCCTCATACGCCCGGTGGCGCTTCTCCTGCAGGGCGGCGGTGTGCCAGGACGGGCCGTATTCGCCGCCGCCACGGATGTTGGCCACTACGTAGACGCCGCCGCGCTCCAGCCAGGCCCGGCCCACCACGCCGCTGTACGCGGGGGTCCGGGACACTTCGAATCCGCCGTAGCCGCTCAGCTGGGTGACATTGGTGCCGTCCAGCACGAGGTCCTTGCGGGCCACCTGGAAGTACGGGACGCGCGTGCCGTCCGCGGAGACGGCGAAGTGCTGCTCGACGGCGTAGTCGTCCTCGTGGAAGAACGACGGCGCGCGCTTGATCTCCGCGTGATCGCCGCCGATAGTGCCGCGCGTCAGAGTCGTGGGCGTGAGGAAGCCGGTGGCCACCAGCCAGTAGTCGTCGCCGTCCGTCTCATCCTCGTCATCGACGGCGTAGGCGTTCACGTCGTGCAGCGGCGGGCAGGCGTCCAGGAGGTCCGAGGGCCACTCACCGGCGGCGGCCTCGCCCGCGTCGCCGCCGTGGTTGTCCGTGCTCGCGCCTGCAGACGGGGGCGTCAGGACCCTGATCTGCGAGGACACGTCCACGAGCAGGTTCAGGAGGAGGTGGTTCCGGGTCCAGCTGTAGGACTGCAGCGAGGTCCGGGAATCCGGTTCGAACAGGACGGTGAGTTCACGGGAGCCGTCCAGCCAGTCGTCGAGGCGCGCCACGAGGAGCGAGCCTGCGGCGTAGTCGGCGCCGCCCACGGTCCAGGGATCGCGTGGCCGGAAGAGGATCCATTCGTGGTGCCAGGCGGTGCTGACGGTGCCCGGCTTGTCGATCCGGACCCAGGCCCCGTCCCGCCACAGCGAGATCTCGTCATTGAAGAAGTCGACGTAGTCCACCGCGGCCAGTCGTTCGAAGCCGGGCGTCGAATCCCAGGAGACGGAGGCGAGCATGTGGTCGTCCGGGACCTCGAAGAGCTGCTCAGCGTCCGACAACGGCGTGCCCCGGCGCCAGCGGGCGCTCGTCCGCGGGTAGGAGGACTGCGTCGCGGGGCGGCCTTCCGCCGTCGTGCTCACCAGGAGGGTGTTCTCGTCCTCCCAGCTCACATGGCCCTTCGCGGTGGGCAGCACGAAACCGCCCGGCAGGAACTCGCGGGTCTCGAGGTCGAACTCGCGGTAGGTGACCGCGTCGCCGCCGTCGGGGGAGAGGCCGATCATCGCGTGACGCCACTCGTCACCCGGCGCCGGGCGGAGGAACGTGGCACCGTGCCAGACCCACTCGGCGCCTTCCTCGGAGGCCAGCGCGTCGAGGTCCAGCAGCACGTCCCAGTCCGGCGTGGCGGTCAGGTAGCTCTCCCAGGTGGTCCGCCGCCACAGGCCCTTGGGGTGTTCGCCGTCCCGCCAGAAGTTGTAATACCACCGGCCTCGTTTGCCGACCATCGGGATGCGATCCGTCGAGTCCAGGACCTCGAGCAGGCGGTCCTGGAGCTGATGGAACTCGGCATCGTCCAGGACCTCCTCGGTCCGGGCGTTCTGCTCCCGCACCCAGGCGAGCGGCCCCTCCCCATGGATCTCTTCCAGCCAGATGTTCTCGTCCACCACGTCATGTGCCGTCATGGATTCATCCTAGACAGAGGGACTGGCGTTGGAGCGCCCCGGGTCGACGCGGCAGGACACACGCGGCCCTGCGGCGGCGCCTTCCGGGGCCCCGCCCCGGACCGGGCGGAACCGTCCGCGGGAGCCCCCGGCCCATTAGGCTTGTCCCATGTCAGGGGATTCGGTGCGTCGTGTGGTGGTGATCGGTGCTGGGCCGCGCGGCAGCAGTGTTCTGGAGCGTCTGGCCGCCAACTGGAAGGCCCGCCGTGAAGACGGCGCCCTCGACGTCGGCGCCCGTCTCGAAGTGCACCTCGTGGACCCGTACCCCCTCGGCTCCGGTCACGTCTGGCAGCCCGCCCAGTCCCGGCTGTTCCTCATGAACACCCAGAGTTTCTTCCCCACCCTCATCCCCGAAGACCCGGACCTGGCGGCGCCTCTGGCGGGTGGCAGCTTTAACACCTGGCGTGCCGCCGTCGCCGCGGGCCAGATAGACGGGCGGGACCGGCTGAGCGAGGACGAGCGGACTGAGTTGCTCGCGCTCGGGCCCGACACCTTCCCCAGCCGCGCGCTCTACGGGCGCTACCTCGAGGAGACGCTCGCCGCCGTCGTCGCGCGGATCGAGAGTGACCCGCTCCTGGGGGGCTTCCATCCGGTGCACCACCGGACCGAGGCCCACGCCGTCCGGCGGACCGGTGACCGCGGGTTCGTGGTCGACCTCCAGGAGGGAAGCATCGCCGCGGACCGCGTCGTCCTGGCCCTCGGTCACGTCCCCGCCCAGCTCAACCCGGAGCAGCGAGAGCTGTATCGCGCGGCGCAGGACCTCGGACTCAGCTACTTCCCACCGGCGTGCCCGGCGGATGTGGACTGGTCGCTCGTGCCTGGTGGCGAGCCCGTCCTCGTCCGCGGGATGGGCCTGAACTTCTTCGACGTCATGGGTCAGCTCACCGAAGGGCGCGGCGGACGCTTCGAACGGCGCGACGGCGGACTCCGCTACCTGCCGAGCGGCCACGAGCCGGTGATCCACGCCGCGAGCCGCCGCGGCGGTCCGTACAAGGCCAAGGCGCAGATCTCCAGCTACTACCCCAAGGAACGCCAGCTCCGGTACCTCACCGAGTCCGCGGTCCAACGGTTCCGGCGGTCCGGCGTGAAGCCCGGCTTCGGTCACGATCTGTGGCCGCTGCTGCAGCGTGATGTGCTCTGGGCCTACTACGACACTCTGGTCACCTCCGATCCGAACGCGATCCGGGACGCGGCCGAGTTCCTCGATCAGCTCGAGGAACTGCTCCGCCCGCATGCGCACAGCCCGGAGGACTGGATGGTCCCCGTCACGGCGCTGATCGAGCGATGCGTTCCCGAGCGGCTGCGCCTGAACCTGCGGGCGCTCGCGGCCCCCTTCGCGCTGCAGCGCTTCGATTCCGCCGCCGAGTTCGACGCCGCCGTGGTGCGCACCCTCGACGAGGACGTGCGCCGATCGGCCGCGGGGGAGAAAGACCCGGTCAAGAGCGCCGTGCTTATCCTGCACGCGGGCCGTTCGCTGCTGAAGGACGCGGTGGCCGACGGCGGCATCACCGAGGAATCCTGGGTGACGGAACTGCGGGGCCGCTTCGAGTCGCTCGTGGAAGGCCTCGCGAGTGGCCCGCCGGCCCTGCGCATCGAGCAGCTGGCCGCGCTGGCCCGCGCCGGCGTCGTGCACTTCGTGGGGCCGGAACCGCGCTTCACCGTGGACCGTGCGGCCGGCCTGTTCCAGGCCTCCTCACCGTGGGTGGACGGAAGCGAGGTCCGGGCCCGGACGCTGGTCGAGGCCCTGGCCCCGGCCAACCGGGTGTCCGCCGCGGCGTCCCCCCTGCTCCGTCAGCTCCTGGAGGACGGTCTCGTCCGCACACGACTCATGATGCGGCCCGAAGGCGGCCCGACGGAAGCATCCGGTCTCGACGTCGTGGCGCATCCGTACCGTGCGGTGGCGGGCAACGGCGAGGTCCAGGAAGATCTGCACGTGCTCAGCCTCCAGCTCTCCGCCGTGCAGTGGGGCGTGGCGATCGCCGCGGAGGCCTTCTCGGGCGGACCGGACGGCGAGCCCACGGAGCTGTTCCGCAGCGGTCAGCGCACGCTGCGCGACGCCGACGAGATCGCCCGGGCCGTCCTCAGCGCGTTCTGAACACAGCGCACCTTCTGAACACAGCGCACCTTCTGAACACAGCGCACCTTCTGAACACCGCGCGCGTTCTAAGCACAGGACAAGGGCCGGTTCCGATCGCGGAATGCGATCGGAACCGGCCCTTGTCGTCACCTCAGGTGAGGGGTGATCAGCCCTTCACGAGGCACGTGAGGTAACCGATCCACGCCAGGGCGTACTTGGCCCAGCCCGCCACGTCCCACCAGTGCTTCGGCGGAACGGGCTTGGTGCAGGCCGGCTGCGGCACCTCGGTCTTGGCGACGGTGACGCTGACCTTCACCGTCGTGCCCGACTCCGCGGCCTTCAGCTGCAGGACACCCGCACCCGCCGCGGCGCCGGCCGGAACGGCCAGGCTCACGGTGGCGGCGCCACCCGAGACCGGAACGGCGCCCAGGGCGGTGGCCTTGCCCGCGGCATCGGTGAACGTGGCCTCGAGCGAGGTGTTCACCGGGCTGCCCAGCGAGGTGAGATCCAGCTTCGACACCGCGGCCTGGATCTTCTCCCCGGCCTTCACGCTGGCCGGGGTGGAGTTCACGACGGCCACGCTGCGACGGGCGAAATCCGGGGACACCGGGGAGTTGGCCTTGAGGAAGGCCATCCAGGCGTCACGGTCCACCAGGCCGGAGTCACGGGTGTTGGCGCCGTCCTTGAAGATCCGGAAGTTGTCGCCACCGGTGGCCAGGAAGCTGAACGTCCCGATCCGGTAGGACTTGGCCGGATCCAGCGGCTGACCGTTGACCTGGATGGAGGTCACGCGGTCACCCGCGGGGCGGGCGGCGTCGTAGGTGTAGTTGATGTTCTTGGAGAGACCCAGTTGCAGGTACGGGCGGCTCGGCACGGTGCCGTCCGGGTTGGTCTGCCACTGCTGCTCCAGGAGCGTCTTGAACTGGGCGCCCGTGAGGGACGTGGTCCAGAGGTTGTTCACGAACGGCAGCACCGCGTTGGCCTGGGCGTAGGTGATGGTGCCGTCCGTGCCGTAGTACAGCTCGTTGCGCAGACCGCCGGGGTTGACCACGCCGATCTCGGCGCCACCCACGGTCGGGTCCTTGAGCGAGGCGACCAGCGAGTCGGCCACCAGGTTGCCCAGGGTGGACTCGCTGGAACGGTCGTCACGCACCGGGGCGCCCGTGGTCGGGTCCTTCGTGAAGGCGGTGGTGATGTCCTTGGTCACCTTGCCGACCGGCTGATTGCCGACGACGGCGGCGTCCGCGAGTGCCTTCTTCACGATCGTGTCCACCTGCTTCACGCGGGGGTAGGCCGCGATGAGATCGGCGGCGGCGTCCGTGGTGCGGGCGACGTTACGGGCCGAGTACGCGGAGACCTGCTTGGAGGCGAGGTCCACGGTCAGCTCGATCTGGCCGATGTTCGCGCCGTAGCTGCCGGTCTGGACCACGGGACGGGTCTTGCCGTCCTGGCCGGGGACGGGACCGTCCCAGGCGTACTCCTTGTGAGTGTGGCCCGTGAAGATGGCTCCGACGGCCGGGCTGGTCTCGGTCACGATCTTGGCGAAGGCCCCACCGGCGGCAATCTCCTGCTGGAGGGTCGCGCCGTCCGGGGTGCCGGCTCCGGCGCCCTCGTGGTACTCGGCGACGATCACGTCGGCGAGCTTGCCGTCCTTGATCTTCGTGGCCACGCGGTTCACGGCGTCGACCGGGTCACCGAAGTCGAGATCGGCGATGCCGCCCGGGGTGACCAGGGAGGGGACCTCCTGGGTCACGGCGCCCACCACTGCCACCTTCACGCCGTTGAGGTCGAGGATCTCGTATTCGGGCAGTGCCGGTTCCTGTGTGCCCTTCTTGTACACGTTCGCGCCCAGGTACGGGAACTTCGCGTTGTTCCCCCCGGCGATCACGCGGTCACGCAGATCGGCCCAGCCGCCGTCGAACTCGTGGTTGCCCACGGCCGAGGCGGTGAGGCCCAGCGTGTTGAGCACGTCGATGGTGGGCTGGTCCTTCGCCATGGAGGAGGCGAAGAGGGAGGCACCGATGTTGTCACCGGCGGAGACGAAGGCGGTGCTGCCCGGGGTGGCGGCGGCGCGGAGCTTCTCCAGAGTGCCCGCGACGTTGACGGTGTTGTTGTCGATGCGGCCGTGGAAGTCGTTCACGCCGAGCAGGTTCACCTTCGCGCTGGTGGGCGCGGGGGTGGTGTTCAGGCCCACGATCACGGGATCGTGGTCGCTGGAGCGGTACTGGTCCGGAGCGTAGAAGCTGGTCACGTTGTAGTTCCAGCGGCTGTACTCCAGGGCGACGGACTCCACGGAGTTGATGTTCCAGATGTCCGCGCCGTTGACCATCTTCTCCGCCGACGGGGAGGCGAAGATGTGGTCCAGAGAACCGGACAGGCCGCTGAACACGTAGGAGTGCTTCTGGGATCCGTCGGCGTTCTTGGCCTTGCCGTCCTGGTCGACGTAGCCGGCGTCGGTGAGGACGTTCAGCGGGTCTTCCTTGCTGTAGGCGTTGAAGTCACCGATCAGGAAGACCTTGTCGGTGCCCTTGTCCTTCGTCAGGGTGTCCACGAAGCCGAGCAGCGACTTGGACTGGGCGACGCGGGCGAGGTTGGACGCGCCCTGTCCCTTGTCCGTGTCGTCCGGGGTGGCCGCGGAGCTCTTCGACTTGAAGTGGTTGGCCACGGCGATGAATTCCTGCGCCTGGGTGCCGCCCACGGGCTTGAACACCTGGGCGAGCGGCTTGCGGGCGCTCGCGAAGGCGGTGGTGTCGTTGTGGATGACGGATTCGCCCACCGGCTCCGCCACGGCCTTCTTGTAGATGAAGGCGGTGCGGATGACGTCTTCATCGCTCAGCGGCGGCAGAGCCGACGGGCTGCGGACGTAGTCCCAGGTGCCCGGCTTGGCGTCGTTGAGGGCGGTGACCAGCTTGGCCAGCGCGTCGTCGCGAGTCTTGCCGAACTTGGCGGAGTTCTCCACCTCCATGAGGGTCACGACATCGGCGCCGGAGCTGTTGATCGCGGCGACGATCTTGTCCTGCTGGCGCTTGAAGTGCTCAGCGGTCGCGGCGCCACGGGCGTCGCAGCCGCCCTTGACGGTGACCGGCGCGCCGTCGCGGTCGGTGTAGTACTGGCAGCCGCTGAGGCTGTCACCGGTGGTCGGGAAGTAGTTCAGGACGTTGAACGAGGCGAGCTTGAGGTTGCCGCCCACAGCATTCGGCACATCGGCTCGGGTGTTGCCGATGGAGACCGGCTGCACGGTGTCCGCGGTCGCCGGGGTGAGGTGCTCCAGGGGCTCCAGTCGCCAGGCGTTGTTGCCGTAGCCCAGGATGACGTTGGTCTTGAACGTCACGGGAGCGCCCACCCGGACCGGGTCCTTGGTGGTCAGGTAGGGCAGCGGCAGCGCCTTGGTGGTGGCGTTGGAGAGGAAGTTCGTGGTGGCGCCGTCATCCAGCTTGATGGTGCGGGCCTGGTTGTCGTCGGCCACGGCCGTGTTCTCGGCCGTGCCGTACGGAGCCACCGCGTTCGGCTGGACCGCGGGGGTCTTGCCGCTGGCGAGGGTCAGTTCGCCGTACTGGTTGGCGTAGAAGTTGTCGGAGAGCGTGTAATCGCCGGACGGGGCGAGGAGCATGCCCTCGAGGGACTCACGGAAGGTCTCGCTCGCCGGGAGGGCGAAGTGCGTGGCCTTGACCTCGGGAGCCGCGTCGGTCAGCTTGGTCAGCGAGGCGGCGTCCGTGACGTTCACCTGGGTCTGACCGAAGTACTCGCTGACGGTGCCGGAGACCTGCACGTAGTCGCCGATCGCGACCGAGCCGACCGTGGCGGGCGAGTAGACGAACACGGCGTCGGACGCCTGGTGGCCGGCCTCGGTGAGGTCGCCGCCGGTGCCCGGGGTCTGGATGTAGTAGCCGTTCAGGCCACCCGTGGCGTAACGGGCGGTGACCTTGCCCTTGGTGGTCACGCTCTGGCCGACGAGGGGGCTCGTGGCGCCGGTGCCCTGGATCTCGGCGATCGTGGCGGTGCCACCCGGGGTCGGGGTGGGGGTCGGCGTGGGCGTGGGCGTCGGTTCCGGACCGCCCGTCCCGCCCGACGGCGTCGGGGTGATCGAGGTGCTCAGGCTGAAATCGGCCGAGTTGTCGTTGCTGTCCGCGTGGTTGCTGCGGGTGAGCGCCTTGACGTCGGTGTTCGACGACGGCGCCGTGGCCGCCTTGACCTCGTACGTGTTGCTCGTGCCGTAGCCGAGGAGGTCGGCCACGTTGGTCGGCTCGACCTGGCTGCCGGTGCCGAGACCGCTGAGAGCCGTGGCCTGGCGGGCGAGGATGACGGTGCCCGTGGTGCCGGACGGGTTGAACGACGGCGCGTCCTGGTCCGGGGTGGGCAGCTCCGCCGCCGTGGAGGCCGCGTTGTTGCTGCCGCCCTTGATGAGGAACGTCCCCTTGGCGGGGATGTTCCCACGGAGCGCGGTCACGGAGTTGGGGGCGGCGGTCCCGGTGCCGGAACGGTACTGGAGTGACCAGCCGTCCAGCGAGACGGGTGCGTCCGAGGAGTTGTACAGCTCCACGAACTTGTTGCGGTAGGCAGCCCCTGCGCTGCCTCCACTCAGATAAGCCTCATCGATGATGACGGAGGAGGTGCCCGGTGTGGCGACCGTGTTGACCAGCGCGAAGGCCGGCGCGGTCGCCAAAGGGGCCGCGATCAACGCGGCGGTCAGGGCACTCCCCAAGGTTGCTTTCGCAAGCGAGTGAGTCATGGGGTTCTTTCTGTCCAGAGATCGGGTGAGATCCGGTGTCCTGTGGCGGACTGAGAGCTCGGACCGCCAGCAGGAAAGCGAGGGGTCCGTAGCCTAGTCCACCAAGAGAGAGTTAACTCCGGGTTGCGGGGAAAAGAAACTGTTGTTTCAAGATCCGGCGCGAAAAAAATCCTGTGCCGTCACCGCCCGTCGGGACGGGGACGGCACAGGACCTGGCCGGTCTCAGACCAGCGACTGGTGCAGCATGAAGACCGCTCCGGACGGATCGGTGACGCGCGCGTGCCGGCCGTGGGGATCGTCCCGCGGCTCCTCCAGGACGCGGCCTCCGAGCTCGGTGACCTTCCGGGCGGCCTCGTCGGCGTTGTCCACCACGAGGTAGATGAGCCAGTTCGACGGCACTCCCTCGGGGAGGAACTTCGCGGCGTCGAACAGTCCGGCACGAGCCTGATCGCCTTCGCCGAGGGTGCTGTAGCGGAAGTCCTCGGTGTCCTCCATGACGGAGATGTCCCAGCCGAAGGCCTTGCGGTAGAAGTCCACCGCGGCGGCGTAGTTCCGGCTGGCCAGTTCGTGCCAGCCGACGGCGCCGGGTTCGTTGACCAGGGAGTAGCCGCCGTGGGAAAGGGGCTCCCACACACCGACGAAGGCGCCGGAGGGATCCTCGGCGATCGCCATGACGCCCATCTCCGGGACCGTCATGGGCGGCACGACGACCTGTCCGCCCGCCGCGGTGATTGCCGCGGCGGTGGCCTCGGCGTCGTCGCTCTTGAGGTAGATGCCCCAGGTGCTCGGCATCTCCTGCTGGTCCGGCTGCTTGGCCATGAGGCCGGCCACGCGGCGGCCGTCCTTGGACGCGGTCACGTAACCGCCGTACTTCTCCTCGTCACCGCTTTCGAAGGTCCAGCCCAGGAGTTCGCCATAGAACTTCTGGGCCGCTTCCACATCGTCCGTCATCAGGTCGGCCCAGCAGGGATCACCGGGAGCGAAAGTAGGGGTGGTCATGATGCGCTCGCTTTCTAGGGAAGTGCCGCCGTGCGCCGGCGGACCAGGGTGGGCGGAGCCCGTGTGCCCTGATAGTGATGACGCTAACGCCGGGGTCCGACATTCTTCAACGGTTCGCTGCCGACCGGTGGGTGAACTCCCGGCGGTCCGGGCCATGAGCGGTGGCACGGCATGAAAAAGGGCCCCGGAACCTGATGGTCCCGGAGCCCTTGTCCGCGGAAGGTATGGGATTTGAACCCATGAGACGGGGTTACCGCCTACTGGTTTTCAAGACCAGCTCCTTCGGCCGCTCGGACAACCTTCCCTAAATCAAAGTGTTTCACAGCGCGGACGCGCGCTCCAAACGTGCGCGGCGCCGCCGGGGACAGGGAGGAGCGCAGGACCTGCGGAGACACCACCACCCGTGCGCCGTTCACAGTGGGCGCCGTGCACACGAGGCGCCGTGCACAATAGACGGGGGGCCAGAGCGTCCAGAGGAGAGTGGAGACCATGCGAGCCGTCCAGATCACCGAGCCGGGAGGCCCGGAAGTCCTGCGGGTGACCGAAACGCCGGACCCGGTGCCCGGTCCGGGCGAAGTCCTGATCGACGTCGTCGCGGCAGGCCTGAACCGGGCCGATGTGCAGCAGCGCCGGGGGTTCTACCCGCCGCCGCCCGGCGCCTCCGACATCCCCGGTCTGGAGGTCTCCGGCCGGATCGCGGGCTTCGGTCCCGACGTCTCCCGCCCGTTCGCCGTGGGGGAGAAAGTGGTGGCCCTGCTCTCCGGTGGCGGCTACGCCTCGAAGGTCGCCGTGCCGGCCGGGCAGGTGATCCGGATCCCGGAGGGCGTCGACCTGGTGACCGCCGCGGGCCTGCCCGAGGTGGTGGCCACCGTGTACTCCAATCTCTACATGACGGCCGGCCTGCAGGCGGGGGAGACCGTCCTCATCCACGGTGCCACGGGCGGGATCGGCGCCTTCGCCATCCAGCTCGCCAAGGCCCTCGGCTCGGTCGTGGCCACGACGGCGGGCAGCCCGGAGAAAGTCGCCACGGCACGGGGCTTCCTCGGCGCCGACATCGCGATCGACTATAAGACGCAGAGCTTCCCGGAGGCCCTTCGGGAAGCCAACGGCGGGCATGGCGCGGACGTCATCCTCGACGTCGTGGGCGCCAAGTACCTGTCCGCCAATCTGGACGCGCTGGAGGTGCACGGCAGGCTGGTGGTGATCGGCCTGCAGGGCGGTGCCCGCGGGGAACTCGATCTGGGCGTGCTCCTGAGCAAGCGCGCCGCCGTCATCGGCACCACGCTGCGGGCTCGGCCCGTTGAGGAGAAGACCGCCATCATGGACGCCGTCCGGGACGTGGTCTGGCCGCTGATCGCCGACGGCTCGGTCCGCCCGCTGGTCGCGCGGACGTTCCCGCTCGCCGAGGTGGCCGAAGCCCACCGGTACTTCGATTCCGGTCAGCACACAGGGAAAATCCTGTTGACCATGTGACGTGTCTCTGAACTAGGGTGCCTAGTGGGACCGCTGCAGCATTGCACGGTCGCATCCGCTGACGTATGCACCCAGGAGGCCCCCATGAGCGGTACACGCAGCACGGGAGAGCGGGGCGGCACTCTGCCGCCCGCCGCCGTCGCACCGGAGAGACTCGACGCCGAATCCCGGCGCTGGACCCCCGCGCGGATCGCGCTCTGGGCGGCCATCGCCCTGCTCGGCGGTCTGGCGTGGGTCATGCTCGCGCTCGTCCGTGGGGAGACGGTCAACGCGATCTGGTTCGTGTTCGCCGCGGTCTGCACCTATCTGATCGCGTACCGCTTCTACTCCAAGTACCTGGAGAGGAAGCTGATCCGGCCGGATGACCGAAGGGCCACCCCGGCCGAGTACAAAGCCGACGGCAAGGACCACGTCCGCACGGACCGGAACGTCCTGTTCGGCCATCACTTCGCCGCGATCGCGGGCGCCGGTCCCCTGGTGGGCCCCGTCATCGCCGCCCAGATGGGCTATCTCCCGGGGACGATCTGGATCATCGTGGGCGTCGTGCTCGCGGGAGCGGTCCAGGACTACCTGGTGCTGTTCTTCTCGATGCGGCGCGGCGGCCGGTCGCTCGGGCAGATGGCCCGCGAGGAGCTCGGCGTGGTGGGCGGCACCGCGGCCCTGCTGGCGACGCTGCTCATCATGGCGATCATCGTCGCCATCCTGGCGCTCGTGGTGGTCAACGCTCTCGGCGAGAGCCCCTGGGGTGTGTTCAGCGTGGCCATGACCATCCCGATCGCCCTCTTCATGGGCGTCTACCTGCGGTTCATCCGGCCCGGTAAGGTCCTGGAGATCTCCATCATCGGCTTCGTCCTCCTGATGGCCGCGATCATCGGAGGCGGCTGGGTCGCCCACACCGAGTGGGGCGCGGCGTTCTTCCACCTGGACAAGAGCACCATCGCCTGGGGGATCATCGTCTACGGTTTCGTCGCCGCGATCCTTCCGGTCTGGTTGCTCCTGGCCCCGCGGGACTATCTGTCCACCTTTATGAAGATCGGCGTGATCGGGCTGCTGGCCGTCGCGATCGTGGTGGTCCGCCCCGAGATCAACGTCCCCGCCTTCAGCGAATTCGCGGGCCGGGACAACGGGCCGGTGTTCTCCGGTGCGCTGTTCCCGTTCCTCTTCGTCACGATCGCGTGCGGCGCCTTGTCGGGGTTCCACGCATTAATCGCCTCCGGCACTACGCCCAAGCTGATCGAGAAGGAGCGCCAGACCCGGTACATCGGTTACGGCGGCATGCTCATGGAGTCCTTCGTGGCGATCATGGCACTGGTGGCGGCCGTCTCGATCGACCGTGGCCTCTACTTCGTCATGAACGCCCCGCTGGCCCTCACCGGCGGCACCGTGGAGCAGGCCGCGCAGTGGGTGAACTCGCTCGGCCTCGCCGGGGTGAACGTGACCCCGGCGGAGCTGAAGGACGCGGCCGCGGCCGTGGGGGAGCAGACGATCATCTCCCGCTCGGGTGGCGCGCCCACCCTCGCGGTCGGCCTGGCGCACATCATGCAGCAGTTCATCGGGGGTCCGGGGATGGCGGCCTTCTGGTACCACTTCGCCATCATGTTCGAGGCCCTGTTCATCCTCACGGCCGTCGACGCCGGAACGCGCGTGGCCCGCTTCATGCTGCAGGATTCGATCGGCAACTTCGTGCCGAAGTTCAAGGATGCCTCCTGGCGCCCGGGAGCGTGGCTCTGCACGGCCGTCATGGTCGCGGCCTGGGGCGCGGTCCTGATCATGGGCGTCACGGGTCCGCTGGGCGGGATCAACACCCTGTTCCCGCTCTTCGGCATCGCGAACCAGTTGCTGGCCGCGATCGCCCTGGCCGTCTGCCTGGCGATCGTCGCGAAGAAGGGCCGCTTCGGAGCGCTCTGGATGGTGGCGCTGCCGCTGGCTTTCACCGCGGTGGTCACCATCACCGCCAGCTTCCAGAAGATCTTCTCGACCGTCCCGGCCGTCGGGTACTTCGCGAACAACGCCGCCTTCAGCAAGGCGCTCGCGGACGGCAAGACGTCGTTCGGCACCGCGAAGACCGTGGCCGCCATGGAGGCCGTGGTCCGCAACACCATGATCCAGGGCATCCTGTCCGTGGTGTTCGTGGTCCTCGCGATCATCGTCATCGTCACCGCGCTGATCGCCACTGTCCGGGCCTTCCGGGCGCACCGGGCCGGGGAGACCGTCACGGATCACGAGGACCCGTTCGTGCCGTCGAAGGTCTTCGCGCCCGCGGGCCTGATCCCCACCGCCGCCGAGCGCGAACTCGCCGCGGAGTGGGCGGAGGTGCCGGCGTCGGAGCGCCTCGCGGACGCGGGGCACCACTGATGAACCGCAAGAGCCCGACGACGGCGGCCGTCCCGCCGTCGTCGGAGGAGCCGCTGCCGCCGGCCGCGCCGCCGCCGGCCACGCCGCAGGGGGTGCGTCCGGGCCGGCCCGCGTCACCGTGGGAGCGTCTGGCCCGCGGCGCGGAGTCATTGAAGCGAGGGATCCGGGGGGTTCTGGGAGCCGACGCGTACGAGAAGTACCTGGAGTTCCACGCGGCCCGTCATCCCGGTCACGAGCCCCTGAGTGAGGCGGAGTTCTGGCGGGACCGCACCGATCGGCAGGACCGGAATCCACAGGGCCGGTGCTGCTGAGCCCGTGAGAGTATGGGGCCATGAGTGAGGAGCCGAAGCCACAGGAATCCGCAGGGGCGGCCGGGCAGGAGGGTCCCGTGGAGGGGCGTCCCGTCGAGGGGACTCCGGTCGACGGTCCGGGGGACACTCAGGAGCCCCGGTCGCAGGAGCCCCGCGCGCAGCAGGGACCCGGCGGCGAGGGGGACCGCCGCCCCCGCAACATGCTCGAGCTCGTGGATGAGCCGGCCAAGGTCATGCGGATCGGCACGATGATCCGGCAGCTCCTGGAGGAAGTGAAGGCGGCCCCGCTGGATGACGCGGCCCGCGGGCGCCTGGCGGAGATCCACGAACGGTCCATCAAGGAGCTCGAGGACGGGCTGGCCCCGGAACTCGTGGAGGAACTGGAACGGATCTCGCTGCCGTTCCCGGAGGATTCCGCGCCATCGGATGCGGAACTGCGGGTCGCTCAGGCCCAACTCGTCGGCTGGCTCGAAGGCCTCTTCCACGGCATCCAGACCGCGATCGCCGCCCAGCAGACCGCCCGGGAACAGATGGCCGCTCAGCTCCGGCAGCTCCCGCCCGGCACCATGGTGGCACCTGGCGTGGTGATCGGGGCCAACGGCGAGCTGCAACGGGCCCCGGCTCGACCCCAGCAGAACCCGCGGCACGCCGGGCCCGAGGAACCCGACTCCGGCCTCGGCCAGTACCTCTGACCCATGGGTCTCTTCAGTGAACTGAGGCAGGCCCGTCGTGACGACGCGGAACTGGGCAAGGGCCTGTGGCGGCGTGCCCACGACCGTTTCCGGCGCGGCCTCGACCGCTTCCATCAGGTGCTCGACGGCGTGAGCGACGACGCCCTCTACGCGGAACTGCTGCCCATCGCCGACGAACTGGCCGCGCTGCTCCCACGGGTCCGCGCGATCTGCGTGGAGGCACAGCGGAGCACCCCGAGCGACGGCCTGGACATCCCGCCGGAGCTGGCCCCCTTGCACCGTCTGCTCTCCCGGGCCGGCAACGACCTGGCGACCGCCGCCCAGGCGGCCACGATGGCCCGGCTCGGCACCACCGATGTGGACAGCGTGCGGCGGCGGGCCGTCGTCGTCGGCTCTCTGATCTCCGAAGCTGAGCAATCCGGGCGGTGACCGGATCTATTCCCGGATTCGCTGACAGAGAACCGGGAGCTTTGTGTCTGGTGGCGTGACAGCTTCCTTTGGAAGGATGGCGCCATGAGCGCAAACCCAGATCTCACTTTCAACGATGGCAACACCATCCCCCAGCTCGGCTACGGCGTGTGGCAGGTGGCCGACGACGTCGCGGAGACCGTGGTCGGCCAGGCCTTCGACGCCGGTTACCGCCACATCGACACCGCCAAGATCTACGGCAACGAGGCGGGAGTGGGCCGCGCGATCGCGGCGTCCGGCCTGGACCCCAAGGACCTCTTCATCACCACCAAGCTGTGGAACTCCGACCAGGGCTACGAGAAGACCCTCGCGGCCTTCGAGGAGTCCCTGGACCGCCTCGGCCTGGATCACCTCGATCTGTACCTGATCCACTGGCTGCAGCCGCAGCGCGGCACCTACGTGGACACCTGGAAGGCCCTGGTCGAGCTGCAGAAGCGCGGCCACGTGACGTCCATCGGCGTCTGCAACTTCACCGCTGAGGCCATCGATGAGCTCATCGAGGCCACGGGCGTGGTGCCCGCGATCCACCAGATCGAACTGCACCCGTACTTCAATCAGTCCGCACTGCGCGAGTACAACGCGGGCAAGGGCATTCTCACCCAGGCCTGGTCCCCGCTGGGTCAGGGCGGCGAGCTGCTGAGCGACCCCGAGGTGGTCCGCATCGCCGAGAAGCACGGCGCCACTCCGGCCCAGGTCGTCATCGCCTGGCACCTGGCCATCGGCAACGTCGTCATCCCCAAGTCCGTCACGCAGAGCCGGATCGTGGAGAACCTCGCGGCGCTGGATGTGACGCTGGATGACGAGGACATCACGGCGCTGAGCAGCCTGGACCGCGGCGCCGAAGGCCGCATCGGTCCCGACCCGGCGGTATCCGACTTCGCCTGATCGGTGATCCGACCGACCGGTCCCGTCCTGCCCTGACCGAAGGGTCAGGGAACGGCGAAGGCCCCCAGGAACTCCTGGGGGCCTTCGCCGTGTCCGAGCTTCCTATCAGAATCGAACTGATGACCTTTTCATTACGAGTGAAACGCAGGAACTGCATTTCAAAGGAAGAAAACATGAGAGAAGGACACGGCTGAGGCGACGGAGAAGTAGCGGGTCAGCTCTAGTGGGGCCCTGCTAGCGCACTGTTTAGCTATCCCGCGCTGTGATCCATCTCGTGGTCGGACAGGCCACCGTACAAAGGCTTTGCCGCGCTCGCGTGGCCAGCAATCCGCTGGACGCTTACTACCTTCCCCAGACTGATTGCAAAGCGTATGGCCGGGTGTTGGAGGTCCTGGACGGGCGGCCTCGGGAAAGTCGGATCATCTGCGGCCGCACGAGCACCGGCTGGTGCGTAGCGACTTCGTCTCCAGGGAAGTTAGTCAGTGCGGACCCGCACCCGTCACCAAAGCGACTTCGAGATGGAAACTACAACTTGGCACGCGATTTCAGATGCGCCCAACCGCCGGGAAAGGCACAATCCTGCTCGTGCCGCCTTTGGCTAGGCCTGGGACACGTTGGTCCCCTGCTTCTGAGCAAGTCCTGCGAACCGCTATGGCAGGCTTGGGGGTTTAGCTCCAGATCATGGTGGGTGAGGGCTGTAATCTCACCCACCTGCAAACCGCAAGTGTCGGGTAGCGTCACGAGAAACTCGCAGTTTCTGCACTCGTCTGCCTGAGTCGTCAACCACGACATTGTGAGACGCACATGCTCACGCTGCATTTGACGCGCTGGAATGTAGTCCGTTTCGCCGACAGGATGTCTCACAGGGCTGTACTCGGATCTTCAATTTCCGAATTCTTGTCGGCGACTGCCGCCGCACCGGAGCGTAAGCTCCATAGCGCTGCAGAAGCGCAAAGGAACCCCAATTTAGAGTAGCCAGTCTCAGCCTGCCGCCCGGGACCAGGGACGTGTGTCGGACTGCGGGCAAACCCTCTGCTTTCCTGTGTCCGTCCAGGGCCTCACTTTTGACTTTGGGGGACGAATCCGCCACCAGCGGGACGCCAGCAGCGACCATAGGGCGCCAGCTAGAGCCAGGGTGTCACTGGATGGCTCCTGCATGCCGTGACCACTCAAGTTGTCGTAGGTCGGAAAGCGCGGACCGCCCCGAACAAGTAATTCGGGACTGTCCCTGCCAACTTCAGCGTCCAAGACTTCGCCAGTGTGGTAGAATTTTTAGACCTGTTGGGAGCGAGCACTAAGGATGCCGTCGATTCACGATCGATCGTTCCGCGGAACGGGGAGATCCGGGTTCGAGTCCCGCGCGAGTTCGTCTCGTAGCTTAAATGGCCAGAGTCCATGTGACTTGGGTCAGTGGTAAAGCCCTCGCTTTAAATTGGATACTGTTGATAACAATTAAAGTGCGGCCCGCATGTCCGGGCCGCACTTTTGTTTATATGACTGCCTGTATTTCTGCCTTTGTGAAGCGGAGGGGTGCATAGTACATACGCGCGTATCCGGTGAGGTTCTTGAGGCGTTGCTGAGGATTGCCCTTCGGGGGGTTTGACGCTATCCAATCCGCCTTCAACATCTCAAGCCACCTCCCTCGTCGCAGGGTCGTTTGCAGAACGATGTTTGCTGCATCGGCAAGACGTTTGGTCACTGCAAGGCAGCAGATAAGCTCAGGTAAGCCCAGACGGACTTCGTTTCCGACTGTGAAGTGCGGTGCCGCTTCGCCCGTGATTTGCTTCCACATGGCGATGGCAGGGGCGGATAGGCCTGAGACTTGGTTCTGAAGGGCCGTATTCGCGCGTCCTCCGTTGTGAATGTGCGCGTTCCGCATTATGCGAATTAGGTGGAACAGTTCCGTAACCTCGCCGGGGAACCGTGCGCCAGTCGCTCGTTCAAACTTCGAGTGCATATTGCTTGCCTTGGCGTTGCTGAGATCCGGCACCCGTGTGTTGGGCTCCGCGTTTATCAGCTTCAACATCCCGACAACTAGGTCCTCATGGAGTCCTATCACGAAGGGGACCGCCATAATACCCAGCAAGGGCTCAGCGTCGGACAAGACGGCGCGAGCCTTGTCTGTCAGGTGATCGAACCTGCGGACGTGTTCAACTGTCGGAAACATCTTTGATAGCGTGACCGCGGACCCAGCCGTCAGCTCTAGAGTCGCAGCTGCCAACTTGGATCCCACGAGCAGGCCCATCATAGTGTCGTTCGCTTGAACGCGTTGATGCTCGTGGATGCGGTAGCTAAGGTAGCTGACTGTCCTCATGATTCCTTTTCTAGGAAGCTGTACGGGGAATCGGCTCCCAGGTTCACTCGAAATGCTGGGTTCGCGTTAATCTCTGGCATCGAACAATTCTACATAAGTAGCGGGAAGTCGGGCCGGTCCGCGCTGTCGTCTGTGGTGCATGAGCGTGCCAGCCCGAAGGACACACGAATATATACGTCCGCGTAAACTCCCCGTGGACGGGCAGGCAGTTCCGAGGTGGCCCTTGATGCCGGTACTTCCCAAGGGCGATATCATCAACGCACCGCCGCCGGAGAGTCAGTGGGAATTTGCCGGCCGTACTTGCGGCGTTCCATTCGATTTCGTCGAATATCAGGCGAGCGAATAGATGGCAACGAAAGCAACGTGCGCGCAGCTGGGAAGGTTCTTGGCGATCGAAAAACCGAGTTTACGGACAGCCCGATTAGGGACGCCGGGCGCCATATCGACGCTGACAGCAAGCGGTCTCTGTTGCTCGTGATCCTGGTATGTCTAGAGATGGCCCCGCAGGCGCTTGATTGCTCTGTCGGAATACTGGCCTTAGTCAGCCTGATCGTCGATCTGCACGTCATCGATAGTGGCGTTCCAGACGACGGTCGGATGTACGATTCTTGTCCCTCCGATTTTCTCGCCATAGGGGAACCGCTTGTCTCGGGACATGAAGTATTCGGCTTCATAGCGAAGAGCAGTTGCAAGGTGCGTAGCATCTGCACCCCTGAGGAGGTGCTTCTTCGCGAGGGTTCGAGCGTCAATAGCGATACTCACGTCCACCTCAACCCAGTGAATCTTCGACTGTCGCAGGAAGCGATCGAGCATAGCGTCTTGGCTGACTTCTTTCATCCCGCCGTTGTACCCACTTAGTTCTGCGAGCAGTAGCGTGGATGCGACGAGCTGTATGTCCCCTCGGTCCATCGCAAGTAGGACCTTCAGGCCTTCTTTCCAGAGGCCGGGCTCTTGTTTGATGACGCTGATAATGGGGCAGGTGTCTAGGTATACGCGAGTAGCAGGGGGCTTAGCGGCCACGAGTCACCTCCATGTACTCCTCGGTTGATAGAGGTCCGGTGAAACCCGGGCTAGAACCTAAGAGAGTCCAAGGGGATAGTCCTGGCTCAGCATGACGCTCTTCGAGCACAGTTAGCCCAAGACTGATCACCTGGCCACGGCCGTTCCTCTTCAACTGCCCGTGCGCCACTACCTCTTGCCCCCAACATTCCTTCAACTTTGCAACATGTTCTGGCGATGCCTGAATCATTACTGCTCTGCGTTCCATAGGGACGTAGACCTGTGCTCGAACACCATGCCGGTGGCGGCTGTCCAAGACGTCTAGGATTCCGGTGACGCTGCCCCAACTCGTCCTCGAACCTTTGACGGCGTCGTGGGCGTTCTTTGCCGTGACCTCTGTCAGAACTGTTTCACTGCGACTGCCGTTTACACTTGTGACCTGGATAGCCTCCACGCGTCCTCTGGAAATCGAACTGCTCACTCGCTCAACACGACGTACCGTGGAGGCTGTGAATAATTGAGGTATCTCAGGTGTGGTGCCGAGCCCATTGAGGCCAGAGACCAAACCTCGAGCCGTGGAACTGACCGTTTCCATATCTAATGACGGGGGCATGATGACCGGCGCCAGCCATGCGTGTATCGACGCCGATCCGCTAACTTGGGCGATTCCCCACTCCACGCGCGCGTTCTTTCCGGGACGTATGGTCCTGTCGATTTCGTCCAAGGACCACGACAACTGATTCAGGATTGTGGCGAAGATGGGGACGGGCACCCTTTTGGTGGTATCGATGATGACTTCGATGGCCGTGTCGGTGGTCGGCCGTTCCAGTGTGATTGTCATCTCTTCACCCCCTATCCCTAGTAAAACACGAAAGCGGGGCTCAGCACTCGCAAGTGCAAGTGAGCGGACGGGAGTGCGCGGATCAACGGGTTTTGTCCGAAGGTCCGGACTCAGCTTGAATAGCCAGATGAACATAGCCTCTCCCCGCTGGGCGAACCTTGTCGTCGAAACGCAGTTCGCTACAGAACTGACTCTGACTGGGCTTCGGAGACTGTGTTCTGTCCCTACAGACCCTGCACTGACTCAGCGGGGCAGCGGCAATCTGGACTACGCGCTTCATGTAGGGATGTACTCGTACTCCTCAGGCCTGGAGCGCCTCTGCAAGCTAGCGATTGCCTGCAACGCGTACGCGGCAACGGGCACCTTCCCCGGACTTCGCGGGTACTCGCACAAAATCGAGAAACTGCTTGATGCTGTTGAGGCTCTAACTCCAACTGGCCCCGGTGCTTCGATGCATAAGGCAGAGTATCTTATCCGCCCGGTGGATCGCCTTGACCCCGACCTTACGAAGACCGTAGAGCGGTTCGCAGGTGGTGCCGGAAGGTACGAGCACCTTGACTCGCTGTGGAACGACGACACAGAAGTCTCCACCTACATCAAGTGGTCTGCGCTGGCTGCAAAGGTTTCAGTCTCCGAGAGAGTTCGCGGGCTAATCTCGATTAAGAGGGCAGCTGCGGACGCAATCAAAACGGACCTCATCGATGACGGACTTGGAGCGGCTGCGCAAGGGCCGTTGGACGACCTGGCGATTCCGACGTTCGAGCCCTCGGTCGGGGTGGCGTTGAGTTTGTTCCGCAAGGTCAGATGGGTATCGACGATCCTAGACGTTGCTACTTACTACACCGGCAAGGGACTCCCAATCCTCAGAGAGGTGATCTCACCAGCCTTCATCCAATCGTCAGAGGACTTCTTCAAGTATCGAATCGCTCGGATCTCAGACGAGGAAGTGGTCGTCGAGGAGTTGCAGACGGCATTTGAGAAAATGAGGAAGCGCGAGTCAACAATGGGCGATGAGGACTTCGAAGAAAACGCCAGCGATACGTGATGAGTGCCTGCCTGCCGTCCATGCAGCCCGGTGGCACGAGGCCAAGGGATGTCCAGCGCGAGACTGTACCCCCGTAGGGATGCCCTTCAACTGCCCCAGAGTCGTGCGAAAATGGCACGCAGCCATCCTAGAGGTTTGGTCTGGTCACGAGGGCGTCCGACGCGTAGCTAGGGGTCGACTTCGGGCCGAACAGGCGCGGAGTCAGGAAGGCGGTCGGGGCAAATTCCGTGGACGAAATGCGCAACGCGGCCCGCGAGCCAGGACGGGTGCGGGAGAAGGTGTGGATTCGCATCACCGCCCGGCATCGAGCGACGGATTAGGGGTGGTCTGTGCCAGGTCAGGAAAAGTGACGGAGAGCCTGGGACCCGACGTAGTTGCGTATACAAAGAGCCCTCTGGCAACATTCCGGCGAAGGCCCCCAGGAATTCCTGGGGGCCTTCGCCGTGTCCGAGCTTCCTATCAGAATCGAACTGATGACCTTTTCATTACGAGTGAAACGCTCTACCGACTGAGCTAAGGAAGCACATGCCGCGCCTGGCCTGCTGGCCTGACCGCACAGGAAACAAGTTTAGGGTGCACTCCGGCCGTGGGTCAAAACGGCCCCGGGCAGGGCCTTTATCCGGGCGCGGTCGCCTGTTCATGTCCCGGTCCTGCACGGTTCAGCTGGCCGTCGCCCGCGCGCGGGAACCTGTAGCTCACGGCGCCATGGGGGGCACGTGCTGCCGCGCGGCCGGACCCGTGTGGCGAGGACCAGCAGAGGAGCGCACACGATGACCGTGAACCCGGTAGCCGGACGGACCACCGCCCAGGACATCACCGGCCGGGCGAGCTGCCTGAGGCTCGCCGTGGTCGACATGTCCGGCACCACCGTCACCGACGGGGGACTCATCGACGAGGCCCTGCGTGACGCGTTCCTGGATGCCGGGGAGGACCCGGACGGCCAGCGGTTCGGATCCATGATGGATTTCGCCCACAGTGCCATGGGGCTCTCGAAGCTCGGCGTCTTCCGGCAGCTCTACGAGGGTGAGCCGGAGCGTGCTCTGCTGGCCAACGCCGTCTTCGAGAAGTCCTACGACCGGCTCGTGGCCCGCGGGGGCGTCCAGGCCATCCCCGGAGCCCGGGAGACCATGGAGTGGCTCCGTGAGGCGGGGATGCAGCTCTGCCTGGTCACCGGATTCGGCCGCCACACGCAGAACACCATCCTGGAATCGCTCGGCTGGATGGGCCTCGCCGACCTGAGCCTGTGCCCGGAGGACGCCGGTCGCGGACGGCCCCACCCCGACATGATCCTCACCGCGGTGCTCGCCCTCGACCTGGACGACGTCCGCGAGGTTCTCGTCGTGGGGGACACGACGGCGGACATCCAGTCCGGCCTGCGCGCCGGCGCCGGGCTCGTCACCGGCGTGCTGAGCGGCGCCCACTCCGAATTCGCCCTGCGTGCAGCCGGGGCCGATGCCGTGGTTCCTTCGATCCGCGACATCCCCGGCCTCCTGCGGGAGGGGAGCCGGCCGCTCCTCGGCGGACGCCAGCTCTGAGGACTGAGGACGCTCGAGGCGTCCCCAGGACAGCGAAAGGCCCCGGCGGGATCCGCAGGGGCCGTTTCACTTTCGCACGCCTTTCCGCTCACGCACGCAGGCGCTCACTCACGGTGCGCGGGGGCTCAGGTGCAGCGCAGACCGTCGTCCGGCGTCGTGCCCTTCACGAAGTAGCTGTCCACCGCCTTGGTGATGCAGTCGCCCGCGCGGCCGTAGGCGGTGTGGCCCTCGCCCTCCCACGTGACCAGGGAGGCGTTGCCCAGCTGCTTGCGCAGATTCCCGGCCCATTCGTACGGGGTGGCCGGATCGCCGGTGGTGCCGATGACCACGATCGGCGCCTTGCCGCTGTACGACGCCGGGGCCACCTTGCGGATGCCGGTGGTCTTGAGGCCTTCGCAGGAGATGCCGCCGTAGGCCATGTACTTGCCGAGTGTGGGCGAGACCTTCTGGAGTTCCTGGGCCTCCTTGCGCATATCGCTCTCCGAGGAGTCCGGCGTGTAATCCAGGCAGTTGATCGCGTTGAAGGCGAAAGAGCTGTTGGACGTGTACTTGCCCTGTGAATCCCGGTCCGCGCCGAAGTCCGCGAGCTGCATCATGGGCGATGGGTCTCCCACGAGCGCCTGGGCGAGGGCCTGCCGCAGGGTGGGCCAGCTCGAACTGCTGTAGAGCGGGACGATCAGGCCGGAGACGAAGCTGTTCACCGTCACGGGACGGCCGTCATTGGCCGACGGCGGGCTCTTCTCGTATTCGGCCAGGAGCTTCTGGATGCGGGCGATCCCGGCGTCGACGCCGTCACTGAGCGGGCAGCCGGAGTTGCGCTGACACCATTCGACGAACACCCGGAGGCTCCGTTCGAAGGCCTTCGCCTGGCCCACGGTCAGCTGCGACTGGGTCAGGGTCGCGTCCAGTGCGCCGTCCAGGACCA
This sequence comes from Arthrobacter sp. RCC_34, assembly GCF_041360795.1. NCBI lineage: Bacteria > Bacillati > Actinomycetota > Actinomycetes > Micrococcales > Micrococcaceae > Arthrobacter > Arthrobacter sp. RCC_34. Next base: position 29,681 of record NZ_JBFUPW010000004.1, on the reverse strand, counting down.
TCCGGCCGACGCGGTTCGGGAACAGCGTGGCGTAGGTCGATCCGAGGAACGTCCCGTAGGAGTAGCCGAGGTAGTTGAGCTTGTCATTGCGGAGCGCGGCCCGCAGGATGTCCAGATCCTTGGCGGCACTCGCGGTGTCCACATGGGACAGGACGGGGCCGGTCTTCTGCTGGCACGCCTCGTTGGTGTCGCGCTGCTCCTGGACGGCCAGGGCCAGCCCGTCCGCGGTGGACGGGTCGAAATACTCGGCACGCTGCGCGTCCCGTTCCTGGTCCGTGAGGCAGGTGACCGGTGCGGAGCGCTTGACGCCGCGCGGATCGAAACCGACCAGATCGAAATTCGAGCGCATCTCATCGCTGAGGATCCACTGCGCGGACTCATTGACGAAGTCGTAGCCGGACCCGCCCGGGCCACCGGGATTGATGAAGAGCGACCCCTGGGACTTCCCGGTGGCGGCGATCTTGATCAGCGCGATCTCGATGCTCCCCTTGCCCGGGTTGTCGTAATCGGTGGGGACCTTGACCGAGGCGCAGTTCGCATCGTGCTCGCAGGACGTCCAGCTGACCTTCTGGCCGTAGAAGTCCTTCAGCTCGGCCGGAGCGCCATCGCTCAGGCCTTCCTGCTGGCTGCCGGCAGCGGGTGCCTTGGAACCCTTCTCCGGAGCCGGGATGGTCACGCAGCCGCTCAGGCTCAGTGCCAGCACGGCCACGGAGGCGACGACGGCGGCGAACAGCCCGGTGCGCGCCCGTCCCGTCCGCGGGTTCCGCCCCGTGCTCGTCGCAGTGCCCTTCACGCTCTGCCTCATCCTCGTCCACCTTCCGAACTGTCGTGGTTCGCCGTGTCGTCTCCGCGGGCCGGTCCACTCCGGCCGCAGTTCTGTCTGTGAATCGTTTCCTGGTCCCGATACCCGGTTCGCGCCGGTCTCAGACCAGCCCCGCAGCCATGCCTTCCAAGGCCAGCAACGGGGCCACATTGCTGGTGACCAGGCGCCGCCGGGTGAGGTTGATGGCATCGATCCTCGCCAGGGTCTCCTCCGGCGTCCCGTCGGCTGCGAAGGCCTCGATGTCCGCCCGGATCTCCTCGTTCACGAGTGACCCGGTGGCGCCCACTTGCAGGATGAGGACGTCCCGGTAGAAGGAGAGGAGGTCGGTCAGGGTCCGGTCCAGCGAGTCGGTCACCGACCGCTTTCCGCGCCGTTTCTGGTCCTCCTCGAGGCGCTTGAGCTGGCTGCGCAGGGCAGGCGGCACGGTGGCGCCCTCCTCGAGTCCCAGCGATCCCAGGAGCGCGGCGCGTTCGGTGGCGTCACGCTCGGCGTTCGAGCTGTCCGCTTCGGCGGTCGCGATGGACATGAGCCGTTCCGCCATGAGCACCGCGGAGGTGATGCCTTTCAGGGCGAGGGGGAACCGGACGGTTTCCAGGCGCCGCTGCCGGGCGTCGGCGTCGCGGGCCAGACGCCGGGCGATCCCGACGTGGCTCTGCGCCATCCGCGCCGCGCTGGCCGCGAGAGCCGGGTCCACGCCGTCGCGCGCCACGAGCAGTGCGGCGACGTCGTCCACCGCGGGCAGGCGCAGACCCACGCCGCGGCAACGGGACCGGATCGTGACCAGCACGTCTGCGGGGGAGGGGGCGCAGAGCATCCAGACGGTGCGTGCGGTGGGTTCCTCGATGGCTTTGAGCAGCACGTTCGTGGTCCGCTCGGCCATGCGGTCCGCGTCCTCCACGATGATGATGCGCCAGCGGCCGGACGCCGGGTGGTTGCCTGCGGTCGAGACCAGTTCCCGGGCCTCGTCGATGGTGATCGTGACCTTCTCGGTGCGGACGTGCTGCACATCCGGGTGCGTTTCGCCGAGAATCGTCCGGCAGGCGTGGCACTGGCCGCAGCCGCGCTGGGCGGGGTCGGGCTGTTCGCAGTTCAACGCCGCGGCGAAGGCCGTGGCCGCGTTGGATCTGCCCGAGCCGGGCGGGCCGGTGAAAAGCCAGGCGTGGGTCATCCCGTCGCCCGCGGCCGCCCGGCGGAGCTGGGTGACCACGGCGTCCTGGCCGCGGAGTTCGTCGAAGACCGTCACGCGCCTGCTCCCGGCGAACCCGGGCCGGCGCCCGTCGCGACGGCGGACGCGGCGCCATGAGCCGAGAGGACCTGCTCCACCCGTTCCAGGATCAGGCCGGCGATCACCTGAACGTCCTGACGGGCGTCGATGACCAGATAGCGCTCGGGGGCGGCGGCCGCTGCTTCCAGGTAGGCGTTGCGGACCTGGGCATGGAAGGAGTCCGGTTCGGATTCGAGCCGGTCCTCGCCGCCGGGGGCCCGGCGGGCACGTCCTTCGACGGGATCCACGTCCAGCACCACGGTGAAGTCGGGCCACAGGGAGCCGGTGGCCCAGGCATTGAGATCCCGGACCTCCTGGGTTCCGAGCCCGCGCCCGATGCCCTGATAAGCGACCGAGGAGTCGATGTACCGGTCCGTGATGACGGCCTCGCCGCGGGCCAGGGCGGGGCGGATGAGCTGTTCCACGTGTGCCGCGCGGGCCGCCGCGTACATGAGGGCCTCGGTGCGGGGATCGATCTCGCCGTGCCCGTGGTCCAGGACGAGGGACCGGAGTTTCTCACCGATCTCGGTGCCGCCGGGTTCCCGGGTCTGGACGACTACCATGCCGCGTCCCCGCAGTGCCTCGGCCAGCAGCCGGCTCTGCGTGGACTTCCCGGCGCCGTCGCCGCCTTCAAAGGCGATGAACAGGCCGGTTCCGTTTGCGCTGGTAGTCACCCTCACAGCCTAGCGGGCCAAGCTGGGTGCAGGCGGAGAGTCCGCGCTGCTGTGGATGACCGGCGATCCCGTTGCCCACATGACGGGATCCCCTTGCCTGCGATGCCGGAATGCGCCGTAACGTGAGGTCCATGCACGAATCCCTGGACCTCAGCCCCGACTCACTCGTGGTGGCCGCCGGCCGTCCGGACCGGGAGCGGGACGCCCCCGTGAACCCGTCCGTGGTGCTCTCCTCCACCTTCATCGGCACGGGACCGCTCGGCGCCGGGGACCGCGGCTACGGGCGGTATGCGAATCCCACCTGGGAGGCGTTCGAGGACGTCCTGGGCCGGCTGGAAGGGTCTGCCGAGCCGGCGCTGCTCTTCTCCTCGGGTCTGGCGGCCGTGAGCGCGGCGCTGTCCCTTGTGCCGCTCGGCGGGGTCGTCGTGATGCCGGGGCACTCCTATGCAGGCACCGTGCAGATGGCCACCGAGCTCGCGGAGAAAGGGCTCTTCACTCTGAGGCTCGTGGACATCGCCGACACGGACGCCGTCCTGACGGCGTTGACAGCCGAAGACCGCGCGGCCGATCTGCTCTGGCTGGAGAGCCCGACCAATCCGATGCTCGGGGTCGCCGATCTTCCCGTCCTCATCGCCGAGGGCCGGAAGGCGGGCGCGCTCGTGGTCGTGGACAACACGTTCTGCACCCCCTTGGTCCAGCAGCCGTTGCTTCTGGGCGCGGACCTGGTGCTGCACTCGGTCACGAAGTACCTCGCGGGCCATTCGGACGTGGTGCTCGGTGCGCTAGTCGCCCGGGAGTCGAGTCTGCGGGACACCCTCCTGCATCACCGCGCGCTCCACGGGTCCATCGCCGGGCCTTGGGAGGCCTGGCTCGCACTGCGGGGTCTTCGGACTCTTGCGCTCAGGGTGGAGCGCTCGCAGGCCAGCGCGCAGATCCTCGCGGAGCGGCTCGCCGCGCACCCGGCCGTGGAGCGTGTCCGATTCCCCGGGCTGCCCCAGGATCCCGGCCACGAACGGGCCGCGGCCCAGCTGAAGGGTTTCGGTTCCATCCTGGCCATCGAGGTGGGGCCGTCCGGCGGCCGCAGCGGCGCCGAGAACGCTGACGCTCTCGTGCGGGCCTTGCGGCTCTGGGTGCCCGCGACCTCCCTGGGCGGTGTCGAGTCACTCATCGAACGACGACGGCGCCACGTCGCCGAGCCTGTCAGCGTCCCGGACAACCTCGTGCGGCTGAGCGTCGGGATCGAAAGCGTGGAGGACCTCTGGGCGGATCTGTCGCAGGCGCTCGACGCGCTGCCGGGCCACGGAGGATAGGCTGGAGCCGTGAGCGGACAGATGCTGATCTCCTTTGCCACCATGGCCGTCTACTTCGTGATGGGCCTGGTGGCCTTCGGGCTGGAGGCCTGGGCGTTCGTCGACGCCCTGATCCGGAAGCCCGGGGACTTCGAGGCCGCCATGAAGCGCAGCAAGGGATTCTGGCTCGCGGTCACCGGGGCGGCCGCCGCGGTCGGCCTGCTGTCCGTCCTGTCCAGATCGGGTGGTCTGGGCCTGTTCGCGCTCGTCGCCGTGACGGCGTCCTGCGTCTACTTGGCTGATGTCCGGCCCGCCATCAAGGATCTCCGCAGCGGGGGCTACAACAGCTGGTGAACAGATGGTGAGCCTGGCCTGAGGCCGAGGGCTTCACGCCCCGGGCGCCACGGCCGCCCAGGCGACGGACAGCTCGCCCAGGCGGAAGCGGTGGGGGCCGTCGAGCACGGGCCAGCCGGTGTCCCGCAGGACTTCGCACATTCTCATCCAGCGTTGCCGTTTCCCGAAGCTCGCCAGAGGGGCCGCGGCCAGCCAGGCCTGGTCCGCGGCATTCAGGAAGGCGTGGATGCGTTCGCCGGGAACGTTCCGGTGGATGAGAGCCTTGGGCAGGCGCTCCGCCGTCTGGGACGGCAGCTCCAGCGAGCCGAAGTGCACCGAGAGGTGGAGGCTGAGGGGACCGTCGCCGTCGAGCGCCACCCAGAAGGCGGTCCTGCCCAGTTCATCGCACGTCCCCTCCACCACGAGCCCGCCCGGGGCCAGCCGGGAACGCAGGGTGTCCCAGATGGCCGCGACATCGCCCTCGTCGTATTGCCTCAGGACGTTGAAAGCCCGCACCAGCACCGGCCGCTCGTCCACCGGAAGCTCGAATCCACCCAGCCGGAAGTCCAGACCCAGCCTGGCCTCCTCCAGGGCCCGGGCCACCCGGCCCGGCTCGATCTCCACCCCGGTGAGCCGGAAGCCGGGATCCACGGTGCGGAGCCTCTCGAACAGTTCGATCGCGGTGCGCGGGCTCGCCCCATACCCCAGATCGACTGCCAGTGGCCGGTCGGCGTCCCGGAACCGCCAGGCCTGCGTGCCGGTGATCCACCGGTCGACGCGGCGCATGCGGTTGGGGTTGGTGGTCCCGCGGGTGACATTGCCCAGGGGTCTCCCAGTCCTGCCCGCGGCGCGGCCGGGGGCGCGGAGACGTTCGGATTTCTGGACCACCGTCCCATGGTAGGCGCGGTCACGGACGGTGACGTTAAGACGCAAACGACCGGGGGCCTCCGCGGCTGGCTAGGATTGAAGCATGACGTACACCTTGATCCTGCTGCGCCATGGTCACAGCGAATGGAATGCCAAGAACCTCTTCACCGGTTGGGTGGATGTGGACCTCAACGATCAGGGCCGTGCCGAGGCCGCCCGCGGCGGTGAGCTGCTCGTGGAGAACGACGTCCTGCCGGACGTGCTCTACACCTCACGCCTCAAGCGGGCCATCAACACGGCGAACATCGCCCTGGCGAAGGCCGACCGCGGCTGGATCGACGTCAAGCGCGACTGGCGCCTGAACGAGCGTCACTACGGCGCACTCCAGGGCAAGGACAAGGCCCAGACCCTCGCCGAGTTCGGCGAGGAGCAGTTCATGGAGTGGCGCCGCAGCTACGACACCCCGCCGCCGCCCCTGGCCGACGACTCCGAGTTCTCCCAGGTGGGCGACCCGCGCTACGCCGATCTGGGCGATGCCGTGCCCCGCACCGAGTGCCTCAAGGACGTCCTGGTCCGCCTCCTGCCGTACTGGGAGTCCGACATCAAGGAAGACCTCAAGGCCGGCAAGACCGTCCTGGTCACCGCGCACGGCAACTCGCTGCGTGCGCTCGTGAAGCACCTGGACGGCATCTCGGATGACGACATCGCCGGTCTGAACATCCCCACGGGCATCCCGCTCGTCTACGAACTGGACGAGAACTTCGCCCCTCTGAACCCGGGCGGCCGTTACCTGGATCCCGAGGCCGCCGCGGCCTCGATCCAGGCCGTCGCGAACCAGGGCAAAAAATAGCCCCAGCCTCCGCGAGCCGCCATTTGGCGCCCGAATCCCGCGTGGAAAAGGGCGCTAAGTGGCGGCTCGCGCTGTTTCTCGACGCTTAACGACGACGGCGACCCGCCCGCTCAGGGTGAGTCGCCGTCGTCGTATCCGAGTCAGCGTCAGGCGCCGCCGATCTCCTCCGGCTGCCACTCGCCGTTGACGAGGTAGCTGACCTTGCGGGCCACGGAGACCCCGTGATCGGCGAAGCGCTCGAAGTAGCGGCTGGCCAGGGCGACGTCCACGGAGGTGGAGGCGTTGCCGGACCAGTCGGCCGCCGCGACGGCCTTGAAGACGCCGGCGTGAAGTTCGTCGACCTCGAGGTTGAGCCGGACGATCTGGCGGGCCACGTTCAGGTCGTGGGTCTCGAGGAGTTCGGCCACCTTGTTCGCGATCTGGATGTCCAACTCGGCGAAGGAGCGGAAGGTGTCCCGCAGGGACTCCGGGATGACCGGGGCCGGGTAGCGCAGGCGGGTGAGCTGGGCGATGTGACGGGCCAGGTCGCCCATGCGCTCTAGGGAGGCGCTCATGCGCAGGGAGCTGACGATCATGCGCAGGTCGCTGGCGACGGGGCCCTGGAGGGCCAGGATGTCGATGGCCTTCTCGTCGAGGGCGTTCTGCAGGAAGTCGATGCGGGCGTCCGCGGCGATCACGTCCTGGGCGAGGTCCACATCAGCGGTTTCAAAGGCCTGCGTGGCGTTCTGGATGGCGGTCGCCACCAACTTGGAGATTTCAACGAGCTCATCGCCCACCTGGGCGAGCTCATCCTGGAAAGCCTTGCGCACTGACGGCGTCCTTTCGTATGGCTGCGTGCCGCAGTGACGCCCCGTCCGGGGAGCGCCCCCAACACGCTGGTGGTCCAGCTACTTACAGTGTCAGCAGGCCGTGAATAGTGCACGTCCTGAAAGTGAACGTTAGTTGAACCGGACTGCTCCGCCCCGCAATCTGGCCGGATGCCGTCATGCCGGACCGTAAGCTGGGGATGTGGATCCTCTGCTCATCGGCGTCATCGCGGGCCTCGTCGGCTTGTGCCTCGGTGTCTTCGGCGTCCTCGCGTTCCGTGCGAGTGAACATCAGCGCACCCTGGTGGATGACGAGCTGGACGAAGCGCAGCTTCCGGAGGGCGCCGCGGAGGTCCTGAGCGTCCTGGGCCGGGCCTTCGTGATCGTGGATGACATCGACGGCGTCGTGCGCGCCAGCCCTGCCGCCTACGCCTACGGCCTGGTTCGCGGCCACACCGTGGTGCACCACCAGCTGCTCGAGATGACCGCGAAGGTGCGCCGTGACGGCGTGGTCCTGGAGGGCGAATTCGAACTGCCCCGCGGCCCGCTCGGCGCCGGTTCCATCATCGTGCAGGTGCGCGCCGCGGCCCTGGGTGACGAATACGTGCTGCTGCTGGCGGATGACCGCACCGAGATCACCCGCACCGAGGAGATCCGCAACGACTTCGTCGCGAACGTCTCCCACGAGCTGAAGACCCCCGTGGGCGCCATCTCCCTGCTCGCCGAGGCGCTCGAGGACTCCTCGGATGACGAGGTGGCCGTGCGCCGCTTCGCCAAGCGCATGCACAAGGAGGCCTCGCGTCTCGCGGACCTGGTGCAGGACATCATCGAACTGTCCCGGTTGCAGGGAGCGAACATCGCGCTGCAAGGCACCGTGGTGGACATCAACCACGTGATCGCCGACGCCGTCGACCGCTCCAAGCTTCCTGCGGAGAGCAAGAACATCACCCTCGTCGTCGGCAGCGCCGGCACCGACGCCCGCGTCTTCGGCGATCCGGACCTCCTGACCACGGCCTTCCGCAACCTCATCGACAACGCCATCCGGTACTCGCCGGAGAACACCCGGGTGGGCATCGGCATCCGTTCGCGCGAAGGTCTCATCGCCGTCTCGGTGACCGATCAGGGCGACGGCATCTCACCGGAGGACCAGGAGCGCGTCTTCGAACGGTTCTACCGGGTGGACGCCGCCCGTTCCCGTGCCACCGGCGGCACGGGCCTGGGGCTCAGCATCGTCAAGCACGTCGTGTCCAACCACGGTGGCGAGGTGTCCGTCTGGTCTCAGCCGGGCCAGGGTTCCACCTTCACCGTCCGCCTTCCCGAGATGGAGGGCCGCGAGTCCTCCGACGACGCGGGGAGCCCGGAGGAAACCCACGAGGCCGGCAGGACCGGCCGCCGCAACGCTCATCAAAGCAGCGCTCATCACGAAGGAGTCCAGGCGTGAGCCGCATTCTGATTGTGGAGGACGAGGAGTCCTTCAGCGACCCGTTGTCCTACCTGCTCGGCAAGGAGGGCTTCGAGGTGGAGGTCGTGGACAACGGCCTCGACGCCATCACCGAATTCGACCGGAACGGCGCGGATCTGGTGCTGCTGGACCTCCAGCTGCCCGGCCAGTCCGGCACCGAGGTGTGCCGGCAGCTCCGTCAGCGGTCCTCGGTCCCGGTCATCATGCTGACGGCCAAGGACTCGGAGATCGACAAGGTGGTGGGCCTGGAACTCGGCGCGGACGACTACGTCACCAAGCCGTACTCGTCCCGGGAGCTGGTGGCCCGCGTGCGGGCCGTGCTGCGCCGTCAGGGCGAGCCGGAGGAGCTCATCACCACCACCGTCCAGGCCGGCCCGGTGCGCATGGACATCGAACGGCACGTGGTCAGCGTCGGCGGCGAGCAGGTCTCCCTGCCCCTCAAGGAGTTCGAGCTCCTGGAGATGCTCCTGAGGAACTCCGGCCGTGTCCTGACCCGTGGCCAGCTGATCGACCGGGTGTGGGGCTCCGACTATGTGGGGGACACCAAGACCCTCGACGTCCACGTCAAGCGCCTGCGCAGCAAGATCGAGCCCGACCCCTCCGCACCCCGGTATCTGGTGACCGTCCGAGGGCTGGGCTACAAGTTCGAGCCGTGAGCACTGGGCCTCGGATCACCGGGTCCCGGGAGTCCCGGGGCGGCTGACGGAGGGCGCGTGCCGGGAAGGCTTGCGGAAAGCGTCCGCGGAAAACGCTGAAGGAGCGGTCCCGAGGGGCCGCTCCTTCAGCGTTGGTGGTGCCTGACGTGCTCCGGCGCGGAGGCTCTAGCGTCCGCGCCGCTGCGAGCTCCAGTACAGGGGCCCGCCCAGCGCGACGGCCAGGAAGGCCACCGTCAGGACGAGCTCCGCGAGAAGCAGCATGAACACGGCGGTGACGCCGAGGTTCAGGGCCACTCCGCCGAGCGCTCCCAGACCGACCATGAGGGCGGCCAGGATGGCCAGTGCCAGGAGGTAGGCGCCGAAGAAGCGGCCGGGGGTGTCGAGGCGTGCCAGCTGGCGGCTGATGGACCGCGGCTGGACCAGGTTCAAAATGGTCATAGTCGTCCTCTGACAGAAAATTCCAGGGAAGGGGCGGCTCAAGCCGCACCTCTTATTCTTCCGCACCGGCGTCCCCGTGGCACCTGTTGGACGGCTGACGCGGCTGTGTGTTTGCTCACAGGGTTTCCGGGGGCGTCCGCAGGGGTTCCTCCGCGTCCGCCAAGCCGCGCCTCCGGGCGGGAAAAACGTCCCTGAGGGGGAACGACGACGGCGCGGCCCCCGGCAGTGAGCAGGTCACCGCGCGGGGTCCGCGCCGTCGTCGTGCGGGCCGGAGTCCGGCCGTAGGCCGAAGCCGGCTGAAGGCTAGTGGCCGCCCTCGGTGGTGGAGGTCGACTCCGGGGTGGCGGAGGTGGTGGGCTCGGCCTTGGTGGAGGCGCCCGGGGTGGCCTTGGGGGCGGGGAGGTACTGCTTGTACTCCTTGATGGTGCCGTCCAGGACGGGGACCTTCACGTCGTCGGTCTTGCCCTCACCGGAGAACTGGAGGCTGACCAGGGAACCCGGAGCGCCGCCCGTGGTGCTGAGGATCGCTGCGTCGCTCTTCTCGTTGAGGGACACTTCGTCGTTCGCCTTGACGCGGACCTGGGTCTGGGAGCCCTCGGCGCCGTTCACCGTGACGGTGACGTCCTGCTTGCTGCCGTTGAAGATGCTGCCGAGCAGGCGGCCCGGGTTCTTCTCGCCGTCGCTGACGAGCATGACGTTGCGGACCTTGATGTCGCCGAACTGGGCGTTGACGCCGTCCGATGCCGCGTACTGGTGGGTCGTCTGCTGGGCCGAGGTGGCGGAGCAGGCGGTGGTGGCGGCGAGGAGTCCGAGGCCCAACGCTGCGGCGGCCAGGGCGCGCTTGCCGGGCTTGACGGTCTGGGGGGCAGTGGAACGCACTTTACGTAACTCCTTGCACGAGTGAATGAGAGCTCTTTGCTGACAGTTTATCGGCAAATGGGACAGGCCCGGGTTCAGCGGGGCCGGGCCCCTGTTACACGGGGACCCGGATGCACCTTTTTGCCGGTCCGTCAAGTCACGTGACGAACCTGTGAGTGGGCCTGGATCCTTGATATTTCAAGGAAGAGCGGCATCCGGCCCGGGAAGTTGCGGCGCTCACACGTGGTAAACTGGAAGTCGGGAAAGGGGATAATCCACATGGTTTTTGAAGTCGGCGAGACGGTTGTTTACCCTCACCACGGTGCTGCGAAGATCGAAGAGATCAAGATGCGCACCATCAAGGGCGTTGAGAAGATGTACCTCAAGCTCCGCGTAGCCCAGGGCGACCTCACCATTGAGGTGCCCGCTGAGAACGTCGATCTGGTGGGCGTTCGGGATGTCGTGGGCAAGGAAGGCCTGGAGCACGTTTTCGACGTCCTCCGTGCCGAGTTCACCGAAGAACCCACCAACTGGTCCCGCCGTTACAAGGCGAATCTGGAGAAGCTGGCTTCCGGTGACGTGATCAAGGTCGCCGAGGTCGTGCGTGATCTCTGGCGCCGTGACCAGGACCGCGGCCTGTCCGCGGGAGAGAAGCGGATGCTGTCGAAGGCGCGTCAGATCCTGATCTCCGAGCTGGCCCTGGCCGAGAAGACGGACGAGGAGCACGCTGCGAACGTTCTGGACGAGGTTCTCGCCTCGGACGTGAAGGCTTCCTAGCAGTCCCTGCAGGGTTTTCCGAAAGATCTGTTTTGTGAAAGGCCCGTCCGGTGCACCAGCACCGGACGGGCCTTTCGCTGTTCGGGGTCCCTGGTGTTGTCAGGAGCTCGTTCCGCGCCGCGACGTGAGGACGATCCCCGGTGCGGGCATCATCCGCCCGTCCCGGTCCGCCTCGATCGTCACCTCGAGCCGTGACGTGCCGCTGGGCTCGTCCGTCGGGAACCAGGACCGGCCGGGAGTGACTAGGAGGAGCATCCCGTGCACGGTGCCGAGAGGCTGGAACGACGCCGATCCGCGGCCGTAGTCGGGAAGACCGAAGGCCGCACGGATCCCGGCCGCAGTGGCCTCCACGTCCGCGACCGGCACTCCGGCCTCGCTGATGTTCTGGATGTCGGCCGCCGTGAAGGGGTGGTCCCGGTCGTCGGGGATGTCGCGCCGGATGATGAGTTCCAGGATGTTCCCGTCAGGATCTGCGAAGTAGAGCGACCGGGCGTTCCACACGGCCGGCATGTCGAACTCGTCCTGGCCGTCGGCGTCCCGGAGCAGCGTGACCCGCGAACTGAGCCAGAGCTTGGCGCTGGGGAGCTGCCTACGGGGGATCGTCCACGCGAGGTGCTGACGGCCCGGCCCCGTGGGGCCCTCCCGGAGCCGCAGCTCGGAAGTGCCGATCCGGACGAGAAGCCCGGCGTCCTCGCGGTGGACCGGGAGCCCGAGGAGCTCTCAGTAGAAGGTTTCCGCGCGCTGGAGGTCGGAAGTGTTGAAGGCGACTGAAGTGATCCGCATGGTGCCAGCCAACCGCCTCAACCATGGTTGAGGTCAAACGTCTGCTGCCGCCGGGCGCCTCCGCCGCGACTACGCTGGCTCTATGACTTCTGTTTCACGGCTCGGGGTGGTGGTCCTGGCGGCCGGCTCCGGGCAGCGCCTGGGATTCGGCATCCCCAAGGCCCAGGTCCTCCTGGGCGACGAACCGATTCTGCGGCACGCCCTGTCGGGAGTGGTGGCCGCGGGCGTCGCGGACGCGATCGTGGTCGCGCTCCCCTCCGCGGACGCCGGCGACGGCGCCGCGCTGCGGGAGGTCGTGGAGAACTTCCGCGCGGAGCACCCCGGTGCGCCGTGGAGCCTCTCCGTCGTGGAGGGCGGCGCGACCCGCTCGGACTCGGTGGCGCGCGCGCTCACCGTGCTGGACGACGTCGAACACGTCCTGGTGCACGACGCGGCCCGGCCGCTCGTCCCGGTCCAGGTGTTCCAGCGGGTGGCCGACGCCCTGCGGGCGGGTGCCCGGGCGGTCATCCCCGCCATCCCCGTGGTGGACACCATCAAGCAGGTGCACGCGGGGCACGGCGCGGACGCGGAGATCGCCCCCGAACTCGTCACGGGCAACATCGCACGGGAGACGCTGCGGGCCGTCCAGACGCCCCAGGGCTTCAGCCTGGCCGCGCTGCGGGCCGCCCACGAGGACGCGCAGTACCTCGATGACCGGCAGGCCGCCGCCATCACGGACGACGCCATGCTGCTCGAGTCCCGCGGAATCCCGGTCCACGTGGTGGCCGGTTCCAGCTACTCGCTCAAGATCACCACGGCAGTGGACCTGATCCTCGCCGAAGGCCTGCTCGAAGGGCCGCTCGCCGGGCGCTGGGTGGGGGAGGCATGATCATCCCGCGCACCGGCGTCGGCGTCGACGCACACGCCTACGCCCCCGAGGACGCGCCCCGGCCCCTCTGGCTCGCCGGTCTCCACTGGCCGGGCGAGAGGGGACTGGACGGGCACTCCGACGCGGATGTCGTCGCCCATGCCGCGGCAGACGCGCTGTTCTCCGCGGCCGGGCTCGGCGACCTCGGCACCCACTTCGGCACGGGCCGCCCCGAGTTCGCCGGCGCCTCGGGCGTCCGACTGCTCACCGAGGCCGCACGGCTCGTGCGGGAGGCGGGATTCGGGATCGGCAACGTCGCCGTGCAGCTCCTGGGCAACCGCCCCAAGTTCTCGCCGCGGAGGCTTGAAGCGGAAGCGGTGCTGAAGGAGGCCGCCGGAGCACCCGTCAGCGTGTCCGCCACCACCACGGACGGCCTCGGCTTCCTGGGCCGCGGCGAAGGGCTCACCGCGGTGGCGACAGCTCTCGTCTATCCGCTCCCGGAGGACGGGGCCTGAGCTCGTCCCTGGGGTCCGTCCCGGCGCAAATGGCGGGGACGGACCCCAGGGCATAGGCTTTGGCAGGTGACACTGCGTTTCTATGACACGGCCTCAGCCCAGGTCCGCGAATTCCAGCCGCTCGAGCCCGGCAAGGCGAGCCTGTACTACTGCGGCGCCACCGTCCAGGGCCTGCCCCACGTGGGCCACGTCCGTTCGGCGATCGCCTTCGACCAGCTCACCCGCTGGCTCCGCTACCGGGGCTTCGAGGTGACCGTGGTCCGCAATGTCACGGACATCGACGACAAGATCCTCGCCAAGTCCGCCGAATCCTTCGAGGACGGCTTCGTCCCGGACGGCGACCGCCCGGCGAAGGAACCGTGGTGGGCCTTGGCCTACCGCTACGAGCAGGCGTTCCGCACCGCGTACGAGACGCTGGGAGTGTCCGCGCCGAGCTACGAACCGCGCGCCACGGGCCACATCCCGGAGATGCACGCGCTCATCGCCCGGCTCATCGAACGCGGCCACGCCTATGCCGCCCCGGACGGCTCCGGCGACGTCTACTTCGATGTCCGTTCGTGGCCCGAGTACGGATCGCTGACGCACCAGCGGATCGACGACATGCAGGCCGCCACCGACGCCGACCCGCGCGGCAAGCGCGACCCCCGCGACTTCGCGCTGTGGAAGGGCCACAAGGCGGGCGACCCCGAGACCGCCGCCTGGGATTCCCCCTGGGGCCGCGGACGCCCGGGGTGGCACCTGGAATGCTCGGCCATGGTCACCAAGTACCTCGGCCCCCGCTTCGACATCCACGGCGGCGGCCTGGACCTGCGCTTCCCGCACCACGAGAACGAACTGGCCCAGTCCGCGGCGGCGGGCGACGGCTTCGCGAACTTCTGGATGCACAACGGCATGGTCACGTACCAGGGCGAGAAGATGTCCAAGTCGATCGGCAACACGGTCAGCCCGGAGGAGATGCTCTCCCAGGCGAGCCCCCGCGTGGTGCGCTACTACCTGGGCCAGGCGCAGTACCGTTCGGTGCTCGACTACAACCCGGGCTCGCTCGTGGAGGCCGCGTCCGCCGTCGAGCGCATTGACGGTTTCATCAGCCGCGCGCTCCGCTCTCAGTCGCAGGGAAACGGGACGTTCGGTCACGTCAGTCACGGCCTGGTGCCGGACGACTTCGCGAAGGCCATGGATGACGATCTCAATGTGCCGCAGGCTCTCGCCGTGCTGCACGAGACCGTCCGGGCCGGGAACGCCGCCCTCGCCGCGGGGGATGCCGAGACGGTCCGGAGCGCGCTGGACTCGGTGCTCGCCATGACGCGGGTTCTGGGACTGGACGACGTCGCGTCCACGGGCGCCGCCGAGGGGCCGGCGCTGGAGGCGCTCGACGCGCTGGTGAGGGCCCAGCTCGAGGCCCGGGCTGCCGCTCGCGCGGCGAAGGACTGGGCTGCTTCGGACGCCATCCGGGACGGGCTGGCCGGGGCCGGTGTGGTCGTGGAAGACGGTCCGCAGGGGGCTTCCTGGAGCCTGCGTCAGGACTGACACGAGTTGAACCGTAAAATGGTGCAGGTCCGCAACACTACTGCAGAGGTGAATCATGGCCAAGATCGGCCGTTCCGGCGCTGTCCGTAAGCACAAGAAGGGCGCCTCCGTGGGTACTGGGGGCCATGGCCGCAAGTCGCTCGAAGGCAAGGGCCCCACGCCCAAGGCGGAGGACCGCACCTATCACAAGGCGCACAAGAACAAGGTCCTCGCCGAGCGCGCGGCCGCCAAGCGCGCCGGGGGAGACACCCGTGCCCCGCGTCGCGCCAGCGGTCCCAAGGGCCGTGCCACCGAAGAATTCGTGACCGGCCGCAACTCCGTGGTCGAGGCGCTGCGCGCGGGCATCCCCGCCAAGACGCTGTACGTGGCCATCCGCATCGATGTCGATGACCGCGTCAAGGAAGTCCTGAAGCTCGCGGCCGAGCGCGGTGTGCCGATCCTCGAAGCCGGCAAGCCGGAACTGGATCGCCTCACCGAGGACGCCGTCCACCAGGGCCTCGCTCTGCAGGTGCCTCCGTACGACTACGCGGACCCCTACGATCTCGCCGAAGAGACCATCGAAGCATGGCGCAAGGGTCACATCGCCAACCCGCCGCTCTTCGTCGCGCTGGACGGCATCACCGATCCCCGCAACCTCGGCGCCATCATCCGCTCCGTCTCCGCTTTCAGCGGTCACGGCGTCGTGGTGCCGGAGCGCCGTGCCGCGGGCATGACCGCGGCCGCCTGGAAGACCAGCGCCGGCGCGGCCACCCGCGTCCCCGTGGCCCGGGCCGGCAACCTGAACAACACCTTGAAGGCGTTCCAGGAGATGGGCATCTTCGTGCTCGGCCTGGACGGCGACGGCGAAGTCTCGCTGCCCGACCTCGAGCTGGCCACCGAGCCGATCTGCCTCGTGGTCGGTTCCGAGGGCAAGGGTCTGAGCCGTCTGGTCCGCGAGCACTGCGACCAGATCGTCTCCGTGCCGATCGACTCCGCCATGGAGTCCCTCAACGCAGGCATGGCCGTCGCCATCTCCCTGTACGAAGTCTCCCGGCGCCGTTCCCACACCTGACAGTCCCATGAGCAATCCCATCACCATGCCCCTGGAATTCGTGGTGACGGCCTCCCGGCCGTTCCCGCTGGGCGTGACCCCGGCCCGTCAGGCCGACCAGTACGCCCCTGACACCGTCAATGTGGCGGTGTTCGCCCCCGGGCTGACCGCCGTCGACGTCCACCACCTCGGCCAGGACGGCCAGTGGCACCGCACGCGCCTGACGGAGAAGAGCGGCGGGGTCCACCACGGCCTCGTGCCTCGCTTCCCACTCGGCACGAAGTACGGGTTCCTGGGGCCGGAGACGGCCGCTCGCCTGACGGGCAGCCACCTGATGCGGCGCGACGACGACGGCGCGCCGCACTCCAGCGTGCCCTCCGGCCTGCTGCTGGACCCCTACGGCCGGGGCGTGGACATGGTGGATGGCTCGCTCGTGTCGATGCGGATGCACCAGGACTTCGACTGGGGCGCCGACCGGCGCCCCAACACCCCGTGGCGGGACACCGTGGTCTACGAGGCCCATGTCCGCGGGCTGACCAAGCTGCACCCGGACATCCCCGAGGATCTCCGCGGCACGTACGCCGGTCTGGCGAACCCCGTCATGGTGGATTACCTCAAGGAGCTCGGCGTGACCGCCGTGGAACTGCTCCCGGTGCACTTCCACCTGGACGAGGCTCACCTGGAGAACGTCGGCCTGACGAACTACTGGGGCTACAACACGGCGTCCTTCTTCGCTCCGCACCCGGACTACGCGACGGAGGCGGCCCGCGCCGCCGGCCCCGGCGCGGTCCAGGACGAATTCAAGGGCATGGTCAAGCTCCTGCACGCGGCGGGCATCGAAGTCATCCTCGACGTCGTGTACAACCACACGTCGGAGGGCGGCAAGGACCTGCCGGCGCAGAGTTTCCGTGGCCTGGGGGACGGGACCTACTACCGTCACGACGGCAACGGGAACTACTACGACACCACGGGCTGCGGGAACTCCCTCAACTTCGGTGAGCCGCGTGTGGTGCAGCTCGTGCTGGACTCCCTGCGCCACTGGGTGCAGGACTACCACGTGGACGGTTTCCGATTCGACCTGGCCACCACGCTGTGCCGGGACGAGAACAACCAGTTCGATCCCAAGCACCCCTTCCTCGTGGCACTGGCCGCGGACCCGGTGTTCCACGAGGTCAAGCTCATCTCCGAGCCGTGGGACGTGGGTCAGGGCGACTCCTGGCAGACGGGTCGCTTCCCCTTCGGCTGGGTGGACTGGAACGACCGCTTCCGGGACACCGTGCGCTCCTTCTGGCTGTCGGAACGCGCCGCGATCGACGCCGGCCACCAGGGCCGGAGCGTCTCCGCACTGGCCGATGTGGTGTCCGGCTCGGCGTCGCTCTTCGCGCCGTCCGGCCGCAACCGGCTCGCGTCCTTGAACTTCATCACGGCGCACGACGGCTTCACGATGCGGGACCTGGTCTCCTACGACCGGAAGCACAACGAGGCCAACGGTGAGAACAACCGCGACGGTAACGACAGCAATTTCAGCTACAACCACGGCTACGAAGGCCGCACCGAGGTCGAGCCGCTCCTGGCCCAGCGCGCGCTGACCAGCCGGAACCTCATGACGACGCTCATGGTCTCCCTGGGCGTCCCCATGATCGTGGCCGGCGACGAGCTGGGCCGCACCCAGCAGGGCAACAACAACGCGTACAACCAGGACAACGCCATCACCTGGATCGACTGGACGCCCACGCGGGAGAGTCGGCAGATGCTGCGGGCCACGCAGCGGGCCATCCGGATCCGCCATGAGTTCATGGCGGCGCAGCCGTTCGACTACCCCCAGCGGGACGAGCACTCGTATCTGCACTGGTTCAACCAGGACGGCGAGTTCATGTCCGGCGAGGATTGGAACAACCCGGGCCAGCGCCTCGTGCAGCTGCTGCTCGGGTCCCGGAGGGGCAAGGTCGACGGTCTCGTGGTGATCAACGGTGGCCCGAGCGATCTGGAGATCGTGCTCCCGCGTCTGTCCGAGCTCGGCATCACCGCGGAGCAGGACACCGCGAAGTTCGAACTCCGGCTGTCCACGTCGCTGGTCCACGACGAACGCCGTGGCACCCGGCGCGCGGAAGGGGAGAAGGACCTGGTGGACGCCTTCTCCATGAACATCTACCGACTCTGACCATCTACCGACGCTGAGGTCCTGTGAACCGCAAAACGCTCCTGAGCCTGGCCGGCCTCGTCCTCGCCGCCGTCGTGGCGGGCCTCATCTGGCTCGGCGGCAGCGGCTCGGGCAGCAAGCCGCTCGCCGGCGACGGCGGGAACGCCACGCCCGGCAGCTCGGCCACCCAGCGCCCGGGGGTGAAGAACCCGAGCAGCCTCGACACCGTGAAGGAGTCCGCGCTCCCGGCGGAGGCCCGTCGCACGCTGGAGCTCATCGCGAAGGGCGGCCCGTACCCGTACGACCGGGACGGGATCAACTTCGGCAACTTCGAAGGCGTGCTGCCGAAGAAGCGCAGCGGCTACTACCAGGAGTTCACCGTGCCGACCCCGGGTTCCCAGACCCGTGGGGCCCGGCGCATCATCGTGGGGTTGGAGCACGAGAAGTACTACACCCCGGATCACTACAAGAGCTTCCGCTTCATCCTGGAGGGCCAGTGAGGACCTACCCCGCCGCCACGCACACGCTGAATGAACTCGCGCACGCGAGCCTCGCCGTCGGGCGTGAGCCCTTCGCCGTCCCCGCCGCCGCGGACAAGGCGGGCACCCTGGCCGCCTTCGCCACGGCTCTCGGTTTCCCCGACTGGTTCGGAGGCAACCTGGACGCGCTCAACGACTGCCTGGGGGACTGGGCCGACGCGCTCAGTTCGCCGTCCGCTCTCCTCTGGCAGCGTTCCGCGACGCTCGACGCCGGCACTGCGGCCGCCATCGAGAGCATCCTCGACGAGGCGGAGGCCGGCAGCCCGCACCTCGCCGTCGTCGTCCTCGGCTGAGCGGGCCCGGCCCGGGGAGCAGGATCAGCGGAAGCTTGCGTAAAGGGGCCCCGCAGCCCCTTGCACGGCGAAAGCCGAGTACCCCGCTGCGGGGATAGCAAGCGGAGCTGATCCTGCTCCCCAGGCCACGCCGGCACCGCGGCTACGCGTTGACGACCAGGCCCAGTTCCGCGCTGCTCGCCAGGCCCTCGTGCTGCGGGAAGATCCGCACCGTGTAGCCGAACGCGCCCGAGCGGTCCACCGGGATCGTGCCACGGAAGAGCCAGCGGCCGCCGCCCAGCTCCTCGACCGGGTCCAGGTCCACGCTGCGGGGATCCTTGATCCGGTCGTCATGGCCGGCCCGGCCGTAGGCGGCGGTGACGCGGACCTCGTCCGGGGACAAGCCGTCGAGCGCGACGTAGCTGTTCACCGTGAGGGTGTCGCCGATCTGCGGTGATTCGCCCACACCGCTGCTGTCGACATGCTCCACGTGGACGTTCGGCCAGGAGGCGCGGACCCGCTCGACGTAGGCGGCCAGGTCCTTCGCGAGGGCGTAGCCGTCCTCCGCAGCGTCCCGGCCGGAGACCGCGGCCGGCGTGTAGAGCCCCGAGACATAGTCCTTGACCATGCGGTCGGCGGAGACCGCCGGGCCCAGATGGGCCAGGGTGTGCTTGATCATGGAGATCCACGCCGTCGGCAGCCCGTCCTCGTCCGCCGAGGAGGGACCCGCCGCGCCGGCGTCGGTGGAGAGCGCGGCGCCGTAGAAGCGCGGCGCCACCTGGGTCTCGAGCAATTCGTACAGGGCGGCCGCCTCGATGTCGTCCCGCTCCTCGGGGGATGCGCCGTTGTTCGCGGTCGGGATCGCCCAGCCGTTCTCGCCGTCGTACATCTCATCCCACCAGCCGTCCAGCACCGAGAGGTTGAGCGAGCCGTTGATGGCGGCCTTCATGCCCGACGTCCCGCAGGCCTCGAGGGGCCGCAGCGGATTGTTGAGCCAGACGTCGCAGCCGGGGAAGAGGGTCCGGGCCATGGCGATGTCGTAGTTGGGGAGGAACACGATCCGGTGCCGGACTTCGGGGTCGTCGGTGAAGTGCACCAGGTCCTGGATCATCTTCTTGCCCGCGTCGTCGGCCGGGTGCGACTTGCCCGCGATCACGAGCTGCACCGGGTGCTCCGGGTGCAGGAGGATCCGCCGGAGCCGCTCCGGATCGCGCAGCATGAGAGTCAGGCGCTTGTACGTGGGCACGCGGCGGGCGAAGCCGATGGTCAGGACGTCGGGGTCGAGCACGCCGTCCGTCCAGCCGAGTTCGGCGTCGGCCGCGCCGCGCTTCTTCCACGAGGACCGCAGACGGCGCCGGACATCCGCCACCAGCTTGCCGCGCAGCTCCCGGCGCAGTGCCCAGAGCGTCTCGTCCGGCACGTTGTACGCCAGGTCCCAGCGGCCCAGGGACTCGGCCTCCGGACCGAAGGCGTCCCGGGCGAGGGTGCCGATGCTGGAGTCCACCCAGGTGGGGACGTGGACGCCGTTCGTGACGGAACCGATCGGGACCTCGGATTTCTCGAACCCCGGCCAGAGCCCCGCGAACATCCCGCGGGACACCTCGCCGTGCAGCTTGGCCACGCCGTTGGCGCGCTGGGCCAGGCGGAGGCCCATGACGGCCATGTTGAACTTGCCCGGATCGCCGCCGTCGTAGTTCTCGCGTCCGAGGTTCAGGATCTTGTCGACCGGGACGCCCGGCGCGAGCCCGGCCCGGAAGAAGTGCTCGATCTGTGCCAGCTCGAAGCGGTCGATCCCTGCCGCCACGGGGGTGTGCGTGGTGAAGACCGTCGACGCCCGGCCCGCGGCCAGGGCTTCGTCCCAGCTCAGGTTCTGGCCCGCCATCAGTTCCCGGATGCGCTCGATGCCGAGGAATCCCGCGTGCCCCTCATTCGTGTGGAAGACCTCCGGTGCGGAAGTGCCTGTCAGGCGGGCGTACGCGCGCAGGGCCTTCACGCCGCCCATGCCGAGGAGCAGTTCCTGCTGGAGACGGTGGTCCCCGCCGCCTCCGTAGAGCCGGTCCGTGATGCCGCGTGCGGCGTCGTCGTTGCCCGGGACGTTGGAGTCCAGCAGCAGGAGCGGCACGCGGCCCACCTCGGCGCGCCAGATCTGCGCGAGCAGTTGCCGTCCGTGGGGGAGCGGAAGCCGGACGGTGACGGGCGTCCCGTCCTCCTCCCGCAGGAGCGTCAGGGGAAGGTTGTCCGGGTCCAGCACCGGGTACGTCTCCTGCTGCCAGGCGTCGCGGGACAGGGACTGTTTGAAGTACCCGGCCTGGTACAGGAGCCCGACGCCCACCAGGGGGACGCCGAGGTCCGAGGCCGACTTGAGATGATCACCGGCCAGGATGCCCAGACCGCCCGAATACTGGGGGAGCACTTCGGTGATGCCGAATTCGGGGGAGAAATATGCGATGCGTTCGGGGGCGTCGCCGTGCAGGCTCTGATACCACCGTGGCTCCGTGAGATAGCGGTCCAGATCCGCAGCGGCCGTCTGAATCCTGGCCACCACATCCTCATCCCGCGCCATGGCCCGGAACTCCTCACCCGAGATGGCTCCGAGAAGGGCCACGGGATCGTGCCGGCTCTTGTCCCAGAGCACGGGATGCAGGCTTTCGAAGAGCTGGCGGGTCGGAAGGTGCCAGGACCAGCGGAGATTGTTCGCCAGGCGGGCCAGTGGGGCGATCGGTTCGGGCAGGACGGTTCTGACAGTGAATCTGCGGATGGCCTTCACGTGCGCCACACTAACCGAGTCATCCGACCATCGGAACAGGGGCATGTTTCTTTTTGGTAAATGACGCGTGACGGCGGTTTCTTTCAAATGACCCTTAGCAATCGGCCCTGGTCCGGACTAACGTCGTGGGTGTGAGCAGCACCAAACGAAGCGCCAGCCGAGCCAAGTCCACCCCCGAGCTCCCCGCGTCCAGCGGGATCCCGAGCGGCCTGCGATTCGGCAGGTTCCCCATCACGAATGTGCAGCCGAGCGTCGAGGGCGGTCGCTTCCCGGCCAAAGCCGTTCCGGGCCAGGGCCTCGTGGTGAGCGCCACCGTCTTCCGTGAGGGGCACGATCAGCTGGGCGTCACCGCCGTCCTGAAGGATCCGAAGGGCAAGGTCCGGGAGACCGTCCGTCTTCACCCCGCCCGGGGCGAGCGCGGCCTCGGCACCGATCTGTGGGAGGGCGTCTTCACGCCGACCGCCACGGGCGCCTGGACCTTCCTCATCGAGGCCTGGCATGACCGGTACGGCACCTGGCACCACAACGCGGAGATCAAGGTCGCCGCGGGTGTGGACGTGGAGCTCATGCTCGCCGAGGGCGCCGCGCTGCTCGCCCAGGCCGCCGACGACGACGCCAAGCGCACCGCCGCGGACCGCCGCACCCTCCGCCGTGCCGCCGAAGCGCTCGCGGACTCCCGGCTGACCGTCGAGGAGCGCCTCGGCGCCGGCTTCTCGGACGCCGTGGCCGGCGCCGTCGAGCGTCAGCCGATCCGTGACATGGTGACCGAGTCCGAGGAGTTCCCGATCCTCGTGGAGCGCGCCGCCGCGGGCCAGGGCTCCTGGTACGAGTTCTTCCCCCGATCCGAGGGTGCCAAGCGTGACCCGGTCACGGGGGAGTGGACCTCCGGGAACTTCCGCACGGCGGCCCGCCGTCTGCCCGGCGTCGCGGCCATGGGCTTCGACGTGCTTTACCTGCCGCCCATCCACCCGATCGGCCATGCCCATCGGAAGGGCCCCAACAACACGCTCGTGGCGGGACCGGGTGACCCGGGCTCCCCGTGGGCCATCGGCTCGGCCGAGGGCGGCCACGACGCGATCCATCCGGACCTCGGCACCTTCGAGGACTTCGACGCCTTCGTGGCGGAGGCCGAGGCACAGGGCCTGGAGGTCGCACTGGACCTCGCGCTCCAGGCGAGCCCCGATCATCCGTGGGTGCAGAGCAACCCGGAGTGGTTCACCCGCCGCGTGGACGGCAGCATCGCGTACGCCGAGAACCCTCCGAAGAAGTACCAGGACATCTACCCCCTGAACTTCGACAACGACCCCGCCGGTCTCAGCAAGGAGATCCTCCGCGTCGTCCAGCTGTGGATCAGCCACGGCGTGAAGATCTTCCGCGTGGACAACCCGCACACCAAGCCCGTGTGGTTCTGGGAGTGGCTGATCGGTCGCGTCAACAAGAAGCACCCCGAAGTGGTCTTCCTGGCCGAGGCCTTCACCCGGCCCGCCATGATGCACGCGCTCGGCCGGGCCGGCTTCCAGCAGTCGTACAGCTACTTCACCTGGCGGAACACCAAGGAGGAGATCGAGGAGTACTTCACGGAGGTCTCCCGGGACTCCGCGCCGTTCTTCCGCCCGAACTTCTTCGTGAACACCCCGGACATCCTCACGCAGTACCTCCAGTACGGCGGTCCGGCCGCGTTCAAGATCCGTGCCGTGCTGGCCTCAATGGGCAGCCCGCTCTGGGGTGTCTACGCCGGATACGAGCTCTTCGAACACGTGGCCCGTCCGGGCGCCGAGGAGTACATCGACAACGAGAAGTACGAGTACAAGGACCGTGACTGGGAGGCCGCCGAGGCCGCCGGGCGCTCGCTGGCTCCGTACCTGACGCGTCTGAACCACATCCGGCGTGATCACCCCGCGCTGGGCGACCTGCAGAACCTCACGGTCCACCAGTCCTCGGACGATTCCACCGTGGTGTTCTCGAAGCACAAGACGCTGCCGGACGGCTCCAAGGACACCGTGATCGTCGTGGTGAACGTGGACCCGCACGGCACCCGCGAGTGCACCGTCTCCCTGGACCTGGACGCGCTCGAGCTCGATCCTCAGGACTGGACCGCCTCCCACGGTTTCCGCGTGGATGACCTGATCAGCGGTCAGAGCTGGGAGTGGGGCGAGCACAACTACGTCCGGCTGGACCCGCACGTCGAACCTGCACACATCCTGCACATCCGCCGAGGAGTCTGATGACTTTCAGCCTGCCGTCCGCCAGCAACGGGATCGCCAGCCGGGACCGTTTCGACACCAACGCCCCGGGCCTCGCCCACGACCCCCAGTGGTTCCGCAAAGCGGTGTTCTACGAGGTCCTGGTCCGCGCCTTCGCGGACTCGAACGGCGACGGCTCAGGTGATCTGAACGGCCTGATCGACCGGCTGGATTACCTGCAGTGGCTCGGCATCGACTGCCTCTGGCTCCCGCCGTTCTTCCAGTCCCCGCTCCGGGACGGCGGCTATGACATCTCGGATTACAAGGCCGTGCTGGACGAGTTCGGCACCATCAACGACTTCCAGCGTCTGGTGGGCGAGGCGCATGCCCGGGGCATGCGCGTCATCATCGACCTTCCTCTCAACCACACCTCGGACCAGCATCACTGGTTCCAGGAATCCCGGCGTGACCCGAGCGGTCCGTACGGCGATTTCTACGTGTGGAGTGACACGGACGAGAAATACCAGGACGCCCGGATCATCTTCATCGACACCGAGGAATCGAACTGGACGTTCGATCCCATCCGGCGGCAATTCTTCTGGCACCGTTTCTTCAGCCACCAGCCGGATCTGAATTTCGAGAATCCCGCCGTCGTCGAGGCGATTTACGATGTGGTGCGTTTCTGGCTGGACCACGGGGTGGACGGTTTCCGCGCCGACGCCATTCCGTACCTTTTCGAAGAAGACGGCACCAATTGCGAGAACCTGCCCGGCACGCATCACTTCCTGCGGGATCTGCGGGCCATGGTGGACCGTGAATATCCCGGCCGGATCATCATCGCGGAGGCCAATCAGCCCCCGCAGGAGGTCGTGGAGTATTTCGGCACCGAAGAGGCCCCGGAATGCCACATGTGCTTCCATTTCCCGATCATGCCGCGGCTGTATTTCGCCCTGCGGGACCAGTTGGCCGCGCCGATCGTGGAGTCCATGAAGGACACCCCGGCCATTCCGGCGGGAACCCAATGGGGCACGTTCCTGCGCAACCACGACGAGCTGACGCTGGAAATGGTGACCGCGGAGGAGCGCTCCGCGATGCTCGGCTGGTACGCCCCGGACCCGCGGATGCGCGCCAATGTCGGCATCCGGCGTCGTCTGGCGCCCCTCCTGGACAATTCGCGGTCCGAGATCGAGCTGATCAACGCGCTGCTCCTGAGCCTGCCGGGGTCGCCGTTCCTGTACTACGGCGACGAGATCGGCATGGGGGACAACATCTGGCTCCAGGACCGCGACGCCGTCAGGACGCCCATGCAGTGGACTCCGGACCGCAACGCCGGGTTCTCGATCGCCGACCCGGGCAAGCTCTACCTGCCCGTCATCCAGTCGCTCGTGTACCACTACGGCATGGCGAACGTGGAGGCGGAGGCGGCCCACTCAGGATCGCTGCTGCGCTGGACCCGGCAGATCCTGGCCGTCCGCAAGGCTCATCCGGCCTTCGGCCTCGGCGCCTTCCACCACGTTCCGGCCAATCATGAGTCGGTGCTCGCCTACCGCCGCGAGGTGCTTCCGGACAACGCGGAAGGCGCCCAGCCCGAGACGCTGCTGTGCGTCTTCAACCTGTCCCAGAATCCGGTGGCGGCCGTGCTGGACCTGCCGGAATTCGCAGGACGAGGTCTGCGGGACATCTTCGGCGGACAGCCGTTCCCCAGCGTGGCCGATGACGGGACGCTCGGACTCACACTGTCCGGCAACGGCTACTTCTGGCTCCGGTTCCGCACGGCGGCGCCGGGGATGCAGACGACGGCCATCCCGATCGTGCCTCAGGGCGTGTGACATGACCGCCTCCGCCGACGAGCTCATGGGACTGCTGGAGCACTGGCTTCCGCAGCAACGGTGGTTCCCCGCCAAGGGGAGCACGGTCACGATGTCCGTGGCCGCCGTGCTTCCCGGTGTCTCGCGGCCGGAGCGGCACTCCGAAGTGAGGGTGCTGCGGCTCGCGTATCCCGATGCGCAGGGGTCGCCGGTGGTGACGCTTCTTCAGGTTCCCCTGCTGTTCCTCAAGGCCTCGGACCAGGCGTCCGACGACGGCGCGGGTTTCATCGGCGCAGTCTCCTCGGCCGGTGGCGAGGACGGCTCGCCCGCGGTGCCGGGCTCGTGGCACGTCTACGACGCCCCGCAACGCCGGGAGTATCTGGACGAGGTCCTGGCCAGCACCTCGCTGAACGCCCATTCGGAGAACCCGGGGGAGCACTCCGGCATCCAGGCCCGCCGCGGCCCCGACGCTGCCAAGAGCATCGCGCTGTCAGACCCGTTGTTCTCGATGGATCCCATGCGGAGCGAACAGTCGAACACCTCCATCGTGCTGAATGCCCAGGGTCGCGGCATGATCGTGAAGTTCTTCCGGACCCTCTCCACCGGCCAGAACCCCGAGGTCGAGCTGGGCGCCGTCCTGACCCGCCTCGGCACCCAGGACGTCCCCGCCACGCTCGGCTGGCTGGAGGCGCATTGGCAGGATCAGGGCGTGGCCTACCAAGCCGATCTGGCCGTCATTCACGAGTTCCTCCCGGGCGGTTCGGACGCGTGGGGCGCAGCGCTGGACGCGGCTGCCCGCGGGGGGTCCTTCGCGCGCCAGGCTCACGCCATCGGGCAGGGGACGGCGCGGATTCACCGCCGCCTGGCCGAAGGGCTGCCGGTGTCGACCGCGCCGGAGGGCGTGCTGAGCCGGTTGGCCGCGAGGGTGCGGGACAGCTGGGCTCAGGTGCGCGCCGTCGTCGGGCCGTATGACGCTGAGATCGAAGCGCTGCTCACCTCGCTGTCCGCCGTCCCGGCACAGCCTCAGCGGATCCACGGCGACCTTCACCTGGGGCAGATCCTGACCCTGCAGTCGCCGGCCGCAGGCGCCGAGCGCTGGGTCTTCCTGGACTTCGAGGGGGAGCCGCTCCGGCCGATCTCCGAACGGGCGCTGCCGGACCTGCCGTTGCGGGATGTGGTCGGGCTGCTCCGTTCACTGGACTACGCCGCCGGGGCCGCTCAGCGCCAGGTGGCGGGAGCCGACGTCTCCGACGGGTGGGTGGCCGAGTGTTCGGCGGCCTTCCTGGAGGGTTATTCGAGTGTGGTGCCCGGGAGGATTGACCAGCGTTCTCCCCTTTTCATGGCATTGTGGCTGGACAAGGCCCTGTACGAGGTCCGTTACGAGCAGAGCAACCGCCCCGGCTGGCTGGACATCCCGGTCAGCGCGGCGCGTGCGACGCTGGACGAACTCGCAGGTCCCGACGCGAAAGGGAAACCATGACCCCCACCCCGGAAGCCGCTGCGCCGGCTCCCTTGCCGATCGATCAGGCCACGCTGGGCCAGGTGGCTCATGGTGAACATCACGCTCCGCACTCCGTGCTCGGCGCCCACCTGGACGACCGCGGCGTCGTCACCTTCCGCACGGTCAAGCACCTCGCCGAGGCGGTGACGGTCATTCTCGCCGACGACGCGCGGATCCCCCTTCATCACGAGGGTTTCGGCGTCTGGGTGGGCACCTACGTCTCGCCCGATGGCGCGCATGTGCCGGACTACCGGCTCGAGGTCGCCTACGAGAACGCCGAGACCGTCGTGGTGGATGAGCCGTACCGGTACCTGCCGACGCTGGGCGAACTGGACCTCCACCTGCTGCAGGAGGGCCGGCACGAGACGCTGTGGACCGTGCTCGGCGCCAGGGTGCAGCGCTACAGCTCCGTGATGGGCGAGGTCACGGGCGTCTCCTTCGCGGTGTGGGCCCCGAACGCGCAGGCCGTGCGGGTCATCGGCGACTTCAACTCCTGGGACGGCCGCCAGCACTCGATGCGTTCTCTCGGATCGAGCGGTGTGTGGGAACTCTTCATCCCGGGGCTCGGTCCCGGCACCCGCTACAAGTTCGCACTGCGCACTCGGCATGGTCACTGGGTGGAAAAGGCGGATCCGCTAGCCTTCGGCACCGAGGTTCCGCCCATGACTGCCTCCGTGGTGGTGGAGCGCTCCTATGAGTTCAAGGATCAGGAGTGGATGGCCGCCCGCGCGTCGCGCGATCCGCACAATTCGCCCATGAGCGTCTACGAGGTCCACCTCGGCTCCTGGCGCCTGGGCCTGAGCTATCGCGAGCTGGCGCGGGAGCTGGTCGAGTACGTCCAGTGGCTCGGCTTCACCCACGTGGAGTTCATGCCGGTGGCGGAGCACCCCTTCGGCGGCTCTTGGGGCTACCAGGTCACGTCCTACTACGCGCCGACCTCCCGTTTCGGGCATCCCGACGAGTTCCGCTTCCTTGTGGACGCGCTGCACCAGGCCGGGATCGGCGTGATCATGGACTGGGTCCCCGCGCACTTCCCCAAGGACGAGTGGGCTCTGGCGCGTTTCGACGGTGAGCCGCTCTACGAGCACGCCGATCCCCGTCTGGGCGAGCACCCGGACTGGGGCACGTACATCTTCAACTTCGGCCGCAAGGAGGTCCGGAACTTCCTCGTCGCCAACGCGCTGTACTGGCTCGAGGAGTTCCACGTGGACGCCCTCCGCGTCGACGCGGTGGCCTCGATGCTGTACCTGGACTACTCACGGGAAGAGGGACAGTGGGTGCCGAATCAGTTCGGCGGCCGCGAGAACCTGGACGCCATCAGCTTCCTGCAGGAGACCAACGCCACGGTCTACAAGCGCAATCCGGGAGCCATGACCATCGCCGAGGAATCGACCGCGTTCCCCGGTGTCACGGCGCCGACCTCCCAGGGCGGCCTGGGATTCGGCCTCAAGTGGAACATGGGCTGGATGCACGACTCCCTCGCCTACATCGCCGAGGACCCGGTCAACCGGCGCTGGCACCACAACACCATCACCTTCTCGCTCGTGTACGCGTTCACGGAGAACTTCCTACTGCCGATCAGCCACGATGAAGTCGTGCACGGCAAGGGGTCGATGCTGCGCAAGATGCCCGGCGACCGCTGGCAGCAGCTCGCCAATCTGCGCGCGTTCCTCGCCTACCAGTGGGCGCACCCCGGCAAGCAGCTGATCTTCATGGGCACCGAGTTCGGCCAGGAAGCCGAATGGAGCGAACAGCACGGGCTCGACTGGTGGCTCGCCGAAGGGCCGGATCACCGCGGTGTCCAGCTCCTGGTCAAACAGCTCAACGCCATCTATCAGGACACTCCCGCGCTCTGGGAGCAGGACAACACGGGCGAGGGCTACCGCTGGATCAATGGCGGCGACGCCGACCGGAACGTTCTCAGCTTCATCCGCATCAGCGCCGACGGCGAGCAGCTGGTCTGCGCGGTCAACTTCGGGGGCGCACCCCACCACGACTATGCGCTGGGCTTCCCGGCCGAGGGCGAGTGGGTGGAGATCCTCAACACCGATGCCCACGAGTTCGGAGGTTCCGGGGTCACCAACGGCGGAACCGTGGTGGCGGACAACGGGCCCTGGGACGGCCAGCCGGCCTCGGCGAGGGTGACGCTGCCGCCCCTGGGTGCGGTGTACTTCACAAAACTCGCCTGAGCGCGCGGGGTCGGAAAGGGCCCGTCGGGACGGCTCCGAAGAGTGCCTGAGGCCTGGAATCACGGGGATTCCGGGCCTCGGACGATCCCGGGAAGGGCCCGACGAAGGGGGAGTTGGCACGACCGCCGAACGGTGGTAGAGTTGATACCCGCACCGCAGCGAAGGAAAGCTTCTGAAGAAGTCAACCGGACACGCTGCGGATCGCACAACATTCACCAAGAAATTGTGAGAAGTTGAGCGATTTGCACCGAGGAATTCGGGGTGCTAAGCTTGAAAAGTTGCTTCGGGAACGGCAAGCAGGGCTAACGAGCCGGCTTGGAGATCCGAAAGCAGTCTGTTGTTTGAGAACTCAATAGTGTGTCATGTTTTTTTGATACCAATGTTTTTTGGTAATCACTGGTTCACTGCCCCTGTGGTGGATTGGTGTTTGCTGGGTTTTGAATTTCTTTTTGGAGAGTTTGATCCTGGCTCAGGATGAACGCT
>NZ_JBFUPW010000003.1:518015-575555 GCF_041360795.1 Arthrobacter sp. RCC_34 | reverse complement strand
AGCGTTCATCCTGAGCCAGGATCAAACTCTCCAAAAAGAAATTCAAAACCCAGCAAACACCAATCCACCACAGGGGCGGCGAATCAGTGATTACCAAAAAAACATTGGTATCAAAAAAACATGACACACTATTGAGTTCTCAAACAACAGACTGCTCTGCGATACTCACCGGAGCAATTCCTCCAGGCTTTCCCGCCGCAACCCTTCAATCCTAACCCATCCGCTTTCCCTTTCGCAAATCCGCTCCCCGGCCGGATAAACACCCGACCAGAATTCGAATTCACAAAAACAAACACCCCAGGCACCACAAAAAAGCACCCAAAAATGGTGAATGAAATCAAAGGAATGAGAATCGAAGACCGCCACCAGAACCAGCACAACCGGCCCGGCAACCCGATCTACTCTACACATCCACGGGATCGAGCACAAATCGAGGGCGCTGCGGTGGTTGTGAGCCGGCCGGCGCGAAGTCTGTCCACATAGAGGGGCCGACCAGTACGGCTCCTCCGGGTACAGACCTATGCTGGGCCTATGTGCGGACGCTATGTCATGGCTCAAAGCGCGGAGGACCTCGCCGCGGAGTTCGAGGCCGACCATTTCGCCGAGGACCGGCCGCTTCCTCCGTCATGGAACATCCCACCCACCAGCGATGTGCCCATCGTTCTGGAGCGATTGGTCGACGGCGAACTCCGACGCCAGGTGCACATCGCTCACTGGGGTCTCGTTCCGCGCTGGGCCAAGGATGAATCCGTCGGCGTCCGGTCCTTCAATGCGCGAAGCGAGACGGCCGCCGAGAAGCCGACGTTCCGTTCGGCACTCAAAGCCCGTCGGTGTGCAGTGCCCGCCGAAGGGTACTTCGAATGGCTCAAAGGAACGGGGCCGGCGAAACAGCCCTTCTACGTCCACCCTGCGGACGGAAGCCTGCTGGCCTTCGCCGGGCTCTATGAATGGTGGCGGGACACGAGTAAGGAGAATGGGGCTCCCGACGCATGGCTGCTGTCCACCTCCATCCTGACGATGGCCGCGCCCGCACCCGACCATGAGGTCCCCGTGCTGGCGGAACTCGGCAGGCTGCATGATCGCCTGCCTCTCGCGCTGAGCCGGGATTCGCTGGCCCAATGGCTGAACCCCGCGGAACAGGACGGCGCGGGATTGCTCGAGGCCGTCCGGGCCCGAGGCCACGAGCAGGCCTCGCGTTGGATTCTGGACCGCGCGGATCCCGCGGTGGGGAACGTCCGCAACAACTCCCCCGCACTGCTGAGGGAATCGGGGGCGCTGTTCTGACCTGCCAGGCCTGTGCCGCCGTCGTCTCCACTCCCCCGACCACCCCGATCTGCGATTCTCGACACCAAGGAAACCCGTCATGACATTGCCTGCGAGCGCCGCCCGTCCATCCGTGCTCTTCGTCTGCGTCCACAACGCGGGGCGGTCCCAGATGGCGGCTGCTTTCCTGACTCACCTCTCGCAGGGCGCCATCGAGGTGCGCTCCGCGGGCTCTCAACCGGCCGACGCCGTCAATCCCGCCGCTGTCGAAGCCATGTCGGAGGTCGGGATCGACCTCTCGGCGGAGATCCCGAAGGTCCTCACCACCGAGGCGGTCAGGGATTCCGACGTCGTCATCACCATGGGGTGCGGCGACAGCTGCCCCTACTTCCCCGGCAAGCGCTACGAGGACTGGGTGCTGGACGACCCGGCCGGACAAGGGGTGGAAGCCGTCCGCCCGATCCGCGATGAGATCCGGGCCCGGGTCGAGGAACTGATCACGTCGCTGCCGGCGCCGTCGGACTGACACCGTAAAGCAACTGACCCCGCGAAGCAGCGGCACCTTGACGAAATGGCACCGCGAAGACTGGCCCGGTGAAGACTGGCCCGGCAGAGAAAGGCCGCATCTGCTCGCCGGATCCCCAGGGGTGGCCACTGCACGGGGCGCCCCCTAGAGTCGGGGCATGAACAGAGATCGGGGCATGAACAGAGAACAGCGGCCCATCGCACTGATCACCGGTGTCGGGCGGCGTCGGTCGATCGGGGCCACCCTCGCCCTCGCCCTGGCCGAAGAAGGGTGGGATCTGGCCCTCAACTACTGGACCCCCTACAACGAGCGCCTCGGCCTGGAGCGGGACGCCGACGCCCCCGCCGCCGTCGCCGAGGAGTGCCGTGCGCTGGGCGCCGTGGTCGAGCTGCTACCCGGAGACCTCGCCGACCCGGAGGTGCCGGCGGCCCTCATCGGGGATGCCGCCGACCGGCTCGGACCGCTGACAGGACTGGTGATGTCCCATTGCGAGTCGGTGGACAGCGCTCTTCTGGACACCGGCCTGGAAAGCTGGGACCGGCACTTCGCCGTCAACGCACGGGCCAGCTGGCTCCTCATCAAAGCCTTCGCCGACCGGCTGCCGGTGCTCGACGAACCCGGGCGGGCGGAGGCCCGGATCGTCGCACTGACGAGTGATCACGTGGCCTACAACCTCCCCTACGGCGCCAGCAAGGGCGCCCTGGACCGCATCGTGATTGCGGCGGCCACCGAGCTCGCGGACCGCGGCGTGCGGGCCAATGTCATCAATCCCGGCCCCGTGGACACCGGATGGATGAGTGATGAGGTGCGCGCCTGGTGTCTGAGGGAGACCGCGGCGGGACGGCTCGGGACCGCCCAGGACACGGCGAACCTGGTGCGTTTCCTGTTCTCCGACGCGGGCTCGTGGATCAATGGACAGCTGCTGCACAGCGACGGCGGTTTCAAGATCGGCTGACACGTCCGACGCGGACGGGTGACGTCCGGGGTGGGGAATTAATGTCAGTGGGGCTGACGTAGACTGGCGTTATTCGAACATACATTCGAAGGTGCGCCTCTGGGGCCAGGGCGCATCGTCCGTCCCGGTCCACCACGGAGGTACACCATGGGCTCCTTCACCCAGCGCCTGAACGTCATCTGCTCCACGGGGAACATTCCGGCCTTCGTGTCCTATGACGGGCGGGAGTACCGGGTATGCCAGATCCCCAGCCGCTGGTACACCCGCAAGGCCCGGTGGGCCGAGGACAGCCGGGCAGGCTGCGGACACAGCGGGGACCTGGTGGATTACGAGATCTGGCGGGTCCAGCTGGTGAGGGATCTGAACGGCCAGGAGTTGACGCTGGACCTCGCCCATTACACCGAGCCGGACCAGTGGCGTCTGATCAAGGTCCACGATGCGCCGCTGCTGGACCGCGCGGACTCCGCGGATCTCGGGGAGCGATCCGGCAACGTCCTCTACGCGGACTTCACCCAGACGGTCTGAGTCGCAGGCAGAACTCACCAGCCATGAGCTTCACCCATCTGCACGTCGCCACGACCTTCACCCCCGGGCTCGGCACAGCCACCCCCGCCGAGCTGGCGGAGGCTGCGGCCCGGGACGGTGCGACGGCCCTGGCCTGCACCGACCGTGACGGGCTGTACGGCGCCGTCGAGCACGTCGTCGCCTGTCGCTCCCAAGGGCTGGACCCCGTTCTCGGCGTGGACCTCGCCGTGCTCGAGCCGGACGGGGAAGGTGGCCGGGGTCGAGTCTCCGGTCGGGTGGTGGTCCTGGCACGGGGTGGAAGCTCTGGATACGTTGCCCTCTGCCGCCTGGTCACGGACGCTCACGCGCACTCCGCAGGCCGCTCGGGAAGCACCGTCGTGGTGGGCGTGACGCGCCAGGAACTGGCCGCTCGATCCGTGGACCCTGTGACTGGATCGCCGGTGCTGACGGTCCTGGTCGGGCCGGAGTCGGACGTCGGCCTCGCCATGCACGGGCCCCGCTACCTGCGGCCCCGGACGCTGTTCAAGGAATGGCTCGCGGCCATGCCCACCGGAACCCTCGCCGCGGAAGTCGTCAGCCACCACGAGCCCCAGGGGCGCACGTTCACCACGGCGCATGCGGCACGGATGCTCAAACTGGCCCGGGAACACCACGTGCCGGCGATTCTGAGCAACGCCGTCCGTCACCTCACAGACCCCCCTTACCCGGCGGAGGGACCCCGCGCCGCCATCGCTGTCGCGGGACCTCGCTCCCTCAGCGCGGGGAATTCCCTCAGAGACTCCCGTTCACCGTCCCGTCGGGATCATCCGCAGGCCGCAGGGGCCCAGGCGTACCTCAAGGATGTCCGTGGCATGGAGCAGACCGCCCGAGAGATCGGTCATGCGGCCGACCTCCGAGTGAAGGACCTGACCCGTCTCCTCCAGGACACGGAGCAACTGGCGGAGAGCTGCCGACTGGATCCAGCCCGTGATCTGGGCTGGGGCTCGTGGTCACTGCCCGAACCGGCGGTCCTCGATCTCACGCAATCCCCGGACGCGGAGCTTGCCGATCGATGCCGGGAAGCCCTGGAACGCAGCGTGGAGGCCGGGAGGGAAGCGATCATGCCGGAGCTGCGTGCACGCCTGGCCCACGAGCTCGCCGTCGTCGAATCCCGCGGCGCCGCACCGTTCCTGCTCGCCGCCGCTGAAGTCACTCAGACGATCAGCGGTCTCGGCATCCGCGTACAAGGCAGGGGTGTCGCGAACGCGAGCCTTGCCGCCCATCTGCTGGGCATCACGCCCGTCAATCCGCTCAACCACGGAACGGCGTATGACGGCTTCTTCGCCGCGAGCGCAGCGGCCGACGGCACGGAGCAGCTTCCGGTTTTCCCCGGGATCGAGCTGGATCTCGAATCAGGCAGACTGCGTGAGGTTCACCGGGCCCTGGCGCGGCGATTCGGCAAGGGCCGGGTGTGCCTCCTGGGCTCAGTGCCCGCTGCGGATGCGCCATTCGAGGCCCGCGTGCTGCCCCACACCCCCGTACTGGCCGAGGCGGCCGTGCTGCCTGAGGCACCTGCACTGCCCGATGCCCCTGTGCTGCCCAACGAGGTGGTGGAGCCGCTGCTCGGGACTTCCGATCCCTCCGGCACGCTTCCCGGCGGGCTCTCCCGGCAGAGCTCCGGGCTGCTCTTCGGAGACGCTTCGCTTCTGCACCGCGTCCCGACCCAGCCGGGCGGCTCGGGCCTGCCGCTCAGCCAGTACGCGCCCGACGACCTGGTTCACTGGGGAGCCCTTCGCGTCACTCTGCGGGAATCGGCGACGCAGACCGTCATCGCCCGGACCCTCCGGAAACTGGGGCTCCAGGAACCACCGCTCCGAAAACCTCAGAGCGAGGAGCCCTCAACCGGTCTCACCGCGCTGGACATGGAACCGGCTGAGGCAACCGCCCCGGTCACCGCGACCGAGTCGGAGACGCCTGCTTTCACCGATCCCGCGGAGGCGATGGCCGCTCACCACATGGCCTGGCTCAGATCCCGCCACCCGGCGGCGTTCATCGCCGCATGCTGGGACTGTCCAGCGGAGTCAGCACCGCGTCACCTGCTCCGAGCCGAAGCGAGGCGCCTGGGGATTCCTGTGCTGCCGCTCGATGTGAACCAGAGTTCCGAGGAGTGTGCGGTGGAGGCTGACCGGGCGACGGCCGACGGAGTCGCCCCCGGAACCGGCGGACGATCCGGCGGCAGCGGACTGCGCCCGGGGCTGCGTGACGTGTCCGGGGTGTCGACCGCCGAGCGAAAACGCCTGGTGGCCGGACGCCCCTACCGCTCGGTGGAAGAGCTGTTCACCCGGGCCGCCCTCTCCCGCGCGACCGTCAGGAAGCTCGCCGAAGCCGGAGCACTCGAGTCGCTGTGCAGCTCCGAGGGCGGCCAGAACGGCCAGGATGCGCGCGCGGCGATGGTCCGGAACCTGCAGGAACTCGGCGCTCGCCCGGTCGGCACCTCCCGCGCCGGAGTCCGCGGTCAGTTGGCGCTGCCGCTCGGGGACCGGCTTGAGGTCCACGACGACGAAGGCCTCGTCACCGGATCTCCCGTCGAGGGCGGTGCGGAGGCTGAGCCCCACGACGACGCGAGTGCGGACCCAGACGCTGCGGACCCAGAGGCAGCGGACTCAGAGGCAGGTTCGGAGACCCCCAGCAGGGCGCCCGCCGGGCTGGCCGCCGTCATCCACGCTCCCCAACTCAGCCGAGCGCGTACACCTGGCCTGTCTGAATCCCCTCCACCGACTTCACATACGCCTGTCCCAGTACGTCGGACGGGATCCGGGTGAAGCCGGGGAAGGAGTCGAAGTACCCCGGAGCGTCCTCCAAGACGCTCGGGCTCACCGCGTTGATGCGCAGGCCACGGGGCAGTTCAGGGGCGGCCGCCAGGACGAACGACTCCAGAGCGCCATTGGCAAGGGACGCCGCAGCACCCGTGAGGATCGCCTCGCGGGCCAGAACGCCACTCGTGAGGGTGAAGGAACCGCGGTCGGCCACCAGGTCCGTCCCCAGGCGGACGACATTGACCTGGCCGAGCACCTTGTCCTCGAAGCCTGACCGGAAGTCTTCGGCCGAGAGCTCCCCCAGCGGCTTGAACGGCACCGAGCCCGTGCAGCAGATCACGGCATCGACCGTTCCGGCCTTCTCATACATCGCCCGGATTGACGACTCGTCCCGCAGATCCACCGGGATGTCGCCATGCCG
This sequence comes from Arthrobacter sp. RCC_34, assembly GCF_041360795.1. Classification (NCBI taxonomy): domain Bacteria; kingdom Bacillati; phylum Actinomycetota; class Actinomycetes; order Micrococcales; family Micrococcaceae; genus Arthrobacter; species Arthrobacter sp. RCC_34. The sequence continues at coordinate 569,070 of NZ_JBFUPW010000003.1, read as the reverse complement.
GGACGCCTGCAGCACCTCGTGCCGGCCCTGGAGCGCCTCCAGAGCAGCCCGCCCCACGTGCCCTCCGGCACCCACCAGCAGAACCCTCATGCAATCCATCCCTTCCCGTCGGGGGCCGCATCGGCTCCCACGCGCCGTCGAACGTTCGGCTCCAGCCTACTCAGCCGGCCCGGCAGCGCGTGGGAGATCCGGCGGTCAGGCCCGGGCGGCCACGGCGGCGTCGGCGACATCCAGCGCGCGGTCGATGACGGCGAGCGCCTCCCGCAGCTGCTCGTCCGGGATGTTGAGCGCGGGGACCACGTGGATGCGGTTGAAGTTGGCGAAGGGCAGCACGCCCCCGGCCTTGATCTCCGCGATCACGGCGTTCATCTCGGGGCTGGAACCGCCGTAGGCCGCCAGAGGCTCACGGGTCTCGCGGTCCCACACCAGCTCGATCGCCCAGAAGACGCCGGAGCCACGGACGTCGCCCACGCTCGGGTGCTTCTCCTTGAACGCCTCCAGAGCCGGGCCGATGATCTCCTCGCCCAGACGCCGGGCGTTCTCCACCATGCCCTCTTCCCGCATGGTCTCGATGGTCGCCACGGCCGCGGCGCAGGCCAGGGGGTGACCGGAGTAGGTCAGACCGCCCGGGTACACGCGCTGGCGGAAGGTGTCGAAGACCTCGTCGGAGAGGATCACGCCACCGAGCGGAACATAGCCCGAGTTGACGCCCTTGGCGAAGGTGATGAGGTCCGGAGTGATGCCCCAGCGGTCGATCGCGAACCATTCCCCGGTGCGGCCGAAACCGGCCATGACCTCGTCCGCGATGAACAGGATCCCGTGCTTGCGGGTGAGCTCCCGCACGCCTTCCAGGTACCCCGCGGGCGGCCCGTAGATGCCTGCAGTGCCGGGGACGGATTCCAGGATGACGGCGGCCACGTTCGCGGCGCCCTCCAGAAGGATCATGTCCTCCAGGTGCCGGAGCGCGCGCTCGGTCTCCTCGGCCTCGGTCGTGGAGCCGAAGTACGAGCGGTACAGGTATGCCGGGAGGAAGTGCACGACGCCCGAGTCGCCGGCGTCGTTGGGGAAACGGCGCGGGTCGCCGGTGACGTTGACGGCCAGCTCCGTGCCGCCGTGGTAGCTGCGGTAGGCCGAGAAGACCTTGCGACGGCCGGTGTGCAGGCGCGCCATGCGGATGGCGTGCTCGTTGGCGTCCGCACCGCCGTTGGTGAAGAACACGTGGTTCAGGCCCTCCGGCGCCAGCTCGGTGACCAGACGGGCCGCCTCGGAGCGGGCCTCGTTCACGTGCTGCGGCGCGATGGTGCAGAGCTTGCCGGCCTGAGCGTGGATGGCGGCGACCACGCGGGGGTGCTGATGCCCGATGTTCGTGTTGACCAGCTGGCTGGAGAGGTCGATCAGACGCCGGCCCTCCCCGTCCCAGATCTCGGAGCCCGCGGCCTTGAGGATCGTCAGCGGGTTGAGGGTGTCCTGGGCGGACCAGGAGTGGAAGACGTGCGCGCGGTCCAGTTCGTGGGCGCGTCGTCCGGCTTCGATCTCTTCGGCGGTGGGCGGGGTGGTCTCCGTGCCGGGGAGCGTCTCGAGGCTCATGAGAGGGTCCTTTGCGTCTAAGAGTGGAGTCTAAGGATGGATCTGAAGGGAATGCACGACGACGGCGCGCCCGCCCGGGCGGTCCGTCACACGGCCGCCCGGGCTCCCCGCAGCCGCGGGGAGCCCGGAACGACTCAGGAGTTGGTGGGGAAACCGAGGTTGAGCCCGCCGTGGCTGGGGTCCTGCCAGCGCGTGGTCACCACCTTGCCGCGGGTGAAGAAGTGCACGCCGTCGGCCCCGTAGGCGTGGGTGTCGCCGAAGAGGGAGTTCTTCCAGCCGCCGAAGGAGTAGTAGGCCATCGGCACGGGGATCGGCACGTTGATGCCGACCATGCCCACGGTGACCTCGTTCTCGAAGCGGCGCGCCGCCCCGCCGTCGTTGGTGAAGATGGCCGTGCCGTTGCCGTAGGGATTGGAGTTGATGAGCTCCAGGCCCTCGTCGAAGCCGGGGACGCGGACCACGGAGAGGACGGGGCCGAAGATCTCGTCCTGGTAGATGGTCATGTCCGGGGTGACGTTGTCGAAGAGGGTGGGGTTGAGGAAGAAGCCGTCGCCCTCGGCGTCGGGGCTGGGGTGGCGGCCGTCCAGGACCACGGTGGCGCCCTGGTCGATACCGGCGTCGATGTAGCCGGCCACCTTGTCGCGGTGGGCTGCGGTGATGAGCGGTCCCATGTCGCAGCCGCGGGTGCCGTCGCCGATCCGCAGGGTGCGGGTGCGCTCGGCGATCTTGGCCACGAGTTCGTCCGCGATCGCGTCCACGGCGACCACGGCGGAGATGGCCATGCAGCGCTCGCCCGCGGCGCCGAATCCGGCGTTCACGGCGGCGTCGGCGGCGAGGTTCAGATCGGCGTCGGGCAGGACCAGCATGTGGTTCTTCGCCCCGCCGAGTGCCTGGACGCGCTTACCGGTGGCGGTGCCGCGTTCGTAGACGTAGCGGGCGATCGGGGTGGAGCCGACGAAGGAGACGGCCGAGACCTCCGGGGAGTCCAGCAGGGCGTCGACGGCTTCCTTGTCACCGTGCAGGACGTTGAACACGCCGTCCGGCAGCCCGGCTTCCTTCCAGAGGGAGGCGAGCCAGTTGGCGGCGGTCGGGTCCTTCTCACTCGGCTTGATCACGACGGTGTTGCCGGCGGCGATCGCGACCGGGAAGAACCACATGGGCACCATCGCCGGGAAGTTGAAGGGCGAGATGATCGCGGCGACGCCCAGCGGCTGACGCAGGGAGTGGACGTCCACCTTGGTGGAGGCGCTCTCGGTGTAGCCGCCCTTGAGCAGGTGCGGGATGCCACAGGCGAACTCCACGACCTCCTGACCTCGGGCGATCTCCCCCAGGGCGTCCTCCAGGACCTTGCCGTGTTCGGCCGTGATGATCGCGGCCAGTTCGGACTTGCGGGCGTTCAGCAGCTCGCGGAAGGCGAAGAGGACCTGCACGCGGCGGGCCAGGGAGGTGTCGCGCCAGCCCGGGAAGGCGGCGGCCGCCGCGGCCACGGCCTCGTCGGTGGTGGCCTTGCTCGCGAGCGCGACCCGGCCGCTGACCTTGCCCGTGGCGGGGTTGGTGACGTCGCCGAAGCGGCTGCCGTCGACCTCGACCGGCTTGCCGTTGATCCAGTGCGTGATGTTCTGCATGGTGGTCCTTTCAGGGAATGTCCTGGGATCATCCTGCGCCGGGAAATCACCCTGCACACGTGACATACTGTCGCGCATTCAGCGGAAAACCATACACTGTGTCCATGATCCCGGCTTCGTTCCCTTTCCAGCGGCCCCTCACCGTGCGCGACGCCCTCGGACTGGACGCCCTCCGGGCCGGTTCCCCGGAGGTGCTGGCGGGCGAGGCCGGTCTCGACGCCCCGGTCCGCTGGGTGCACATCGCCGAGGAGGCGGAGGCCAGTTCGCTGCTTGAGGGCGGCGAACTCGTGCTCACCACCGGCCTCGCCTTCCGGCACTCGGCGGACCTGACCCGCACCTTCCTGGAGCGCTACCAGGCGGCGGGGGCGGCCGCCGTCGCGGTCGAACTGGTGGACGACGACGGCGCCCCCGACACCCGCGCGGCGGCGCACCTCCGTGCCGCGGCCGGAGCCGTGGGCTGCCCGCTGATCCTCCTCACACGCCGCGTGCGCTTCGTCCAGGTGACCGAGGAGGCCCACCGCGCCCTGATGGACCACCAGGTCCGGCGGCTCGAACGCGCGCGTCACGTCCACGAGGTCTTCACGGCCCTGAGCCTGGAGAACGCCGGGGAGAAGGGCATCGTGGACGCCACCGCAGCACTCCTGGGCAGTCCCGTGGTCTTCGAGGACCCGGCCCACCTGGTGCTCAGCTATTCGGCGCGCGACCGCGATCCCGCACGGCTGCTGGACGGCTGGGCGGAGCGGTCCCGATTCGTCGGGTACCGCAACCAGACGGAGTTCGGCACGGGCGGAGACCGCTGGCTGCAGACGCCGGTGGGCCTCACGGGGCAACGGTGGGGCCGGCTCGTCGCGCCAGAGCTCGTCCCGGAGGACTCGGGCCGCCCGGACGGGGACTTCCCGGGCAGGGACGTCCCAGACAGGGACTTCGCCGACGCCTTCCAGGTCCTGGAACGGGCCGGGCAGGCGCTCACCATGGCCCGGATGGCCGGCCGCGACCGGCGGGAGGTGCTCTTCCAGGCTCGCTCCGGCCTCATCCAGGACCTCCGTCAGGCCACACCACCCGACGAACAGGAGGCGCTGGCGCGTGCCACGGCGCTCGGGCTGTCCCGGGGCGCTGCGTATGTGCCGCTGGTCGCCCGGCTGGAGGCCGGTGGGACGGGCGGGACAAGCACCGGGCCAGGGGCCGCGGGGGCAGGGTCGTCCGGACCGGCGTCCCCAGTGGACACTCCGGACGCCACGGAAGTGCAGCTCCGCGAGCGTGCCTTCCTCGACGCGCTCCAGGCCTGGGCACAGAGCACCCGGCAGTCGGCGCTCGCCTCGAGTCTGCACGCCGGATCCGTGGCGATCCTCCTCCCGCTCGCGGCCCTGGAACTGGAGGACTCCGCGCTGCACCGCCTGGCAGCAGCGCCCCAGCTGGCGGGTTTCCGCTGGACGCTGGGGGCCGGTCCGGCGGAACGGTCTCTGGTCGCCGCGGCCCGTGGCCTGGATGCCGCCGATCAGGTGGCCGAGACCGCGGCGACCCTGGGCTCTCGCCACTTGCCCTTCTACCGGTTCGCGGACATCCGGCTCCGCGGCCTCCTCGCCCTCCTCAGCGACGACTCCCGAGTGAAGGCCTTCGCCCAGGCGGAACTCGGGCCCGTGCTGGACACCGGTCAGGCGCACGCCCTCCAGCTGCTGCGGGACTACCTGGCGCACAGCGGCAACATGACGTCCCTGGCCAAGGCTCGGAACGTGAGCCGCCAGGCCCTGTACGCCCACGTGAAAAGCCTGCAGAGCCTCCTCGGACTTCCCCTGGAAGACCCGGAATCACGGGCCTCACTGACGGTCGCGCTGCTCTGGCACGATCTGTCCGGCTCCTGATCCCCGACGCTCTCCGCCACTTCGAAACAAGCCGCTCGTCCCAGTTCTGCAAAAACTTGTGCAGAAATGGCAATCTGCACATACAATTGCAAATGAGACGAGCATCACAAGCGAGAAGGAGGTGGCGATGACTCAAGCCCAGCCCACCGGCGCCCCGGAATCCGAGGACGCCGCCGTCGTCGGACAGCAGTGGCTCGGCGACGCCATCCCGCCCCTCAAGCTCACCAAGGCCCAGGCCCGCGTGGTGGACGCGCTGACGGTCAACCCGAAGCTCGCGTCCTACGGCGACGTCACCGAGGTGGCCAACCGCGCCGGAGTCAACAGCTCCAGCGTGGTCCGGACCGCCCAGGCGCTCGGCTACCGCGGCTGGCCGGATCTCCAGCGCGAGCTCCGCGCCCGGTACCTCGTGCACATCGCCAACACCGCGCCCCTGTCGCACCGCGTGGAGGTCCGCTCGCCCATCCACGACTCCCTGGCCCACGACGCGGAGAACCTCCGCCTCGCCATGGAGAGCGTGGACCCCCAGGCCGCCGACGACGCCGTGGCCGCCCTCTGCGGCGCGCGCCGCATCGCCGTCGTCGCGCAGGGCTCCTACGCGGGCGCCGCCGTCGTGTTCTCCCACCTGGCCGCGACCATGGGCTATCCCGTGACGTTCGAAGGCCGCGCCGGAGTGCACCTGGCCTCGCTCGTCAGCTCGCTTGGCCCCGGGGGCGTCCTGGTGGTGTTCCACCTGTGGCGCCCTCTCAAGCACCTCACGGTCGCCGCCCAGCTCGCCCACCAGGCGGGCGCCACGGTGGTGGCCGTCACGGACCTCAAGTCCACCGATCTTGCCAAGGCGAGCCACCACCTGCTGCTCGTCCCGTCCGAAGGCGTCTACGCCTTCCAGTCGGCCACCGCCTCGACATCCGTGGCGTACGGCCTGCTCGCCGGCATGGAAGCGCGCGAACCTGAGCGCGTCAAAGCCGGCATCGAAAGAACCTCGCAGTTCTGGCAGGACCTGGACCTCTACACCACCTGAGTCCGGCGCGCCCGCCACCCTTCCCACAACCCGCACCTCCCCGCATCCCCGCCGGTCCCGCGCCTACGCCTCCGGCCGCTGCCCCACACCCCGGGCCGTCCTTTCACACCCCCTGCCTCAGGAGCACCATGCCTTCCGCAGCCCCCCTCAGCGAAAAAATCGACCAGGCCCTCAGCGCCGCACGCCCCGCGGTCCTGGAGATGGCCCGATTCATCCACGCCCATCCGGAACTCTCCTTCGAGGAGTTCCAGGCCGCCGCCACCATCACGAAGGTGCTGGAAAGCGCCGGCTTCGACGTCGAACGGGGCACGGGCGGCCTCGACACCGCGTTCAGCGCCACCCTCGGCTCCGGCGACCTCGTCGTGGCCATCTGCGTCGAGTACGACTGCCTCCCGGAGGTCGGCCACGCCTGCGGCCACAACCTGATCGCGGGTTCCACCGTCGGCGCGGCCCTGGCCCTCGCACCCCTCGTCGACGAACTGGGCATCACCCTCAAGGCGATCGGCACCCCCGCCGAGGAGCACGGGGGCGGCAAGTCCCTCCTGCTGGACGCGGGCGCGTTCGACGGCGTCGGGCTCTCGCTCATGGCCCATCCCGGACCCGAGGGCCGCACCGCCAATCCGCTCGGCACCAGCTCCCAGGCCGTCGGACGCTTCCGCGCCACCTTCACCGGCCAGGCCGCACACGCCGCCGCGATGCCGCACCGTGGCATCAACGCCGCCGACGGCGCGGTGCTGAGTCAGGTGGCCGTCGGCCTCCTGCGCCAGCAGCTTCCCGACGACCACCGGGTGGCGCTCTTCGTCCGCGAGGCCGGCGTGGCCACCAACATCATCCCGGATCACGCGGTCGTCGACTTCGAGTGCCGCGCCTTCACGCTCCCGGAGTACGAATCGCTCGTCTCCCGCGTGCAGAACTGCTTCGAGGGCGCGGCCCTGGCGACGGGCACGGATCTGAGCATCGAGGACATCGAACCGCTCTACGAGCCGTTGTTCCAGGACCCCCAGCTCTCCGCCCACTGGAGCGAAGCGTTCGGCTCCCGCGGGCACGACGTCACCCCCGCCAAGGACTCCTCCGGCGGAGGCTCCACGGACATGGGCAACATCAGCCAGGTGATCCCCAGCATCCACCCCATGTTCTCCATCCCCGGGGCGATCTCCCCGATCCACTCCGCCGGCTTCACGGCCGCCGCCGACACCCCCCAGGCCTACGAGGCCATGTTCGACGCCGCCTATGCGATGGCCTCCACCGTGGCCGCCGCGGCATCGGATCCCGAGCAGAAGGCGCGCTTCACCGCGGCCGCCTACCACCCCGTCACCACTGAGGCCGTCGCATGACCACCACCACCTCTCCCCAGACCACCCGGACCAAGGCCCTCCCCCTCGCGGCCATGGCCCTCGCCGTCGCCATCACGGCGCAGCTCATCGGCCCGCTCAAGGTCAGCATCGGCGTCGGCGCTCTCCTGATCTTCCCCATGGTGTGGGGACTGCTCATGGGGCTCGTCATCTCGGTCCAGAAGATCAAGCCGCTGCCCGTCAAGTACCAGCGGCTCGCGGCCGCCCTGTCCGGCGTCGCCGTCCTGGTGCTCTGCGCCCGCCTGTCCGTGGACATCGGGCCGAACATCCCCACCATGCTCAAGGCCGGGCCGGCGCTGCTCCTGCAGGAGCTCGGGCACCTGCTCGGGACCATCGTGCTGGCGCTGCCGCTGGCGGTGCTGCTGAAGATGGGCCGTGCGACCGTGGGCGCCACGTTCTCGCTGGACCGCGAGCCCGCGTTCGCCATGGTCTCCGAGCGCTTCGGGCCCAACTCGGACGAGTACCGCGGCGTGCTGGCCATGTACGTCTTCGGCACGGTGTTCGGCGCCGTGTACATCAGCCTGATCTCGTCCCTCGTGGCGAACTGGAAGATCTTCGACCCGCTGGCCCTCGCCATGGGCGCGGGCGTGGGGTCCGGTTCGATGATGGCGGCCTCGGCGGCGAGCATCATCGGCGCCTACCCGGACGACAAGACGGCCATCCTCGGCATGGCCGCCGTGTCCAACATGATCACGAGCCTGCTCGGCGTCTACGTCGGCATGTACATCGCGCTGCCGCTCGCGGACCGCGTCTACCGCCTGCTCACCCGCACCCCTGCCGCCGTCGCCGCCTCCCCCGTCACCACTCCCGCCACTGACGACGCCGGCAACGCCACCTTCCGCACCGAGGTCGCCGACGCGACGGCCCACACCGCCGTCCCCTCCCGGGTCGCGCTGCCGATCGTCGGAGGACTGGGGCTCGTCACGGCCACCATGGCGGATCTCGCCGCCGGCAAGGGTTTCAACGTCCTGACGGTCGTGGGCTACCTGGTCATCATCGCCATGCTGCTCGCCGCCTACGGCCTGGCCAAGCTCACCCGCAACAAGGTGCAGGCGGTCATCTGGTTGACCACCCAGGGAGCTCTGGCGTCGAGCCCGCTCATCCCTCCGCTGGCCGCCTTCATGCACAGCACGGTCGGAGGCGTGGACTTCCTGTCCATCACCACGATCGTCCTGACGCTCGCGGGCTTGTCCCTCGGCAAGGACATCGGACTGCTCCGCAAGATCGGCTGGCGGATCGTCCCGGTGGGCCTCGTGGCCATCACGGCGTCGTTCCTGTTCGCGACCCTGATCGCCGAGTTCTCCCTGGGGTTCTGGCACTGAGCCTCACCCTCTCCGCGAGATGACAGTTGGCGCCCTCACCCGGGTCGGGTGAGGGCGCCAACTGTCATCTCGCGGGCGTCACCCCGCTCCACGCCACCGGCTTCACGCCTCAGCAACCTCGGAAAAATCGTAGACACGTTGTATACACTCAATCTACAGTGTGTGTACGGTCACATTCCCGGCTCGGGATCACCGTTCCACCCCTGGCTCCGCCACCCTGACGCGGCGGCCCCGGCATCAACGAGGTTCACATGAGCACACCCACCGTCACGCGCCCGGAGCGGCGCAAACACACCACCCTCCCGGCGGTCGCAGCCTCCAGTCTGGCCGGCACCGCCGTCGAGTGGTACGACTTCTTCCTGTACGGCACGGCCGCCGCCCTGGTCTTCAACAAGCTGTTCTTCCCCACGGGAGACCCCGTGGTGAGCACCATGCTGGCCATGGGCACCTTCGCGGCCGGCTTCGTGGCGCGGCCACTGGGCGCACTGGTCCTCGGCCACTACGGCGACAAGCACGGCCGCAAGACCACCCTGGTGGCCAGCCTCCTGCTCATGGGCATCGCCACCGCCCTGATCGCCGTCATCCCGCCCTACGCTTCGATCGGCGTCTGGGCTCCCCTGATACTGCTCTTCCTCCGCCTGGTGCAGGGCTTCGCCCTCGGCGGCGAATGGGGAGGCGCGGTGCTTCTCGTCTCCGAATACAGCGACGACAGCACCAGGCGCGCCTTCTGGGCCTCCTGGCCGAACGTCGGCCCTCCGCTCGGCAACCTCCTGGCCGCCGGCGTCCTGGCGATCCTCTCCGCCACGCTGCCGCAGGCCGAGTTCCTCGCCTGGGGCTGGCGCATCGCCTTCGGCATGTCCGCCGTGCTCGTGATCATCGGCCTCATCCTGCGGCTGTATGTCCAGGAGACGCCGCTCTTCAAGGCGTCGCAGGCGCAGGCCGAGGCGCAGCACGGCGCGGCGGCCAAGCAGCCGGTCTTCACCGTCTTCCGCAAGCACTGGCGGGAGATCCTCATCGCGGCGGGCAGCCGGATGGGCGAGAACGCCGGCTTCTACATCTACTCGCTGTTCATCATCACCTACGTCACGGAGATCCTGAAGCTGAACCGCCAGGTCGGCCTGAACGCCGTGATGATCGGTCAGGCCGTAGCCGTGGTGGCCATCCCGCTGCTCGCGATCCTCGCGGACCGGATCGGCCGCAAGCCGGTCATGATCGCCGCCTCCGTCGCCACGGTGGCCTGGGGCTTCGCCTTCTTCGCCCTGCTGGACACCAGGAATCCCGGGATGATCATCCTGGCGGCCGTGGGCGGCCTCCTGATCTTCGCCGCCTACAGCTCGGTGATCGGCGCCTTCTTCTCCGAGCTCTTCCCGACGTCGGTGCGCTACTCAGGAACGTCGATCGCCTACAACCTGGCCTCCCTCGTGGCGGGCTCGCTCTCCCCGATCGTCGCCCTGGCGCTGTACCAGGCCTTCGGCAGCGGGCTGGCGATCGGCCTCTACCTGGCGCTCATGGGAGTCATCTCGATCATCGCGGTGGCCTGCGCCAAAGAGACGAAGGAACTCAAGCTGAGCGATCTGGACGCGCCGCGGAACTGAACTCCCGTGGAACCTCCGAGAAATGCAGGATGCCGCCGGACTCTCGGTCCGGCGGCATCCTTCAGGCGCATCGGGCGATGCGGAGGGAATCCCCTCGCGCTTTCCGGCGTCAGGCCATCTGGGCGGCACGGCTCGACCGCCGCACCCACACGGCGGGACGCCCGTCCACCATGGGAAGCACGTGCCCCTCAGGGATGAACTGCTCCTTGGAGGGATCGCCCTCCGGGAACCAGTGGCCCGAGGCCGGGCAGTGAGCGCCGGTCTCCGCAGTGGAGACGGCACGTTCATGGACCAAGGCGATGCGCTTCATCGTTGAAACCCCTCGTTGTCTTGCTAGTTCTCTGAAAGCTTGTCTTCAAGCCTAGAAAACCGGTCACGGGCTCCCCATGTGCAGGTGAACAACGATCGTTGGAATCTCTGTACTCGCCGCCGGTGCACAGACATCCCGAGAGGAGTATGTGTTGTCCATCACATACTCCGCGAGGCATCAATCCCGATCCGGCCCGCTCAGCCACGCGTCGAACGTCTGCCGGCCAAGGATCGCGCCGGGGCCGGGCAGCAGCGACCCGTCCCGTTGTGCCCGGCCGAGTCCACCGGGCAAGGAGATCGCGGGGACCCAGCCACCCGCCCCCTGTGCACGTGCATAGGCCCGCACCATCCGCTCCAGACTCTCCTCCTGCGGTCCGGCGAGGTCGGCCACCCGTCCGGCGGGACCGCCTTCGACGACCTCCACCAGACGGTCCGCGACCTCCTCGACGCTGACCGGCTGGACCCGCCCGCGGGGCGCCAGGTGCAGCGGACCCAGCCGCGCGCCGTCGTACATCTGCCGGGCGAAGTCGTGGAACTGCGTGGCACGCTGGATGCTCCACGGGACGTCGCCGGACTCCACCAGGCGCTCCTGGGCCAGCTTGGCCGCGTAGTAACCGTGCGGCGCACGGTCCACACCGACGATCGACAGCGCCACATGATGCCCGACGCCTGCCACCTTCTCCGCGTCCAGCAGGGTCGCGGTGGCGGCGGTGAAGAACTCGGTGGCGCGGTCGACATTCAGAGTGCTGATGTTCAGCACGTCGACGACGGCGTCCGCCCCCTCCAGCGCCCGGCGGACAGCCCCGGAGTCACGGACGTCCACGCCGGACGCGCGCGACAGCACCACCGCCTCGTGCCCCCGCTTCCGGACGGCCCGCGTGACACGCTCGCCCACGGTGCCACTGCCTCCTGCGATGGCAATCCTCATGCCTGCCTCCTTGCCGCGGGGCCGGGTCGCCCACGGAGCAGCCGATCCCTGCCAGGACACCCGAACCGGCATCCAGCCCTTCCGCCATTCTGCACCCGCGGCCAGTCGTCGGCACCCCGCCCCTGCCCGGTGGTGACCCTTCCGCAAACTGGACTGCTCGGTATAGTATGCGGACAGCCATCGCACCTCACCCGAGCAGGAGAATCATGGGAATCACATCCCCGGCCGCAGCGCTGCGCCACGTCCCCACCGCCGAACTGGTCCACGAGGCCCTGCCGGCCGAGCAGGTCCTGAGTGGTTCGCCCACGGCGGCCGTCCTGGAGCTCGAGGACCTCGACGGCTCGGGCGTGGGCATCTGGGAGATGACCCCGGGCGTCGCCACGGACGTGGAGGCCGAAGAGGTGTTCGTTGTGCTCAGCGGCTCGGCCCGGATCAATTTCCAGGGGGAGGACGGCGCGGTCACGCACACGCTGGACGTCGGGCCGGGCGACCTCGTGCGCCTGCGGGAGGGCCAGCGCACCGTCTGGACCGTGCACGAGACGCTGCGCAAGGTGTACGTCAGCGCCTGAGTCACCCGGCTTCGTGCGGCACTAGACTTATCAACCATGTCCTTCTCTTGCCGCGCCTCCGCCGCGCCCCGGACCGAGGGCCGCTGACCGTGGCCAAGCTCTATTTCCGCTACGGCGCCATGAATTCAGGGAAGTCCACGGCCCTGCTGCAGGTGGCCTTCAATTACGAGGAGCGCGGCCAGCGGGTCCTGCTGGCCAAGCCCGGGATCGACACGAAGGGCGACACCTCGATCGTGTCCCGCCTCGGCGTGAAGCGTGAGGTCGACTTCGTGATCCCGCACGACGCCGACGTCCGTTCCCTGGTCCGGCAGCGCGCGGCCGGCGACGACCCCGAGGCCCTTCTGGAACACGTCGACATGGCCCCGGTGGCCTGTCTCCTGGTGGACGAGGCGCAGTTCCTCACTCCCGAGCAGGCGGACGGCCTCTTCCGGATCGCCGTCCTGGACGACATCCCCGTGCTGGCGTACGGCATCCGGACGGACTTCCGCACCCAGGCCTTCCCGGGCGCCGCGCGGCTCCTCGAGATCGCCCACTCGCTCGAAGAGCTCAAGACCATCTGCCGCTGCGGTCGAAAGGCGGTCTTCAACACCCGGATCGTCGGCGGCCGGTTCGTGTTCGACGGCGGCCAGGTCGCCATCGACGGCGAAGAGGTCCAGTACGAGTCCTTGTGCGGCAGCTGCTACCTCCAAGAGACCGGCGGCACCCTCAACCCGTGAGGCCCGGGCGGCCTGTAAAGCCCGGGCAACCCGTGAATTCAGGGCCGCCCGCCGTCAGCTCGCCGCGCTGTGAGCGAGAACCGGGGGCGCGTCCTCGTACCGCGCACGGGAGATCTCCAGGATCAGATCGGCGACCCCTTGCGCGCCCTTGAGGTTCCGCAGGCGGAAGAAGCCCTCCTGTGCCAGGGCCAGGCGGGCGAGCGCCTCGTCCGGCGCACCCATCCCGAGCAGGATCCGCCCGCCGAGAAAAGCGGCTTCCGAGGAGAGCCGATCCATGCGCTGAGTGCGCTCCTCGAAGGACGCCAGACGTTCCAGGGCTTCGGCGTCACGGCCCCGCGCATGGAGCCACAGGGCACTCAGAAGACTGAGCTCCCGGCGCGCCTCGCCACTCAGATCCAGGATGTCCTGGGCGGCCGCCGCCCGGTCGAGACAGGCGAGCGTGCCCTCGTCCGCCACCCCGGCCTCAAGCCGGGCCCGGGCGGAACTCAGATTGAACGCGGCCCACTCCTTCAGATCGACCTGGGGCCGCAGGAGCGCGGCTGCCTGCTCGTGGCGTTCGATCCCCCGCTCTGCCATCCCGCGGGCGAAAGCGACATCCCCGACCACCCAGGCCAGGCGGCCTCTCAGGTGAGACGGCGCCCTCTCCGGCACGACGTCGTCGGACGCCAGTTCACAGTGGCGCCAGGCCGCCTCCTTGTGGCCTTCGCTCAGCAGGGCCCGGATCACCAGATGCAGGGCGGCCAGGCGTACTGTGGAATCCTCCCGCAGGACGGCGCCCTGGGTCAGGCCCTCCTGCGCCTGTGCCGACGCGTCACGGAAGGACCGATCCGCCAGGGCCATCCGAGCCGAGAGCTGGAGCGCTTCCGAGCGCAGACCGGCGTTTCCCGAGGCCAGCGTGTTGGCCAGCAGCAAGGTCACCAGATTCCGGCCCTGCTCGTGACGGCCCAGCCGGGTCAGACACTCGGCCCGGAGCAGGTTCATCTCGCACACGGTCGCGTCTTTCCGGCTCTCCCGGGCGAACTGCGCCGCCACGAGGGCGTGCGAAGCGGCCGACTCGTAATTGCGGGCATCCCAGGCGCACCAGGCATGCAGCGCCGCGAGCGAGTACTCCTGGTCCTGCAGCGTCGGCTGCAGCGCCCACTGCTCCAGCTCGCCGGGCGGCAGGCCGAGGCGCCGGGCCAGGCCACCGAGGATCTCCATGGACGGTTCGCGGACACCTCGTTCCAGCAGAGAGATGTAACTGTGCGAACACTCAGGCCCGCCCAGCTGCTCCTGCGTCAGCCCTCGCGACAGACGTTCCGCACGCAGGCGATTGCCGAATAACCGGCCCATCAGGCTCCCCCTCTCTCCGGCCTCCACCGCTACGCCGGCGGCCCTCAGCCGTTAAGGTATCAGCAAATGTCGGACATTTGAAGACGATCGTCGAGCCTGCCGGTTTCCCGCCGGCGCCCACCGCGAACGCCCGGGTGAAGCATCCACAGGAAGCAGGCGGCGGAGGTGAAACGACTTTCTCCCGGCGGGCGAAAAGAAATCCTTGCGGATCCGACCGCCGCAGGCGATTCCCTCGACCGCAATCCATCGGCGGTCATTCCCCGAGTGTGATTCCCCTGGAAAACGACACGGAAGGCACCTCCGGCGATTTCCGTGAGCCTCGACACTCCGGAGAGTCATACCGCTCGGATTTACGCATCACCCACGCATTTCCGTGCTAAATGTCCTACTCTTATGGGGTGCATCACCTACAACCCACTGTCCGCAACGTCCCGCTGTCCGTCCAGATCGGAACGCAGCTGCGCGAGCAGATCATGAATGGAACCTGGCCCGTGGGGACCAAGGTTCCGGGTGAGCACGACCTGGTCCGGACCTTCGGCACCAGCCGCAACACGGTTCGCGAAGCGCTGCGGGCCCTGGTTCACCTCGGACTGCTGGAATCCCGTCCCGGCGACGGGACGTATGTCCGCTCCACCAGCGAACTCGGAGCCGTGCTGGGGCGGCGCATCACCGAGGAATCGGTGAATGAGGTGTTCGAGGTCCGCGAAGCACTGGAGGTCCAGGCGGCCCGACTGGCCGCCTCGCGGATCACGGAGAGCCAGATCGGCGAACTCCGGCAGCTCCTCCGCGAACGCTACGAAGGCGCGACTCCGGCCGAGCGCCTGCGGGCGGATGTGCGCTTTCACCAAGGGATCGTCGCCGCTTCCGGAAATCCCCTGATCACCGAACTGCATCACGGCCTCGAGCCTGCGGTCATTCACGATGAGAGCAATTACTCCGGGCTGAATACGGACGGATTCCTCCTGGACGAACACCAGGCGATCCTCGACGCTCTGGAAAATCACGATCCGGACGGCGCGGTCGCCGCGACGCTTCAATTGCTCGACGGCGCCAATAGGCCCAGCGCTTCGAAATAGCGCCCCGGGGATCGCCCCGAACTCAAACGCGCACTTCCGCACACATTCATTCAATTAAATGTCCAGCTGTCGTACAATTGCCGAGTGCGTTCCGAACACACTCCCCAGAAGCCCCTGCCCGTCCCCGACGACTTCGGCACGAAGCTCGAGCACTGGATCGACTCAGGGGTCTGGCCGGAAGGCGGGCTGCTGCCCACTCGCGACGAATTGGCGATGATCTTCGGCGCCTCCGACCTCGATCACGCTCACGAAGTCCTCGATGGGCTCCACCGTCGAGGGATCCTCACCACGAGGCCCGAGGATGGGCGCGTGGTGATCGGCGTCAAGGGCGGCGCGCAGGACAGTTCCACCCTCGCCGCCTCCCAGGGAACACCGGGACCCGACGGCGATCGCTGGCACCTGGTGTCGGAGACCCGCAGGGCGCTTCTGACCCAGGCAGCCCGGCTCGCCGCCACGCGTGCCTCGACCGATCGCCTCGCCAGGCTGAGCGGTCTCCTGACTGGTGGGGCGGAGCGGACCGACGACGCCGAGGACACGGGTCTCCGCGGCGAACACCGAGGCGCCGGGCGGGAGGACTTCGAACGCGAGGTCATCGTGGCTTCCGGCAATGACCTCATGCTGCGCATCTACGACCGGCTCATGATCCTCGAAGCCATGACCCAGACGGCGGAGACCGCCACCACGATCGATTCCGCCAGGATCCAGTTCGCGCGCCGCGAGCTCCTGAGAGCGATCACCACGCGTCAGCCGAAGGCGGCCGCGCTGCTGGCGGACCGCATCCCCTGAACGGCCGCATCTCCCGAGAGGCCTAAGGTCTCCGGTGAGGCCCGAGCGCGGCGCGTCCGCGAATCAACCTCCGGCTGAGTCCACGGCCGGATCCACGGCTGAGTCCGCGGCGCCGGTCGCCAGCACTTTGGAGCGGACATGCGTCAGAAGATGCTCGACGGCGCGAGTGCAGGCCTGCACATCATGTGAGGCCAGCGCCTCCACGAGGTCCTCGTGTTCAGCCTGGAGCGACTCTTCCCGGGACACCTCTCTCATACTGCTGAAGTCGAAGACCCTGCCCTGGTCGAGTCCCTCGTACATCTCCATCATGAGCGAGTTGCCGGTGGCCGCGACCACCAGACGGTGGAAACGGACGTCCTCCCGGGACACAGTCTCCAGGTCGGCGGCGCTCCCCCGGGCCGCCACGGCCTCGCGGAGACCGGCCAGCTGTGCTTCCGTGATCCGCCCCGCCGCGAGCCGGACCGCATACGATTCGAGCGCCTCACGCGCTTCCATCGCATGAAGGGTGAGCTCGTCCTTGACCCGCCCCACGAGCGCGCCCGGCAGCTCGCTGGATGCCCGGACGAACGTTCCCTTGCCGGGCAGGGATTCCAGGAGGCCAGCGTGCACCAGGCACCTCACGGCCTCCCGGACCGCACTGTGGGGAGCCTCCAGAATCTTCTCGAGCGCCGCGTCGTTGGGAATCTTCGACCCGACCGGCCACTCCCCTGCTCTGAGCAGCCGACGCAGCCGGTCCACGGGTTCGTCGGGCGTGCTGGCGAGACGGGACACGGGAGGGATCACCTGCGTTCGGGGCCGGGGACGGACGAAAACTTGTGAGTGTGAGTGTACGCCCGGCGCCGGCGGCCTCCTCGTCGGCGCCCAGCCCGCTCCCGGATTCGCCTGATACCTGTAGAACGATCCGGGCCGGCGCCCGTTCCGTGCCGCAAGCGCCCCGTCCCTGTCCCCGACCTCAGGACCCCGCGTGAACCCTCCGAACCCGCCCGTCACCTCCGCCCCGGAGGACCGGCCTCGCCCTCCCCGGCTCCGCCCGCGGGACCGGGTGGCGCTCGGCTGCGCGGCCGCGGTCACGGCGGCCGTGTTCCTGCACCTCGTGCTCCCCGGCCCGGCGGGCACGTTCTTCGCGATCATCCTCCCGTGGCTCTGGATCCCGGCGTTGCTGTGCGTGGCGTGCCTGCCCTGGGTGCGGCGCCGGGCCCGGGCCGTGCTCCTGGCGCCGCTGCTGGCCTGGGGACTGATGGCCGCCCCCGCGCTGATCCCCCTGCAGGCGCACGCCGCTCCCCAGGTTCAGGCGCAGGCCCAGACCCCGGCCCAGGGCGGCGCCGGAAGCGGACGGATCACCGTGGCGAGCCAGAACCTGAAGGCCGGCAGCGGAACGGACTCCACAGCGCGGGCGGCGGGCGCACTCGCCGAGCGGGGCGCCGACGTCGTGGTCCTGGTGGAGCTCGACGACGCCGGGCGGAGCGCCGCGCGTGAGGTGCTGGCGGAGCGCTACCCCCACGCCTACACCGTGGGGACGGTCGGGATCTGGAGCCGGCACCCCCTGAACAACACGCGGGCGCTGGGACTGGGGCTGGGCTGGAAACGAGCGCTGGCGGCGGATGTCGAGACCCCCGGCGGGACCCTCACCCTGTACGCCGTCCACGCGGCCTCGGTCCGGCCCGGGGAACAGGACGCCCGGGATGAGATGCTCCGGGACCTGTCCCAGGTGATCGCCGACGACGACGCCCCGCGGGCGGTCGCGGTGGGGGACTTCAACGCGGTGGCCCAGGACCCCGCCCTGGCCGGGATCCGCTCGACCTTGACAGAGCCTCCGCAAAGCACGCCGTCCTTCGGCTTCAGCTGGCCGGCCGGCCTCCCGCTCGCCCGCATCGACCACGTGTTCCAGCGCGGGCTCCTGCCTCAGGAGAACACGATGCTACGCGCCGGCGACAGCGATCATCTGGCCCTCGTCGCGTCCTTCGACTTCCCGCAGTGATCCGGGCAGCAGTCCGGGGAGGTGTTCCGCGCAAGGGTTCCCTCGCGGCTTCAGCGTTCGCGAGGAGCAGACCGCACCGATCGTGACGCCGCGCCGTCCTCGCCGTTCCGCACCGCCGCCGGGATCTCCCAATCGTGGACGCCGGGATTCCGGAGGTCCAGATAGAAGAACCGGCGGCCGGGACCGCTCGCCAGATATGACCGGGTGGCATACACGGAGGTGAGGTCGAGGAAGGCGTCCGGCCCGGCAACCCGGAACCCGGCCCGGTTCAGGAATTCCGGAACCCACGGCTCCGCCTCCGCCTCAATGACCCCGTGGAGGAGTGGCGCCCCGGACAGCCGGTAATGCCAGACGAGCGCGTCGAAAAGAGCCTTGCCGACTCCCCGGTTGCGGCGCGCCGGGTCCACCGCGATCGCCACCATCTGAGGGGTGTCCGCCAGACCGCGGAGTGTGAGTTCCTCCCGGCGCGCGGAACTTCCGGCCACCGCGTCATGGATCGAAGCGACGCTGGGGGCGACGACGCCACCGCCCACCACGATCCCCTCCTGGTCCACCGCCACGAAGACCGTGGTGGCGAGCATGAGCGCAGCGCCGGACCACGGTTCGCCGGCGCCTTTGACGATCGCCTTGCGGAACGCCTTCATGCCGAACGCCCTGCGCGGCACAGCGTCCCCCAGCCGGGGATCTCCGACGCCGTGCTCCACCAGGAAGCCTTCACTCAGGCCCGCCTCAGCCATCACCCGGATCAGTCCCGGGCGGTCCCCCGGCCTGGCCTCGCGGATGGTGACGGCACCCTTGCCCGCTGAATTCATCCCCACTCCATCCGTGTCCCCCACGCGCACCCGTGCACACGTCTCCCAGCATCATATGTCCTACATTTATCGCCGTCGAAGACCCCCCAAGCGCCTGTGGACAACGGAACTGCGCTGGGCGGCCGGCGCCGCCGCCGCGAACCACCCGCACCGGTTAACGACCACGGCCCCGGAATCCTGAGATTCCGGGGCCGTTCCCGGTGGGCCCTGAGGGGATCGAACCCTCGACCTATGGATTAAAAGTCCACTGCTCTACCAACTGAGCTAAAGGCCCAACCGTCCCTAGGGACGTCACTACTCTACCGTAGGCACGCAAGGGGTTCGGGCAGGCGTGACTGCTCCGCAGGCGACGTCCCTTCCGTGCCCGTCGGCGCCGTCGTGCGCCTCCACGCCACTCTGGCATGGCTCCCGCACCAGGCGTAGCGTAAGGGCATGAGCGAGAACCCGGGAGCAGCCCCACGGCACCACAAGCCGAAGCCCTTCGCACCCCTCGATTTCGAGCCGTTCGCGGGCGGCGCCGACCCGGCGCGTGTCTCCGAGGCGGCGCACCTCGCGGCGCACGCCCTGGTGAAACACGGCCGCGCCGCGGACGACCCGGACGTGACGAAACGCCTCGTGAAGCTCGCCGACCGGCAGGGCATCGAAGTGATCGCCGAGCTCTGGGCCGAAAGCCCGGCCCACTCCCTTCCCGGCGCCCTCTGGCGGCTGTACGCGCTGCGCGCGGCCGTCGTGAAGGATCCCGACCGGATGGCCCTGTACTTCAACGCCGGCAAGGAAGGCGCGCAGGTCTCCCACGTCGTGGCGGGCGCGGCCGAGCCCCCGGGCGCCGACGAGATCCGCCACATGTCGGACGCCATCCTCTCCGGAGCGTTCGACGGCGAGTTCGACGTCGCACTGGAACGCTTCGCCGCATTCTGCCGGGTGATCGCCCTGGGCCAGGCGCGCCTGGCCGACGCCGCCGAACTGGGCAACGAGGCGAACGCCACCCGTCTCACACGAGACTCCCACCGCCTGGTCCGCACGGCCGACGACCTCGAATTCGCGGCCGCGGCATGGCGCAACGGCCACCTGGACTGACGGCGGACTGAATCACTCATTCCGGCGGCTGTCAATGTTGACTCCGGGCCACGGAAGTAGAAAACTGAACTTGGTGTCGGGCCGCGAAACCCCCGGGCTTCAACAATTCGCCGCTTCGAGCGGCCTACCGCCGAGAGGCGTATCCGGTCCGGCACCATTCTCATGCTGAGGTCCGTGCCTCAAGATCTTTACGCCAGCCAAGGACACCGGTACGACGTGAAACTCAGCCTCTTCCCGCAGGAGACTGCAGGCCTCAAGCTCCTCACCCAGCTGGCCCGCCAATTGGTGCTGGGCACCGGCACTCTCTCCGAGCTCCTGGGAGCCCCCGCCGCGGACTTCGACCGCCTGGTCGAGGAGATGCATCAGCACGAGGGCGAGTCCATGAACCTGCATTACGCGCTCCTGACCCATATGCGCACCAGTTTCATCAACACCCTCCCGCGCGAAGACATGTTCAACCTGTCCCGGTACCTCAATGACGCCATGGAGAAGCTGGACGGCGCCGCCGAACTGATCGGCCTGTACAAACTCGAGCGTCTTCCCACCCGCGCCGCGGACCAGCTGGAGATCATCACCCGCCAGGCGGAACTCACCGTGGAGGCGATGCGTCGGCTGGACGACCTGGACGAGCTCGAGGACTACTGGATCGAGGTGCTCCGGCTGGCCAAGCGGGCCGAGCGCAGCCACCGCGTGTGGGTCGCGGACATGCTCCGCGACATGAAGTTCGCCCAGTACACCCGGCACCGGGACGTGGCGAACCAGCTGGTCGAGGTCACCAAGGACTTGCGCCGCGTCGCCACGAGCGTCGGTGCGATCATCGTCAAGGAATCATGAGTGATCGCCTTCTTCCTGGTCCTCACGGTCCTGCTGACGGTCACCTTCACCTTTCTCAACGGCTTCCGTGACGTCTCGTCCGCCATCGCCTTCGCGGTCCGCTCACGGGCACTGACCGCCAGCGTGGCGGTGGTGCTGGCCGCCTTCTTCAACCTGCTCGGCGTGGTCCTGGCGTTCCCGCTCGCGCTCGAGATCGGCACCAACTGGCTGCACCTCCCCGAGGGCCTCAACGGCCTCAGCCTCCTGGTCTCCGGGTTGGCCGCCGGCATCATCTGGAACATCTTCACCTGGTGGAAGGGCATCCCGTCCTCTTCGACCCACGCGCTGCTGAGTGGCCTGTTCGGCGCGGGCGCCGCGGCCATCCTCAAGGGCGGCACGGAGATCCCCGAGGCTTCCGCCACGCTGTGGAACTCCGTGGCGCTGCCCCTGCTGCTCTCCCCGGCCCTGGCGTTCCTTCTGTCCTATGTGCTGGTCTGGCCGACGACCTGGGTGGCCCGGAACCAGCCGCCCAACGTGGTGAACCGCCGGCTCCGCAGGGCCCAGGCGATCACGGCGGGCGCGGTGGCGTTCGGGCACGGGCTGCAGGACGGACAGCGCACCTTCCTGGTCTTGTTGATGGCGTTCTTCGTGGCGGGTTACGAGGACGGCCAGCAGCTCGCCTTCATGATGGTGACCCTCGTGGCCGCGGCCATGACGGCCGGAACGCTGTTCGGCGGCTGGCGCATCTCCTACACGCTGGGGCATCGCATGATCCGGGTGGACCCGCTCCGGGGCTTCGTCACGCAGGCGGTCGGCTTCGCGCTCCAGTTCGCCGGGGCCATCGCCCTGAGCTGGCCGATCTCCACCACTCACACGATGGCGGCGGGCATGTGGGGCGCGGGGACGAACCAGCGCTTCTCCCAGGCCAACCGGCCCCTCATCCTGAAGATCCTCGGCTACTGGGTGATCACCCCCGTGGCCACGGCGGCACTGGCGTTCGTGTTCCAGATGGCGCTCTCCGCACTGACCTGAGGTCCTTCGCGAAACAGTGACTTTCCGCTGAAACAGCGTGTTATGCACACTGTTTCAGCGGAAAGTCACTGTCTCGGCGGTGAGGCGGGCGGCCGGGCGAAGCGGCGAGAGGTCCGCTCAACCCGGTGAGCCGGGTCGGCGCCGCCCTCACTTCCAGACGTACCGGCGCTCCGGCCGGCCGACTCCCCCGTACCGCAGGCGCACCACGGCCCGGCCCTCCTCGGCGAGGTACTCCAGATAGCGGCGAGCGCTCACCCGGGACGTGCCGAGCACCGCGGCCGCCTCCGTGGCGGAGACGTCGCCGTCGTGGTCCTTCAGAAGAGTCTCCACCATGCGCAGCGTCTCGACGCTGCAGCCCTTGGGCAGGGGCCGTTCGCGGTGCGCGACGCCGAAGACGCGGTCCACATCGGCCTGGTCCGCCACGCTGCCGGACTCGGCGAGAGGGCGGTAGCTCTGCTGGTAGTGCACCAGGCGCTCCGCCAGGTCCTGGGCCGTGAAGGGCTTCATGAGGTAGTGCACGATCCCGCCCCGCAGCGCTTTGCGCACAGTCTCCATCTCCCGGGCCGCGCTGATGACGAGGACGTCGAGCTCGGGCTGGAGCGCCCGCATCTCCTGCAGAAGCTCGAGTCCGCTCCGGTCGGGCAGATGGATGTCCAGGAGCACCAGATCCGGCCGGGTCCGCTCCACCTCCTGGAGCGCCTGAGCTGCCGTGTGGGCCACCCCGACCACGCCGAACCCGGGGACCTGACGGACGAATCCCGCATGGACCTTGGCCACCATGAAGTCGTCATCGACGATCAGGACCTTGATCACGCTTCCGCCCTCTCCTTCTCCGGCGGTTTCTCCCCCGCCTCCGCGCCCCGTCCGAGCACCGCCGTGAACACCGCGCCACCGTCGTTGAGGACCTCCACGTCCCCGCCACGACGCCGGCAGACCAGCTGGGTGATGGCCAGACCGAAGCCGTGCCCGCCTTCGCCCAGAGCGTCCTTGGTGGTGTAGCCCTGGCGGAAGACCTCGCGGATCTTGTCCCCGGCCACGCCCGGTCCAGTATCCCGCACCCGCACGCCGACGCGGCCGCCGTCGTCGCTGATCAGGAGCGTCACCCGGGCGTCAGGGCGTCCGGCGACCGCGTCCAGCGCGTTGTCCACCAGATTCCCGACGACGGTGCACAGGTCCCGCGACAGCCCCTCGCCGACGCGGCCCAGCCGGGACTCCGGGTCGAGATCCAGGGGCACGGCCCGCTCGGCCGCGAGGCTGGCTTTCGCGATGACCAGCGCGGCGACCGCGGGGTCCTGGAGGCGTTCGGTGACCTCGTCATAGAGCCGGGTCCTGCTGAGCCGGACGCCGTCCACGAAACGGAGCACGTCGTCGTACTCGCCGAGCTGAATGAGGCCGGAGATGGTGTGCAGCTGGTTCGCGAACTCGTGGGTCTGGGCCCGGAGGGTGTCGGTGGCGCTGCGCGTCGCGCCGAGCTCCTGTTCCAGGGCGGCGAGCTCGGTCCGGTCCCGGAGCGTGGTGACGGAGCCGATCTCCCGGCCGCGGTTCACCACCGGCCGGCGGTTGAGGCTCACGAGCCGTTCGCCGGCCAGGACGATCCGGTCCTCCACGGCGTCCTCCCCCGCGAGGACCTCCCGGAGCCGCGGATCCACCCCGAGCTCCTCCAGGCTGTGCCCCTCGGCGGAGCGCGGCAATCCGAGCATGGCGCGGGCGCTCTCGTTGAGGAGGGTGATGCGCTGCTTCTGGTCGAGGGCGAGGACGCCCTCCTTCACCCCGTGCAGGATGGCCTCGCGGTGCTCCACGAGACCCACGATCTCCTCGGGTTCCAGGCCCAGCGTCTGCTTCTTGACCCTCCGCGAAAGCAGGACCGAACCGGCCGCGCCGAGCGCCAGGGAGACTCCCAGGTACGTGACCAGATCCGGCAGCGCCTCGCCCAGGCGGTCCAGCACGGACGGGTACTCCCTGCCCACCGCCACGAACCCCACGAGTTCGCCGCCGTCGCTCAGCACGGGCACGTGCGCCACGAGTGCGTGGTGACCGGAGACATCCGCCGCGCCCGTCCACGCGCGGCCTTCCAGGACGTGGCTCTGGCCGAGGTCCAGCCGGGTTCCCAGCAGCGACGGGTCCGGGGTGGTGAGGATGATGCGGTCCGGACGCACGAGCAGCACGAAGCTGGAACCGGAGACGGTGCGGGCGGATTCCGCCACGGCCGGTAGGGCGGCGCCGTGGCCGGGCTGGGCGCTCGGCAGGAGCGTGCGCACGGCGGGCATGGCCGCCACGGACTCGGCCGCGGACAGGGCGCGTCGGCCCTCGACCCGTTCGAAGGTGTCCTCCGACTGCGCGAGGGACACCGCGATCACGCCCACCAGGACGGCCAGCACGATCAGGAGCTGCAGGACCAGGTACTGCGCGGCCAGGGACATCCTGGCCCGCCGAGGCCACCAACGCGTCATGGGGCACTCACGGGACAGGTCCTTGTCCTTTCTCCTCGGGGACGGACGTCCCCGCGTCCATCATGACAGCCCGAAGGGTATGTGACCGAGAACACAATGAACACAACGATCTTTGAGAACTCAAGGGTGACCCACCTCACATCCCCGCATAGCGTGAGGGACGTTCTCTCCGGAACCCCCTCATGACAGCGACGTCATGCGAACAAAGGAAGTACCAATGCGTTCACTCAAAGCCGTCCGCCTGGCCGCCGCCGCGCTGGGTCTGATCCTGGCCGCCACCGGCTGCGGCGTCACCGGCTCCGGCGGTTCGAATCCCCAGGGTTCGGCGTCGGGCGTCTCCAGCGAGCCCCTCAAGGGCCTGCGCATCATGGTCCCCAACAGCCCGGGCGGCGGGTACGACACCACGGCCCGCACTGCGGCGAAGGTCATGGGCGAGACCAAGACCGCCAGCAATGTCGAGGTCTTCAACCTGGCCGGCGCCGGAGGCACCGTGGGCCTGGCCCGACTCGTCAACGAAAAGGGCAACAAGGATCTCACCATGCTCATGGGCCTGGGCGTGGTGGGCGCCAGCTACACCAACAAGTCCCCGGCCAAGCTCACCGAGACCGTGCCGCTCGCCCGCCTGATCCAGGAGCCCGGCGCCATCATGGTGCCCAAGAACTCCCCCTACAAGACCATCAAGGACCTGGTCGACGCCTGGAAGGCCGACCCGTCCAAGCTCGCCGTCGGCGGCGGCTCCAACCCCGGCGGACCGGACCACCTGCTGCCGATGCAGCTGGCCCAGGCCGTGGGCATCGAGCCCAAGAAGGTCAACTTCGTCTCCTTCGACGGCGGCGGCGACCTTCTGCCCGCCATCCTCGGCAACAAGCTCGGCTTCGCCGCCTCCGGCGCCGGCGAGTACATCGACCAGATCAAGACCGGCGAGATCCGGGTGCTCGCCGTGAGCGGCGCCCAGCGGCTGGACGGCGTGGATGCCCCCACCTTCAAGGAATCCGGCATCGACCTCGAGTTCACCAACTGGCGCGGCATCGTGGCCCCTCCCGGCATCTCCGACGCCGACCGCGATAAGGTGATCGCCACGCTCAAGAAGATGCACGACACGGACGAGTGGAAGGCCGCGCTCAAGACCCACGGCTGGACCGACGCGTTCATCACGGGCGACGAGTTCGGCACCTTCCTGAAGGACCAGGACCAGCGCGTGGCCGACGTCCTGAAGAAGCTGGGGCTGGCGTGAGCCATTCCGCCGCAGACGCCGGGGGTCACGCGGACCCCGGAGGCCTCGGCGCCGGGCACGACGACGGCGGCGAGCGCGCCGCGGTCGCCGCGCCCGGCGGCCGGAGCCGCGCCGAGCTGGGCATCGCCGCCCTGCTCGGCGTGGCCGGCGTCGTCGTGCTCTGGGACGCCTCCCGCATCACGGTGCCCTACTCCGTCTCCGACGTGGTGGGGCCGAAGACCATGCCGGTGATCGTCGGATCGCTGCTCGTGGTCAGCGCCGTGCTCCTGGCCGTCAACGTCCTGCGGGGCGGCAGCGGCCAGGCCGAGGAAGGCGAGGACGTCGACCTCAGCCATCCCACCGACTGGAAGACCGTGCTGCCGCTCATCGGCTTCTTCATCCTGAACATCGTGCTGATCGACCCCCTCGGCTGGGTGATCTCCGGGACCATCATGTTCTGGGGCAGCGTCTGGTCGCTGGGCAGCCGCCACTACGTGCGGGACGGCATCGTCTCGCTGATTCTGGCCGTCGGCACCTTCTACGGCTTCTACCTCGGCCTGGGCATCCAC
Organism: Arthrobacter sp. RCC_34; assembly: GCF_041360795.1. Taxonomy (NCBI): domain Bacteria; kingdom Bacillati; phylum Actinomycetota; class Actinomycetes; order Micrococcales; family Micrococcaceae; genus Arthrobacter; species Arthrobacter sp. RCC_34. The sequence goes on along the minus strand of NZ_JBFUPW010000003.1, from coordinate 543,052 downwards.
CTGCCGGCCGGGATCCTGGCGGGAATTCTCTGACATGGACATCCTCAATAACCTCATGCACGGCTTCGCCACGGCGGCGACGCCCACCAATCTCCTCTTCGCCTGCATCGGCGTCCTCCTGGGCACCGCCGTGGGCGTGCTGCCGGGCATCGGCCCGGCCATGGCCCTGGCGCTCCTCCTGCCGGTGACGGCCAACCTCGAACCCACCGGCGCGCTCATCATGTTCGCGGGCATCTACTACGGCGGCATGTACGGCGGGTCGACGACCTCCATCCTGCTCAACACCCCGGGCGAATCGTCCACGGTCATCACGGCCATCGAGGGCCACAAGATGGCGAAAGCGGGACGAGCGGCACAGGCCCTCGCGACCGCGGCGATCGGCTCCTTCGTGGCCGGCACCATCGGCACGGCGCTCCTGGCGGCGTTCGCGCCCGCCGTCGTGCAGTTCGCGGTCAGCCTGGGCCCCTCGAGTTACCTGGCCATCATGATCCTGGGCCTGCTGACCGTCACCGCGGTGCTGGGGTCCTCGAAGATCCGCGGCTTCGCCTCCCTGGGCCTCGGCCTGGCGATCGGCCTGATCGGGCTCGACCCGGTCAGCGGCCAGCAGCGTCTGGTGTTCGGCATCCCGCTGCTGACGGACGGTCTGGACATCGTGGTGGTGGCGGTCGCCATCTTCGCGGTGGGCGAGGCCCTCTGGATCGCCGCCCACCTGCGCCGAAAGCGGATGGACACCATTCCGGTGGGGCAGCCGTGGATGGGCAAGGAGGACTGGAAGCGGTCCTGGAAGCCGTGGCTGCGGGGCACCGCACTGGGCTTCCCCTTCGGCGCCATGCCGGCCGGCGGCGCCGAGATCCCGACCTTCCTCTCCTACGTCACGGAGAAGAAGCTGTCCAAGCACCCGGAGGAGTTCGGGCACGGCGCCATCGAGGGCGTCGCGGGTCCGGAAGCGGCCAACAACGCTTCCGCGGCGGGCACGCTGACGCCGGCCCTGGCGCTCGGCCTGCCGACCAATGCGACGGCGGCCATCATGCTGGCGGCGCTGACCCAGTTCAACATCCAGCCGGGTCCGCTGCTCTTCCAGAAGGAGCCGGATCTGGTGTGGGGCCTCATCGCGAGCCTCTTCATCGGGAACACGCTGCTGCTGGTCATCAACCTGCCGATGGCGCCGCTCTGGGCGAAGCTGCTGCAGATCCCGCGTCCGTACCTGTACGCCGGCATCCTGTTCTTCGCCTCGCTCGGGGCGTACGCGGTGAATCTCCAGGCCTTCGACTTGCTGATCCTCCTGGTTCTGGGCGCCCTCGGATTCGCGATGCGGCGCTTCGGGTTTCCCGTGCTGCCCCTGGTCATCGGCCTGATCCTCGGACCGCGGATCGAAGGGCAGCTCCGCAAGGCACTCCAGCTGAGCGGCGGCGACCTCTCGGGCCTGTTCAACGAGCCCGTGGGGGTGACGGTGTACGTGATCGTCGCGCTGATCGCCGTGTCCCCGCTGCTGATCGCGGCCTGGAAGCGGACCCGCACCCCGAAGGCGGACGCGCTCGTCTGAGGGCCGGCGTCGGGGCCCGGCGCGGCCCCGGCGTCGCGGCCCGCGCTGAAACCGTGGGTTTCCGTCGAAACCGTGTATTAAACACGCGGTTTCGACGGAAACCCACGGTTTCGGCGTTCAAGGACTCGCCCAGGTCAGCCGGGGCACCCAGGCCTCCCGCCGCCGTCGCGGGCCGGAAACCAGGCCGGGAACCGCTCCGTCATACTCTTGACCAAGCCGGAGCGTCACCCTAGGGTTCTGATATATGAGTCATATGTCACACTCCCGCCGACGCCGGTCCGGGATCTGACCTCGGGGCGCCGCGTGCGACCAGGAGGCCAGGAACCCGCAGGATCGGCTCGGCGGACCGTGATCCATGACGACGCCGGAGTCACCTCGTGCGTCCAGCGCGGCATCCCGGCTGGCAGCGGGCCTCACGGCTCGTCCATCCGCCGCACACAGGACCACAGGTCACCCGCGCGTCCCGGACAAGGCGCTCTGGCGCCGTCAGCGGTCTCCGCTGAAGCCAGAAGGGAACTGCACTCCATGACCCAACCGACCGGTACGACGGCCTCCGTCTACCCCTCCACTGCGAAACCGACCGACTCCAGATTCAAGCGCCGGTTCATGGTGCGGCTCGTCGCCGTGTTCATCGGGGGCATGTTCCTCGACGGCTACATCCTCGGGATCATCGGCCCCGTCACGGGGCTCATGCGGGCCGATCTTCAGCTGAACGAGCTGTCCCTCGGGCTGATCGCGGCCGGACCGCTCGTCGGCATCTTCGTCGGATCGCCGCTCGCCGGCTGGGCGGCCGACAAGTTCGGCCGCAAACCGATGTTCCTGATCGACATGGGCCTGTTCCTGCTCGCCTCCGCCGCCCAGTTCTTCGTGACCACCGGGGACGGAGCCGTGGTCCAGCTGGCCCTCATCCGCTTCTTCATGGGCGTCGCGATCGGCGGCGAGTACTCCATCGGCGGGCCGCTGCTGTCCGAGTTCTCCCCGCCGAAACTCCGCGGGCGACTCCTCGGGCTGACGCTGATCGCCTGGTACATCGGCTTCATGATGGCGTTCATCATCGGAACCGCCCTGCACGACGCCGGCACCCCCTGGCGGATCGTGATCGGCACCAGCACGGTCCTCGCCCTCGTCCTGTTCCTGGCCCGCATCGGCCTTCCCGAGTCCCCGAGCTGGCTCATCACCAAGGGCCGTCGCGACGAGGCGCTCGCGATCGCCCGCAAGTACGTCGAGTCCCCGCAGATGCATCACAGCATCACGGAGGAGATCGACCTGCGCGCGATCCAGGAAGCCCAGGCCGCCCGGGACAAGACCCCGATCAAGAACGCCTCGTTCAAGATGCTGTTCTCCCCGCAGTACTGGCGGACCACCCTGTTCACCTCGGGCTTCTGGTTCTGCGCCGTCACCCCGTACTTCGCGATCGCCACGTTCGCCGACGACGTCCTCCACCAGTTCGGCTTCGGCGGCGGCTGGGCGGGCGGCGTGGGGCTGTCCGCGCTGGCGGCCGCGGGCGTCGTCACCACGGTGCTGCTGATCGACCGGCTCGGACGCCGCATCCTCACCGTGCCCGGTCAATGGCTCTGCGCGGGCATCCTGCTCGTGATCGGGGTCTGGGCGGACGCCCCCGCGATCCTCGTGCTCGTGCTCTTCCTGGCGTTCTCGTTCTTCAACGCCGGGTACACCACGATGACCCAGGTCTACCCGGCGGAGGTCTTCCCGGGCCACCTGCGGGGCATCGGGATGGGCTTCGCGGCGTCGTTCAGCCGCATCGGCGCCGCCCTCGGCACCTTCGCCCTGCCCTGGGCGATCACCAACATCGGCATGGGGCCCAGCATGGTGGTGGCCGCCGTCGTCGCGTTCCTGGGAGCGGCGCTGTCCCAGTGGCTCGCGCCGGAGACGAAGGGCCGCACGCTCGCCGAGATCTCGGCGGACTTCACGCACTGAACGCACCGACGCACTGACACCGGCCGGCTTCACCTCCGCCAATGCAGAAGACCCACGGACATTTCCGTGGGTCTTCTGCATTGGCGGTGGTCGTCCGGAAGGATCACCCGAAGCGGCCGGAGACGTAGTCCTCGGTGGCCTTCTGGCTCGGGTTGTTGAAGATGGTGCTGGTGTCCGCGAACTCGATGAGCTTGCCCGGCTTGCCGGTGCCAGCGATGTTGAAGAACGCCGTCTTGTCCGAGACACGGGCGGCCTGCTGCATGTTGTGGGTCACGATCACCACGGTGTAGGAGTCCTTGAGCTCATTGATGAGGTCCTCCACCGCGAGGGTCGAGATCGGGTCCAGAGCGGAACACGGCTCGTCCATGAGCAGCACGGCCGGCTCCACCGCGATCGCACGGGCGATGCAGAGACGCTGCTGCTGGCCGCCCGAAAGACCCGAACCGGGCTTGTCCAGACGGTCCTTGACCTCGTTCCAGAGGTTGGCGCCCTGCAGGGACTTCTCCACCAGGGCATCCGCCTCGCCCTTGGAGATCCGCTGGTTGTTCAGCTTCACGCCGGCCAGGACGTTGTCCCGGATGGACATGGTGGGGAACGGGTTGGGGCGCTGGAACACCATGCCGATGTTCGTGCGGACGGTCACCGGGTCGACGCCGGGGCCGTAGATGTCCGCGCCGTCCAGCAGGACTTCGCCTTCCACATGTGCGCCCGGCAGCACCTCGTGCATGCGGTTCAGGGTGCGGAGGAAAGTGGACTTGCCGCAGCCGGACGGGCCGATGAAGGCCGTGACCGACTTGGCCTCGATGTTGATGTTGACACCCTCCACGGCCAGGAAGTTGCCGTAGTAGACGTTCAGGTCCTTGACGTCGATTCTCTTGCTCATTGCTGTGGTTCCTTCGGAATCTTCAGTGGGTGTCTCTAGCGGCCCTGCTTGGGCGCGAAGACCCGTGCGATCAGGCGGGCGATGAGGTTCAGCAGCATCACCAGGATAATCAGGACCAGGGCCGCGCCCCAGGCCCGCTGGTCCGACGGACCGGGGTTGGACGGCGACGTCGGGTTCAGGATCTGCGTGTAGATGTACGTCGGGAGCGAAGCCATCCACCCGCCGAACACGTTGTTGTTGATCGCGGTCGCGAAGCCGGCCGTGACGAGGATGGGCGCCGTCTCACCGATCACGCGAGCGATCGCCAGGGTGACGCCGGACGCGATGCCGGAGATCGCCGTCGGGATGACGACCTTCACGATCGTGCGCCACTTGCGCACGCCCAGGGCGTAGGCGGCCTCGCGGAGCTCGTTCGGGACGATCTTGAGCATCTCCTCGCTGGAGCGCACCACCACGGGGATCATGAGCACCGAGAGCGCGATCGCTGCGACCGCGCCGGTCTTGGTGCCGGGACCCACCACGATGAAGAAGAACGCCGCCGCGAAAAGACCGGCCACGATCGACGGGATGCCGGTCATGACGTCCACGAAGAAGGTGATGGCGCGGGCCAGGAAACGGTCGTTGCCGTACTCGACGAGGTAGACCGCCGTGAGCAGACCCACCGGCACGGAGATGACCGTGGCCAGGGCCGTGATCTGCAGGGTGCCGATCAGCGCGTGGTACACGCCGCCCAGGACCCTGGTGCCGTTCTCCACGGCCTTGTTGTCGGCCACACCGGTCACGCCGTTCATCGAGGTGCCGAGGAAGCCGGGGGTCATGAGGCCCGGAATGCCGTTCACCAGCGCCGTCCAGATGACCGAGATCAGGGGCAGCACCGCGATGATGAAGGAGCCGAACACCAGGCAGGTGGCCAGCTTGTCCTTCGCCTTGCGGGCGCCCTCCACGGAACCGCTCCAGGCCACGAGGCCCACGGTGAAGAGGATGGCGGAGATCAGGCCCCAGCCGAACGGGTTGAACCCGATGAGGTTCACGAGCGCCGCGCCGACGACGAGGGACGCGCCCAGCACGACCCACGGGGCGTACTTGGGCAGCTGCCCCTTGGTCAGCGCGGAGCGGCGGCGATTGGGTGTCAGGGTGGTGGTCATGTCAGTTGGCCCCCGAGAATTCCTTGTGCTTGGTGATGATCCACCGCGCGATCATGTTCACGCCGAGGGTGATGACGAAGAGGACCAGGCCGGCGGCGATCAGCGTGTTCACCTTGATGCCGGACGCCTCCGGGAAGTTCAGGGCGATCTCCGCGGCGATGGTCTGGTTGCCGCTCTGGATCAGGCTGGCCGTCAGGGCGCCCGAGGAGAGCACCAGGGCGACCGCCATGGTCTCGCCGAGCGCGCGGCCGAGGCCGAGCATGATGGCGCTGATGATGCCGGGGCGGCCGAAGGGCAGGACGGCCATGCGGACCATCTCCCAGCGCGTGGCGCCGAGGGCGAGCGCGGCCTCCTCGTGCAGCTTGGGCGTCTGGAGGAAGATCTCGCGGGACAGCGACGTGATGATCGGCAGGACCATGACCGCCAGGACGATGCCGGCCGTGAGGATGGTCTTGCCCGTGGCCGAGGCGGGCCCCGCGAAGATCGGGATCCAGCCCAGGTTGTCGGCCAGCCAGTCGTAGGCCGGGGAGATCTCCTTGGCCAGGAACGCCGCGCCCCAGGCGCCGTACACCACGGAGGGGATGGCTGCCAGCAGGTCGATGACGTAACCGAGGGCGGAGGCCAGGCGGCGCGGGGCGTAGTGCGAGATGAAGAGCGCGACGCCGATGGCCACCGGAGTCGCGATGACCAGGGCGATCGCGGCGGCGATCAGGGTGCCGATGATGATGGGCCAGATGTAAGCCCAGAATCCGGCGCCGCCCTGGATGTCGGCCGGGTCGGCCACGAGCGCGGGGATCGCCTGAGCGACCAGGAATGCGGCCACACCGAAGAGGACGAGGAGGATCAGGATCCCGGCGCCGAGCGTGGCTCCGGAGAAGACCTTGTCGCCGGCCCGTCCTGCGGCCGATGACTCGGTCATGGTGTTGCTGCTCACTTAACTGCCTTCCAGTCCAGTGTGGGTGTCCCGGCCCAGCCGGATTCCCCGATCGGGTGGGTAACGGCAAAGTTCCCTGTCCAGGCCTTCCGCGTCCCCGGGCCGTGGTCGCCGGGTGTGGAACCCGGTTCCCACGACGTCGGGGAGAATGCTCTGGACAGGGAACTCGTCATTCCCGGGCGGGGAATGCTAGCCCTTGACCTTGATCTGCTCGATCGCGGCCTTGGCCTTCTCCTGAAGGCTCTTGCTCAGCGGAGCGGACTTGGCGGCGTCGGCGGCGGCCTGCTGGCCGGCGTCGCTCACCACGTAGTTCTCGAACGCCTTGATCAGGTCCACGGTGGCCTGGTCCTTGTAGGTGGTGCAGAGGATGTGGTACGACGCCAGAGTCAGCGGGTAGGACGCGGAATCCTTGCTGGTGCGGTCGATCTTGAGGGAGAGGTCGCCCTGAGCGCGGCCTTCCACGGACTTGCCGGTCTCGACGGCCTTGGCGGCGCCCTCGGCGGTCGGCTTCACGAAGCTCTCGCCGACCTTGATGGAGGCCACGCCGAGCTTGCCGGAGACGGCGGAGTCATCCGCGTAGGTCACGGCGCCGGGGGTGTCGGTGACGGTCTTGACGACGCCGGAGGTGCCCTTGGCGTTCTCGCCCTTGAGGGAGGACGGCCAGACGCCGGAAGCCTTGTCGGTCCACACGGACGGGGACACGGCGCTCAGGTACTGGGTGAAGTTGGTGGTGGTGCCGGAGTCATCCGAGCGGTTCACCGGGGTGACCTTGAGGTCGGGCAGGGTGACGCCCGGGTTCAGCTTCGCGATGGCCGCGTCGTTCCACTTGGAGACCTGGCCGCGGAAGATCTTGGCGGTGGTGTCGGCGTCGAGCTTGAGCTCCTTGACGTCCGGCAGGTTGAAGGCCACGGCGATCGGGGAGATGTACACCGGGATGTTGATGGCGCCGTTGGGGCCGCACTTCTCCTTGGAGGAGGCGTACTCCTCGTCCTTCAGGTAGGCGTCGGAACCGGCGAACTGGGCGGAGCCGTCCAGGAGGGCCTTGCGGCCTGCGCCGGAGCCGTCCGGGGAGTACTGCACGCTGGCGCCGGAGTTGGCGCTGGCGAAGCCGGTCTTCCAGGCGTCCATGGCCGCACCCTGCGAGGAGGCGCCGACGCCGGTCAGAGTGCCGGTGACCTTGGGCCCGTTGTTGCTGGGAGCAGCCGAGTTGTTGCCGGTCGCGTTGTCCGAGCCACAAGCAGTCAGCGCCAGAGCGCCTGCTGCGACGACTGCGAGTGCCGCATGGCGGCCGAAGCGGAGAGCCTTCACAATGTTCCCTTTCAGGGTCCTGATGTCGCGCCGGCCCGGACTCTGCCTTCCGCCCCGATCGGGTGCGTGACGGTCCTGCCGACGATGCGTACCTTTGTACCTTCAACGAAACTAAAGAGCCGAGGTAAAGGGATCCGCGGTTAAAGGTGAACGCGAGGTTAACCGGCCATGGATAGTCCGTGACTTCTGGCCGGGCCGCATTGCGTTGGCCTGCCGCACGCCGTAAGGACACTTCCTGAACCACCGGCCACGGCGACGTGAACGGCCGGCCGCACGGCGCCGTCGTCGGCTCCGCAATAGACTGAGCCCATGGTGCGCTTGGGCGGTGTGAAGCCGATCGGCAGGGAAGCGAAGGAGCGCGCCACGACGGGCGTCATCCGCATGCGTGAATCGCTCATCCCCGCACTGCAGATGACGTTCTGCGCGGTGGGGGCGTACACGTTCGCCGAGCTCGTCCTGGGGCATGTGGGGCCGCTGTTCGCGGCGACGTCCTCGCTGATCGCTCTCGGTTTCGCCCGGGGCACGCGCTTGCGCCGTGTGCTGGAGGTCGGCCTCGGCTGCACGCTGGGCATCGCGGTGGGGGACGTCCTGCTGCACTGGCTCGGTTCGGGGATCTGGCAGGCCGCCGTCGTGCTGCTCTTCTCGATCCTCCTGGCGCGCTTCCTGGACAGTGGCGCCATCTTCGCCACACAGCTCGGCCTTCAGTCGCTGCTGGTGGTGCTGCTCCCGGCCCCCGCGGGCGGGCCGTTCACCCGGAGCCTCGACGCTGTGGTGGGCGGGGTGTTCGCCCTGCTCGTGACGTTCCTGACCCCCCGGGATCCGCGCGAGGAGCCACGGCTGCAATTGCGCTCGACGCTCCAGCAGACCTCCGAAGTGCTGCGCGAATGCGGGAAGAGCCTCCTCGACAATGACTCGACCCTGGCCTGGCACGCCCTGGTGCGCGCCCGGAACTGCCAGCCCGGTCTGGACGCCCTGCGGATGACCTTGCGGGCCTCCGGCGAGGTCACGACCATGTCCCCGCTGTACCGACGGCACCGGTCCGAGGTCTCCCAGCTCGGCGAGGCGGTCGAGTACCTCGATCTCGCCCTGCGCAACTGCCGGGTGTTCGCCCGGCGGCTGACCAGCGCCATCAACCACACCGCGCTGAGCGATGAGGCGACACAGAGCATCGCGGAGGTGCTGTTCGAGACTGCTGACGCGGTGGACCTCATGGCCGTGGGCTATGCGGGCGACGACGGCCGGGGCCGCGACTCCGCGCTGCGGGACGCGCAGCAGGACCTCGCGTCGATCGCCACGCGCCTGCATCCCCGCCTGCTGGGGGTGAGCCGCCTGGAGGGCGAGACGGTGGTCATGCTGTTCCGGCCGCTCATGGTGGATCTCCTGGAGACCGCGGGCGTGGAGGCCAAGGAGGCCCGGGACTACCTGCCGGATCTCTGACCCCGGGGTTTTCCACATCGGCAGCCCCGCGGCTTTGGTGTCAGTGCCCGCCGATAGGCTTGAGGGCATGGCAAGCAAGACCACCCGCGGCAGCAAGGCGCCGGGATACAAGTGCACCGAATGCGGCTGGACCACCATCAAGTGGGTGGGCCGCTGCGGTGAGTGCCAGGCGTGGGGCACGGTGGTGGAGACCGGCGCCACGGTCGCCCGCACGACGGCGGCCGCCACTGTCCTGGAGCCGGCGCTCCCGATCGCCTCGGTGGACGCCGCCGCGGCGGCGTTCCTGCCAACGGGCGTGAACGAGCTGGACCGGGTGCTCGGCGGCGGTCTCGTGCCGGGCGCCGTGATCCTGCTGGCCGGAGAGCCGGGCGTCGGCAAGTCGACCCTGCTCCTGGATGTCGCGGCGCGCTTCGCCCGCACGGGCCAGGACGTCCTCTACGTGACCGGCGAGGAGTCTGCCGCGCAGGTGAAGCTCCGCGCCGAGCGGATCGACGCCGTGGCGGACACCCTGTATCTCTCCGCCGAAACGGACCTCTCGCAGGCTCTGGGCCAGGTCGAACGCGTGGAGCCGCGGCTTCTTGTGGTGGACTCCGTGCAGACCCTGAGCAGTCCTGAGGTGGAAGGGTCCGCCGGCGGCGTCTCCCAGGTGCGCGAGGTGGCGGCGTCCCTCATCGCCGCGGCCAAGAAACGGAACATGACCACGCTCCTGGTGGGCCATGTGACCAAGGACGGCTCGATCGCCGGGCCGCGGCTGCTGGAACACCTCGTCGATGTGGTGTGCCAGTTCGAGGGCGAGCGTCACTCTCGGCTGCGGCTCATCCGCGCTGTGAAGAACCGCTACGGGCCCACTGACGAGGTGGGCTGTTTCGATCTGAACGAGGACGGCATCGAGGGTCTGGCGGACCCGAGCGGCCTCTTCGTCTCGCGGACCAAGGAGCCGGTGTCCGGGACCTGCATCACCGTGACCCTCGAGGGTCGGCGGCCTCTCGTGGCCGAGGTGCAGTCCCTCCTGGCCACGTCCCCCAACGCCCAGCCCCGCCGCGCGACGAGCGGCCTGGATTCCTCCCGGGTGTCGATGCTCCTGGCGGTGCTGCAGCAGCGGGCCGGCTGCCAGCTCCACAAGGACGACTCCTATGTGGCCACCGTGGGCGGCGTGAAACTCAGCGAACCCGCCACGGATCTGGCCGTCGCCCTCGCCGTGGCCTCCGCCAAGGCCGGCAAGGCACTGTCCAGCCGTCTGATCGCATTCGGCGAAGTGGGCCTGGCCGGGGAGGTCCGCCCCGTGCCCGGGATCAACAAACGCATCCAGGAGGCGAGCAGGCTCGGCTTCACGCACGCCATCGTGCCATCGAGCCCCAACGGACCGGGCCCGGTGCCGGACGGCTTCACGGTGAAGGAAGTGGAGCACCTGGCCCAGGCTCTGGAACTGCTGTTCCACGGGTGAGAGTGCGGGCGGGCATGTGACGGCGGGCTGAGCTCCGCCGCCCCGACGCCGTCGTCGTTGCGTGCTCAGTTGTTGCGGGTGTCAGGCCCCAGAACCCACAACAACTGAGCACGCAACGCGACGGAGACTTGATATGTCGGATATTTCCGACATATCATGACATCGTGCTTCCCGACGTCTTCGGCGCTCTCGCCAATCCCGCCCGGCGCAGGATGCTGGATGCCCTGCGCACGGGACCGCTCACGGCCGGCGAGCTCACCGGACTGCTCGCGCTGAGCCGGTCGGCCGCCTCGGAACACCTCGCCGTGCTGCGCGAGGCCGGCCTCGTCCGGGAGGAACGCCGAGGCAGGAACCGCGTCTATCACCTGAAGCCGGCAGGGCTGGCGCAGGCCGGCGACTGGCTCAAGCCGTACGAGCAGTACTGGAACCGTCGCCTCGACGTCCTGGGAGACCTCCTCGACGCCACCGCGTCCGCGGGAGGAGACCACTCACCACACCAGGACACCTCCGCACAGGACCCCCTTCCCCACCCCACAGAACGGACCGATGATGACTGAGAACCCCGAGAACGCCATCCGTCTCGAACGCCACTTCCCGCACCCGATCGAGCGCGTCTGGGAAGCCATCACGACGCCGGAGCTCCTCGCCCGCTGGTGGGCCGCGGGAGACATCGCGCCCGTCGTCGGGCACCGGTTCACGCTCGACATGGCCCACTGGGGCGAGCAGCGCTGCGAAGTCCTCGCCGTCGAGCCCGGCCGGGCCCTCACGATCCTCTTCGCCGAGGGAGTCCTCGACACCACGGTCACCTGGCGGCTGGAAAGCGTGGCGGACGGCACCGTGCTGCATTTCGAGCACGCGGGCTTCCGTCTGGACACTCCGGCAGGCCGTCAGGCACTCGACGGAATGGGCCACGGCTGGCCCGGGGTCCTCGGCAGGATCGAGACGGTGCTGAGCGAAACCGCGTGATCCGGAGAGCACCGGAGAGACCACTTTCCGTGCTCCCGACGCGAGGCTTCACGGGGCACTTTCCGGCGTCCTGATGCGGAATCCGGCCCCACAGGACCCTATGATGGTGTCAGCCGTGGAAGGTGCACTTTGCGTGCGCTGCGATGCAGATCGTCCAACGGCTCTTGGAGCCGGGCCGCAAGACCCCGGCCCGGACGCCTGAAGGGAACAGTCAGCATGGCCCGCACACCAGAAGAGACGCTCACGGCGACGCTGGCCCGCGTCGCGCCCGGCACCGCCCTGCGGGACGGCCTGGAGCGTATCCTCCGCGGACGCACCGGCGCGCTCATCGTGCTCGGCTCGGACCGCACGGTCGACTCCATCTGTTCCGGTGGCTTCGAGATCGGCATCGAGTTCTCCCCCACCCGTCTGCGGGAGCTCGCGAAGATGGACGGCGCGATCGTCTGCGACAAGGACGCCCGCCACATCGTCCGAGCCGGCGTCCAGCTCGTTCCGGATGCGAGCATTGAAACCACCGAGTCCGGCACCCGGCACCGCACCGCCGAGCGCGTCGCCAAGCAGACGGGCTTCCCGGTCATCTCGGTCAGCCAGTCGATGCAGATCATCGCCCTCTATGTGAACGGCCTCCGCCATGTGCTGGAGGGTTCCGAGAAGGTCTCCGCCCGCGCCAACCAGGCCCTCGCCACGCTGGAACGCTACCGCTCCCGCCTGGACCAGGTGACCGCGGCCCTCTCCTCCCTGGAGATCGAGGCCATGGTGACCGTGCGCGACGTCGCGGTCACGCTCCAGCGCCAGGAGATGGTGCGCCGGATCTCCGAGGAGATCTCCCAGCTCGTCCTGGAGCTCGGCCTGGACGGCCGCCTCCTCGCCCTGCAACTGGACGAGCTCACCGCGGGCCGCGGACCGGGCAGCGAGGTGATCCTGCGGGATTACGCCGGTTCGGACGCTTCCGCCGAGGACATCGAGCAGGCCGTCGCGGCGCTGCGTGAGCTGAGCGCGCAGGATCTCGTGGACCCTCACCGCATCGCGGCGATCATCGCCGGGGCGGGCGGCGAAGCGTCGCCGGACGCCGTCGTCGAGCCGCGCGGCTACCGGCTGCTCTCCGGGCTGAAGGCAGTGCCGGGCGCCGTCGCCGACCGCCTCGTGGAGCACTTCGGCGGGCTGCAGTACCTCATGGCCGCCACGATCGAAGACCTCATGCAGGTGGACGGCATCGGTGAGCAGCGTGCCCGAAGCGTCCGCGAAGGTCTGTCCCGCATGGCCGAATCGAGCCTGCTGGACCGCTACATCTAGACCCGGACAGGACCGGCAGGGCCCTAGCCGAGCTGGAAGATCGCCTTGTCGCTCGTGCGCTGTCCCAGGGTCGCCTGGAACACGTACGTGGCGCCGCCCGCGCCGGGCTTCGCCGTGATCAGCTGGCATCCCTCGACCGACCGGTTGCGCTGCCACACGAAGTTGGCGCTCTCGCTCTTACCGGGCGCCAGGGTCTTCTTCAGATCGTTCGGTTTGTCCATGCAGTCGCGGGAGTTGAAGATCCGGTCCTGGCCGCTGGAGATGAGGAACTCCATCTGCGATGTGCCGATGTTGATGGGACACGCGACGGCGCCCTCATTGGTGACCTTCAGAGTCAGCACCGGGTTCTCCTTGGGCCCGTAGGTCTTCTTGTCCGTGGTCGCGGTGACCTTGATGCGGCCCTCATCGCAGACGGGGGTCGCAGGTGCGGACGGACTGGCCGACGTCGCGGGTGGCGTGACCGCCGGCGTCTCGGTGCCGGTCGCCGCCACGGCGGGTCCGGCGGGACCCTTCATGAGCGACATGAGCCCGAAAACACCCCAGGCCACGAGCGCCAGGACCACGATCAATGCGCCGAGGACCACCACGCGCCGTCGCCGGTACACGGCGGGACTGACCTTCCGCCGCGTCCCCTTGCCTGTGCTCACACCCTGCCGTGCCATACCTCCAAGCCTACCCAGTGAGCCTGGGTGCACGCCGCCGGGCCGCTCCGGGAACGCGGGGGGCGATACAGTGGATTCCGCCATGACCACGTACCCCAGCGACAGCCTCAAGCGGAAGACCGCCCAGCTCATCGAGGACTGGTTCCTGGCCACCGGCCGCGACCTCCCGTGGCGGACCGCCCTCCCCCACTCCCTGGGATGCAGCCCGTGGGGCATCATGGTCAGCGAGTTCATGCTCCAGCAGACCCCCGTGGTGCGCGTGCTCCCCGTCTGGGAGGCGTGGATGAAACGCTGGCCGACGCCGGCCGACCTGGCGGCCGAGCCCGCCTCCGAAGCCGTCCGCGCCTGGGGCCGCCTCGGATACCCCCGCCGTGCGCAGCGGCTGCATGCGGCCGCCGTCGCGATCGTCGAGAAGCACGACGGCGCCGTGCCGGACACGCGCGAAGCCCTCCAGGCGCTCCCGGGCGTGGGCACGTACACCTCCGCGGCCATCGCCGCGTTCGCGTTCGGCCGGCGGGAGAGCGTCGTCGACACCAACATCCGCAGGGTCCATGCCCGCCTCTTCACCGGGTCCGCGCTACCGGCGCCGGCTTTCACGGCGGCGGAGGCCCGGCTCGCGGAGCAGCTCCTGCCCGAGGACCGTGCCGAGTCGGTCACATGGAACGCCGCCGTCATGGAGCTGGGCGCCCTGGTCTGCACCGCGCGGTCCCCGAAGTGCGAGGAGTGCCCCGTCGCCGCGGAGTGCGCGTGGCTCGCGGCCGGCCGCCCGGAGCCCGAGTACACACCGAAGGGCCAGTCCTGGCACGGCACCGACCGGCAGGTCCGCGGCGCGATGATGGCCGTCCTGCGGGAAGCCGGGGCGCCGGTGCCCCGTGAGCTCTTCCTGGCACGACCGGCAGGCTGGGACGCGGACCCGGCGTCGGTCGATCTCGCGTGGGGAGGCCCGGACGGCGTGTTCCGGAAGCTCGACGCGCTGCACCGTCTCCAGGCTCCGGCGGATCAGCTGGAACGCTGCCTGGCGGGCCTGCTCAAGGACCGGCTGGCCACCGAAAGCGACGCGGGCGTCACCCTTTAATCCGTCGACCTGACCCATCGACTGCTCCACAGGATGTCGTTTCTCCCCGAAAACGGCGGGAAACGGCATCCAATGGAGCAGTCGATGACGGGGGGACGAGGGGTCAGAGCTCTCCGAAACCCGTCCGGCACTGTTCAGCGATGAAATCCATGGCCCGGCGGGCGTCGGGGCCGCTCGCGCGCACATGCAGCACCGTTCCCCGGCCCGCGGCGAGGGTCATGAGCATCATGACGGACTGGCCGTCGGCGCCGTTGATGTCGACCTCCACGTCCAGGCCGCCCAGGTACCCTGCGAGCACCGCGGCGGGGCGGGCATGCAGGCCGAGCTGGTTCAGCACCTCGAAGTCCTCGACGATCGCGCCGCCCACGGAGACGGGTTCGCCGGCGTCATCCGCGACGGTGCGCGGACGCACGGGAGGCGCGGTGCTGTCGTCGATGCGGGCCTGCACCTGCTGCGCCAGCGCCGACTCGGCGGCGGCCTTCACCGCGGCCACTCCGGCGCCGCCCTGAGCGGCGACCGACGCTGCGACGAGGCCCTCGATGAGCGGGGCGTCGGCCAGCGAGACGTCCTGCGGCGTGCCCAGGAACTCCACGGCGCTCTCGGCCACCATGACGGCCGAGCCCAGATCGCACAGGATGACCACACCCTCGCCGGAGTTGGCCGCCTCGATCGCGGCCATCACCTTCTCCAGGCTGGTGCCCAGGCCGCCGTCGTCGGTGCCGCCGGCGGCCTCGAGGCGCACCGACGGGGCCATCTGGGCGGCCAGCTCACAGGCCCCCTCCGCGATCTTGGAGCTGTGGGAGACGACCACGATTCCGACAGTCATGGGACCCTTCCGGCGAAACGAGCGAGATGGACCTGGTCCCGAAGGGTGCCAGGGGGCGGCGCGCCGAGGCGGGCCGCAGGGTAGATTCTAGCCGTCCGGACAGGCTCCGGGACGGCTCCTGTCCAGGGATCGGACCGCCGGTGCGGCAGCTCACAGGGAGCGCCCACCGGGCGGGCCGGGGTCCGCTGACCAGCGAGGAGCGGTCAGGACGCCGCAGCCGCGGCATCCGCAGCGGCACGGAGCAGAAGAGCCGTCGACTGGGACCCGGGATCGCGATGCCCTGCGCTGCGTTCGCCCAGATAGCTGGCCCTGCCCTTCCGCGCCACGAGCGGCTCCGTGGCGGCGGCGCCCTCCTCGGCGGCGGTCGCGGCGCGGTCCAGGAGTTCGGCGGGGCTATCCCCCACAGCGGCCTCGGCAGCGTCGACGGCGGGCGTCCAGGCGTCGATCATGGTCTTGTCCCCGGGTTCGGCCTTGCCCCGTGCGACGATTCCGTCGCGGGCCGCCGCCAGGGCTGCCGCCAGGGCCGCAGAGTCGAGTTCCTCCGCGTCGCCCAGGGCCGTGGCCGCGCGCAGGAACGCCGTCCCGTAGAGCGGCCCCGCGGCGCCGCCCACCTTGGACATGAGGGACATGGCCAGCGACTTCAGGGCCGCCCCGGGAGTCGCCGGGGGCTGTTCCTCCAGCTTGGCCAGCGCCGCCGTGAACCCGCGGTCCATGTTCTCGCCATGATCGGCGTCCCCGATCGCCCGGTCGAGTTCGATGAGCGCCATCCGGTTCTCCGCGAGCACCGCGCCCGAGCGCCGCAGCCAGTCGAGGGCCCAGGAAAGGTCGAGCGTCTGCGCCATCGTCAGACCCCCCACCGGAGTGCCGCGGTGTGCACGGGAGCGTCCCAGAGTTCCACCAGCTCATCGTCCAGTTTCAGGACGGAGATCGAGCAGCCTTGCATCTCAAGTGCCGTGATGTAGTTGCCCACCAGGCTCCGCTGCACCTCGAGCCCCGCCTCCGCCAGGATCTGGGTGGCGGCCCGGAAGACGATGTAGAGCTCGCTCTGCGGTGTGCCGCCCATGCCGTTCACGAACAGCAGCACCTTCTGGCCCGCTGCGGCCTGGAGGTCCTCCAGGACCGGGGACAGCAGCCGTGCGGTGATGGCGTCCGCGTTCTCAAGCGGGATGCGGTGCCGGCCGGGCTCGCCGTGGATGCCGATGCCGATCTCGATCTCGTCCTCGGCCAGGTCGAAGCTCGGAACCCCGGCGTGCGGGACGGTGCAGGCACTGAGAGCGACGCCCATGGTGCGGACATTGCGGTTCACGCGGTTGGCGATCTCCTCGACGGCGTCCAGCGAGTCGCCCCGCTCCGCGGCGGCGCCGGCGATCTTCTCCACCAGCACCGTGCCGCCGACACCACGGCGGCCGGCGGTGTAGAGCGAGTCCTCGACCGCGACGTCGTCGTTCACCAGGACCGAGCGCACGTCCACGCCTTCGGCCTGGGCGAGTTCGGCGGCGGTCTCGAAGTTCAGCACGTCACCGGTGTAGTTCTTGACGATCTGCACGACGCCGGCGCCCGAGTTCGCGGCGAGGGTCGCCGGGAGGATCTGGTCGGGGGTGGGGCTGGTGAAGACGGCGCCCGGAACGGCGGCGTCCAGCATCCCGAGTCCGACGAACCCGGCATGCAGCGGTTCGTGCCCGCTGCCGCCTCCGGAGACCAGTCCCACCTTGCCGGCGACCGGCGCATCCTTGCGGGTGATGAAGAGCGGGTCCGCGGTCACGGTCACCAGATCGGGGTGGGCGAGACCGAATCCTTCGACGGCCTCCTCCACCACTGCGCGCGGGTCATTGATGAGCTTTTTCATGGGACTACCTGCCTTGTCTCGGAGCGCCTCTTTGTGACCCTACTACCAGCGCCCCGGGCACGGTAGAGGGACGGGCTGGAAGCGTCCTGGGGGTTGTCCGTGAAGCTCAGAGCCGGCGGATCATGCGGGTGTTGCCGAGGGTGTTGGGCTTGACCCGGGCGAGGTCCAGGAACTCGGCGACACCCTCATCATGGGAGCGCAGCAGCTCGGCGTAGACGGCCGGATCGACGGCACTCTGGTCCGCCATGACCTCGAATCCGTGGCGCTGGAAGAAGCCGACTTCGAAGGTCAGGCAGAACACGCGGCTGACACCGAGCGCGCGGGCCTCCTCCAGGAGGCGCTTGACCAGGGCGTGGCCCACTCCCCTGCCCCGCCAGCTGTCCGCGGCGGCGAGAGTGCGGATCTCCGCGAGGTCCTCCCACATGACGTGGAGGGCGCCGCAGCCGATCAGCTCACCCTCGGAGGATTCGGCGACGCGCAGTTCCTGGATGCCTTCGTAATAGGCGACCGTCTCCTTGGCCATGAGGATTCGTTCCTCAGCCAGCGGCGCCACGAGTCGCTTGATCCCCGGGACGTCGGAGGTGCGTGCGGGGCGGAGCGTGAAGTCGGCTGCTGGCATTCCTCCATCGTAGGGCTTGCCCCCGGCCCCGGTTGAACGTGCGACGCAGGGTGGACATCGCCGCACGCCGCCGTGCTTCCGGGCTGAGTCCGCTGCCGAGGCGCCGAGTCCGCTACATGATGTAGCGGACTCGCCCCGGCCGTAGCGGACTCACGGATGAGGAGGGATGCACATCCGGGCATGCGAAAGGCCGGCGACGGCGGGTCTCCCCTCCGTCGCCGGCCTTCAGTCATGCACGGTGCTCAGTCAGGCACGTCCTTCAGTCACACACGGTGCTGCGGGCCTCAGGCGGCGCCGCTGCCCAGCTCCCCGGCACTGCTGTCACCGTGGGCGCTCGGAGCGAGCTCCGGGACCGTGGGCTTGGCGGTGCCGGCGAAGGTGAACTTCGCCTCGTCGCCTTCGCCCTCGACGTCCACCAGGACGATGTCCCCGGCCTTGAGCTCCCCGAAGAGGATCTTCTCGCTGAGCTGGTCCTCGATCTCGCGCTGAATGGTCCGGCGGAGCGGACGGGCACCCATCGCGGGGTCGTAGCCACGGGTGGCCAGCAGGACCTTGGCGGCGGGCGTGAGCTCGATGCCCATGTCCCGGTCCTTCAGACGGTTCTCCAGGCGGTTCACGAACAGGTCGACGATCTCGATGATCTCGTCCTGCGTCAGCTGCGGGAACACCACGACGTCATCGACACGGTTCAGGAACTCGGGGCGGAAGTGCTGCTTGAGCTCCTCCGTGACCCGGGCCCGCATCCGGTCGTAGCCCGTCTTGGTGTCCGTGCCGGACTGGAAGCCCGTCATGACGCCCTTGGAGATGTCCCGGGTGCCGAGGTTCGTGGTCATGATGATCACGGTGTTCTTGAAGTCCACCACGCGGCCCTGGGAGTCGGTCAGTCGGCCGTCCTCCAGAATCTGCAGGAGCGAGTTGAAGAGATCGGCGTGAGCCTTCTCCACCTCGTCGAACAGCACCACGGAGAACGGACGGCGACGGACCTTCTCCGTCAGCTGGCCGCCCTCTTCGTAGCCCACGTATCCGGGAGGCGCTCCGAAGAGCCGCGACACGGTGTGCTTCTCCGAGTACTCGGACATGTCCAGCGTGATGAGGGCGTCCTCGTCGCCGAACAGGAACTCCGCGAGAGCCTTGGCCAGCTCGGTCTTTCCGACGCCGGTGGGGCCGGCGAAGATGAACGAGCCACCCGGGCGCTTCGGATCCTTGAGGCCGGCACGGGTGCGGCGGATGGCCTGGGACAGTGCCTTGATGGCGTCGTCCTGGCCCACCACACGCTTGTGCAGCTCGTCCTCCATCTTGAGCAGACGGCTGGACTCCTCCTGCGTCAGCTTGAAGACCGGGATGCCCGTGGAGTTGGCCAGCACTTCGGCGATGAGTTCCTCATCCACCTCGGCGATCTCGTCCGGACCGCCGTTGCGCCAGGCCTCTTCCTTCTCGTGACGCTCGGTCACGAGCTTCTGCTCACGGTCACGCAGTGCCGCGGCGCCCTCGAAGTCCTGGGCGTCGATGGCGGATTCCTTCTCCCGCTTGACCGCCTCGATGGCGACGTCCATCTCCTTGAGCTCGGCGGGAGGCGTCATGCGGCGGATGCGCAGACGGGCTCCGGCCTCGTCGATCAGGTCGATGGCCTTGTCCGGCAGGAAGCGGTCCGAGATGTACCGCTGCGCGAGCGTGGCGGCGGCCTCGAGGGCGCCGTCGGTGATGCTCACACGGTGGTGCGCCTCGTAGCGGTCGCGCAGCCCCTTCAGGATCTGGACGGCGTGTTCCACGCTCGGCTCCGCCACCTGGATGGGCTGGAAGCGGCGCTCGAGCGCGGCGTCCTTCTCGATGTGCTTGCGGTACTCGTCCAGCGTGGTGGCGCCGATGGTCTGGAGTTCACCACGGGCCAGCATCGGCTTCAGGATCGACGCGGCGTCGATCGCGCCCTCGGCGGCGCCCGCACCCACCAGGGTGTGGATCTCGTCGATGAACAGGATGATGTCGCCACGGGTGCGGATCTCCTTGAGCACCTTCTTCAGGCGCTCCTCGAAATCACCGCGGTACCGCGAGCCCGCCACCAGAGACCCGAGGTCCAGGGTGTAGAGCTGCTTGTTCTTGATGGTCTCCGGGACATCGCCGCGCACGATCGCCTGAGCGAGACCTTCGACGACGGCGGTCTTGCCGACGCCGGGCTCACCGATCAGGACCGGGTTGTTCTTGGTGCGGCGCGAGAGGACCTGCATGACGCGTTCCATCTCGTGCTCACGGCCGATGACCGGATCGAGCTTGTTCTCCCGCGCGGCCTGGGTCAGGTTGCGGCCGAACTGGTCCAGCACCACGGAACCGGCCGGGGTGCCTTCCTGCTGGCCCGAGCCCACGCCGGCACCGGCGGTCTCCTTGCCACCCTGGTAACCCGTCAGGAGCTGGTTGACCTGCTGGCGGACCTTGGAGAGGTCTGCGCCCAGCTTGACCAGGACCTGCGCGGCGACGCCTTCACCCTCGCGGATGAGACCCAGCAGGATGTGCTCGGTGCCGATGTAGTTGTGGCCGAGCTGGAGTGCCTCACGCAGAGACAGCTCCAGGACCTTCTTGGCACGCGGGGTGAAGGGAATGTGACCCGACGGCGCCTGCTGGCCCTGGCCGATGATCTCCTGGACCTGCTCGCGGACGCCGTCAAGCGAGATTCCCAGGGACTCGAGCGCTTTCGCGGCGATGCCGTCACCCTCGTGGATGAGGCCCAGCAGGATGTGCTCGGTCCCGATGTAATTGTGGTTGAGCAGCCGGGCTTCTTCCTGTGCAAGGACGACTACCCGGCGAGCTCTGTCCGTGAATCTCTCAAACATTTCGCCACACTCCTCAGATACGACGTAATTAGATGCTACGTGCGGACCAGCGGCTTGTGGGGCGTGTTCGCCAGAGGGGGAATCACCCCGACTTGCGCGGACACGGAGGAGGGTCTGGAAGAGGACACGGAAAAGGCCGGCCCCGGACTCTGAAGTCCAGGACCGGCCGCGAAGCCGTTGCCCCTGAGGTCAGCTGTTGGCCTTGTGGTACGCCTCGATGATGTCGGCGTGCACGCGGCCGCGGGAGCTGACCTTGTAGCCGTTCTCCTGAGCCCACTTGCGGATCTGGGCAGTGTCCTGCCCCTTCGCCGCGGCGCGCTTCGGAGTGCGGGTGGTGCTGGTCACCCGACGGGCGACAGTGATGTATTCCTCAAATGCGCCCCGGAACTTCTGAGCATTTTCAGCGGAGAGATCAATCTCATAGTTGTTTCCATCCAGCCCGAAGCGGATGGTTTCATCGGCTACGCCGCCGTCGACGTCGTCGACAAGAATGATTTTGACTCGCTGTGCCATGAACTATGGCTCCCATCGTGTGGTGGTTAAAGCAGGTCATACGACCCGTATTGGCTGCGCCCCCGCACTAAAGTATGGACGAATCAATTCAATGAGTCAATAATCCGGATTAGTCAGCACCCGAATTATTGGCGGAGCCGCCGGATTCACCGTTGTTATTCTTTGCCTTGGCGTCCCACTCTTCCTCCGCCTTGGCGAGCGCCTCACGCTCTGAACGGTCCGCATTCAGCAAAGCGCGGATGGCGAACCAGAACAGCAGGCCGACCACGAGGGACGGCAGAATAACGGCGATGTATTCCATATCAGTTCGCCTCTGGCTTGAGGAGGGGGAAGAGAATCGTCTCGCGGATTCCGGCGCCGGTGAAGAGCATCACCAGCCGGTCCACGCCGAGGCCGATGCCGCCCATGGGCGGAGCGCCGTATTCGAGGGCGCGCAGGAAATCCTCATCCAGCTGCATCGCCTCGTCGTCGCCGGCGGCGGCCAGACGGGACTGCTCCGTCAGACGCTCGCGCTGGATCACGGGGTCGATCAGCTCGGAGAAAGCGGTGCCGCGTTCCATGCCGCCGATGATCAGATCCCAGGCCTCGATCAGCCGGCCGTCCTCGCGGTGCGGGCGGGCGAGCGGCTGAGCCGACGGCGGGTAATCGTAGACGAAAGTCGGATTCAGCAGGGTCGGTTCCACGATCTCGCCGAAAAGCTCGACCACGAGTTTTTCCGCACCCCATGCCGGGTCGATCTTCACGTCGTGCTTTTCAGCGATCGCGCGCAGTTCTTCCTCGGTGGTGTCCGGGGTGATTTCCTGGCCGACGGCACTGGAGAGACCGGGATAGACACCGAGCCAGGCCCATTCCCCGCCGAGGTCGATTTCGCCGGCCTCGGTCTGGATCACACGGCCCGCGCCAATTGCGTCCGCGGCGTCCAGGATGATCTCTTTCATCCGCTCGGCCATCACGAATTGATCGGCCCACGCCTCATAGCATTCCAGAGTGGTGAATTCCGGGCTGTGCGTGGAATCGACACCCTCATTCCGGAAGACGCGTCCCATGTCGTAGACACGTTCGATCCCGCCCACCACGGCACGCTTCAAATAGAGTTCGGTGGCGATGCGCAGGGTCATCTTCTGGTCGAAGGCGTTGAGGTGGGTCTCGAACGGGCGGGCCGAGGCGCCGCCGTGGACCAGGTTGAGAATCGGGGTCTCGACCTCCACGTAGCCGTGGCGGTTGAGCGTCTCGCGGATGGACCGCGTGATGGAGGCCCGCGTGTAGACCATCTGGCGCGCTTCGTCGCGGACCAGGAGGTCGACGTACCGCTGGCGGACGCGGGTCTCCTCGTTCAGTCCGGCGTGCAGCACGGGCAGCGGGCGCAGGGCCTTGGAGGCCATCCGCCACGACTCTGCCATGATGGACAGCTCGCCACGGCGGGAGGAGATGACCTCGCCCTTGATGAAGACGTGGTCGCCCAGGTCGACGAGTGCCTTCCACTGGGCGAGAGCCTCCTCGCCCACCACGGCCAGGCTCAGCATGGCCTGGAGGCGGACGCCGTTGCCGTCCTGGAGGGTGGCGAAGCAGAGCTTGCCGGTGTTGCGCACGAAGACCACACGGCCCGTGACGCCCACGATGTCCCCGGTGGTCTCATCGGCCACCAGGTGGGCGTACTTCTCACGGATCTCGTCCAGGGAGTGAGTGCGTTCCACCCCCACCGGATAGGCCTCCATGCCGAGCTCGAGCAGCTTCTGGCGCTTCTCCTGGCGAACCCGCATCTGCTCGTTCGCGTCGGAGGCCTCGGAAAGGGGGGTGGGGTTTTCAGCAGTCACAGTCCCTTAGTTTACGTGACGCAGAGGGCACCCACCTGGACGCTAGCATGGGGTCGTGAAGTTCCGGAAGGTCCTGGAAGTTCCCCGCACCGAATCCATCGTCCGTGCCGGGGACGGGGCGGAGTTGGCGATGGACAGTTATGGCGAGGCGGACGCGGACCGGAGTCTCGTCGTCGTCGGCGGGGCGTTCCTCACCGCGGCGCTCTACCGGCCTTTCGCGCAGGCCTTCGTGACCGCCCTCGAATCCGAGGACGACGGCCGCAGCTGGTCCGTGCACGTCTACGACCGCCGCGGCCACGGGCAGTCCCCCGAGCAGGGCTCTGAGTACGGCATGGACCTGGAGATCGCGGACCTGGAGGCCGTACTGCGGCACACCGGGGCGAAGCACGTGCTGGGACACTCGCTCGGAGGGGCCGTCGTGCTCAACGCGGCACGGCACAGCGGCTCCGGGCTCGGCGTCTCCCGCCTCTCCGTCTACGACCCGGCCGTCAACATCGACGGCAGCACCCCCGTGGACTGGCTGCCCGCCTTCTCCCAGGCGGTGAACGACGGCGACGTCCCCCGCGCCATGGCCCGCATGCGGCGGGGCATGCTGCCGGGCACCGCCCTCTCCCGGGCGCCCGAACCGATCCTCGGCCTCCTCTTCGGCGCGCTCGGCCGGACCAAGGCCAACAAGGTGTTCGCGGAGCTCATGCCCGCCTCCGTCGGGGAGCTGAAAGCGGCCCTGGAAGAGGAGGCGCACGCCGAGGACTTCGCCGGCATCGCGCAGGAGTGCTGCATCTTCTACGGTGCCCGCAGCCCTGAGTACTTCAAGCAGACGGCGCGCCTCCTCCACGGCTCCGTGCCGGGCCCGCTGCGCCAGGTGCCGCGTTGCGTGCACGGGTCCGTCCCGGCCGTCGGTAAGCGGCTCGTCACCGCCCTCGCCGAGTTCCACGTGCACGGCGCCCGCGAGGAACAGCACCGTGGTCGGAAGCGGAAGTCGCCGCAGCGCGGGCCGGCGGAGGCCGCCGCCTGACGGGTTCATGACTCGTCCAGACTGCTCCGCTAGGCTCGTGTCATGAAGCGTGAGTTGGTGCGCACCGCTGACGGTGCCGAGCTGGAACTGAACACCTACGCCGGAGGCGAGGACTCCTCGGGCCCGGGCGTCGTCGTGGTGATCGGTTCGCTGGTCACCGCCGCCGATTACGCCAAGTTCGCCAAGGCCCTCTCCGAGGCGCTGAAGCGGCCGGTCCACGTGCTCAACCGCCGCGGTCAGGGCAAATCGACCCCGCAGACCGACTCGTACTCCCTCGAGCAGGACGTCGAGGATCTGAAAGTCGTGCTGGAGCACACCGGCACCCGGGACCTCTTCGGTCACAGCTTCGGCGGGGCCCTCGTGCTGCACGCGGCCCGCAGCATCCCCGTGGACCACCTGGCCGTCTACGACCCGGCCGTCTCGATCGACGGCAGCGTCCAGGCTCCGTGGATCGGCGAGTACGAGGCCGCCCGTGCCGGCGGCGACACCGAGAAGGCCCTGGCGATCGTGATGCGCGGCCTGGAACCGCACGGCGCCCTGTCCCGCATGCCGCTGCACATGCTGACGCTCGGCAACAAGCTGACCGCCACCACCGGCTTCGGCAAGGAGATGCGCGAACAGCTCCCCAACGGCGTCCGCGAGATCAAGGCGATGATCGCCGCCGACATGTCCGCCGAGCCGTTCCTGGAACTGCCGCTCGAGACTCTCATCATGGTCGGCGAGAAGAGCCCGGCGTACTTCGGGGTGGCCTGCGGCCGTCTGCACGAGGTCCTGTCCGGCTCCGCGTACAGCGTGATCCCCGGCCTCGGCCACGACGGCGTGAACCGCGCCCCCGCCCGCCTCATCGAGCCCCTCGCGGAGTTCTTCGCGGGCTGACGCCCGCTCCCGCCCGACTTGTTAAACGGACCGGCCGTGGGCCCCCCCCGGGGGGCCCCGCCCGGGCCGGGGCCCGCC
>NZ_JBFUPW010000003.1:0-518007 GCF_041360795.1 Arthrobacter sp. RCC_34 | reverse complement strand
GGCCGTGTCCCTCAGCTGAGGGACACGGCCGGTCCTGTGTCACGCCTGCGGTCGGCGCCGGTCAGTGGTGACCGGCGCCTTCCGTCCTGCGCATCATGGCGGAGAGCACGACGGCGAACACCGCCACGCCGGCCGCCGTCAGGAAGGCGATCCGCGTGCCGTCCAGGAGATCGCCGTGCAGGGCGGTCCCCGCCGCGAACAGTGCCACGAGCAGCGCGGTTCCGGCCGCGCCGGCCACCTGCTGGAGCGTGCCCAGAATGGCGGAGCCGTGCGAGTACAGCTGCGGCGGCAGCGGATTCAGACCGTTGGTGAACGCCGGGGTGAACAGCAGCGCCAACGAGAAGTTGAGCACCGTCTGGATCACCGTGACGTACCAGATCGGCGTCGACGCGTTCATCATGGCGAACTGCCACAGGCACAGCACCATGAGGGCCGAGCCGGTCACCGTGAGCGGCCGGGGTCCGATCTTGTCGTACATCCGGCCGATGAAGGGACCGGAGAGTCCCATCGCCAGGCCACCGGGCAGCATCACCAGACCGGTCACCAGGGGCTCCGCGCCCAGCACCTTCTGCAGGAACAGCGGGAGCAGGATCACGGTGCCGAACAGGGCGACCATCGCCACCACCAGGAGCAGCACGGAGACCGTGAACATCCGGTGGTTGAACGCCCGGAGGTCCAGGAGCGGTGCGCCGGTCCGCTGGAGGACCAGCTGGCGCCAGACGAAGAGGCCCAGGGAGACCACGCCCACGGCCAGTGCCACGACGGCGCCGGTGCTGGGGCCCGCCTGACCACCGTGGCCGCCGCCGATCTGGCTCAGACCGTAGACCACGCCACCGAAGGCGGGGATCGTCAGGAGGACGGAGAGCATGTCCAGACGCTGCCGGCCCGGTTCGCCCACGTTCACCAGGTACTTCGCCCCGACCAGCAGCGCCACGACGGCCACCGGCAGCACGAAGATGAACATGAACCGCCACTCGAAGTGCTCCAGGATCAGACCGGACACGGTCGGACCCAGCGCCGGCGCCACCGACATCGCGATGGTGATGTTGCCCATCACCATGCCGCGCTTGTTCATCGGGACCAGGGTCAGGATGGTGGTCATGAGCAGCGGCATCATGATGGCCGTGCCGGTGGCCTGCACCACGCGGCCCAGCAGCAGCACCCCGAAGCCCGGGGCGATCGCGGCGATCACGGTGCCGAGGGTGAACAGCCCCATCGCCAGGAAGAACGCCTTGCGTGTGGTCAGCCGTTCCAGGATGAAACCGGTGGTCGGGATGACGACGGCCATGGTCAGCATGAAGCCGGTGGAGAGCCACTGGACCGTGCTCTCGGAGACGTCCAGCGCGGTCATGAGGCGCGGCAGGGCCACGTTCATGATGGTCTCGTTCAGGAAGACCGTGAACGTGGAGACCAGGAGGACGCTGATGATCACGACGACTTCGCGGGAGAGCTTCTCCGGCGCACCCGCCTCGGGTGCGGTCAGGGTGGCCTCGGGCGGCGAGTCGTACGCGGCGGGCGCGTCGAGCGGCCCGCCGGAGGGGTTCTTGATATCGGAGGTCATGTCACGTCCTTGCGAGTGAATCAAAGGGGAGCGAGATGCCGCCGGACCGCCGGCGTCGGGGAACGACGGACTGCGGGACCGGCAACGGTGGTTTCCCGGTGGGAAAGCGATGTCAGGGCGGACCTGAAACGGGAGCTCTTCCGAGCGGGAGGGATAGCGGAAACGGCGATCAGGGCACGGCGAAGCCGAGCCACGGAAGCCGGCACACCGCATGGCGCACTCCGAGCATTTCCAGGGAGTCCCTGACAGAGGACTCCGGGAGGAAGGCTGGGTCTCGCCTAGGCAGAAAGCGGTGTGTTATCGATCAGACGCACAGAACCAAGCTTAGCCGCAATGATGGCCAGAGCGTCACCCCTGAACGGGGTGAATTTGCAGTTCTCCGCCAGGGGCTCGAGCGTGCGCGGGTCCACCACCTCGAAGTAATCGAGTTCGACGCCGGGCGCGGAACGCACCAGGTCAGCGGCGGACTCGAGGTCGAGGGGCTCGTGGGCGGCGGCCCGGGTCTCCAGGAGCCGCAGCGCCCGCGAGAGCACCAGAGCGGATTCACGCTGCTCGGGCGAGAGGAAACGGTTCCGGGAGGACAGCGCCAGCCCGTCAGCGTCCCGCACGATCGGCACGGGCACGATCCGCACGTCGAAATCGAGATCGGCGACCATCTGCCGCACCAGGGCGAGCTGCTGCGCGTCCTTCTGGCCGAAGTACGCGCGATTCACCGGCACGGGGGCGTTCGCCAGGTGCAGGAGCTTCGACACCACGGTGAGCGCGCCGTCGAAGTGTCCGGGGCGCGAGGCGCCCTCCCACTTGCCGCCGAGCGGGCCCGCCGTCACCCGGACGCCCGGCTCGCCCAGCGGATACATCTCCTCCACCTCGGGGGCGAAGACGAGCTGCACGCCGGCCTCCTCCAGCAGGGCGAGGTCGGCGTCGAGAGTGCGCGGGTAGCGCTCCAGGTCCACCGCCTCGCCGAACTGCAGCGGGTTCACGAAGATGCTGACGAGGGCGAGGTCGTTCTCCCGGGCAGCCTGCCGCGCGAGGGTGGCATGACCCTGGTGGAGGGCGCCCATGGTGGGCACGAACCCGGCCGAGGTGGCCCCCGACGCCGCCGCCTCCGCCAGGCGGGCACGGAGTGCGGCCTTGGTGGTGACCAGTTCGATGCTCATGAGGACCTCTTTTTCAGCCTGCTCCGGCGCGGGGCCGGATCAGGGACGTGATGTGCTGCGGGCTCCCTCAGCCCAGGACATCACCCAGCGCCGTGGCCTGGTCCGCCCGGAGGCGATCCTGGCGGACGGCGCGCTGAAGAGTGGCACGGGCCATGGAGAGATAGGAATCCAGGATATCGTCGCCCGGAGCCCCCGGCTGATCGTCCCCTCGGCCCGGGGCGTTCCGGAGCAGGCGGTCTCGGCCGGTCAGCGCCTCGCGGTGGGAGGCCACGGTGCCGGCGTCGCCGCGCGAGACCGGCCCGGTGAGCGCGGACTCCCCGGAGACGAGGGCGTTGTCCAGGGAGGCGCGGAGCAGCGGACCGAGCAGGCGCTCCGGGTCGGCGACGCCGATCTCCCGCAGCACCTGCGCCGCCTGGGACGCCAGGGTGACGAGGTGATTGGAGCCATGGGCAAGCGCCGCGTGATACAGCACGCGCTGCTCCTCCGGGATGACCACGGGTTCGCCGCCCATTTCGATCACGAGCGCCTGGGCGATCGGGAGCATGGCCGGATCGGCGCTCACCCCGAAGACACAGTCCTGGAGGCGGCCGAGATCCAGGCTGAGACCGGAGAACGCCATGGCCGGGTGGATGGCCAGCGGGATGGCGCCGGCCGCCCGGACCGGATCCAGCACGCCGACGCCGAAGCGGCCGGACGTGTGCGCCACGAGCTGGCCGGGACGCCACGCCCCGAGCGAGGCGAGGCCCGAGACCAGCTCGCCGAGCACGTCGTCCGGGACGGCCAGGAGCACCAGATCACTCCCGGCGACGATCTCGCCGGGCTCCAGCACCGGGACGCCCGGGAGCAGGTTCTCGGCCCGTTCCCGGCTGGCCTCGGACACGGCCGCCACCCCGGAGACCTGATGTTCCGCCGAGCGCAGGGCGGCTCCGAGCACCGCGCCGACCTTCCCGGCGCCGATCACTCCGACGCGCAGGCGTCCGGCGCGCGAACTGCCGCCTCCGGCGCCCGACGACGCCGGGCCGTTCGACGTCGGGCCGTTCACCGGCTCAGGCATACTCACCCTCAGTCCCCTTGCCCTTGCCACTGTCCGCGCCGCCGTCGTCCTCCGGAGGGATGCGGCAGAAGCGCTCCACGATCAGTCCCACCACCAGCATGACCACCCCGCCGCCGGCCATGACGGCGGCCGTGATGACATGGTCCACGGCGCTGGAGTACTGCAGGAACTGCAGCTGCTCCAGCAGGATGCCCACATGCCAGCCGAACAGCACGGTCCCCGCGTACGCCCCGGCCTGCGCCAGGATGAGCGTCCGGGCGGCCAGGATCGGGTCCAGCTGCTTCTTGACCTTGGCGGTCTTCCAGCGGTGCACCCGCCAGCCCAGCAGGAACGTCAGCAGCGCGATCGCGAGCATGCTGAACACCGCGGCGAGCGGGAGCAGCGGCACCGGCAGGCCGTACCGCTGCACGATCATCGAGACCAGGAGGCCCACCACCAGGAAGACGAGAGCCAGCCCGGCGAGCTGGACGGGTCGCATCAGGCGCATGATCAGTACTCGTCGTACTCGTCGACGTCGGGGTAATCCGCCGCGGCCAGGGCCAGTTCGCGCACCGGGGCGCCGTTCAGGGTGGCCTCGGGATCCATGGCGGCCCACGGGACCAGGACGAACGCGCGCTCGGCGGCCCGCGGATGAGGCAGGGTCAGGACGGGATCGTCGCTCTGGACGTCGCCGAAGACGATCATGTCGACATCCAGCGTGCGCGGCCCCCAGCGGACCTCGCGCACCCGGTGATGCATCTGCTCCACGGCCTGGCAGTGGGCCAGGAGGTCCAGCGGTTCAAGCTCGGTGTCGACCGCCAGGACCATGTTCAGGTAGTCGGGCTGGTCTTCGGGACCGCCCACGGCCTTGGTCTGGATGACCGGCGAGATGTCCACCAGGTGCACCGCCGGGTGATTCACCAGATCGGCGACGGCGGCGGACAGGGTGCCCTGACGCTCGCCGAGGTTGCTTCCGAGGGCCAGGATGGCTCGGGTGCGGCTCATGCGGAACCTCCTTCGAGTCCGGGGAAATCGGCACGGGAACGGGACACCACGACGGCGACGTCCCCGAACGGCACCTCGATGGGCGCCTTGGGCTTATGCACCGTGACCTCGACGGACTCCACGTCGAAGCCCTCCAGGACGGCGCGGGCGATCAGGACGGCCAGTTTCTCGATGAGGTTCACGGCCGGTCCCTCGATCACGGCCGTCACGGCTTCGGCCACGAGCCCGTAGTGAGCCGTGTCCTCGACGTCGTCGGTCTCGGCCGCACGGCGGAAGTCCCGGTGCATCACCAGGTCCACCACGAACGGCTGGCCCTCACGGCGCTCGAAGTCGAAGACCCCGTGGTAGCCGGTGGCGGTCACGCCACGGAGTTCGATCCGGTCGAGCGTGCGGACGCCGCCGGTCTCCCCCGCGCTCATGAGGTTCACGCCGCCCAGCGCGCGGCGACCTTGACCGCGTCCAGGTTCGGGCCGACGTCGTGCACGCGGACGGCCCAGGCGCCCTTCCCGGCGGAGAGAGCGGTGATGGCCAGCGTGGCGGCGTCGCGCTCCACAGGAGCGGCGGCCTTGCCGGCCGAGGTGAGCAGCTCACCGAGGAAGCGCTTACGGGACGCGCCCACCAGGACGCGGTGGCCCAGGTCCTGGAGCCGGCCCAGGCCGCGGAGGAGCTCCCAGTTCTGCTCGCCCTGTTTGGCGAAGCCGAGGCCGGGGTCGAGGATGAGGCGTTCATCGGCGTGGCCGGCGTTCCGGAAGCGGGCGCGCAGCTCCTCGAGCTCGGCGACCACCTCGGACACGACGTCCGAGTAGTCGGCCAGGGAGTCCATGGTCTGCGAGTCACCCCGGGAATGGGTGAGGATGTACGGCACGCGGCGGGAGGCCACGAGCTGGATCATCTCGTCGCTGACCCGCTGGCCGGAGACGTCGTTGACGATGGAGGCGCCCACGTCCAGCGCGGCCGCGGCCGTGGAGGCATTGACCGTGTCGATGCTGACCAGGGCCCCGGCCTTCACGAGCGCCGCGACCACGGGGAGCACGCGGCGCTGCTCCTCCTCGGGGCTGACAGCTTCCGCGCCCGGACGGGTGGATTCACCCCCGACGTCGAGGATGTCGGCACCGCCGTAGAACATGCGGAGCCCGTGCGCGATCGCGGAGTCCGCGCTCGTGTGCTGGCCTCCGTCGCTGAAGGAATCCGGCGTCACGTTCAGCACACCCATGACCAGCGTGCGGTCGTGGGGGAGGTCTTCGAATCGGGCTGCTGCTTTGGCTTTCCGGATCACGGGCAAAGGATTGGTGGCCGGGCCGGTTCCCGGTGCTGCGGCAAGCGAGTCCATAGGGTATTACCTTCCGAGTATCAGGCTCATGGCTTCAGCTCGTGTGGCTGGGTCGTGCAGCTGCCCGCGGACCGCGCTGGTGACGGTCTTGGCGCCGGGCTTGCGGATGCCCCGCATCGACATGCACATGTGTTCGCATTCCACGACGGCGATGGCGCCGCGCGGCTTGAGGTGGGTCACGAGGGCTTCCACGATCTGCGTGGTGAGCCGTTCCTGCACCTGCGGCCTGCGGGCGATGATGTCCACGAGGCGCGCCAGCTTGCTCAGTCCCGTCACCATGCCGTCGTGCGAGGGGATGTACCCCACATGCGCGACGCCGTGGAACGGGACCAGGTGGTGCTCACAGGTCGAGTAGAACGGGATGTCCTTGACCAGCACGAGTTCCTCGTGGTCCAGGTCGAACATGGTCTGGAGGACCGAACCCGGGTCCTGGTGGATGCCCGAGAACATCTCGGCGTAGGCACGCGCCACCCGGGCGGGGGTGTCGGCCAGGCCGGAGCGGTCCGGGTCCTCCCCCACGGCGATCAGGATCTCCCGGACCGCCGCCTCGATGCGCGGCAGGTCCATGGGGCCGTCCGCTGAGGCGGCGTCCGAGGCAGTGCTGGGGACGTCGTCGTCGATGTGAGTCACCTAAGCATCCTAGCCGTCCGGCTCAGAGACCCTGCGGGCCTTCGGGCTGTCCGTCATCTTCGATCACATGCGGTGCGGAGTCCGACTCGGCCGGGGCCGGGACCTGCTGGGCGGCCAGCTGGGCCTTTTCGCGGCTGGACTGCACCGGCGCGATGTGCTGCACCGGGCGGGACTCCTTGGAGAGCCAGATCGGACGCTGCACGGGCTTGCGCACGCCCGCGGTCAGACGCTCCACATCGGCCTGGTTGATGGTCTCCTTCTCGAGGAGCTCCAGCGCCATGGCGTCCAGGATGTCCCGGTTCTCGGTCAGCACCGAGTACGCCTCGTCGTGGGCGTCGTCCAGGAGCCTGCGCACCTCTTCGTCGACCAGGGCCGCGAGTTCGTTGGAGATGGTGACTCCGCTGTCGTCGCCGCCGCGGCCGGCGCCCATGACGTTGGAGACGCCGCCGGCCACCTTGATGGCGCCGACCTTCTCGCTCATGCCGAGCTCGGTGACCATGCGGCGGGCCGTGGTCGTGGCCTGCTCGATGTCGTTGGAGGCGCCCGTGGTGGGGTCGTGGAACACGATCTCCTCGGCCACGCGGCCGCCCATGGCCCAGGCCATGCGGTCCAGGAGCTCGTTGCGGGTGTAGCCCTGCGGATCGTCGTCCGGGACCACCAGCGTGTAGCCGCCGGCACGGCCGCGCGGCAGGATGGTCACCTTGGTGACGGGAGGGGCGTTGTGCAGGGCCGCGGCCACCAGGGCGTGGCCGCCTTCGTGGTACGCGGTGATCTTGCGGTCGTGTTCCTTCTGGGTGCGGCTGCGGCGCTGCGGGCCGCCCATCACGCGGTCCACGCCCTCGTCCAGGGCGCGGTCGTCGATCAGGTCCGCGTTGGAGCGGGCCGTGAGCAGCGCGGCCTCGTTCAGCACGTTGGCCAGGTCGGCGCCGGTGTAGCCCGGGGTCTTCTTGGCGACGGCGTTGAGGTCGACGCCGGGTGCCAACGGCTTGCCCTTGGCGTGCACCTTGAGGATGTCCTCGCGGCCCTTGCGGTCCGGAGCGTCCACCGGGATCTGGCGGTCGAAGCGGCCGGGACGCAGCAGGGCGGGGTCCAGGATGTCGGGGCGGTTGGTCGCCGCGATCATGATGACGTTGGTCTTGGCGTCGAAGCCGTCCATCTCCACGAGCATCTGGTTGAGCGTCTGCTCGCGCTCGTCATTGCCGCCGCCGATGCCGACGCCACGGTGACGGCCGACGGCGTCGATCTCGTCCACGAAGATGATGGCCGGGCTGTTGGCCTTGGCCTGCTCGAACAGGTCGCGGACACGCGAGGCGCCCACGCCGACGAACATCTCGACGAAGTCGGAGCCCGAGATGGAGAAGAAGGGGACCCCGGCCTCGCCTGCGACGGCGCGGGCCAGCAGGGTCTTACCGGTGCCGGGAGGGCCGTAGAGCAGCACGCCCTTCGGGATCTTGGCGCCCAGGGCCTGGAACTTGCCGGGCTCGCGCAGGAACTCCTTGATCTCGTGGAGCTCCTCCACCGCCTCATCGGCGCCGGCGACGTCCGCGAAGGTCACCTGCGGCATGTCCTTGCTGAGCATCTTGGCCCGGGACTTGCCGAACTGCATGACCTTGGAGCCACCGCCCTGCATCCGGGACATGAGGAACCAGAAGAGGAGGACGAGCAGCAGCACAGGCAGCAGCAAGGACAGCAGACCGGAGAACCAGTTGCTCTCGACCGGCTGGTCCTGGAAGCCCTTGGACGGCTTGGCGTCGTTCACCGCGGTGACGACGTCCTTGGCCCGGGCGTCCACGTACTTGAAGTAGACGTCCTTGCCCTTGTCCTGGCCGTCGACGCTGAGGGGATCCTTGAGGGTGAGGCTCACCCGGTTCTCGCCGTCGATGATCTTGGCCTGGTCCACCTTGCCCGACTGCGACAGCAGCTCGAGACCCTTGTTGGTGTCGATCTGCGCGGGTCCACCCGGCGCGAAGGTGGCGAAGGCGAGGAGCATGATGGCCACCGCGACGGCGATCCAGATCCAGGGACCCTTGGCGATATTTTTGAGTTTCATCTACCGGGGCGTGTGCCCCATCCCTCCTGCGAATGCTTGGCCCGAGCACGGCGCTGGACCCAGTTCTCTGGAATCTAGCTTTACACCGTCTCCACCATCAGACGCACATCGGATGCGAAAAGTTCCCTCAGGGCGAAAGTCGGGCGCCTCCTGGTACCGGCGTGCGGCGGGCGCCGTCAGCTCAGGCGGTCCACCTCCAGCGATTCCAGGACCGCGCCCGCGCCGCCTGCCAGCGACGCCCCCACCTGGCCCTCACCGCGGAACACCAGATCCGTCAGGGCCACGAGGCCGTCCTGGGCGAAGATCTCCACCGAACCACGGTCCAGGATGATGTCGAGCCGCAGAACCCCGTCGGGCAGGGCGACGCGGACCCGTTCCACGGACGCGAACTTCTCGTGGAAGGTGACGTCGCCGCTGTTCCGGCGGTCCAGGCTCAGCACCCCCTCCTCCGGCGAATAGCGGACGACGGCGGCCCGCTCGCCGTCGTCGAACAGCCGGAGGGTGAGCGGGGCGGCGCCCGGCCGGACCGCCAGGCGGATGCGCTGCGCCGCGTCGTCGGGGAAGTCCGCCAACGCGAAGGGTTCGCCCGGTTCGAGAGCGACGTCGCGGGCCTCCTGAACACGCCGCCCCGCACCGGGCTCGGGAAGGATCGGCCGCTGAGCGAGCCGCAGGCCGTCCGGTGTAGACACCAGGGTGGCCCGCCGGGCGAGCGTCATCCCGGAGCGCCATGGGTCCGTGGGCGTCTGGACGGCGTAGTCCCAGTTGCTCATCCACCCGATCAGCACACGGCCCCCACCGGGAGCGCTGTCGAAGGAGACGGTCGCGTAGCAGTCGCGCCCGTGATCCAGCCAGAGACAGTCCGCGAGGAGTCGCGCCGGGGACGCGTCCTTGGCGGGGCCGTCCGCGTCGACCGGCCCCTCGGCCAGGAGCGAACCGGGGTCGGCGGTGAAACGCACGCCGTCGAAGTCGCCCACGAAGTATTGGCCGCCGGAGCCTCCCGCCACGCCACCGGGGTTCAGGTTCACGAGGAGGACCCACTTCCCCCGGCCCGGCCGCTCGGGATCCGGCAGCGGGAAGAGGTCGGGGCACTCCCAGACGCCGCCGATGGCGTTGGCGGGACCGAAGTCGCTCAGGAACTCCCAGGTCCGGAGGTCGTCCGAGCGGTAGAAGACCACCTTCTTCTCGAGCGCCTCGACCGCCACGAGGAGCCAGAAGTCACCGGCCGGGTCCTGGCAGCGGATGACCTTGGGGTCGCGGAAGTTGCTGGAAGCCCGGTCCAGCACGGGGTTGCCGGCGAACTTGGTCCAGGTGAAGCCGCCGTCGAGGCTGTAGGCGAGTGACTGCGCCTGCCGCCCGGCCAGAGGGTGGGGCGCCTCGTAGGCGCTCGTGTAGATCGCGACCAGGGGCGGCCGCTCAGCGGCGCCGAGGCCGCTCGTGTTCCGCGCGTCGAACACGGCGCTGCCGGAGAAGATGGCTTCGCCGTCTTCGCAAGGAATGGCGACGGCGTGCTCGTCCCAGTGCACCAGATCGACGGACGTGGCGTGCCCCCAGGACATATTGCCCCAGACGTTCCCGAACGGGTTGTTCTGGTAGTAGAGGTGGTAGAGCCCGTGGTGGAAGATCAGGCCGTTGGGATCGTTGAGCCAGGTCTTCTCAGCCGTGTAGTGCAGGACGGGCCGGTCCTCCGGCGTCGCCCTAACACGTGTTAGGTCCAGGATGTCGAGATCAGCGCAAGGGTTGTGGGGCATGGAGACATTAAACGGCATCCGGCTCTGGAACGGTAGCCGGACGTGCGGGGCGTGGACGGGCATTCCCGGTGCCCGAATATCGTTCCGGTGCGGCAATTGCGGCACCGGAACGATATTCGGGCACCGGAATCGGCGAACCGCGCCTCACTGAGCCCCGCCTCCGCCCGGACTCCGGACAGCACGGAACCCCGCCCGGAACACCACCTGCTGAGTCAGCACGGGTGGCGTCCGGACGGGGTTCCGGAAGGCTGTGTCTACTCGTAGACGTGCGGGGCCAGGCTGCCCACGAAGTCCAGGTTGCGGTACTTCTCGGCGTAGTCGAGGCCGTAGCCCACCACGAACTCGTTGGGGATGTCCTTGCCGACGTACTTGACGTCGATCTCGACCTTGGCGGCGTCCGGCTTGCGCAGCATGGTGCAGATCTCCACGCTCGCGGGGCCGCGGGATTCCAGGTTGGCCTTGAGCCAGGACAGGGTCAGACCGGAATCGATGATGTCCTCGACGATCAGGACATGCTTGCCCAGCAGGTCCGTCTCGAGGTCCTTGATGATGCGGACGACGCCGGAGGACTGCGTGCCGGAGCCGTAGGACGACACGGCCATCCAGTCCATGGTCACGTGGCTGTGCAGCGCCCTCGCCAGGTCCGCCATGACCATGACGGCGCCCTTCAGCACGCCCACGATCAGCAGATCGCGGCCTTCGTAATCCTTGTCGATCTGAGCGGCGAGTTCCGCGATGCGCTGCTGGATCTCCTCCTTGGTCAGAAGAATTTCCTTGAGATCTGCCTGGACGTCCTGCGAATCCACCCTGACTCCTGTTGTTTCTAGCCTTGGCCTGTCAGTCCCGCGTCTGCCGCGCGACCCCCGGTACTCCTGAGCACCAGTTTCCCATACTCCCCGCCGCCCCTGCGCGCCCCTTTGGGCCTCGGCAGGCGATGCACGCTCACCTTGCCCGGCAGCTGCACGGGACCCGCACTTCCCTGTCGTTTCAGGAGTGCGACGGCGGCCTGGAGCCTCTCATAGCTCGGCGAGCCGCCCAGCGCGGTCACCGCGAGTGCGACGACTCTCACACGCAGCGCCTCCGGAAGGTCGCGGAGCCTCTGCTCGGGAAGCTCGATGACGCCGTCCTCACGGGTCACTGCCAGTGCGGCGAAGTGCCGTTCGGCCTCGGCGTCCAGGATGGCGGCGTCGGCCGCGAGGATGTGGGCCGAGCGGTGCAGCGACTCCGAGACGCCGGGTCCGAGCTGCTGCTCCAGGAATGGCAGCACCACGGTCCGCACCCGGGACCGGGCGAAGGCGGGATCGGCGTTGCTCGGGTCCTGCCAGGGTTCCAGCCCCTCCACTGCACACACGGCTTCCGTGTCCTCACGGCGCAGGTCCAGGAACGGTCTCAGGTAGCTCCCGCCGGAGAAGTCCCGTCGGCGGGGGATGCCGGCCAGCGCTCGGGTGCCGGACCCGCGGGCGAGGGCGAGGAGAACCTGTTCGGCCTGGTCGTCCAGGGTGTGCCCGAGCAGAACCACGTCGGCGCCGGCGTCACGGGCGGCCGCCTCCAGGGCCGCGTGCCGCACGATCCGGGCGGACGCCTCCGGACCGTCGCCCGTGTCGGGGACCGTCACGGTGACCACCCGGACGGGGTCCAGCCCGAGTTCCCGAGCCTGCTCCGCGGCTCGTCGGGCGACCTCGGCGGACCCTTCCTGCAGCTGATGATCCACCACGACAGCACCGGCCTCGAACATGCCACCTCGGGCATAGAACGCGACGCTGGCGGCCAGCGCCAGGGAGTCGGGGCCGCCGCTGAGGGCGACGAGCACCCGCAGTGGCCCGTCGCCCGAAGCGTTCACGGCCTGCCGACCGCGGGCCATATTCCTCGGCAGGTATCCTTCATCCTCCAGCGCCTGACGCAGGTGCAGCCGGGCCGTGCCCAGGACCGGGGCGAGCCGCCCCTTGCTGCGGCGTCCGCGGGGCCGGGCGGCGGGGTCGGGTGCGGGCCCTGCGGCGTCCACGGAGCCGCGCACGGCGAGCGTGACGTCGTCCGCGAAAGCCGGCGGGAGCTCCGCCTCAGACACCGCCGGCGAGCCCCATGCGCACGAGCCAGGTGTCGGCGTCGTGGATCTCGGCCTCGCTCGGAAGATTCTCGGGGCGCTCCCAGACCTTGTTGAAGCCCTCCATCCCGACGCGGTCCACCACGGCGCGGACGAAGCGCGCGCCGTCCGTGTACTGCCGCATCTTGGCGTCCAGGCCCAGCAGACGCCGGAAGAACTTCTCCACCACGCCGCGGTCCTTGCCGCGCGCGCTGAACCGCTGCCGGATGGTCCGGACACTGGGCACGACGTCGGCGTCGACCGCGTCCATGACCACGTTGGCGTGGCCTTCGAGCAGGCTCATGATGCCGGTGAGGCGCGACATGATCGCCTTCTCCTCCGGGCCCTGCAGCAGATCCGTGATCGAGCCCTTAGGGGCGTCCGGGTCCTGGCGTTCCTCCTTCAGGGACACCACGGCGCGGGAGGCCCGTTCGAGGAAGGACCCGGCGTTGTCCACCAGGGATCCGCTCAGCTGCCCGATCTGCTCCATCATGAAGCCGGCAAGCCATGGCGCCGCGGCGAACTGCACCCGATGGGTCTGTTCGTGCAGGCAGACCCAGAGACGGAAGTCGTCCGGGTCCACGCCGAGCTGCCGCTCGATCTCCACGATATTCGGCGCGACCAGGAGAAGACGTCCGGCCTGGCCCTCGCCCTGGTTCAAGTGAGCAGAGAAGGGTTCGTACTGTCCGAGGACCTTGCTGGAGAGGAAGGCCAGCACCGAGCCCATCTGCGCCCCGGTGATCGCCCCGCCCACTTTGGCGCCGCCGGGGGTCATGTCCTTGGCCAGGCGTTCCCGGAAGGCGTGGAGGGCGGGCGTCATCATGGCCGCGAAGCCCTGGGTGTTCGCCTTCGCCCAGCCGGCCCGGTCCACCACGAGAACCTGGGAGTCCCGCAGGTCACGGGCCGCTTCGAGTCCGGTGATCCGGTGCACATGCTCCACCGAGGCGTCAGCCTTGGCCCGGATGTCCTGCACCGCGGCCGCGATCTCTGCCGGGCGCAATCGGGGTCCCGCCGGGGCGAGCCGCGCCGCGGTGGCCGCGGCCAGATTCCAGTCGATGAGTGCTGGTGTGGACTGAGAGCTCATGTCACCATCCTGCCCTACCGGGCTGACAGTTCACCGGGCTTCCGGTCCGGATGCCGGTGGAGCGCCTCAGCGGCAGCCGCAGCCGGCGAGCACCGTCGCCGAATCGTCGAGGGCGGCCTTGTTGCCCGCCGCGCCCGGTGTGAGGCCGTTCCCGATGAAGGAGAAGACGAGGAGCCGCCCGTCGGCGTCCACCACATAGCCGGAGAGGCTCAGCACGGTGTTGAGCGTGCCGGTCTTCGCCCGGACCAGGCCCGCGCCTCCCCTGCTGGAGGCGTCCCCATAGCGCGCGTTGAGGGTTCCGCTGAGCCCCGCCACCGGGAACCCGTCGAGCGCGGAGCGCAGGGCGGCGTTGGACCCGGTGGTCATGAGCCGGATCAGCGCCGCGAACTGGGCGGGGCTCACCCGGTTGGCGGCCGAAAGCCCGCTCAGGTCCGCGATCACCATGCCTCGCGTGTCCAGTCCGAGCTGATCGAGTTCGCTCCGGACGGCCGCGATGGCGCCGGCGTAGCTCCCGGGCCGGCCGGACTTCACCGCGACCATCCGCCCCAGGACGTCGGTCAGGAAGTTGTCCGAATGCTGGAGCATCCAGGACACCTGTTCGGCGACCGTGGCGGATTCCACGCCGGCCAGGACCTCGCCCGACCCGGCCTTGCCGCCGGCCACGAAGGTGAGAGGGCTCCCGCCGGTCGCGCCCGCCGTGGTGAGCGCGGCCAGGAACGACTTGACCACGGTGGCGGTCTGATCCTGCGGGCGCGGTCCCGTGAGCACATCGGGGTCCGTGCGCGCGGAGTTCAGCGCCATCGGTGCGACCGGAGCGGTCTCCCCCGCCTCGACGTCGCCCGGGTCCACGGCAGGGTTGAGCGCCGGCCCGCTGAACAGCCCGGCGTCGCCGGCCACCGTCACCTTGCCCTTCACCCCGGCCGCCCGTAGCTGCGCGACCGTGCGGGTGGCGAGGGTCGCCAGTCCGGCGTGACCCATGATCTCGTCCGGCTGGGAGGCGCCCGCGGTGAGCAGCACGTCTCCCCCGCCCCGGATCGTCAGGGAGGACGGACCCGTGCGGATGACCTCGGTGGTGAAGCGGCTGTCCGGACCGAGGGCCTGGAGCGCCGCCGCGGCGGTCAGGAGTTTCATATTGGATGCCGGGGTGCGCGCCTCGTCCGCGGCGCGCGAATACAGCACCGTCCCCGTCTCCGCGTCCAGGACCTGGGCGGAGAAGCCCCCCGCGCCGTCGGGCACCAGGGTCTTGGCGAGCTGGGTGGACAGCGCGGACGACGACGGCTGCGGCGCCCCCGGGCGCAAGGCGCCACTCTGCGGGGCCGGGGTGGAGGGCGGCAGCTGCCAGGGCGGGGTGCTGACCGCAGGCCCCGGCACGGCCGGGAACGAGGCGCCGGACCAGTGGAACCCGAGGGGGACGATCAGGGCCAGCAGCACCAGGACCAGGAGTGCCGAACCCGCGGCGCGCGCCACCCTGCTCATGTGCGTGAATCCCCTGTCACCGTCCCGGCCCGGCGGCGTCATGGGCCTGCTGCGGGCTGCCCGGCCGGGGAAAATCCCAGGCCGTGGCTATATCCTCAATAGTAGTCGGCGGCAGGGTCACCAGCCTGCCGCTCAGTACCTCACGCCGCGAGGCGGCACGACAAGCTACGGAGTTCCCATGAAGCACGACGTCACGATCGAGATCCCGCGCGGCTCCCGCGTCAAGTACGAAGTGGACCACGAGACCGGCCGCGTCCGCCTGGACCGCGTCCTCTTCACCTCGATGCAGTACCCCACCCACTACGGTTTCTTCGACGACACCCTCGGTGAGGACGGCGACCCGCTGGACGCCCTCGTGTTCTACCCGGATGTGGACCTGTTCCCCGGCATCGTCATGGAAGCCCGCCCGATCGCCATCTTCAACATGGAGGACGAGGCCGGCGGCGACGCCAAGGTCGTCTGCGTGCCGGCCGACAAGCGCTTCGACCACCTGCAGGAGATCGGCGATCTGGACGAGTTCCTGATCAAGGAGATCGAGCACTTCTTCACCCGTTACAAGGACCTCGAGCCAGGCAAGTGGGTCAAGGCCGCCGGCTGGTCGGACCGCGCCGCCGCCGAGGCCGAGCTCCAGGCCTCCATCGAGCGTTTCCAGGCCCAGGGCCACTGATCCCCGCCGGGGCACGCCCCGGCTGCACGACGACGGCGACCCGCCGCGCGACTGTCACCGACGGTCCGCGGCGGGTCGCGGTCGTTTGTCCACATGGGCACCCCTCCCCATCGCGACGGAAAGTGACCGCGCCTAGGATGAATCTCGTCAATTCGTCCCACGGAGGGAAACAGTCACGTGGCAGGTTTCTACGGCGCCGACCCGGCCCAGCTGCGGGCACTCGCCCAGAGTTTCAAACGGGGATCAACCGCCCTCCAGTTCCAGGGCAAGCAGCTCAACGAATCCATCATGTCCACCCAGGCGTGGAAGGGACCGGACGCGGAGAGCTTCCGCGCCGAGTGGAACTCCCAGCACCGGCAGAGCCTCCTCGCGGCCAGCCGGCACCTGGAGACTTCTTCCAAGGTTCTCCTGGAGAACGCGAAGGAACAGGAGACCGCCAGCGACGCCGCCACGGGATCCGCGGGCAGCGGCCCCGGTGGCAACACCCTCCTGCAGAACTTCGTCGAGATGGGCGGCATCCTCTCGGGTGGCATCAGCCTCGGACTGAAGATCAAGGACCTGGTGACTGTCTTCAAGAATTCCGGGGCGTTCCTCTCCACCAAGAAGATCCTGGACTTCGCAGCGGGCAAATTCTCCTGGGCGGACGACTTCCTCAACCCGGCCGCGCCCACCGGGATGTTGGCCAAATTCGGCAAGGCCGGTGAACTCTTCGGCAAGTTCGGGCGCTTCCTCGGCCCGGCTCTGGCCCCGCTGTCCATCTACGGCGGAATCAAGGACATGATCTCCCCCGAACACGGAGGCTGGCGAGGCTGGGGTGACCGCGTCTCCGGCGGCCTCTCAGTGGTGGCGGGCGGCGGAACCCTGCTCATGGCGGCAGGTCTCCTGACCAATCCGGTCGGCATCGGCATCGTGGTGGGTGCCGGTGTGGTCGCCGGAGCCTGGGCGCTGGGCAATATGATTGCTGACAGCGAATGGGGTAAGGCCGCAGGCCATTGGATCGCGGACCGCGCGGGAGACGTGTGGAACGGAACCAAGAATCTGGCTTCCAGTGCCTGGAACGGCGCGAAGGATGTCGCCTCAGGAGCCGTTGAAGGTGCCAAGAAGTTCTTCTCGAACCCCGTCAAATCCCTTGGAGGTCTCTTCGGATGAGCACGCAGCCCGGTCCCGAATCGTCTGGAATCACGCTGAGCGACCGCGATATCGCGGCAGCGCAGGAACTGCTGGGCCGCGCGTCCTCGGAGCCGCCTCTCCCGATCCTGACCGACGAGGAGATCGTGGCCCTCGACGGCCTCGACCACCCTCAGGCCGTCGCCCTGCCGTGGCTGTCCGCCCATGAGGATCAGCGGGAGCTGGTCTGCAACGTGGCGCTGCGGACCCTGCTCAGCAAGGGGTACGTGGTCCCCGTGGCGGACACGCCCGGGGAGGCCCCGAACCGTATCGGCGCCGATCTCGACTTGACCGGCGTGATGACCCTGCGGAGGAGCGGTCAGAAGATCGTGGTGGCCGAGCTGACGAAAGCGGGCGACGAGAAGACCTGGCTGTACAGCTACCTGCACGGCGAGTACGCGCTGCAGGAGCTTGTGGATCCGGAAGGCAGCCACGCTTTCGCTTTCCAGAAGGTGGACCGGCTCCCTCAGTCGATCCTGGAACTCGCGGACGCGGCCGGCATCCAGGGCAGGGACACCGAGCCCGAACTGCTGGACGAGGAGGGCTTCACGGCGCGGGCCACTGCTGAGCTGGGCGATGTGCGCGGCGTGACCACGGTGGTGGTCATCGACCCCGTGAGCGACGATCCCGGGAACCTCACCATCTACACAGGATCCCAGACGCTCCATGCCCTGACCGCCGTGGAGAACGACGGACGGCCCGGCTTCAGCTTCGGCGAGGCCTCCGTCGGAACGCTGCAGGAACGCCTGCGAGAGCTCATCGGATCGGCAGGCTGAGCGTGGCCGTCAAGGAACGCGACATCCTGACGCTGTCCGAC
Source organism: Arthrobacter sp. RCC_34 (assembly GCF_041360795.1). Taxonomy (NCBI): domain Bacteria; kingdom Bacillati; phylum Actinomycetota; class Actinomycetes; order Micrococcales; family Micrococcaceae; genus Arthrobacter; species Arthrobacter sp. RCC_34. The sequence continues at coordinate 500,202 of NZ_JBFUPW010000003.1, read as the reverse complement.
AGCACACGCGTGGTGGACTCCGGCCTCGGCCGGGCAGCCGCCACGCTCGCAGTCGACTACCTGATCACCCTCTCCGCACTGGCCTCGGCGTTCGCGGTCATGTACCGGCGAGATCCTTCCGCCATCGGCGCAGCCCTCGGGGTCGCCGTCCTGACCTGGGTCCTGTTCACCGTCGTTTACGGAATGGTCTGCTTCCGTGGCCGCACCGTCGGCTCCCTCGTGGCTGGAACCCGGAACGTCATGGTCCCCAGCGGCCGGATCCCCGGTGCGTGGCGCATGGCGTGGCACTGCCTGAAGGTTTACATCTTCGGCATCATCTTCCTGATCATGGTCATCATGGCGGACGGATCCGGGCTGCCCACCGGGTCCGGCGGCGAACGTCCGAAGGACCGGCTGACCATGATCGATCTTGAAGCCACCCGCCAGCTCACCCGCCGCTGAGCCGCTCATGAACAGTTACGCCGTCTGCTTCCGTGCCTCCCGCCTGGCCCCGGACGCGGCCGACGCGCTCCAGGCCCTCGGAGCCCGGAAGGCCGATGCTTCGCCGTCCTGGTGGCTGACCACCCAGAATGCCGACGACGCCGTGCGCGCGGCACTGCTGGCGCCCCGCCATCCGGGGCTGCTCGCCACCGTCGGGGCTGCTCAGGGCGTGGACGACACCTCGGCCCGCTTCGCCCGTGACCTGGCCACCGGAGCCATGGTGGGGCTCGAGAAGGGGCAGGTCCGGTATGCCGTGGCGGTCGCCGGCGAAGCACCGGACGCGGCCCTGGATGCGGAAGGCGCTCTGCGGCTCGTGGCCCGGATCGTGACCGACCGTTCGGAGGCCGAATGGCGTGTGGTGGACCTGCTCACGCCGGGCGTCCGCGGGCAGTACAAGACCGTCGCCTCAGCCCTCGGGATCAGCACCCAGGCCGTCAGCAAGGCGCTGAGCCGGACGGGGTGGCACGAGGAGTTCCTCGGGCGAGGCCTCGCTGCCCGGCTGCTCCGGGGAGCGGCCAGCGCCGGCGACTGAGGCGGTCCCGGCCCCTACGCGAGGAGGGAACGCAGGACGCGCGCGGCGCCGTCGTCGTCCACGGAGGCGGTGATCTCGTCCGCCACGGCCCGGACCTCTTCGGGGGCCTGGCCCATCGCGACGCCGCGGGCGGCCCAGGTGAGCATCTCGACGTCGTTGCGGCCGTCACCCATGGCGAGCGTGCGCGTGGCATCCCAGCCGAGGGATTCACGGAGCCGTTCGAGGGCGCTGGCCTTGGTGACGCCGGCCGCGGCGATGTCCAGCCACGCCGTCCAGCCGACCGAGTACGTGACGCCGCTCAGGCCGATGCCGGCGATCGCCTCGGTGAAGTCCTCGGACGTGTTCTCGGAGCTGAAGACCACCACGCGGACGGCCTCGGCCTCGAGCATCTCGTGGAAATCGACGGCGGTGGCCTCGACGCCGAAGCTCGCATCCTGGAAGCGCTCGGTGGAGAGGAAACGGCCCTCCGAGTCCTCCAGGGCGTACTTCGCGACGGGCAGGCGCTTGCGGAGCGCGGTGAGGGCCGGGGCGGGGTCGAAGGTCTCGCGGTGGATGACTTCGTACCCATCGGCCAGGGCGGGGTCCAGGCGGAGCGTGACGCCGCCGTTGCAGCACACCACGTAGCCGTCGGAGAGGCCGATGAGCTCGACGATCGGAAGGGTGGCGTTCAGGGAACGGCCGGTCGCGATGATCACCTGGTGACCTGCGGCGACGACGGCCTGAGCGGCTTCGCGGACCCCGGGGGACATATGGCCGTCGTGGTCCACGAGGGTGCCGTCGACGTCCAGGGCGATGAGGTGGGCGGTGGGATTCTGCTGCTGATCTTCGATGTCAGCGACTGCATGTTCAGTCAAAATGGTCATGATTCAGTGAAGCACTCCGCGGCGCGCCGGGCCAGGAGCCAGGTCACAGCGGGGCGTGAATTCAGCGTGAACAGCCGGGCGCGGAGGTTAATACTCACAGCCTTGCGCACAGTGTGGATGTTCGCCTGGACGGGCCGCGGCAGGGGCTCGACGTACAGTACAAGTCTGCGGATGTGTGATCTGCGATGGGGGAAGAGGAGCGAGATGGCGGGGAACGAGCCGAAGGGCCGGACAGTGACGAAGGGTGCCGGGGCCGGAGGCGTGGGCGCCAGGGGCGCCGGCGCCAGGGTCAAGGGGTGGCTCTCCAGCGCGATATTCGTCGCGGTCCTCCTGATCGGGCCGACGTTCGCGGTGGCCGGTTTCGTGATGGTGGCCCAGGACGAGGACCTCCTCGCCCACGGGACCCGGACGCCGGGAATCGTGGTGAAGGTGGAGGACGGCCGAAAAGCGAGCAACCGCAAGATCGTCGCGTCCTACTCCGACGACGCCGGCGAACCGCTGACCGTCCGCGCCCTGATCCCCACCGAACTCCATCCTGCCGAAGGCGACCCGGTGACCGTGGTCCACGAGCCCGGCAACCCGTCCCACGCCGTCGTGGAGGGGTACGAGACCTGGGGGATCTTCTTCCGGGGTGTGGGTCTGTTCGTGACGTTCCTGCTGCTGATCCCGGTGATGCTGGTGTTCCTGATGAAGAGGATCCGGCGCCGGCGCAGGCTCCGGCGGGCGAAATCCTGAGGCACCCACTCGGCCCACCCACGGATCGTTGGATTACCCACGGAAATTTCCGTAGGTCAACCACGTTGGCGGGGGTGTTTGTCCACATCCGGCCGAGGTCCCGTCCATGACCTCGAGGAGCGGCGGATCGTGGAGGAATGAAGTTCCCTGCGGCTCATTTCGTGACCTCCCCCTCCGGCCTCCGGTCCGGCCCGACGCCCTGGCGACTCCACCACGAGTTCCGCCGGGGACACCTCGTCCGCTTACGCAGGGGCGTCTATCTGCCCACGTCCGAGTGGCTTGCCGGCACCGCATGGGACCGTTACGCCCTGACGGTCGCGTCGCTGGCGGTGGAAGGCCGTTCACCGGTGTTCTGCCGCGAGACGGGCCTGGCGCTCCGGGGCATCGGGCTGCGCCACGTCCCCCTGACGGTCGACCACCTGACCCCGCTTCCCCAGAAGGCGGGGCGGCGTCCGCCGCCGGAGCTGTACGGAAACCGCCGGTCAGCGGCTGAGGTGTGGGCCGGCGTCGCACGGGAGGGCCATCCGCCGGGCCCGCTCCCGCCCGGATTCCAGGACGCGCTCAGGCTGGGCGCCATCGACGGAAGCCCCCGGCTGCGGGTTCCGATCCTCGGTCTCGACCTCCGAGTCCAGGCACTCGATGAGTTGCTCTTCGACACCGTTCACCGGCTGGCCTTCGACGACGCCGTGGTGGTCCTGGATCAGGTGCTGTCGGGACGCGGGTCAGCCGGAGCCACCAGGACACGGGAGGAACTGCAGCGGATCTGCGGGAGACTGCCGTCGAAAGCCGCGCGACGCAGGATGTCGGAGGCGATCGCCCTGGCTGATCCGCGGTCTGAATCAGTCGGAGAATCGTGGAGCAGGGCCCTCATCCACCGGCTCGGCTTCGAGGCGCCCGAACTCCAGCACCGGATCCCGGGACCGCAGGGCGACATCGCGCGAACGGACTTCTTCTGGCCTGGGGCGCGACTCGTGGGCGAATTCGACGGCCTGCTGAAGTATCTGAGATCCCAGGACCTCGGTGGGACGGATCCGGCCAGAGTGGTCGTGGAGGAGAAGCGCCGAGAGGACCGGATCCGGGCGGAGGGCTACGGAGTGGTCCGCTGGGTCTGGGACGATCTGCGGAGGCCCGAGCGGTTCTCGGCCTTGCTGCTCAGAGCCGGTGTTCCGCGACGTGCCCGATGATTCCGGCGGCACCCCCGGAAACGTTGATGACCCACGGAATTTTCCGTGGGTCATCAACAGAACCGGAGGTGAAGCGCGCCCTAGAGGACCGGGAACACCTCGAGGCCGCCCAGGTACGGACGGAGTGCGGCCGGGACCGTGACGGAGCCGTCCGCGTTCTGGTGGTGCTCCAGGATGGCGACGATCCAGCGGGTCGTGGCCAGGGTGCCGTTCAGGGTCGCGACGGCGCGCGTGCCCTTGGGGGTCCCGTCCTCCGCGAACACCCGCTCGCGGATGTTCAGGCGGCGGGCCTGGTAGCCGGTGCAGTTGGAGGTGGAGGTCAGCTCGCGGTAGGCGCCCTGCGTGGGAACCCAGGCCTCACAGTCGAACTTCCGTGCGGCGGAGGAGCCCAGATCACCGGCGGCGGTGTCGATCACGCGGTACGGGAGCTCGCACTTGGCCAGCATCTCCTCTTCCCAGGCCAGCAGGCGCTCGTGCTCGGCCGCCGCCTCCTCCTGGGTCGTGTAGATGAACATCTCCACCTTGTTGAACTGGTGGACGCGGATGATGCCGCGGGTGTCCTTACCGTGCGAACCGGCCTCGCGGCGGTAGCAGGAGCTCTGCCCCGCGTAGCGGATGGGACCGTCGGACAGGTCCAGGATCTCGTCGCCGTGGTAGCCGGCCAGGGCCACCTCGGAGGTGCCCACCAGGTAGAGGTCGTCCTCCGCCAAGCGGTAGATCTCGGCGTCGTGCTTCACATCGAAGCCGGTCCCCTGCATGGTCTCCGGACGCACGAGCGTGGGGGTGATCATCGGGACGAAGCCGTTGGCGATCGCCTGGTCCATGGCCATCTGCAGCAGCGCCATCTCCAGGCGGGCGCCCACACCCCGGAGGAAGTAGAAGCGCGAACCGGAGACCTTGGCGCCGCGCTCCATGTCGATGGCGCCGATCAGCTCGCCGATCTCCAGGTGGTCGCGCGGTTCGAAATCGGTGAATTCGCGGGGCTCGCCGACGGTCTTCACGACCACGTAGTCGTCCTCGCCGCCCTCCGGAACGCCGTCCAGCACGAGGTTGGGGATCACGCGGAGCAGCTCGTCCTGCGTGGTCTGAGCCGTGTCGGCCTCGGCTGCCGCGGCCTTGACATTGGCCGCCAGCTCCTTGACCTCGGCCAGGAGCGCCTGCTTCTCCTCGCCCTTCGCCTGGGCGACCCGCTTGCCGAACGCGTTCTGCTCGGCGCGGAGGTTTTCGTACCGGGTCAGGGCGGACCGACGTGTGGCATCCGCGGCGACCAGCTGGTCCACCAGAGACTCGTCCGCACCACGCGCACGCTGGCTGGCCCGGAACTTCTCAGGATTCTCAATGAGTTCTTTAACGTCGATCACGGTCCAAGGGTATCGAATAGGGCTCAGTCCCTGCTAAGTGGCGGGATCGAGGGGGCCGGGGCTGCTCGCAGGTACCGCTTCCTGCTACCCCTTTCCTCGCTTCGCTCGGACGGGGCCCCTCGCAGGTACGCTTAGGAGCATTATGGGGAAGACTGGTCAGTACGTTCTCTTCGCGGGTGGCGCTGCTGCGTTCACGGCGTCCGCCGTGGCCGGCTGGTGGGGCGCCCGGCGCCTCAAAGCGATCCATCGCCGCAGCGCGGTGGCCGGCCCCGTGAGCGCGCCGATCAGCGGTCCGCAGCGGATCGCCGTCGTGATCAATCCGGTGAAGAACAACGCCGCAGGCGCCCGCGAACAGATCCGTCACGCCATCCAGACCGCGGGCTGGCCCGAGCCCGTCTTCTTCGAGACCACCGTCGAGGACCCCGGTTACGGTCAGGCGCGGACCGCCCTCGATGAGGGGTACGACGTCGTGCTCGCGGCGGGCGGCGACGGCACCGTTCGCGCGGTCGCCGAAGTCCTGGCCGGCAGCGGCGTGCCGCTCGGGCTCATCCCGCTCGGCACCGGGAATCTCCTGGCCCGGAACCTCCAGATGAACGTCACCGATCTCCGCGGCTGCGTCGGCGCGGCGCTCTTCGGCTGGGAACGGCGGATCGACACCGCGACGGCGGAACTCCAGAACGCGGTGGACGGCACCGTCACGCGGCACGGCTTCCTGGTGATGGCCGGGATCGGCATGGACGCCGAGGTGCTCGTCGACACCCGGGACGACCTCAAGAAGACCATCGGCTGGATGGCCTACACCGCCGCGGGCCTGCGGCATCTGAGCGGACGCCGCAAGGCGGTCACGATCAGCCTTGACGGCGCGCACCCTCAGAAGCGCAAGATCCGCAGCATCCTCTTCGCCAATTGCGGTCAGATGCCGGGCGGTCTGGACTTCCTGCCGGACGCCATGGTCGACGACGGCCTGCTCGACGCCGTCGTGATCAGCCCACGCAGCGTGGCCGGCTGGATCCTCATGTACCTGAAGGTGCTGTTCAAGCACAACGGCGTCCTGCCGATCATGCGCTCCTACGCCGTGAACCGGATGACGGTGTGGAGTCCGGAGCCGATGGAGACGCAGCTCGACGGCGATCCGTCGGGGCCCGCCACCCGGATCAGCGTGGAGATCTGGCCGCAGTCCCTGTCCGTCCGGGTGCGACCGGAGCAGTGAGGTCCGCGGGGTGACGTCTTCGGGCCGACAATCGCGGGGTGACCCGGGAGGCTACTTGGCCTCGCCGGACTCCTCGTCAGCCTGCTGCTGAGCGCGGCGGAGGGCCTCATCCTGATGATGGTGCTCCGACTGCTCCTTGATCATCGCCTGTTCCTCGGCGAAGCGCAGGCGGTCGGCGCGATCCGCCTCGTCGCCGTCCCAGTCCTGGTTGTCGCTGTCGGGCACGGGGTTGACGATCATCCCCTGGCCATCGTTCTCGCTCATGGTGCCTCCCTGACTCTGTTCGGGCGCAAACCGGCGTGCCTGGTGAGGCCCGCCTTTTCCGCCGGAACGCTGAGACCCGGCGCGCACTGGAAATGTTCAGGTAAGCATACGCGCCCGGGCATCCGTCAGATAGAGGCACGCCGTCGGGGCGGCCGGGACGACAATCGGCCGGCGATCGACCAGGCCAGACTTACCCCGCCGGGCCGTCCTCCAGGATCCCGGCCACCCACTGATCCGCGGCGGCGAAGGCGGCGTCCGAATTGTGCGGCGCGACCACGGGCGACTGCGCATCGGCGCGGGCGTACGAGCCGAGGAAGCGCGTGGCGGGGCTGATGCGGTGCAGGCCCGCGAGCGCCTGCTGGACCCGCGCCTCGTGGGCGTGGCCGTCGGCGTCGATGCTGAAGAAGTAGTGGCCCAGGTACTGGCCGGTGGGGCGCGATTCGATCCGGCTCAGGTTCACGCCCCGGCTGGCGAACTGTTCCAGGATCTCCATGAGCGCGCCCGGGTGGTCCTCGGGCAGCGGCACCACGAGCGTGGTCTTGTCCGCCCCGGTCGGGCGCGGCATCGAACCGGGCCGCGACACGAGGATGAAGCGGGTGACGGCGTCCGGGTTGTCGCCGATGTTCTCCGCGAGCACCTCGAGCTCCGGGTGGCTGCGCGCCACGATCGGCGCGCAGACGGCGGCCTGGTGCTGCGGGTCCTTCTCCAGAAGCGCGACGGCGGCGGCCGCCGTCGACGGTGCGGTCAGGTACTCCACGCCGGGACGGTGCTCGTCGAACCATTCGCGGGTCTGCGCCCAGGCATGGCCGTGGGTGGAGACGACGCGGATGTCCTCGAGCGCGGTCCCCTTCAGCGCGACCAGCTGGAAGTTCACCGGCACCAGCACCTCGCGGATGATCCGGAGCTCGCTGCCCGTGGCGATGGCGTCCAGCGTCGCGGGAACGCCACCCTCCACCGAGTTCTCGATGGGGATCATCGCGGCGTCGGCCTCGCCCAGACGCACCTTTTCGAGCGCTATCTTGGCGTTGCTGACGGGGATGCGGATCGCCTCGGAAGCGCCGGGCACTTGGAGGAGCGCGGCCTCGGTGAAGGTGCCTTCCGGGCCCAGGTAGGTGAAGCGGGGCGTTGCAGCGCTCATGGGGTGCTCGGTTCTTCCGGTGTTCTGCGGTCGGGGGTTTTACAGGACGCGCGGGGTCTCGGACCCCTCGGCCACCATGGGGCGGCCGGCCTCAAACCACTCGTCCATGCCACCCGCCACGTTGATGGCTGAGTAGCCCTGGCCCACGAGCCACTGGCTGGCCTGCCAGGAGCGTCCACCGGTGCGGCAGATGATGTAGAGGTCCTCGTCCGGGTCGAGCTCCTCGAAACGCAGGGGCAAGGTGTTCAGCGGAACGTGCACCGCACCCTCCACATGGCCGGCGTCCCACTCGTAGTCCTCACGGACGTCGACGATGGTGGCGCCTTCCGGAATGTCCTGGACCCGTACGGTCTCAACCTCGCTCACGCTGCGTCTTCTCCTCTGCCTCCGGCCCGGCGAGCAACGCCGGGACAACTGCACCCAGACTATCCTGCGAGCGCTCCTGTGGGACTTCCACATCGCGTCATCCTGGAGTTGTCCACATTCCCACTCCGGGATGATGCCAGGCCTCCGAACCCCAGGTGAGAATGAGAGCGTGGACGCACTTTTCTGGTTCGGGGGCCTCGTGGAAGTCCTCCTCACGCTCATCTTCTTCCTCGTCCAGACCTGGTTCCTGGCGTCGGTCTCCCGGAGGCTTCTCGGCGTGCCTGTGGGCTGGCCGCGTTCGATTCTGGTGGCTTTCGCGTTGACCCTCTTCTTCTCCGCCACGGTCCTGCTGTTCCTGGGCGCCGCCGGCCTGGACAGCCAGGAGAGCGTGAGCCGGGATCCGCTGGCGGCGGTCCTGGTCGCGGGCCTGTCGGCCCTCTGGACGTTCGCCCTGGGGGTGGCGGTCCTGATGGCCTTCGAGATCATGGTCCCCACGGGCACCCTGCCCAACCCCTTCTCCTGGCTGCGGTCCGCCCGGACACACTCCCGGCAGGCCGGCCGGTACACGGAGGTGGTCCGGATCGCCAGCCGTCACGGCCTGGCCCTCGGGTTCCGGGGACTTTCCCGGCACGCACGGGACCGGGAAGAGCGGACCGCGCGGGCCTTACGGCAGACCCTGGAGGAGGCCGGGGTGACCTTCGTGAAGCTGGGTCAGATGCTGTCCACCCGGAGTGACCTGCTGCCGGCCGCCTATATCAGGGAGCTCTCCCGGCTCCAGAGCGAGGTGCAGCCCGAGCCCTGGGACCGCATCCGGCAGGCTCTCGACCGCGAACTCGGCAGGCCCGCCGTGGAGGTGGTCAGCCACGTCGACCACATACCCCTCGCCGCGGCGTCCGTCGCGCAGGTGCACACCGCGACACTCGGCCCCACCGAGCCGGATCACACCAGGCTGGACGTGGTGCTCAAGATTCAGCGGCCCTCGGCGCTGCAGCAAGTGGGCCTGGACATCTCCATCATCGAGCAGCTGGCGCGCTGGCTGGAACGGACGGCCCCGTGGGCCCGGCGGCTGGGCGCCGTGGCGCTCGCCCGCGGCTTTGCCGACTCCTTGACGGAGGAGCTGGATTACCGTGTGGAGGCGGAGAACACGCGGGCACTCGCCCACGCCATCCGTGGGGAGGAACTCCGGGTTCCACGGGTCCACGAGGAGCTCAGCACCGAGCGGCTTCTGGTCATGGAGCGCCTTCATGGGGTCCCCCTGGGCCGGGCCGGCGAACAGCTGGCGGCCCTGAACCCCGCGACGCGGCGGTCCCTGGCACGCACCCTGCTGCGTGCCACCATCAGCCAGCTCACCGTGGACGGGGTCTTCCACGCCGATCTTCACCCCGGGAATGTCCTGCTCTGCGAGGATGGCAGGCTCGCCCTTCTGGATTTCGGGTCGGTCGGACGCCTGGAGAGCGGCAGCCGGCGCGCCCTCGCCTCCCTCCTCTTCGCGATCGACGCCGACGACGAGCGCCTGGCCTGTGACGCCCTGCTCGAACTCCTCGACCCGCCCACCCGGCTGGACGAACGACGCCTGACGCGCGAGCTCGGCCAGCTCATGGTCCGATTCCGCGGAGGCTTCTGCCCCCAGGGCGGCGCGGCGCTGTTCGGCAAGCTCTTCACGCTGGTCCTCGATCACGGGTTCGCCGTCCCGCCCCAGATCGCCGCAGCCTTCCGCGCCCTGGCCGCGCTCGAGGGCACCCTTCGGCTGCTCGATCCCGGCTTCGACGTGATCGCAGAAGCCCGCGAACTCGGTTCGGAACAGCTGGAGCAGGAGTTCACCCCCGAACGGCTCAGGACCGAACTGAGCCGGCAAGCCCTCACGCTCCTGCCCACCCTCGCCCGGCTGCCCCGGCGAGTGGACCGCCTGGCAGACGCCCTGGAGCAGGGAACTCTCACGGCGCGGGTCCGTGTCCTGGCCGACGACGGCGACCGCGGCTTCCTCACGCGACTGTTCCAGCAACTGATCGTGGCGGTGCTCGCTGCCGCGGCGACCATCGGCGCCGTCCTGCTGATCCTGGACGACTCGGGGCCCTCACTCACGGCTTCCCTGTCCTGGCATTCGTTCTTCGGCTTCACCCTGCTCTTCGCCGGGTTCGTGCTGGCTCTCCGTGCTGTGACGCTCGCCTTCCGCGGCTCCGACGGCCCCGGCCCTGCCAACGCCGGAGAACGTGACCGGGGCCACTAAAGATGACTTAACTCACATGCCGCTGGGAGCATGGATGAAATGAACCCCGTACAGACCGAGCCGGGCACCACCGTGTCCACGGACAAAGGCTTCTTCGGTCACCCCCGACTGCTGGCCAACCTCTTCACCGTCGAGATGTGGGAACGCTTCTCCTTCTACGGCATGCAGGGCATCCTGGCCTACTACATGTACTACACGGCCACGGACGGCGGCCTGGGCCTCGACAAGTCCCTCTCCCTGAGTCTGGTCGGTGCTTACGGCGGCGGCGTGTACCTCTCCACCATCCTGGGCGCGTGGCTCGCGGACCGTCTGCTCGGCTCCGAGCGGGTGCTGTTCTTCTCGGCCTGCGTCATCATGGCGGGCCACGTCGCCCTCGCCCTCCTGCCGGGCGTGCTGGGCCTGGTGATCGGCCTGGTGCTGGTCGCCTTCGGCTCCGGCGGCCTCAAGGCGAACGCCACGGCCCTGGTCGGCACCCTGTACGCGGAGAAGGACGAGCGCCGCGACGCCGGGTTCTCCCTCTTCTACATGGGCGTCAACCTGGGCGGCCTGCTGGGCCCGCTCGTCACCGGCTTCCTGCAGAGCCGCGCCGGATTCCACTGGGGCTTCGGCGCCGCCGCCGTGGGCATGGCCCTCGGCCTCATCGTCTACAGTCTGAAGCGCAAGGACATGCCGGAGAGCGCCCACCATGTGGCGAACCCGCTGGCCCCGGGCGAGCGGAAGAAGTACGCGCTGATCTTCGGCGCCGTCGTCGTCCTGATCGTGTCCCTGCTCCTGACCCACCTGGTGACCGCGCAGAACCTGGCCACCTGGATGGCGTACGTGGCCATCGGCGCCTCCGTGGCGTACTTCCTCATCCTGCTGGGCAGCAGCAAGACCCAGCCGGTGGAGCGCAAGCGCGTGTTCGCGTTCATCCCCCTCTACATCGCGTCGGCCGCGTTCTGGGCGCTGTTCCAGCAGCAGTTCACGTTCATCGCGGTCTACTCGGACGAGAAGCTGGACCGCCACCTGTTCGGCTGGGAGATGCCGGCGGCCTGGGTGCAGTCGATCAACCCGGTGTTCATCGTGATCTTCGCGGGTGTGCTCGCGGCGCTGTGGACCCGCCTCGGCGAGAAGCAGCCCAGCTCCCCCGTGAAGTTCTCCCTGGGTCTGGTCCTCATGGGCCTGGCGTTCCTGGCCTTCCTCCCGCTGGCCGGTTCCGAGAAGACTCCGCTCCTGGCGCTGGTCGGCATCCTGCTGCTGTTCACGCTGGCCGAACTGTGCCTGTCCCCGATCGGGCTGTCCGTCTCCACGAAGCTGGCCCCGGCCGCCTTCCAGGCGCAGATGGTCGCACTGTTCTTCCTGTCGGTGTCGCTCGGCACCACGCTGGCCGGCATCCTGGCGGGCTACTACGACCCGTCCAATGAGACGCCGTACTTCCTCGGCGTCGGGAGCGTGGCCGTGGTGCTGGGCCTGGCGCTGCTGGCCGGCGCACCGGCCATCCGCAAGCTCATGAGCGGCGTGCGCTGAGGCCCGTTCCGTCTCATGACGAAGTCTCCTGTCCGGAGGCCCGGACACCGTCAGGTGTCCGGGCCTCCGGCGTATTCCAGCGGTTCTGCGGGCGCCGAGCCCCTCGAACAGGAGTTGTATATTACGTGTATACCGTAATGTTCCCGGAAGCCTTCTGAGCTGCCAGAAGCGCGGGTAAGGTCATGCGCAAGGCCGTCAGGGCCGGCCGGACTGCAATGGGGCAGTCCCGGATTTCTCGATGTGAGGCCGAGGGACAGTAATGACGTTCGCACCAACAGCCGGGGGACGGTGGGGCGCCGAGATCGGCACCCCCGAAAGCGCATGGCGCACCCGGAAGGACACCTGGGAGTACCTCGGGTACGCCCTCTCCGGAATCCTGCAGCAGCGCCGCATGGGGCAGCTCGAAACGGGCAGCTCCGCGTCCTTCACCGGCATCCTTCAGCTCCTCGAATCGCTGGAGCCCTACTGGGCACTCCCGGGCCTGCAGGCCGTCAAGGACATCTCCGAACTGATCGGCCTGGGACGCTATTCCGAAGCCATGAGCCGGGTGGAGGGCGTCAATGAGATGCTCCGGACCGGTTTCCACGTCAGCGAGGACGGCGCCCCGGGCGACAGCCTCTCCCCCGACACCGACGGCCCCACCCCCTCGCGTCCCGCACCCCACATCGAGGTCCTCGTGGTGGACTCCGGCCCCTCCGAGGAACTGGAGCGCTTCACCAAGGAACTGCGGGACCAGCGCCGCGGCCTGGACAAGTTCAGCTACCACGTCAACGTGGTGCCGAGCTTCGTGGACGCCCTGGTCGCTCTCGTGATCAACCCCAGCATCCAGGCCGTCATCCTGACACCTCGCATCTCCGCGCACTCGCAGCAGCGCCTCAGCAGCTCGCTCCGCCGCTTCGTCGAGCGGCGTGCCGGGAACCGCCTGCACGAGACGCGGTCCATCCGCCGCATCATCCACCTCGCGGACGCCGTGGCGGAGATCCGCCCCGAACTGGACGTCTTCCTCATGGCCGGCGTCGCCCTGGAATCCCTCGCCGGATCGGTCAACGGCCGCTTCCGCCGGGTCTTCTCCCGGACGGACGCCATGGACCTGCACCTGTCCATCCTCGGCGGCATCACCGAACGCTTCGAGACGCCGTTCTTCGACGCCATCCAGGAGTACAGCCGCCGCCCCGGCGGGGTCTTCCACGCCCTGCCCGTCTCGCGCGGCGGCTCCGTGCTCGCCTCGCCATGGATCGAGGACATGGCCGACTTCTACGGCATGAACCTCCTCCTGGCCGAGACCTCCGCGACGTCGGGCGGCCTCGACTCGCTGCTGGATCCCCACGGGGCCATCAAGGAGGCCCAGGAACTCGCCGCCCGCGCCTTCGGAAGCCACCGCAGTTACTTCGCCACCAACGGCACCTCCACGGCCAACAAGATCGTGCACCAGTCGATCGTCGGCCCCGGCGACATCGTCCTGGTCGACCGGAACTGCCACAAGTCCCACCACTACGCGCTGGTCCTGGCGGGCGCCTCGGTCAGTTACCTCGACGCCTACCCGCTGGACGAGCACTCCCTCTACGGCGCTGTGCCCCTCGAGAGCATCAAGCGCCGACTGCTGGCCATCCGCGACGCCGGGCAGCTGGACCGGGTCAAGATGATCACCCTGACCAACTGCACCTTCGACGGCATCGTCTACGACCCCCGCCGCGTCATGGAGGAGTGCCTCGCGATCAAACCGGATCTGGTGTTCCTCTGGGACGAGGCCTGGTTCGCCTTCGCCGGCTTCCACCCCGTGTACCGCCAGCGGACGGCCATGCACGCCGCCGCGGTCCTCGAACAGGACTTCACGACGGCGGACTACGGCCGCCGCTTCGAAGAGCAGAAGGCACTGCTGGCCGGGGCCGACACGGAGACGCTGGTGCGCACCCGCCTGCTCGCCGATCCGACGTCGACCCGCCTCCGCGTGTACGCCACGCAGTCGACGCACAAGACCCTGACCTCGCTCCGCCAGGGCTCCATGATCCACGTCTTCGATCAGGACTTCGCCGAACTGAACGAGGAGTCCTTCCTGGAGGCGTTCATGACGCACACCTCCACGTCCCCCAACTACCAGATCCTGGCGTCCCTGGACATCGGCCGCCGCCAGGTGGAGCTGGAGGGCTACGCCCTGGTGCAGCGCCAGGCGGACCTCGCCATGAGCATCCGGCGGACCGTGGGCCGGCACGCCCTCCTGCGGAAGTACTTCCGGGTCCTTTACACCTCGGACCTGGTCCCGGACGCCTACCGCGTCTCGACCAGCCCGAACCCGGCCAAGGACGGCCTGGCCTCCTGGGATCAGGCGTGGGCCGAGGACGAGTTCGTGGTGGACCCGTGCCGCATCACCCTGGACATCACGGCCACGGGCGTGGACGGCGACACCTTCAAGCACGACTACCTCATGGACGGCCACCGCATCCAGGTCAACAAGACCAGCCGCTCCAACGTCCTGATCATGACCACCATCGGCACCACCCGCAGCTCCGTGGCGTACCTGATCGAGGTCCTGGTCAAGATCGCCGAGGACCTGGACCGCAAGCGGGCGCTCTCCCGGGTGAAGACCCGCGCCCTGCCGCCCGGACCGGACAGCATCCCGTCGATCCCCCTCCCCGACTTCAGCCGCTTCGCCCCCGCCTTCCTCACGGCCGACGGGGCCTCCGGCGACATGCGCTCGGCCTACTACCTGAGCTATCGCAAGGGCACCACGGAGCACCTCTCCTCCGCGCAGATCCGCGACCGGCTGGCGATGGGCGATGTGGTCTCGGCGAGTTTCGTCACGCCGTACCCGCCCGGCTTCCCGGTGCTCGTGCCGGGCCAGTGCTTCTCCGCGGACATCCTGGACTACATGGACGTGCTGGACACCCGCGAGATCCACGGCTACGACAAGGACCTCGGGTACCTCGTCTTCCGCCCGGAGGCCCTGTACCCGGTGTACTGAGGATCCCGTGTGCTGAGCACCGGGCGCACTGAGCACGCGCGGTGCTGAGTATCCCGATGTGCTGGCGGGCGTCCGCTTCGCCGGCCCGCCGCACCGCGACGACGACGGCGGGCCCGCCCGCGGCCGCGGCGAGCGGGCAGCTGGGCGAGGGACGCTGTGGTTCAGGGGCCGCCGTCGTCGTCCGGGGCGGCCGTGACGCTGAGCCCGGCGGCGAGGGTCCGCGCGAGGAAGCCGAAGCGGTCGCTGCGGTCCTGAGCGGCGGCCTCCTGTGCCCGCACGAGACTCGGGAAGTCGGCCCGGCGGTGCTCGGGGACCTGCCACGCGTCCTCCATGGCCTGCGTGTCCAGGGCGGCGCCGATCGCGGCGCTGTCGATGGCCTCGATGGTCGGCAGGACGAGCCGGTCCGGGACCCCCGCCTCGCGGAGAGCCGTGGCGATCCGTTCGTAGATCCCCAGCACCTCGGGGTTGGTCACGGGCTGCACCAGGATGAGCGGCAGGAGCGCGGGGACGCCCTGATAGGTCTTCAGGAGCGACTCGAAGATCTCCACCACCAGGACGTCGAGCTGCCGGGAGAGCTTCCCGAACGCCGTCCGCTCGGCCAGGACCCCGCGCGCCAGTTCGATGATGTCCGCGCGGCTGGAGACGTGCTTGTAGAACGCCGATTGGCGGACGCCGAGGCGCTCCGCCAATCGGGGCAGAGAGAGGACGCCCTCCTCCTCGAGGAGCGCGAGGGCCTCCTGCCCGATCTTGTCCACGGTGAGCCGTGGCACGCTGGGGCGGCCGAGCCGGTGGACCCGGCCGCCCTCTGGTTCCGCTGCCTGCGGTGGGTTCATTCGGAATGTCCGATCCGTCCGAAGACTTCTGGCCTGTTCTTCTTCAGCCACCACGCTACGGCAAGGCCCAGCACGAACGTGACCGGCGCGATGACCAGGAGCGTGGTGTTGACGGGATCGCCCGCCGGGATCCCGGTCAGGTACTGGATGTTGGTCACGCTGAGCCAGATCACCACCACCATCACCGCGGTGGCGAGGACCGAGGAGGGGATGACGTACCAACGGGTGTTCAGGCCGCGGTGACGGATGAAGAACACCACCACGCCCACGCCCATGAGCGCCTGAAGGACCAGGATGCCGGCGATGCCGGGCGAATTCAGCCACACCACGAACTGGGTGAAGGGGTCCAGGGCCAGCGCGGCGCCGATGATCACGAACACGGCGCTCAGCACCGTCTGGAGGACGCCGGCGTTGCCGGGGGTGAAGTGCCGGCTCACGCGGGCCAGACGGGCCGGGAAGATACCCTCGCGGCCCAGGGAGAGCGTGTAGCGGTTGATGGTGTTGTGGAAGGCGAGCTGCGAGGCGAAGATGCTGGTCACGATCAGCACGCTCATCAGGTTGACCAGCCAGTCGCCGGCGAAGGTGCCCGCCAGGACGTAGGCGGTGTCCCCGGTGTCGAGGTGTTCCCCGGCGAAGGCCTGGATGGCGCTGAAGCCGCCCGCCTGGACGAGGACCCACACCGCGAAGGCGTAGAACGCCCCGATGAAGGCGATGGAGATGTACGTGGCCCGGGGGACGGTGCGGTCCGGATCGCGGGCCTCCTCCCGGTACAGCGCGCCGGATTCGAAGCCCATGAAGGCGGAGAAACCCATGGTCAGCACGGCGGCCATGCCCGGGGTGAAGATCGCGTCCGGTGTGAAGGAGTCCAGAGTGATGCCGTTCGCCCCGCCGTGGGCCAGGACGGCGACGGCGAGGATCACCACGATCACGGTCTCCAGGGTGAGCAGCACGCCCACGACCTTGGCGCCGACGTCGATCCCTCGCCAGCCGAGGTAGTGCACCGCGGCGATGGAAACGAGGGCGTAGACCCACCAGGGCAGGTCGACCCCGGTGAACTGCTTGACGGCCAGATTCGCCTGGATGCCGAGGAGCCCGTAGAGGCCGATCTGGATGCCGTTGTAGCTGAGCCAGGCGGTGAACCCGGCGCCGAGCCCGGTCACGCGGCCCAGGGTCTTGGCGATGTACCCGTAGAACCCGCTGTAGGACAGGATGTGCCGGGTCAGGGCCATGAAGCCGACGGCGAAGAGGGAGAGGCCCAGCGCCGCGGCGATGTAGATGACGGGGGCGCCGGCGCCTCCGACGGCCAGCGCGAGGGGGGAGACGCCCACCACGATGGTGAGCGGGGCGGCGGCGGAGACCAGCATGAAGACGATGTCGCGCGTGCCGAGGGAGTTCTTCTTGAGGCCGGCCGGGGAGGGGCCGGACGCGTGCGGCTGGGGATCCGCAGCGGGTTTAGTGAAAGCCATACACTTAAATGTGAGGCCCGACACATCGGCCGTCAAGAGGTTTCGCGGATGAATATCGAACGTTTTTCACCGGGGTTCCGGAGGCCGTTTCCGGGCACGACGGAAGGGCCCGGGACCAGGGGTCGCGGGCCCTTCCGGGCTTCAGCGGCTCAGTAGAACCACGGCACGGCGTCGTGGTTGAAGTCGCGGAAGTCGCCGAACTTGCCCGAGTAGAAGGCCAGGGGCTCGCCGTCGCGGTACCGGGCGGACGTCACCTCGCCGAAGAAGACCTGGTGGTCCCCCACGACGTGGCTCTGCACCACCTCGCACTCGGCCTGGGACAGCGCCCCCGCCACCACGGGCAGGCCCGCGGGGGTGAGGTCGAAGACGCCGTCCTCGAAGCGCTTCCCGCCCCGGACCGCGAACTGCCGGGCCACCCCTTCCTGCTTGGCCCCCAGGATGGAGACGCCGAACCGGCCGCTCGCCAGGAGAGCGTTGCCCGTCCGCGTGTCGAAGTTGAGCGAGATCATCAGGATGGGCGGCTCCAGGCTGATCGACGTGAGCGAGCTGATGGTCATGCCCACCTTCTCGCCGTCGTGCTCCGCGGTCACCACGGCCACCCCGGTGAGGAAGCGGCCCAGGGTGCGCCGCATTCCGGAGGCGTCGGGGGTGGCGAAAGCCGGGGCCGCCATCTCAGGCCTCGTCCCGCGGGTAGTAGCGCACCTCGAACATCCGGGCGCCCTCCTCGGAGATCCACGGCCCGTGCTCCATGCCCGGCGGACGCGTGGCCCAGTCCCCGGCCTTGAACACCTGGTTCAGGCGCAGATCCCGCATGGAGCCCTCGAAGATGAAGACCTCTTCCCAGAAGTCGTGGCGCAAGGCGCCGTTGGGCGAGGTGTCCGTGCCCGGTTCGAACTTCAGGATGCGCGTCACGGCGTCGCTGCGGTCATCCCGCGCCAGGATCGCCTCAGACAGACCTTCGATGTGGGGGTTGCAGTCGGTGAACTCCACCCGGTCCACCGGGCCGAACTCGAATTCCGGCTTGGCCATGGCTCAGGCCTCCTCTCCGGCGCCCACGAGCGCCTGACCGGACGGCACGCGGCCGTCCACGGTGTAACCGGCCAGGAACTCGTCCAGCTCGGCCACGTGCTTCTCGTATCCGAAGTTGCGGTAGGTGTAGACGCCCTTCACCACGAACGGCGCCCCCGCGTAGAACAGCTCGTATTGCTGGTGGCGGCCGGCGAACTCGGTGCCGATGATGTCCCAGGCCAGGCGGAAGAGCTTGATGCGCTCCTCGCTGCTGACGTTCGGGGAGGCCACGTACTTCTCGACGTCGGCGGCCGTGACATCGCTCTTCATGTCCGCGACGCCGGACGGCAGCTGGAGCACGCCGCCGCCGGCCAGATCGCGCAGGATCTGGATGACGCGCGGGTACGTCTCGGACTGCAGGCCCATGATGCCGTAGAGGGCGCGGCGGCCCGGGACCATCATGCCGTTCTCGTCCGGCTCGGCGCTGTACTCGGCGGCCAGCAGCGCGGACTCCACGGAGGACACGACGGCGGCCAGCTCACCCAGACGCTCCTGCACCCCGGGGATGCGGTCGGTGCCGTTCACGGCGGCGATCTTGCGGGCCACCGCCGCAATGAACTGGAGCTTGACCGTCAGACGGGTCTGCGCCTGCCAGTTGCCCAGGGCGTGGGCGCCGGTGTCGAAGAACTGACGGCGCAGGGTCTCCACGTTCCGGTTGATGAAGACGCGGTCCCACGGCACGAGGACGTCGTCGAAGATGACCAGGGCGTCCGGCTCGTCGTAGCGGCTCGTGAGCGGGTAATCGAACTCGCTCGTGGCCGCGGTGGCGTACGGGCGGCGGCAGAGGAACTTGAGGCCCTTCGTGGCGGCCGGCAGGGCGAAGGAGACCGCGAAGTCCACATCATCCGGGCCCAGGGGCTTGATGCAGGTGACGAACACTTCGTCACTGATCGCCCCGCCGGTGGCGAGCATCTGCGAGCCGCGGACGATCAGGCCCTCCTCAGACTCCCCCACGACGCCCACCTGGATGAAGTCGCCCTCCCAGCCGGACGCCGTCGTCGCCCGCGAATACTGCGGCGGGATGATCGCGTAGGAGACGTAGAGGTTCTCGCGCAGGATGCGTTCGTAGTAGCGGGTGAGGTTCCCGGCGTAGTCGCGCTCTTCGGAGGCGAACACCTCGGGGTGCGCGGCGAAGGCGGCGAAGAAGGTGCCCACGTGGTCGGGGCTGCGGCCCACCCAGCCGTGGGTGTGCTTGGCCCAGCGCTCGACGGCGACGCGGCGTCGCTTCAGGTCCTCCGGCGAGCGCGGGATGCCGAACACGAGGTTCGCCGGCCCACCGATCTCGGGGCAGTCGTACTGCATGCCGTTGGCGGGGTCGGCGGCGACGTCGAACAGTTCGGCGACCGTCTCCACCACCTTGCTGAAGGCAGGGTGCTCGGCGACGTTCCCCGCCACCTGACCGTCGATCAGGACGGTCCGGCCGTCGTTGAGGGAATTGATGTACTCGGCTCCGGTCCTCATGACTGTGCTCCTTGGGAGATGGTGTAGCGGTGGCTGATGGTGGCGCCGTCGGGGAAGCTCAGCTCGAGTTCCCAGTCGGCGCCGTAGATGAAGGCGCCGCCCAGCAGCGGGAGGGTCCCGCCCAGGCAGATGAAGTCGCCGTCGCCGGGGTCGCGGCGCTCCAGGAAGAGCCCGACGACGTCGGCCGGCGTGCGGAGGTTGCTCAGGGCCCCCTCCTGGTAGAGCTCGCCGTCCACGCGGCTGCGGGCGACGCACTCGTCCAGGGAGAGGGACGAGAGGTCCTCGACGGGGATGACCGTCCCGGCCACCGGCTTGGGGCAGGCCCGCTTGGATTCCCCGATGTCCTCGGTCTCCAGGAGGCGGTCCGTGTGGTCCGAGGCGATGCCCAGGTAGTACCGGCCCGCATGACGGATGTAGAGAGGTTCGATCTCGCCGGACGTCTGCGAGCCGGCCACCCGGAACGCGGGTGCGGTGCTGACGGTCTCCGCCTCCACGGGGTAGAACATGGGCACCTCCGGCGGCGGGGCGACGCCGATCGCGGCGAGCTCGTCGATGTGGTGCTGGACGGCCGCGGCGTCGCGGCCCGTGTACCCGGCGACGACGGCGGTGAACTCGGTGAGCTCGATCCGCTCGCCGGTTCCGGACACGGCAAAGCTGAGGGCAGGGGTCATGAGGGTTCCGTTCGATCTGGGATCGGGTGTGGGAGCGGACGACGTGGCGTGTGGTCCGTGAAAGCCTGCCGCGTGGGGCAAGCGGGTGTGGGGCGTCGCCCGCCGGGTGGCGGGCGGGCCAGCTCAGTGAGCGGGCCGGGTCAGTAGCTCAGTGGCTCAGCCCGGCGTAGTCGTCCAGACGGTCGGTGATGACCGGGAACTCGCGGCGGACGGCCTCGATCTGCGCGGGGTCGATGGTGGCGCGGAGGACGTCCTCCTCGGCGCCGGCCTCGGCGAGCAGCCGGCCCGTGGGGTCCACCACGCGGCTCGTGCCACCCAGTTCCACGCCTTCCTGCACACCGGTGGCGTTGCAGGCGAGGACGAACATCTGGTGCTCGACCGCGCGGGCCGAGGTGAGGAGCCTCCAGTGCTCCCGGCGTGCGGCGGGCCAGGCGGCGGGGACCACCACGATCCCCGCACCGCGAGTGCTCAGTTCGGACCAGAGGCCGGGGAAGCGGAGGTCGTAACAGGTGATGCCGGCCATGGTCCCGAAGGGTGTCCGGGCCACTGGCAGGCTGGTCCCGGGGGTGAGGAGTTCGGCCTCCAGGGACTGGTATCCGAAGACGTGGATCTTGGAGTACTGGTGGACGATGCTCCCGTCCGGACCCAGCAGCACCGAGGTGTTGCGGAGCCGGTCCGCGGAGATCCGTTCGACGATGCTGCCCAGGTGCACATGGGTCTTCAGATCCCGCGCCACCGCCGCGCACATGGTGGCCGTGGGGCCGTCCAGGGTCTCGGCGAGGTCCGGGTACTGGCCGAAGTGGAAGTACCCGGCGCTCCAGAGTTCGGGGAGGACCACCAGGTCCGCCTCCTCCTGGGCGCGGATCAGGCTTTCCGCACGGTCGATGCGGTCCGCCTGGCTTTCAGCGTCCGGACTGGACAGCTGGATCAGTGAGATCTCCATTGACGCTCCTGGGTTTCTGCACCGGTCTGCTCAGGAGGGCAGGCCGGGGACGTGGGGCACATTGAGGGCCGAAAGAGTGGACTCCAGGTGGGCCCGGGAGGCGGCGGCCGCCTGGTCCGGGTCACCGCTCAGCAGGGCCTGAACGATCGCGCGATGCTCCTCCACCACGCGGCGGCTGCGTCCTTCGCTGTCCAGGACGGCCTTGAGGCCCATCCGGAGCTGCTTGAAACGCTGGGCCTCGTAGACCCCCGCGAGGATCGGGTTTCCGGCGGCGGAGACGATCCTCTGGTGGAACTGGATGTCACATTCGATGAAGGCCACGGGGTCCTGGACTGCGGCTTCCTGCCGGTCCAGGATCTCGTTGAGTTCCGCTGCGGGCACGGCGCCCTGGGCGACCTTGCGGACTGCCCAGTCCCCGATCACGCGGCGGACCTCCACCATGTCATCGATGTCCCGCCCGGTCAGGGCGGGGACGAACGCGCCCTTGTGGGCGACGCGCTTGATCAGGCCCGACGCCTCGAGCCGGAGGAGCGCTTCCCGCACCGGGGTGCGGGAGACTCCGGAGGCCTCGGCGATGGATCCTTCGCTCAGGAAGATCTCCTGGTCCCAGGGCAGGGTGGAGATCTCCTGACGCAGCCATTGGTAGGCGACTTCAGGCGCCGTCGGAGCGGGCTTGTGATAGATCGACATGATGGCAGCCTAGAGGATCGGGGCGATATCACCGGTTGTGGTGATACTCACACTGTAGACCACCTGTATACAGCTTGTCTACAGTCTGTTTTTGCAGGGCCTTCGAGGCGCCGGCGGAATGCCGAAGGGCACAGGCGCCGGGCCGGGGACGGGGGCAGGGGTTCCAACGACAAGGGCGCCCACCGCCGGATCGGCGGGGGCGCCCTTGCTGGGAAGTTCTAGTCCCAGCTGGAGGAGAAGGCGAACGCCACGAACAGTCCGTAGGCGAGCGAGACGGCGACCATCAGATAGCCCAGGACCAGGCCCGTGATGGCCATGCCCTTGACCGAGGGCTCCTTCTTGAGCCCGATATGCCCGAACACCACCGCCAGGATCTGCGGGAGGAGGAACCATCCGCCCGAGATCACGCCCACGATGCCGAGCACCAGGGCCGTGATGCTCATCCCCTTGGGCTCGGAGGGAGCCAGGCCCGAGTAATAGGGCTGCCCGTACGCCTGCGCGGGTGGCTGACCATAAGGAGGCCGGCCATAGGGCTGCTGACCATACGGCTGAGGAGGGTGACCTCCAGGCGCCGCCGGATACGGATGCTGCGCAAATTGTCCTGACAGCTGCGCCGGCTGTCCGGGAGCCTGGCCGGGGAACTGTCCCGGAGCCTGGCCGGGAGCGCCCGGGAACTGGGGCGGCGCGGCCTGCGGAGCCCCGGGATAGCTCGCGGCCGCGAACCCGCCCTGCGGCGCCGGCGGCACGGGCGGAACCACACGGCCCGACGGCCGGGGCGCCTGGCTGGGAACAGGGCCGGAAACAGGGCCAGGCGGCGGAGACTGCGGGGTCTGCGGGAACGGCTGGGTCGGATAAGGCTGCGTCGGGTAAGACTGCGGAGCGCGCGGTGGCTGGGACGCGCCGGGCCCCGCCCACTGACCGGGCTGACCGGGCTGTGGGAGCTGGCCGGACTGAGGAGGCTGAGCGCCAGGTGCAGCGGACGGCGGGCCGGGCTGCGGCGTCGTCGTCGGCTCCCCTGGCGCGCGGTACTGCGGCGCGCGCTGCTCCGGCGCACCCTCTTCCGGCATGTGATCGCTCATGATCCCCCTCACGATTACGGACCTCTGCCTCCAGGTTACCTGCCGGTACCGTGGCCGCCCCGGGGCCGCCC
Organism: Arthrobacter sp. RCC_34; assembly: GCF_041360795.1. Classification (NCBI taxonomy): domain Bacteria; kingdom Bacillati; phylum Actinomycetota; class Actinomycetes; order Micrococcales; family Micrococcaceae; genus Arthrobacter; species Arthrobacter sp. RCC_34. The sequence continues at coordinate 477,095 of NZ_JBFUPW010000003.1, read as the reverse complement.
CGCGTCACAGCGGCGTAACCCTGGTCAAGGCGTAGAAGACCGTGGGCTTCTCTGGCATGCTGGCCCCATGGCTAACCGCGCGGGCACCGTGGCCCTTCCCGAAGACCTTGTCGATCTCACCGCACTCCTGGACGCGTATTTCGACGTGCAGCCGGACCCCACGGATCCGGGCCAGCGCGTGGCGTTCGGCACCTCGGGACACCGCGGCTCGAGCCTCAAGGCCAGCTTCAACGAACGGCACATCGCGGCCATCACGCAGGCGATCGTCGAATACCGCGCGGCACAGGGCATCACCGGTCCCCTGTTCCTCGCCAAGGACACCCACGCGCTGAGCGAGCCCGCACAGAACACCGCGCTGGAGGTCCTGGCGGCCAACGGCGTCACGGTCCTGCTCGATGCCCGCCACGCATACACCCCCACCCCCGCCCTCAGCCACGCCATCCTCAGCTACAACAACGCCGGGCACGCGGACCAGGCGGACGGGATCGTCGTCACCCCCAGCCACAACCCGCCCGCGGACGGCGGCTTCAAGTACAACCCTCCGCACGGCGGCCCGGCGGACACGGATGCCACGGGCTGGATCGCGAACCGCGCCAACGAGTACCTCGAGAACGGCCTGAACGGTGTGCGACGCCTCCCGCTGACCGAGGCGCTGAAGGCCGAGAACGTCGGCACCTTCGACTACCTGAGCAGCTACGTCGACTCCCTGCCCTCTGTGCTGGACCTCGACGCCATCCGCGAGGCCGGCGTGCGGATCGGCGCGGATCCCATGGGCGGCGCGAGCGTCGACTACTGGGGCGAGATCGGCGAGCGCCACCACCTCGACCTCACCGTCGTGAACCCCACGGTGGATCCCCAGTGGGCCTTCATGACCCTGGACTGGGACGAGAAGATCCGCATGGACTGCTCGTCCCCCTCGGCGATGGCCTCGCTGATCGGCCGCATGAAGAGCGACGACGGCGCGGCGCCCTTCGACATCGCCACCGGCAACGACGCGGATGCGGACCGCCACGGCATCGTCACGCCCGACGGCGGGCTCATGAACCCCAACCACTACCTCGCCGTCGCGATCGACTACCTCTACCGCAACCGCAGCGGCTGGAACCCGGCCTCCGTGGTCGGCAAGACCCTGGTGTCCTCCTCGATCATCGACCGCGTGGCCGCCGGGCTCGGCCGCAAGCTCGTGGAGGTCCCGGTGGGCTTCAAGTGGTTCGTGCCCGGACTGCTCTCCGGCGAGGGCGCGTTCGGCGGCGAGGAGTCCGCGGGCGCCGCCTTCAACCGCAAGGACGGCTCCGTCTGGACCACGGACAAGGACGGCATCCTGCTGGCACTACTGGCCAGCGAGATCACGGCTGTCACGGGGTCGAGCCCGTCCGAGCTGTACCGCGGCCTGACGGACCAGTTCGGCGCTCCGGTGTACGCCCGCATCGACGCCGCCGCGAACCGCGAGCAGAAGGCCAAGCTGGGCAAGCTCTCCTCGGACGACGTCACCGCCACGGAACTGGCCGGCGAGACCATCACGGCCAAACTGACCGAGGCCCCCGGCAACGGAGCGGCGATCGGCGGTCTCAAGGTCGTCACGGAGAACGCCTGGTTCGCGGCCCGCCCATCCGGCACCGAGGACGTCTACAAGATCTACGCCGAGTCCTTCAAGGGCGCGGATCACCTCCAGCAGGTCCAGGCCGAAGCCAAGTCCCTCGTGGACTCGGTCATCGGCTGACCCACAGACTCCCCAGGCTCGCACCCGCCAGGCGCACTCGCACCGAAGAGGAGCACCCGCACCCCTGCCGCCGCCCCGGATCCGTCCGGGGCGGCGGTGTTTAACGCAGTCGCGTTCGACGCGGCGGTGGCTAACGCGGCGCCCGGCCCGCCGCCGTCGTCGCGCCCCCTCATCGACTGCTCCGTAGGATGCCGAAATCCCCGAAATCCGGCCCAGAACGACATCTATGGAGCAGTCGATGGGGAGGGCGTGACCGTGAGACCGGCCACTCTTCATTTACTTAACAAGGCTAATTAGCTATGTTAAATAACGATGAACACCCCACCCGAACTCCAGGAACTGGCCTCCGAGCTGCGCGTCGCGCTCATGCGCACGTCGCGTGTCCTGCGCTCCCAGGCCAGCAGTGACGCCGTCACCCCGGGGCAGAACACCGTCCTGGCCCTGCTGCACAAGCACGGCCCGCAGACCATGGGCCAGCTCGCCGAAGCCGAACACGTCCAGGCGCCCAGCATGACCCGCACGGTGAACGCCCTCGCGGACAAGGGCCTCATCCGCCGCGAGGCCCGGCCCGAGGACGGACGGCAGGTGCTCATCTCCCTCACCAGCGAGGGGAACGCAGTCCTCGAGGAGTCCCGCAGGCTCCGCTCCGCCTGGCTCGCCGAAAGGCTCGAAAGCCTCGGCGAGCGCGAGCGGGAGACCCTGCACGACGCCGCACTCCTTCTCCTGGACATGACCCGCACCGACCCCAGGAGGAATCCAGCCACCGCATGAGCAGCCGCATGTTCCAGTCACTGAAGAACCCCAACTACCGCCTCTGGGCGGCAGGAGCGCTGGTGTCCAACATCGGCACCTGGATGCAGCGGGTCGCCCAGGACTGGCTGGTCCTGACGCAGCTCACGGACCACGACGGCGCCGCGGTCGGCCTCACCACCGGCCTCCAGTTCCTGCCCATCCTTCTCCTCGGTCCCTACGCGGGCCTGCTCGGCGACCGCCTGGACAAGCGCAAGATCCTCCTCACCACCCAGTCCGCCATGGGACTGCTGGCCCTCCTCCAGGCCGTGCTCGTCCTCACCGGCACGGCCCAGCTCTGGCACATCTACGTGATCGCCCTCGCCCTGGGCGTCGCGAGCGCCTTCGACGCCCCGCCGCGCCAGGCCTTCGTCTCCGAGATCGTCGGCCGGGAGAACGTGGCCAATGCGGTCGCACTCAACAGCGCCTCCTTCAACCTGGCGCGCCTGGCCGGCCCCGGCATCGCGGGCCTGCTGATCGGGCTGATCGGCACCGGCTGGGTGTTCCTGCTCAACGCGGCGAGCTTCGCCGCGGTGCTCATCGGCATCCTACGGATGAACACGAAAACCCTCCACCGCAGCGCCCCCGTGCCACGCGGCCGGGGCCAGCTCAAGGATGGCGTGAAGTACGTCCTCGCCCGCCCCCGGGCGCTCCTGGTCATGATCCTCGCGGGCCTGGTGGGGACGTTCACCCTGAACTTCCAGCTCACCAATGCGGTCATGGCCGCTTCGGTGTTCGACGCCGGCCCGGACGCCTACGGCCTGCTGGGCTCCGTCATGGCGGTCGGCACCCTCGCCGGGGCACTGCTCGCGGCCCGGCGTGCGGCTCCGCGGCTGCGGTACCTCGTGATGGGGGCGATCGGGCTGGGTGTCACGACCTGCGTGGCCGCCTTCATGCCCGGGTACACGCTCTACGCGATCATGCTGGTGCTCGTGGGACTCTGCGCCCTGACGTTCCTGAACAGCGCGAACACCTTGCTGCAGATGCGGACCGAGCCCGCCTACCGGGGCCGCGTCCTGGCGCTGTACATGACCGTCATCCAGGGCGGGACGCCGATCGGCGGGCCGCTCGTCGGGTGGATCGCCAACGAATTCGGACCCCGCTGGGCGGTGTTCGGCGGCGGGGCGGTCGCCCTCGTCGCAGGGCTCGCGGGGCTCCTCCTGGTCAGCCGCTGGGGCGAGGGGACGGTGCGGAAGCAGCTCCGCCACGTCTGGGCGGAACACCGCGAGCTCAGGGAGCAGAACGCCCGCGAGCGCGGCAGCGGGGAACCGACCCCCAAGCAGAAGGCCGTCGGCGCGGAGGGGTGAGCCCGGCGTCGTCGTGCACCGAAGTGAGCCGGAGGCCCGCGATCCGGACACTGACGCCCACGGATTCTTTGTTCACCCACCGAAATTTCAGGTGGTGAACCAAAAATCCGCGGGTCGCCACCACGGCCGAACCCGGGAACGACGAAGACCCCGGCTCCCACAGGGGAGCCGGGGCCTTCGTGAATCCGGACGGATCAGAGGACGGTGACGGCCTCGTCGAAACCGAACTTCGGCTTCGGGGCGCCCCAGGCACCCTCGCCGGCCTGGCCGATGTTGACCACGAGGAAGCTCTTCTGGTCGCCCTCAGGGAAGAAGGCGGCGTCGATGGCGGCGAAGTCGGCGCCGGTCATCGGGCCCGCGGAGAGACCGAGGGCGCGGACGGCCAGGATGAAGTAACCGGCCTGGAGGTGGGCGTTGTTGTTGGCGAACGTGCCGCTCAGCTCAGCGTTGTCCGAGAACATGGCCTTGGGGGCGTCCCAGCCCGGGGAGAACTCGTCCCACTTGGCGTGCCACTCGGTGTCGTAGGACAGGACGGCGACGGCGGGGGCGGCGGCGGTCTTCGGCTGGTTGCCGGCCATCATGGCGTCGACGAGCTCGGCGCGCTTCTCCGGCGACTGCACGAAGGTCACGCGCAGCGGCTGGGCGTTGAAGGCGGAGGGGCCGAACTTGGTCAGCTCCCAGATCGCCTGGAGCTGCTGCTCGGTGACCTCGCCCTGGAAGGCGTTGGCCGTGCGGGCTTCGTGGAAGAGGGCGTTGACGGAGGCCGCGTCGAGGACGGCTTCTTCGTGGGCGATGCTCATGTCATGTTCCTTCGGGGAGTTCCGGGGGGTTCCGAATGGTTTCAACTTCAAGCATTCGGCGGTTCTTCCCCGACGGAGTGTGAGATGGGACACATATCGGCCTGCTCGACCCACCCGGCCACCCAGTAAAGTTGCTCTGGACACACCCCCATACCTCTGGAAAGGCCTCGCGTGAGCCTGCTCGGAACCTCCTGGACCCTCCACGGCGACGGCAAGACCGTCCGGCCCGGCGAAGTGGTCTCCCCCAACGAAAGGCTCAGCTGGCCCCGCACCATCGGCATCGGCACCCAGCACGTGGTGGCCATGTTCGGCTCCACGTTCCTCGTGCCCATCCTGACGGGCATGCCGCCGGCCACCACCCTCTTCTTCTCGGGCATCGGCACCCTGCTGTTCCTCGTGGTCACGCGGGGCCGGGTGCCCAGCTACCTGGGATCGAGCTTCGCGTTCATCGCCCCGATCATGGCCTCGCAGCAGCAGTACGGCGTGGCCGGGGCTCTCGGCGGCGTCATCATGGCCGGCGCGGCGCTGTTCCTGGTGGGCCTGGTGGTGCAGGCGTTCGGCTCCGCGTGGATCAACAAGCTCATGCCGCCCATGGTGACGGGCGCGATCGTGGCCCTCATCGGCCTGAACCTCGCCCCCGCGGCCAAAGCCAACTTCGTCAAGGCGCCCATCACGGCGCTGGTCACGCTGCTCGCCATCATCCTGGTGGGCGTGCTCTTCAAGGGCATCCTGGGGCGCCTGAACATCCTGATCGGCGTCATCCTCGGCTATCTGGTGGCCATGTGGCGCGGCGAGGTGGATTACAGCCAGATGGACGCCGCCGCCTGGATCGGGCTGCCGCACTTCCAGGCGCCGAGCTTCAATGTCGGTGTGATCGGGCTGTTCGTCCCGGTGGTCCTGGTGCTCGTGGCCGAGAACGTGGGACACGTGAAGAGCGTGGCCACCATGACCGGCGAGAACCTCGACGCCTACGCCGGGCGGGCCCTCATGGCCGACGGCGCCGCGACCATCCTGGCCGGCGCGGGCGGCGGCTCCGGCACCACCACCTATGCGGAGAACATCGGCGTCATGGCCGCCACCAAGGTGTACTCCACGGCCGCGTACTGGGTGGCCGGCGTCTTCGCGATCGTCCTCAGCTTCTCCCCCAAGTTCGGCGCCCTCATCGCCACGGTGCCTCCGGGCGTGCTGGGCGGCGCGGCCACCATGCTGTACGGCATGATCGGCATCCTGGGCGTGAAGATCTGGGTGCAGAACAAGGTCAACTTCTCCAACCCGATCAACCTGAGCACGGCCGCGGTCGCCCTGATCGTGGGCATCGCGGACTACACGTGGAACCTCGGGGAGCTCAGTTTCACGGGCATCGCGCTCGGGTCAGCGGCGGCCCTCGTGATGTATCACGGCATGAAGGCCATCGCGAAGGCGCGTGGCACGGTCGCGGAGCCGGAGACCGAATGACCTGGCTGGGACTCACCCCCGACGACGCCGGCCAAGCGCCCGACGTCGTCATCGGTGATGTCCATGGCGCGCTGGAGCCGCTGTCCAACGCCCTGCGGCGCCAAGGTCTCCTGAACCGGATGGGGTCCTGGTGCGGCGGGCAGCGCACCCTCTGGCTTCTCGGCGACTTCATGGACCGCGGGCCGGACGGCTCCGGCGTGGTGCACCTGGTGCGCCGCCTCCAGCAGCAGGCGGCCGACGACGGCGGCGCCGTCCACGCGCTGCTCGGGAACCATGAGGTCCTGGCGCTGGGCAAGCGGCGCTTCGGCGCGCTGCGCCTCGAGACTCCCAACGGGCCGAGGTCCTTCCACGACTCGTGGCAACGCAACGGCGGACGCGAACAGGACCAGCGGGAACTCAGCGACGAGGACTTCGCCTGGCTCGCCTCGCTCCCGGGCATGGCCCTGACGGGGTCGCACCTCCTGGTTCACGCGGACACGACGCAGTACCTCCACTGGGGATCGGACATCACCGGCGTCAACGACACGCTGCGGAGCCGGCTGGAGAGCGACGACCCCCTCGATGTCTGGGACGTCTGGGCCCGGCTGACCACCCGACACGCGTTCCGGGACCAGCCCTCCGTGGCTCGTGACTTCCTCCGCGAGTTCGGCGGCTCCCGTCTGGTGCACGGCCACAGCATCATCGCGGACGTCCATGGGCATCCCGCGCCCCTCACCCAGGGCCCGGACGTGTACGCCGAGGGCCTTGTGGTAGACATTGACGGAGGGCTCTACGACGGCGGTCCCTGCATCGTCCTGCACCTGCCCTGACCATGTGACCCGCCCATCTGACCTGGCCCGCGGCCTCGCCCCCGGACCACCCCCAAACCCGTGCCGTCCGGCGGCATGAACCGCCCCGAAGGAGCCCGAACGACATGCCCCGCACCACACCTCCGACCCTGGCGAAGGCCCGGTCCTACTGGATGGGCCTGTCCATCGCCTTCGGACTGGGGCTGGGGCTGTACGCCGCCGCGCCGGCGCCGTGGCACTGGGTGAGCGCTGGGGCCTTCGTGCTCTTCGTGCTGATCCAGGCTGCGGTCTACGGGCAGATCAAGCCTGCGCTGCAGGGCAAGCTCGCCTTCAACTCGGCCAGCTTCGGGCTCCGGATCCTGCTCCTCGTGGTGGCGGCCGTGGTGTCCCGCGATTCCGCGTATTCGCTGCTGCTGGGGATCGGCCTGGCGGTGCTGAGCGGAGTGTCGATGTTCTGGGTCCTGACACGCCGCGGACGCTTCTACCCGAAGGAGAACCGGGGCTGACGACGGGGCACGACTGACCCGCCTAAGCCCGCCCCTCGACCGCGTCCACGAGCTGCTGCTCGGCCCGGTCGAGATAATCCCGGAGGTACTCGGCGGCCTCGGCACGCTGCCCCGCTGCCAGGAACTCGACGATCCTCTCGTTGCCCTCCACATACGGCGCATGGAAGCGGGGGTCCCGGCCCATCGCCGCGAACACCAGCCGCATCTCCGCGAGCACTTGTTCCATGAGCGCGTCGAGCCGGATGCTGCCGGCGGCGGCGAGGACGGTCCGGTGGAAATCCTGGTTCGCCCCGGCCATCCCGGCGATGTCACCCTCCGTGACCGCCGCCCGGCCGCGCCGGACGATCCCCGCGAGCTCCTCGACGTCGATCCGCGGGGCCCAGAGCAGGGCCGCGGGTTCCACGAGCTTCCGGACCCGGTAGATCTCGCGGACGTCCTCCGCCGTCGGGTGGGCCACGAAGACGCCCCGGTTCGGGATGCGCTGCACCACGCGTTCGGCGTGCAGGGTGGCGAAGGCCTCGCGGAGCGTGTTCCGCGAGACGCCCAGGGCCTCCCGGAGCGCCTCCTCGGGAAGCTTGGTACCAGGGGTCAGCTCGCCGTCGGCGATGCGCTGCCGCAGCGTGGCCGCCACCCACTGGGCGGTGTGCGCGTGGGCGGCACGCGCTTCGCGGCGCAACCCCGCCAGGACAGCATCAGAACTCACAGGCCCACTGTATGCCGACGGGCGGAACAGGCCGGAATCGCCGTCACAGCGCTGAAACAGTGAGTTTGCGACGAAACAGCGTGTTCTGATCACTGTTTCGTCGCGAACTCACTGTTTCAGCCCCGGTCGGCCAGCCCTCCCACCTACAGCGACGCCGGGGCCACCGGTTCGAAGCGGACCCTCGCCCCGGGCGGGAGCTGGGCCAGCCGGTCCTGGTCCGCGTCGAGCACCACGCCGATCACGGGATACCCCCCGGTCACGGGATGGTCCGCCATGAAGACCAGGGGCAGGCCGGACGCCGGCACCTGGATGGCGCCCCGTACCGTGCCCTCGCTCTGGAGCTCACCCTCGGTCCGGCGCACCAGGGGCTCGCCGGAGAACCGGATCCCCACGCGGTTCGACTCGGTCGTCACGGTCCACTCCCCCGTGTGGAACGCCTCGAGGGACTCGTCGGTGAACCAGTCGTCGCGAGGGCCGGGGACCACCCGGAGCACCGTGACCTCCTCCGCGGACGGCAACGCGGGCGCCGTCTCCGGCTCCCCCACGGCGCCGGGCAGCCGCAGATCGAGCAGGCCCAGACGGCTCCCGGCCGTGAGCGGGGCGGGACCCAGCCCGGACAGGACATCTGTGGCGGCGCTCCCCAGCACGGTGTCACCCCGCACGCTGCCCCGCACCGCCACATAGCTGCGCAGACCCGCAGCAGGCGCGCCCAGCCGCAGGGTTTCACCGGCCCGGAGCGTGAGCGGGGAGTCGAGCGAGGCGTCCCATTGGGCGCCGTCGTCGTCGCTGATCAGGAGCGGGACGTCCGCGCCGGTGACGGCGAGGATCGTGTCCCGGACCGCGCGCAGCGTCAGGCCGCCCGGCAGGGCCTCGAGGCCCGGCGCGCCGGCGGGGTTGCCGACCATGCGGTTGGCGCGTTTGAGGGCGCCTCGGTCCATGGCGCCGGAATCGCTGACCCCCGACGCCGCGTGGCCGGGTCGTCCGAGGTCCTGCACCGTGGTCTGGAGGCCGGGGTTGCGGACCTCGAGGACGGGTTCGCCGGTCTCGGTGGCGGTCCGGTCGGGCAGAGCCTGCACGACGTCGCGGACCGGCACGAAGCGGACCGTGTCGCCGGCCTTGATGAGCGCGGGTTCGTCGCGGGAGGCGTCCCACAGGAGGGCGCCGGTGCGGCCGATGAGCTGCCAGCCGCCGGGCGAGTCGTTGGGGTAGACGGCCGAGTACCCGCCGGCGAGCGCCACGGATCCAGCCGGCACGCGGGTGCGCGGGGACGTGCGGCGCGGGACCTCGGGCATGCCGGGCGCGCTCAGGTAGGCGAACCCCGGGGCGAATCCGCCGAACGCGGCGGTCCAGACGGCGTCCGCGTGCCCGGCCACGACGGCCTCGACGCTGCGGCCGGTGAGGCGGGCGACCTCGGCGAGGTCCTCGCCGTCGTACACGGTCTCGATCGTCACCTCGCGCCCGGCGGAGCGCACCCCGGCGGCCAGGTCAGCCGTCCGCAGCCGCTCCACCACCCCGGCCAGGGACTGCGGGAGACCCACGGTCACGAGCACGGTGCGGGCCGCGGCCACGACGTCCACGACGCCGGACGGTGGCTCGGCGAGCAGGCCCGCCTGGAGCGCCAGCACGGCGTCCAGGCCGTCGAGTTCGGCGAGCACCGCGCGGTCCCCCACGCGGCGCACGCCCAGCAGTCGGCCCATCTCAGGCGAAGCTCTGGATCACGACGCCGCGCGCCGTGAGTTCCCGGTGGATGCGCTCGGCCATGGCGACCGCCCCGGGGGTGTCGCCGTGGACGCAGATGCTCCCGGCGGCCACGGGCAGCACGGTCCCGTCGACGGCCCGGACCGTGCCGTCCACCAGGCGGAACACGTGGTCCAGGATCCGGTCGATGTCGTGCAGCACGGCGTCCGGGTCGCTGCGGGGGACGAGGGTGCCATCGGGACGGTAGGCGCGGTCGGCGAACGCCTCGGCCACGGTGCGGAGCCCGGCCTCGGCGGCGATCCGCTCGACCGCGGAACCGGGCAGCACCAGCAGGGGAAGCGCCGGGTCGACGGCGAGGACCGCGTCGACCACGGCCTGCGCCTGGCCCTCGTGGCGCACGATCGTGTTGTAGAGGGCGCCGTGCGGTTTCACGTACCGGACGGCAGTGCCCTCGGCCCGTGTCAGGGCCTGGAGCGCGCCGATCTGATAGATCACGTCGTCGCGGAGTTCCCCCGGGTCCACATCGAGGAAGCGGCGCCCGAAGCCCGCCAGGTCGCGGTAGCCGGGGTGGGCCCCGACGGTCGTCCCGGTCCGCACGGCCGCGCGCACGGTGGCGCGGATGCCCACCGGGTCCCCGGCGTGGAAACCGCACGCGACATTCGCGCTGGAGACGTTCGCCAGGATGGCGGCGTCGTCCCCGAAGGTCCAGTTCCCGAAGGACTCCCCCACGTCGCTGTTGAGGTCGATCACGCTCACGCGGTCACGCTCCGCAGACGGCCGATGGACTCCCGGGCGTCCCACGCGAAGCTCGCGAGCCAGTGCGTGGACATGAAGTCGCCGCTCCGCAGGCCGTGCATCCCGGCCTCGAACAGCGGCTCGACGGCGGCGTCCAGCACCGCGCGGAGGTCCGGCTGCGTGCCGGGGCGGGCTTCGGTCTGGGCTTCAGCCGGGGCGTCCAGCGCCGCCACCACGCGTGCGAGCTGTCCCGCCCGCGTGAGGTTCAGGCCGTGCAGGTGGACCATGTAGCCGTCGCTCTCATCGGCCACCCCCACGGTCGCGAGCATGCGCGACTCCGCGGTCAGCCCGGGCAGGAACCCTTCCAGCCAGGTGGCGAACCCGTCGGCGGGGAGCACGCGCTGGAGAAGATCGGCCTCGCTGAGCCCGGCGGAGAGGAAGTCCTGCCCGCTCAGCTCCCACTCGGTGGCCCATGCCCGGTCCTCGCCGAACCAGCGGACGGCGGCCCGTTCGCAGGCCTCCGCGGCGTCGTCGCGGCCGAGGTCCCGGAACGCGGTCAGGAGGTAGGACAGCCCGAAGGCCGCGTTGGTGTGCAGACCGTGCCGCACCGGGTGCTCGACGGTCGCGGTCCACCCCTGGACCAGCTCGGACACCACGTCCACGCAGCCGTCCAGGTTCCGGCCCCAGGCAGCGATCTCCGGGTCCTGGGAGGCGTGGCAGGCCGCGGCCAGGCGCATGAGCCAGGCCCAGCCGTAGGGGCGTTCCCAGCTGGGGTTGGCTCGGAGGTAGTCCGCCTCGACGGCGAGCTTCGCGGCGGTGAGGTTCGCGCCCAGGGCGGCGCGGAGGGCGGCGGCCGTGCCGGCGTCGAGGTCCGCCTCGCCCCGCAGCGCGGCGTCGAGCACGCTGACGCCCAGCCAGTGCATGTGCACGCAGGAGTGCCAGTCGAAGGAGGTGTGGAACGCCGGGTGCAGCTCGGCGGGCGTGTGCAGATCGGTCTCCGAGCGCTCGACGTGGTGCGAGGCGTAGGGGTACGGGCGGCCCAGATTGTCCAGGACGACGTCGGCGCAGTGCTGGGCGGCGCCCGGGAAGAAGGTGTCGGTCATGAGGGTGCCTTTCTAGAACGCCAGGAAGTACATGAGGCCGATGTTGACCACCAGCAACGGCAGAGCGGTTCCGATCTGCGCCGTGATCACACCGTAGCGGTTCTTCATCTCGAGGAGCGCGGCCGGGACCAGGTTGAAGTTCGCGGCCATGGGGGTGCACAGCGTGCCGCAGAAGCCCGCGAGCATGCCGATGGCGAAGACGATCGCCGGGTTGCCGTGGAACTGCTGGATCAGGATGGGCCAGCCGATCGCCGCGGTCATGATCGGGAAGGCCGCGAAGCCGTTGCCCATGAGCACGGTGAACAGGAACATGCCCACGCAGTAGACCGCGACGGCGGCCAGCAGCGACCCCTTCGGCAGGATCGACGCCGTGAGGGTGCCCACCGCCGTCCCGACGCCCGCCTTGGTGAACAGGATGCCGAGGGTCGAGAGCATCTGCGGCAGGAGCGCCGCCCAGCCGATGGACTCCAGGATCCGGCGGCTCTCCAGCAGCGGCGCGAGCTTGTTGCGGGGCTTCAGGATCACGACGGCGGCGGCCGCGGCCACGATCGCGCCGATGGTCAGTGCCACCAGGGTGGTGTTCTTGGGGTCCAGGATCGGGGTGCCCCCGATGACGAGGACCGGCGCCGCGAGCACGAGAGCCACGGTGACCACGGGGAGCAGGAGGGCCGGGATGAACAGCTTGTTCCCGAAACGGGCGGCATAGGCGACGCGCTCGGCCGGGGTGGAGGACTTAGCCTTGCCGTCCGAGAGCTGGCCGCTGGACGCGAGCCCGACGAGCACCAGCACCGCCACGCCCAGGATCCAGGCGGGCGCCTTCCCGGCCTGGACCCAGGTTCCGTAGAAGAAGCAAAGCCCGAGAATGCCCCAGAACAGCGAACTGCCGATGCGGTGCCGGTGGCCGGTGTCCCGCGCGATGAGGGAGGCCCAGGCGATGAAGAGGGCTCCGATGAACCAGTAGACGGCTTCGACGTTGATCATGCGGCGCTCCCGGCCTCGACGGTGGCGGTCTTCCCGGTGAGACGGGCGTACTCGCGGTCCAGCTGACGGTCCAGGCGGAGGAGCCGGAAGCCGTGGATGAGGAAGGCGGCGATCGCGGTGGGGATGGCCCAGAGCGCGAGTTCGAGCGGTTCGAGCTGCAGGTGGTACGTGGTGTCCACGAAGGTGGTGATCAGCAGGATCGAGCCGACGGCCACGAAGACGTCCTCGCCGAAGAAGACGCCGACGTTGTCCGCCGCGGCGGAGTGGCCCTTGATGCGCTCCTTGAGCTTCTCCGGGACCGTGCCGTAGCGGCGCATCGCGGCGCCCTCGGCCATCGGGTAGACGAGGGGCCGGACGGCCTGCGCGTGCCCGCCGATGCTGGTCAGCCCGACGGCGGCGGTCACCTGGCGGATGGCCAGGTAGGCCAGCAGGACGCGGCCGGCCGTGAGGCGGGCGAGCTTGGAGATGAGGTTCTTGGCCTGCTCCTGGAGCCCGAAGTATTCGATGATGCCGATGACCGGCAGCACGGCCGCGAAGACCGTGACGGAGCGGCTGCTGGCGAAGCCGGAGCCGAACGCCTCCAGGATCTGCAGGGGGTTCATACCGCCCAGGAGCGCGGTGACGATCCCGGCGACGGTGACGACGATGAGGGGGTTGAGGCGAACGGCGAATCCGACGATCACCAGCAGCACCCCGATGAGTACGAGCATGCGAGTCCATTCCACGGGGACCGACCGGTCCGGGAGAGCTGTCCGTGGCACCCGTCACGGGTCCACGTGACTCACATCATAGAACTTTGTTCAACAATCCGGCAAGGCTTTGTTGAACAATCCGGGGGTGGGGCGCGTCCAGCAGAAACGGGCGGGTGTGGAGCGGGTCCAATCGGGGCCACCCCTGCCGAGTTCGTGGTTTCGAGGCGAGTTCGTGGAGATGGTCCACGAACTCACCCGAAATCCACGAACTCGACGGACGAGCACCGTGAAAACCACTCCGGACCGCGCTCCCGGCTCCTCTCCCACCCTCGCGAAGGCCCCGGAGATGCCGAAACCGTGAGTTTCCGTCGAAACAGTGTGTTTAATGCACTGTTTCGACGGAAACTCACGGTTTCACGAATGACGCCGCGGGCCAGGATCCCGCCTGAACCCGCTCAAGCCGCCTGCGCCGGGCTGAAGCGGAACGTCCGCACCGAGAACGGCGACAGGGACAGCGCGACGCCGGCCTCCGCCGTCGCGCCCTCAGCCGAGCCGGAGCCGGAGCCGGAGCCTGCGGCCTCCAGGGCCGGGGCGTCCGGGAGCTCGTCCTCGATCAGGCTGACCTCGCGGCCGGCGCCGAAGGCCGGGTCGACGTGCAGCACGGCGTTCGCGCGGCGGCCCTGCGGCTCGTAGACGCGGACCACCAGATCGCCGGAACGGTCGTGGGCGAGCTTCACCGAGGAGACGAGCACGCCGTCGCCGTCGACCCTCACGAGGGACTCGACCGGTGCGGCGCCGGACCGCGAACGGACCGGGCTATTCAGGTGGATGCCCTCACGGGTCGCCACCAGGGCGTCGGCCCCGATCACGAGGCCGTAGGAGTGCTGGTGCACGCCCTGATCGGTCTCCGGGTCCGGGAACCGCGGGGCCCGGAGGAGGGAGAGGCGCAGGGTGGTGGTCACGCCGGCGTCGTCATCGGCGTCGCGGGTCATGTCGAAGCCGTAGCTGGACTCCGTCACCAGGGCCGCGCCGAAGCCGGGCTCGTCGGCCAGCACGAAGCGGTGCATGGAGGTCTCGAACTTCGCCGCCTCCCAGCTCGTGTTGGTGTGCGTGACGCGCTTGTTGAAGCCGAACTGCGTCTCCGCGGCCGTGTGCTCCGCGCGGACGTCCAGCGGGAAGGACACCTTGAGGAACTTCTCGGCCTCGTGCCAGTCGGTCTCCTGATCGATCCGCAGCGTCCGCGCATCCGCGGCCAGGCGCAGCACCTGACGGACCCGGGAACCGGAGAACTCGCGCTCGATCACGATCCGCGCCTCGTCCCCGTCGCCCTCCACGGAGAACGACGTCAGCGAACGCAGCTCGGTCACGCGGTTGCGGTAGTACCGGTCCACGTCCCAGGCGTCCCACATGTTCGGGAAGTCCTGGTGCAGCTGGAGCACGTTCGCCTCGGCGCCCGCGGGGATCGCGTCGCGCCCGCTGGCCAGGTCCACCGCGGAGACGATGTGGCCTTCGCGGCTGATGACGACCTCCACCAGTCCATTGCGGAGCACGACGCCGCGCGCCTCCTCGTTCACGGTCACCGGCTCTGCGCCCCGCGGGGCGGCCTCGGCGGCGCCCAGCGCGGGCGCGCCGGAGCGCCCGAACGGCGCCGCATTGAACGTGAGCTGCACGTCGCCGTCGCCGGCCAGGGCGTCCAGCGCGCGGCCGATCAGGGCCTCAGCCTCCTCGGTGAGGCGGCGGTAGGTCTCGACGGCCTCGCGGTGCACCCAGGCGATGGAGGTGCCGGGCAGGATGTCGTGGAACTGGTGCAGCAGGAGGTCCTCCCACAGGGCGTTCAGCTCGTCATAGGGGTACGCGTACCCGGTGCGGGCCGCGGCCGTGGCACTCCACAGCTCGGCCTCCACCAGCAAGTGCTCCACGCGGCGGTTGCCCTGCTTGGTCTTGTGCTGGCTCGTGAGAGTGGCCCGGTGGAGTTCGAGGTACAGCTCACCGACCCAGACCGGCGGCTTCGGCATCTCGGCGCGGGCGCGCTCGAAGTAGTCGTCCGGATTCTCCCAGCGGACCGTGGCGCTGCCTTCCAGGTCCGCGAGACGCCGGGCCTTGCCGGTCATCTCGCGGGTGGTGCCGCCACCGCCGTCGCCCCAGCCGACCGGCGCGATCGACCCGGAGGCGACGCGGGCCTCACGGAATTGGCGGCTGGCGCGGGCCATCTCCTCGCCGGAGAGCTGCGCGTTGTAGGTGTCCATGGGCGGGAAGTGGCTGAAGACCCGTGAGCCGTCGATGCCTTCCCAGTTGAACGTGTGGTGCGGGAACTTGTTGACCTGGTTCCAGGAGATCTTCTGGGTGAAGAACCACTCGAAACCGGCACGGCGCATGAGCTGCGGCAGGGCCGGCGAATAACCGAAGCTGTCCGGCAGCCACACCCCACGGCAGGCCGCGCCGAACTCGTCCCGGAAGAACGACTGGCCGTACAGGAACTGGCGGGACAGGGCCTCGCCACTGGGCATGACCGTGTCCGACTCGACCCACATGCCGCCCAGCGGCACGAAACGTCCCTCGGCGACGGCGGCCTTGACCTTGGCGTACACCTCGGGCCGGTGGACCTTGAGCCACTTGTACTGCTGGGCGCTGGACATGCCGTAGCGGAAGTCCGGGTCCTGACCGATCAGCTCGGTCATGGAGGAGCTGGTGCGGGCCACCTTGCGGATGGTCTCGCGCAGCGGCCAGAGCCAGGCGGAGTCGATGTGCGCGTGGCCGATGGCGGAGACGTGGTGGGCGCTGGCCTCGGCGGGACGCTCGAGCAACGGCGCGAGGACCTCGCGGGCCTCCCGCGCGGTCTCGGCGATGTGCTGGAGGTCGACGCGGTCCAGGGCGTCGTCCAGACCCTGGAGGATGCGCATGCGGCGCGGCGAGGACTCCGGCAGCTCGGCCTGGAGCTCGAACAGGACCTCCAGGTCCAGGCACAGTTCGTGGACCTCACGGTTGAACACGGCCAGGTCCATGCGGCGCGTGGTGTAGAGCTTCTTCGGCGAGGAGGTGCGGATGTCGCCCTCCTGCGTGGGAAGGAAGGGGTGGTAATCCAGGAGCACCGGGTTCGACGCGGCCTCGATGAAGAGCTCCACGGATTCCCCACCCTGCGCCTCATCGGCCACCAGGACCCACTGGTTGCGCGGGTTGAGCGACTTCAGCGGCTCGCCCTCGGGCGTGTAGACCAGGCCTTCGCACTGGAAGCCCGTCATGTTCACATCGAAGCCGAGGTCCACGACCATCTCGACGCGGCGTCCGGCCCAGCCTTCGGGGATCCGGCCCTGCAGACGGAACCAGGTGGTGCCCCAGGCGGCGCCCCACGGGGTGCCCACCTGGTACGGCGAGTACTCGAGGGCCAGGCCCTCGGCGGGGGCGATCGGCTCGCCCGGCAGTTCGTGCCAGGCGACGTCCAGCGCCACGCTCTCCTCGTAGACGGCGGGATACAGCCGTTCGGCCAGAACCCGCTTGACCCGTCCGGTGGTCAGGTTGATGTCGTCATGCATGGATGTGCTCGTGTCCTCACGTCTGGTGTCAGGGGTCTTGGTAGGTCAACGGCTCGCAAAGGGCGAGACTAGCAGCGCTCTCCGGGGTTTCGCTAGCGATTTGCGGTAATTGCCCCGGGAGCGGATGCGCCGCTCTCCAGGACCGTGCTGATGCCCCGGGCGGCGAGCACGGCGGGGTCCTGGCCGCGGGAGCCCAGAAGGACCTGCGGGCCCTCCCCGGTGGCCGCGGCGGCGTCCAGCCAGGCGCGGTGGAACGCCCCTCCGGGTGCGCAGCTCGCGCGGTAGCCCTCGGCGGTGTCGTCGAGAACCAGCGCGACGGACGACGACGGCGGCGGCGCGGTCACGCCGCCGGCCGGGGTCACGCCGTCGGTGGCGCCGCCCGCGCCCGCCCCGGCCGCCCGGAACTCGGCCACGAGCGCGGCGAAGCGCTCCCCGGTGGGCTTCAGCACGCCGTCGTGGGTGAAGAGACCCAGGTCGTACTCGACCTCCGGGAAGTCGGCGAGCGCCCGGGAGACGTCATGCGAGCACCACCAGGTCACGCCCATCAGGCCGGGCACGGTGGCCGCGTGGCGGATGGTTGCCTCGAGGAAGTCCGGGGCGGACTCCCGCGGGATCACCGTGGTCGGGGCTCCGACCTCCTGGAGCCACACCGGCCGTGTGGCGTCCTGGTGCCACGCTGCGGCGAGCCGCAGGAGGTATTCGGCGTGGCGGACGGAACCGTCGTGGAGGGGCCCGAAGGTCTGGGCGGCGCCGTTGAAGACCCACGAGTGCACGACGGTGGCGTCACCGAACTCCACGGCGTGGCGGGGTTCGAAAGGCTGACGGTCGTCGTACCAGGACGCGTCGTACATGGCGTTCGTGACGAAGGGGTTCCCGTGCGCGCGGGCGCCCGCCACGAGGGTCTCCAGCCAGGCCGACGCCTGCTCCGGGGTCACGGGATGGGCGTCCGGGTGGATGGGCGGGGCGAACTGGTTGAGTTCGTTGCCCAGGGTGATGCCCATGATGTTGGGGCGTCCCTCGAGGCGGCGGGCGAACTCGGCCGCGAGATCCGCCTCGGCCCGCACCACGTCCGGGTCCGTGAACAGGTTCCGCCGGTGCCAGGTGGAGATCCAGGCGGGGAGGAAGTCGTAGCTGGACAGGTGCCCCTGGAGCACGTCCAGGTTCACGTCCAGGCCGAACTCCGCGGCGACGTCCACCACCGTCATCACGTCATCCAGCGCGGTCTGGCTGATCAGGCTCCTGTTCGGCTGCACCACGGGCCAGAGCGGGAAGATGCGGATGTGGTCCACGCCGAGCGTGGCGATCTGCCCCAGGTCCCGGCGCACGTCCTCCTCCCGGAGATGCTGCCAGGAGTGGAACCACCCCGACGCCGGTGTGTAGTTGACCCCGAATCGCACGGAATTGTCCTCCTGAAATCGTTGATGAATGGTCTCAGCCCTTGACGCCGCCCTCTTCGACGCCCTTGAAGAAGAATCTCTGCAGGACGCCGAAGACCACGGCGATGGGGATGAAGGCGATCATGGTGCCGGCCGCGATGAGCCGCATGTCATTGGTGAAGGTGCCGGAGAGGTACTGCAGCCCGATGGTGAGCGTGAAGTTCTCGGGGGTGGTGAGAACGATCAGCGGCCAGAGGAAATCATCCCAGGCGCCGATGAAGGAGAAGATCGCCACCACGGCGATGGTGCCGTAGACGGACGGCAGCGCCACACGGATGAGCCGCTGCCAGGCGTTGGCGCCGTCCACCACGGCCGCCTCCTCGATCTCCGTGGGGAGCTGGCGGAAGGCGTTGAACATGAGGAGCACGTTCAGCACGCTGACCATGCCGGGCAGCGCCACACCGAGCAGGGTGTCCGCGAGGCCCAGGTCCCGCACGGTCACGTACTGGGAGATGATCGTGGCTTCGGCCGGCAGGATGAGCGTGATCATGAACAGGCCCAGGACCCACTTCTTGAAGCGGAAGGACAGCCGGGCCAGCGCGTACCCGGCGGCCGTGGAGAAGACCACGTTGCCCACCACGGCCACCGCGGCCACGAAGAGCGAGTTGCCGATGTACCGCCACACGTCGATCGCCTGGAACACCCGGACGTAGTTGCCGAGCGTGGGCTGCTGCGGGAGGAGGCTGAGGTTCTCCGTGTAGATGTCCTCGGTGCTGCTGCGCAACGACGTGGACAGCTGCCACAGGAAGGGCCCGACCGTCACGAACAGGACGAAGATCAGCGCCGCGTAGCGCCAGAATTTCTCGGCGGCGGAGGGCTCGCCGAAGGTGCGGGAACGACGGCGGCGGGCCGGCGGCGTCGCGCCTTCCAGGGCGTCGTCCGGTGCGGAGGGCCGCAGTTCAGTGGCGCTCATTTGTCCCCCTTGGAGTTCAGGCGGGCCAGGACCAGCATGGGGATCAGCGTCAGCAGGAAGAGCAGGATGCTCAGGGCCGAGGCGTAGCCGAGATTGCCGGTGAAGCCGCGGGCGTACTGCTGGATGAGCATGACCATGGTGAGGTCCTCACCGCCGGGCCCGCCCTTGCCGCCCGTGAGGATGAAGACTTCGGAGAACACCCGCAGCGCGCTAATCGCCACCAGCACGGCGACCAGGCCCATGGCTCCCCGGACGCCCGGGACGGTGACGCTCCAGAAGCGGCGGACCGCTCCCGCGCCGTCGATCGCGGCGGCTTCGTGCAGTTCCTTGCCGACGTTCCCGAGGGCCGCCAGGTACACGATCATGTAGTACCCGAGGCCCTTCCAGACGGTCAGGCTGATGGCGGAGATGATGACGAGCCAGCGGTCGGTGAGGAACGGGATCGGCTCGGTGACCACGTGCAGCGCCTGCGCCAGGTTGTTGACGGCGCCGCGCGAGTCGAGCAGCCAGCTCCACATGAGACCGACCACGACGGCGGAGGCGATCACCGGCGTGTAGAACGCCGTGCGGAAGAAGGCGATGCCCTTGAGCGGCTTCTGCACGAGGATCGCGAGCAGGAGCGGGAGCAGGGTCAGCAGCGGCACGCAGATGACCATGTAGACCACGCTGTTCAGCAGCGCGTTCATGACCTGGTCGTCTTCGAGGATCTGCTGGAAGTTCTGGACGCCGACGTAGCGTTCCTTGCCGCCCAGGGGTTTGGCGTTGGTGAACGCCATACGGATGGTGTTCAGGGACGGCCAGACGTTGAACACCAGGAGCCAGAGCAGCGCCGGCGCCACGAGGATCCACGGGGTGAACCACTTGCTGGTGCGGACCCGGGTGCCCACCGGGGGTTTCGCCGGGATTTTCACCGGGCGCGGGATGGTGGTCGACGCCATGGACGTCTCCTTTCAGCTGACGAACGGGGTGGGCCGCCGGGACCGGCGGCCCACCCGCTCAGGAACGGCTCACTTCTGCTGCTTGAGCAGCTGATTCGCCTTGTCCTGAGCCTTCTGCAGGGCTTCCTTGCCGGAGATGTCGCCCTTCACGGCGAGGGCCACCTGCTGCTTGAAGTAGTCGTCCATCGCGGAGTTCCACTGCACCGGGTTCAGGACCTTGCCTTCCTTGAGGCTGTTGAACGCCAGGACGCGGGCCTTGCCGGCCTCGGTGCCGTCATCCTTGGAGTAGAACGGGTCCTCGGAGGAGCCGGTGGAGGACGGGAAGGTGTTGGTGAGCTTGGCGAACGCGTTCTGGTTCTCCGCGTTGGTCATGAACTTGGCGAACGCCTTGGCGGTGGCCAGGTGCTTGCTCTTGGCGGAGACGGAGAGACCCTGCGGGTAGAGCGGCGGGGTGTCGAGCGCCTTGTTCTCGGTGAACTTGCCCTTCAGGCTGGGGTTGTCCCGCACGAAGTCGAGTGCGCCGGAGGAGCCGGCCGTGGTCCAGGCGACCTTCTGCTGGGTGAACAGCTTGGCGTTGCCCTGGTAGTTGTTGTTGAGGATCGACGGCGGCATGTAGCCGGCCTTGTACGCGTCGCGGTACTTGTCGATCACCTTGGCGGAGTCGTCCGTGGCGAAGGTGAACTGGGTGCCGTCGTCGTTGATGACCTTCTGACCGGTGGCCGTGAGGGCGTTCAGGCCGGGCAGGGTGCTGATGAGGAACTTGTCCGGGCACTTGTCGTGCATGGTCTTGGCCTGGGTGAACAGCTCGTCGCGGCTGGAAGGCAGCTTGGCCGGGTCCAGTCCGCACTGGGAGAGCTGGTCCGTGTTCCAGTAGTTCACATCGGTCTGGAGGTACCAGGGGTAGGCGTAAGTGCCGTCGATGCCCGGGAACTTGTACGCGTCGAGCGCGCCCTGGACGTAACTCTTGGAGAGGTCGTCACCCTGGGAGAGGTCCTGCAGCACGCCCTGCTGAGCCAGCGGGTAAGCGAAGTCGTTCGGGAGGTTGACGACGTCCGGGAGGGAGTTGGAGGCGGCCTGGCTGAGGACCTTCTCCGAGTAGCCGTCACCGGGCTGGTCGAGGAGCTTGACCTTGGCCTTCGGGTTGGCCTTCTCGAAGTCCGCGATCACCTTGTTCAGGTAGTCGCTGAACTTGGGGGTCAGGGACCAGGTCTGGAGCGTGATCTCGCCTTCGATGGCATCGCTCTGCTGGTCGGAGCCCTGGTTTCCGCCCGAACAGGCCGTCATGCCGAGCGCGGCGGAGAGCAGAAGGGCGGCTCCCGCCACGAGTTTCTTCGTGGTCTTCTTCTGGTGCATCGTGCGACTCCTTTGTTGCAAGGCTGGGGGGTCCCTGGCGCGTCCACTGTGTCGCACGTCTCCCCGTCACTGAAGTGAAGCCAGACTTCCAAACTAAACCGATATAGTCAAGACCTCCCGACGGCGTATGATCCTTGCTATGAATCACCCGAAGCGCGCCACGATCAGCGAAATCGCAGCCCGCGCGGGCGTCTCGAAGGGCGCCGTCTCGTTCGCGCTCAACGGGCGGCCCGGCGTCAGCGAGGAGACCCGGACGCGGGTTCAGGCCATCGCCGATGAGCTGAACTGGAAGCCCAACCGGGCCGCGCGCGCACTCGGTCAGTCGCAGGCCGGGGCCATCGGATTCGTGCTGAACCGCTCCGCCCGCATCCTCGGCACGGAGACGTTCTTCCCCCAGTTGCTCTCCGGGATGCAGCTGGGTCTGACCGGCAGCCACACCGCCCTCCACATGATGGTGGTGGGCAGCGTCGAGGAGGAGATGGAGGCGTACCGGGAGTGGTGGCAGTCCCGGATCGTGGACGGCGTGATCATGGTGGATCCGCGCGTGGACGACCCCCGGCTCGAGGTCCTGGAACACCTCGGACTGCCCGCGGTCCAGGTCGCGGGGCACCCCTCCCAGACGGCGGCCATCCCCGCGGTCTGGGCCGACGACCGCGCCGCCACGGACACCCTGGTCCGGTACCTGCACGGGCTGGGTCACCGCCGGATCGCCTACGTGGCCGGGCCTGAGGAGCTGGAGCACACGCAGCTCCGGCGCCAGGAGTTCTCTGCGAGCGCCGAGGCGCTCGGACTGGACGCCTCCCAGAGCGTGATCAGCGGCTATGAGGCCGACGACGCCGCCCGGGTCACCCGGGAGCTGCTGGGCCGGTCCGCGCGGCCCACGGCGGTCATGTACGACACGGACGTCATGGCGATGGCCAGCCTCCGGGCGGCCCAGGGGCTCGGGCTCCGGGTGCCGGACGAGCTCTCGATCGTCTCCTTCGAGGACTCACTCCTGGTGCAGCTCGGCAACCCGCCCATCACGTCGCTGACCCGCGACACCGTGGCCTTCGGAACCCTAGCCGTCAAGACGCTGCTGGAGCACATCGCCGCCGAGACCTCCGTGCCCAGCATCGAGGGAGCCCAGCCGCGCCTGAGCATCCGCGAAAGCTCGGGGCCGGCGCCGCCGTCGTCGTAGGGGCGGGCTGGGGTGCGGGGCTGAACTCGCTATCGATGCGACGGAACCCTGCTGAACTCGCTACGCAAGGGCTGACCTCGCTGTCGCGGGTAGCGAGCTCGGCCCTTCCATAGCGAGTTCAGCGAACCGTGACCGGCTCCACGGCGGGGCGGAAGCGCACCCACACGCGAGTGGTCAGCAACGCGAACAGCACCCGGACCGCAAGGAGCAGCGCCCAGAACTGCACCGCGTCCCCGGCCGTCTGCTGCAGGAAGACCAGTCCCACCGAGGCGACGAGTCCGTATGAGACGAAAAGTCCCACCAGCCCTGCTTTGGGGCCGGCTGTCATCTTCAGCGCCCCGTAGAGGACCCCCGCGAAGGGTTCTACGAGAAACTGCGCCACGATCAGGAGAGACAGGACCCAGCTCCCCGCGACAGGCCGGCCCAGCAGCCCGACGGCGACGATGACCAGGCAGATGGGGACCACGATGGCCCATGTCGAGATGGCGAGCACTCCGAGGGAGGCGGCCTTCCCGTCGTCGGCCGGGACGAGCCCCGAGATCCGCATCCGTCCATAGGTCAGCCCCACCTGCTTCAAGGGGACCACCACCATGCGGGCGACGCCGACCGCCAGTGCGATCTCGGCACCTGTCTGAACCGAGATCGACGTCGCGATCATCTGGACCAGGAGGAAGACCGTCATGAACACGGCGCCGTCGATCGCACCGGCCAGACGTTCAACGATTCCCTTGAGGGAGAAGTCGAAGCGCAGGTCCCAGGGAACAACGCCGAACTTCCGGGAGAGTCGTGTCAGACGGATCAGAAGGACGGCCACGCTGATGAAGGACTGGGACAGCCCGAACGCCATCAATGCCGTGGACGGTGATCCGGAGAGCTGGAAACAAAGTGCCGCAGCACCGACAGAACAGATTCCCACGGCCGCGGAGGAGAAGAGGTTCTCGCGGCTCCGATCCACGAACTGGTAAGCGCCGTTCATCACCGCGAAGTATGGGGTGACCAGCAAAGACAGCGACTGGGAGAGGAAGTAGCTCCAGACGATCCAGGAATGCTCCTCCGGGATGCCGCGGGAGTAGATGAGGATGAAGACAGCGGACAGCAGGAGGCTGAACACCGCGAACGAATTGGCGATACGCCAATTGGACTGCAAGGCCCTCGACAAAGCGTCACCGGCCGCCGCAGGATCGCCGGATGCCGCCGACTTGGACTGCTTCCGTGCTCGCACCAGATCCCGCACGGTGCAGATGGAGACCCCAACGGTCGCCACGAAGGCGAGCCCCGTGAGGGACGACGTGAGCCCCAGCAGTGCGGTGACCGACGGAGTGCCGGATACGTGGCTGATCGTGAGCACCACCAGGCTCGTCAGTTGGGGAACCAGGCCCGAGAGGATCAGGGGAAAAGCCCGGAGGAGGACGGCGCTGGACGTTCGCAGCAAGGAGCTCATCGGCGTGCGACTCCCCCAGCCATGCGGTTCCGCCGCCTTTCCGATCATCGCCGTCGAGCGGAGCCGTGTGCAGGGCCCGCCCCGGTCCGGAGTGCCTCGTCGTCCGTGACGGGTTTTCCCCGGGTTGACTGCAGTCAAGCATGGTGCGGTGAGGCTGTCCAGGGTCTGGACCGCGACGGCGGCGGCGCGCACCCCGGCGGGGTCGAAGTGGCACCGGACCGCCCTCACCCCCTGCTGAGTCCGCTATGGATGGTGTGAGTCCGCTACACGATGTAGCGGACTCACACCATCCATAGCGGACTCAGCGAGCCAGACCACCGCCAACGAACCAAGCAGGTCCCGGGAAGGGCTCCAGGCCGGAAGCGCCTCCGCGAAGCGGTAGTTTGGGGGTGTGCCGCGTCCTGTGGGCGGGCACGTCCCATCTCGTCCACGAACCCGGAGGCCCGATGTCCAGGCACCAGGAGGCCCTGCCGACGCGCTCCCTCGTCGCGGCGGACGCCGTGCTCGCCGTGCTGCGCGCCGGGATCGCAGGGTGTGCGGTGGCGCTGGGGCTTCTGCTGCTCGTGATGCTGGTCGCAAGCCTGACCGTCCGCGGTTCCGGGATGGATTCACGGGCTCTCGGCATCCTCGCGGTGAGCTCGGTCGGGATCGCCGCCCTCGTCCTCCTGTACGGGGTTGCACTGGTCCCGGAGCGCCTGGCCAAGGGCCGCTTCTATGCCGCGCTGGACCCCCGCGATCCCGGACTCCCGGGGGCCGTGTCGGTCCGGGGCCAGGTCTCGGATCCGCACCTCCCCGCCGTGTGGAGCGCCGTCGGCCTGGGCTCGTTGGCCGTGCTGGGCCTGATTCCCTGCGTCGTCCTCGCGGCGGGCGAGGCCGAACGCCTCGACGACCCGGACCACCGCGCCGCCTTCACCGGCTGGGCCGTCGCGTCCGGGGCGCTGCTCGCCGTCGTCGCGCTGTGCACCGTCGCGTGCTTCGTGCTCGTGGCGCGGAACCGGCGCTGGAGCCAGGAGACGGCACCGAGCCTGCCGAAGGGCGCGCTCGGAGATCACGGCCCGGCCGCCCGCATCACGACGAAGGCGCAGCGACGGCGGGCCCGACGTGTCTGGACCGCGCACGACTGGTTCCAGCAGGCGGGCGGCTCGCTGACGGTGATCGGTGCGGTGCTCGTGTTCGCGGGCGTGTACCTGCACCAGCCCGGGCTGTACGCGGACAAGATCAGTTTTGAGGAGCCTGTCGAGCAGGTGATCGGCGGGATCGCCCTGGCTGGCGGGCTGATCGTCGCCGTGGGATTGGTGCTGAGTGCCGTCACGAGCGGCGTCGACCTGGCCCGGGCGTTCGGGGCGATCCGGCGCCCGTCACCGGAGAGCGCGAATCCACGGCAGCGGCGGATCGCCCGCACGGCCACCGCCCAAGTGCTCGACGCCGGCGACGCCGCCCTGCGTCTCTGGACCGTCGGGGCGGTGCTCGCCACAGGATGGGTGCTGGGAGGCGGTGAGCTGAGCGGGGCGGCGGTCCTGGCTGTCCTGTGGGCCGCCCTCGGCGTCGCGTTGGTGTGGCTGCGAGTGGTCCTCGAGGCCAAAGCGCCGGCGCTGCGCAATCGCCTCGGATATCAGCTCCCCTCCGAGCCGGACGACAGCGAATACCCGAACCTCACGGTGTACGGCTAGGGCTTTGCCCCAGGCGCGCCGGGCCCGGGCGCCGGGCCCTCAGGTCACCGCATCCTTCAGCTGGAACTCCGGAGACCTCCACAGTTCCTCATCCAGGACCCGGCGCAGGACCTCCACCGCATCCCAGACGTCCACGTGGCGCAGGTACAGCGGGGTGATCCCGAAGCGCAGGACCTCGGGCTCGCGATAGTCCCCCACCACTCCCAGGGCGATCAGAGCCTTCATGACGGCGTAGCCATCGGGGTGCCGGAACGAGACGTGGCTTCCACGCCGTTCCTCCTCCCGTGGGGTGATGAGGGTCAGAGGATGTCCGGGAAGCCGCTGTTCCACCAGGTCGATGAAGAGCGACGTGAGCGCCAGCGACTTGCGGCGCAGTTCCTCCTGGTCGACCCGGAGCGCAAGGTCGACGCCGACCTCCATCGTCGCCAGGGACAGGATCGGCTGGGTGCCCACCAGGAAGCGGCCGATGCCGGGCGCCGGCGCATACTCCGGGGCCATCGTGAACGGCTCCGCATGACCCCACCAGCCGGTCAGCGGCGATTCCGCCCGGGCCAGGTGCCTCGCGGCGACCCACAGGAACGCGGGTGAACCGGGCCCTCCATTGAGATACTTGTAGGTGCAGCCGACCGCGAAGTCGGCGCCGGAGTCCGCCACGGAGAGCGGGACGGCGCCCGCCGAATGGCACAGATCCCACACCGCGAGCGCACCCGCCTCGTGGATGCGCGCCGTCGTCGCCCGCATGTCCCAGAGCGCGCCGCTCCGGTAGTTGACCTGCGTGAGGAGCACGACGGCGACGTCGGCTCCCAGCGCACCGTCCAGGTCTTCCGGCCCGTCGATCAGCCGCAGCTCGTAGCCCTTGTCCAGGACGTCGATGAGGCCCGAGACGATGTAAAGGTCCGTGGGGAAGTTCTCCCGCTCGGAGACGATGACCCGCCGCCCGGGCGCGTCCTCCGCTTGCAGCCTGAGCGCCGCGCCGAGCACCTTGTAGAGGTTCACCGAGGTGGTGTCGGTGGCGACGCAGCCGCCGTCCCCGCCGCCGATCAGACGGCCGATCTTCTCCCCGATCCGGGAAGGAAGCCCGAACCAGTGGTTCTTGTTCCAGCTGCCGATGAGATCGGTGCCCCATTCGTCCTTCAGCACGGCGGAGCAGCGTTCGGCGGCGCCCCGGGGCAGGACGCCCAGGGAGTTGCCGTCGAGATAGATCACCCCATCCGGCAGGTCGAACTCCTCACGGAACGGCGCCATCGCGTCCGCGCGGTCCGCCCTCTCACAGTCGTCCCGGGTGATCTCGCCGGTCCACTCACGCTCCACTGCCACTCCACTCCTCGTGCGAATCCTGGCGCGAACCGCCTGTACTGTGGGTCGCAGATTCATCCTGTACTGATCAAGTCTCGCAATCCTCCGGATTCGCTTCTAGAATTCCGGACAGAATTCATAATTCGTTCCGTGAGGCGTTTCAGCGTCGAATCCCTGCTCTGACGAAAGGCGGTTCCGTGAACCGAATTCAGCTCTCCGCGGCGGACCGCAGGATCCTCGCCGAACTCAGCCGTGACGGGCGACTGTCCAACAAGGAGCTCGCTGCCCGGGTGGGACTCCCCCGCTCCACCTGCCACGGCCGCGTGCGGGCTCTCGAAGAGGCGGGCGTCATCCGCGGCTATCACGCGGACATCGACCCGGAGGCGGTCGGGACCGGCGTCGAGGCGATGATCTTCGTCAGTGTGCACAGCACGGTCCGCAACCGCCTGCCCGTTGTCGCAAACCGCCTCCGGTCGATTCCCGGAGTTCAGCGCATCTATCTGATCGGCGGAGACCACGATTTCGTGCTCCACATCGCCTGTGAGAACGTGCCGGCCCTCCGCGACTTCATCAAGCTCCATCTCGGGTCGGACCCGGACCTCGGCCGGACGGAGAGCCAGATCATCTTCGAGCAGCACCCGGGGACTTCCACGGTTCCGGAACTCGCGGGACCAAGAGGCGCCACGGGGCCCGCTGGGCTGTCGGGACGCCCGGGACGCCCGGGCGGGACGGAACGCACGGGCCTCCGCTGAGTCCGCTATCGGAGGCGTGAGTCCGCTACAGGATGTAGCGGACTCACGGCCTCGGCAGCGGAATCGGCGGGTTCCCGACTCCGGCACCCCCTACGCCAGGACCTCCAGCTGCACGAGCCGCAGCGGACTCAGCGCCGTGAAGCGCACGGCGTTGAAGAGTGCGGCGCGGCCGGCGCCGTCGTCGTGCGGGCGGAAGGGGCGAAGCTGCCCGGACCGCTGGAAGAACTCGTCCTCGCGGTGATCCAGGAGGTGCCATTCGCCCGCGACGTCGAGGGCCTCCAGCCGCCAAGAGGCCTCCTGCGGCTGGTCGAGGGTGACCGTGTAGAGCCCGGGCAGCTTGGATGCGGCCGTGAGCGGGGCGAACACCGTTTCTCCGGCGGCAAGGTCCACCGGCCGGGCACCGCGGTCGTCCGTGACACTCTCTTCGGCCACGGCCAGGAGGTCCCGCCACGGCCGGTCCGGCAGCACCAGACCGGGCACCGCGGCGCCGAGGACGTCATGCGGCGCCTCGCCACTCACGGACCACGGCCGGGAGTCCGCCGCCCAGCCGCGCGGCACGTCGGAGAGCACGAACTCGAGATGACCCCCGCCCGCCAGCAGGCTCCGCGGGATGTCGATCCGCCCCCACGGCTGCCCGTTGAAACGGACCGATTCGATGTACGGCTTACCGGCGCCCTCCGCCGTGATGACCAGCTCCGCGCCGCCCAGCGGGCGCAGCACCGCCCTCGGCGCGAGCGGTGGCGTCAGGATGAGCCGTCCGGATCCCGGCACGAGCGGGTAAAGCCCCAGGCTGGCCAGCAGGTGCCAGCCGGACATCTCGCCGTTGTCCTCGTCGCCGGGGAAGCCCTGGCCGATCTCGGAACCGCTGAAGAGCCGGTCCCGCGCGGCGGTGACGAGGCGGTGCGCGGCGTCGTGCCGGCCGGCGAAGCAGTACATGTACGGGATGTGATGCGCCGGCTGATTGGACAGCCCCAGCATGCCCATCCGGACGTCGCGGGCCTCGGTCTGCTCATGGATCACGAAGCCATAAGAGCCGCACAGCTCCTCCGCGGCGGTCTCGGGGCGGGCGAAGAAGGCATCCAGCGCGACGCTCAGCCCGTCCTCGCCGCCGTGCAGCGCCGCGAGACCGGCGCCGTCGTGCGGTGCGGTGAACGCAGTGCCCCAGCCGTTCGTCTCGGTGTAGTCGTAGCCCCACACATCGGGGTCGTAGGCGGCCTCGGTGACGCGCCACGCGCCGTCGGGCGTCCTGCCGACGAAGAAACCGAGCTCGCGGTGGAACACGTTCCGGTATCCCAGCGCGCGGCGTGCGAAGTACTCGGCCTCCGTCTGCAACCGGTCGCGACGCGGCCCGACCTCCTCCTGCTCCGCGAGCCACCCGGCCAGGACGGCGGCGCCCCAGTCGTTGATGGCGTTGTCGAGTGTCCAGGAGAGGCCCTCGTGGACGTCCGTGGAGATGAACCCGCGGAACCGTCCGTCGCTCAGCCCCTTCCGTCCGACCTCGGGCCGGGGCGCGGGCACCGTGGCGTTGACCAGGGCGGATTCGTAGGCGGCCGGCACGTCCCAGCCGGTCACGCCCGAGGTCACGAGGTCCGCGAAGACGGTGTCCGTCGTGGTCCCGGTCATCGAGTCCACCGGGCCCGGCGCGCTCCAGCGGCTGGTCCACCCGGAGTCCCGGAAGTGCTGCACGAAACTGTCCGCCAGAAGCGCGGCTCGGTCCGGCGAGAGCAGCCCGAGCAGCGGCCAGCACGTCCGATAGGTATCCCAGAAGCCGTTGTTCGCGCCGAAGACGCCGGGACGGACCTGGCCATCCACGGGACTCCGGTAGAGCCGGCGTCCGTCGGCCGTCTGCTCGTCGTGCCGGTTCGGGTACAGGAACAGGCGGTACAGGTCCGAGAACAGGGCGCGCTCCTGCTCCGCCGAGACGCCCTCCACCGCGAGGACGCCCAGCGACTCCCGCCAGGCGGCCTCCGCCGCGGCGAGCATCGCGTCGTAGTCCCCGGCGGCGCGGAGATTCTCCGCCGCCTGCTCGGCGCTGACGGTCGAGATGCCCACCAGGACCTCGACGACGACGGCGCCCTCCCCCGCGAGCCGAACGTGCCCGCTCAGCCGGCCTCCGGCGCCGTGGGCGTCCACCGCGGTGTCGGCACCCGGCGCCGTGGCCCCCGTGAGGAACGCCGAGGAACCGGCCGGGAAACGGACGTGGACGTGGTGCGGGAGGCGGCCGGGGCCGTCGTCGAGGGTGAGTTCCAGCACGGAGGCGCCCTCCTCCTGACGGAACACGACGTCCCGCGCGCCACCCAGGTGGTCCACGATGAGCGAGCGGACGGGGGTGTCCGCGGCGAAGCGGAGGCCCAGCGCGAACTCGCCCGCGGTCATGGCGGCGCGCAGGCCGTTGTCGAAGGTGACGCGGTATTCGTGGGCGCGGGGCTCCTCCGCGGCGTGGCTGAAGGTCATGGCGCGGGCGTGGCGGTCCGGGTCGGGTTCCGCGTCGAGGCTCGGCATGAGCTCGAAGACGCCGCGGTCGCCGATCCACGGACTCGGCAGATGGGACGTCGCGAACGCCTGGAGCGCCGGGCGGTTCTCCGGGAGCACGTTGTGGGCGTGATAGGCGTAGGGCCAGTTCCCGGCGGCGGCGTCCGTCATGGGCAGGCCGAAGACGCCGCCGTGCGGGAGACCCACGAGAGGCGCCGTGTTGCCGCGGGAGAATCGATCGCTCGAATGGCTGCCGCGCGTGGTGAGGACGCGGTCCAGGAGCTCACCGCCCGGCTCGTCACGGGTCCGGAGGCGCAAGCCGTCGAGCCAGACCGTGCTGGTCTCGGGCGCGAGGAGCCGGAACAGGACCCGGCGGATGCGGCGGCCCGCGAACGCGTCGAGGGGCACCACCTGGCGGTTCCACTGGTCCACCGCGTGGCGCAGGGACGCACCCTGCGCGCACGGCAGCATCGGGGTTCCCGCGCTGTCCGGGGCCAGGACCGCGGAGAGGGTGCCGCCGTCGTCGAACTCCAGATCGAGGGCGAAGGCGGTGGCGGTCCAGCGGGTGGCGAAGGTCGGCCCGGCCTCCGGGAACCAGTCGTAGACGAGCTCCTCGCCCGCCCGGATGACGTGACCAACCAGCAGTCCGGCGTCGATCTCGCGGGGCGGGACCGACTCCGACCCCGCCTGCTCCGGGGCCTCCCGATTGCGGCGCGGCTGACCGGACCCGGGCAGCTCCTGACCGTGGAGAGCCCGGGCGGCGGGCGAGTCGAGCCCCACGCCAGGGAGGGAGTTGTAAGTGCGTTCCGGGCCCGACGGGGACGAGGGAGAGACCATGCCCAGATGCTATCGAGGCCGCGACTAAACCGCTATATCGCGGGGTTTAGTCGGGTCAACCTCTTGACTATAACGGTTTAGTCATCAAGAGTTTCTCCCACTGGGGTTCCCGGCCGACGTCGACCGGGACCAGCGATGCAAGACCCTTCATCCCTCACGGATCACCCTTCCTACCGGATCGACCTAAGGACTTGTCCATGACGACACCCAGCAACACCCCCCAGCACTCCCCCTTCCCCCGCCGCGCACTGCTGCGCGGCCTGGGCGGGGCCGCTCTCCTCGGAGCCGCCGGGCTCGGCGGCGCGACGGCGGCCGGCGCGGCCACCGGAGCCACCACCGCGGGCCGGATCAAGAGCGTGGCCTACATCGAGGTCAACAGCAACAGCATCAGCAACGTCGGCCGCTACACCCTGGCCGGCTCTGGAGCCAATGCCTTCGACCTGGCCGTGATCTTCGCCGCCAACATCAACTACGACGGAACCAACGCCGTCTTCTACTGCAACCCGCAGGTCCAGGCGGTGCTGGACAACGCGGCCACCACCATCAGGCCGCTCCAGCAGAAGGGCATCAAGGTCATCCTGTCCGTGCTCGGCAACCACCAGGGCGCCGGCTTCGCCAACTTCCCGGACGAAGCCGCGGCGGACCGGTTCGCGGCGAGCCTCGCCGACACCGTGACGCGCTACGGCTTGGACGGCATCGACTTCGACGACGAGTGGGCCGAGTACGGCAAGAACGGCACCTCCCAGCCGAACGACTGGTCCTTCGTGTACCTAGTGAAGTCCCTCCGGAATCGCCTGCCGGGCAAGCTCATCACCTTCTACAACATCGGCCCGGCCGCGGATCACCTGTCCTACGGCGGCCTCCGCGTAGGCGACATGGTGGATTACGCCTGGAACCCGTACTACGGCAGCTACGACGCCCCGGTCATCGACGGCATGGGCCCGTCAAAGCTCGGCGCCGCGGCGGTGGACCTCAACAACACGTCCACGAGCACCATGAAGTCCTTCGCCCAGCGCACCAAGACCGACGGGTACGGGGTGTACGTCACCTACGACCTGCGGGCCGGGAACTACTCCACGGTGATCTCCTCGTTCACCCGGGAGCTCTACGGCAGTGCCGCGGTCTACTCCTGAGCCACCCCTCTCCGGAGTGTGACCCCACCCCTCATCGACTGCTCCACAGGATGTCATTCGAGGCCCCCAAGGGGCTCAGAAGCGACATCTGTGGAGCAGCCGATGGGGAGGGGCGAAGGAGCAGGGCGTCAGAAGCGTTCGTCCACCACGCGGAGCGCGAGGTCCGGGCGGTCGGTCACGATCCCGTCGACGCCGAGGTCCAGGAGTCGGCGCATGTCCGCCTCCTCGTTCACGGTCCAGACGTGGACCTGCTTGCCCAAGGCGTGGGCGCGGTCCACGAAGTCCTGAGTGACCACCGGGACCTTGCCGAAGTTCTCGGGCACCTGGAAGGCGTCCACGTCGGACACCAGGGCCGCGGCGAACTTCTCCGGCAGGAAGCGGCCCAGCACGAACGCGGCCGTCGTCGCCTGCCCGGCCGAGCCGGCGACCGGCCAGGCCACGCGGCTCGTGACGGCCTTGCGACTGCCATCGGAGAATGAGGCCACCAGGACGCGGTTCTGGAGATTCTTCTCCTCGATGAGCGCCGCGAGCGGCTGGGCCGCGGCGGCGTCCTTCACGTCGATGTTGAACCGCGCCTGGGGCAGGAGATCCACCACATCGGCCAGCCGTGCCACCGGCACCCTGCCGCGGACCTTGGCCTGGCGGATCTCCTCCCAGCTCAGACGGTCGACGGCGCCGGTCCGGTCCGTGATCCGGTCCAGGATGGGGTCATGGAAGCAGATGATCTCGCCGTCGGCGGTGAGGCGGACATCGGTCTCGAGATGCGCGACGCCGAGTTCCTGGGCTGCGCGGAAGGACTCGAGGGTGTTCTCCAGTCCCTCGAGCCGCACGCCGTCCAGCGCGCCCCGGCAGTAGCCCCGGTGCGCGAGGACCAGGGGTTTGCCCGCCCCGCGAGGGTTCGCGAAGTATTCCTTGATGGTCATGCTTCTCCTCCCATGGATGCCGTTATCGGCATATCTCCCGAGGCGCCGGCCGTCCGGACACGGATCCCGCCCAGCTTCGATTCGAGAACCTGCGCCACGCCGTCGTCGGCCAGGGAAGGCGCCCGGAAGGAGGTCGAGGCGAGCGCCTCCGGGTGCCCGCCCGTCATCGCGTAGCCCTCGCCCGCCCACGCGAGCATCTGAACGTCATTGGGCATGTCGCCGAATGCGACCACCTCGGAGGCGTCGATCCCGAGGGACGCCGCATAGCGTTCCAGGGTGTGGGCCTTCGTGATGCCGGGCGCGGAGATCTCCAGGAGGGAGAACCTCGCATCGGAGTGGGTCACATGAGCCAGCGGACCCACGGCCTCGACCACGAGCGCATGGAACTCCTCCGCGCTCAGCACGGGCGAGACGGCCAGGAACTTCACCACCCGGTCCTCCGCGCCGAGGCTCTCGGCCAGCGGCGCGAACTCGAGCTCGGCGAGCCGTGATCCGGCATGCGCCTTGATGAAGCTCTCCTCCACCCGCAGCCCGTTGACGCACTCGGCCGCGAAACCCGCTTCGGGATGCAGCTCCTCGATGACCCCGCGCAGGCGCAGCACCTGCTCGCGCAGGAGGGCGTCAGCGCTCACGAGCACGCCGCCGGCCATGTCCCAGACCACGGCGCCGTTGGAGCAGATGACCGTTCCGTCATGGCCCAGCTGCTCGGCCAGGGGCCCCAGCCAGCGCGGAGGGCGGCCCGTCACGAAGACGACCTG
Organism: Arthrobacter sp. RCC_34; assembly: GCF_041360795.1. Classification (NCBI taxonomy): domain Bacteria; kingdom Bacillati; phylum Actinomycetota; class Actinomycetes; order Micrococcales; family Micrococcaceae; genus Arthrobacter; species Arthrobacter sp. RCC_34. The sequence continues at coordinate 443,189 of NZ_JBFUPW010000003.1, read as the reverse complement.
GATCCCCGCCTCCCGCACCGCGGCGAAGGCGTTCCGCGTGCGCGTGGTGATGACGCCGTCGTGGCCCATGATGGTGCCGTCGACGTCACTGGCCACCAGCCGCATGGTCACGGGCGTTCGTAGCCGGCCACGAGGGTGGCCCGGCCGATCGAGTGGCTGAAGAGGTTGAACCCGAGCAGGCCCGGGGAGGCGTCCAGCGGCACGTCCAGGACGGGCACGTCGACGGCGTGAACGACCACGAAGTAACGGTGCGGGCCGTGACCCTGGGGCGGAGCCGCGCCGACGTAGCCCGCGAATCCGGCGTCATTCCGCAGCTGGACGGCGCCTTCGGGCAGCAGCGCGCTATCCGGCGACCCGGCTCCGGAGGGCAGACTCGTGACATCCGCCGGGATGTTCAGCACGGCCCAGTGCCAGAAACCGCTGGCAGTCGGAGCGTCCGGGTCGAAGACGGTGACGGCGTAGCTGCGGGTCCCTGCGGGAGCGCCTTCCCAGCTCAGCTGCGGCGAGACGTCCTCGCCACCGGCGCCGAACACCCCGCTCACCTGGGGCTGCGCGAACACCGCTCCGTTCTCCACATCGGTGCTGGTCACCTGGAACGCCGCGACGGCGGGAAGGGCTGCATAGGGATCGAAGGACATGGTCCGGCTCCTTTGTCAGTGTGTGGTCACCAGCCTACGACAGGCCCCGGCCGGCCAGGGGCCCGGCTGCCGGGCGCAGCGCGCGGGGCTCAATGCCCGGCGAGTTCCTCCCGGCCCGGAGGGTTGGCGCCCGCGCGGGACACCGTGATGGCCGCGGCGCGGGCCGCGTAAGCCAGGAAGGAGCGCAGTTCCTCGACGCTCACGCGGCGCAGACGCTCACGGTTCAGCACGCCGTCGTATCCGGCATCCACCACGCCGGACAGCAGGGCCGCCATGAACGAGTCACCGGCGCCCACGGTATCGGCGACGGTGACCGTCGGCGCCGGGACCTCGGTCTCGCCGGACGCGGCGACGCCCCACGGGCCGTCGGCGCCGCGCGTCACGACGACGAAAGCCGGGCCGTTCTCGCCACCCAGGGCCAGCCAGCGGCGGGCCGACTCCTGGACGTCCACACCGGGGTAGAGCCACTCGAGGTCCTCATCCGACGCCTTGACGACGTCGGCGAGCCGCACGAACCGTTCCACCTGCTCGCGGACGGCGTCCACGTCGGTGGTCAGGCTCGGCCTGCAGTTGGGGTCGAAGCTGATGGTCACGTTCGGATGAGCGAATTCGACGGCGGCCAGGACATCCGCGGCGCCGGGCGCGAGCACGGTGGCGATGGAGCCGGTGTGAAGGAGAGTGCTGCCCTGCAGGATGACCGGAAGCCGGTCGGCGAGGCCGGGGAGCTCCCAGACGAGGTCGAACTCGTAGCTGGCCGCGCCGTCGTCGTCGAGGGTGGCCTTGGCGACGCTGGACGGCAGCGCATCCGGCGGCAGCGGCACCATGACGGAGGAGTCCCGCAGGTGGACGGCGATGGCGTCACCGAACTCGTCCTGGCCGTAGCGTCCGATGAACTGGACCGGGTGATCCAGGCGCGCGAGGCCGACGGCCACGTTGAGGGGGCTGCCGCCCACATGCGCCGAGGTTCCGGACTTGCTGTGGACCACGTCCACGAGGGCTTCGCCAATGACAGTGAGCATGGGGCTCATCGTAACTAACACGTGCTAAGCGCTGGAAGTGCCCGGCCGTTCCGGGCCGCTGCATGACGTGTGCCGGGCACGCCGCCTAGTACGCTGGGCGGCATGGCAAGCAATTGGGATCGTCTGGACGATGACCAGCGCGCGCTGGTCGCCGAGCACGTGGAGCTGTACCGGAAGGTCCGCCCGTCCCTGAAACTCGTCACCCAGAACGTCCTGCTGACCCTGCGCGGCATCCTGAAGGCCTCCGAAGTCACGCCGCTGTTCGTCACGGGCCGCACCAAGACCGTCGAATCGTTCCAGGAGAAGATCTCCCGCCTGGAGGCGCCCCTGGAACCGGGAGGCCGGCCGGTCCTCAAGTTCCCGGATCCCTTCCGCACCCTCAACGACATGGTCGGCATCCGCGTGATCACCAAGCTCCCGGCGGAGAACGCCACGGTGGCCAATGTCATCAAGAAGCAGCGACAGCTCTTCGACTGCCGCGGCGACCGCGAGAAGGACATCGGGTCCATCGAGTCCGGCACCTACGGCTACTCCAGCCGTCACCTCATTCTGCGCACCATCCAGAACGACGTGGTCCGGGAATACCAGAAGCTCTTCAACCCGGACATCCCGCCGAACGGCAGCTACTTCTTCGAATGCCAGATCCGCACGGTGTTCGCGCACGCCTGGAGCGAGATCGAGCACGACATCCGCTTCAAGGCGGACGACCCGCGCGCCTGGACCCCGCAGTTCGACCGTCAGTTCACCGCGACGGCGGCCATGCTGGAGACCGTCGAGGGCGCCTTCGCCGACCTGCAGGAGAGCTACCAGGAGGTCCGGAGCTACTGGGACGAGGACGGCAACGGCTCCATCCCTCTCACCCCGGATCAGGTGCGGCGCGTCTGGCAGACCCTCCTTCCCCATGTGGACCGCAAGGTCGACGACGACTGGGGCTGGGCCGCGGAACTGCTGGCCGCGCACGGGCTCACGCGCACCATTGAAATGGCGGAGCTCCTGAGCGCCGAGCGGATCCGTCTGGTCCGCGACGCCCTGGACCACCGGTATTCCCCCGGCCCCGACCGCCTTCTGGACGACCTCCTGCTCTGGAAATACGGCCAGGAGCACGTCGAGCTGACGGGCGAGGCTCCCGACGTCACACCGCATCCGCGCCGCGATTCACTGGGCCGCCGGCTCAAGCAGATCGAGCGCTACCGGACCGTGCACCCCGAGAGCTGAGCCGCACGCGGCCCGCCTCCTGGCCGCCGTCCTTCCCGGATCGTTCACGCCCCGCACGGTGCTGTGCACGGACCGTCAAAGCCGCCGCCCCTGTCCTCGGAACAGAATGGGAGCACGCCGCGTGGCGGCATGGAAGCGACGCAAGGAGGCCGATGATGTCCCAGTCCCAACCCACCCGTGCCCACCGGGCCCCGGCCCCTCACGGGAGGGGCTGAGATGAGCAGTGCGATCGTCGTGGGCGGCGGCTCGGCAGGCGCCGTTGTCGCCCGCAGACTGCACGACGCCGGCGTCGTCACCACGCTGCTGGAAGCCGGCGGGGAGGACCTCAACCCGGCGATCCACGACCCCTCCCGCGCCGGCGAACTGTGGCACGGCCCCGAGGACTGGGACCGGCACACGGTGTCGCAGGAGCACGCGGCCGGTCGCCGGCTGCACCTCCCGCGAGGCAAGGTGCTGGGCGGTTCACACGCGTTGAACGCCATGATCTGGGTGCGCTGCGCGCCGAGCGACTACGACGGCTGGGAGGCCGCGGGCTGCACCGGCTGGGGCTGGGACGCGGTCCGCCCGGTCTACGAGGCGATCGAGAACGACCTCCTGCCCGTCACCGACGACTACCCGCTCACGCCCATCCAGGAGAGCATCCTCGCCGCCTACGGCCAGGAGGGAGTGCCCCGGAATCCGGATTACAACGCGGGCACCCTCGACGGCGCATCGCAGGAGCAGATCACCGCTCGCGACGGCCGCCGGGTCAACACCTGGATGGCGTACCTGAAGCCGGTGCGCGACGCCGTCGACATCCGCACGGGAGCCCACGTCCACTCGGTCCTGGTCGAGGACGGGCGAGCGGTGGGCGTGAAGTACCGGGACGCCGACGGCGAGCACGAACTGCGTGCCGACACGGTCGTCCTCGCGGCCGGGGCCCTCGAGTCCCCGGCGATCCTGCTCCGGTCCGGCATCGGCCCGGCGGAGGAACTGGACGCGCTGGGCATCGACGTCGTGGTGGATTCACCGCAGGTCGGCCGCAACCTCCATGACCACCTGCTCTCGCCGGTCATCTTCACGACGACGGCCCGCACTGTCGAGCCGCCGCAGCCGGGCGTCTCGGTCACCCAGACCCACGCCTTCTGGCGGAGCCTGCCGGACCTGCCGGAGCCGGACACACAGCCCATCCACTTCTCCGTGCCGATGTTCTCGGAAGAGCTCCCCGCCACGGCCGAGCACGGGTTCTCCCTCATGGCGGGCATCGTCCGCCCCCGCAGCCGGGGCGCCCTGCGCATCACGGGGCCGGACCTCGACGACCCGCTGGAGATCGACCTCGGCGCGCTGCGGGACCAGGAGGATGTTCGTTCCCTCCCCGCCTCGGTCCGGCAGATGCGCAGGGTCGGCCGGCAGGCGGCCCTCGCCGAGGAGTGGGGCGCTGTCGAGCTGTATCCGGGCCCGGACGTCCCGGACGACGAGGTGGAGGACTACGTGCGCCGCACCGCCGTCACCTACCACCACCAGGTGGGGACGTGCCGGATGGGGTCGGACTCCGAGGCCGTGGTGGACGCCCGGCTCCGGGTGCGCGGCGTGAGCGGGCTGCGGGTCATCGACGCCTCGGTCATGCCGACCATCACCACCGGGAACACCAACGCGCCGGCCGTCATGATCGGCGAGCGCGGCGCGGCGCTGCTGCTGGAGGAGCTCCGGGAAGCGCAGCCGGAAGGCTGAGACGACAGCGCGACAGGAAGGGCCGGGGATCCGCGATCCCCGGCCCTTCCCTCGTCCGGCCCGGCCGGCGCGCCGCCTGAAGGCCAGCGCACAAGGCACCTCAAGTGCGCCGGCCTTCTCAGTGCACCTGGTCTCAGTACACGCGGCGCCCGGCGAACCAGGTCTCCTGGACCTGGGTGTCGATGATCCGTTCCGGGTCACCCACCACGAAGTCCGCGTCGAGGATGACGAAGTCCGCGGACTTCCCCGCTTCGAGCGAGCCCGTCTCGTCCCCCAGGCCCATCGCGCGAGCCGCGTTGACCGTGAACACCTCGAGCGCCTCCTCCGGTTCGATCGCCTGCTCCGGCCACAGCACCCCGGGGGCGCGTCCGAGCGGATCGGCGCGGGTCACGAGGCCCTGGATCCCCTCCAGCGGGTTCGGGGACTCGCTGACCGGCCAGTCCGAGCCGCCCGCCACGAGGGCGCCCGTGTCCAGCAGCGTCCGGTTGGGCTGGGAGTGCTCGGCGCGTTCCCCGAGGACCTCCGACAGGGCCATCGGGATGACCCCCGGGAACCAGAGAAACGGCGAGATGTCCGCCGAGACGCCCAGGGCCGCGAGGCGCGGCATGTCCGAGGGCGCGAGGAACTGGCCGTGGGCGATCTGCAGGGGCAGGTCGACGCCTTCCGCGCGGAGCCGCTCAGCGGCGTCCAGCACGAGCCGGGCGGAGCCGTCCCCCGTGCAGTGGATCTTCGCGCCGAGACCCCGGCCCGCGACGTCGCGCAGCCAGCCGTGCAGCTCCTCCGCGGTCATGGTGGTGGAACCGTGGAAGTGCGCGCCATGGGCGGCATCCGGCACGTAGGGCTCCAGGAACGCGGCCGTACGGGCCGGAGGCACGCCGTCGAGGAAGATCTTCACGAAGTCCGGGCGGTGGTGCCCGGTGCGGAACTCCTCGCCGCGCTCGATGAGCTCCACCCCGACGGGGTCGAAACCGAAGATCGGGTCGTTGATCAGGAGCGAACTCACCGCCCATGCATTGAGCTCCCCGGCACGGTCCAGGTCCGCGAGGGCCTCGAGGATCTGCAGGGACGCGCCGGCGTCCTGGAACGCGGTGACGCCGTACGAGTTCAGCAGCTCGACGCCACGGCGGGAGGCCGCCCGGTGCTGCTCCGCACTCAGTCCCCCGGCGCCGTCGTACGCCTCCTGCACGGGGATCCCGGCGGCTTCCAGCAGCACGCCGCTGGGGGTGCCGTCCACCGGGTCGAGCAGCGTCTCACCCTCCGCGGGAATGGTTTCGGGGGTGATTCCGGCGAGTTCGAGCGCGCGGCTGCTGGCCCAGCGGTTGTGCCGGGAGTCCTCGGCGAGCATCACAGGCCGGCCACCGGCGGCCTCGTCGAGGCGGCGCCGGGTGGCGGTGGTCGCGAGCGAGGTGAGCAGCGTCGAGGCGATCACGCCGCCGACGATCCACGCGTCCTCCGGCAGTCCGGCCGCCTTCTCGCGGACGCGGTCGAGGATCTCCTCGAGGCCCAGCGAGGGCTCCAGGACGAGCTCGAACAGTTCCGCGCGCCCCGCGAGCGCGTGATGGTTGTGCACATCGACGAAGCCCGGGTAGACCACCGAGCTCCCCAGCTCCCGCACCTCCGCGTCGGGTCCGGCGACGGCCAGCAACTCCTCGGGCGTGCCGACGGCGGCGATCCTCCCGTCCCGGACGGCGAGCGCCCCGGCGAGCGGCCGGGCGCGATCCGCGGTCCGGATGGTCCCGAGCAGGACGAGATCTGCGGTCATGAGGAGCCTCCTGAAAGGGGGTCGAAGGGGTCAGCCGAGGTACGCACGGTGCAGCACCTCGGGATCGTCCTGAAGACGGGCGGCGGGCCCGCTGTAGCTGACGGCCCCGCCCGCGACGACGACGGCCTGTTCCGCGAGCCCCAGGGCCAGCTCGGTGAACTGTTCCACGAGCACCACGCCGACACCGGTCGCCGCGATTTTCGCCACGATCGGGAAGAGCCGGGTGAACACCACGGGCGCGAGGCCGAGGGACATCTCGTCGATGAGCAGGAAGGACGGCTTCGCGGCGAAGGCCCGCGCGAGCACCACCATCTGCTGCTCGCCACCGGAAAGGAGACCGCTCGGGGAATCGATCCGCTTCTCCAGCTCCGGGAAGCTCTCGAGCGCCTCCGCGAGGGCCTGCGGGGTGCGGGCCGTCAGCGAGAGGTTCTCCCGCACGGTGAGCGAAGGGAACACCGCCCGGCCTTGCTCGATGTGCACGATCCCCTGGCGCGCCCGCTGCACCCGGGAGAGCTTGTCGATCCGCTGGCCTCCGAGACTGATCGATCCGGCGGAGTTCGTGACCACCCCGGAGATGGATTCGATCAGGCTCGTCTTCCCGGCGCCGTTCGGACCCACCAGGGCCAGAACCTCGCCGGCTTTCACGGTGAAACTGACCCCGGAGATCACGGGGCCGGCGCCGCGGCTGACCGCGACGCCGTCGAGGGTGAGAGTGGTCATGCGATCATCTCCGTCGTGCCGAGATAAGCGGCGAGCACGGCGGGATCCGCCATGACCTCGGCCTGCCGGCCGGAGGCGATGACCTTGCCGAAGTCCAGCACCGTGAGCCAGGGGCAGACGGAACGGACCAGGTCCAGGTCGTGCTCGATGATGATGAGGGCCACGCCGAACCGTTCCGGGATGGCCTTGAGGCGTTGCGCCAGGGCCAGGTGCTCCTCGTGGGAGAGGCCGGCGGCGGGTTCGTCCAGGATCAGGACCCGCGGCCGGGCGAGCACCGCGGCCGCGACTTCGACGATACGCCGAGTGCCGACGTCGACGCCGGAGAGCCGCTCCGTGGCGGGCGGGCAGCCGAAGAACACCAGCGTCCCGTCGATCTCCTCCCGGCTGAGCCGCGTTCTGGCCACGAACCGCAGATACGCCTCGACCGTGAGCTCGGGCGGGACCCGGTCCTGCTGGTAGCTGCGCCGCAGGCCCCGCCGCGCGCGCTCGGTGGGCGTCAGGCCCGCCAGATCGGCGCCGTCCAGGAGCACGGTGCCGCCGTGCCGGGGCAGGAAGCCGCTGAGGGCGTCCACGAAAGTGGACTTGCCCGCGCCGTTCGGCCCGATCAGCCCCATGATGCCCTTCTCCGGCAGGCTGAAGGACACGCCGTCCAGCGCCTTGAGCTCGCCGAACCGCACGCTCAGGCCTTCCACCACGAGGACGGGCTCGCGGGCTTCCTGTCCGGCGTCGTCCTGGAGCACGGGGGCCGGCGCGGCGGGCGCCGCTTCCTCCTCAGGACCGGCGGCGGCGAGCTGCGGCACGGCATGCTCCGGAGCCGCCCGACGACGGCGCCGCAGGGCGCCGCGGATGGCGTCGCCGAGAGTGGAACCGCTGGTCAGCGCCTGGACGCCGAGCAGGCCGAAGATCACGAAACCCCAGTCCTGCGGGACGCCCCACCGTTTGAGCAGCTCCGGGACCGCCACCCACATGATGCCTCCGAAGATCGCCATGTCGATGAGGTGCGCTCCGGACATGACCGCCAGGATGTACAGGGCCAGGGACAGCAAGGGCGTGAAGCTCGAGGCGAAGGGCAGTTGCACCTGACCGGCCAGGAGCCCGCCCGAGATGCCGCCGAGGGCCGCGCTCACGGCGAACGCCGTCAGCTTCGCCGTGCGGACGCTCTGGCCCGCGGACGCCGTGCCGCGCTCGGAGAACGCCACCGACTTCCAGCTCGAACCGATCCGGCTGCGCTGCAGGAAGAAGACCCCGAGTGCGCAGAGGGTCAGCACGATCACGCTGAAGAAGAAGTACTTCCGGTCCGTGGCGAAGAGTTCGGGCCGCGCCACGGCCACGCCGTCCGCGGATCCCGGGAACTGCAGCTGCACCAGGGTGACGTCCGCTGCCGCGGCGAAGCCCAGGGTCACGACCGCGAGGTTCACACCGCGCAGACGCAGCGCCGGGAGCCCCACCAGGACGCCTGCGACACCCGCGGCGAGCCCTCCGGCCAGGAGCCAGACGATGAAGCCGCCGGGCGCGTTGATCAGGTTGAGACCCGCGACCGCCCACGCCCCGATCGCGGCGAAGGTCATCTGACACAGCGCGATCATGCCGGCCGAGCCGGTGACCACGCCCAGACCGAGGATCGCGATCGCCGCGGTGATCGCGGAGACGCCCAGGAACACGAAGTACCCGGACAGGGCGGTGCTGAGCACCGAGCCGAGGCCGATCGCCACGGCGGCGACCAGCACGGGCCAGCCCAGGCGGAACCAGGGCCGGGAGGAGAACGTTTCAACGCGCTGCATCCCACACCTCCTTGCGCTGCGTCCACAGCAGCAGAATCACGATGAGCAGGAACGGCAGGAAGTTGCGGATGAAGGCCACCCCGTCGATCTGGGCGACCAGGCCGGAGAGCATCCCCAGTACCAGGCCGCCCACCACCGCGAGGCTCAGCCGACGGAAACCGCCCAGGAGGGCGGCCGCCGCGGCCGGCACGATCAGCATCGCGAGGCTGGTCGCGTCGTTCGCCTGGGAGGGCGCCACCAGGATGATCGCGAAGGAGCTCACGACGCCGGTGACGAACCAGACCGCGATCGACAGGGGACGGGAGCGGATGCCCAGGAGCTCCGCCGTCGTCGGCCGTTCGCTCAGCGCCCGCAGCCGCGTCCCCACGCTGGTGTGCGTGAGCAGCCAGTGCACCGCGGCGGCGACGGCGACCGCCATGACGACCATGACCACGGCCACCCAGCTGATGGCGACCCCGCCGACCACGAGCGCCGGCCCGGGCACCAGGGGTGCGAAGGGCTGGGGCTTGTTGCCGAAGAGGATGAACGACAGGGAGACCAGGAGCAGGAGCGGGCCGACCGTCATGGCGGACCGGTTCGTGGTGCTCGCCTCGGAGAGCCAGGTGGCGGCGATCCAGCCGATCGCCGCGGCCAGCAGACCGCCGATCAGCACCCCGATCACCGACCCCAGCCACACCGGCAGTCCGCCACGGGTGACGAGCCACACCGCGCAGAATCCGCCGAACATCCCGGTGGCCGTCTGGGCGAAGTTCACCACTCGGACCAGCCGGGACATGAGGGTCAGACAGACCCCCAGCACTGCGTAGAGTCCTCCGGCGGCGAGGCCGGAGAGTGCGCCTTCAAGCATGCGGAGACCTCAGCTCTTCGGAAGGCGCAGCCAGTCGGTGGCCGCCTTCTCCCAGCGATGCGTGCCGGACTTGAGCACGATGGGCCAGCCGGCCGCGGGGACCTGCCCGAACTTGTACGGGTCGCCGATCATCGGGTTGGACATCGGGGCGGCGTCGCGGAGGGCCTTCGCCACCGACTCACGCGTGACGTCCCCCTTGATGGTCTTGATCGCCTCGATGAAGTGCTTCGCCGCGAGGAAGCCGCCCTGGCTGAAGGAGGTGAGCGGGATGTTGTTCTTCGTCATGAGATCGCGCCATTCCTTGGTGATGTCGCTCTGCTCCGTGAAGGGGTAGAACTCGGCGGGGACGTAGATCCCGGCCCCGGCGTTGTCCACGGCCTTGGCGAAGCTCTCGCTGTACGTGCTGGTCAGGAAGAGCCAGGTGACGTCGTTCCAGCCCTGGGCGTTCGCGGCCTTGACCTGGGCGATCGCGTCCGGCTCCACGCCGTTGATGGCGAGCGCCTTGCAGCCCTGCTGGCGTGCCTTGACGATGTACGGCGTGTAGTCCGCGGCGCCGTAGGGCACGGTGTCGTCGACGTACTTGGGCTTCTTCCCGGTGGCGGCGGTCCACTTGTCGATCGCGGCCTGGTAGCTGGGCCGTGTGGATCCCGCGATCTCGAGCAGGATGCAGATGTCGTTGAGTTTCTTGACCTCGGACCCGTAGGTGAGGGTGAGGGTCATGTCGTTGTAGGGGCCGACGTTGGCCGGGGAGATGCTCTTGTTGTTGAAGCAGCCCGTGTCGACGCCGATGCCGGGGACCGAGACGATGCCCTGCTGCTCGTAGTACTTGGCGTTGAGGTCGCATTCGAGCAGGCTGGCGGAGCCGACCATGGCGACCGCCTCGTCGGACCCGACGAGCTCCCGCGCCGCGGCGGTGGCGCCGGCCGGGTCGCCCTTGTCATCGAGCGCCTTGTAGTCGATCTTCTTCCCGTTCAGGCCGCCCGCGTCGTTGAAGGCGTCGAAGACGGCCTTCGCCGCCAACGAGGATTCGGGGAAGGTGGCCGCACCGGACTTGGTGTTGACGGAGCCGACGACGATCGAGCCGCCACCGCCTCCCCCGTCCGCGCCGGAACACCCCGAGAGGACGAGCGCCGCGGCGGCGAGGGCGGCAAGCGAGCCCAGTGCTGTTTTGTTCATGGTGTTCCTCCTGCTTGTCCGCCGCGCCATCGCGGCGGTCCGTGGGCTCTCGCCCGGGGTGGTGACGTCCGGGCCAAGGCCGGACGGTCGGGTGGGGGCGGCTCCGGGCCGCGACGACGGCTCAGACCGGCTGTTCATCGGGATAGGACACGGACCCCAGCGGATAGATGTGGCCCCCGGCCCGTGAGTGCTCGGACTCGCCCGCCCCGTTGAGCCCGAGGAAGATCCCCGTGGTCCGGAGCTGGTAGCCGAGGTCGTGCAGCCAGACGCTCGCCACCGCGATCCGGAACTCGCGGAAGCAGAAGAGGTACAGGCCGTCGTCGAACTTCCACACGGTGGAGAGGTCCATGTCCCCGTGGCCGCGCTGCACGCCTTGAAGGCACTGCCAGGCGTAGCGCCGGCTGGAGATGTAGACGTGTTCGTAGAGGTGTTCCGGGCTGTAGCGGTAGATGTTGCGCTTGCCGATCAGGTCGCGGCTCGGGCCGGGCGCCCCGCCCGTCGCCTCCCCGCCGCCGACGACGCCGGCCCAGAAGTCCTGCTGCACCTGCGGCGTGCCATCGACCGCCTCGGCCGCGATCCGCGAGCGCACAGCGGTGGCCCGGTGGGTTGAGGCCGAGTAGACGAGAGTGAGCGACTCCCGCTCCCGGCTTTCGAGCGGAAGATTGACGAAGAAGACGTCCTCCCGCACCGCGACCGCGTCGTAGGGGTCGGTGGCGCCGTTCTCCTGAATCCGGCCCTCGGCACGCCAGCTGACCTGGTGCTCCCCGAAGGACAGCAGCAGGTTCGTGCCGTCGTCGAGGGTGACGTCCAGGACGGTGCCGGTCAGGTTCGCGGACGGCAGCCGGTAGCTGTCGATGCCCGCGGCGAATTCGTCGTAGGTCCGCCAGTCGTCGGAGTCGGTGTCGGTCGTTGTGGTCACAGTGTCCCTCCCGGTCCTCGGCGGTCCGCGAGGTGCTCCCGCGCACGGCCATGGGTGTTATCCACGTCACTTCATGGTTGATCCGGGGGCGGGCCCCAACAAGAACAGGCCCCTCGTTCGGGCACCGAGAGTCAACCGGCGTACCGCGGAGGGCAAGTCGCACCCGGCTCCGTGGGCGCCGGGCGCTGGGGATGGCGACGCCGGGCGCCGGGCCGCGCTTTGGCTCCCACCCGCCGTCGTGCCAGCATGAGGGCATGCCCACGGACAGCACCTCACTGGAGAATCCCGCCCTGGCCGCCGAAGCGAAGGTGGCCCGCCTGGCGGTGACGGTGTTCCCGCTCCTGGTCCTCGCGGCCGGCGTCGCGGGGTTCGCGGCGCCCGCCGTCTTCAAGCCGCTGGCGCCGTCCGTGCCGTACCTGCTGGGCGTCATCATGTTCTGCATGGGCCTGACCCTCACGCCCCCGGATTTCGCCTCCGTGGCCCGGCGCCCGTGGGCGGTGCTGCTCGGGATCGTGGCGCACTACGTGATCATGCCGGGTGCGGGGTGGGCCATCGCCATGCTCCTGCACCTGCCGCCCGAGCTGGCCGTCGGCGTCATCCTCGTGGGCTGCGCGCCGTCCGGCACCGCGTCGAACGTCATGGCGTTCCTGGCGAAGGGCGACGTCGCGCTGTCCGTGGCGGTCGCCTCGGTCTCGACCCTGATCGCACCCCTCGTCACCCCGGCCCTGACGCTCCTGCTGGCAGGGTCCTTCCTCCACATCGACGCCGGCGGCATGGTTCTCGACATCCTCAAGACGGTGCTGCTTCCGGTGGTCGCAGGTCTGCTCGCGCGGCTCTTCCTCAAGAACGCCGTGGCCCGGATCCTGCCCGCCCTGCCGTGGGCGTCGGCCGTGGTGATCTCGCTGATCGTCGCCGTGGTGGTGGCAGGCAGCGCGTCCCAGCTCCTGGCGGCGGGCGGCATCGTCTTCCTGGCCGTGGTGCTGCACAACGGCTTCGGCCTGGGACTGGGGTATCTGGCCGGGAAGATCGGCCGCCTGGACAGCCGCGCCCGGCGCGCCCTGGCGTTCGAGGTGGGCATGCAGAACTCGGGGCTGGCGGCCACCCTGGCCAATGCGCATTTCAGTCCGCTGGCAGCCCTGCCCTCGGCCGTGTTCTCGGTGTGGCACAACATCTCCGGCGCGATCGTGGCGGCCTGGCTGGCGCGGAAACCGCTCAAGGACTGACCGCGCCCTGCCGCGCCCCGCCCACGCCCCGGAACCCGCAACAGACCCTCCCCCTCGAACGGCGGGGAACGATAGCACCTTTCATCAGCAATGCTTGAAACATTGAGCGGCGAGCATCAGGTCTCCTGTTGCTCAAACCGCTTCCACGCGGCCCTTCCTTGAGGATCCTTAACCGCCGTGGCGAAGCTCTCAGGCCTCCGGGCGCCCGGTGTTAGCTTGATCACCAACATGGTCGCAGGGAACGCTGAACCCCTACCCTGAAACCGCAACCCTTGCAGAATCCGGTCCTGACCGGCGGCTTCCCCGCGCCCGTTTCACCGCTGCACCACCCCCTGGAGGATCCATGAGCGCTGTCCCGCTCCACGAATCCGGCGTGAAGGAATCGACGCCCGAACCACCTCAGCAAGGGCTCCGGCGGTCCATGGACACCCGGCACCTGGTGATGATCGGACTCGGCGGAGTGATCGGCTCCGGCCTCTTCGTCAGCTCCGGTTACACGATCTCCCAGGCGGGCCCCCTCGGCGCGGTGCTCGCCTACCTGATCGGCGCCGTCGTCGTGTATCTCGTGATGGCCTGTCTGAGTGAGCTGGCCATCGCGTACCCGGTCTCCGGCGCCTTCCACATCTACGCCGCCCGCACCATGGGCCCCGCCACCGGCTTCACCACCGCCTGGCTGTACTGGCTGACCTGGGCCGTGGCCATCGGCTCCGAGTTCACGGCGGCCGGCGTCATGATGCAGCGCTGGTTCCCGGACGTGCCGGTCTGGATCTTCTGCCTGATCTTCGCCGCCGTGCTGTTCACCATGAACGCCATCTCCTCCCGCGTCTTCGGCGAGAGCGAGTTCTGGTTCGCCATGATCAAGGTCGCCGCCGTCGTCGGCCTGATCATTCTGGGCGGCGCCGCGCTGATCGGCTTCCACCCGGCCGCGCAGGGCCACTACCCGCACCTCTTCGAGAACTTCAACACCCCGGGCGGCCTGTTCCCCAACGGCTTCACCGGTGTGATGGTCACCGTGCTCGCGGTGCTCTTCGCGTTCTCCGGCTCCGAGCTGATCGGCGTCGCCGCTGGTGAGACCGCCGACCCCGTCCGCAGCGTGCCCCGCGCCATGCGCACCACGGTGCTCCGTCTGGTCATCTTCTTCATCGGCGCGATCACCGTCATCGCGGCCACCATCCCGTACGACAAGGCCGGCCTCGACGAGAGCCCCTTCGTCACGGTGTTCTCCGAACTCGGCATCCCATACGCCGCGGACATCATGAACTTCGTGGTCATCACCGCACTGCTCTCCGCCGGCAACAGCGGCCTGTACTCCTGTGCCCGCATGCTGTTCTCCCTGGCGGACGAGGGCCACGCCCCCAAGGCCTTCGCGAAGCTCACCAAGCGGGGCATCCCGATGATCGCGCTCCTGGTCAGCCTCGTGGGCGGTCTGGCGTCCCTGGTCAGCAGCATCGTCGCCCCGACCACGGTGTACCTGGTGCTCATCTCGATCGCCGCGTTCGCCACGGTGGCCGTGTGGATGTCCATCGCGGCGTCGCACTTCTTCCACCGCCGGGCGTTCGTCCGCAACGGCGGCGACGTGCGCACCCTGCCGTACCGGGCGCCGTTCTTCCCGCTCGTGCCGATCCTGGCGTTCACGGCCTGCTTCGCCTCGATGGTCGGCATCGCCTTCGACCCCACCCAGGTCGCGGCCCTCTACATCGGCGTCCCGTTCACGGTGGCCTGCTACGTGTTCTTCCACTTCCGCTACGGCAAGGGCCGCAAGAAACGCGACGGCGAGCGGGCAGCCACCGAGGCCGCGACGGACAGCGAGCCGGAGCAGGTCCCCGCGGCCGTCTGACGCACACCGCCCCGACGCCTTAAGCGCCGAGTTCGGGGGTTCCTTCCGAAACCGTGGTCTGCACACCACGAAACCGGAACGAACCCCCGAACTCGGCGTTTAACGAGCAGGCAGGCGCAGTCTCAGCGGCCCTTACGGCCCGACGACGGCGGCTTGCCGCGCCCGCGACCTGACCCCTTGCCCCCACCCGGCTTCCCCGGGCCCGGCTTCCCGCCGGATCGCCCCTTCTGGGCGCCGCCCTTGCCCCTGGACGCCCCGTGAGCTCCCGCCACGGCGCTGCGGGTCTTCCGGGCCTTGGCCGCCTGTGCCTGTTGCTCCTGGTTCACCGAGGGCTGCCGGCCGGAATCCGCACGTCGACCGCGGACGATCCCCACGAACTCCTGGATCTCGTCCGAATCCGCGTCCTGCCGCCACACCAGGACGATCTCGCTCGGGGCGGTGTCGTGCAGCGGCCGGGCCACGACGTCCGGATTGTTCAGGTGCCGTACCTCGGGCAGCGGCAGGACCAGGAGCCCGGCGCCGCTGGCCACGACCTCCAGCGCCATCTCCAGCCCGCCCAGCGCCTGCAGACCTTCGCGGGAGTTGTCGAGGAGCGTCTCGCCCTCCAAGTCCTCCAGGGCGAGCTCCTCGAAGGCCGCGATCTCGTGGCCCTTGGCGGCCACCACGGCCTGCTGCTCCTCGTAGAGCGGGATCGCGAAACGCCCGTCACGCAGCGTGGCGGCGGTCCCGGCGGGGACGCGGACGAACGCGAGCTCTGCCTCGCCGGCGTCCAGCAACGCCAGGGTGGCGTCGGCGTCGTCGTCCACCAGGCGGCGCTCCAGCGCGATCTCCGGCATCCGCTCTTCCCAGCGGCGGATCCACTTCCCCGGGGTGACACCGGGGACGTACAGGAAGGTCAGGGAATCCACATCAGTCCTGGTGCAGGCGGATGAGGTTGCCGCAGGAGTCGTCCACGTCCACGTAGGTCCCGGACGGGTCCACGACGGGCTCGCCGACCACGCGCAGTCCGGCGGCCGCGAGACGCTCGGCCTCGGCGGCGACGTCGTCGACCCCGAACACGATCGCCGGCATCCCGGCTTCGTAGACGCGGGAGCGGTAGTCCTCGCCGATGGGGTTGTCGCTCGGTTCGAGCAGCAGGCCCGGGCCGCCCGGGATGGAGGCGTCCTGGACGATGAAGAGATTAGCCTCAGGGATCGCCATCAGGGTGTCGAAACCGAACTTCTCGGTGTAGACGGCGTGGGCCGCGGCGGGGTCGGTCACATGGATACTGCACATCTTCACTCGCATGGGATCAAGGGTACGCGGACCGGCTGCCGGTGGGACCCTGTACCGTCTGAACATCACGTGCCGACACCTCCGGAAGGAACCCCATGACCGCCACCCGGCCCCTGTCCACCCCGGCCATTCACGGCGCCGCCGCGCCCGGATTCGAGCGCACCCGGCAAGCGTTCGTGGAGGGCTTCGAGGGCCGTCCGGACATGGGCGCGGCCCTGTCCGTCTACCGCGGCGGCGAGAAAGTGGTGGATCTCTGGGGCGGGGTGAAGGACGCCCGCACGGCGGAGCCCTGGGCGGAGGGCACCGCCGCGGTCATCTTCTCCTGCACCAAGGGGCTGGCGTCCGTGCTCGTGGCCCGGCTGGCGGAGCAGGGTCTGGTCGATTACGACGCGCCTCTCGCCACCTACTGGCCGGAGTTCGGAGCGCGTGGCAAGGACCGGCTCACGGTGCGGGAGGCGCTCGGGCACCGCGGTGGTCTCGCCGCGGTGCGGGTGCCACTCACGCGGGAGCAGGTGCTGGACTGGGAGTTCATGACGGCCCTGCTGGCGGACCAGGAACCCCTCTGGGAGCCCGGCGCCGGATACGCCTACCACTCGATCACGCACGGCTGGCTGAGCGGCGAGCTGATCCGCCGCGTGACGGGCAAGACCGCGGGCGAGTACTTCGCCGAGGTCTTCGGTCCGGTGCATCCTGAGGGCTGGCTCGGCCTGCCGACCGCGGAGGAGCACCGGGTGGCCCACATCAGCCTGTCGGAGGGTTACCTGCGGGGCGTTCAGGACCGCCTGTCCCTGCCCAATCCCTTCGCCGCCCACGGTCCGGAGCTGGGCGGCGCCCTGCCGGCGACCCTTGTGGGTGAGGACACCGGCGCCAACGACCCCCTCTTCCACCGCAACGAATTCCCGGCCGCGGGTGGCATCACCACGGCTCGCGCCCTGGCCGCTTTCTGGTCGGCAACGGTGCACGACGACGGCGCGCGCCTCCTCGGTGACGCCGCCCTGGCCGACGCGCTCACAGTCGTGAGCGAGGGGCCGCTGGAGCTCGACATCCCCGGCCCCGGAGAGGACCGGTTCGCCGCGGGCTTCCAGCTGCCGGGCGTCGACCAGGACCTCCTCGGTCCGGCCGGCTTCGGCCACTACGGCGCGGGTGGGCAGCTGGGCTTCGCCGAACCCGAGCAGGGCATCGGCTTCGGCTACCTCAGCAATTGGATGGAGCCCGACGCCGGCCGCGCCACCGCCGTCGTCCGCGCCCTGCGGGAGGACCTCGCGGCGCTCTGAGCGCCGGCCCGCGACACACACGGCGCCCGCGTTAAACGCCGACGCCGCACCGGGGAGTCAGCTCCGGTGCGGCGTCAGGTGCCTGTTGCGAGGCGTGCCCCGGCCCTGGGCACGGGCCGGGACGTTTTACACGGATCCCCGGCGCCGTGCGGCGCCGGGGATCCTCAGGTGCAGGGGATCAGGCCTGGCTCAGGGCCGACTCGGCCTGGCGCAGCTCCTGATTCGCGGCGATGATGCGGTCGGCGGTCTTCTGACCCATGCGGACCGCGCCGTCGACGTGCTGGTAGCCCTCGGCGGCGAGGTCGGAGGAGGACCAGTAGATCGGGCCCACGGCGTCGTGCTGGGACTTGCCGTAGCGGCTCAGACCACCCAGGTCGTAGCTCGCGGCGTAGGCGCCACGGGTCCACTCCTCGGAGCCCCAGTCGGAGAGGTAGAACACGGACGGATTCTTGGCCTCTTCGCCGAGGTACACCGCGATGGAGTCCAGGATGGCGGCCTTCCGCTCTTCCTCGCTCAGTTCGAACATGGCGTCGGCCTTCTCGTCGGAGACGAAGCCCACCAGGGTGCCACGGGGATCCTCGTGGTTGGTGTTGTCGTAGACCTCCTGGACGATGGCATCCGCGCCGAAGCAGGTGCCGGAGAGGCCCTTCTCACGCCAGAACGGGGTCTCGTACACGGCGTGGACCTTGATGACCAGGCCCAGGGACTGATGCTGGTGCATCTGGTGCTGGCGACGGGGCAGCGGCGGGTTGAAGGACACGCGGCTGTAGAGGTTCGGCGGCACGGCCATGATGACGAAGCGGGCGTTGACCACGGCGCGGTCGGACTCGGCCACGACCTTGTAGCCGCCGTTGCCGTCCTCGGTGTAGTTGATGGTGCGGACCGGGGAATCCAGGACGACGTCGTCGCCCAGTTCCGCGGCCTGGAGCAGGGAGACCTGCTGCATGCCGCCCACCACGCGCTTGTCCAGGATGAAGTCCTCATCCGTGAGGTTGGAGAAGGAACCGGCGGAGGCGGCCATGAGGATCGCCTGGAGCGCGGAGAAGGCGTGTGCCGGCTTGGTCAGCATGCCGCCGGCGATGAACAGGCCGATGTTGTTGCAGGCCTCTTCGTTGCTGGAGTTCTGGCGCAGCCAGTGGTGGAAGGAGATGGTGTCGAGTTCACGGGACTTCGCGTGGGCCCAGGGCTCCTCGGCGCCGATCTCGGCGGCGAGCTCGTCCATGATGGCGGTGAGGCGGTCCATCTCAGCCGCGGTCTCCTCGCTCACCGGGAAGCTGGCGCCGGTGTAGCGGCTGAGCTTGCCGTCGGCGCCCAGGTAGATGGACTCGCCCTCGCGGTAGCGGGAGTACATCTCAAGGCCGAGCTCGTCGAGGAGTTCCATGAGCGCGGTCTGGTCCGGGGAGACCCACTGGCCGCCGATTTCGAGCATGGCGCCGTCGATGGTGTCGGTCCAGGTGCGCCCACCCACACGGTCGCGCGCTTCCAGGACGGCCACGCTCAGGCCGGCCTTCTTGAGTCGACGGGCTGCGGTCAGGCCGGACGGGCCGGCGCCGACGATCACGACGTCGCGATCAAGAGTGAGCATTTTTCCTCCAAGTGGATGGGTCAGTGGTGCCGTGACCATCGTCACTAAATGAACACCATTCATTTAGAATGACTATAACCCATGTGACCCGTCCCGCAAAAGACCCCCGGCCACAGATGTTCGTCCCGCTAGAGTGGTGCAAGCCCCAGACTTGAAGAACGAGGATCCCCATGAGCACCCCCAGCACCGAGGACCAGGCCCCCCGTCGGCGCGTGGGCCGGCCCATCAAGGCCGTCCTGACCCATGAGTCGATCGTCCAGGCCGCCCTGGAACTGGTGACGGTCAAGGGGTACGAGGGCCTCACGATGTCCGCCATGGCGAAGAAGCTGGGGGTTTCCCCCTCCGCGCTCTACAACCACGTCACGAACAAGCAGGAGATCCTCATCCTGGTGGAGGACCACCTCGCCGCACAGGTGGATGTGAGCGCCTTCGAGAGCGAGCCGTGGGAGGACGCCGTCCGGCACTGGGCCTGGAGCTACCGCGAGGTCTTCGCGCAGCACACTCCGCTCATCCCGATCATCGCGGTCCTGCCCGTGACCGACGCTCCGCGCACCCTGGCCATGTATGAGGCGGTGAGCGCGGGATTCCGCCAGGCGGGCTTCCCGGAGGCGCGGATCGTCCCGGCCATCGTCGCCCTGGAGTCTTTCATCTTCGGCTCGGCCTACGACGCGACCGCGCCCGCGGACATCTTCAGCACCGGCTCCGAGGGCGAGCGGACCCCGCACTTCACCTCGGCCGTGGCCAGCTTCGAGGAGGCCGAAGGCGGAAGCAATCCGGACCGGGCCTTCACGATGGGCCTGGATGCGCTGATCGGCGGCTTCCGGGCGCTGCTCCCCGCGACGTCGCCCGCCTAGGCGGCCACCGCGCCGTCCAGGTGGAAGAGCGAGGTGAAGCGCTCGAGGAGGCGCGCGTCGCCGTCGAGCACGTGAAGGGCGCCGGAGTGCTGCGCCTCGTCCGGGGACAGCGTCCCGGCGATCAGCTCGCGCAGCTGCGGTCCCGCGGCGAATTCGACGGCGTCCGACTCGTCTGACGCCTCCGGCGCCCCCGCCCCGCCGACGACGTCGAGCCGCCCGTCCGCCGCCCGCGCCACGAGCGTGACGTCCCCCAGGTGGAGGGTGAACACCGTCGCGGGGATGCGCGCGGAAGCTTCGGCGTCGAACGCGGTCCGCAACGCCATGGTGAGGGAGTCCGCGGTGACTTCATCGCCTTCACGCGGCTCCCCCATGGCCTTGAACCCCCAGCGTCCGAGCGCCAGCACCACGTCCTCGAGCTCCCGGCCGTAGGGGGTGAGCTCGTAGACCAGCCCGCAGCGGGGCACGGGAACACGCCGCACGAGTCCCGCGGCCTGGAGCTCCTTGAGCCGGTCGCTGAGGATGTTCGTGGGGATGCGGCTCAGGCCGTTCTTGAGATCGGAGTAGCGGCGCGGGCCCACCAGAAGATCCCGGACGATGAGCAGCGCCCACCGTTCCCCCACGAGTTCCAGGGCCCGCACCACACCGCAGTACTGGCCGTAATTCCGCGCGGCCATGCGTTCCTCCTTGTCGTCAGTTCCTTCAGCCGGCCGCCTGCTCGGCCACGTGCTCGCCCGGGCCGTTCTCCACGGCCTGCGGCTCCATGTAGACGAACTCGAGGATGTTGCCGTCCGGGTCTTCGATGGAGCGCGAGTACATGAAGCCGAGATCCTGGGGGTCGCGGTGCTCCTTGCCGCCGTTGGCCAGGCCCGCCTCGGCGGTGCTGTCCACGTGGTCGCGGGAGTCGCGGCTGATCGCATTGAGGACCTGGACCTGGGTGGCGGGGTCCACCAGCTCACGCGTGGTGAAGGTGGAGAAGAACTCGCGCCGCAGGATCATGAAGAAGACATTCTCGTCCAGCACCACACAGGCCGCGTTCTCATCGGTGAAAAGCGGGTTGATGGTGAAGCCGAGGGAGGTGTAGAAGGTCTTGGCCCGATCCAGGTCGCTGGTGGGCAGGTTCACGAAAATCATGGTGCTCACGTCGATACTCCGATGCTGTGATGGCACTTGCTTTTTGCAAGTAACTCAATCGTGACGCGCGGCACACCGGGTGTCAACGGGTGGCGCGGGACTTTTCAGCGGCGGCCGAACCACAGACGACGGCGACGTGCCGAACGGCGCCGACGGAGCTCCTCCTCTCTCCGCTCCCTCTCTTCACGCTCCCTGGCCCGGGCCTCTTCCAGCCGCGCCGCTTTCCGCTCAGCCCACGCCTCGACGGTCGCCTCGACGTCGCGCGGCATGGTGATGAGCGGAGGACCCGACGGCAACTGGTACCGGGCGCGGATCACGCGCTCGTTGAACTCCTCCACCTCACGCCTGACCTCAGTCCGGCTGAACATGCGGTCGAGTTCACCGTCCAGCGCGGCGTCATCCTTCCGCAGCTGAATGGACGGCGGCAGGGGCGGTCTGAACCCCTCCCGCCGCAGGAGATTCTTCAGCCACCAATCCGGGTCGTCGTACAGGGAGAGGTCAAGGGGCTTGCCCATGCCGGGCAGGTTGTCGAAGTCTCCACGTTCAGTCGCCTGACGGATTCTGGCGTCAGCCATGAGAGCGATCACGACTTCCGGATCGAAGACGAAAGCATGAGGGTTGTAGAACGATGAGGGAGTGTCACGGTCGGCCATGATTCCTCCTGACGCAGGCAGCCAATCTTTACCAGTCACCTGTATTATGTCACTTGTATTGAAACGAAGGGATCCACATGCCGAAACTGGTTGATCGTCGTGAGCGCCGGGAGGCGATCGCCCATGCGCTGTGGCGGGTCGTCGACCGCGACGGCTGGTCGAAGGCCACGATGCGAGAGGTGGCGCAGGAAGCCGGGGTTTCCCTCGGGCAGCTGCAGCACTACTTCTCGTCCCGCACCGCGATGCTGACTTTCGCCATGGAATTCGACGCGAAGGCGACCTCAGACCGGATCGCCGGGAGCCTGCCCACGCTGGGCGGGCAGCCCCATCCACGGCAGGTGCTCCGGCTGGTCCTCGCCGAGATGCTTCCGTTGCACCCCGAGGCGCGCGCATCCAGTCGCCTCAACGCCGCCTACGTTCTGGAGGCGCTGCACGATGAGACCCTCAGAAACCAAGCCGGCGTTGGACTGCGTGAGGGCCGCTCGATGGTCCGCGAACTGCTGCGGCAGGCCATCGCGGACGGACGGATCGACGAAGACCGCGATCTGGAGATCGAGACCGATCTGATCCTGTCACTGACCGGATTCACCCCGCTCCTCGAGCTGGGCGTGATCCAACCCGCGGCGGCACTGAACGCCATCGACGCCCATCTGGACCGGCTCTTCACGGGTTGATTCTGAACCCTGTGGACCGGTCGCCGGACGTCTCCACCTCGCGCCGGACACCTTCCGGACAACAAAAAACTCCCGGTTCACTGAACCGGGAGTTTCCCTTTGTGCGCGAGGGGGGATTTGAACCCCCACGCCCTTTCGGACACTGGCACCTGAAGCCAGCGCGTCTGCCGTTCCGCCACTCGCGCGCACTTCGCTTTCCCCGTGACCGGTGAAAGCAACGGGAACAATCATAACCATGAGGGAGCCGGAATGTGAAATCGGGTTCCGCCCCTTCCCCTCGGCGGGCGGACCACACCCTCCGTGCCCCCTGTTCCGCCGCCCCACCACTGGCATCCGGCCCCTCCCCCTCAGGGCGGAGACCCGGTGGGAAGTTGCTGGGAGTTCTGCCGTTTCGAGGCGTTTAAGGCGCTCCGGGGTAGGGGCTGAAGGAGCCTGGACAGTAGTATCGGATTCAATGGCCGGCACTTCGCCGTCGGCCGTCCCTGGGTGATGTCCCTCAGGAACCGAGAGGAAAGGAGTACGTCATGGGCTTGCTCGACCGTGTTGAACGCGGCCTGGAAAAGGCCGTCCGTGGCGTCTTCAGCGGTGGCTCCAAGGCTCAGCTGCAGCCGGTGGAGATCGCCAGCCTCCTGCGCCGCGAAATGGACAACAAGGTGCTGACCGTCTCCACGAGCCGGAGCATCGCCCCCAACAGCTTCGAAGTCCTCCTGGGCGAGACCGACTACGCCCGCGCCGAGGACTGGGGCACGGCCCTCGCCGAGGAGCTGTGCGACGTCGTCATCGCCCACGCCAAGAGCCAGGGGTACACGCTCCCCGGGCCGGTGCGCGTGGCCTTCGTCCGCGAACCCACGCTCAAACCCGGCGACGTGACCGTCCAGTCCCGCGCGGACAAGTCCCAGGGCTCGGCGCCGTCGCCGTCCCGCGGGCACGTGCCGCCGTCGGCTCCCGAGCGCGCGCCCACCCAGGTCCAGCCGGTCCTGGACCTGAACGATCAGCGCTACTCGCTGAATGCGGCCAGCATCATCCTCGGACGCGCCTCCGACGCCGACATCCCCGTCGATGACACCGGCGTCTCCCGTCGGCACCTCGAGATCCGCACCCAGGGCAATGCCAGCTGGGCCGTGGACCTGGGGTCCACCAATGGCAGCTACATCAACGGCCAGCGGCTGAACGGCAGCATGGAGCTGACGGACGGCTCGGTCATCACCATGGGACGCACCCGCATGATCTTCCGGCTCATTCCCGTCAACTCATTCCCGTCGACCCGGGGAGGAACGCATGAATGAACTCAGCGATCTGACCGTCACGGCCCTCCGCTTCGGCTTCCTCCTGCTGATCTGGGTCCTGATCTTCAGCATCGTCTCGGCCATGCGCCGGGACCTCATGATCGGCGGCACGGCCAAGACCGGCGCCCTCACCGCACGCCAGCTCCGCAAACACCCCGAACTCGCTCAGGCCCAGGCTCCCGTGGCCCGCCAGCAGGCCCGCCACCTCGTGGTCACCGAGGGCCCCCTCGCGGGAACCCACCTGGACCTGGCGTCCAGCCCCATCCTTCTGGGCCGCGCCCAGGAAGCCACGCTGGTCCTCGAGGACGACTACGCCTCGGGACGTCACGCACGCCTCTTCCCGCAGGGCAGCCGCTGGTTCATCGAGGACCTCGGCTCCACGAACGGCACCTATCTCGGCGATCAGCAGCTCACCCGAGCGCTTCCCGTTGAGCTGGGCGTCCCCGTCCGGATCGGCAAGACGGTCATCGAATTGAGGCCGTGACCTTGGCATCCGAGGAGAAGAACGCAGAGCTGGGCCCTGAGGGGACCCGGCCGCATCTGGTCATGCGCTATGCCGCACGGTCCGATGTGGGGCTCGTGCGCGCCAAGAACGACGACTCCGCGTACGCCGGGCGCCACCTGGCCGTGGTGGCCGACGGCATGGGCGGCCACGCGGGCGGCAACGTCGCCTCCGCCTCCACCGTCCTCGATCTGATCCACCTCGACCATGACGACTACGACGGCGACGCCGGCACGGTCCTGGCCGACGAGATCCAGACCGCGAACTCGATCCTCTCCCAGCTCGTCCACGTCGATCCGCTCCTTGCCGGCATGGGCACCACCGTCACCGCGCTGCTCCTGGCCGACGGCAAGCTCAACTACGCCCACATCGGCGACTCCCGCGCCTACCGTCTCCGCGACGGCGCGTTCGAGCAGGTCAGCGTCGACCACACCTTCGTGCAGCGCCTGGTCGACGAAGGCCGCCTGCGCCCCGAGGAAGCCGAGACCCACCCGCACAAGAACGTGCTCATGCGCGTCCTGGGCGATGTGGATGCCAGCCCCGAACTCGATCTCAACGAACTCGAGGCCCGCGAAGGCGACCGCTGGCTCCTCTGCTCCGACGGCCTGAACTTCGTCCCGCACCACATGGTGGAGGCGGTGGTCCGCGGGACCGCGTCCGTGTCCCGCGCCGCCGATCAGCTCATCGAACTCACGCTCGCCGCCGGTTCCCCGGACAACGTCACCGTGATCGTGTTGGACATCATCGCCGACGACGCCGCGGCCTCCTCCGCGGCAGCCACCACCACGGCCGTCGGCGCCGAAGACGGTGGCAGCATCGCTGCCGAGGCCGATCTCACGGATCCGTCCCGCGCCGCGGAGCCGAAGTCCGGGAATCCCGGCCCCGTTCCCGCCCTTCAGGAGGGCGTCAACACGGTCCTCCTCACCCCGGCGCCGGCCGAGGACACCCGGACCGACCCCAATCTCGGCGCGCACCTCACGGCGGAGGTCCTCCGCCTGGAACTCGAGGCCCGGCCGCACGAACTCGTCGGAGCCGCGGCGCTGGCCCTCGAGACCGGCAAGATCCCCAACATCGCCGGACGCGCCGTCGCACGGCGCGCGGCGACCGTCCTCACGCACCGGCAGGAGAGCGCGGACGCGGTGGCTGACGAGGAAGCGGCCGCGCCCGTGGGGAGGCCGCGCCGTCGCTGGTTCCGCTGGGTCGTCACTCTCGTGGTGCTCGCCGTCGTCAGTGTGGGCCTCTGGTTCGGGTACGCCTGGACCCAGACCCGCTACTACGTGGGCGAGGTGGACGGCCGCGTGGCCATCTACAACGGCGTCTCACAGCAACTGGGACCCATCAAGCTCTCTACCGTGCACTCGGTGACCGAGATCCAGGTGAGCAGCCTGCCGTCGTTCTCCCAGCAGCGGGTGAAGGAGACCATTCCGGCGCGCGACCTTCCGGACGCCGAACTGGTGGTCCGCAACCTCAGCCTCGGCCACGACTTCGACGAGCGTCAGTGCCCCACGGGATCCCCGTCGCCGTCCGCCATCCCGAGCGCCAAGAGCTCCGCTAGCCCGGCCAAGGCCACCCCGAAGCCCAGCTCTTCGGCCACCGCGAAACCGTCCGCTGCGGCATCGCCGTCGGCCACGCCGTCCACGCCCGCCGCCTGTGGAGGTGCCCGATGAGTTCAGCAGTCGCCACCCAGCCGGTCGTGAAGCCTCGCCGCAACATCGAGCTGGTGCTCCTGGTCCTCGCCCTCCTGGTCGGGATCGGCGCCAGCGTGATGGTCGGCATCAACAACCCGGATTCCTTCAACAAGGACTTCTGGTTCCAGTCGATCCTCCTGGTCGTTGCATCCCTCGCGGTGCATATGACCCTGCGCTTCCGCGCAAAGTATGCCGATCCGTTCATTCTTCCGATCGTCGTCGCCCTGAACGGCCTCGGCCTGGCCATGATCCACCGCCTCGACGGCCCCAAGAGCGACGTCGGCAACACGCAGTTGCGCTGGACCCTCATCGCGGTCGTGTGCACGATCGTCCTGATCTGGTTCCTCAAGGACCACCGCCGGCTGCGGCGCTTCACCTACATCTCGCTGGCCGCGAGTGCCGTGCTGCTGGTGCTCCCCCTGGTGCCCGGTCTGTCGGCCGGTGAGATCAACGGCGCCAATCTGTGGATCAAGCTCGGCCCGTTCACGTTCCAGCCCGGCGAGATCGCAAAGATCACCCTGGCCATCTTCTTCGCCGGGTACCTCTCGGTGAACCGCGACCTGATCCTGCTGGCCGGCCGCAAGGTGGGCAAGCTCCAGTTCCCTCGCTTCCGGGACATGGGCCCCATGCTCGCGGCGTGGGCCGTCAGCATCGGCATCCTGGTGCTCCAGCGGGACATGGGCACGTCCTTCATGTTCTTCAGCCTGTTCATGGTGATGATCTACGTGGCCACGGGCCGCGTCAGCTGGGTCATCATCGGCGTGGTCCTCATCGCGGTGGCCGGCGTCGTGGCGGCACAGCTGTTCTCGCATGTGAAGTACCGCATGGAGAGCTGGTCCAACGCCTTCGACCCTGAGATCTACAACCGCGATCTCGGCGGCAGCTACCAGATCGTCCAGGGCCTCTTCGGGATGGCCGACGGCGGCGTGTTCGGCACCGGCCTCGGCCAGGGACAGCCCAACCGGGTCCCCTTCTCCAACAGCGACATGATCATCGCCTCGTTCGGCGAGGAGCTCGGCCTGATCGGCCTGTCCGCCATGATCCTGCTGTACCTCCTGCTCATCACCCGCGGCTTCCGCGCGGCACTCGGGACACGGGACTCCTTCGGCAAGCTGCTCGGCGTCGGGCTCTCCTTCGTCATGGCCGTCCAGTGCTTCGTGGTCATCGGCGGCGTCACGCGCCTCATCCCGCTGACCGGCCTGACCACCCCGTTCCTCGCCGCCGGCGGGTCCTCCCTGCTGGCCAACTGGATCGTCGCCGGAGTTCTGCTCATGATCTCCAATGTGGCCCGCGGCCCGGTCGACACCAGCCCGCTGCGTGACGGTGAGGCTCCCGTGTCGGGTCCCTCGGCGACCGCCGAGGCCCCGTCCCGGCCCACCACCCCCGCCCTGGGCACCGCGCAGAGCGGCACACCGAGCACCGCACCGAGCGGTCAGGAGGTGCACCCGTGAATCAGTCCATCCGCAACGCCTGGATCGCCACCGTGGCGCTCTTCGCCCTGCTCTTCGGGGCCGTCAGCTACATCCAGGTGGTCGGCGCTCAGGACCTGAGCACCAACGCCCTGAATGACCGTGCTCTTCAGCGGAACCTCTGCAGCGACCGAGGGACCATCCTGGCCGGCGGCCAGCCGATCGCGGAGTCGGTGCCCGGCACCGAGTCCTGCAAGTCGAAGCGGAGCTACCCGGGCGGGGCCCTCTACGCGGGCATCACCGGGTACTTCTCGACCAATGGCAGCGCCGGATCCACCGGCCTGGAGCGCGAACTCAACGGCGCTCTCACGGGTGACTCGGACCAGCAGTTCCTGGAGCGCGTGCGTCAGCTGTTCCTCGGCAAGCAGCCGCAGGGCGCCAACGTCGAGACGACGATCGACCCCAAGATCCAGAAGCTCGCCTACGATCTCCTTCCGGATGACATCGAAGGCTATGCCGTGGTCCAGAACCCCAAGACCGGCGCGATCCTGGCCATGGTCTCGAAGCCGTCCTACGACCCCAACACGGTGGCCACCCTGGACAGCGACGCCGCGCTGGCCGCCAAGGCCAAGCTGGACGCCACCAAGGGCATCAACCTCTACCAGAACGTCTCCGGTCCGACGGGTGCGCTCATGGCTCCCGGGTCCGTCTTCAAGCTGATCGACACGGCGGCTGCCCTCGAATCCGGCAAGTACAACAAGGATTCGGTCCTGCCGAACCCCGCGGAGCTCACGTTCCCCGGCCTGCAGTACACCCTGCCGAACTACCGCGGCGGCCAGTGCTACGCCAAGGACAAGGCCGGATTCGACTTCGCCCTGGCGAACTCCTGCAACACCCCGTTCGCCAGCATCGCGCTGGACCTGGGTGAGAAGAAGATCGCGGAGACCGCGAAGAACTTCGGCATCGGCCAGGACCTCGGCGACCGTCTGGACCTGCAGTATGCCCAGAGCCGTTTCCCCACGGACCTGGACAAGCCCCAGCTGGCTCAATCTGCCATCGGCCAGTACAACGTCCAGGTGACCCCGCTGCAGATCTCCATGCTCACCAGTGCCATCGCAAACGGCGGTGTGCAGATGAAGCCGCAGCTCGTGAAGGCGCTCCGCGCTCCCGATCTGCGCGTGCTCGCCGAGTACAAGCCGGAGCCGCTGCGGACCGCCACGAGTCCCGAGGTCGCCCGTCAGATCACCGAGTGGATGGTGGGTGTGGTGGACAACGGTCTGGCCGCGCCGGCAGCCATTCCCGGTGTGAAGGTCGCCGCGAAGACCGGCACCGCCGAGCTCACGGCCGATGACTACAACAACTCCTGGTTCACCGGCTTTGCCCCGGCGGACAATCCCCAGGTGGTCGTGACCCTCGCCTTCCACGGCGTGAACTCGGCCACCGGAGCGCAACTGACCAGTCCTAACGCGAAGAAACTCTTTGAGGCGGTGTTGAACAAGTGAGGCCAACGTCTGGAATCACTCTCGGCGGGAGGTACCGCCTGACCACGCGCATTGCCATCGGTGGCATGGGCGAGGTCTGGAGTGCGCAGGACCAGGTCCTGGGGCGCACCGTCGCCATCAAGATCCTCAAAGAGGAGTACACGGGCGATCCCGGCTTCCTCGAGCGCTTCCGCAACGAGGCCCGCCACACGGCACTGCTGAACCACGAGGGCATCGCGAACGTCTTCGACTACGGCGAAGAGGGCGGCTCCGCCTACCTCGTCATGGAACTGGTGCCCGGCGAGCCGCTGTCGACCATCATCGAACGCGAGCACGTCCTCAGCCCCGACCTGACGCTGAACATCATCGCCCAGACCGCGCGGGCCCTCGCCGTCGCGCATGAAAAGGGCCTGGTGCACCGTGACGTGAAGCCGGGCAACCTGCTCATCACGCCGGACCGGCACGTCAAGATCACGGACTTCGGCATCGCCCGCCTCGCCGACCAGGTGCCGCTGACCCAGACCGGACAGGTCATGGGCACCGCCCAGTACCTGGCGCCGGAGCAGGCCACCGGTCAGACGGCCACGGGTTCCAGCGACATCTACTCGCTCGGCATCATCGGGTACGAGTGCCTCACGGGGCACCGTCCGTTCTCCGGCGAGTCGCAGATCGCGATCGCCCTCGCCCAGGTCAACGACGCTCCGCCGCCGCTGCCCGACTCGCTGGCCAAGCCCATCCGGGCCCTGCTGATGTCCATGCTGGCCAAGGATCCGGCCAACCGTCCGGCCGACGCCCTCAAGCTCGCCGAGGCCGCCGAGGCCATCCGCCGCGGCGATATCGACGCCGCCCACCGCGCAGTCCCTGGCATGCTCCTCTTCGAGTCGACCACAGGCCCCATCACGGCTCCCGTGGACGTTCAGCAGACGGCCGCCACCACGGTCGTCCCCCCGGTCGGCGCGACGACGGCGACCTCCGC
The DNA here is from genome assembly GCF_041360795.1 of Arthrobacter sp. RCC_34. Lineage (NCBI taxonomy): Bacteria > Bacillati > Actinomycetota > Actinomycetes > Micrococcales > Micrococcaceae > Arthrobacter > Arthrobacter sp. RCC_34. Next base: position 413,554 of record NZ_JBFUPW010000003.1, on the reverse strand, counting down.
CCTGCCGGTCGTGCCGCCGGAGCAGCTGACGGCTGAGCGGAGCTGGCTGACGGACGACGAAGAGGACTACGAAGAGCCCACTCCGGAGCGCGAGGAGAAGAAGCGCAGCGCCTGGATCTGGCCGCTGATCATCCTCGCCGTCCTCGCCGCCCTGATCTTCCTGGGCGTGTGGCTGAGCTCGGCGGGCTTCTTCAGCCCCAAGTCGGGCACGACCAGCGCCCCGGTCTCCACCGCGCCCAAGACGGTCGCCACCACGCCCAGCCAGACGCCGTCGGAGACGCCCAGCAGCCCCACGCCGAGCGAGACACCGTCGACCCCGGACACCGTCAACATCATCCCGGACGCGTACAACGGCCGGGACATCAACACGGTCCGCAATGAGCTCATCGCCCTCGGCCTCCGGGTGGACGCCAAGGGCGTGGTGGGCAAGGAGGCCTCGGGCACCGTCACGGACGTCAACCCGTCCGGTCCGGTCGCCAAGGGCTCCACGATCACGGTCACGTACTCCACCGGCCCGGAGATGGTCGCGGTCCCGAATCTGAACGGTTCGGTCACCGAGGCCCAGGTCCGCCAGGCGCTCACCGGCGCCGGTCTGGTCCCGCAGGCGGCCTCCGGCTCGGCCCCGTCCGGCACGGTGAGCTTCAATCCGCCGTCGGGCACCGAGGTGGCCAAGGGCAGCACGGTGACGTACACGATCACCGCCCCTGAGCCGCCCGCCACCCCGACCCCGAAGCCCACGAGCTCGGCCACTCCCTGAGTCCCGGCCGCCCTGAGCGGCCCCTTCCTGCAGTAAGGAGCTTCACCTGTCCACCGGCACACGCGTCCTCAACGGGCGCTACGAACTCGGCGATCTGCTCGGTCGCGGCGGCATGGCCGACGTGTACCGAGGCACAGACCTGCGCCTGGGCCGGGATGTCGCGGTGAAAATCCTGCGTGCGGACCTGGCCCGGGACCCCCAGTTCCTGGCCCGCTTCCGGCGCGAGGCGCAATCCGTGGCCGGGCTGAACCACGTGTCCATCGTGGCGGTCTACGACTCCGGGGAGGAGATCCAGGGCGACGGTGTGGACGGCGTGAAAGCCCCGTACATCGTCATGGAGATCGTCCAGGGTGAGACCCTCAAGGACCTCCTCAAGGCCGGCGAAGTGTCCGTCGACCAGGCCGTCGAGTACACGCTCGGGGTGCTGGCCGCCCTCGAATACAGCCATAAGGCCGGGATCGTGCACCGGGACATCAAGCCCGGCAACGTCATGGTCCGCAGCGACTCCGGCAGGGTCAAGGTCATGGACTTCGGCATCGCCCGGGCCGTGACCGACTCCTCGGCCACCATGACCCAGACCCAGGCGGTGGTCGGCACCGCCCAGTACCTCTCCCCGGAGCAGGCCCTGGGCGAGACCGTGGACGCCCGCAGTGACCTCTATTCGGCCGGCTGCCTGCTCTACGAACTGCTGACCGGCAAGCCGCCGTTCCAGGGCGACAGCCCGGTGTCCGTGGCGTACCAGCACGTCCAGGGCATCGCGGTGCCGCCCAGCAAGCTCAACCCCGACGTCAGCGGGGCCTTGGACTCCGTCGTGGCCAAGGCCATGCGCAAGAGGCGCGAGGACCGGTTCCCCGACGCCGCGGCCTTCCGGCGCGCCCTGCGCGCCGCCCTCGGAGGCGTCGCCGTGCACGACGCGCCCCAGGACTCCACCGCGGCGAACCTCGTGGCGGTGCCGGCGGACGCGCTCACGGCCGCCGTCGAGCAGCAGACGACGGCGCGCCACCGGGCCGCGGGAGGCACGGCCGGCGAATCCACCACCGCCCTGGCCCAGGTTCCGGAGCATGGCGCCGGGCATGGCGCCGAAGCCGCCGCGGACGTCACGCCTGCCCCGTACGGCACCGCCGAGGACGCCCTCACGCTGACGCAGGACCAGCTCCGCGTGCTCCTGCCGGAGATCCGGAACCTGCCCGAGGTGCAGCAGGCCCAGCGCAAGCACCGCCGTCACCGACGCGGTCTCATGGTCACCATCTGGATCTTCGTGCTCATGGTGCTGGGTGGCGCCGGCTTCGGGATCTACAGCTGGCTCACCCGCCCCATCCCGGTGGAGATGGTCGCGGTGCCGGCCGTGGCGCAGCTGACCGAGTCGGCGGCCATGCAGAAGCTCTACGACGCCCGCCTCCAGCCGAAGGTGACGCATGTGGCGAGTGCGACCGTCCCGGAGGGCACGGCCATCGAGACGGATCCCCGGGAAGGGGAGATGATCGAGGTCAACAAGGACGTGAAGCTCGTGGTGTCCGCAGGTCCCACGGCGGTTCAGATCCCTGACAAGCTCCAGGGGCAGAGTGAGGCCGCCGTCCGGGACATCCTGCGCGCCGCGGGACTCAAGAGCACTCCCGTGACGTCCTTCGCGGACAGCGCCACGGTCCCGGCCAATCAGGTCATCGCCACCAAGCCGGCGTCGGGCCAGACGGTGCCCGTCAACGGCGCGGTGCAGATCATCGTGTCCACGGGCAAGGTCGAGGTTCCGGAGCTGCGCGGGCAGACTGTGGACCAGGCCACCACCGTCCTGGAGGGTCTCGGCCTGCAAGTGGGGGTCGAGGAGAAGGACAACGCCGTGGTCCCCGAGGGACAGGTCACCGGCCAGAGCGTGGCGGCCAAGGACCGCATCGATCAGGGCGGCACGGTGGTCCTCACGGTCGCCCGCAAGCCCACCCCGCCGCCCACGCCGAGCAGCACCCCGTCCTCCACCCCGAGTGGGAAGCCCACGGCCGACGGCGGCTGACACTCCCGCGGCCCCCTCGACGTCGCGCTCTCGCAGCAGACAGACGCGCAGCAGACGGAGAAGAGCCCCCAGGACCGGATGGTCCTGGGGGCTCTTCCGTAGGCTGCTCAGCGCCGGTCGCGCTGCTTCCGGCCGTGCTACTTCCGGATCAGGGGCGAGAGCGTGGACGCCTTGGCAGCGGCTCCGGCGAGACCGAGCGACTCCAGCCAGTTCCCGAGCATCTGGTAACCGCCCTCGGTGAGGACGGACTCGGGGTGGAACTGGACGCCACAGAGGGGCGCTGTGCGGTGGCGCAGGCCCATGATGACGCCGTTGGCGGTCTGTGCAGTCACCTCGAGCTCGGCGGGGATGGAGTCGTTCTCCGCGGCGAGCGAGTGGTAGCGGGTGGCCGTGAACGGCGAGGGCACCTCGGCGAAGAGCGGATCCGTCCCGTGTTCGACCTGCGAGGTCTTCCCGTGCATGAGCTCCGGGGCGTGCGAGACGGTCCCGCCGTAGGCCTCGGCAAGGGCCTGGTGGCCCAGGCAGACGCCGAGCATCGGCTTGGCGTGCTCGCCGCACCACTTGATCAGTTCGATGCACACGCCGGCTCCCGCGGGATTGCCGGGACCCGGGGAGACCAGCACGCCGTCGCGGGCGGCGGCGAGCTCGATGGCCTCGTCGAGCGAGACGTCGTCATTGCGCACCACCGTGGTGTCGGCGCCGAGTTCCTGGAGGTAGCCCACCAGGGTGTAGACGAAGCTGTCGTAGTTGTCGATGACCAGGATTGAAGTGCTCATGGGCGTTGCGCTGAACCAATCGTCGAGTCGGTGAAGGAGGTGAACTGGGCCATCCAGGGGAAGAGGAACTGAACCATGAGGAACAGCGCCACGGCCACCAGGATCAGGGTCTGGAGGATCCTGAGCCACAGCGGCCCGGGAAGATGACGGAAGATCCACGAGTACATGCGATCAGCCCTTTCCTGAAACCTTGGCCACGAGCGGGGCGATCTCCCGCGGTGCTCCGGCGCTCAGCGGACGCCAGCTCTCCATGACGGAGTACGCGATGATGCGTTCCTCCGAACCGAAGCGCGGATTGCAGCTCGTCATGGTCATCAGGCGCTCCTTCGGCTGGGCCCCGGGCACCGTGGGCACCGGGAGGATCACATCGACCCGGTTGGGGAGGACGATCTCGGTGTTGCGGTACACATAGGTGTAGAAGCCCTCGCGGGTCTGGACGTAGATCTTGTCCCCGGGCTGCAGCAGGTGGATGTTGTCCAGCACCGAGCCGTGGGTCTGCCGGTGTCCGGCAAGGGCGAAGTTGCCGAGCGCGCCCGGCATCGCGGTCTTGTCGTAGTGGCCGAGCCCCAGTGTGTCCAGGACGTCCTGGCTCGTGCCCTGGATGAGCGGGCGCGAATAGTCGCTGCCGAAGCGGGGGACGTAGACGACGCCGAGCATCTCACCGTGGGGCTGAGCCTGCGCCACGCGTGGGGCGCCGTAGTCCCGCTCGGCGCTGCCGGCCGGCGGCGCCGCAGGCGGGGTGAACTGCCGCGTGAAGCTCTGGACGGCCTGCTCCTGCTGATGATCCGCCGTGACGTTCGTCCACCAGAGGTCCCATCCGACGAACAGCAGGAGAACCAGGCCGGCGGTCATGAGGAGCTCACCCAACACCTGGATGACTTTGCGCACCGGAGCCTCCTCTTCGCTGGACCAATCGGTCCCTGATCGCACATGCTCAGATCGGCCAGGGTTCCAGCGGCTACCATGGGAGTCTGAACCGCTTGCGCCCCGGCGTCCGCGGCCGGTCGAGCGTGTCCCAGCAGGATATCAAGGCCGGCTGGTCGTCCGCTTAACACCAATGGAGGAGCCCCATGCCTGAGTCGAAACAGCGACGCCGCGTGTCCCGCCCGGCCGCCGCCACCCAGGGCAAGGCGATCAAGCCGACCCCCACCTGGTACAAGGTGGTCATGTTCGGCCTCATGATCCTCGGCCTGCTGTGGATCATGACCTTCTACATCTCCAGCGGTCTCCTGCCGATCCCGGCACTGAACGGCTGGAACATCGGCGTCGGATTCGGGCTGCTCCTGGTCGGGTTCCTCATGACCACCCGCTGGCGGTCCTGAACCACACCGGCCCTGGTCACAGGACCCGTCCCCACCGGGGGGCGGGTCCTGCGTCGTTTCCGGGGAAGGGGCGCGGAGCGGAGAACCATCGCCGGTCCCGTCCACAACATCACAGGCAAGTTATCCACAGTGGGGATATTTCTGTGGGAAAACCGACTCCTCGCGGGCCCCGCCGCCCGATCCCCGCAATTCCGGGACCCTGACTTACACAGGTGTAAGTTACCCACAATGGGGACAAGCTGTGGAAAAAGCATCCGAAACCCTTGGCCAAACAAGTTACTGACGAGTAACATAGTGGCGTGAACCACAGCTCCCAGGCCGAGGCCTTCCCCCTGCTGTTCAGCCCGCTCACCGTCGACGGCGTCCGGCTGAAGAACCGCATCATCATGGGTTCCATGCACACGGGTCTCGAGGACCACCGCAAGGACGCGGACGCCCTCGCGGCCTTCTACGCCGAGCGCGCCCGCGGCGGCGCCGGGCTGATCGTGACCGGCGGCTACGCCCCGACGCTCAGTGGATGGCTCTCACCGTTCGGATCCAGCCTCACCTCCCGCCGCCAGCTCGGCGCGCACCGCAAGGTCACGGCGGCCGTGCACCGCGATGGCGGCCGGATCGCCTTGCAGATCCTGCACGCCGGCCGTTACGGCCACCACCCGCTCATCGTGGCGCCCTCGCGGCTCAAGGCGCCCATCACCCCGTTCACGCCCCGCGCTCTCAGCTCCCGCGGCGTCGAGCGCCAGATCGCCGGTTTCGTCCGCTGTGCGCGGCTGGCGCAGGCCGCGGGGTACGACGGCGTCGAGATCATGGGCGGGGAGGGCTATTTCATCAACCAGTTCCTCAGCTCGCGCAGCAACCAGCGCACCGACGAGTGGGGCGGGAGCCCGGCCGCGCGGCGTCGTGTGCCGGTGGAGATCGTGCGCCGGATCCGCGCGGCGGTCGGGGACGGTTTCATGGTCCTGTTCCGGCTCTCGATGGCGGACCTGGTCCCTCAGGGCCAGACCCAGGAGGAGATCCTGGACCTGGCCCGCGAACTCGAAGCGGCCGGCGCCGGGATGATCACCACAGACATCGGCTGGCATGAGTCCCGCGTCCCCACCATCGTCACCTCGGTGCCGCGCGCCGCGTTCACCGAATTCACCGAGGTGGTCGCCAAGGCCGTGACGATCCCGGTCGCGGCGTCGAACCGGATCAACATGCCGGCCGTCGCGGAGAAGATCCTGGCCGGGACCGGCATTCAGGCGGTCTCGCTGGCGCGTCCGATGCTCGCCGATCCGGAGTGGTCCCTCAAGGCCTCGAACGGTCGTGTGGACGAGATCAACACGTGCATCGGCTGCAATCAGGCGTGCCTGGATCACGCCTTCTCGGGCCGGAAGGTCAGCTGCCTGGTGAATCCCCGTGCGGGCAGGGAACTCACCCTCACCCTGGGCCCGACCGTGCTCCGCAAGCGCGTCGCCGTCGTCGGGGCCGGGCCGGCCGGACTCGCCACCGCGGTGACGGCCGCCGAACGCGGGCACTCCGTCACGCTCTTCGAAGCGGGAGACACGATCGGAGGGCAGTTCGGCATCGCCCAGCGCATCCCCGGCAAGGAGGAGTTCTCCGAAACCCTGCGGTACTACACGCGGCGCCTGGAGCTGCTGGACGTGGAGGTGCGCCTCAACGAGCGGGCCACGGCTCAGGAACTGGCGGGCGCCTTCGACGAGGTGGTCGTGGCGACCGGCGTCGAACCACGCATGCCCGCCATTCCGGGTATCGAGCACCCCAGCGTCATGAGCTACGCGGAGCTCGTCCGGGGCGCCCGCGCGGCCGGATCCCGGGTTGCCGTGATCGGCGCGGGCGGCATCGGCGTCGACGTCTCCGAGTTCCTCACGCATCAGGAGTCGCCGAGTCTGAATCTGGACCTGTGGCGCCGAGAGTGGGGCGTCAGCACCGACCCCGCCGCCCCGGGCGCCCTGGAGCGTCCCGAACACCAGCCCAGCCCCCGCACCGTGTACCTGCTGCAGCGCCGTGAGGGCAAGATCGGCGCGGGACTGGGCAAGACCACGGGCTGGGTCCACCGGGCCTCCCTGAAGGCCAAGGGCGTGGTGCAGCTGAGCGGCGTCAACTACGAGAAGATCGACGACGCCGGCTTGCACCTCAGCTTCGGCGCCGAGCGGAAGGATGCGCGCGTCCTCGAGGTGGACAGCGTGGTCATCTGCGCCGGGCAGGAGTCCGTGAACTCGCTCGCCGGGGAACTGGAGCGGCTCGGACAGAGCGTCCACGTGATCGGCGGAGCGGCCCTCGCCGCGGAGGTCGACGCGAAACGCGCGATCCGCGAAGGCACGGAGCTCGCCGCGGCATTCTGAGCCGCCATACCGGGAGGGCGCGTCAAGCGCTTGCCGCCCCAATGCCGCCGAGCCGCTGCCGAGCGGACTAAGTGAGCGTCCACTCTGGATTACACACACCCTCTGCATAGATCATGACCAAGTTATCCACAGCTGTGGACAGGAATTGTGGGAAACTGCGCTCCAAGCCGCCATGGCGGGGATCCGGGTTCGATGATGCGTCATGTACCGATCCACAGAAAGCCACAGCTGTGGACATCTCCTGTGGATAGAGCGTTGCCGGAGACCCGACAGCTCCCTGAGCCGCTCGCTTCGCGCCGGGCGGGTCGGCAGGCCGCCTCGGAGCACCGGGCCGGGGCCGATTCCCCGTCTGACCACGTCGCCCACAAATCCACAAGAAAATCCCCAGATGTTATCCACAGGGGTGGATAACATCTGGGGATTTCACGGAGACCGGCTCAATCCCGGACTCAGCGCCTCTGAACTACAGGGCTGTAATTTATTAACACTGTGGACAACCCCTGTGGATTACGGGAGCGGCAGAGTGCTGTCCTTCCACACGGTCAGGATGACGAGAACCACGGTGACCAGGCCCAGTCCGAGCCACTGCCAGAGCGGCGCCCGCTGCGAGCGTCCGGTGCCCACGAGGACGGCCGCACACGCGGCTCCCGTGACCAGGCCGCCCAGGTGGGCCTGCCAGGCGATGCCGGACACCAGGAAGCCGAAGGCCAGGTTGATCGCGAGCAGCACCCACAACTGCGTCATGGGCCCGCCCCGACGGCGCTGGACCAGCAGCATGGCGCCGAAGAGGCCGAAGATCGCACCCGAGGCGCCGACGACGCCCACCACCGGCAGCCAGGGGGTCAGCAGGAGATAGCCCACGGATCCGCCCACCGCGGAGATGAGATACAGGGCCAGGTAGCGCGCTCGTCCGAGCAGCGGTTCCAGGGCCTGGCCGAAGATCCACAGGGTGTACATGTTCAGGGCGAGATGCAGGATGTTGCCCTGTGAGTGCAGGAAGGCCGAGGTGAGCATGCGCCACGGCTCGGAGCCCGCGTAGATGTTCGCGAACGCGAAATTCTGGAAGATGAAGTCACCGGGGATCAGCCACTGCAGGGCGTAGACCGCCACGCACACGGCGATGATCCCCCAGGTGATCACGGGGCGGCCGGAGGCCACGGCCCCGCCGAATGCACCGCGGACTCGCGGCGCCGACGCCTGCGCCTCACGGACGCAATCGACGCATTGAACCCCGACGGCCGCGGGCCTCTGGCATTCCGGGCAGGCCGGCCGGCCACAGCGCTGGCAGCTCACATAGGAGACTCGGTCAGGGTGGCGTGGACAGACAGGGACCGCTCCGGCCGCCGGGGTTCCGTAACTCATGCGGTTTTAGAGCTGCTCGATCTCGATGCTCTTGATCACCACGTCCTCGACCGGACGGTCGCCCATGCCGGTGCGGACGCCCTCGATCGCGTCGACGACCTTGCGGGACTCCTCGTCAGCCACCTCACCGAAGATGGTGTGCTTGCCCTGCAGCCAGGTGGTGGGGATGGTGGTGATGAAGAACTGGGAGCCGTTGGTGCCCTGGCCCATCTGGATGCCGGCGTTGGCCATGGCCAGCTTGTACGGCTCGTTGAAGTTCAGCTCGGGGTGGATCTCGTCGTCGAAGCGGTAGCCGGGGCCGCCGACGCCGCGGCCGAGGGGATCGCCACCCTGGATCATGAAGTCCTTGATGATGCGGTGGAAGATCGTTCCGTCGTACAGCGGGGTGCCGGTCTTGTCCTCGCCCGTCTCCGGGTGGGTCCAGGCCTGCTCGCCGGTGGCGAGACCGACGAAGTTCTTGACCGTCTTGGGCGCGTGGTTGCCGAAGAGGTTGACGACGATGTCGCCCTGGTTGGTGTGGATGGTTGCCTTGGCGGTTGCAATACTCATGTCCCGATTCTCCCACGCAGCGCTGAGGGGCTCCTGGAGGTGGGCTGGGTTCCGCGGTGGGTGAAATCTTGCGCCGCGACACATTCCACATAGCCGCACATCAGGAAATGCAACTAGGCTGACTGCTAAGGACACCAAGCACTGCAGAGTGCCTGCCGGTCGCCGTCATGGGACTGACGGGCTTCACTCCACAGGAAGTGTTGATGCTAGGAGGCACCATGAAAAAGACCGTCAATTCCGCACGGGACCTTGAGCAGGGCGTGACGCAGGGCATCGAACAGGCCCGTGACTGGGCGGCGCCGCGTGTCGAAGCGGCCGTCAACTGGGCTGTGCCCCGGATCCAGCAGGGCATCGAGACGGCCTCGCCGAAGATCCAGGACGGTCTCAAGAGCGCGGCCCACAACCTGGCCGACGGCGTCGCCACCGTGACCCCTCGTCTTCAGGAAGGCCTGGCCCACCTCGGCCCGAAGATCCACGACGCCGTGGAGGAGGCCAGCCCGCGCATCCAGGAAGCCCTGGACAAGACCACCCCGGCTCTCGCCACCGCCCGGGACAAGGTGGTGAGCGAGTACCTCCCCCTGATCTCCGAGCAGCTCGGCAAGGCGTCTGAGGCCGTGCACCACGGCCTCGAGCAGGCTCCCGAGCAGATCGACGCCGTCGCCCGCCGGTTCGCCGATTCCCCCGTGGTGAATCAGCTGCAGGAGCAGGCCTCCGAGCTCGGCCAGCAGGGCCGTCAGATCGCCTCGGCCGCCGCTGATGCCGCGAACCAGCAGCTGGCCAAGCCGAAGAAGGGCAAGAAGAAGGGCCTCCTGGTCGTCGCCGTGATCGGCGCCGCGGTCGCGGCCGGCGTGGCCGTCTGGAGGGCCTCGCGCCCCACGCAGGATCCGTGGAAGGTGCCGGCGGAGCGTCCTCAGGACCGCCCTGCCCAGTCCTCCGGCCCCGCACACAGCGCACCCGCCGTCGTGGAAGCCGTCAAGGACGCCGGCGAAAAGGTCGCCACCAAGGCGCAGCACGTCGCCGAGAAGGCCGGCGACGCCGCTGAAGCCGGAGTGAAGGAGGCCAAGGCCGCCGTGGAGGAGTCCGCGGAGAAGGCATCGGAGTCCGCTTCCGACGTCAGCGAACGCGCCCGCACCACGGCACGCCGCGCCGCCGAGAAGATCCACGAGGCCAGCCAGAAGACCGCCGAGGCGGGCAAGGCGAAGGTCGAGGAAGCCAAGGACAAGGCCGAAGAGGTCGCCTCCGAGGTGAAGGACGCCGCGGACGGCAAGTAGCCTTCCGCAGCACCGTTCACCGCAAGACGCCCCGCCGGCAACCCTGCCGGCGGGGCGTCTTGCTATGTTTGAGGGGATCAAGCCCCACCGGGCGCATCCGTGTTTTGGAAATCGAGGACTGAGTGAACCGGCCCAGTGTGTCGATCGTGATCCCCGCTTACAACGAGGAAAGCGTCATCCGCCAGTGCCTGACGGCGGCCATCTACCAGAGTTCCCCCGCTCACGAGATCATCGTGGTGGACAACAAGTCCACGGACCGGACGGCGGAGATCGTCCGGTCCATGCAGCTGGAATACCCCGAATCGCCCATCCACCTGGTCGCGCAGAATGACGCCCAGGGGCTGATCCCCACCCGCAACGCCGGGCTCGACTACGGCAGCGGTGAAGTGCTCGGCCGGATCGACGCCGACTCCGTCCTGGAACCCGAATGGGTCGAGCAGGTGCAGAACGCCTTCCTGGACCCCACCGTGCAGGCGGCCACCGGTCCCGTGCTCTACTACGACATGCCGCTGCGCCGCTGGGGTCAGAAGGCCGACGACCGGATGCGGCAGCTCATGCTCCGGCTGGCCCGCCACGAGTACCACTTCCTCTTCGGCTCCAACATGGCCCTGCGGAAGAGCGCCTGGGAGATCATCCGCTCCGAGACGTGCCTGGATGAGAAGGACGAGATGCACGAGGACATCGACCTCTCACTGCACCTGGCCGAGCACAGCCTCCGCGTCCAATACGTCCCCACCATGGTCTCGGGGATGTCCGCGCGGCGCCTCGAGGATTCACCGCGGGACTACAGCTACTACGTGACCCGCTTCGACCGCACCTACAAGGCCCACAACATCAAGAAGATCGCCCTGAAGGCTCCCATGGTGGTGTTCTACTCCGTCTACTTCCCGGCGAAGATCCTCCGCGCCATCCACAGCGCGACGGCGGCGGTGCCGGAGCGCGGCGGAGTCTAGGACGCGGCAGGCCGCCGTCCGGGCTGGACTTCCCGCCCGGCGGCGTCAGTCGATGGGGGCTTCCGCGAGTTTCTCCCGCTTGCCCCGCTGCCCTGCGATGACCACGGCGAGGCCCGCGATGATCAGGGCCAGGCCGGCGTAGGTCCCCGCGGGGAGCACTTCATGGAGGAACACCGCCGCCAGGATCGCGGCTCCCGGGATCTCCAGCAGCACCAGCATGGACACCACGAGGGCGCTCATGTGGCCCACCAGGTAGTTCAGCGAGGTGTGGCCGAGGAGCTGCGCGGCCACCGTGATGGCCAGGATGCCGAGCCAGCCGTTGAGCTCGAACCCGACCAGCGGCTGCCGCCCCACGAGTGCCAGCACCAGGACCACCAGGGCGCAGAACGCGTAACAGATGCCCGTGTAGGCGCCCGTCGTCATGTCCTCCCGGGCTTTGCTGCCGGCCAGCGTGTACACACCCGCCAGGATGCCGCCCAGGATCGCCAGGATGTCACCCCAGAGCGCCTGCGGGGACGATCCCAGGTCGAAGCCCGTGATCGCCACGACTCCCAGGAACGAGACCCCCAGCCCCGCCAGGACGTGCCAGGAGTGCTTCGTGCCGCGGAAGAGCTGGATGAGGGCGATCCAGGCCGACTGCAGGCAGACGAGCGCCGTGGAGGCGGCCACGCTGGTCAGTTCGAGCGAGTAGAAGAAGCAGACGAAATGGAAGGCCAGGGCAACTCCCGCGACGCCGCTCCACACGAGGGAACGGCGGCTCACCCGGGTGAAGGACTGCGGGCGACGGGCCAGTTCGGGAGCGCCCATCACGACGGCGGCGATCGCGTTGCGCCAGAAGGCGATCGCGAGAGCCCCGACCGTGGTGCCCGCCAGTGTGGCGGAGACCAACGGACCCGAGGCGGAGACTCCGAGGATGCCCAGCGTGGCCATCAGTGCGTTCATGCCTCAGCCTTCCGCCGTCGTCGTGGGGGCAAAACAAAAGGACCGTCTTGCGACGATCCTTTTGTGCTGGTGGAGGCAAGGGGACTCGAACCCCTAACCCCCTGCTTGCAAAGCAGGTGCGCTACCAATTGCGCCATGCCCCCAGAAATCCCGGTCAGGAAACCGTATCGGTTCCTTGCTTCCAGGCACCCTTCTGGGCTTCGGACTCCCGGGCCTTCTTCACGATGACCACGGAAGCGACTGCCAGTGCGATGACGAGCAATTTCTTCATGGTGCCTCGTTCCGTGAACTCGGTGTTCCGTGGGCGTACCAGGACTTGAACCTGGGACCTCTTCGTTATCAGCGAAGCGCTCTAACCGCCTGAGCTATACGCCCCCACAGCCTACGAGTCTCCTCGATCGGGCCGAGATAAGACTTTACAGGACTTCCCTGTCCAATCCAAATCGGCCGGGACACCGTCCACACGGTGTCCCGGCCGATCAGAGGCTGGCTCTCGAAGGGGCCGTTCAGTCGTCCGTGAGCGTGACGCCCACGCCGCCCACCAGGGTGGCGGCGAGGTTGTACAGCACGGCGGACAGCGTCGAGATGGCCGTCAGGAGCACGACGTTGACCACGGCGATGATCGTCGAGAAGGAGACCACCTGGCCGAGCGAGGCGACCTTCCGGAGGTCGAAGCCGCCGCTTTCGCTGCCGGCCACGTCACCCACGAGCTTGTTGACCTGGTTGAAGATGCCGGTCAGGTCCAGCACGGTCCACAGGACCAGGGCGGCCACCACGGTCACGATGCCCAGGGCCACGGAGAGCAGGAAGGACATCTTCAGGACCGACCACGGGTCGACCTTGCTGATCATGAGCTTGGCGCGGCGCACCTTCGCCTTGGGCGCGGGCTTCACGAGCCCCGCGGTCGCGGCGGACGCAGCCGGACCCGCAGGAGCCTGAGCAGGACGGGCCTGGGCCGGGCGTGCCTGCGCCGGCCGCGCGTCGGCGGGACGCGAAGCGTTCGCAGCACCCTGGGCCGCACCGGTGGCGCCGGGGACGGGAGACTTGCTCACGGCCGGAGCCGGACGGGATGCGGGAGCCTGGCGCTGCTGCTCCGCAGCGGGCTTGGCCTGAGGCTTCGGCTGCTGCGGGGCTTCGAAGGGGGACGCCACCGGCCGGGACGGCTGACCGCCCTTGTCGGCGGAACCACCGGATGGGTTCGCGGAGCCTTCGTCCTTCGTCGGTCGGCTCTCAAAGGGGCTCGAGTTCGAGGGGCTCACGCGGTACCTCCACTGGTTTCATTGCTCTGCGGATCGTCCGAACCGGATTCGCCGGATTCGGTGTCCTGGACGGGGACGGACGCATCGGCGCCGTCCGTGTTCTGACTCAACGTTACGTCATCGCCTGCGGCATCGTCCGGTGTTTCACCGGAATCCTCGGCCTCCAGACCACGCTCGCTGTTGCGCGCGACGCCGATGATGCGGTCGTTCTTGTCCGGCTTGGCGAAGATGACGCCCATGGTGTCGCGGCCCTTGGCGGGCACGCCCTGCACCGAGGAGCGGACCACCTTGCCGCCTTCCATGACCACGAGGACTTCGTCGTTCTCATCCACGATGAGAGCGCCGACCAGGTCACCGCGTTCCTCGGCGAGCTTGGCCACCTTGATGCCCAGGCCGCCACGGTTCTGCAGGCGATATTCGTCGGCCGCGGTGCGCTTGGCGTAGCCGCCCTCGGTCACCACGAACACGTAGGAGTCCTCGGTGACCACATCGGCGGCGAGAAGCTCGTCGGCCTCGCGGAACTTCATACCGGTGACACCCGAGGTGGCGCGGCCCATGGGACGCAGTGCCTCGTCGTCGGCGGTGAAGCGGATCGACTGGCCCTTACGGGACACCAGGATGAGGTCGTCGGTCTCGCTGACCAGCTGGGCCGAGACCACTTCGTCGCCGTCGCGCAGGTTGATGGCGATCACGCCGGCGCTGCGGTTGGTGTCGTAGTCCTCCAGGCGGGTCTTCTTGACCAGGCCGCCCTTCGTGGCGAGCACCAGGTACGGGGCCTGCTGATAATCGCGCAGGTCGAGGACCTGGGCGATGTGCTCGTCCGGCTGGAAGGCCAGCAGGTTCGCCACGTGCTGGCCCTTGGCGTCGCGGCCGGCCTCGGTCAGTTCGTACGCCTTGGCGCGATACACGCGGCCCAGGTTGGTGAAGAACAGCAGCCAGTGGTGGGTGGTGGTGACGAAGAAGTGCTCGACGACGTCGTCGCCCCGCAGCTGGGCGCCCTTGATGCCCTTGCCGCCGCGCTGCTGCGAGCGGTAGTTGTCGCTGCGGGTGCGCTTGACGTAGCCGCCACGGGTGATCGTGACGACCACTTCTTCCTCGGGGATGAGGTCCTCGATGGACATGTCGCCGTCGAAGCCGCGCAGGATCTGCGTGCGGCGGTCGTCACCGTGCTTCTCGACGATCCCGGCGAGCTCCTCGGAGATGATGGCACGCTGGCGGTCCTCGGACGCGATGATCTCCTTGTACTCGGTGATCAGCGCTTCGAGTTCGGCGTGACGCTCCTGGAGCTTCTGGCGCTCCAGGGCGGCCAGACGGCGCAGCTGCATGTCCAGGATGGCGCGGGCCTGGAGCTCGTCGATCTCGAGCAGCTCCATCAGACCGTCGCGGGCGGCCTCCGTGGTGCTGGACGCGCGGATCAGGGCGATGACCTCATCCAGCATGTCGAGCGCCTTGAGGAGCGCGCGCAGGATGTGAGCCTCTTCCTCGGCACGGCGCAGACGGTACCGGGTCCGGCGGGCGATGACGTCCAACTGGTGCGCCACCCAGTGGCGGATGAACGCGTCGAGGCTCAGTGTGCGCGGCACCCCGTCCACGATCGCCAGCATGTTCGCGGAGAAGTTCTCCTGCAGCTGGGTGTGCTTGTAGAGGTTGTTCAGGACCACCTTGGCCACGGCGTCGCGCTTGAGCACGATCACGAGGCGCTGACCGGTGCGGCCGGAGGTCTCATCACGGAGGTCGGCGATGCCCTGGACCTTGCCGTCCTTGACCAGTTCGGCGATCTTCACGGCCAGGTTGTCCGGGTTCGCCTGGTAGGGCAGCTCGGTGACCACGAGGCAGGTGCGGCCCTGGATCTCCTCGACGTTGACCACGGCACGCATGGTGATGGAACCACGGCCCGTGCGGTACGCGTCCTCGATGCCCTTGTGGCCCAGGATCGTGGCGCCGGTGGGGAAATCCGGGCCCTTGATGCGGACCAGAAGCTCTTCGAGGAGCTCTTCGCGAGTGGCTTCCGGGTTCTGCAGGTACCACTGCACACCGTCCGCCACTTCGCGAAGGTTGTGCGGCGGGATGTTGGTGGCCATGCCGACGGCGATGCCGGAGGACCCGTTGACCAGCAGGTTCGGGAATCGCGCCGGCAGGATGGTGGGCTCGAGGCTGCGGCCGTCGTAGTTGGGCTGGAAGTCGACGGTCTCCTCGTCGATGTCCCGCACCATCTCCATGGCGAGCTGGGACATCTTCGTCTCGGTGTACCGGGGGGCGGCCGCGCCGTCATTGCCCGGGGAGCCGAAGTTGCCCTGACCGAGCGCCAGCGGGTAGCGCATCACCCAGTCCTGGATGAGACGGACGAGGGCGTCGTAGATCGCCATGTCACCGTGCGGGTGGTACGTGCCCATCACGTCGCCGACCACGCGGGCGCACTTGCTGAACGCCTTGTCGGGGCGGTAGCCGCCGTCGTACATCGCGTAGATCACGCGGCGGTGCACCGGCTTGAGGCCGTCCCGGACGTCCGGGAGGGCACGGCCCACGATCACGGCCATGGCGTAATCGAGGTAGGAGCGCTGCATCTCGGTCTGCAGGTCGACCTGCTCGACGCGGTCCACCAGCGTGCCCTCGATGGCGGCCTCGGGGCTCTTCATGCCAGGGATTTCGGGAGTTTCGTCACTCATCGTTCCGTCTTTCGTTTCACGTTGATCAGTTCCGGATCAGGCGCACGACGGCGGCACTCGGCCGCCGTCGCCTGCTCGCCTAGATGTCCAGGAACCTGACGTCCTTGGCGTTCTGCTGGATGAAGTTACGGCGGGATTCGACATCCTCGCCCATGAGGACCGAGAACACCTGGTCCGCGGCGAGGGCGTCATCCATGGTGACCTGCAGCAGCGTGCGGCGGTCGGGGTCCATGGTGGTGTCCCAGAGCTCGGTGTAGTCCATCTCGCCGAGACCCTTGTAACGCTGGATGCCGTTCTCCTTGGGCAGGCGCTTGTTCTCGGCCTGGCCCTTGGCCAGCGCGGCGTCACGCTCGGCGTCGCTGTAGACGTAATCGTGCGTCGCGTTGGACCACTTGATGCGGTACAGCGGCGGCTGCGCCAGGTAGACGTACCCGTTCTCGATGAGCGGCCGCATGTAGCGGAACAGCAGGGTCATGAGCAGCGTGGTGATGTGCTGGCCGTCCACATCGGCATCGGCCATGAGCACGATCTTGTGGTACCGCAGCTTCTCGAGATCGAAGTCCTCACCGATGCCGGCGCCGAACGCCGTGATCATCGACTGCACTTCGGCGTTGCCGAGAGCCTTGTCCAGGCGGGCACGCTCGACGTTCAGGATCTTGCCTCGCAAGGGCAGGATCGCCTGGGTCTCCGGGTTGCGGCCGCGCTTGGCGGAACCACCTGCGGAGTCACCCTCCACGATGTACACCTCACAGCGCGACGGGTCCTTGGAGGAGCAGTCGGAGAGCTTGCCGGGCATGCCGAAGGACTCCAGCGGGCTCTTCCGGCGGGCATTGTCGCGGGCCTTCCGGGCCGCGAGGCGTGCCTGGGCGGCGTTGATCGCCTTCCGGATGATGTCCCGCGCGGGGCCGGGGTTGCGCTCCAGCCAGTCACCGAGCTCCTCGGTCACGGCACGCTGCACGAAGCCCTTGGCCTCGGAGTTGCCGAGCTTGGTCTTGGTCTGGCCTTCGAACTGCGGTTCGGAGAGCTTCACGGAGATGACGGCGGTCAGGCCTTCACGGATGTCATCACCGGTGAGGTTGTCGTCCTTCTCCTTGATGATGTTCTTCTCGCGGGCGTACCGGTTGATGAGGGTGGTCAGCGCAGCGCGGAAACCCTCCTCATGCGTGCCGCCCTCATGCGTGTTGATGGTGTTGGCGTAGGTGTGGACGCTCTCGGAGTACGCCGTGGTCCACTGCATCGCCATCTCGAGCGAGATCTGCTTGTCGGTGTCCTCGGTCGCGAGGGAGATCACGTCCGGGTGGACCAGCTCGGTCTTCTTGCTCTTGTTGAGGTGGATCACGTAGTCCAGAAGACCGTTGTCGTACTGGTAGACCACCGTGCGGGGGCCGCTTTCCGCCTCGTTGAGGTGGTCCAGGTCCAGGTCCTCGTCGGGCGTCTCGATCTCGCGCTCATCCGTCAGTGTGATGCGCAGGCCCTTGTTGAGGAACGCCATCTGCTGGAAGCGGGCGCGGAGGGTCTCGAAATCGAACTCGGTGGTCTCGAAGATCTCGGGATCCGGGTAGAACGTCTGGGTGGTGCCCGTCTCCTCGGTCTCCTCGCCCTCGACCAGCGGGCCCATGGGCTTGCCGCCGTCGGCGAAGGACATGCGCCAGGCGTGACCCTGACGACGGACCACGGTGTCCACGCGGCGGGACAGCGCGTTGACGACGGAGATGCCCACGCCGTGCAGACCACCGGAGACGGAGTAGCCGCCGCCACCGAACTTGCCGCCGGCATGCAGGATGGTCATGACCACTTCCACCGTCGGCTTGCCCTCGGTGGGGTGGATGTCCACGGGGATGCCACGGCCGTCATCCACCACGCTGACGCCGCCGTCGGCCTGGAGCACCACTTCGATGTGGGAGCAGTACCCGGCCAGGGCCTCATCCACCGAGTTGTCCACGACTTCGTAGACGAGGTGGTGCAGACCGCGGGGTCCGGTCGAACCGATGTACATGCCGGGCCGTTTGCGGACGGCTTCCAGACCTTCAAGGACGGTGATGTCACTGGCGCCGTAGTCGCGCTGCGTGGTGGCGGACAATCCGCTTTCCTGCTGCGGATCGGCGTCTGGGTGTTCGGCGTTCTCAATGGCCACAGGCGTGTCTTTCCTTCGTTGCTCTCTTAAAGCGTGCTCGGCCAGCCATCCGCTGCGGCGGTCGGCTGACGTGAACGGGCTGACGTGTGTGGTGCTCGTTCCATGGGTCCTCCGGCGCGAGGCACCGCCGGTGCGGTCCCGGGACATGGGTCGAGCGCCGGATCCGTCACGAAGCGGCGCTCTGAGCCTCACCGTTCATTCTACCCTTTAGAACTGAACGAATCCTGATTCTGGGACGCTCCTGGCGAAGAAAAACTGCCCTGACCGGCCCGCAACGGGCTCTTGGCGCTCTCGGAGGGCTCTTGGATGGCCCGGGATACGGCTCACGGGGCGTTCAGAGCTCCTGGAGGCCGTGGAGCGTTTCACCCATACGTGTCGCGCGGACCCCGTCCGGGCACACTCCGGCGCCCCTTCTTCCAGGACGGCGGGTTGGGTCCGTGGATCTCGATCACCGTCACGATCCCCGGCCCCACTTCGGTCCGGAACTTCTCCAGAAGGCTGGGCCTCAGCAGCCTCATGTTGGCGGCCCAGGCCGTGGAATCACAGCGCACCGTCAGCGTGGTGCCGGCGAATCCTGTCGCCTGGCAATGCGCGGCGACCTCCGGACCGACGAATGACGGCCACTGGCTGACCACCGATCCGACCGCGACCGGCGAGCTCCAGCCCCGGTCCACCACGAGCCGTCCCATGATCGACCCGACGCCCTGAGGATCGCGGCCCAGCCCGAATTCGCGGGACGGACGGGCCTTCTTCTTCGCCGGCCGGGGACCTTCGAGCGATCCGGACGTGGACCTGCTCCGGATCTCGCCGCGCAATTCCGCAGCGCGGCGCGCACGCCGCAAAGCGTCACGTGCTGCGTCCGGGCCCTCCTGTTCGGGTGTGCCCGGATCCGGTTCACGCACCATCGCCGTCTCCCGGAAGGACTGTGCCGGGAAGCACCCGGACCCTGGAACCGGCAAGCTCCTCGGGCACATCGCTGTCCACCGCGGCTGTGACCAGCACTTGTTCCGCAGTGGCCACGATCGTCGCCAGACGTGCCCGCCGCTGGGCGTCGAGCTCGGCGAAGACGTCGTCCAGGATCAGGATGGGCGCCTGCGTTCCGGACAGATCGTCCTCTAGCAGGGCGTAGTACGCGGCCAGGCGCAGGGACAGCGCGAAGGACCAGGTCTCACCGTGCGAGGCGAAGCCCTTCGCGGGCGCCTGGCCCAGGAGCAGCTCCCATTCCTCGCGGTGCGGTCCCACGAGGGTCAGGCCCCGGTCGGCTTCCTGCTGCCGACTCGCTTTCAGCGCCAGCAGATAGCGTTCGGTGAGCCGGGCGACGTCGTCTCCGGCGAGCCGCGCCGCGTCATCCTCAGCCGCAGGGATCCCGACGACGGCGGGGCCGCCGTCGTCGTCCGCTGCGGTTGGAGCGGGCAGCGAGTCCACCTCGTTCGCCTCGGTCTCGAAGGCGACCGTGGAGCGGTACTGGGCCCGCGCGATCTTCGAACCATCGGTGAGGGAGGCATACGCGGTGTCGATATGAGGCTGAAGACTCCGGACCAGAGCGAGCCTCGCGTGCAGCAGTTCGGCGCCCTTGGCCGCGAGGTGGTGATCCCAGACGTCGAGGGTGGATTCCTGTGCGGAGGACAGCCGGCCGCCGCGGGCCGACTTCAGCAGGGCGTTCCGTTGTTTGAGGACCCGGTCGTAATCGGCGCGCGTCCCCGCGTGGCGCGGTTCCAGCGTCACGAGCAGTTCGTCGAGGAACCGGCGCCGGACGGCCGGTTCCCCCTTGACCAGGGCCAGGTCCTCCGGTGCGAAGAGCACCGAACGGACCAGGCCCAGGATGTCCCGGGCCCGCACCGGGTTCCCCCGGTTGATGCGGGCCCGGTTGGCCCTGGCGGCGTTGATCTCCACTTCCACGCTGGCCTGCTGCTCACCGCGGACCAGCCGGGCCCGGATGAACGCCTGCTCGGTCCCGAACCGCAACAACGGCTGGTCCGAGGAGACGCGGTGCGAACCGAGCGTGGAAAGGTAGCCGATCGCTTCCACCACGTTGGTCTTGCCCACGCCGTTGGAACCGACCAGGACGGTCACGCCCGGCTCCAGCGGGAGTTCAAGCTGAGGGTAACTGCGGAAATCCGTCAGCGAGAGATGCGCCAGGTACACGCCAGGAGACTACTGCGCAGCGTCGGTGCCGGCCTGCTTGACGGCGTGGCCCCCGAACTGGTTGCGGAGGGCGGCCACCATCTTCATGGCGGGCGAGTCCTCCTGGCGGGAGACGAAACGGGCGAACAGTGCCGCGGTGATGGCGGGGGCGGGCACCGCGTTCGCGATCGCCTCCTCCACGGTCCAGCGGCCTTCACCGGAATCATCGGCCCAGCCGGCGATCTTGTCGAGACCCGGATCCTCTTCCAGGGCGTTAACGGCGAGGTCGAGCAGCCACGAGCGCACGACGGTGCCCTTCTGCCAGGCGCGGAAGGTTCCGGTCACGTCCTTGATGATGTCCTTGGCGGCGAGCAGTTCGTAGCCTTCGGCGTAGGCCTGCATGAGGCCGTACTCGATGCCGTTGTGCACCATCTTGGCGTAGTGACCTGCGCCGACGTCGCCGACGTGGACGAAACTGTCCTCACGGGGCCCTTCGGGACGGAGGGCGTCGAACACCGGCATGGCCGATTCGACGTCTTCGGCGCTGCCGCCCACCATGAGGCCGTAGCCGTTCTGCAAGCCCCAGACACCGCCGGACACGCCGCAGTCGACGAAGCGGATGCCCTTCTCGGCGAGGAGTGCGGCGTGCTTCTGGTCTTCGGTGAAACGGGAGTTGCCGCCGTCGATCACCAGGTCACCGGGGGAGAGCTTTTCGGAGAGTTCGCGGATCAGCGCGTCGGTGATCTCACCGGCGGGAACCATGACCCAGACGACGCGCGGGGTGGGCAGCGCACTGATGAGCTCGTCCACGCTTGCGACGTCGGTCTTCTCCGGGTTGCGGTCGAATCCGGTGACGGTCACGCCGCCATCGCGGAGACGTTGCCGCATGTTGAAACCCATCTTGCCGAGCCCGATCAAACCAATGTGCATGGCGTCCACTTCTTTCCTTAGCTGGTTTCGCACGTCAGTTCGGGAGGCGGACGGGCATCACCAGGTAGCGGTAGTCGTCCGAGTCCTCGCCCTCGAGCTCCGCCTGAGCCGTCAGCATGGCCGGCTTCGGAGCGGAGGTGAAGGAGAACCTGACGAACCGGGTCTCGATGACGCTCAGACCCTCGATCAGGTAACCGGGGTTGAACGCGACCGTGATGTCCTCGCCTTCCAAACGTGCTTCCAGCTCTTCGGAGGCCTGGGCGTCTTCGCCCGTGCCGGCATCGAGGTGGACTTGTCCATCAGTGAAAGCCAGACGCACCGGGGTGTTCCGCTCAGCGACGAGCGAGACACGGCGGACGGCCTCCACGAGTTCGGAGGTGTTGACCACGGCGTGGATGGCCGTGGTTTCAGGGAAGAGCGAACGGATCTTGGGGTAGTCGCCGTCCACCAGCAACGAGGTGGTGGCACGTCCGGCGCTCTCGAAGGCGATCAGCCGGGAGTCGTCCTGGGTGATCGCGAGCTTCAGTTCGCCACTGCCGCCGAGGGTCTTGGCGACTTCGTTGAGGGTTTTGGCCTTGACCAGCGCGGACATGGACTGTCCGGGAGCGGTGGGCGCCCAGGGGAGTTCCTTCATGGCCAGACGGTAGCGGTCGGTGGCGAGGAACGTGATGAGGTCGTCTTCGAACTCGAGGCGCACACCGGTGAGGATCGGCAGGGTGTCGTCCTTGCTCGCGGCGATGATCACCTGGCTGACGGCCTGCGAGAACGCGGCCCCGTCGACCATTCCGTTGCTGTCGGGCAGTGCCGGGAGGGCGGGGTACTCGTTCTCCGGCATGGTCGCGAGGTGGAATGAGCTGCGGCGGCAGGTCAGGGTGACCTTGGACCCGTCGGTCTCGATGTCGACCGGTGCGGAGGGCAGGCTGCGGCAGATGTCGGCGAGCAGACGGCCGGACACGAGAATCGTGCCTTCATCGCGGATCTCAGCGGGGATCTCCAGACGTGCCGACGTCTCGTAATCGAAGCTCGAGAGGCTGACCGTTCCGTGTTCCGCCTTGAGGAGGAGACCAGAGAGAACCGGTACCGGTGGCCGGGGAGAAAGTGAGCGTGCTGCCCAGCTCACTGCCTCGGCGAGAACGTCCCGTTCGACTCTGAACTTCACGGAAGGGTGCCGCCTTTCAAGTACGGGAGCTCGTTGCGCCCAGCTTAGTCGGATTCAGCTTGCAAGAATACCCGGCCCCGGAGCCAAGTGCTGCACGGGTGGCCGATCTCACGGGATCCGAGTGGATCCGGCGATGCCGGGTTCACCTCGGGATCCAGCCGTTCGGCGGTTCGTCCGGTGAAGTTCCGGGGACCTGCCGTGGAGGGGTGTTCCGGTCCCGCCGGGGCCGGAGGCCTCGGGGTTGTGGGACGGGCGCCGGAGCGGAGGGAAGTTGTTATCTCACGATTTTCAGATCTTTTGGGATTCGTAGTGTTAATAACTGCTGTGGATTCTGTGGATAACCGGATCCAGCCGCGTCCTTCCGCGGAAGTTCCCTGTTGACTCGCTGTGGGCGTTAATGCCGACAACCGCAGTGTGCCTGTGGGCAATGCTTCAGCGTCATTTCGGGGATCCACAGCGTCGCAGGAGGTTTTAAGACCATTCGACCGGCTTCTCCACTTAACTGTCCCCAGGTTTATCCACAGGTGTTGTTAAGTTAATAAGGAGTGGGTTCCGCGAAGGGCCTCAGGCCTCTCGCTGCTGCTGCTTGATCTTGTTGGTCAGTTCGGTGACCTGATTGAAGATCTGGCGGCGTTCGCTCATCAGTTCGCGGATCTTCCGATCGGCGTGCATCACGGTGGTGTGATCCCGTCCGCCGATCTCCTGGCCGATCTTCGGCAGCGACATGTCCGTGAGCTCGCGGCAGAGGTACATGGCGATCTGACGAGCGGTCACGAGCGTCCGGGTACGGGACTTGCTGCACAGCTCGTCGAGCGAGAGCTTGAAGTAGTCCGCTGTGGCGTCGAGGATCTGGGACGCCGTGATCTCCTGGGCGCCTTCATCGGTGATGAGGTCCTTGAGCACCATCTCGGCCAGGGCCACGTCCACCGGCTGACGGTTCAGGCTGGCGAAGGCGGTCACGCGGATGAGAGCGCCCTCCAGTTCACGGATGTTGCTGGAGATGCGGGAAGCGATGTATTCGAGCGCCTCATCCGGCGCGGAGAGCCCTTCGCTGAGGGCCTTCTTGCGGAGGATGGCGATGCGGGTCTCCAGCTCCGGGGGCTGGATGTCCGTGAGGAGGCCCCATTCGAACCGCGACTTCAGACGGTCCTCGAAGCCGTCGAGCGCCTTGGGCGGCTGATCGCTGGTGATGACCACCTGCTTGTTGTTCTGGTGCAGGGCGTTGAACGTGTGGAAGAACTCCTCCATCGTGGCGTCCTTGCCGGCCAGGAACTGGATGTCGTCGATCAGCAGGACGTCCACGTTCCGGTACATCTGCTTGAAGCTGGTGCCCTCGTCATCGCGGATCGAGTTGATGAAGTCGTTCGTGAACTCTTCGGAGTTCACGTAGCGGACGCGGATGCCGCTGTAGAGGCGCCGGGCGTAGTGGCCGATCGCGTGCAGCAGGTGGGTCTTGCCCAGGCCGGAATCGCCGTAGATGAAGAGCGGGTTGTAAGCCTTGGCCGGCGCCTCGGCGACCGCCACCGCGGCGGCGTGTGCGAAGCGGTTCGACTGCCCGATCACGAAGGTGTCGAAGAGGTACTTGGGGTTGAGCCGGCCGAACTCCTGGGAATTGCTCGGCGGAGTGGGCTGGGCCCGGACCTCGCTGGCCGGCGTCTCGATGTCCAGCTCCTCAGGGATCACGACGGCGGCGGGCACGGCAGGCACGACGGGAGAGAGATTGGCGTCCACGTCGATCGCGCAGCGGATCTCGTCTGAGAACACCTCCCGCAGGGCGGCGTCCAGGGAATCCTTCACCTGGTTGATCAGGACGTCACGGGTCATCTCATTGGGAACGGCCACCAGGAGGGTGGAACCGACCAGGCCCTGAGCCTGAGCGAGGGAGACGAAAGCGCGCTGACGTGGGGAAACCTGCGGATCCCGCTCCAGAAGATGGACCACCTGGCGCCAGGGACCACCGACCGTGTCTGCGTGATTGCTCTCGTCCATGCGCACCGTGACTTTCTGACTCTGGGGTTCCCGTACGTCGTGCCGCGCAGTCCTGGCGTGATGGACCGCACTTTTCCACAGTGTTATGCACAATCGGTGGAAAACGGCTACTGAGACACTGTAGACGATCGAAAATCCAGAAGATAGCCAGCCTCCGGCCTGTGGATAATTACATCGATGTGGTTCCGCGGAATGGCCGGGAACCGTGCTCGTCCACAGTTTCCACAGCTTCTTGTCCACCCCCCTGTGGATGGGTGTGGGTATGCTCTAGATTTGACGCCCTGCTCCCGCCTGCCCTAACGTTGACTAGTCCCCTATGTCCTCATGGGGGGTCCACGCCCACACTTCAGGGCCGAACATGGCAGCCAGCCGTTCCGTTCGTTCCGTGGGTGAGTACAAACTTTGCGTCAGCCTTTGCTTCCCCGCGATCCAGGTAGACGCGTCCCGTCAAACAACTGGAGCAACCACCGTGAGCAAGCGGACTTTTCAGCCGAACAACCGCCGTCGTGCCAAGAAGCACGGCTTCCGTCTTCGTATGCGTACCCGTGCAGGCCGCGCCATCCTGGCTGCCCGCCGTGGCAAGGGCCGCACTGAGCTCTCGGCGTAAAGCCGACTAGTCGACCCGAGCCAGGCCTGGCGACAGAGTGCTTCCCGCACAGAACCGCCTGCGGCTTCCTGCCGACTTCTCCACCACACTTCGTTCCGGTGTCCGTGTAGGGCGCCGGAACTTAGTTCTATCTGCGTGCCTTTCGTCGCCGGATGCGCCGGGCCGTTTCGGCTTCATCGTGTCCAAGGCCGTCGGGAACGCTGTGGTCCGCAACCTCGTTAAGCGGAGGTTGAGAGAGATCGGTGCCCGACTGCTGCAGGACCACCCCGCTGGAATCGATGTGGTGGTGCGTTCCCTGCCGGCGGCGGCACAGGCGGACTGGGAGGAACTCGTGGCGGACATGGATCAGGCATTCGCCGTGGCACAGCGCCGTCTTGCCGCGCGCACGCGCGAGCGGGCCGGGGCGGACACCGCCTCCGGCGAGGCTCGAGCGTGAACGTGGCGTCCGCCGTCGTGCGCGGCGTCATCGATCTGCCGAGGAACATCCTGATCGGTGCGCTCAAGCTGTACCGCCTGGCGGTCTCACCGCTCTACGGACAGGTGTGCCGGTATTTCCCCAGCTGCTCCGCCTACGCGTTGGAAGCGGTCACCGTCCATGGTGCGGTCAAAGGGAGCTGGCTTGCGGGCCGGCGCTTGCTGCACTGCCACCCGTGGAGCGACGGCGGCCTGGACCCGGTGCCGGACGGCGGCCGTTCGTGGCCGGCGGACCGGGTTCCGCGGATCGTCATGCTGAACCACCCGCACGACTACCTGCCGCAGGACACCGGGCCCGCCCCGGCCGCAGCCAAGACCACTGAAGAAGAGCGCCGCTCCGCGGCCTGATTGAGGGACACATCATGGACATCTTTGGGGCGATACTGGCGCCTTTCAAATGGCTGGTCAGCATTGTCATGCTGGGCTTCCACGAAGCCTTCACGTTCCTGGGCCTGCCCAGTGAATCCGGCTGGACCTGGACCCTGTCCATCATCGGCCTGGTGGTCGTGATCCGTGCGGCGCTGATCCCGGTGTTCGTGAAGCAGATCCGTGCCCAGCGTGGCATGCAGCTCCTGCAGCCGGACCTGAAGAAGCTCCAGGAGAAGTACAAGGGCAAGACGGACCAGCTCTCCCGCCAGGCGATGGCGCAGGAGCAGATGGCCCTCTACAAGAAGCACGGCACCAACCCGTTCTCGGCCTGTCTCCCCATGCTGATCCAGATGCCGTTCTTCTTCTCCCTCTTCCAGGTGCTGTCCGGCATCTCGCAGGCCAAGGAGAAGGGCGAGGGCATCAGCGCCCTGAGCCACGAGAACGTCGTCGAGTTCGACAAGTCCTCCATCTTCGGTGCGCCGCTCTCCTCGGCGCTGCTCCACGGTGGCGGGGTGTCCGTCTGGATCCTGTCCATCATCATGATCCTGGCGATGACCGCTTCGCAGTTCATCACCCAGAAGCAGATCATGGCCAAGAACATGTCCGAGGAAGCCCTGGCCAGCCCGTTCATGCGCCAGCAGAAGATGCTTCTCTACATCCTGCCGGTCGTCTTCGGTGTGGGTGGCATCAACTTCCCCATCGGTGTCCTGATCTACTGGACCGTCTCCAACCTGTGGACCATGGGCCAGCAGTTCTACGTCATCCGCCGCATGCCGACCCCCGGTTCCCAGGCGGCCCGCGAGCTCAACGAGCGCCGCAAGGCCAAGGGTCTGGCCCCGATCGACGTCACCACGGGTAAGAAGGTCGCCCCCGAGGACATCCCGGCCGAGCCGGAGAAGCCCAAGGGCCAGCGCTACCAGCCGAGCCGCAAGAACAACCGGAAGAAGAAGAAGTGAGTGTAGAGACGCCCGCCGAGGAGACCGCCGTGACCGAGGCTCCGGAGAACGTGAACCGTCTTGACGAGGAAGGCGACGTCGCCGCGGACTACCTCGAAGAGCTTCTGGACATCGCCGACATCGATGGCGACATCGACATCGAGGTCCGCAACGGCCGCACCTACATCTCCATCGAAGCCGACGGTGAGAACCACGGGCTGGACAGCCTGGTGGGCCAGGACGGCGAGGTGCTGGAGGCTCTGCAGGAGCTCGCCCGTCTGGCCGTGCTCTCCGCCACGGAGAACCGCTCCCGCCTGGTCCTGGACATCAACGGTTACCGCCGCGGCCGCACCGTGGAGCTCTCCAAGATCGCGCAGGACGCCGTGGATCGCGTCAAGAACGACGGCGGCCGGGTCGCCTTGGAGCCTATGAGCGCCTACGAGCGCAAGATCGTGCACGATGCGGTGGCTGAGCTCGGATTCGTGAGCGAGTCCGAGGGCGAAGGCCCCCGACGGCACATCGTGGTCAGCGCAGACTGACTTTCCACCCGCCCGGCCCTCAGGACCGGGCGGGTCGCTTTTTCCCGCAGGAGATCAGGGGCCGCTCGGCCCCGGAATCAGATCAGGAGAGGAACGGATGTCCCCCATCCAGGACGAGTCGGCACAGGACCTTGAGAACACTCTTGAGGTGTCCGCGGCCGACGCCACGTTGACCGCCGGAGAGCGGGAGGCTGCGCAGCGCATCTTCGGCGACCGTCTGCCGCTCGCGGAGCGCTATGTGGAACACCTGGCGACATCGGGGATCGAACGCGGCCTCCTCGGGCCGCGCGAGGTGCCGCGTCTCTGGAGCCGCCATGTCCTCAACTGCGCGGTCATCGAATCCTGCATCGCCGAGAACGCTGTCGTGGCGGATGTCGGGTCCGGCGCCGGCCTCCCCGGCCTCTGTCTCGCCATTGCACGGCCTGACCTTCACCTCACGCTGATCGAACCATTGGAACGCCGCTGCATCTGGCTCCAGGAGGTCATCGACGATCTCGAGCTGGACAATGTGGTGGTGTGGCGCGGCCGAGCCGAAGCCGCCGTGGGGCTCGAGGAATTCACCGTGGTGACGGCTCGGGCCGTGAGCGCACTGGACAAGCTGGCACGGCTGACCCTGCCCCTTCTGGAAGGCCGCGGGGAACTCGTGGCGATCAAGGGCCGGAGCGCTCAGGACGAGATCGAGAAGGCCCAGAAGGTGCTCAAGAAGCTCGGCGCCGTGAAGACGGACATCGTGGTGTGCGGCGAGGAGCTCCTCGAGGAGTCCACCACGGTGGTTCGGGTCAGAGTCGGCAAGCAGAACTGACCTCGGCGAACGCCGTCGGGGATGCCTTCCGCCGCGGTCGGCGGGGCGCGCGCTCTGTGAAGGCCGCCCGTCGGCCGGAGGGTCGAGCGGTTAGGCTAGAAGTCGGTCGGAGAGATGTCCAGGAGAAAGAGTGTGTCCCGTGAGTGAACGCGAGAGTACCGTGCACCGGATCCCGCCCTTCGTTCAGCTGGGTTCCGCGCGCTCCACGGAGGTCCGCAGCGTACCGACACGACCCGCGCCTAAGAAACCTGATTCGGTTGATAATGCATCGAAGGAAGGCGTTTCACGTGAAACGTCTGGCAAGAAGGCGAGTACTGTGATCGATTCGATTGACGAGTCAAGCCCCATCGCGCGGCAGCTGGCGAGCGAGACGCGACGGCGGGAGAAGCTCGCGGGCCGCGTGCTGCCCAAGCCGAAAGCCACTCGCGTCTTCACGGTGTCGAACCAGAAGGGCGGCGTCGGCAAGACGACCACGACGGTGAACATCGCGGCCGCCCTCGCTTCCGCGGGACTGAATGTCCTCGTGATCGACATCGATCCGCAGGGCAACGCGTCGACGGCTCTCGGCATCGAACATCACGCCGAAGTCGACTCCATCTACGACGTTCTCATCGACGATCTCCCCCTCGCCGAAGTCGTGGCAGACTGCCCGGACATCGACCGTCTGCAGTGTGCGCCGGCGACGATCCATCTGGCAGGGGCGGAGATCGAGCTCGTCTCTCTCGTCGCCCGTGAGCAGCGGCTTCGCCGCGCGATCGACGTGTATGCCAAACACCGTGAGCAGCAGGGCCTGGAGCGGCTCGATTTCATCTTCATCGACTGCCCGCCGAGCCTGGGGCTCCTGACCGTCAACGCTTTCTGCGCTGCGCAGGAGGTCCTCATCCCGATCCAGTGCGAGTACTACGCTCTGGAGGGTCTGAGCCAGTTGCTCAAGAACATCGAGATGATTCAGAAGCACCTCAACGGTGATCTGAGAGTCTCGACGATTCTGTTGACGATGTACGACGGGCGGACCAACCTCGCGGCCCAGGTGGCGGCGGAAGTCCGTGAGCACTTCCCCCAGGAGGTCCTCTCGGCCGTCATCCCCCGCTCGGTGCGAATCTCTGAAGCTCCGAGCTACCAGCAGACCGTGCTGACGTATGATCCGAACTCAAGCGGCGCGCTCTCCTATCTGGAAGCCGCTGCTGAGATCGCCGAGCGCAGCTGATGCGTGAAGCCGAACGACTAGAGAAGAAACCCCTGCGATTGATTTCGCGCCATCGGAAGGAGGGAGGAATCCCACATGAGTGAAAAGCGACGTGGCCTGGGCCGCGGTCTGGGTGCCCTGATCCCCAGTGCTGCCGATGCGGGCAGTGCAGCGCCCACCACCCGTCCGGTGGATCTGTTCTTCCCCGCTCCCCAGCGGAACCGCGAACAGGATGGTGCGACGGAGACTGGTGAAGCCAGCCCCGCATCGCAAGGGACGACAGCTCCCGCTGAGAAGCCGCAGAAGGTCACTCAGCGGCCCGCCAAGGCCGCCGACGCTTCCCGGGCCGCCAAGGACTCCGGGAAGGCTGCTGCCGCCCAGGAGAGCCCTGTGAAGAAGGCGCCTGCCCGTGGCGCCAAGGCCGCGGCGGGAGAAGCCGCCCCTGCGGCCGAGAAGCCGACGCGCGCGCGTCGTGCGAAGCCAGAGGAAGCGGTCACCCCCGACAGCGCGACGTCGGCTGCCGCCCCTGTCGCGGTCGACGACGCCGGCGCGCAGGATGGTCTGGTTCCGGTGCCCGGGGCTCAGTTCGCTGAGATCCCGGTCGGCGACATCTCCCCCAACCCTCGTCAGCCCCGCCAGGAGTTCGACGAGCAGGATATGGCGGAACTGGTCCACTCGGTCCGTGAAATCGGTGTTCTGCAGCCGATCGTGGTCCGCCGGAAGCCCGAAGGTTCCGGTTTCGAACTGGTCATGGGTGAGCGGCGTTGGCGTGCGACTCAGGAAGCCGGGCTTGAGACGGTCCCCGCGATCATCCGAGAGACCACCGATGACGACCTGCTGCGTGACGCTCTGCTCGAGAACCTCCACCGCAGCCAGCTGAATCCCATCGAAGAGGCTGCTGCCTACCAGCAGCTTCTGGAGGATTTCGGCGCCACCCATGAGGAACTTGCGGACCGTATCGGCCGTTCGCGTCCTCAGGTGTCGAACACCATTCGCCTGCTGAAGCTCCCTCCCCTGGTCCAGCGACGTGTGGCTGCCGGAGTGCTTTCCGCCGGCCACGCGCGTGCACTGCTGGGTCTGCCGGATGCTCCGGCCATGGAGCGCCTGGCACAGCGCATTGTCGCCGAGGGGCTTTCGGTGCGCGCGACGGAAGAGGCCGTCGTTCTCTTCCAGGATCCTGTCGACCCGAAGAAGCCCGCGGCTCCGCGGAACACCGCGCGTCACGAACGGCTGGACTATCTTGCCACCTCGCTCGCGGACCGGCTTGATACGAACGTCAAGATCACGCTTGGCGCCCGAAAGGGACGTGTCAGCATTGAGTTTGCCAGTGTTGACGACCTGAATCGCATCATGGATGTCATCAACCCGTCCTAACGTCTGACTTCCAAGGGGGTCTGTGTTTCACGTGAAACACAGACCCCCTTGGCGTATCCGGGGTTGGGTGTTCGCTGCGCCGGCCGGCGTTCGCTCTGGCACCCGCGCACTCTCGTCCACCCGGCTACATTCGAGATCCAGCGTTCGTGGGTGCCTAGGCTGCGCTTTAGGCACGGTGGTCATGCGCATCGTGGAGGTGCCGCGCGTGATTACCCAGTGTTGAGACATGGCGCATCGGCGTCCAATTACAGGGACATCTGGATCGCTGTTGGACTGGCAAGCGCAAGGTCGGTCCACTTCGCCTTCGTGAGATCCGCTCCCCCGCCACACGTTGCCAGTCAGGGGAGGATCGTTGCAGAGGCCCTTGCCTCAGGCTGGACGCGCAGGACTTCGGATTGTTTCACGTGAAACGTCGGGTGACGGGTTCGCAGATGCGTGCGCTGACCCGATTCTGGCTTCACATCTTGAGTACGTCGACGCCCCGGCGAATTCGAAAAACGGGCTAGCCGTGCCCAGGCTCTCCAAGGAGCGGCAAGTCAGACATCATTTCGTGCCGAGAAGCGGTCGGGGTCTACCGAAGCAGTACGTGCCGAACATTGTCGCCAGTTTGATCCGCATCCGAGTTCCCAAGCTCCAGCCACTGTGGTGCCGGATCGCATTCCTTCCGGCGTTGCATTCCGAGGCACGGTCCGGTGGCGTTCTGGTGGCGAGGACCCATGGTCGTTGCCATGTAGACCCGGCATCACCAGGTCTCGGACCGATGTCGCGGTTTCACGTGAAACATCATCTGCGATCTGAGTCTGACACACGGCAGACCGTCCTAAGCAGCCGACCCAGTGGATACATGCGGGTCGCCAGAACCGACCCCGTGGGCATCAGGTCACTACGGCGTCTGACAGTGGCAGGTGGCCTGGCCGGGCGCTACGGTGGCCCAGTCCACGGGAAGCGCATCTTGGAGGCTCACTCGACATTACCTTCTCTAGTAGGTTGGCCGGTTCCGAATCAGGTTCGCGAAATGGTGGTTGGCAGAAACCATGAAAGCCAACTTACGGACGTTGCCTGACAGCTCTCTGTATGTGTGTGGTGAGCCCTTGGAGAGAACCGAGACATGCTTCCCGCCGCGGCCCGCAACTGACCCTGAATGCCGGAACGACGGTCACTCATCGCCAGTGGAAGCCCGGCCAGCTTCCGGAGCGCTTATGCATTGTTGCCTTCGTCGTCATCGCCGCCATTCGCTTTCCAGCGCCGTCGCGGTGTCACTCGTACGGCGCCTGTAGAGCCCTAGGACGAAGACTAGAGGGTGGGCGCCCCGGTAAAGGCCCTGACCGTATTCGAGGGCCGCAGGAGGGGCGTGGGTGGGTCGCTACGGCCCGGATAGGCGTTCTCCGTCGCTCTGGGCAGCGAAGCAGCGAGAAGGCCTCGCAACGGGCACCGCGGATGCGTTCGCCCCTCCCCGCACGCTCCCCATGCGCTCAAGGCATGATTGAGCTGGTTGTCCGGTGCTTACGGAGTCGGCTTAGACCGGCGAGGGGCGTGCGAGTTGTCCCGCTGAACCCTGGAGAGGGACGCTAGGATATCTGAGCTGGCCTCGCCGACGGCGCTCTACCCGCCCACTTCGGGCCCAGTCCGCAGCGCTGGGCGCTCCCCGGGTCTTACGCTGGCACCGATGTTCGGTTCCGAGTATGTCTCTGGTCGAAGCGCCCATGCTGGTTCTGTCGAACAGTCGGTCCGTGTTTCACGTGAAACATCCCCTGAACTTGTAGTTCCCATAGTCCGTACGTGAGGCCGGCATTGCGCGAATGGATCCGTCCGCCTGGTGGGAGGGTGAGTTGGATGGCCGCTGCTAGCTGTCTGGCGGCACCGGCAACCGTGGGGACGCGGCGGGCACTTGGCTCCCGCCGCCGTGCAGAGCTGTTCAGGTGAGGGTGCCCACTCCCCGGCGGACTGCCGTGCTCACGAGGGATGCATGACCTGTCCTCGAGGTGAGGGTCCAAGACACGTTCCGGTCAGCGGTGCGGGGACTCTCCACTGAACACCTGGCGTTGACCATGGCGCCGTCGGTCCTGGCGGTTAGTGGTCGGATCACGAGTTCGGGCCGTGGCCACTCGACAGCCGCGTCGGCTGCGGAGTTGCTTCAGTTCCCCCGCAGCCGGGAGTGCTCGCATGCTGTGGACAGATGTTGTGGATAACTCTGTGGACAGGAGTCGGGTGCTAAGAGCGCAGGAGGCGCATCTCGCTTCCAGGCCACACGCATCTGTGGATGAAACGACTGACGCTCGTCCTGAGGTTTGCTGATGCGGGTAGAGCTTGCGACGGCCTCTATCGCATGGTGAGGTCTCAGCATCTCTCGGGCGTAATCCCCCTATTCTGGAGTGAAAATCGAGGCGTTGATGAAGTTCTTAGTCTGAAACTGGCGTGATTTCGCGGAATCTCGGGCCCCTGCGCTGTCGTCTCTCGGTCGATGGAGTCCATGTCAGTCCTGTCGGTTATGACTCTGTCGTAGTGACGATCTGATGTCTGTCGGCTCGGCGTGCATGATGTTTCACGTGGAACACGCCCAGCCTCCCTATCCACAGCGAGCTGTGGATAAGCCCATCATGATCCACATCACCCTCGGAGGACGCGCCCGGTAGGCTGTGGACAGCGCTGTGGATAAGTGTTGTGGAAAGTTGAGCGGATCTGCACCACCTCCTAGGAGATCCGCGCGGGAGCCCACACCCTTTGAGGCAGAGGACGTGGCTCTCTGGGCGTAGGATGCTCGCTCAGAGAGCCAGAGAGCTCGCTGGCCGGGGCTGGCAGCTTGCGGATGCGCGCCTCAGAGCCGACGCCTGATGTGCTTAGAACATCTGGCGCGTGAGAACCCAGACGCGTCACGTAGTGGGACTGCTGCGGGCTGATTCAGACTCTCGATGTCAGCTCGCACCAACCACCATTCAGGCGTAGAACGTAGGCTCCTGCACCTGGCATGCAAGGGGGTTTGCCCACCAAAGAGCTCACCACCGTGCGGTGGGCCGGTATGGCCGAAGTGGACCGAACTGAGCTGAACCGAACTGAACTGGTCCGAGCTGCGCCGAACTGAACCGTTCTGAGCCGACCAAGGCGGACTGCCTGGGCGGCGGTAGATCGTGCCGAGTGCGGATGGAGTGCACTGCCCTGGAGTGAAGGGGACGAAGCCGGACCCAAGCGGACCGGACCGACCGGTGGTGGGTGGGTCGGCCCAGAACCGATTGACTGGGGTGGAGTGGGGGTTTCGTCGGGACACCAGCTTGGAAATCTGGAAGGTGATGGAGGTTCGGTCGCTGCCGATCGGTTGCGCCTGTGGGTTCAGAGAGCTCGTCTAGAACCATCGGGGCCCCACTGACTCATGGTGGCGTCAACCTTCGGTTACCTAGAGGCAGGACCAGCTTCCGATCCCCCCGTCCGACGATCGTAGGGGTTGTCTGTTTCGGGCAATGGTCTCGTCCATTTGTGTGTCGCGCACCTGGTTGTTCGTTCCTAAGGCGTTGCAGTGAGGTCAGGGTTCCTCCCGCCAAGAGAAGCTGGGGCTATGGTGTGCGGCAGAGGAGGCTGGTCTGGCGGTGTGGATCCCAGGCTCGGGGGTTGTTAGACGAGTTTTCTTTGGAAGGCAGGTGACAGCGACTTCCATGGTTTGGTGGGGTTCTGTATCCCAGAAAGACTTCAGGGGCGGCAGAGGTGCCCTGCTACGTCTCCTGGGCCTGCTTGGTAGATACTCTCGGCTATTGCCGGCCCAGTGGATGTCTGGAGGCTCGTGGCGCTGATGGAGTTGCCGGCGGAGGCGTGTGAGTCAGGGCGGAGCGTTCTTCCATGTTTCACGTGAAACTCTGGAGTCAGAGACGACTGACTTTCCCGAGCAGTCTGTGTGGCCACGGGGCAGGACATGCCGCCAGGACCTTACTGCGATCCTCGCCCTATCCCGAATGGCAGCCGGAAGCTGGGCGATCTGATCGGTTCTTCATCGTCTTTGAGTGAAAGGTCAATCAGTGTTCGTGACGTGATGGCTCGACCAGCATAGAGTCTGGATGCGTCGGAGTCTCGGCGTGCGCGGTGCAGTTGATCGGCGTCATGAGGCGCCATATGGGCATGTGGGGACGAGGGCGGGCTGTTTGGAGCAGCCCGGGACGCTAGGGCGTGGAATCGGCAGGCAGGACACGAATGTCCGCCTCCTGATGGACCCTCCCACCGGAGCAGACGCACGGGCACGTTTCACGTGAAACAGTAAGAGGTCGTGACCGAGAGCCCGCGTACGCTGCTCTTTCACGCCTCCGGGTTTCGTCTTGACGGGCATTTCATCGGGCCGTCAGGAGGTGGAGAGGGCTCTCGAGGACCTCGGGAGCGCTTGTAGTAGGCGCCCGGCCTCCCTGGGACTCTACGGCGGACTGAGAGGCGGGACCCCGCTCCCACCGTGTTGCTCGCAGGCGTGCATTGACTGGCACCTCCGCGGATCTTGCGGGGCGCGCGCGAGAGGCGGTGGCCTCGATGGACCGCAAGACATCACCGTCCCTGCGCAGGCAGCCTCATGGTTGCAGGAGACTGTTCTCTCCGGATTGCTGCTCTCGTCATACCTGCGGCTTAGCGGCGCGCTCCTGCAATCCGGCCGGTCTCGCCCCGTTCGCGTACGTGACGGCGAGGAGGTCGGAGTCGAGTCATCGGGTGTCCTGCTAGGGAGGATCAGATGTGGCGGTGAGCGAGAGACGAAGGCCCGGCAGCCGCAAGTGCTCGCCCGCAGTTCTGGCCCACGATCTTGACGTTCAGCTTAAGAAGAGATCTCCCACGGTCGATATACGGGAGCGATAGGCGAGTTGAGCAGCGTCCCGAGTCTCGAATCGAACTCCTGATTGTCAGGATCGAGGGCCAGGTGGGATGCGAGACCCGCAGGTGAAGTCAGCACTCCCCTGCAGTGAAGTTCCCGGGCGAGGCGTGGAGACGACAGTCATCGTCGCGGTCTTGGCCGCAGCCGAAGTAGTGATTGTTCCGGTCCTGTCAGTGATGTGCGGCAGGGGCAGCTGGGGCGCTCCTGGCCCCTGGAGCGCGCAGGCCGGTGCACTTTGGTCTATAGGATGCCCACCCGGCGTACTGAGGTGAGGTGTTGAGGAGGCGGGTCGGGCAGAACTCGTTGAATCACTTGGGTGTATGCGTGCGATTTGCCCAGCTCCTGGTCGGAATCCATAAGACTCACGATATTCACACCTGGTCTGGCCTTTTGTGAACCTGGACCGGGCGAGGGTGCGAGGAGGGCTTCACTGGGGGTTCAAACTGCTGATGCGCCACTGGCGCCGAGATGTGGCTGCGGGAGCGGAATCAGCCAACCCCCCTCCAGGTCCGATGCACTGCCTCTGCGTGGCGCCGTCGTCGTTCTGGGGGTTCATTCAATGCGGCGCGAACCGACCAAGTTCCCGACCTCTAAGGGTTCAAACGGGCCGATATCCCGCGTTTCACGTGAAACAGCGAGCAAACAGAAGGGGCCCGACGCGTGAGCATCGGGCCCCTTCGAGCGGCTGGTCACCGCGAGGAGAGGGTTCAGCCGAGGACGTCGGCGAATTCCTTCTCGAAGTACTGCTTCGGGTAAGCACCGGTCACAGTGTTCTTCACCTCGCCACCCTGGAACAGGTACACGGCGGGGATGGAAGTGATTCCGTACTTGGAAGCGACGGCGGGGTTGTCGTCGACGTTCACCTTCACGACCTCGACCTTGTCAGAGTTCTCCTCTGCGATCTGGTCCAGGATCGGGCTCAGCCGGCGGCAGGGACCGCACCATTCCGCCCAGAAATCAACGATCACGGGCTTTTCAGCCTGGAGAACGTCGTTCTCAAAGCTTGCGTCGGTAACGTCCTTGGCGTTGCTCATGGTTTCCTTCTTTCTTCGGAATTCTCAGTGGTTCTGGAGGTAGTGCTCGACGTCGATGGCGGCGACACAACCGGAAGCCGCGGCGGTGATCGCCTGGCGGTACTTCGGGTCGATCACGTCGCCGGCCGCGAAGACGCCCGGAAGGCTGGTCTTCGACGTGCGGCCGTCCACGGCGATGGTCCCGTCAGCGGTCAGATCAAGGATTCCCTTGAAGAGGTCGGTGCGCGGGTCGTTACCGATGGCGACGAAGAGGCCGGTGACCGGAAGCTCCTCCTCGACGTCGGTCACGAGATTACGGAGCCGGATACCGGTCACCTTGTCCTCGCCGATGACGTCCACGACTTCGCTGTCCCACACGAAGTCGATCTTCTCGTGCGTCAGAGCGCGGTCGGCCATGATCTTCGAGGCGCGGAGTTCCTTCCGCCGATGGACCACGGTGACCTTGGAAGCGAACTTGGTCAGGAACAGTGCCTCCTCCATCGCAGAGTCGCCACCACCGATGACGGCGATGTTCTGATCCTTGAAGAAGAAACCGTCGCAGGTTGCACACCAGCTCACGCCGTGTCCGGAGAGACGCTTCTCGTTCTCGAGGCCGAGCTCGCGGTAGGCGGACCCGGTGGAGACGATCACGGTGCGGGCATGGTGCGTCTCACCGTTGCCGAGCGTCACGGACTTCACGTCCCCCTCGAGATCCACGGAGACGACATCCTCGTACTCGACCTGAGCACCGAAGCGGCTGGCCTGCTGCTCCAGGTTGTCCATGAGGTCGGGTCCCTGGATGCCCTCCGGGAAGCCCGGGAAGTTCTCCACCTCGGTGGTGTTCATCAGCTCGCCACCGGCGGTCACCGAGCCGGCGAACACGATCGGGTTGAGCTTGGCACGCGCCGTGTAGATGGCAGCGGTGTACCCAGCGGGACCGGATCCGATGATGATGACGTCGTGGACCTCAGGGGCCGTGGTTTCTTGCGTGCTCACGTGGGTGGAATCCTCTTCCTCGCTCAAGCCAAACGAATGCGGCAGAGGGCACAACGGAACGGAGCGCTGAACTATTCCGTCAAAGAAGTGGCCCCAGGCCTCTTCACAGAGTACCT
This sequence comes from Arthrobacter sp. RCC_34, assembly GCF_041360795.1. NCBI lineage: Bacteria > Bacillati > Actinomycetota > Actinomycetes > Micrococcales > Micrococcaceae > Arthrobacter > Arthrobacter sp. RCC_34. The sequence continues at coordinate 375,775 of NZ_JBFUPW010000003.1, read as the reverse complement.
GGGGCCAGTCGACTACTGAATTTTGATTTCCGCCAGCCTCAGACCGTACGGGAACTGTGTCCGCGGGGCTGCCAGTCGAGGCAGGGCCGTGATGTCCATGATCACGTACTGCGTGGTGATGTCCCCACCCACGGCCATGGTCAGGTTCGGACCGGTGAAGGTGTTGCTGGCCACCTGCTTGGCCCCGTCAAGACTGGGCTTGTCGTTCGTGTACATCGTGACCGAGCCGCCGGATCCGCCGAGCTGCGTCAGGGTGATCGACTTGACCTGCGCGGGCTGCTTGAGCTTCACCACGAGGGGAATGCTCTTGACCAGGCCACCCCAGTTCTCCGAGCCGAACTCCATGTTCGACCAGTACGTCGCATTGTTACCGTCGATCGCCTTCGGCAGGTCCTTGTCGAAACCGGCGGCGAAGTCGAAATCACCGAGTCGCGTCAGGGAGTCGATCGCCGGCGGCGCCGCGACCGGTGCGGTGCTCGGAGGCGGCTGCGAACCGGGGTTCGTCGCGGACGGCGCCGTCGTCGCGGTGGTCTTGTCCGCCGACGGCGCGCCACCGTTGAAGAGGTTTCCGAGGTTGGTCACGGCGAAGATCAGCGCGGCGATCAGCACCACGACCAGCACCCCGCCGACGATCCAGCGGGTGCTGCCGTTCTCCGGCGCGGGCGCGTCATCGTCGTCGTCCGTCTCGGTCTCAAAGCCGAGCATCTGACCCCGCGCAGCAGCCGGGAAATGCCCGGCTTCGCGGCGGTCGCGCTCAGCGGAGGCCGCGGGCTGCTGAAGGAAGGCCGCCGTTTCGGGTGCCGGGGCAGCCTCTGCCTCACGGTGGTCCTCGTCATTCCAGACCGTCACCTTGGGCTGCTCGGGCACGTGGGACTGCTCAGGCGCCTTGGACCGCTCAGCGGCGGCGGGCTCCTGGGCACGCGTGACCGGCTCGGTGGCGGGGGACGCCGGGGCCGCAGGCGCGGGGCGTTCCGGTTCGGCCGGCACCTGAGTGCCGGGTGCGGTCCGCGTCGCCTCGTCCTCGGGGGTCCAGCCCTGTTCCGAGTCGTAGTGGATGACCTCGCCGGAGGTCTCGTCATAGCGCCCACCGTAGGTTTCCGGCTCGCGGGAACGCTCCTCCCCGAAGATCTCGCTGCCGAGAGTCTCAGTGAAGAACGGCTCCACATAGGGCGCATCCGTGGCGACCAGCAGATCGAGCAGATCAGGAGCGCTCGAATGGCTGGTGATCAGGTACGTCAGACCGTCGCTGACGCCGAGATCCAGCACTTGCATGGCCCCGGGGCGTTCACCGGTGGCGACTTCGCGGGCGCTCTGTGAGAGCTGCTCCGCGTTCTGCTCGCTGGCCACCAGGATGCTGACCGGGCGGTTCAGGACCTGGTCCACACCGTCCAGCACCTGATCACGGTCATGGGAGAGCAACACCGAGCCTGTGACCTTGTAGCGGCCACCCAGGACGGATCCTGCCTCGATCTGCTGGGACATCACAACCTCCTCAGGCCCCGGGAAGACACGGGGTGTTTCGAGTTTCGATCCTATCGGAGGTCAGATGGGAAGTGGGGATTCTCCCCAGACCGGCCCTGGTATGTGTGACGTCCGAGCTGCGGCAGCTGTGCAGGAGGCGCCCAGAGCCAGTCCCGGAACATCGTCAGCAGGCCCCTCCGTCCCTCGGACCGCACCGCGGTCTCCTCCTCGCCGTAGTACGGCGTGGAGGGATGTGCGCCGCGTGCGGGCTGCGACAGGCCCTCCCCCACGTCTTCGGCACTCGGCGCCGCGCGGAAGCCCTCGGAATCGAATCCGCCGGAGATCCTCGGCAGCAGGCCGGTGTCCATCGAGACGGCCGGGAGGGCACCCGTGGCGGGCTCTTCGCGGGACTCGCGCGGAGCCTGCTCGGCCCGCGCGGAGGGGGCCGACGACGACGCGGCGGCCGGCGTCGTCGTGCCCTCAGCGCCGGCGGGGCGGATGAAGCGCGCCAGCAGCGGACGGAGCAGGTCGCGGAGCTCTTCGACGTGGAAGACCCGCAGGAGCACGACGTAGACGCCGAGCATGACCGGAGCGGCCACGCAGATGGAGAGTAGCGCCGCGGCCTGGTTGTGCCACAGGAAGCCGTCGGCGCGGTAGGTGCCGAACAGCCACAGCACCACCCCGCCGGCGATGGCTGAGCCGATGCCCGCGTAGCCCATGCGGATGTAGGAGTTGACGATGCGCGGGCCGTCCAGATGGCCCAGGACCCGGCGCAGGAAGAACGCGCTGATCAGGACGGACAGGATGTTGCCCACGGAATAGAGCCCGGCGATGGCGTAGATGATCATCCCGGCCGGTAGGAACTGGATGACGAAAGCACCGGCGAGGTTCAGCACGGCCAGTGCCAGCTGCACGTAGAACGGGGTCCGGGCGTCCTCGCGGGAGTAGAACACCCTGGTCATCATGAAGTTGATGCTCAGGCAGGGGCTGGTCAGCGCCAGGATGGAGAGCGTGATCGCCAGCAGCGCGCCGTCCTGCGGTTTGCCGGCCGAGAAGAACATGCCGATCGGGGCGGCCAGCACCAGGAGGGCGATGGCGCTGAACACGATCGCCACGGCACTGGTGCGCAGGCCGTTGGAGAGGGCCGCGCGGAGACCGCGCACGTCGTTGTCCAGGGAGGCCTTGGCCATGCGGTTGAACAGGACCGTGGCGAGGGACACCGAGATGATGGAGTGCGGCAGGAAGTAGAGCTGGCTGGCGATCTCGAGTACCGCGTTACCGGCGATGGGCGGCGAGCCCGCCGGGGCGTTGGCCCGCACGGCGCCGGGGATCGTGGCGATCTTCATGACGTACAGGAACGCCAGCTGGCTGACCACCGTGGTCAGCAGGGCCCAGGAGCCCACCTTGGCCGCCGCGCCGAGGCCGACACCGCGCCAGCCGAAGCGCGGCCGCAGACCCAGCTTGAGGCGCCGGAGCGGGATGAACAGCAGAGCGGTCTGCACCAGGACGCCGAGGGTGGAGAAGCCCGCCACCAGGATGGTCTGACCGGTCCCCCAGTTGTCCAGGGTGTGAGGGTTGGCGGCGCTGGCGCCGAAGATCGCCACGAAAAGGCCGAGGCCGGCGATCGCCACGATGTTGTTGACGATCGGGGCCCACATGGCCGGCGCGAAGGACCCATGGGCGTTGAGGACCTGGGTGAGCATCGCGTACAGCCCGTAGAAGAAGATCTGGGGCAGACAGTAGACCGCGAACGTGACGGCCAGGCTCATCTGAGCGGGGCCGTAGCCCGAGGTGGTCACCTGGATCAGCAAGGGCGCGCACAGCGTGACCAGCGCCGTCAGCGTGAACATGACGATCACGGCCAGCGTCATGAGGCGGCTGATGTAGTCCGCCCCGCTGTCCGGCGCGCGGCTCGCCTTGAGGATCTGGGGCACCAGCACGGCGTTGAAGACGCCGCCCGCCACCAGCACGAACACCATGTTCGGCAGGTTGTTGGCGTTGATGAAGGTGTCCGTGACCGAGGAGCCCAGGCCGAGCGCCACGATCAGCAGCCACGACTTCACGAAGCCGAGGATCCTCGAGATCAGGGTGCCCGCCGCCATCAGGGCGCTGGCGCGTGAATCGCTGGCGCGGGAGGCTGCGGAGGTCGGGGAGTTCAGGGCCGCATCGGCCTTCTTCGCGTGAGACATCCCCAGTATCGTCTCACTCCTGACTGCTCCTCCGCCTGAGGCACGGGCGGGGACGGCCTGTGAGACGGCTTGTCAGGAGGGCAGGTGGCCCGGCAGGAGTTCCCGTGCGAGGTCGGCGATCCGCCGCTCATTGGGGAACGAAAGACGGCGGGCCAGATCGGCCAGAGGGACCCATGCGACGTCGACCGCTTCGTGGTCCGGGTCGTTCTCGATGGTGAGCTCGCCGCCGGTGGCTTCCAGGAGATAGTGGTGCACCGTCTTGTGGACGCGGTGGCTGGTCACGGTGAACCAGTAGTCGATGCTGCCCAGGGGCGTGAGGATGCTCCCCTCGATCCCCGTCTCCTCAGCGATCTCCCGGACCGCGGCGGCCTCATTGCTTTCGGCGCCTTCGGGATGGCCCTTCGGCAGGCACCACTCGAGACGGCCTCCGCGGTTGATGCGGGCGATGATGGCCACGGGCAGCTGAGGCGAGGTGGTGTCCACGACGACGCCGCCTGCCGAGACCTCTTCGACGGTGGGCAGAGGAGTGGTGAAGTTCTGGTTTGCTGGCGCAATGTGGGCACCGATCGCCGAGGGCAGGGGGGCGTTGTTCCTCCTGTTCGGAGCGCTCGGTACTGGATTGGCCATGCCCATAACTCTATCGAGCTTTCGGTGGCCTGAGGACCGGTCCATGTCCTGGCACGGGCTGACGCGGCCCGGGGCGGCGTTGGGGACTGCTGCCGGAAACGTGACAAGCTTGGACCACTATGGTGAGTGAATTTCAGGGTGGCGCGGCCGACTCGGTCGGTTTCCACCTGGACCCCGTGATTCTGGAACTGGGCCAGCTCTTTGCGGATGCAGGACATGACCTTTCCCTGGTCGGCGGACCGGTACGCGATCTGTTCCTGGGCCGGGACGCCCTGGACCTCGACTTCACCACCGATGCGACCCCGGACCGGACCCTGGCGCTCATCAAGCCGTGGGCGGACACGCACTGGGAGATCGGGAAGGCTTTCGGCACGATCGGCTTGCGCAAGTCCGGTTTCCAGATCGAGATCACCACGTACCGGGCCGAGTCGTACGACCCGGAGTCGCGCAAGCCGGTGGTGGCCTTCGGGACCTCGCTGGAAGACGATCTCTTCCGCCGTGATTTCACCATCAACGCGATGGCTCTTCGACTGCCCAGCCGCCAGCTCGTGGATCCCTTCGGCGGGCTGAGGGATCTGCGCGCCGGCGTCCTCGCCACTCCGGGCACGGCCGAGGCGTCCTTCTCCGACGATCCGCTGCGCATGATGCGCGCCGCGCGTTTCGCCTCGCAGCTGGACGTGGGAGTCAGCGACGACGTCCGCGCCGCCATGACGGACATGGCCGACCGCATTTCCATCATCTCCGCCGAACGGGTCCGGGACGAGCTGGTGAAGCTCATCAACGGCGCCCGGCCGCGGGTCGGCATCGATCTCCTGGTGGAGACCGGCCTGGCGGACCGCGTGCTGCCCGAGGTGTCCGCGCTCCGCCTCGAAGCCGACGAGCACCACCGCCACAAGGACGTCTACCAGCACTCGCTGCAGGTCCTGGAGCAGGCGGCGGACCTCGAAACGGACGACGACGGCGCGGTGCCGGGACCGGACTTCGTGCTGCGGTTCGCGGCGCTCATGCATGACATCGGCAAGCCGGCCACGCGCCGCTTCGAAGAGGGCGGCGCGGTGAGTTTCCGTCACCACGACGTGGTGGGCGCCAAGCTCGTGTCCAAGCGCATGAAGGCGCTCCGCTTCGACAACGACACCATCAAGGCCGTGGCCCGCCTGGTGGAGCTGCACATGCGCTTCTACGGCTACGGCGACGCAGGCTGGACCGATTCCGCGGTCCGCCGGTACATCACCGACGCGGGTCCGCATTTGGAACGGCTGCACCGTCTGACCCGCTCGGACGTGACCACCCGGAACCGCAGGAAGGCCGAGCGCCTCGCGTTCGCCTACGACGATCTTGAGCAGCGCATCGCCGAGCTGCGGGAACGCGAAGTGCTCGACGCGGTGCGTCCGGATCTGGACGGCCAGCAGATCATGCAGCTCCTGGGTCTGCGGCCCGGCCCCGTGGTGGGTCGCGCCTACAAGCACCTCCTGGAGCTGAGGATGGAGCACGGTCCTCTCGAACCCGAGCGGGCCGAGGAGGAGCTGCGTTCCTGGTGGGCGCAGCAGCCGGAATCCCAGGCGTCCCCGGAAGGGGCCGCTACGGAACGGACTGAATCCGACCACCCAGCCGTTGACCACCGAGCCGTTGATCACCCAACGCAGCAGGCCGCCGTCGACGGCCGTAAGAACTGAAGGACTGCCATGAACGCCTCCCCCAACACGGATCTCCCCCAGCTGTGGCTCCTGCGCCACGGAGAGACCGAATGGTCCAAGAGCGGCCAGTACACCGGTCTGACCGATCTGCCGCTCACCGAGGAGGGCGAGCGGCAGGCGCTTCGTGCCGGTGGAGTGCTGAAGGGTGTGGAGTTCCGTGACGTGCTGACCTCTCCCCTGCAGCGCGCCCGGCGCACCGCCGAGCTGGCGGGTTTCCCGGACGCTCAGCTCGAGCCGGACGCGGTGGAGTGGAATTACGGGGACTATGAGGGCGTCAACTCCGCGGACGTGCGCGCCAAGAACCCCGGTTACCTGATCTGGACCGACGGCGTGCCGAACGGCGAGACGATCGACGAGGTGGCGGAGCGTGCCGACCGGATCGTCGAGCGTGTCCGTTCCGGTGGCGCCGGCGACGTGCTCGTGGTCGCTCACGGCCACTTCTGCCGCATCCTGGCCGCTCGCTGGCTGGAGCTCGATCCCGTCGAGGGACGGCACTTCCTGCTGGGCACGGCGCGCGTGTGCACGCTCGGCTGGGACAAGAAGACGCCGGCCGTGGTGTCCTGGGGTCTCTGAGCACCCTTCCGGCGCTGCGGACCATTTCCGGCCCAGCATTCGACGACGCCCCCGGCACCTTCGCCGGGGGCGTCGTCTATTCCCTGCACACCACGACTCCTGCGCATCTTGCTCTCTGTCATCAGGCTCCCGGGTCGTCGGGAATTCCCCTCCGGGAGGCGTCGGATTACGGTCCGGCAGGTATCCCGGAAAAGAATTTGAGAAAATTTCCAGGAAAGTGCCGTTCGGGCTGGCGAAGCCTGAAAACTTCCTGTACGTTATTTATTGTTCCCTTCACAGCGAGGGAGCGAAACCCGGTCAGTGCCCTCTGGCATCGCTTCGTGCGACCACTGCGTGCCGGACCGGGATGGTAACTATCGGCGTCAAGAGAAAAGGAGGTTGCGACATGAATATCACCAAGATCACCGCACTGTACACGGATGTGCACATGGTTGGCGGAGCGGCAGCCTCCCGTACCTGGCTCCGGCGCGCAGCGTAATTCTGCGTCCGGTTCCCGCCAGGTTGCGGGAACCGCTTCTCACGGCAGCGTAGTCCTGCCGCTCCGCCTGCGGGCACTCTCACACTGATGCACCCCGGTTCTCCTTGAAGTCCGGCATACCCATCAGCGCACCCTGAATTCTTTTGTGGATTTCTTTTGTGGAATTCCCATGCCCTCGGCACTGAATTCTTTCCCGGCATTTCACTGTTGATTCACCGCGCCCGAAAACAGAGGAAATCATGATCGTCGTCGCTTTTGATGACCCCATTCCCGCCTCGCCGAGACACATGAAGCGTGTCAGCGAGGCATCGTCCAGGTCCCGGAGCCCCGAGCTCCGCGACAAGAACCCGCACCACACGAAGGGGGGTGTGCCCTCATGAGGAAGTTTCCCAAAGAATCCCTGGTCTTCCAGCAGCAGAACCGGTTCAGCAACCAGGAGATCAGCAGCCGGACCCTGGAGCAGACCCGTGATGACGTGTTCGTCCAGATCCACCTGATGAACACGCTGCGCTAGCCGTACTGACAGACGGCACGACGTGGCGACCACAGACCGCGATGTCTCCAGACGCACAGGCATCGCAGCACCGACGGCAGCCCCGGGTGAAGCAGACACCCGGGGCTTCCGTGTACCCCGGGCCGGACGGATCGCCCTGGCCCCGCCATGCCTCCTTCCTCCAGGCCTGGCCCCGTCATGACCCGCCCCGTCATGCCCCGCCCCCGTCATGCCCGGTGCAGGACGCATCCTGGCCGGTAGGCTCGTGACATGGCAGGACATGGCGCCCCCAGGACCCGGATGCGGCTGGTCGTCCCTTCCCGGACGGACTCGCTGCTGAGCCGCTTCACCGAACTGGTGGGCGGTCCTCTCGGACGGCGGACGGCGCCGGGCGTGGTCTCCCCCGGTTTCTTCACCGTGGACCGCGTCCTGGTGCTGCTCACGATCGTCTCCGCGCTGCTCGCGGTGGGCATCAAGTCGGTGTGCCGCGTCCAGGGCTGGGCCGGCGCCGCGGCTTACTACGGCACCTGCTATTCGGACTTCCCCACCCTCCTCGGCGGGCCGGCCTTCGCCGGCGGATCCCTCCCTGTGTTCACACCGGATGTCCGCTTCGAATACCCGGTGCTGCTCGGCGTCGTCGCGGCGGTGACCGCTCTGGCCGTACCGGCGAGCGGGGACGCCGCTCAGCGGGCACTCGGCTACTTCGACCTGAACTCCCTTCTGGTGGTGGGGCTCTGGATCGGCACGGTGCTGGTCATCGCCCGCCTGGCGCGCCGGAGGAAGTGGGACGCCGCGATGGTCGCCCTGGCGCCCGGGATGATCACGTCAGGCTTCATCAACTGGGATCTGTGGGCGGTCTTCGCGCTCGCTCTCGCCCTGCTCTGCTTCGCCCGGGAACGCCCCGTCTGGGCAGGGGTCTGGATCGGGGTGGGCGCGTCCTTCAAGTTCTATCCGCTGCTCCTGCTGCTCGCGGTGCTGATCCTCGCCGTCCGGAGCGGGACGATGCGTGCTTTCGGCCGGACGGCGCTGGGCACCGGCGCGGCACTGCTGGCGGTCAATCTGCCCTTCGCGCTGCTCAACCCCGAGGCCTTCCGGTACTTCTTCGACTTCGCGTTCTCCCGTGGGGCGGGCTTCTCCTCCCTCTGGGAGTCCTGGAATCTCGTGGCCGCCCGGCTGGGGCAACCTGCCCTGAGCGCCGCTCAGGTGAACGTGGCGGCGGTGGTGTCATTCGCCGTCGTCGCGCTGGCGATCACCGTTCTGGCACTCTCGGTGCCGCAGCGTCCACGGCTGGCGCAGATCCTGTTCCTGCTGGTGGCCGCGTTCGTCCTGTGCAACAAGGTCTATTCGCCGCAGTTCGTGGTCTGGCTCATCCCACTGGCCGTGCTCGCCCGCCCCGTGTGGCGGGACTTCCTGATCTGGCAGGCGGCCGAGGTGGTCCACTGGGCCGCCATCTGGATGTACCTCGGCGCGGGTGCCAGCGGAAGCGGTCCGCAGCACAACATCGACGTCCCGTACTATGTCTGTGCCGTGCTCCTGCACATGGCCGCCACCTTCTATCTGATGGTCCGGGTCGTGTGGGACATGGTGAATCCGGACGACGACGTCGTGCGCGCCGGCGGGGTGGACGACCCTCAGGGCGGCGTCTTCGACCTCCGTCCGGACCGGCTGAGGCTTGAGCCTCGCCGTCTCCGCGCGTCACTCCGCAGGACCCCACGCACACCCGCAGCACCACAGCACACTCCGCACCCGTGACGCCCGCACCCGTGCCAGCAGAACCGCAAACTGTAGAACCGCAGACAGCAGAACCCCAGAAGGAAGAGGCCGAGGCTCAGCCGTGAACATCCAGCTCCGACGCGCAACCATCATGACCTTCGTGGTCTTCGGCATCAACGGACTCGTCTTCGCCAGCTGGGCGTCGCGCATCCCGGCCGTCGCCACGACCCTGCAGCTCTCCCCCGGCGAGATCGGCGGCCTCCTGCTCTGCATGGCGGTCGGCTCGCTCGTGGCGCTGCCCAGCGCGGGATGGTGCGTGAACCGGATCGGCGTCGCCAACACCATCCGGGTGGCCAGCGTGTTCTGCGCCCTGGCGGTCTCCGGGGTCGCCACGGGTCTCGCGCTGCACTCCGTGCCGGTCACGGGCGGCAGCCTCGTGCTGATCGGTGTGGGGATCGGGCTGTGGGACGTCGCACAGAACATCGAGGGCGCCGACGTCGAACACCAGCTGGGGCGCACCATCATGCCGCAGTTCCACGCGGCGTTCAGCGGCGGCGCGTTCGTGGGGGCGCTGCTCGGGGCAGGCCTCTCCGCCGCGGGCGTCGGCCTGCCCGCGCACATGGTCGGCATCGCGGTCCTCGTCCTGGTGATGGGCCTCGCGGCGCCGCGGTTCTTCCTGCCACATGCCCCGGAGGACAAGGACGACGTGCCTGCCGGCGGCCGGATGTTCGCCTGGAAGGAACTGCGCACCCTGCTCATCGGCGTCGTGGTCATGGGCGCAACCCTGAGCGAGGGTGCCGGGAACGACTGGATCGCCAAGGGCACCGTGGACGGCCTGCACCAGAGTGAGTCCACCGGCGCGCTCGTCTTCGCGGTGTTCGTGGCCGGCATGACCGTGTTCCGCGTGCTCGGAGCGGGGCTGATCGACCGCTTCGGACGGGTGGCCGTGCTGCGCGGCAGCATGCTCGCGGCCGCCGCGGGTCTCGCTCTCTTCTGCTGGAGCGGCACCCTGTGGCTCGCGATCCTGGGGGCGCTCCTGTGGGGCGCGGGCGCCGCGCTGACGTTCCCCATGGGAATGTCCGCCGCCGCGGACGACCCACGCCTCGCTGCGGCCCGCGTCTCCGTGGTGTCCACGGTGGGCTACGTGGCGTTCCTGGCGGGGCCGCCCGTGCTGGGCTTCCTGGCCGACCACCTCGGTGTCCGCAATGCACTGCTCTTCATCGGGATCCCGATCGTGCTCGCCGCGGTCCTGGCGTCGGCCGCCAAGCCGCTCAGCGTCGAACGTACGCCCCGCTGACCGCAGGGGGTCCACCTGAGGGCGTACCGGCGTCGTCGGGAATCATCCGCCGGACAGAGGCATGCCGCGACCCCACTGGATAGCCTGGATGCAGGGCACCCCGCCGGCTGAACCCGGCAGGAGCCGACACCGATCGCATCATCGAAAAGCGAGGACCAGGCATGATCCAAGCACAAGGCTTGCGCAAGCAGTACGGACCCAAGACCGCTGTTTCCGGCATCAGCTTCACCGTCCAGCCCGGCAGGGTCACGGGCTTCCTGGGACCGAACGGCGCCGGGAAGTCCACCACCATGCGCATGATCATGGGGCTGGACAAGCCGACCGCCGGTCACGTGACCGTGAACGGAAAGCCGTTCGCCCAGCACAAAGCGCCGCTGCGTGAGGTGGGGGCGCTCCTGGACGCCAAAGCCGTGCACACCGGCCGGAGCGCTTACAACCACCTCCGCGCCATGGCCGCCACTCACGACATCCCGCTGAGCCGCGTCCACGAGGTGATGGCCATGACCGGCCTGACCGAGGTGGCCAAGAAGCGTGCCGGCGGGTTCTCGCTGGGCATGGGTCAGCGGCTCGGCATCGCCAACGCGCTGCTGGGTGATCCGCAGACCCTCATCCTGGACGAGCCCGTCAACGGCCTCGACCCCGAAGGCGTGCACTGGGTCAGGAACCTGGTCCGCTACCTCGCCGGGCAGGGCAAGACGGTCTTCCTGTCCTCCCACCTCATGAGCGAAATGGCTCAGACGGCGGACCACCTCCTGGTGATCGGCCGCGGCAAGATCCTGGCCGACATGTCGGTCCAGGAGCTGATCGCCGGCGTCCAGCAGAAGAAGGCCCTGGTCCGGACGCCGCAGTCGGCTGAACTCGCCGCGGCTCTCGCCGCACCCGGCGTGTCCGTCAGCCAGTCCGCCCCGGAGACCCTCGAAGTCTCCGGCCTGGACACCCGGGATATCGCCCGCGCCGCGCTGGAGCGTCAGATCCTGCTGTACGAGCTGACACCGCAGGAGGCCTCCCTCGAGCAGGCGTACTTCGAACTGACGCGTGGGGCCGCCGAATACCAGTCCGACTTCAGCATGGCCAACGCCACTCATGCTCACGCCGCGGCGGCCGGTCCCGCCGACGGCCAGGGCTTCGGGAACTAGGGGACAGTGATGAGCACACAGACTTTGAACACGACGCAGACGGCCCCCGCCCAGGGCGCCACCACCGGCAACTGGAGCTTCCTCGGCCTGCTGCGCAGCGAATGGATCAAGTTCTGGAGCCTCCGCTCCACCATCTGGCTGCTGGCGTGCACCGCCGTCGCGGCCGTGGGTGTCGGCGCGCTGACCGCCTGGGTCCGCCACACGATCTTCGAGACCATGATCGATCAGGCCAGCAAGATGGGCGCCAAGCCGTCCGCTCAGGAACTGCAGTCCTCGATCGGTCAGGGCAGCGGCATCGACCTGTACAACCTGCCGAACGCCGGTCTGCAGATCGCCGTGCTGGTCCTCGGCTCGCTCGCGGTGCTGTTCCTCTCGAGCGAATTCGCCACCGGCATGATCCGTTCCACCATGTCCGCCACGCCTCAGCGTCTGCCCGTGTTCGCGGCCAAGGCGATCATCCTGGCCGTGGTCGGGTACGTGCTGGCCACCGTCACCGCCGTGATCACCTTCCTGATCTCGATGGCGATCTTCTCGGACATGCCCGTCTTCAATCTGGGCTGGGACACCGAGGGCGTGCTGCAGGGGGTCTTCACCGGTGGTCTGTACGTGGCCGCCGTGGCGATCATCGGCCTCTCCCTCGCCGCTCTCCTGAAGAGCTCGGCCGGCGGCGTGACCGTGCTGGTGGCGCTCCTGTTCGTCCTGGACTTCGCAGGCAGTTTCATGCAGCTCATTCCGGGCGAGTTCTGGAAGTACGTCCCCCAGTACCTCCCGAGCCAGGCCGGCGGGCGTTTCCTCGCCATCGGGCACGTCGACGGCATCCTGGATCCGGGCATCGCGGGCCTCGTCCTGCTCGGCTGGGTCCTCCTGCTGGCCATCCCTGCGCTCATCGTCCTGAAGAAACGGGACGTCTGAGCACGTGACCCGCTCCAAGGACTCCTTCGCGGCGCCGTCCCATTCGGGGGCGGCGCCCGCGCCGCTTTCACTGGCGGAGATCAACGCCCGCCACCGCGGCGCGGTCCGCCGGTACTTCGCGGCCCATCCGAGGGTGATGGACGCCGTCGTGGTGGTCTGTTATCTGTTGCTTTCCCTGGCGACGGCCATCGGCAACACCGCCCGTGGGACGTGGCTGGCTCCGGTCGCGGTCCTGGGCATCGCGACGGCGCTGTTCTTCCGGCGGAAGGCGCCGCTGGTGGTCTTCGGCGTGGTGGCGGTGCTGGAGTTGGTTCTGGCGCTGACCGACCTCTGGGCCTCCAATCTGAGCGCCGGGCTGTGGTTCGCTCTCTATGCGGTGGGGGTCGCGTACCGCCGTCGTATCGCGGTCATCGCCTTGATCCTCGGGCCGGCTCCCCTGGTCTGGCGCTACGTCTTCGGAACGAGCGCCGAGCAGTATGCGGAGGCGTTCACGAGCGGCGGCCCGGAGGTAAGCGACGTCGCCTTGCGTCTCTCGGTGGTGCTCACCACGTACCTGAGCTGCGTGATCGCCGTCGGGTTCGGCATCGCCGTGCGTCAGCGGCGGCAGTATGAAGCCGCGATCGCCTCCTGGGCCGAGCAGTCGACGCAATGGGGCCGTTCGGCCGAGCGGAGCCGGATCGCGCGGGAGATGCACGATGTGGTCGCGCATTCGCTGACGGTCATGGTCTCCCTGGCGGACGGCGCGTCGAGGGTGCTGAAGAGGGATCCGGAGCGGGCGGCGGAAGTGCTCACCGAACTCTCCCGGACCGGGCGCGCGGCCCTGGCGGACACGCGACGGGTCCTGGGCGTCCTCCGGGAGGAGGACGGCGCCGCGCCTTTGACACCTCTTAACGGGGACAACGATCTCGAACGGATGGTCACCGGTTTCCGTACGGCGGGCCTGCCGCTGACCTTCACGTTCACGGGTCCGGTCCTGCCCGAGGACACCACGCTGCGTCTGTCCGTGCACCGCATCGTGCAGGAAGCGCTGACCAACGTCCTGCGGTACGGCAAGGGCCTGTCCCGCGTGGACGCCGTGGTGGAGCACACGCCGGGCGTCGTCCACATCCGGGTGCAGAACGACGGCGTGGGGTCGGCGTACGCTGCCGGCGCCGCCAGTGCTCTCGGCAGCGGACAGGGCATCCCGGGGATGCGTGCCCGGGCCGGCATGTACGGTGGCACTGTGCAGGCGTCCGCCCTGCCGGCCGGCGGCTGGCTGGTCACCGCGGAACTGCACTATGACAAGGGGGTTGCAGGCGATGCCTGAGCTGGTGAATGAGACGGGCGGGACCGTGACCGGACCGGTGCGATTGCTGCTGGTGGACGATCAGCCGCTGCTGCGTGTGGGATTCCGCCTCGTGCTGGAAGGCGAGGAGAACCTGGTCGTGGTGGGCGAGGCCTCCAACGGCGCCGAAGCGGTGCGGCAGGTGACCGCCCTGAAGCCGCATGTGGTGCTCATGGACGTCAGGATGCCCGGCATGGACGGGATCGAGGCGACCCGCCTGATCGCCGCGGCGCACCCTGAGACCAGGGTGATCATCCTGACCACGTTCGATCTGGACGAGTACGCCTTCGCGGGGCTTCAGGCCGGCGCCTCGGCGTTCCTTCTCAAGGACGTGGCCCCCGAGGAGCTCATCCACGCGGTCCACGTCGTGGCGAGCGGCGACGCCGTGGTGGCGCCCCGGGTGACTCAGCGGCTGCTCGAGACCTACGTCCGCGGTGCCGGGCGAGGGCATGGCGACGGTCAGGCGCCTCCCCGCGATCCCATGCTGGAGGAACTCACGCCGCGGGAGACCGAAGTCCTCCTCGCGATGGCTGAAGGCCTCACGAACGGGGAGATCGCGTTGAAGTTCTTCCTCTCCGAGGCGACGGTGAAGACGCATGTGCGCCGCATCCTGGCCAAGCTTCACCTGCGGGACCGGGTGCAGGCCGTGGTGTACGCGTACGAGACGGGCCTCGTGGTGCCGAGCAACCCGGACTACTGAGCCCGGCCACTGCGCCGTTCGGCGGTCCGGTCCGCCCACCCCGTGTTCACCGGTGGGCGGTTCGGAGTGTGGCGGGCCGTCGGCCCCGGGTGCACGGTGCCAGGGGGCTAGCCTTGAACCATGTCTTCACCTGCCACCGCATACGAACACATCCAGGACCTGGGCGCTTACGTCAGCGCCTCGCCGTCGAGCTTCCACGCCGCGCACGAGGCGGCAGCCCGGCTCGACGCGGCCGGTTTCACCGCGCTGGACGAGCGTGAGCCCTGGGCGGGCGGCCCGGGCGCGTTCTACATCATCCGGGACGGGGCGCTCATCGCCTGGGTCACTCCCGACGGCGCCGGCCCCACCACGCCGTTCAACATCCTGGGCGCGCACACGGACTCGCCGTCGTTCAAGCTGAAGCCCCGCCCCACCACGGGACGTTTCGGGTGGCTTCAGGCCGGCGTCGAGGTCTACGGCGGTCCGCTCCTGAACTCCTGGCTGGACCGTGAGCTCCGTCTGGCGGGGCGCCTGGTCCTGCGCGACGGCAGCGAGCACCTCACAGCCACGGGGCCCGTGCTCCGCTTCCCGCAGCTGGCCATCCACCTGGACCGAGGGGTCAACGACGGCCTCACCCTGGACAAGCAGCACCACATGAACCCCGTGTTCGGCCTGGGCGATCCGCTGCAGGAGGACCTCCTCGCGGTGCTCGCCGCGAGCGTGCCGGGCGGCGGAGTGGATCCCGCGGACATCGGTGGGTACGACGTCGTGGTGGCGGACACGCAGCAGCCGACGGTGTTCGGGGCGAAGGGCGAGTTCTTCGCTTCCGGGCGTCTGGACAACCTCTCGGCGACGCATGCGGGTCTCGTGGCCCTGACCGGGCATGCCGCCTCCGGCGTGCCCGCGGGTGGTCCGATCGCGGTGCTGGCGGCGTTCGATCATGAGGAGATCGGGTCCGGTTCGCGGTCGGGCGCCTGCGGTCCGATCCTCGAGGACATCCTGACCCGGATCTCGGACGGTCTCGGCGCCACGGTGAGCCAGCGGCGGCAGGCCCTGGCGGCGTCGTTCTGCGTGTCGGCCGACGCCGGCCACGCTGTGCACCCCAACTATCCCGAGCGGCACGACCCCGCCAACCGCCCCCTCCTCAACGGCGGCCCGCTGCTCAAGATCAACGCCAATCAGCGGTACGCCACGGACGCCACGGGTGCGGCTTTCTGGGCGAAGCTCTGCGCCGAGGCCGGGGTGCCGTACCAGGAGTTCGTCTCGAACAACGACGTGCCCTGCGGTTCCACGATCGGCCCGCTGACCGCCACCCGCCTGGGCATCCGGACGGTCGACGTGGGGGTCGCGCTGCTGTCGATGCACTCGGCCCGCGAGCTGTGCGGTGTCGAGGACCCGTTCCGCCTGGCGAAGGCCTCGGAGCTGTTCTTCCGAACGGCGGTCTGAGACTTCTTGCTGAAACGCCGGTGGCCCCACGGAAATCCGTGGGGCCACCGGCATTTCAGGGTGCGTGTCAGGACGCCATGCTGACCACCAGGTTGATCGTGCTGGCCAGGACCACGGTGCCGAAGAGGTAGGAGAGCAGCGAGTGTTTGAGGGCCTCGCGGCGGATGGCAGTGGTCTCCAGGTTGGTGTCCGAGACCTGGTAGGTCATGCCGAGGCTCGTGCCCAGGTAGGCGAAATCGGTGTACTGAGGCGGTTCGTCCTGGTTGAAGGCGATACCGCCCTCCTTGTCCCCGCCGTAGTACATCTCCGCGTAGCGGAGGGTGAAGAGGGTCTGGATGAGCATCCAGGACAGGGCGACGGTCACGAAACCGAGCGCGGCATTCGACAGCCGCTCGGATGAGTCCCCTTGATGGGAGGAGATCACCAGGATCGCGACGGCGACGATCGCCGCGATGTTGGCGCTCAGGATGAGGGCTTCCGTCACCCCGCGGGACGGGTCCTCCGACGTCGCGTGCTCGCGCGTCTGCGCGGCGTTGAGCCGGATGGTCCTGGAGATCACCCATCCCACGTAGGAGGCTGCGGCCGCCGCCCATCCCGCGGCCGGGGCCTGGACCGGGTGCCCCGTGAGCAGGACGATCACCGCCGTCGTCACTCCGACGATCAGCATGATGAGGAAGCGCAGGCGTGCCCGGCGGACCGGTTTCTTGGTGGTCATGACCCAAGGCTAACCGTCGGTCCACAGCACCTTCTGTCGCAGCGATCCACATACGGACGCCGCCACTGTCCTCCTGCGGAGACGCCGAATAGGCTTGAAGCGTGAAATGCACTAAGATTGTGAAGTCTGTGTTGCGCCTTGCCCTCAATCGGAGGGTCGGGCCACCGACAGTCGCAATGAACCTCCTGTTACGGAGAGACCGTAACCGTTCAGCCCAAAGGAGGTGGGTTCACATATGCGTCCTTACGAGTTGATGGTGATCTTCGACCCCGAGGTCGAAGACCGCGCCGTTGAGCCGTCGCTGCAGAAGTTCCTGAATGTCATCACCACCGACGGTGGAACCGTCGACAACGTTGACATCTGGGGCCGTCGCCGTCTGGCCTACGAAATCAAGAAGAAGTCTGAAGGTATCTACGCAGTGGTCAACTTCACCGCTGCTCCCGCTACCGCTCAGGAACTGGACCGCCAGCTCGGCCTCAACGAGACCGTTCTGCGCACCAAGATCATCCGTCCGGAAGACCAGAAGGTTTCCGCAGAGTAATTCTGCGTGACTTCGGTCCTCCACATTTCTCGCAGGAACCCCAAGGAGGAAGCAGATGGCAGGCGAAACCCCAATCACCGTTATTGGCAATCTGACCAACGACCCCGAACTGCGTTTCACGCCGTCCGGTTCGGCCGTTGCGAACTTCACCATTGCTTCCACCCCGCGGACTTTTGACCGCCAGTCGAATGAATGGAAGGACGGGGAAACCCTGTTCCTTCGCGCTTCGATCTGGCGTGAGGCTGCCGAGAACGTCGCAGAATCCCTGACCAAGGGCATGCGCGTGATCGTCAGCGGCCGTCTGAAGAGCCGCACCTACGAGACCAAGGAAGGCGAGAAGCGCACCGTCATGGAGCTCGAGGTCGACGAGATCGGCCCGAGCCTCCGGTACGCCAACGCGAAGGTCAACCGCAACCAGCGCTCCGGCGGTCAGGGTGGCGGTGGCTGGAACGGCGGCCAGTCCGGCAACGGTGGCGACTCCTGGGGCAACCAGGGTGGTGGCTCTCCGGCCCCCTCTGGCGGAAACCAGGGTGGCAACTGGGGCGGCGGCAACAGCCGTCCTCAGCAGCGCCCGGCCTCCCAGCCGCAGGACGACCCGTGGGCGACCCCGGGTGTGTCCGAAGGCTGGGGCAACGGCCCGGACTCCGAACCGCCTTTCTAAACCACAACATTCACCATCCCGTGGATCACTCCACGGGCTCCCAGGAAAAGGAGCTCCACGATGGCTAAGGCTGAAATCCGTAAGCCCAAACCAAAGTCCAACCCCTTGAAGGCCGCTGACATCACCGTCATCGACTACAAGGACGTCGCACTTCTGCGCAAGTTCATCTCTGACCGTGGCAAGATCCGTGCCCGCCGTGTCACTGGTGTCTCCGTTCAGGAACAGCGCAAGATCGCACAGGCAATCAAGAACGCCCGCGAAGTTGCTCTGCTCCCTTACTCCGGCGCTGGCCGCGGCTAAGGAAGGGATTCACTACCATGGCAAAGCTCATTCTTACCCAGGAAGTCACCGGTCTCGGTGCTGCTGGCGACGTGGTCGAGGTCAAGAACGGGTACGCCCGTAACTACCTTCTGCCCCGCGGCTTCGCTCTGACCTGGACTCGCGGTGGCGAGAAGCAGGTCGAGAGCATCAAGGCTGCCCGCGCTGCTCGTCAGCAGGCCAGCCTCGAGGCCGCTCAGGCTCAGGCTGCCGCGCTGTCTGCCAAGAAGGTCGTCCTGAAGGCGAAGGCCGGCGTCGCCGGTCGTCTCTTCGGCACCATCAAGCCGAGCGACGTCGTCGCCGCTGTCGAGGCCGCAGGCCTGGGCTCCGTCGACAAGCGCTCCGTGCAGCTGCCGGTCCACATCAAGTCCACCGGTTCCTACACCGCGAACGTCCGTCTGCACGACGACGTGACCGCTGTGGTCAACCTGGAGATCGTGGCCAGCAAGTAGTCAAGCAGCGCAGGGTTCCTTGAGACCGAGCGCAGCGAGGCTCCAGGGAACTGCCGCAGGACTTCGGAAGGCGCTCCACCCTTGTGGGTGGGGCGCCTTCGTCATGTCCGGAAGTCTTCTGCCGGGCGAGGCCCGCGGGGCCGGCGACCATCAGGGCCGGTGGTCGTGTGCCATGGTGTGGGCGTAGCCGAGGCGGGCTAGCTCGGTCAGCACCTCAAGATCGACGTCGGAGAGCCTGTTGACGTAAAGGCAGCTCACTCCGCGCCGGTGTTTTCCCAGTCGTTCCAGCAGGCGCTCCGCCTCCGGGTGGTTCAGCAGCCCGTACAGCGCGAACTTCCCCTTCCTCGGGGAGAAGCCGAGCGGAGGGGCATCACCCTCATGGCCGCTCTCGTAGCGGTAGTGGTACAGCCCGAAACCCACGATCTTTCCCGTCCAGACGGTCGCCTCCTGCCCGCTCAAGGCCTCGAAGAGCCCGATCAGGGCCCGGGAGTCGGCCTGCTGCTCCGGACGGACCAGGGAGCCGATCAGCTCCTCGGCGGGTGAGGAACCGGCGGTCGCGTCGAGGGGATGCATGCCTCCATCCAAGCACCGGAGCTGCCCTGGGAATAGATCCGGGAGACACGCGTTAAGGAAAGTAAATGCAAATGCATCTACTATGGGAGTGTGGATCACATGGAATCAGCAACTGAGCCCCGCAAGGTCGTGGTGCTGTCGGCAGGCCTGGGCGTGCCGTCGTCGAGCCGTCTGCTGGCGGATCAGCTCGCCGCGGCGACTCAGCGCTCCCTGACCGACCTGGGCATCCAGTCGGAGGTGGAGGTGGTGGAGCTGCGCGACTACGCGGTGGACATCGCCAACAACTTCGTCACCGGGTTCGCCGCACCGCGCCTGGCGGACCTCATCTCAGCCGTGGAGAACGCCGACGGGCTGGTGGCCGTGAGCCCGGTGTTCAGCGCGAGCTTCAGCGGCCTCTTCAAGTCCTTCTTCGACGTCGTCGATCCGAAGGCGCTGGAGGGGACCCCCGTGCTCCTGGGCGCCACGGCGGGAACCGATCGTCACCAGATGGTGCTCGATTACGCCATGCGACCTCTGTTCGGCTACCTCCGCTCGCGCGTGGTGCCCACCGCCGTGTTCGCGGGTCCGCAGGACTGGGGGAACACCGACGACGGCGCGCAGCGGGGCTCGCTCGCCGACCGGGTCGAGCGCGCGGGCCGTGAGCTCGCGGGCGTCATCGCCGAGGCGCCTGCCCGTCAGCGGGAGGACGACATGGTGTCCCTCCCGTTCGAGCAGCTTCTGGCCGGCATCGCCGCTCACTAGAGCAGCGCGACGAACTCCCGGGCCTCGTCGAGTGAGATCGTGGAGTGGCGGGCGAGGAGCGCAGCGGCCTGCTCCCGCTCGCCATGGACGGCGAGGTCGCGGATCCGTCCGTAGATCTGGTCATTGAGCATGTTGCTGCTCACCTCGAGGGTGGTGTCCCCACTGCTCGCGATGGCGCGGTAACGGTAGCCGAAGACCTCCGGAGCGTCCTCCTCGGCCGGCTCGCCCGCGTTCGCGGCCTGAGGAGCCGCCAGATACGGCTGTGGGTAGCGTGCCATGGCCAGCACGGTGTCGCGCGCCTGACGCAGACCGACCCCGGTGGCTTCGCGGTACACCTTGATGGCGCCGATCAGCTGCTCCTGGGCGATGAGGGAGTACAGCGCACGGTGCTGCTCCGAGCTCAGTCCGCGCGTGGCCTCCCGAGCCAGCTCCCGCGGATCCTGTTCTTCGACGGGTTCCGTCGGGCGGTTCCAGCGGCGAGCGAGCAGCAGAACCACGGCCACGACGGCGATCAGGATGAGAAGCGGGATCAGGAGAGGTTCCACGCCTCCAGCCTATTGCAGACGGGCGTGCCGCGCATGGGCGCAGGTCACCGGCTTCCAGCACAGCGAAGTAGGCGAGTTGTCCACACTCACGGCCGCGTCCTGTGGATGAAAAAAATATCCCGAAATTCTTTCCCTCCACACGATGTAGACAGTGTTTCTCCAGGTCAGGTGGCGTTTGTGGTTGAAGGGTCCCCTACTTACCCACAGGTGGACCCAGGGAAGCGCACAAGCTCAGCTCAGTCATCCACAAGTTATCCACAGCTGTGAGGAAATATGGGCTTTGAGGCTGTGGGAAACCCGACTACCGTGAGTGGGTACTCCACCCGGGACGGGGCACGGCGCGCGCTGCGACCGCCGTCGTGACCGATTCCCCGAAGTCGGTTCTCCAGGGTGTTCCTCCTCCCGTGACCCGGGCGCGGACCGCCGCCCAGGACCGATCCGGAACGGTCGGAGGGCGGAGCCGCACTCCGGCCGGACATCCCTGTCAGATCGAGTTCCTGTCGGCTCGAATTACTGTCAGCCCTCCCGGGGAAGATCTTCTTGACAGACAGCAGGAAAAAGGAAGGCAACCGTGTCCGTAGCGCCCATCGAGGCCGTGGATGGCCCGCGTCAAGACGACAACCTGAGGACTCCCCCGCAGGACATCGCCGCTGAACAATCCGTCCTGGGAGCCATGCTCCTTTCCAAGGACGCGATCTCCAGCGTCAGCGAAGTCATGCGGGGCAATGACTTCTACCGCCCGGCCCACGAGGCGATCTTCGACGCCATCCTGGACCTGGATTCCCGGGGCGAACCTGTTGACGCCGTCACCGTCTCCGATGAGCTGACCAAGCGCGGCGAGATCAACCGCATCGGCGGTCCCGCCTACCTCCACGAGCTGCTGCAGACCGTCCCCACGGCGGCGAACGCCAACTATTACGCGGACATCGTCGCCGAGCGCGCCGTGCTGCGCCGCCTGATCACCGCCGGCACCAAGATCGTTCAGCTGGGGTACGGCCAGGACGGCGAGGTCGAGGAGCTGGTCAACCAGGCACAGGCCGAGGTCTACGCCGTGGCTGAGCGCACCACCACCGAGGACTATGTCGCCCTGAAGGACGTCATGGAGCCGACCCTCGACGAGATCGAGGCCGCCGGCACCCAGACGGGCGGCATCTCCGGCATCCCCACAGGGTTCCGGGAGTTCGATGAGCTGACCCACGGCCTGCACCCCGGGCAGATGATCGTGATCGCGGCCCGTCCCGCCGTGGGTAAGTCGACCTTCGCCCTCGACTTCGCACGGTCCGCCGCCATCGCCAACAACCTGCCCACCGTCTTCTTCTCGCTCGAAATGGGCCGGAACGAGATCGCCATGCGTCTGCTCTCCGCGGAGGCGGAGATCAACCTCCAGGACCTGCGCCGCGGCACGGTCAAGCAGGACCAGTGGGACAAGATCGCTGGCAGCATGGCGAGCATGAACGACGCCCCGCTCTTCATCGACGACAGCCCGAACATGACCCTGATGGAGATCCGGGCGAAGTGCCGCCGCCTGAAGCAGCAGCACGGCCTCAAGCTCGTCATCCTCGACTACCTCCAGCTCATGACGAGCGGCAAGAAGGTCGAGTCCCGCCAGCAAGAGGTCTCCGAGTTCTCCCGTGCGCTCAAGCTGCTGGCCAAGGAGATCCAGGTGCCGGTCATCGCCCTGTCGCAGCTGAACCGTGGTTCGGAGCAGCGTACGGACAAGCGGCCCATGGTCTCCGATCTGCGTGAATCGGGCTCGATCGAGCAGGACGCCGACATGGTCATCCTTCTCCACCGTGAAGAGGTGTACGACAAGGAGACGGCCCGTGCCGGCGAGGCGGACATCCTGATCGCCAAGCACCGTAACGGCCCCACCAAGGACCTCGTGGTCGCCTTCCAGGGCCGGTACTCGCGCTTCAAGGACATGGCCGCAGAACAAGAAGGCTTCTGATGGCCCGTGAGGCGCGGCTGGGCCGGGAGATCCTCCGGCTCGCCGTCCCGGCCTTCGGCGCCCTCATCGCGGAACCGCTGTTCCTGCTGGCGGACTCAGCGATCATCGGCCACCTCGGTGTCGCTGAGCTGGCCGGCGCCGGCCTGGCCACCACGGTCCTGCACACCGCCGTGGGACTCATGGTCTTCCTGGCGTACTCCACGACGCCGGCCGTCGCCCGGCTCGTGGGCGCCGGCCATCCCGGAAAGGCCCTTGCGGCGGGCCGGGACGGATTGTGGCTGGCGGGGGTTCTCGGGGTCGTCCTCGCCCTGCTCGGCCTGTGGACCGCTCGTCCGCTGCTGGCGACCCTCGGCGCCAGCGACGAGGCCGTCCTCGGTTTCGCGGCGGAGTACCTGCTGTGGTCCCTGCCCGGGTTGGTGGCCATGCTGCTCGTCTTCGCCGGGACCGGCGTTCTGCGCGGCTTCCAGGACACCCGCACGCCGCTCGTGGTGGCCGGGGCGGGCTTCGGCATCAACATCGTGCTGAACTGGATCCTCGTGTACGGGATGGGGCTGTCCGTGGCGGGTTCCGCCCTCGGCACCAGCATCGCCCAGTGGCTCATGGCGCTCGTCTACATCGTCATGGTCGCCCGGAGAGCTTCCCGTCTGGGAGTGAGGATGGCGCCGGACCTCCGAGGAGTGCTCTCGCTGGCGCAGGTGGGCTCCTGGCTCATGCTGCGCACGGCCTCCATGCGTCTGGCCATCCTGGCGACGGTCTTCGTGGCCAGCGCCCAGGGCGCCGTGAATCTGGCGGCCCATCAGCTCACCATGACCATCTTCAGTTTCCTCGCCTTCGCCCTGGACGCCCTCGCCATCGCGGCGCAGGCGATGATCGGCAAGGAGCTCGGGGCCCACCAGCTGGCAAAGGTCCGCGAGCTCACGCGGACCATGATGCGGTGGGGCCTCGGCTTCGGGGTGATCACCGGGGCGTTCCTGGCTGTCGTCTCCCCCTGGGCCGGCTGGCTGTTCACGCCCGACGAAGGGGTCCACCAGTCGCTGCTGGCCGCGCTCCTGGTCCTGGCGGTGGGGCAGCCGATCGCGGGCCTGGTGTTCGTGCTCGACGGCGTGCTGATCGGCGCCGGGGACGCGCGGTACCTCGCTCTCGCGGGTGTGGTCAACGTCCTCGTGTACGCGCCTCTTCTGCTCGGGGTGTACTTCCTGGGGCCGCGGGAGGGTCCATGGGGACTGTTCTGGCTCTGGCTGGCATTCGGCATCGGTTATATGTCCGCGCGGGCATTGACGCTGGGCTGGCGGGTCAGAAGAGACGATTGGATGGTGGCGGGAGCGTGAGACGGACCAGCGTGGCGGGGGCTCGATTCGCCGCCTGATCGCCGCGGCTTTAAGCTTGAAGGCGTGACTATGGACCAGGAACTCCCCCAGAACGAGCCTGCCGGGCCCCAGAGCGCCTCGCAGGACGCCGGAAAGCTGTGGGCGCCCCTCTTGGTCCGCTCTCTCGTGGCTCTGGTGTTCGGTGCCATCACGGTCTTCTGGGTCGGCCCCAGCCTGGCTGTTTACGCTTACGCCGCCTTCGGGTATCTGCTGGCCGGCGCGGCCACACTCTTCTGGCTCGGGCGGCTCTCCTCGGACTCGCTGCGCACCCCGCTGACCGTGGCGGCGTTCGCCGAGGCGGCCGCCGCCGTCGTGATCCTGGTGCTCAACCCGCACACGGACGCGGGCGTCACGCTGGCGCTTTCCGCGGCGCTGGCCGTGACCGGCGCCGTGGAGGTCGGGCTGTTCCTCAAGCGCCGCACGTCCAGCGAAGCGCGACTGCTCGGGCGGGACCTGCTGATCTCCGGCGTCGTCGGTCTGGGCACCGCGCTGCTGCTCCCCTTCTTCATCTCGCTGGGCGCCCATGCGCTCCTCGGAGTGGCCGGCGGCGGGGCCGTGCTGACCGGTGTCCTGTGGATCCTGTCGGCACTCACGCTGCGGCATGATGCCCGGCGCAAGCCCGGAACGCTGAACGCGTAAACTAGTAGAGGTTCTACGCGAGGTAGAAACCAGTGCCCCGAGGGCATGCACGACGGCAGCCACGGGGCTGCATGATTCAGACGCACGACAAGCCAGGAGTTGGACAGTGGACGGGCAGCAGCCGGAAGAACAGCGTTCAGTGCGGTCGTCCATCAAGGGACCCTTGATGTTCTCCGCCTTCTGGGCCGTGGTGGCCTTCTTCGGTGTCCTGATCTTTGCCTCCGGTGGCAGTGCCAAGATGCAGCGCTTCGACCTCGCCTTCACCGGCGCCGGGATCGCGTTCATCGTCACCCTGGTCATCTCGGCCATGCTCTCCCTGACGCACAAGGACAACGCCCCGCACCTGGGTGAAGGCTCCGGCGTGCACCTCTCTTCCGCGGACCACTCCGACGAGGCCGGAGACTCCGAGAAGCCTGACGACGAACAGGGTTCACGCCACTAGGGAGAATTCCTGACCACTCGTTAGACTGGCTGCACTTCGCATACCGCCACGGCGCCGACATCCTGAGCGCCGCCAACAGATGAGGTGTCCCGGTCCATGTCCCGCGTCCCCCAAGCTCCCAAAGCAGCCCGCAAACCGGGAAGCGGCGCCTCCAAGAACGCACGGGGCGGATTGCTGGCGATGCCGTCCCGGAAGACCCTCATCACCACGGGCGCCGTGGTGCTGGGAGCCATCATCGTGGTGCTCCTGGCCATCTGGATCCGTTCCACGTCCGCGGGCCAGGACTTCATCCGCACGTACCCCGGGCATTCCGAGCTTCCGGCCGGGACTCAGGAGGGCCTTCCGCTCTGGCTGAGCTGGCAGCACTTCCTCAATGCCTTCTTCCTCCTGCTGATCGTGCGCACGGGCCTTCAGGTGCGGACGGTGCAGCGCCCCGCGGCGTACTTCACGCGTAACAACAAGGGCCTGGTCAAGACCAAGAACCCGCCGACCAAGATCTCGCTGGACCTGTGGTTCCACCTCTGCCTCGACGCGCTGTGGGTTCTCAACGGTGTGGTGTTCATCGTGCTGCTCTTCGCGACGGGTCACTGGGTCCGGATCGTCCCCACGAGCTGGGACGTCTTCCCGAACGCTGTCTCCGCGGGCCTGCAGTACGCCTCCCTGAACTGGCCGACCGAGAACGGCTGGGTCAACTACAACGCCTTGCAGCTGCTGACGTACTTCCTCACAGTGTTCGTCGCGGCTCCGCTCGCACTGCTGACAGGCATCCGGATGTCGGGCGCGTGGCCCAAGAAGGCCGCGATCAACAAGTTCTACCCGCTGGAGCTGGCCCGCAAGGTGCACTTCCCGGTCATGATCTACTTCGTGGCGTTCGTCGTGGTGCACGTGTTCCTCGTGCTCAGCACGGGCATGCTGCGGAACCTGAACCACATGTACGGCAACCACGACGGCGAGGACTGGCTGGGCTTCTGGCTCTTCGTGGCCTCGCTGGTGGTCATGGCGGCGGCGTGGCTGCTCGCCCGCCCGGTCTTCCTGAGGCCGATCGCGTCCTTGATGGGCAAGGTCGGCCGCTGAGGGTCTCGATCCGGGCCTGACGATCCGTGGCGCCCGCGGCGCCGCCGGCGTCGTCCCGGCCCGGCTGCGCTCCGTCGTCAGCCCCGTCGTCGGCGTCAGCCCCGCTGACGGGCCCGGTACGCGGCGACGTGGGTGCGATTGGCGCAGTTGCCCGTGTCGCAGAAGCGTTTGGAGCGGTTGCGGCTCAGGTCCAGCACCGCGGCGTCGCAGTCCTCGGCCGCGCACAGCGCCAGTCGGGAGAGCTCCTTGGAGCGGATGACGTCCAGGATCCCCATGGCGGTCTCGGTCGCGATGCGGTCCGCCAGCGGCGCGGCGTGAGTGGTCGCGTGGAGATGCCAATCCAGACCGTCGTGCTTCATCAGCTGGGGCAGTGCACGGGCGTCGCGGAGGATTCTGTTGACCTCTTCCGCAGCTTCGTCCTCCGGGGACGTCCAGAGGGCGCGCAGCACGCCCCGTAAGCGGCGCACGGAGTCGAGTTCGGCGTCGTCGTGCGTGCGGGAGCCGTAGAACTCCTCGCGCGCCAGGAAGGCCGTCAGGTGTTCGTCATCGGGGAGGAGCTCGGCCCCGTTCGCGTTCGTGTTGATGAGATTCATGGCGGAACGGAGGGCCACCTCGGTGTCATGAGCAAAAACCATATTGACTCCTTACTTGTCCTGCCACTACTGTCACGAGTAAAGCACGTTTCACTCCTGACAGGAACTCGCCATGCCTCGCACCGCAGCGACCGCGCGCCGCGCCCCTTCGGCCTTCGTCGGCGTCCCCGTGGCGCTGCTCTCCTCGGCGGTGTTCGCCACCTCGGGGTCGTTCGGCAAATCCCTGCTGGAGATGGGCTGGTCGCCCGGAGCCGCGGTCGCGATGCGCCTGAGCGGCGCCGTTCTCATTCTGACGCTTCCGGCCCTCTGGTCGCTGCGCGGCAAATGGCATCAGGTGCGCGACAACTGGCTCACCATCGTCCTCTTCGGCCTGTTCGGCGTGGCGGCGTGCCAGCTTTTCTACTTCAACGCCGTCCAGACCCTCTCGGTGGGCGTCGCGCTCCTCCTGGAGTACCTGGCGCCCGTCATGATCGTGCTGTGGCTCTGGGTGGTCAAGCGGCACGCGCCGCGGTGGCTCACCATCGCCGGCACGGTCGTGTCGATCGCAGGCCTGCTCCTGGTGCTCGACCTGGGCGGCGCGCGCGTGGACCCGGTGGGCGTCCTCTGGGGCGTCGCGGCCGCGGTCTGCCTGGTGGTCTACTTCTTCATCACCGCCCGCCAGAATGACGGCCTGCCGCCGCTGGTGCTCGCCTCGGGCGGGATGCTCGTGGGGGCCGTGGTGCTGTGGATCGTGACCCTCACCGGGATCATGCCGCTGCGGTTCACCTTCGGCGAGGCCCACCTCGGAGGCGCCTCGGTGCCCTGGTGGATCTCCCTGGCCGGGATGGTCATCCTGTCCACCGTGATCGCTTACGTGACCGGCATCTACGCGTCGCGGGCTCTGGGGTCCAAGGTGGCGTCGTTCGTGTCCCTCACCGAGGTCCTGTTCGCCGTCGTGTGGGCGTGGCTGCTGCTCGGCGAACTGCCGGCGCCCATCCAGATCGGCGGCGGCATGCTGATCGTCCTGGGCGTCCTCCTCGTGCGGGTCGACGAGCTCCGGGATCCCGACTTCGCGGGCGAATCGGCCACGGTGGCCGAAGCCGTGCCGGCCGGGCGGCCCGAGGCCCGGGTGGACGCCTGAGCCGAGCGCTCGGTAGCGGCACTTCGACGACGACGGCGCCCCCACCCGCGTGCCCGCCCGCGGTTCCGGGGCTGGGCGCCGGTGGGGGCGCCGTCGTCGTGATGATCGGAGGCTGAGCGCTTCAGGCGCGGTCTGCAACGACCACGTAACCGGCCTCCGCCACGGCCTCGCCGATCTCCTCGGGGGAGAGTTCCCCGCGCGAGGAGATCGTCACGGTGGAGACCCCACCGGCGTTCAGGTCCACCGCGACGCGCTCCACGCCGTCGACCGCTTCCAGCTCCTCCGTCACGGAGGAGACGCAGTGGCCGCAGGTCATGCCGGAGACGGAGACCTGGGTGGTGATCAGGGATTCAGGGGTGCTCATGATGTTCTCCTCGGGGTGACGTGATTCGGGTGACAGGGGCTTGATCAGCGCAGCAGGCGGCCGATGGCGTCCGTGGCCTCTTTGACCTTGGCGTCGACCTTCTCCTGGCGCAGTGCGCCGTCGGACTCCTCCGCGGCGCCCACCACGCAATGGCCGATGTGCTCCTCCACCAGCCCCAGGCTGACGGCGTGCAGCGCCTTGTTGACGGCGGCGATCTGCGTGAGGATGTCGATGCAGTACTTGTCCTCATCGACCATGCGCGCGATGCCCCGGACCTGGCCTTCGATCCGCTTGAGACGCCTCTGATAGGCCTCTTTGTTGGCGGAGTAGCCGTGCTGGTGCGGGTGTTCCTGGATGTCCGACTCGCTCATACCCCGAGCGTATACCCCCTGGGGGTATCAATCAAGAGTCCGACCGGTACGGCCGTCCTGATCCGGGAATTGGAAAGCCCCGGAACACGTCATTGGGGGATACGTGCTCCGGGGCAGCTCATGGGGCAACTTCTTCGTCGCTGGATCGAGCTTAGCGGCAACCAAAGGCGCTTCGCCACTTCTGCCGATAACTAATCGCGGCGGACTTTCGTGACAGAAAATCAACAACCGTGTGAATCGCAGATGCGGCAAAAATCACCCGGGAATTCCGCACTATTGCGGGTGTTCTGAAGCAGTGCTTGCATGGAGGCATGTCAACGGCGACGCACTACCTGGTGGCGATCGGTACGAAGAAGGGCCTCTGGCTCGCCCACAGCAAGGACCGCAAGGAATGGGTGCTGGACGGCCCCCATTTCCTCATGACGGAGATCCCGAGCATCGGCATCGACACCCGGGACGGCACACGCCTCCTCGTGGGCATCCGCTCCGAGCACTGGGGACCGACCGTCGCGCATTCGGATGACCTCGGCGTGACCTGGACCGAGCCCGAAGGGGGCGGGATCGCCTTCGGCGAAGGTGACGGCGCCGCCGTCGAACGCATCTGGCAGCTCCAGCCCGACCGGGAGGGCCGTCCCGGCGTCGTGTGGGCCGGCGTCGAGCCCATCTCCCTCTGGCGGTCGGACGACGGCGGCGAGCACTTCGAGCTCAACCGCGGCCTGTGGGAGCACCCGCACCGTCCGGAATGGGGTGAGGGAGCAGGCGGCGGCGCGGTGCACTCGATCATCCCGGCGCCCGACGGATCCACCGTGCACGTCGCCATGAGCACGGGAGGTGTCTACCGGACGCGGGACGGCGGGGAGAACTGGCAGGCGACCAACCGGGGCATCGGGGCGTCGTTCCTGCCCGGCGAGCTCCCGGAGTTCGGGCAATGCGTTCACAAGATCGCCGCCGATGCGGATGACCCCGAGCAGATCTACGCGCAGAACCACGGCGGTGTGTATCGGACGCGCGACGGCGGCGACACCTGGCAGGCGGTCGAGCATGGGCTGCCGGCGAACTTCGGTTTCGTCATGCTGAGCCATCCCCGCAACGCCGGGACTGCCTGGGTGATCCCACTGGCCGCGGACGTCGAGCGCATCCCCGTGGACGGGCATCCGGCCGTCGGCCGCACGCGGGACGCCGGGGAGAACTGGGAGATGCTCGACGCCGGTCTGCCCGCCAAGGACTACAACTCGATCCTCCGGGACGCCGCCGCCGTCGACACGGCGGAACCGGTGGGCGTCTACTTCGGGACCCGCGGCGGCAGCGTGTACGCGAGTGCCGATGAGGGCGCCACGTTCCAGGAGATCGCGTCGCACCTTCCCGACGTGCTGTGTGTCCGGGCGGCGGTCATCGAGGGGTCGGGCCAGCGGAGCGATGCCGGTGGCGGAGTGCCGGTGGCGAGCTGAATGGCCTCTTTCACCGTGCTGATCCCGAGCGTCCTGCGCCCCTTGGTGCGGGACGCGGACGCGCTGGACGTCGAGCTTCCCGACGACGGCGGGCCGGCCACCGTGGCCCGCATCCTGGGCTCTGTGGCGGCCGACCATCCCGTGCTGGGCCGGCGGCTCCGCGATGAAACGGGTGCTCTCCGACGCCATGTGAACGTGTACCTGGGACCCGATGAGGTCCGCAGGCTTCAGGGTCTCGAGACCGAAGTCCCTGAAGGGGCGGAACTGATGATCATCCAGTCCGTCGCGGGCGGCTAGGAGTGTTCCTCCCTCAGGCGACCCGCCAGAGCTGGTAATCCTGGGAATCGAGGACGCGGCGTTGGCCGGTCTCCTCGTCCCGGATCCAGACGACGCCCAGGCCGGGAGCGATGTCTTGGACCTGGCCACGTCGTACGAACGTGGTCCGCGGCATCAGGTGGAAGCGTTCGGCCTCCACGTGATCACCACGGCGCAGTTGGTGGAGCGAACTGATGAGGGTTCGTGCGGTCATGTCCCTTCACCTCCACGGAGAGAATTTTTCGGTACTCCCAGTCAACCGGCCCGGGATTTCAGGCGGGTTTCGGCGCCGTAAGAAGTGGGTGAGGGCATGGTTACGGATGCGGTGTGCCGCGGTCACAGCGCGGGCGAGGGCCGACGCGGGCTATGGCCATGTGGCCGAGGAGGCCGTGGGTCAGAGGAGAGCGTGCAGCCGCCAGGATCCGGGAGTCCCTTCGAGGGCGACGATCCCGGTGTTGGCGAGTGGCAGACGGACGTCGAATCCGCCGTCGTGCTGCACCCGGGCCGCGGTCCAGCAGCGGATCGCCGCACCGTGGCTGACGGCGAGGACGCTGGCTTCGGGCCCGTGGGTCCGCGCCATCTGGTCCACGGCTGCGTCGAAACGGCGGAAGAAGGTGGTGTGATCCTCCGCGCCGTCGATCCTCGACAGGGAGTCACCGAGGCCCCAGGCGATGACGTGAGCGCCGTAGCTGGCGCACGAGTCGTCGTCGTTCAGCATTTCGAGCGCACCGGCGCCGATCTCTTCCAGTCCCTCCAGCACGGTGGCTGTGAGGTTTCTGGCCTGCGACAACGGCCCCGCGGTGAGCTGGGCTCGGAGCAGAGGTGAGGCGTAGACGGCGTCCAGGTGTTCGGCGGACAGCCGTTCCACGAGAGCGTGCGCCTGCTCCAGGCCCAGGTCCGTCAGCCCAGGACCCGGGCGTCCCGTGTCCAGGGCGCGGAGCAGGTTACTGGGCGTCTGGCCATGCCGGACGAGGAACAGGCGCACGGCCGGGGCTACTTCAGGTAGTCGACCAGTGCCGCCGCGACGCCCGTGTAGGACGCGGGGGTCAGCTGGAGGAGACGGTCCCGGGCCTCGTCCGAGAGCCCCAGGCCGGAGACGAACTCCTGCATGCGGGCCGCGTCGACGCGGTGGCCACGGGTGAGATCCTTGAGGCGCTCGTACGGGTTCTCCATTCCGGGAACGCCCGCGATGGCCTCGGCCCGCATGACCGTCTGGATGGCCTCGCCGAGGACCTCCCAGTTGCCGTCCAGATCGGCGGCGAGGACGTCCACGGACACCTTGAGCTGCTTGAGGCCCTTGACCACATTGCTGATGGCCAGCAGGGAGTGCCCGAACGCGACGCCGATGTTGCGCTGCGAGGAGGAGTCCGTGAGGTCACGCTGCCAGCGGGACGTGACGAGGGTCGAGGCGAGGACGTCGAGCAGTCCGCTCGAGATCTCCAGGTTGGCCTCGGCGTTCTCGAAGCGGATCGGGTTCACCTTGTGCGGCATCGTCGAAGAACCGGTGGCGCCGGCCACCGGGATCTGCGCGAAGTAGCCGATGGAGATGTAGCTCCACACATCGGTGCAGAAGTTGTGCAGAATGCGGTTGAAGCGGGCGACGTCCGCATACAGCTCAGCCTGCCAGTCGTGGCTTTCGATCTGGGTGGTCAGCGGGTTCCAGTCCAGGCCCAGACCCTCCACGAACGTGCGGGAGACCTCGGTCCAGTCCGCGCCCGGCACGGCGGACACGTGGGCTGCGAAGGTGCCAGTGGCGCCGTTGATCTTGCCGAGGTATTCCGTGCGGGAGATCCGGTCCAGCTGACGGCTGAGGCGGTGGGCCACCACTGCGAGTTCCTTGCCCAGCGTGGTGGGCGTGGCGGGCTGACCGTGGGTCCGGGAGAGCATCGGAACGTCACGGTTCTCCGTGGCCATGGCGCCGATCTGGTCGACCAGGGCGCGGGCCGCCGGGAGCCAGACATCCTCGACGGCGCCCTTGACGCCGAGCGCGTACGAGAGGTTGTTGATGTCCTCCGAGGTGCAGGCGAAATGCACCAGGGGCGTCAGCGATTCGATCCCGATGGCCGGCAGGCGGCGGCCGATGTAGTACTCCACGGCCTTGACGTCATGGACGGTCACGGCCTCGATCTCCGCGAGTTCCGTGACGGAGTCCGCATCGAACTCGGTGACGATGGCCCGCAGCTGGTCCTGCTGCTCCGGGGTCAGCGGCGCCGAGCCGGGAAGGACCGAGTTCGAGGTGAGGTGAATCAGCCATTCCACCTCGACGGCGACACGGTCACGGTTCAGCGCGGCCTCGGACAAGTAGTCCACGAGGGGTGCCACGGCTGCACGGTACCGGCCGTCCAGGGGCCCTAGGGCGATCTGGCCCTCGCCTGCAGCCAGGGAGAGTCGTCCGGACGGGATGCGCGCAGTGGTTTCAGCCATGTGCTCATTCTTTCATGTGCCGGGCGGCAGTCTCATCTTCCGGAGGCCATGTGGACAATGCGTGACGCGCACTTTCCACATGGCCTCTTCGACGCCGCCTGTGGATCGTCCATGCTCATAGCGTGGTGTGCAGTCGGAGGTCGGCGAAGGAGGAGGAACGGCATGGATTCGGCGTACCAGGGGTCCGGGCTGCTGCCGGGTGGGCGGGGCGGTCCCGATGCAGCGGGATTTCTCGCGCTCGCCCTCTGGCTCGGTGGACAGCGGGACGAGCTCTCCGCAGCCCTCGCCGCTCTTCGCCAGGCAGGCAACCTGCACTGGGATTCCGCGGCGGGGAACGCTTACAGAATGGCGCTGGAGGAACGACGCCGCAGCCTCCTTCGCGCGGGCGAGGCGCTGGAAGCTGCGCGGGCCGCGTTGGCCCTCCATGCCTCCCTCGCGGACTCGCCGCCCCGGGTTCGGGGTATGGCGGCGGTTCAGGCGGTTCCGGGGGACGGCGGCCTCGGCGCGGGGTCCACGCCGTCGGTTCACTACGAGGGGCGATGATGGCCGTCCCCTCCGATGAGACATGTTTCTGGATCAACGGCCGGTACAGCCTGGTCAGCGTCGATCCGGATGAGCTCTGGACCGCATCGGGGCGCCTGGACCTCGTCGCCGATCGTCTTCAGACCTGTCTTCAAGGGATCCAGCGCCGATGGGAGGCGATTCTGGACGATGGACTTGCCGCCGGTTCCGTCCTGGGTGCGGGCGTGAGCGACTGCGGACTCGCGGTGAACCGGACCACGGCGGAGCTCGACGGTGTGGTCTCGGCGCTGCGATCACTCGCGGGATCTCTCAGGGGATCAGCCACTTCTTATGCGGAGGCGGAGCGTGGGACCGAATCGAAGGTGGCCGGGACCGGCGACCTCATCCAAGGGGGGCTGGCCCTCGTGCCCGGGATTCTCGCCTACGTGCTGGGGATGATCGACCCGCGAGCCCGGGACGGTTATCTCAAGGCGCTCAGCGCAACCGGGGCCAAGGACTCCGTGGATGCTCTCACTCATGCCCTGTCGTCCTGGGACGGGGGCGTGGAGGAGGCCCGGCTCCGGCAGGACGCGCTGACGGTGACAGCCGAGCGATGGCATTCCGCACCTCCGGCCCCCACCCCCGGGACGTTCCTGGGCTCGGCGTTCCGGGGCGCGAATCGTGCGGCCGGTTATGGGCCCGCGGCCCCGGGCGAGAAGCCGATCCCCTTGTCATCCGTCGTGGTGGACAAGTACCTCCGGACCGACGGCAGCTACGCCGTGGTCGTGAGCATCCCCGGCACCGAGAAGTGGGCGCCGTTCGACTCCACGGAAACCACCGACGATCTCAAAGGCAACGTCTCGGCGATGGCCCAGGGAACGGAGCGCCGGAGTTATCTCACTCAGACCCAGGCGGCCGTGGTGAAAGCGCTCGAGGCGGAGCACGTCACCAGGAAGGATGACATCGTGCTGAACGGCTACAGCCAGGGAGGCATCAACGCGGTGGCGCTCGCCGCGAACAAGGATTTCACCGCCACGTACACGGTCCGCGCCGTCAACACCGCAGGTTCGCCGGTCGGCCGATTCCTGGGCCGGGTGGACGCGAGCGTGCTGACGCTCGAGAACCAGCGGGATCTGGTCCCCGCACTGGACGGGGTGCCCAACCCGCGAAGGCCGAACGTCGTGACGGCGCGCTTCTCCGCGGAGCCGGCCACGGTCGACCCCGTGCTGTCCGGGATGGCCAGCGGGCGACCGGTGGAAGCGCTGTCCGGCACTCTCGATGTGCCGATGAAGATCAGGAACGCTCACGACATCGGCAACTACATCGCGGCGGCGGATCGACTGGAGACGAGTCACGACCCGGGAGTCCTCCGGCATCAGAAGGTGCTCGCGGACATCCTGGGTCCTGACCGGCTCGACACTTCCCCGGACTCGGTCAGAAAAGCCACCCGGACCGTCTACACGGCCCACGAGCCGCCGCTGGGGGAAGACCAGTGCCGGCCATGACACTGGCTGCGCTGCCTCTCAGGGCATCAGCAGTTCTGGCTCGGTGGCGTCAACGGGCTCGCGCGGAGTCAGAGACGTTCGGCAGAGGGGTTCAGCGGTCTCGGTCCCGGTCGAACAGCCGATCCGTGATGAGGGAGATGATGCTGATGATCAGCGCTCCGAGGACGGCGGTCCAGAAGAACGTGTCGATCCCCAGATGGACGGGCGTGAAACCACTCAACCAGGAGGTGAGGTAGAGCATGGCGGCATTGATCACGAGGGTGAACAAGCCAAGGGTCAGAACGGTCACAGGCAGGGCCAGAAAGCGCACCACGGGCCGGATCCACGCGTTGACCACGGCGAAGATCAATCCGATGAACAGGTACGCCAGGATGCTGCCGAGGGTGTCGGCGGGAGCGGACGGAGCCGCGCCTGCCACCAGATCCTGGGCGGCGCCCGTGGACAGGGTCAGTCCGGGCAGAAGCCACGTGGCCACCCAGAGGGAGAACGCATTGATCGCCAGACGCAGGAGGAACTTCGCCATGCAACCATGCTGTCATACCTGTCTGGGCGTATCCCCGGCATTTAGGCTGGAGACATGAGTTCCCATGTGTCGCCCTCTGAGGGTGTGTCCGCAGACCACGGTCAGGAAATCCTTCCCCGTCCCGCAGTGGGACTTCTTCCCAAGTACACCGCCGGCAAGCCGCCGCGGGTCCTGGAAGGGCTGACCAGCTACAAGCTCTCGTCCAACGAGGTGGCCCTGGGCCCGTTGCCGCAGGTCCGGGAAGCCGTGGCCGGATTCGACGGCTTCAACCGGTACCCCGATCCCCTGGTCACTCAGCTGCGCGAACGGATCTCTCAGGCGTTCGGCGTGCCCGCCGACGATGTGGTCACTGGCGCCGGAAGCCTCGGCGCCCTCATTCAGATCATCGGAGCCTTCGCGGGCCAGAACCCTGACGGTAGCCAGGATGAGGTCCTCTACGCGTGGCGTTCCTTCGAGGCGTACCCGATCTGCGTCGGTCTGGCCGGCGCTCGCAGCGTTCAGATCCCCTTGCTTCCGGATGGCCGACACGACCTCGACGCCATGGCCGCGGCGATCACCGACAGCACCAAGGTGATCCTCCTCTGCACCCCGAACAACCCGACGGGTCCCGTCCTGCGGACCCAGGAGACCCATGATTTCCTGGCGAAGGTCCCGTCCAACGTCCTCGTCGTGATCGATGAAGCGTATGTCGAATTCGTCAGGGACCCGGAAGCGGTCAAGGGGCTTGAATTCCTGGAGCGCTACCCCAACGTCGTGGTGCTCCGGACCTTCTCGAAGGCACATGGACTCGCGGGCCTTCGAGTCGGATACTCCGTCTCCCACCCTGAGGTGACCCAGTACCTCCGGCTGTCCGCGACTCCTTTCGCGGTGTCTCAGGTGGCCGAGCGTGCTGCCATCGCCTCCCTGGACCACCTTCCCGAGGTCCTGGAGCGCGTGGACGGCGTGGTGGCGGAGCGCGAGCGAGTGGTCGCCGCTCTGGAGGCCCAGGGCTGGGAGATCCCCCAGGCTCAAGGCAACTTCGTCTGGCTGCCGCTGGGCGAGGAGACCGCCCGCTTCGCGGAACTGGCCGGAACGCACGGACTGTCCGTGCGGGCGTTCGCCCCGGAGGGCGTGAGGGTCAGTATCGGCGAGCCGGAGGCGAACACGCGTTTCATCGAACTCTGTGAGGAATTCCGCCGGTCCTGAGGGCCCGCGTGTATTCCGTTGCGTTCACGACTTAATGATCACTTCTCCCGGAACTCCGGCTAAAGTGATCCCCGGACCAGATATATTCCACCTCGGGAATACATGCCTGAGGCGGAATATATCGATTGATTCCCACGACGTGTGGGACGGATGCAAGGAGACGGCATGGGCGTAGGGCAGCTGCCGACCACTGAATTCAATGACGAGGAACTCGACGACCACCCGGAGA
Organism: Arthrobacter sp. RCC_34; assembly: GCF_041360795.1. Lineage (NCBI taxonomy): Bacteria > Bacillati > Actinomycetota > Actinomycetes > Micrococcales > Micrococcaceae > Arthrobacter > Arthrobacter sp. RCC_34. Next base: position 339,159 of record NZ_JBFUPW010000003.1, on the reverse strand, counting down.
CCCACCTGGACCCGGCGTCACAGCCGGCCGGCGGGGCCATGATCCAGCTTCTGGACGCTCAGGGGAACCGCCGGGAGGACCCGGTCTTCGGTCCCTACGTGGAGTCCCTGGATCCTGAGGCGCTGCGTGCGTTCTACCGTGACATGGCCGTGGTGCGCCGCTTCGATCAGGAGGCCACCGCGTTGCAGCGGCAGGGGCAGCTCGCCCTCTGGGTTCCCCTGACCGGTCAGGAGGCGGCCCAGATCGGTTCCGGCCACGCGTTGCGGACCGAGGACTTCGTCTTCCCGAGCTACCGCGAACATGGTGTGGCACTCTCCCGTGGCCTCGACATGTCGGATCTGCTCAGGATCTTCCGGGGCGTCACCCATGGCGGCTGGGATCCCCGCGAGAAGAACTTCAACATCTACACCCTGGTGCTTGCCGCGCAGGTGCTTCATGCGGTCGGCTACGCCATGGGCATCCAGCGCGACCAGGTGTCGGCCCGTGCCAAGGGCGAGACGGTGGAGGACGCCGCCGTCGTCGCCTACTACGGCGACGGCGCGAGCAGCGAAGGCGACGTCCACGAGGCGATGGTCTTCGCTTCCAGCTACAAGGCGCCGGTCGTGTTCTTCTGCCAGAACAATCACTGGGCCATCTCCGTGCCGTCGAAGGTCCAGACGAAGGTCCCTCTGGCGCACCGCGCCCAGGGTTACGGTTTTCCCGGGGTGCGCGTGGACGGCAATGACATCCTCGCGGTGCACGCGGTGACGCAGTGGGCGCTCGACCGTGCCCGCAAGGGCGAGGGCCCGGTGCTGATCGAGGCCTTCACCTACCGCTTGGGTGCTCACACCACGGCCGACGACCCCACCAAGTACCGCACCAGTTCCGAAGAGGACCAGTGGCGGGCGAAGGACCCCCTGACGCGCCTGGAGACCTACCTCCGGGCCGAGGGCCACGCCGACGACGACTTCTTCGAGGACGTCCGTCGCCAGGGCCAGGAGCTGGCGGATTCCGTCCGTCAGACCGTTCAGGCGATGGAAGGCCCCAGTATGGAGGACGCGTTCGCTCACGTGTACTCGCAGGCCCACCCTCTGGTCCAGGATGAACTGCGGTGGTATCGGGAGTATGAGGCAGGATTCGAGAACGCGGAAGGCGCGGGTGAGGGCTGAGCCATGACCACCATGACCATTGCCAAGGCCATCAACGAAGGCCTGCGCGAGGCCCTGGCCGGGGACGACAAGACTCTGCTGATGGGCGAGGACATCGGGGCACTCGGTGGCGTCTACCGGGTCACGGATGGCCTCCAGCAGGAGTTCGGCGAAGACCGTGTGGTCGATTCGCCGCTCGCGGAAGCCGGGATCATCGGCACGTCGATCGGCCTGGCCATGCGCGGGTACCGCCCGGTGTGCGAGATCCAGTTCGACGGTTTCGTCTTCCCGGGTTTCAACCAGATCACCACGCAGCTGGCCAAGTACCACGCGAGGACCAGCGGCGCCGTGACCCTGCCCGTGACCATCCGCATCCCGTATGGCGGAGGCATCGGTTCGATCGAGCACCATTCGGAGTCTCCCGAAGCGCTGTTCGCCCACACGGCGGGCCTGCGGATCGTCACCCCCTCCAATCCGCATGACGCTTACTGGATGACCCGGCAGGCCATTGAATGCCAGGATCCGGTGATCGTGTTCGAGCCCAAGAAGCGCTACTGGCTCAAGGGTGAGGTGGACACGCAGGATCCCGGGACATCTGCCGATCCCTTCAGCGCCCACGTGGTGCGCGAAGGCTCCGACGTCACGCTCGTGGCCTACGGACCGCTCGTCCCTGTGGCCCTGGCGGCGGCGGCCGCCGCCGAGGAGGACGGCCGCAGCATCGAGGTCATCGACCTGCGGAGCATCTCCCCGATCGATTTCGACACCGTGGAGGCTTCGGTCCGTAAGACCGGACGCCTTCTGGTGACTCATGAGGCGCCCACGTTCGGCGGGATCGGCGGCGAGATCGCCAGCCGCATCAGCGAGCGGGCGTTCCTCAGCCTGGAGGCGCCGGTCATCCGCGTGGGCGGGTTCCACATGCCGTACCCGGTGGCGAAGGTGGAGGAACACTATCTGCCGGACATCGACCGTATCCTCGAAGCACTCGACCGCGCTTTCTCCTACTGAGAGCCACGGAGTTTAGGGACATCATGAGCACGCAGAAATTCAATCTTCCCGATGTGGGCGAAGGCCTGACCGAGGCCGAGATCGTCTCCTGGAAGGTCCAGGTGGGGGACACGGTCGCGATCAACGACGTCCTCTGCGAGATCGAGACCGCGAAGTCCCTGGTGGAGCTTCCTTCGCCGTTCGCCGGCACGGTGACCGCGCTCCTGGTCCCCGAAGGCAAGACGGTCGAAGTCGGCACGCCGATCATCGCGGTGGGTGCCGCAGGAGAGACTGCCGCGGACGACGACGGCGGTTCGCCGGCAGCGCCCGCGGCGCAGCCGTCCGCTGCTGCTGAGGCCCCCCGGGTCGCCTATGGGACGCTCCCGGTCGACGACTCCGAGGCTCCGGGGCCCTTGGTCGGTTCCGGCCCGAAGGCCGACGCGGTCAAGCGCCGTCCTCGCCGCAATGGCTCGTCGCCGGCGGCCCCCGCTGCAGCAGCGCCGGCACAGGCTCAGGCCCCCACCCAGGCCCCCGCGTCCCTGGCGCAGCCCGCCCCTGCGGCCCGGGCGACTCAGCAAGCTCCGTCAGCTCCTCTGGCCCCGTCCGCGACGGCGGCGCCGTCGGCCGCGGAGGCCGCCGGTGAGGAGCGCCCCGGTATCGGCGGCGCCTTGACCGGCCTCGTCAGCCGTGTGCTGGCGAAGCCGCCGGTGCGCAAGATCGCCCGTGATCTCGGGATCGATCTCGCCCTGGTGACACCCACCGGCGCCCGTGGCGAGGTGACCCGTGAGGACCTGGTGAGCTACCAGTCCCAGCGGGAGGCCGAACAGGACCAGGCCGGGAAATTCTGGACCGCTCCGGCGAAGAACCCGGAGCGCAGGATCGAACGCATCCCCGTGAAGGGCGTGCGCAAGGCCACGGCGAGGGCCATGGTGGATTCCGCCTTCCAGGCTCCGCACGTCTCGATCTTCGTGGACATCGACGCCAGCCGCACCATGGAGTTCGTGCAGCGCCTCAAGAAGTCGCGGGACTTCGAAGGCATCAAGGTCTCGCCGCTGCTCATCCTGGCCAAGGCCGTCATCTGGGCCGCCGCCCGCAATCCCAGCGTGAACTCGGAATGGGTGTCCGGTCCGGAGGGCGACGAGATCCACGTCAAGCACTTCATGAACCTCGGCATCGCCGCCGCCACTCCGCGCGGTCTGCTGGTCCCCAACATCAAGGACGCGCAGGACCTCTCCCTCAAAGAGCTCGCGGTGGCGCTGAACGACCTTGCCACCACGGCCCGGGCCGGGAAGACCAGCCCGGCCGACATGAGGGACGGAACGCTCACGGTGACGAACATCGGGGCCCTCGGTATCGACACGGGCACCCCGATCATCAATCCCGGCGAAGTGGCGATCGTCGCCTTCGGCACCATCAAGCAGAAGCCGTGGGTGGTCTCCGGTGAGGTCATCCCGCGTTGGATCACCACGCTCGGTGGCTCCTTCGACCATCGCGTGGTCGACGGCGATCTCTCGGCCCGTTTCATGGCCGATGTCGCGGCGATCATGGAAGAGCCCGCGCTGCTGCTGGACTGAGCGTCACCCTGCGGCTGGAGGCGGCTGTCGGACCCTGCGGCTGGACGGGTTCCGGCGTGCGGAACGACGGGCGTGGGGCGACGGCCGGCTGGAACAGTCGGCCACCAGGACGATTCGAGAGGGATCAGGATGACGGAGTGGATCACTCGCACGCTGACGGAGAGTGACCGCGACGAATGGTCGCGCCTGTTCGAGGGGTACTGCACCTTCTACCACCGCGAACTCACGCCGGAGCACCGGGATGTCGTCTGGTCCTGGCTCCAGGACGGACGGCTGACCGGCCTGGTGGCCGAGGATCCCGCGGCTCAGGGACGTCTGGTGGGCCTGGCCCATGTCCGTCCCGTGGTGCGTCCGATGCTCGGCGTGGTCGCCGGCTACCTGGACGATCTGTTCGTGGACCCTGCCGGGCGTGGCGGAGGCGTCGTGGACGCCCTGTTCGACGCGATCCGCGCCGAGGCCCGGGCAGAGGGCTGGAGCCACGTCCGGTGGATCACCTCCGAGGACAATTACCGCGCCCGGGCCGTCTACGACCGCCTGTCCACGCGCACGCCGTTCCTGACCTACCAGCTCGACCTCGAGGCCTGATCGGCAGTCCTCACGACGACGGCGCCGCCCACCGGACGTTCCGCAGGGAACCTCGGGGAGCGGCGCCGTCGTCGTCCAGCTGCGCGTGAACGCTCAGCGAGGGCGTGCGCTGGTCGGGAGACCTGTCAGGACACCGTGGTGTTGACGATGTAGACGTCGCAGGGGGCGTTGTGCGCCACGGTGTTCGCCACGGAACCCAGGACGCGGCCGATGCCGCTCATGCGGCGGTTGCCGACCACGATCACGTCGGCGTTCAGGCGCTCGGCCTCGGACAGCAGGGCGTCGGCGGGCTTGCCGCGAGCGGACAGGTACTCGACGTCCGAGCCCAGGCCCTCCGCCACCTGCTTCGCCACGCGCTGCGCGTCATCCGCGTCGGACATGATGAAGGTGTCGCTGCCGCTGCCGAAAACCTCGACGTTGTCCTTGTCGAAGGCCGTGATCACGTGCAGCCGGGCTTCGAGGCCCTGGGCCAGCTTGTAGGCCGCTGCGGCAGCCCGGGCCGCGGTCTCGCTACCGTCGACGCCAACAATCACAATTCCGGACATATCCGCTCCTCGTTGATGCTTATGTTGCAAGTAACTGTAGACGGCGGCGGCACGGCGGAAAAGTGCATCCGCGCAGGTGGATCGTTCGGCACCGCCGGAGGAGATGTGAAACGGTCACTTTATAGTGAGGGCCTCTGACTGTCCACTCCTCGCGCAACCCTGCGTTACCGACCGGTAGCTAGATAACGATCTGATTGCCAAGGAGTGAAATAGGCCTTTCAGACCGTCTGGTTCGTGGTACTTTTCCCGTGGAATGTGACGCGCCGCACACAGGCCACGAGCCCGCGGCAGTCTGGAAGGAAACCCCGTGCACCAAAAATCCACGGCCCCTGCCTTGTGCGGTAGCCGGACGCCCTCACGCCTGCACGCCGTGCGTGAGAAGGGCGGACGTCAGTGATCAAGTACCTCCTCAAGCGCATGGCGACCTATGTGGTCATGATCTTCCTGACCACCTCGGCCGGGTACTTCCTGGCGGTCTCCACCATGAAGCCCGCCCTGATCGAGCAGGAGAAGATCCCGCGGCCCACCCCTGAGCAGGTCGCGCACTCGCTGGCCCTCAAGGGACTCGACCCCGCCATGAGCGCCTGGGACCGCTACGTTCAGTGGCTCACGGGCATCGTGACCCGCTGGGACTGGGGCATGAGCCCGGCCGGCGGATCGGTCAACGCGGCCTTCGGTGACCGGGTGTGGGTCTCCACCCGCCTCTTCATCGCGGCGATCTTCCTGACCCTCGTGATCGGCGTCGCGCTCGGCGTGTTCACGGCCGCACGGCAGTACAAGACGTCGGACCGCGTGATCACCAGCTATTCCTACCTGACCTACATCGTCCCGGCCCCGATCGCCTACTTCCTGGTGCAGCTCGCGGCGATCTGGATCAACGACGCCACCGGTCAGCAGATCTTCTTCGTGACCGGCATCTCGACACCCGGCGTGGAGCCGGGCTGGCCCGCCTTCGTGGACCTCGTGGCCCACTACGTCGTGCCGACCTTCGCCATCACCCTGGTGGGCTGGGGCGGTTATCAGATCGCCCAGCGTCAGTACCTGCTGGACAACGTCAACGCCGACTTCGTCCGCACCGCCAGGGCCAAGGGCCTCACCCGGAACCAGGCCATCCGGCGCCACGCGCTGCGGGTCTCCTTCATCCCCGTCGCCCAGACCATCGCCTTCACCGTGCCGGCCATCTTCGCGGGCGGTTTCTTCGCCGAGGCGATCTTCGCCTGGCCTGGCGTCGGCTTCTGGAGCATCGACGCCATCGGCAAGCAGGACGTCAACGCGGCCACCGCGACGCTGGCTTACGGCTCCGTGATCTTCGCCGTCGGCGCCATCCTCGCGGACCTTGCCACCACCCTGGTCGACCCGAGAGTGAGGGTTTCCTGATGTCCACAGTCGACGCGGTCCAGCCTGAGACCGAAGCGGATATTCTCACGACCGACGACGGTGTGGTGATCGCCAAGGGCGTCATCATCTTCCGCCGCTTCCTCCGGAACAAGACCGCCGTGGCGGGCCTGATCCTCTTCCTGGCCCTGACGGTCTTCTCCCTGGTGGGTCAGTTCCTTACCCCCTGGACCAAGAACGACATCGATCCCGCCTTCATCGGCGAGGGCCCCTCCGCGGAGCACTTCTTCGGCACCACCCAGGCCGGGGTGGACCTCTATGTCCTCATGGTCGAAGGTGTCCGGACCTCCATCCTGATCGGCCTGATCGTGGGCGTCGGGTCCATGCTCGTGGCCGCCGTGTACGGCTGTGTCATGGCCTTCTACGGCGGCAAGGTCGACAAGGTGATGCTCTTCATCCTCGAAGCGCTCATCATGATGCCCTCGCTCCTCGTGGTCGCCGTGGTCACGAGCGGCAACGGCGGTGATCTGAAGGACGCGCTCCCGAGCTGGTTCCTCCTGACCGTGGTCCTGCTGGTGTTCGGGTGGATGGGCGCCGCGCGTCTCATCCGGTCGATCTCCATGTCCCTCATCGAACGGGACTACGTCAAGGCCGCGCGCTACATGGGCGTCTCCACCTGGCGCATCGTCTGGAAGCACCTGATCCCCAACATCGGCTCCCTGCTGGTCCTCGAGATCACGCGCGGCGTCACCCTGGCGATCCTCTCCGAGGTGGCCTATTCCTTCATCGGCATCGGCATCAAGCCGCCGGACATGAGCCTCGGCATCCTGATCGGCCAGGCCAGCCAGCAGGTCAGCAGCTTCCCCTGGATGTTCTGGTTCCCGCTCCTGGCCATGTTCGCCCTGACCGGCTCGATGGCCATGATGAATGACGGCCTCCGGGACGCCTTCGACCCGAGCTCCAGCTCGGTGGGCAAGGCCAAGAAGTCCCGCAAGGCCCGCAAGAACACCGTGGAGGCGGCGGCATGAGCGCTTCCCAGCACGACAGCACGCAGGAAGGCACCGTGACACAAGGCACCGGAGCACTGGACACCACCGAACGCCTCCACGTCGCCGGACTTCACGCCCCGGGCGAACCGGTGCTCTCCATCCGCGACCTGAACGTCCGGTTCAACTCGGAGAACGGCGTGGTGCACGCCGTCCGCGGTGTTGACTTCGACCTGCTGCCCGGCAAGACGCTCGGCATCGTCGGTGAATCCGGTTCCGGCAAGTCCGTCACGTCCATGGCGATCATGGGCCTCCTGCCGGAAACGGCCGAGGTCACGGGCTCGGTGCGGCTGCACGGCCAGGAACTGCTGGGTCTGTCGGACGCGCAGATGTGCAAGTACCGCGGCAACGACCTGGCGATGGTGTTCCAGGATCCGCTGTCCTCACTGACGCCCGTGTTCACCGTCGGCGCCCAGATCATCGAGGCGCTGACCGTCCACAACCCGAAGATGAGCAGCAAGGCGAAGGAGGCGCGCGCCGTCGAACTCCTGACCCTGGTGGGCATCCCCAGCCCGCAGGCGCGTCTGAAGTCCTTCCCGCACGAATTCTCCGGCGGCATGCGCCAGCGCGTGATGATCGCGATCGCGATCGCGAACGACCCGCGCGTCCTGATCGCTGACGAACCCACCACCGCCCTGGACGTCACCATCCAGGCGCAGGTGCTGGAGGTCATGCACAAGGCGCAGGAGGAGACCGGCGCCGCGCTCGTCATGATCACCCACGACCTGGGCGTCGTGGCCGGCATGGCCGACGACATCATGGTCATGTACGCGGGCAAGCCGGTGGAGACCGGCTCGGTGGACCAGCTCTACTACGCCCCGCGCATGCCGTACACCATGGGTCTGCTGGGCGCCGTGCCACGCGTCGACGTCTCCGCGGAGACCTCGCTGGTCCCGATCGAGGGCATGCCCCCGAACCTCATCACCCCGCCCACCGGCTGCTCTTTCGCTCCGCGCTGCCCCCTGGCGGGCCCCGAGTGCCTGAGCGGCGAGCCGCCGCTGCGCCTCGTCCCCGGCGACGACGGCCACCGGGCCGCCTGCGTCAAGATGGAGGAGTTCGGGGTCGGCGTCGATGTCCACGAGATCTTCAAGGCGCCTCCGGTTCCGGTGTCCAAGTTCGAGGGCATCCCGCGGACCGACCGCACCACCGTGCTGGAGCTCAAGGACGTCAAGAAGCACTTCCCCCTGATGAAGGGATCGCTCTTCAAGAAGCGGATCGGCACGGTCAAGGCCGTGGACGGTCTCAGCTTCGACATCCGCGAAGGCGAGTGCTTCTCGATCGTGGGCGAGTCCGGCTGTGGCAAGACCACCACGCTCCTGGAGATCATGGAGTTCAGCAAGGATCAGCCGGGCGAGATCACCATCGGCGGGGTGAATTCGAAGGCCGCGACGTCGGCCGGCGAGAAGACCGCCATGCGGAAGTCGCTGCAGATCGTCTTCCAGGACCCGACGGGCGCCCTGGATCCCCGCTTCACCGTGTACGAGGCGCTCGCGGAGCCGCTCGAGAACTTGGGCACCCCCAAGTCCGAGATCCGCAAGCGCATCATGGAGCTCATGAAGCTGGTGGGCCTCCAGCCGGACCACGTGAACCGTTTCCCCAACCAGTTCTCCGGCGGTCAGCGCCAGCGCATCGGCATCGCCCGTGCCCTGGCGGTGAACCCGAAGCTCGTGGTGCTGGACGAACCCGTCTCCGCGCTGGACGTCTCCGTCCAGGCCGGGGTCATCAACCTCCTGGACAAGCTCCGGGCGGAACTCGGTCTGAGCTACCTCATGGTGGCTCACGACCTCTCAGTTGTACGTCACATCTCGAACCGGGTGGCTGTGATGTATCTGGGGAAGATCGTGGAGGTCGGCGACGTGGACAGCGTCTTCGACAATCCCCGGCACCCCTACACCCGTGCACTGCTTTCGGCGATTCCGGTTCCGGATCCCGAGGCGGAGCGCTCACGGGAGAGGATCATCCTCAAGGGAGACCTTCCAACGCCATTGGACGCTCCCCGAGGATGCAACTTCGCTTCCCGGTGCCCCATTTTCGCTGCCTTGCCTGAGGACAAGAGGACCAAGTGCCTGGAACTTGAGCCTCCCCTCGAGAATGGTGGAGGGGACCACCAGTTCGCCTGCTTCTACCCGAACGGGGAGATGGATGCGGACATGCTGGTGCTGCACGACTCATCGGACAGTGCTGCGTGAATATCGTTGATGACAGCGGGAAACCCAACCCTCGCTCCTTTGAAGGGAACAGTATGAAAAAGAAAGTCACGCTCGGCGTCGCCACTCTGGCGGCCGTCACGCTGGCGCTGACCGCTTGCGGCGGCGGCACGGCCAAGGGCCCGGAGAGCGCCAAGGCCGAAGGGTCCGGCTCGGACGTCTCCAAGCTGATCCAGACCAATCCGAAAGACGTCAAGGACCTGGACCAGGGCGGCACCCTGACCCTGGAACTGGGCAACATCGGCCCCGATTTCAACGGCTTCGGCAACAGCGGAAACTCCTCCGACAACACCGCGCTGATGGGCCCGATCAACCAGGCTTTCTACTACGGCTGCTGGAAGACCACCGCGGTGGGCGACTTCGAGCTGGACAAGGACTTCTGCGAGGACTTCAAGTCTGAGGTCAAGGACGGCAAGCAGATCCTGAACATCAAGATCAACGACAAGGCCACCTGGAACGATGGCACCCCCATCGACTGGAAGACCTTCGAGAACACCTGGAAGGTGCTCAACGGCACCAACAAGGACTACGACATCGTCGATTCCGGCTCCTACAAGTACATCGAGTCCGTGACCCGTGGTGCGACCGACAAGGACGTCGTCGTGACGGTCAAGCAGCCCGTGTACCCGCTGTCGTCCTTCTTCACCGGCATCGTCCACCCGAAGGTCAACACCCCGGAGATCTTCAACAAGGGCTTCAACAACAACATGCACCCCGAGTGGATGGCCGGCCCGTTCAAGGTCGAGAAGTTCGACTCCGCCGCCCTGACCGTCAGCATGGTCAAGAACGACAAGTGGTGGGGCACCAAGCCTGTGCTGGACAAGGTCGTCTTCCGCCAGATGGAGGACTCCGCCACCATCGCCGCCTTCAAGAACGGTGAGATCGACGCGACCGGTGGCCGCACCGTGGGCCGTTACAAGCAGCTCGAGGGCACCAAGGACACCGATATCCGCCGTGGTCAGCGCCTCTTCGCCGGTGGTCTGAACGTCAACGCCAAGCGCCCGGGCGTCCAGGACGTCGCCGTCCGCAAGGCCATCTTCACCGCCGTCGACCGCGAAGCCATCCGCAAGGTCCGCTTCAACGGTCTGAACTGGGAAGAGCCCAACACCGGCACCATGATGCTGATGCCGTTCTCCAAGTACTACCAGGACAACTGGCCGGTGCAGGAGCAGGGTGCGGACGCCGCCAAGAAGGTGCTGACCGACGCCGGCTACAAGCCGAACGCCAAGGGCATCATGGAGAAGGACGGCAAGCCCGTCACCTTCAAGATCACCAACTTCGGTGACGACCCGACCGTTCTCGCCTCCGTGCAGACCCTGCAGAAGCAGCTCCAGGCCGCCGGCATGGACGTCGGGATCGACCAGCGCGGCAACGCCGAATTCGGCAAGATCGTGGGCGACCGCGAGTTCGACGTGACCATGTCCGGTTACACCGTCGGCTCCGACGCCACGCAGGCCGTGGGCCAGTACTACTCCACCGAGAGCGACCGCAACGGCCTCGGCAACGCGGATCTGGACAAGCGCATCAAGGAACTGCAGTCCGAGGCCGACGACGCCAAGCGCAACAAGGCCGCCCTGGATGTGGAGAAGGACTACGCCAAGCAGTACTTCACCCTCGGCCCGGTCCTGAACGGCCCGCAGATCGAGTTCGTCAAGAAGGGCCTGGCCAACTACGGCCCGACTCTCTTCGCCAACCAGGGCACCGATACCCACGTCCCGGACTGGACCACGGTCGGCTGGGAAAAGGGTTCCACCCACAAGTAAGAAGCACAGGGTGGTGACTCACCGCCCGTCGACGCCCCGTTCACCGTGAGGTGAGCCTCCGGGGCGACGGAGCCTGCGGCCCCGGGGAACGTTCAGCGTTCCCCGGGGCCCTGTTCGTTTCGGGCCCGTTCACTGTCAGGCCCTGTTCGTTTCCGGGCGACCAGGGGACAGCTTCGCCGTTTGCTGGGACACTGGGGACCATGCAGCGACCCGCACCCCTGAGAACCGCCGTGGTGGGCTACGGACTGGCCGGCCGGGCCTTCCACTCGCCCCTGATCGAGCACAGCCCCGACTTCAGCCTGGACGTGATCGTCACGGGCGATCCCGGGCGATCGGCGGCCGCCCGCGAGACGTACCCGGCCGTGACGGTGGTGCCCGGCTTCGAGGACGTCCTCGCCCGCGCCGCGGACCTGGACGTCGTGGTCATCGCCACCCCGCCCGAACTGCACCACCCGCAGGCGAAAGCCGCGCTGGAGGCGGGGCTCGACGTCGTCGTGGACAAACCGTTCACTGTCACCAGTGCGCAGGGCGAGGAGCTTGTGACGCTCGCGGAGCGGCTGGGCCGCACGCTGGCCGTCTATCAGAACCGCCGCTGGGACAATGCGTTCCTCACGCTGAAGGCGCTCCTGGCCGAGGGGGCGCTGGGGGAGGTGCACCGGTTCAACGCCGGCATGGAACGGTGGTCGCCGGGCTTCTCGAAGGCGTGGAAGCAGGCCTCGGGAGTGGAGCGCGGCGGCGGTCTGCTCTTCGACCTGGGCACCCACCTGGTGGACTGCGCCCTGCAGCTCTTCGGCCCGGCGCGCGTCGTTCACGCGGAGATCGCGGCGCGCCGCCCCGGTGAGCCGGCCGACGACGACGTGTTCCTCGTCCTCGAGCACGCTCCGGCGGGCGGTGGGGCGCCGGTGCTGAGCCACCTGTCGATGACCCTCTCCGCCGCCCAGCCCGGCCCGGTGTTCGATGTCCGAGGCAGCGCCGGAAGCTACCTGAAATACGGCTTCGACCCGCAGGAACGCCAGCTGTCGGCGGGGCTGCGTCCGTCCGACCCCGGCTACGGTGTGGAGCCCGAGGAGGCGTCCGGGACGTTCAGCGACGGCACCGCGGTGCGGCCCGTGACGAGTGAGCCCGGCGGGTATCAGGAGTTCTACCGGCTCCTGGCGCGTCAGGTGCGCGGCGAAGGTCCCGCGCCCGTCGAGGTGGCCGGTGAGACCGGTCCGCTCGCCGGGCTGCGCCTGATCGAAGAGGCGCGGCGGATCGCGCGCTGAGCTCCTCCTGAGACGCGAGGAGCCACTTCAGCACCATGCCGGGGTCCCGGACTGTGCTGAGGTGGCTTCTCGCGGATCAGGAAGGGGCGCGGACCGGACCTAGCGGGCGCGCTCCACCCGCTTCTCGTCCCAGACCGGCTCCTCGGATTCGTAGACCTTGCCGTCCGAGCCGAACACCAGGAAGCGGTCGAACGACTTGGCGAACCAGCGGTCGTGCGTCACGGCCAGGACGGTCCCCTCGAAGGCGTCGATCGCGCGTTCCAGAGCTTCGCCCGAGTGGAGATCCAGGTTGTCCGTCGGCTCGTCCAGGAGCAGCAGCGTGGCGCCAGAGAGCTGCAGCAGCAGGATCTGGAAACGCGCCTGCTGACCGCCCGAGAGCGACTCGTACTTGTTCTCCGCCTGCGCCACGAGCCCGTAGGAGTCGAGCGCGCCGGAAGCGGCTTCCCGGCCCAGGCCGGAACGGTGCTCGTCGCCCCGGTGCAGGATGTCCAGGAGGGTGCGTCCGGCCAGGTCGGGCCGGGAGTGCGTCTGGGCGAAGTACCCGGGCCGGATGCGGGCTCCGAGCTTCACCGTGCCCTCGTGGGGCACCTCGCGGATCTGGATGTCCGAGACCGGCAGGTGCTCCCGCTCGGGATCCGTGCCGCCCGCGGCGAGCAGCCGCAGGAAGTGGCTCTTGCCCGACCCGTTCGACCCCAGCACGCCCACCCGGTCGCCGAACCAGATCTCCGTGGAGAACGGCTTCATGAGGCCTGTGAGCTCGAGCTTCTCCGCGACGACGGCACGCTTGCCCGTGCGGCCGCCGCGCAGGCGCATCTGGACGTTCTGCTCGAGAGGCAGGGCCTCCGGCGGGCCGGCCTCCAGGAACTTCGCCAGACGGGTCTGGGCCGCCTGGTACTTGTTGGCCATGTCGGAGCGGAACGCGGCCTTGGTCTTGTACATGGTGACCAGCTCCTTGAGCTTCACGTGCTCCTCGTCCCAGCGCTTGCGCAGCTCCTCGAAGCGCGCGTTGCGGTCCTCGCGGGCCTGCACATACGAGCCGAAGCCGCCGCCGTGGATCCAGGCGCCGGCGCCGTTGATGCCGGGCTCCAGGGTCACGATGCGGTCCGCGGCGTTGTTCAGCAGCTCGCGGTCGTGGCTGATGAAGAACACGGTCTTCTTGGACTCCCGGAGCTTGTCCTCGAGCCAGCGCTTGCCGGGCACGTCGAGGTAGTTGTCTGGTTCGTCGAGGAGCAGCAGTTCATCCGGGCCGGAGAACAGCGCTTCCAGCACCAGTCGCTTCTGCTCGCCGCCGGACAGTGACGACGCCGCGCGGTGCGCCGCCTTGTCGAACGAGACGCCGAGCGCGGCCATGCAGACCTCGTCCCAGACGGTCTCCAGCTCGTAGCCGCCTGCGTCCCCCCAGTCGACGATCGCCTGCGCGTACCGCATCTGGGTGGGCTCGTCGTCGTGCTCCAGCATGGCGTTCTCCGCCTCCTCGACCGCCTTCCCGGTCGCCGCGAGGGCGGGGGTGGCGGTGGTGAGGAGGAGGTCACGGACCGTGGATTCGTCACGGACCTGGCCCACGAACTGGCGCATGATGCCCATGCCGCCGGAACGGCCCACCACGCCCTCGTCCGGCTTGAGGTCACCGGAGATGATGCGGAAGAGCGTGGTCTTACCGGTGCCGTTCGGCCCGATCAGGGCGGTCTTGGTGCCGTCGGGGACCTTGAAGGTCACGCCGTTGAGGAGTTGGGTGCCGTCCGAAAGAAAGTAGTCGATGCCGGCAACGTCGATATGGCCCATTGCTTCAGTTTATGGGCACGACGGCGGGGCTGGGTTTTGTGGGTGGGCGGTGGGGGTGCCGGGTTGCTCTGGCCGCTTTCCCCACGGCGTGATGGTCGGGTCCCGTTGTGGAACAGGCCGTGGGGCCCCTTGACGCGGCCGGCCGCAACCCGCCACCCCCGCCGCACCTCGGAGCCGCCGCCGTCGTGGGCCGGAACGTGAGGATGGGCCGTTTCGGCGGTGTCGGCAGGGTCGAGGGGAGAAGGAGCCCGGGGTGTTTCATCCCTCGGGAGCGAGGTCTCCGGGCGGGGTCCGGTGGTGTGGGGTGTTCGCGTCGTGCGGGCTGGTCGGACGCGGCCAAAACGACAAACGGGTGGGGAGGAGTGAAGCGGCAGGCTGCGTAAAGGGGCCCCGCGCCCTGAGCACAGCGAACGCTGTCTACAGGGCGCGGGGATAGCAGCCAGAGCTTCGCTCCTCCCCACCCGTCCTGAGCGAGGAGAGCCCGCGGACTAGACCAGGTCGCGCCAGTCGGAGAGTTCCAGGCCGGAGGCGTCGGAGACCGAGTGGTGCGCCACCTTGCCCGCCGCCACGTTCAGGCCGGCGGCCAGGGCGGCGTCGCGCTCGAAAGCGGCCCGGACGCCCAGATTCGCCAGCGCCACGGCGTAGCGCAGGGTGACGTTGGTCAGCGCGTAGGTGGAGGTGTTCGGGACGGCGCCCGGCATGTTCGCCACGCAGTAGAAGATCGAGTTGTGGACCTTGAAGGTGGGGTCCTCGTGCGTGGTGGGGTGGGTGTCCTCGAAGCAGCCGCCCTGGTCCACGGCGATGTCCACCAGGACCGAGCCCGGCTTCATCTTGGCGACCAGCTCATTGGTGACGAGCTTGGGGGCCTTGGCGCCCGGGATCAGGACGGAGCCGATGACCAGGTCGGCCTCGACCAGGGCGCGCTCGATCTCGTAGGAGTTGGAGGCCACGGTCTTCAGGCGGCCCCCGTAGAGGGCGTCGAGCTCACGCAGGCGGTTGATGTTGATGTCAAGGATGGTGACATCCGCACCGGCGCCCATGGCCATGACGGCGGCGTTGGTGCCCGCCACGCCGGCGCCGAGGACGACGACGTTCGCCGGGCGCACGCCGGGGACGCCGCCCAGGAGGATGCCCTTGCCGCCGTTCGGGGCCAGGAGCGACGAGGCGCCCACCTGCACGGAGAGGCGGCCGGCCACCTCGGACATGGGGGCGAGCAGCGGGAGGGCGCGGCCTTCCTGCACGGTCTCATACGCGATGGCCGTGACCCCGGACTCCACGAGTCGTGCGGTCAGCTCGGGCTCAGCGGCCAGGTGCAGGTAGGTGAAGAGGATGAGGCCCTGACGGAAACGGTGGTACTCCGCGGCGATGGGCTCCTTGACCTTCATGACCATGTCGGCACGGGCCCAGACCTCATCGGCGTCGGCCAGCAGGGTGGCGCCGGCGGCTTCGTATTCGGCGTCGGTGATGCCGGAACCGAGGCCGGCCCCCGCCTCGATGAGGACGTCGTGGCCGTGGTGACGCAGTTCGTGGACACCGGAGGCCGTGATGGCCACGCGGAATTCGTTGTTCTTGATTTCCTTGGGGACACCGATGATCATGTGGGGGCTCCATGACGTTCATGTCCGTCGGGCCGGTCTCTGGCCCGGTGCGGACCGGGGAAGTTTCTGTGGGATCAGCTTAGGTCCGGTGTGAGCCACCCGACAGGGCGAGCCTCCCTTCGACGGAGCAGGATCCGCGGAATTCCGGGGTTCGTCCTCCCAGGGAATCTACATTTGTTCAGGGCCGCGGCGGCAAGTGTCGCCTGGTGTAGCTTGCCGTCCAGTAGGCTGGACGACATGCAGCAACCCGATGTCGAACAGCTCGTCGAGCAGCTCGCCGCCCGCCTGGGGCGTGGCTTGTCCCTGGAGGATCTGGACGGTCTCCTCGTGGCCTACAGCTCCAATCAGCAGCAGGCCGACCGTGTGCGGGTGAACTTCCTGCTCACCAAGAGGGTGCCGCCGGACGTCAGCGCCTGGCAGCTCTCGCACGGCATCTCGGCCGCCGTCCGGCCCGTCGTGGTCCCGGCCAATGACGAGCTCGGCATGCTGGGCCGCGTCTGCGTTCCGCTCCTGGTGCGTGGTTTCCGGGTCGGGTACCTCTGGGTCCAGCAGAGCAGCGGGGAGACCAGCGCCGCTCCGATCCTGGGCCAGCTGGCCGAGGTCCGCCACGAGATCGAGCTCTTGGCCACGTTGCTCCTCGAGTCCAACACGGCCGAGTCGGAGCAGCGCAAGCGCCGCGAAGTCGAGTTCCTCTCCGCCTGCTCGGGGGAGCGCGGTGCGATCGCCGCCGTCGGCAATTGGGCGGAAGTGCACGGGAAGGGGCCGTGGCAGCTGATCACGGTGCTCGACGCCGGCGCGCGCCACGAGCCCGAGGACCCCTTGGCGGCCTCCCTCACACACCGCAGCGCGGCGCTGCAGTCCACGGTCGGGGTGCAGGAGGCGCTCTTCAGCGCGGGCCGCCCCAGCCACTCCGTCATGCTGTTCCGGGCCTCGCAGGGCCGGGCGGTGCATGCGCAGGTCCTGGTGCACTATCAGCTGGAACTCGCCAAACGGTCGGGACAGGGCAGGCCGCGGATCGTCCTGGGGCTCAGCGAGCCCTTCGCCGAGATCCGGAAGCTGCCGGACGCTTACGGTGAGTCGCGGACGGCGGCGCTCGCCGGCGTCGTAGAGCCGTCACTCGGGGAGCTGGTCGACTGCCGCGACACCGGTATCTACCAGTTCTTCGCGACGGCGGCGCAGGGCCCCATGGACTGGGGCGGCGCGAGCACGCTGAACTTCGCGGCGCTTGAGGCCGGGGACAAGAACCAGGAGCTGCGGCCGGTGCTGGAGATGATCTACGACACCGGCGGGACCGTGCAGGACGTGGCCGACGAGCTCCATCTGCACCGCAGCACCGTGTACAACCGGCTCGCGAAGGTCCGTCAGATCATCGGAGCGGACCCGCTCAAGGGCTCCGTCCGCCTGGAGCTGCATGCGGCGCTGAAGGCGGCGCGCTGGCACGGCCGCCCGCGCATCTGAGGGGCCGGCGGACCTCCGCTTAAGTGTCCTTCCGCTCAGGCGTCCCGACGGCCGGAGTCGCGGCGTTCGGTGGCCTGGCGTTCGCGCTCGATGCGTTCGAGGGCGCGGGCGTCGAAGTGCTGGGGCGCGGGTTCCTCGGAGGCTGAGGTGTGCGGGGCGGGCGCCGGCGGTTCGGCGACCGGCGTGGCGGGCGCCGGGGGTGTGGGCTGAAGGTTCGGCGCGTCCGCTTCGCGGCGGTCCGAGAGAGCCCGTTCCTCCTGGATCCGGTCCAGGGAACGGGAGTCGAAGTGGTGGAAGCGCGCCCCCTGGTCTTCGTCGGGGGTGGGCGCCGGTTCGTGGGCCGCACGGCGCTTCTTCAGCACGTCATGCGCCACGATCGACCCGCCGATGTACGCCACCACCACGAAGAGCAGCTGCATCAGTCCATTGGCCCTCAACAGGCTCAGGAGCGTCCCGACGAGGATCGCCGCGAGGGCGCCGTAGAGGTTGTGAAGACCGAAGAGTTTGGGCACGGGATCAGTCTACGGTTCCGGGGTTTGAAGCCTTCTGCGCGGCCAGCCAGGCAGTGATGTCGCCGCGGCGGATCCGGCGGTGCGTGCCGCGGTACTGCACCGGGATCTCGCCCCGGTCCGTCATGTTGCGCAGGTACGTGTGGGAGATGCCGGCCAGTTCCGCCGCCTTGCTCGTGGTGAGGAGTTCGTCGTCGAGGGGGTCGCGGGACTCCACGTGAGCGGCATCGCCGCTGCTCACGGTGACCGTCTCCCCGCGGGACAGGCGGGTCAGGAGGTCCACGACGGCGTCCCGTGCGCCGTCGGGGAGCCGGAAGACCGTGCCGTCCACGAAGACGGTGACGTCCTGGCCGCCGTCGAGCGCTCGCCGCAGCCCGGAGGCGGCGTCGGCGGCGAGGGCGCCGGTGGTGTGCGGCTGGGCCTTAAACGTCGACTGCTCCATAAGATGCCATTTTCCACCCGATTCGGGGTGATTCCGGCATCCTATGGTGGGCCCCCGGCGGCGAGGGCCCCGAGCCGAGCTTGCGAGGCCCGGGAGCCGCCGGGGACAGTCGATAGGGAAGGCGGGGAGTGCTACTCGGCGTCCAGGTCGGTTTCGACGAGGGTGGCGAGCTTGTCCAGGGCCTCGTCGGCGCCCGGGCCCTCGGCGCGGAGGACCACGGTGTCGCCGTTGCCGGCGCCCAGGGTCATGAGGGACAGGATGCTCGAGGCGTCCATGGCCTCATCCTCGGGGGTGCCGGCCAGGGCGATCGTCACCTCGACGTCCAGCTCGGCTGCGGCCTCGGCGAAGATCGCGGCGGGACGGGCGTGCAGGCCGGAGGCGCTGGCGACGACTGCTGTGCGTTCGGGCATGGGGTTCTCCTTCAGGTGGAAACGGTGAGGGTCGGGTGAAAATCCGAGGCTGTCACAGACCGGGGCCGCTACAGGCCGAGGTCGTCCAGGATGGGCAGCCGGGCGCGGACGGCGGCGCGGCCCTCCACGGCGGTCGCGGCGTTCAGGGCCAGCGCGGCGATCTCCTGGGCCTCGGCCAGCGTGACGCTCTTCAGCACGGTGCCGACGGCGGCCAGCGACCGTGCGGTCATGGACAGCGTGTTCACGCCCAGACCGGTGAGCACGACGGCGAGTGCCGGGTCCGCGGCGGACTCACCACAGACGCCCACGGCCTTGTCCCCGGCGGCCCTGGCGCCCTCGACGGTCAGCTGGACCAGGCGGAGAACGGCGGGCTGCCACGGGTCGTTCAGGCTCGCGAGCGGGCCGAGCATACGGTCCGCGGCCATCGTGTACTGCGTGAGGTCGTTGGTGCCGAGCGAGGCGAACGCGACGTCCTTGAGAACGCTGGCCGCGTTCAGGGCCGCAGAGGGGACCTCGACCATGACGCCCGGGGTCTTCAGCCCCACACCGGCGCAGAGGGAGGCGAAGTGCGCGGCCTCGGGCTGCGTCGCGATCATCGGCGCCATGACCCAGACCTCGGCCTCGGTGTCCACGGCGGCCACGGCGATCGCGGAGAGCTGGCGCTCGAGCACGCCCGGGGTGGTCCAGTCGGTGCGGTAGCCACGCACGCCCAGGGCCGGGTTCGGTTCGGTGGTGTCGGTGAGGAACGGCAGGGGCTTGTCCGCGCCCGCGTCCAGGGTCCGGACCACGACCTTCTTGCCGGGGAAGGCGGCGAAGACAGCGCGGTAGGCGTCGGCCTGCTCGTTCACGGACGGCTCGGTGTCGCGTTCCAGGAAACAGAATTCGGTGCGGAACAGGCCCACGCCCTGCGCGCCGAGGGCCGCGGCGGCTTCGGCGTCCTTGGCGTTGCCCACATTGGCGAGCAGCGGCACGAGGTGGCCGTCCGCCGTCGAGCCTTCACCGTCGAAGGTGGCCAGGGTCGCGGCGCTGCTCGCCCACTTAGCGGCCGCTTCGCGCTCCTCGTCGCCGGGCTCGGGGACGACCAGGCCGGCCGCGCCGTCGACGTACACTTCGGTGCCCTCGGGGATCTCCTCGATCCCTTCGGCCGCCACCACGGCCGGCAGGCCGAGCGAGCGGGCGATGATGGCGGTGTGGGACTGGGGGCCGCCGCCGGAGGTCGCGAGGGCGAGCACCACGGAGGTGTCCAGGGTGGCGGTGTCGGCCGGGGCCAGGTCCTCCGCCATGAGGATGAAGGGGGTCGCCGACGCCGGGATGCCCGGGGCAGATACGCCGCGCAGCTGTGCGACGAGGCGGGCCCGCACGTCCAGCACGTCCGTGGCGCGCTCGGCCATGTAGCCGCCGAGAGCCTTGAACTGTGCGGCCACGCCCTCGGCCGCCTCCCAGACGGCGCGTTCGGCGCCGGTGCCGGCCGTGATCAGCTTGCCGGCGGCCTTCAGGAGCATGGTGTCCTTGGCCATGAGTGCGGTGGCTTCGAGCACGGCCTTGCCGTCCTCACTGGCCCGTGTGGCGCGTTCCTTGAGCTCGTCGTGCACCGCCAGCGCCGCGGCCTTCAGGCCCGCGATCACCTCCGCGGGGTCCGCTCCAGGCGGCAGAGTCTCCCCGGCCTGAGGCTCCGCCAACGGCTCCGGCATGTGCTTGACGGTAGCGATGACGCGGCCCGGATTGACTCCGACTCCCTGGAACCCCATGGTGAAAACTCCGATCGACTCACACGGATCATGTGCTGGCAACACTGTCGAAATACTAGTGGGCGGGCCTGAGGCCCGCCCACTAAAAGACGCTACTTCATACTTTGTTTCCACGCTTCATGACGTGCCAGGTGGTGGGGCGATCGCCGGATCACGAGCCAGGCGATCACGAGGATCACGAACCAGATCGGCGTCACCAGCAGGGCCGTCAGCGTGTCCGGCTGAGTGGTCAGCGCCCAGATCAGGAAGAGGAAGAACGCGAAGACCACGTAGACCATCGCGACGCCGCCGGGCATCTTGTACTTCGACGCCGCGGCCAGTTCGGGACGCTTCTTCCGGTACACCAGGTAGCTCAGCAGGATGATGCTCCACACGAACATGAAGCAGACGGCGGAGACGGTGGTCACCATGTCGAAGGCCGCGCCGATGTCCTTGCCCGCGTAGAGGAGGACGACGCCGCCCAGCAGCAGCACGCAGGACAGGAACAGCGCGTTCTGGGGCACCTTGCGGCGGGACAGCTTGCCGAAGACCGCCGGGGCGTCGCCGTCGCGGGCCAGGCCGAACACCATGCGGGACGTGGAGTAGATGCCGGAGTTGGCGCTCGACATGGCCGAGGTCAGGACCACGAGGTTCACCACGGTCGCCGCGATGCCGAGACCGGCCAGGGAGAACATGCCGATGAAGGGGCTGTGACCGGCCTTGAATTCGGTCCACGGGGTGACGGACATCAGGATGATGAGGGCGCCGACGTAGAAGAGCATCACGCGCACGGGGATGGCGTTGATGGCTTTGGGCAGGTTGTGCTCCGGGTTCTTGGTCTCGGCGGCGGCGGTGCCCACCAGCTCGATGCCCACGAAGGCGAAGACGGCGATCTGGAAGCCCGCCACGAAGCCCATGAACTCGCGCGGGAAGAAGCCGCCGTGGCTCCAGAGGTTGGTGAAGCTCGCCTGGCCGGCCGGGGACTGGAAGCCCGTGAAGATCATGACCAGACCGGTGACGATCAGGGCGACGATCGCGACGATCTTGATGAGCGCGAACCAGAACTCGGTCTCGCCGAAGGCCTTCACCGTCGGCAGGTTGAGCGCCAGGAGGATGAGGATGGTGAGCACGCCGGGGATCCAGAGGGGGATGCCAGGGATGAGGGTCTCCGCGTACCCGGCGATCGCGATGACGTCGGCGACGCCGGTGACCACCCAACAGAACCAGTAGGTCCAGCCGGTGAAGAACCCGGCCCACGGGCCGAGGAGGTCGCCCGCGAAGTCGCTGAACGACTTGTAGTTCAGGTTGGAGAGCAGCAGTTCGCCCATGGCGCGCATGACGAAGAACAGCATGAAGCCGATGATCATGTACACGAAGATGACGGACGGCCCGGCGACGGAGATGGTCTTGCCGCTGCCCATGAACAGGCCGGTGCCGATCGCGCCGCCGATGGCCAGGAGCTGGATGTGCCGGTTGCTCAGGGCCCGGGCGAGATGCGGCTCGCCCTCGCCCGACGGTGCGGCGCCGGGAGTCCGGGTGGCTGTGGTGGCCGATTGCGGATTGGTCATGCGGGGCCCTCTCGTTCGCAATGCCTGGTTGTGACCTGGCTGACATTTTGCCGCTCATAGCCTAGCGCGAAGGGGATTTCTCCGAAGGGGACAGTTGTCGAATGCTTTCGGGTGTTACGTGGCGAAGTGTCGAAGGGGGCCGCCGGCGACCGCCACCGTCACTCGCGAAAGTCAGCTCTTGAAGTTAGGTTCCCTAACTGTTAGGATACCTAAGTATGAACAGCGAATCAGATGCAGCTCTGGAGCTGGCCCGGACCTTCCGGGAGGCCCTCCGCCAGGCGGTCTACGTCACGCGCCGACTGGACGTCGGGGAGACCGAGCTGACCGGCTCGCAATTGAGCCTTCTCACTCAGCTGGCCGACGGCGGAGCACGCGTCAGCGACATCGCCCGCAACCTGGGGGTGCGCGCACCCACCGCGACAGAGCAGATCACCCGCCTCGAAGGCCGCGGCTACGTGCGGCGCGACAGCGATCCAGAGGACTCGCGCGTCGTCGTCGTGCGACTGACGGATGACGGCTGGGACGCGGTGGCCCGCGTCAACCTGCGCCGCAACCGCGCCATCGCCGCCGTGATCGATGAGCTGCCGGCGCGCGACCGGGCGGCGCTCGAGGCCGCTATTCCTGTTCTGACCAGTATTTACGACCGTTTGCGTGGCGAGTGACCGGACCTTCCGGATCCCGCCCACAGGAGAGAAGCGAGCAATGAACCAGCTGGATGAGACCATCCACGAGAGTCAAGAAGTCCTGGAAGAGGAAAAAGCGTCCTTCTTCCGCCAGCCGAAGGCCGTCTGGGCCACCGCTCTGGCGGCCGTGTTCTCCTTCATGGGGATCGGCCTGGTGGACCCCATCCTCCCGGCCATCGCGGAGAATCTGCACGCTAGCCCGAGCCAGGTGTCCCTGCTCTTCACCAGCTACTTCCTGGTGACCGCCGTTGCCATGCTCATCACCGGTTTCGTCTCCTCGCGGATCGGAGGGAAGAAGACCCTGCTGATCGGCCTGGGCCTGATCGCGGTCTTCGCCTCGCTATCCGGACTGTCCGGATCGGTGGAGCAGCTCGTCGGCTTCCGCGCCGGTTGGGGCCTCGGCAACGCACTGTTCGTGGCGACCGCGCTCGCGGTGATCGTCGGCGTCGCGAGCGGCGGCTCGGGCGTGGCGATCATCCTCTATGAGGCCGCGCTGGGCCTCGGCATCTCACTCGGCCCGCTCCTGGGCGCTCTGCTGGGCGGCTGGCAGTGGCGTGCCCCGTTCTTCGGCACCGCACTCCTCATGGCGGCCGCGTTCATCGCCCTCTTCGTCATGCTGCCGACGCTGCCGAAGCCCGCGCAGAAAGTGCGGCTCCGTGACCCGATCCTGGCCCTCGGCCACGCGGGTCTGCGCACCACGGCCCTCGCCGGTCTGTTCTACAACTTCGGCTTCTTCACCATCCTGGCTTTCACGCCGTTCATCCTCCACATGAACGCCTACGGCATCGGAGCCGTGTTCTTCGGCTGGGGTGTGGCGCTCGCGGTGTTCTCCATCTTCGTGGCGCCGATCCTGCAGCGCCGCTTCGGCACGACGCGCAGCGTGATGATGGCGCTGACCGGCCTCCTCGTGGTGCTCGTGGGGCTGGGGCTCGCCGCCCTGGCGCACTCCGTGCCCACCGTCGTGGTGCTCGTGATCATTTCGGGCGCGCTGCTCGGCATCAACAACACCCTGTTCACCGAGCTGGCCATGGAGGTGTCCGATTCGCCGCGGCCCGTGGCGTCCGCCGGCTACAACTTCGTGCGCTGGATGGGCGGCGCGCTGGCTCCGTTCATCGCCGCGCAGCTCGGTGAGAACTTCGGGGCGCAGGTGCCGTTCTTCTTCGCCGCCGTCATCATGGTCCTCTCCCTCGTGGCGATCTTCACGGGCCGGAAGTACCTGAACGCCCACGAGCCGCACATCGTCTGAGGCTCCCCGCCTCCCGCGTTTTCCTCGCGAACCGCCAAAAGGCGCCCGTATTCCTCGTGAATAAGGGCGCCTACTGGCGGTTCGCGCTTTTTTTGGGGCGCGACGACGACGGCGGGCCGGTCGCCGCCGCTCGTCACCGTCCGGGATGCCGGACAGCTTCCCGTGTGATCCGGTTCACAGCGTTCCTCCGCTGGAGTGCAATGGAGCAGAACACCAGCAGGAACCTCACCCCCGGGAGCGTGACCATGGCGGCAGCCACTGTAGAGATCCGATCCATCGACAGGGTCCCCAGCGGGGAGCGCCACGGCAGCCCGTGGAGCCAGTTCACGCTCTGGTTCGGGGCGAACGCGCAGATCACGGCGATCGTGGACGGGGCGCTGGCCGTGGTGTTCGGGGCCGACGCGTTCTGGGCGATCATCGGCCTGCTGGTGGGCAATCTCCTGGGCGGGGCCGTCATGGCGCTGCACTCGGCGCAGGGGCCGAGCCTGGGCCTGCCCCAGATGATCTCCAGCCGCGCGCAGTTCGGGGTGTACGGCGCGATCATCCCGCTCGTGTTCGTGATCCTCATGTACATCGGCTTCGCGGCGACCGGCACCGTCCTCTCCGGGCAGGCGATCAACCTCATCATCGGGTCTGACAACCGCTCGGTGGGCATCATCGTGTTCGGCGCGCTGACGGCCGTCCTCGCGATCATGGGCTACCGCTACATCCACGCCCTGGGGCGCGTGGCGACGGTGCTGGGGCTGGCCGGTTTCGCGTACCTGACCTTCGTGATCCTGACCCGTTACGACATCTCCCAGGTCCTGTTCACCAAGCCCTTCGAGATCAGCACCTTCCTGATCTCGGTCTCCGTGGCGGCGGGCTGGCAGCTGACCTTCGGCCCGTACGTCGCGGACTACTCGCGGTACCTGCCGGAGGACACCAGTGCGAAGCGGACGTTCTGGTACACCTTCGCGGGGTCGACCATCGGCGCGCAGTGGGCCATGACCCTGGGTGCTCTGGCCGGCGGGCTGTCCGCCGCGGGACTCGGTGGCAGCTTCCTCAAGAACCAGGTGGGCTACATGGGCGATCTGGCGGGCGGCGGTCTGCTGGCGCTCGGCATCTACATCATGATCGTCACGGGCAAGCTGACCGTGAACTGCCTCAACGCTTACGGCTCCTTCATGTGCTCGGCCACGATCTCGACCGCGTTCACCCGCCGGAACACGGTCCGTCCCGCGGTCCGCGCGGTGTCCGTGCTCGTGGTGATCGCCCTCAGCGTGATCGTGGCTCTCGTGGCGTCCGCCGACTTCCTGAACCTCTTCAAGAACTTCATCCTGCTGCTGCTCATGGTGTTCACACCGTGGTCGGTGATCAACCTCATCGACTACTACAAGGTGTCCGGCCACCGGATCGATGTGGCCGCGCTCTACAACCCGGATGGCCGGTACGGTCGCTGGAACACGGTGGCGCTGGTGTCCTACGCCATCGGCATCCTGGTGCAGATCCCGTTCCTGTCCCAGGCGCTCTACACCGGGCCTCTCACCGCCTATCTGGGCGGGACGGACATCTCCTGGATCGTCGGCATCGTGGTGACCGCCGCGGTGTACTGGCCGTGGGCGACGGCGGCGAAGCGCTCCCGTGAGCTCCGCGAACGGGAGGGCGCGACGTCGGCGGTCTGAGTCGTCGCCACGGCCCGGTTCCCATTAGGTGAGGTTAAGCTATCCTAATTATCGCGTGGATCGACCGGATGGTCCATGGTCCAGGATGAGACGGAGGACGGCAGATGGCCCTGACCAAGCACGGCTGGGAGGGCGTGGTCCTCAAAGCCTTCGGCGCCAAGGACTTCCAGGTCAGGACGGTCGGCAGCCGGTGGATCACCGAGGATTACCGCCGGGTCGACTTCACGGGCCGCGAACTGCTGGAAGCCATCGGGACCCACCCCACCGCCTGGATCCGGGTCTGGTTCCCGACCGGCGGCCGAGGTCACCAGCGGGCGTACACACTGGTGGACCCTGACCCTGCGTCGGGGACGTTCAGCCTCGAATTCGCCATGCACCGCGGGCCGGCGGCCGATTGGGCGCGCGACGCCGCCGCAGGCGACGTCCTCGACGTCACCATCCAGGGCAGCGCCTTCCGCCTCCCGGACCCCGCGCCACGGCGCGTCCACGCGGTCGGGGACGCTGCGGCGGTCCCGGGCCTCAACACCCTCCTGGACGCGCTGGGGGAGACCCCCGCCGTCGTGTTCCTCGAGCAGCAGCACGAGAGCGACGGCGGCATCCCACTCCGGCTTCGCCCGCAGGACAGCCTCGTCTGGATCCCGCGGGAGGACGACGGGCGGCGCTTCGTCGCCGAGGTGAGCGCCGCCTGGGCTACCGGCGACCACGCCCTCGACCCGGACCAGGACTTCGTGTGGATCGCGAGTGAAAGCTCCGCCTTCCGCCACCTGTCCAAGGTGTTGCGGTCCACCCACCGGATGGCGCGGGACCGCGTGGACGCCCTGGGCTACTGGCGCGCCTGAGGTCCTGTCCGGCTCGGCGGTGTCTTGTCCACAGGGCGCGGTCCACCGGCCCGCGGGGCCATCGCTCGGCATAGGATGAGGCACGGCGGGCCCGCGTGCAGGACACGGGACCCGGTCTTCAGGGGATGAGGAGCACGGCATGTCGATCGCCCAGCACGGCCCGTCGGGTGTGGCCCAGGAGCCCACCCGTGAGGTGAGCCCGATCTGGATCACGGGTGTGGTCCTGGTCAACCTGGGCATCAACGCGGCCTTCTTCGCCCCGCTCCAGGTGCTGCTCGGATTGCAGGCCGCTCAGCTGGACCCGGGCCAGAAGGAAGGCATTCTCGCCCTGGTGACCGGCTGCGGCGCGGCCGTGTCCCTCGTGGCCAACCCGGTCTTCGGCGCGTTCAGTGACCGCACCACCGGGCGCTTCGGACGCCGCGTGCCGTGGGTGGTGGGCGGCGCGGTCGTCGGCGCCCTGGCGCTCGTGGCGCTCGCGGGGGTGCCCGACGTCGCGCTCATGACCTTGGCCTGGTGCCTGGTGCAGGCCGGCTGCAACGGCGCCTACGCCGCCATCACCGCCGCCATCCCGGACAAGGTCCCCACGGAGCAGCGCGCCACGGTGGGCGGCCTCGCGGCGATGGGCCAGACGGCGGGCATCCTGCTGGGCGCCGTCATCGCGGCCGTGGTCAGCGGCAATCTGTGGCTCGGCTACGGACTGGCCGCCCTGGCGCTGGTGCTCGGCGTGGTCCTCTTCGCGTTCCGTTCCGGGGACGTGCCACTCCCGCGCGAAGCCGTCCCTCCCCTGAACTGGGGGAAGTTCCTGCGGAGCTTCATCACGCCGCTGGCCTCCGCCGATTTCCGCTGGGCCTGGATCACGCGCCTGCTGGTGAACATCGGCAACCACATGATCACGCTGTATCTCCTGTTCTTCCTCACGGACGCCGTGCACCTTCAGGAGACGCAGGGCATCCCCGCCGAGACCGGCGTGCTGATCCTGACGGGTCTCTACGCGATCTTCGTGATCATCACCAGCGTGATCGGCGGCCGGATCAGTGACCGGATGGGCCGGCGGAAACCCCTGGTCATCATCTCGTCCGCGATCATCGCCACCTCCGCGCTCATCCTGGCGTTCTCCCCGACCTGGGCGGGCGGCCTGATCGGCGCCGCCGTGCTCGGGATCGGGTTCGGCGCGTACCTCGCTGTCGACTTCGCGCTCATCACGCAGGTCCTGCCCCACGCGGAGGAGCGGGGCAAGGACCTGGGCGTCATCAACATCGCCAACTCGCTGCCGCAGGTCATCGCGCCGGCCATCGCGTGGCCGTTCGTGACGCTCTGGGGCGGGTACCTCTCCCTCTATGTCGCCGCCGCGGTGATCGGACTGCTGGGGGCGGTGTTCGTGGTGCGGATCAAGGGAGTGGACTAACCGTGGCCGGTTCCCAGCCTCCCGGAACGCCTCCTCGGAGCCTGCCCCCGCATCCGGTGGGCGGCGGGATGCCCGTGCACCGGGAGACGCGGGAGATCACCCCGTTCGTGGGCGTGGTCTTCCAGGTCTCGGTGCGGAAGATCGCGGGAGGGCTGGGCGAGAGGATCAGAGCCGGAAGGGGCCGCGATCCGGTGAACCGCTTCGCGTTCCGGGAGGGGCCGGGGCGGCTGCAGGGGTTCTCCGGGAAGTTCGCCAAGGCGCTCCACGCCGAGATCACGATGGGCGGCGGACCGGAGCGGCTCATCCTCCTGGCCCGGAGCCACAGTGGCTTCGCCGGGCTCTGCTATGTCCTGGCCGGGCTGCGCGCGTACCAGGGACGGCAGTACCCGCAGGCCGTGGAACTGCTGCGCCGCGGGCAGGAGACGCTGGTGGACGACGCCGCGCATCGCTTCATGCAGCGCCACCTGCTGGGCCTCGTCGTGGAGGTCGAGCTCAGCGACGGGGTCGCGGCCCGCATCCTGTACTCCGATGAGGCCCTGCACTACGCCGCCGCGCACGCGCTGCGCGAGGTCGGCGAGGTGGAGGCCGCCGTCGTCGAGCTGGAGCAGGTGCCGCATTCCCCCGCCAAGGCGCTCGCGCTCGCGCAGCTGGCTGGTCTGCAGGAAGATTTCGAGTCCGTGATCCGGCTGAGTGAGGGGGCGCGGAACGCCGATGAGCTGAGCGCCGCGCTGCTGCTTCTCCGCGCGCGGGCTCAGCGGCAGAGCGGCCGCCTCAAGGACGCCGACGAGACACTGACCGAGGTGCTGCGGCGCAAAGGCACGGCGCTGCAATTGCGCAATGCGGCGCTGACCGAGCGTGCACTTCTGGTGCTCGACGCCGGCTGGAAGGCCCTGCCGCGGACACGCCCCGGGCGGGTGGCGCCGAAGCCGCGGTCGGGCGAGCGGGACGCCCACCAGGAGTGGAGCAAGGAGTTCCGGAGACTCAAGCGCCGGAAGTGACGCCGGAAAAGCCCGGATGAGGCCCGGAAGGGGCTTCTGAACTGCGCTTTCACCATGGGTGGTTGACGCGCGGTGAGCTGATCGGCTTGAGTGGAGAGACCACGCGAATCCGGGAGGCGGCGCTGCGCATGAGTGACGAGTATGACCTGATCGTGTTGGGCGGTGGCCCGGTGGGCGAGAACGTCGCCGACCGGGCTGTCCAGGGTGGCCTCACGGCCGTGATCGTGGAGAGCGAACTGGTCGGGGGAGAGTGTTCCTACTGGGCTTGCATGCCGTCGAAGGCGTTGCTCCGGTCCCCGCAGGCGCTGCGGGCTGCCCGGAAGGTTCCCGGCAGCGCCGAAGCCGTCACGGGCGACCTTGACGTCCGCGCCGTTCTGGACCGGCGTGACTCGTTCACGAGCCACTGGAAGGACGACGGGCAGGTGTCCTGGCTCGACTCGGCCGGGATCGATCTGGTCCGCGGGCACGGGCGCCTCAGCGGTGAGCGCCGGGTGACCGTCACGACGCCGGACGGCGAGGAGCGCACGCTTACGGCCCGCCACGCCGTCGTACTGAGCACCGGCTCCGATGCCGCGGTCCCCGGGATCCCCGGCCTGCGCGAGGCCAAGCCCTGGACCAGCCGCGAGGCGACGAGCGCCCAGGAGGTGCCGGATTCCCTCGTGGTGGTGGGAGGCGGCGTCGTGGCGGTCGAGATGGCGACGGCCTACGCCGCCCTTGGCTCGCAGGTCACGCTGCTGGCGCGGAGCGGGCTGCTCGGCTCGGTGGAGCCGTTCGCCGGGGACCTTGTGGCCGAGGGGCTGCGGGACCTGGGCGTGGACGTGCGCCTGAGCGTGAAGACGCTGTCCGTGGAGCGCGACGACGAGGGCGTGACCGTCCGCACCGATGACGGCGACGTGCGCGCCGCCGAGATCCTCGTGGCGACGGGCCGGAAGCCGCGCAGTGGCGATATCGGCCTGGAGACGGTGGGGCTGGAGCCGGGTGCTTCCGTCACCGTGGATGACACGCTGCGCGTGCCGGGCGTGGACTGGCTCTACGCGGTGGGCGACGTCAACGGCCGTGTGCTCCTTACCCATCAGGGCAAGTACCAGGCGCGGGCCGCCGGCGACGTGATCGCGGCGCGTGCGCAGGGTCAGACGATCAACGACGGCGCGTGGGGCCGGCACGTGGCCACGGCCGATCACGCCGCGGTGCCGCAGGTCATCTTCTCCGAGCCGGAAGTCGCCGCCGTGGGCCTCACCGAGGCGGAAGCCCGTGAGGCGGGGCACCGCGTGCGGGCCGTGGACGTCGAGTTCTCCTCCGTCGCGGGGGCCTCCCTGCACGAGGACGGCTACCAGGGCCGCGCCCGCATCGTGGTGGACGAGGACCGTGAGGTGCTCCTCGGGGTGACGTTCGTGGGTCCCGACGTGGCCGAGCTGATTCACGCCGCCGCCATCGCGGTCGTGGGTGAGGTGCCCGTGAAGCGTCTTTGGCACGCCGTCCCGTCCTACCCCACGCTGAGCGAGGTCTGGCTGCGGCTCCTCGAATCGTACGGGCGGCAATCCGCCTGAGGGGTCGGCTCCGAAGAGTGTCAGAGGCTCACCGTAGTGTCGGAAGGACACGGGAGAAGGAAGATCATGCACACCGAATTCGCAGGAAACGGCCGCCCTCACGGGTCCGCCGGCAGCGTGGCTGAGCCGCGGGCCCAGACCGCACGGGCCGCCGTCCCGGCGGTCGCCGGAGACCGGGGGCGGGCCGGACGATGATCGAATTCCGCTCCGTCTCCAAGACCTTCCCCGATGGCACGCTCGCCGTGGACGGCTTCAACCTGGTCGTCCCGCCTCGTCAGACCACCGTCCTGGTGGGCTCCTCCGGATCGGGCAAGACCACCCTGCTCCGTATGATCAACCGCATGGTGGAGCCGAGCTCCGGCACCGTGGAGATCGATGGCGAAAGCGTCCTGGACCGTGACCCCGTGGCCCTGCGGCGTGGCATCGGCTACGTCATGCAGAACTCCGGCCTGATGCCGCACTTCACGGTGCTGGACAACGTCGCCACCGTGATGCGGCTCAACGGGGCCTCCCGGGCCGACGCCCACGCGCGTGC
Organism: Arthrobacter sp. RCC_34; assembly: GCF_041360795.1. Taxonomy (NCBI): domain Bacteria; kingdom Bacillati; phylum Actinomycetota; class Actinomycetes; order Micrococcales; family Micrococcaceae; genus Arthrobacter; species Arthrobacter sp. RCC_34. Next base: position 308,323 of record NZ_JBFUPW010000003.1, on the reverse strand, counting down.
CCGCGAGATGCTGGACACCGTGGGCCTCGCCCAGAAGCTCGCGGACCGGTACCCGAGCCAGCTGTCCGGCGGGCAGCAGCAGAGGGTCGGCGTGGCCCGCGGTCTCGCCGCGGACCCGAACATCCTGCTCATGGACGAGCCGTTCGGCGCGGTCGACCCGATCGTCCGCGCCGAGCTCCAGCAGGAACTCCTGCGCCTCCAGTCCGAACTCGGCAAGACCGTGGTGTTCGTGACCCATGACATCGACGAGGCGTTCCTGCTCGGCGACCGGATCGTCATCCTCGGCGCCGGCGCGCAGATCGTGCAGGAGGGCACGCCCGAGGAGATCATCGCGAATCCCGCCGACGATTTCGTGGCCGCCTTCATCGGGGCGGACCGGGGCAAGCGCGCCCTGCGCCTCGTGGAGACCCCGGAGGGCACCGTGGTGGTGGACGCCACGGGGCGGGCCCAGGGGGCGCTCGTGGATGCCCCGGCGGGGTCCGGAGCAGTGGGCGGAACCGCCCCGTCCGTGGCGCCGGGCGGCGGGACCGGCGGCTGACGTGACCTGGATCCTCGACAATCTGGGGCTGATCCTCAACCTGGCCGGAGTGCATCTGCGGCAGAGCGTCATCGCCCTGGCCCTCGGCATCGTGGTGGCGGTCCCGCTGGGCCGTTTCGCCTGGCGGTACCGGCTCGTGCGCGGGCCCGTCATCCTGCTGACCGGGCTGCTTTACACGATCCCGTCGCTCGCCCTGCTCATCCTGCTGCCGGCGCTCTTCGGCTATCCGGCCACCAACGAGGCGAATCTCGTCACGGCGCTGACCATCTATGCCGTCGCGATCCTGGTGCGCTCGGTGGCGGACGGTCTCGACGCCGTGGACCCGGACGTGCGCCGCGCCGCCACCGCCATGGGCTACGCGCCTGCGCGCCGGTTCTGGACGGTGGAACTGCCCCTCGCCGCCCCCGTGATCCTCGCCGGGGTGCGTGTGGCGGCGGTCAGCACGATCGCCCTGGCCACGGTGGGCACCCTGATCGGGGTCAACAACCTGGGCTATCTCTTCACCAACGGGCTGGACCGCCGGCTCATCGAAGAGGTGTTCGCAGGTGTCGCGGCCGTGGTGATCCTGGCGATTCTCGTGGACGTGGTCCTGGTGCTTCTGGGACGCCTGCTCATGCCCTGGCAGCGTGCCACGAGCGGCCGGGCGAAGCGCTCGCGGGCCACGGAGCCGGCGGAGGTGTCCGTATGAACCTCTTCGCCGATGCGGTCCGTTGGCTGACCGATCCCGAGCAGTGGACCGGCACCTACGCGCTCCCCACCCTCCTCGGGCAGCACCTGCTGTACACGGCGCTGTCCGTGCTGATCGCCGCCGTCGTCGCGGTCCCAGCGGGCTGGCTCATCGGCCACACGGGACGCGGCCGCGAAGTGGCCGTCGCGATCTCCGGCGCCGCCCGGGCGATCCCGTCGTTCGGCCTGCTCATCCTGCTGGTGCTGCTCTTCGGCGTGCTGCAGGTCCCGGCCGCCGCTCTCGTGACGTTCGTGCTGCTCGGCATCCCGTCCCTCCTGGCCGGCGCCTACACCGGGATCGAGGCGATCGACCGTCGCGTGATCGACGCCGCCAAGGCCATGGGCATGACCCCGTGGCAGGTGTTCTGGAAGGTGGAGTTCCGCCTCGGGCTGCCCCTGCTCATCGGAGGGCTCCGTGCGGCCACGCTCCAGGTCATCGCCACGGTCACCATCGCCGCCTACGTCAATCTGGGCGGTCTCGGCTGGCCCATCATCCAGGGCATCCCGCTGCGCCGCTTCGATCAGGTGCTGGCCGGCGCCCTGCTGGTGGCCGTCCTCGCCCTGATCGTCGATCTCCTGTTCGCCCTGGCCCAGCGCGCCGCCGTCCCCGCCGGGGTCCGCGCGTCCGGCGGCGGGCACCAGGAGACCGAACCCCGTGCGCGCCGTCGCACGTCATCCCGCGTCCGGCTGACCACCCCAGCCGCGTCCAGACAGCACGCCGAGTGAAACTCCGCGTGAGGAAGTGAAGAGAGGAACCACCATGTTCACTGCTCGCATCGCCAGGATCGCTGCGGCCGGCGCCGCGCTCGCCGTCACCCTCGCCCTCAGCGCGTGCGGTTCCGGCAACCCGCTGGACCAGCCCAGCACCGCGGGAGGCGGCTCCGGGGACAAGATCGTCGTCGGGTCGCAGGCGTACTACTCGAACGAGATCATCGCCGAGATCTACGCCCAGGGCCTCGAGAAGGACGGCCAGAAGGTGGAGCGTAAATTCAACATCGGCCAGCGCGACGCCTACATGGGCGACGTTAAGTCCGGGGCGATCAGTCTGTTCCCCGAGTACACCGGCAACCTCCTGGAGTTCCTGCAGGGCAAGGCGTCCTCAACGAGCCCCGCCGATGTGTACGCCGAGCTGAAGAAGGCCCTGCCCAAGGGTCTCGTGGCGCTCGACTACGCCCAGGCCGCGGACCAGGACACGTACACGGTGACCAAGGCGACGGCCGACAAGTACGGCCTCCAGACGATCGCCGACCTGAGCAAGGTGCAGGGCAAGGTCACGATCGGCGGCGCCCCGGAATTCGAGAAGCGCCCGTACGGACCGGCTGCCGCGAAGACCCAGTACGGCGTGGATCTCGCCTTCTCCGCGACCGGCCCCACCACCCTGGACGCGCTGCGTGCCGGGACGGTGCAAGTGGCGGACATCTACTCGGCGGATCCGGCGTTCGAAAAGGGTGACCTGGTCGCGCTGAAGGATCCGAAGAACATGATCCTGTCCTCCAATGTGGTGCCGATCGCGAGTGAGGCCGTCTCCGGGAAGATCTCCAAGGTGATCAACGCGATCAGCGCGAAGCTGACCACCGAGGAACTGGTGAAGCTGAACGTCCAGAGCACGGTGGACAAGCGCCAGCCGGCCGAGATCGCCAGTGCCTGGCTCAAGGACAAGGGCTTGGGCTGATCGGCAGGGGACGCTCCGGGCAAGGGGAGGAGCGTCCCCGCCGTCGCGGGCCGTGTGGTCCGCGACGGCGAACCTCTGACAGGACGGATCGGCGATGACGGCACGGCATGATGGTGGCGCGGACCAGGAGCGGCAGGTCATCGACTGGCTGCTGGCCGGTGACCCGGCGCTGCGCTGGCAGGTCCTGCGGGATCTCCAGGGTGCGCCGGACACGGAATGGCAGGCTGAACGCGCCCGTGTCGCGTCCGAGGGCGTCGGCGCCCGGCTCCTCGCCCTGGCGGGCGAGGATGGGCAATGGGCCGGTGGTTCCTTCGTGCCCGAGGGCTTCACCCCGGCGGACTGGAAGGCCGAAGGCCAGCCCTGGACCGCCACCACCTACAGCCTCACCCAGTTGCGCGAATTCGGCCTGGATCCATCCACCCCGCGCCTTCAGGAGATCGTGGAGCTGGTGGGGCGTAACTCCCGCTGGGACCACGACGGCCAGTCGTTCTGGGATGGCGAAGTGGATACCTGCATCAACGCCCGGACCCTTGCGGACGGCAGCTACTTCGGGCTGCGGCTCCCCACGCTGACGGCCTGGATGCTCGCGGAACAGCAACCCGACGGCGGCTGGAACTGTGAGCGCGCGAACGGTTCCGTGCGCTCCTCCTTCGACACCACGATCAACGTCCTCGAGGCGCTCCTGGAGCTGGAACGTGCCGGGCAAGGAACCGTGGAGACCCGGCGTGCCCGCCACGCGGGCGAGGAGTACCTCCTGGAGCGTGGCCTCTTCCGCCGGAAAAGCACCGGCGAGCCCGCGGACCCCGGCTATCTCGACCTGCGCTACCCGTGGCGGTGGCGCTACGACGTGCTCCGCGCCGCCGACCATTTGCGCGCCGCGTCCCTCGTGGACGGGACGGCCCCGGACCCTCGGATCGCCCCGACTATCGAGCATCTGCGGAACCGGCGCCGGGCCGACGGTCGGTGGCTCCTGGACGAGGAACTTCGCGGCCGAGTCTGGTTCACCCTCGACGACGGCGCCGGCCTCCCGTCCCGGTGGGTCACCTTCCGGGCGCTGCGGGTCCTGCGCTGGTGGGACGCGGGGCAGCGCGCCTGACGCACGGGGTTCAGGCGGAAGAACCCGTCAGGGGGTCGAGAACTATTCCTGAGTCTCGACCCCCTGCCATTCGAGCGCGGCTTACGGGCGCTTCTTGGGTTTCCTGATCAGGATGCAGAGGATGGTCAGCAGGCCGAGGAATGCGCCCCCTTGCAGGACCCACCGCGATGCTGCCATTCCTGCATCAAATGATCCCGAGCCGTGCTCGGTGGAGAGCAGGGTGGTCACCAAGATCGCGACCCCCGCGAGTACCAAAGCCAGCGTGATGACCACGGAGACTCGAATCGGAGCGCTGAACCTATTCCATGCTTTGAGCATCTGGTTCCTCCATTCACCGGCTTACTGTGCCCAGCATCCGGGGACGGCTCCCCAGACCTGGTTGATGTAGATCCCGGTTCCCCAGGCGGAGCAGACTCCCAGGCCGGCTGCCCCGATGGTGAAGGCCGCCGCAGCCACGGCACCGGCCGCCCCTCCAACACCGGTTTCAGAAGAGATGATACCCGCGATGGCTGCGACACCCGCTCCGCCCCACATGGCGTTCGTGACCACGTTCGAGGCGCAAGAATCCAGTTGAATCTGGGTTCCCCACCAGTAGGTGGAGAACCCGTCCCGTCCCTGACAGTTGGACATCGCTGTGGCGACGGCGCCAAGCGAGGCCGGGGCGATCGTCACTGACGCTGGTGCATGGATGACAGATCCGCCGCCGGCAACGATGCCACTGGCGAATTCTTCAGCAGTAGCTTTGGAGACCCAGATTTCACGGCCGCGTCGTAGTCGAACTGAACGACGTTCCCGATCTTCGAGGTGTTCTTAGCCGCCAGCGTGACCTGTGCGACGGTCGCCTGATCGACCTTCGGGGCGGGTGAGCGGGCAGCGACCCGGTGAGGGTCAGGGGCGGTCCCTGCAGCCTGGGCTGCGGGTGGCGCCCCGCTCAGGGCGCACGCGGCGACAGCAAGGACTACAAGGAGTTGTTTCGGACGAGACAGCACGCTTACCTCCTGGAAGTGATGAGACCGGCAAAACCGCCGACCTTCTTCCGGTATATGACCGCGCTGGGGTTTTTTGAAGCATGTGAATTTGTCACGTCTAATATGAAATTGCGACTTGAGGAATGTTATGCGACGGGTGTAATTCGAACCATTACCCTCTGCCGTCGGCCGGGCACTGACCAATAGACCACTGACCAGTAGGCCAGTGACGAGCGGCCCCGGTCCGTGGAGCCTGACCGCAGAACCCGACCGATCGGAACCCGTTTACGGGGTCAGGACCGACCGCAGACCGGTCCCGGCGGCCAGATCCTCCAGCGCGTCGGGTGCTTCGGAGAGGGGCCGGACCCGGTCGATCAGCTGTTCCAGCGGCAGCAGTCCGGCGAGGTGAAGGCGTGCCAGGCGGGGGATGTCCACCTGCGCCACGCTTGACCCGTAGTTGCAGCCCAGGATGCTCTTGCCCTGGTCCGCCAGGTCGAAGGGGTCGATGCTGGCCCGAGCGCCGATCCGGGTCATGCCGACCAGCACGGCCGCGCCGCCGGGAGCCAGCAGCCCGGGAAGAGTCTCGATGACCTTCTCGTTCCCGATCGCCTCGAACGCGAAATCCACTCCGCCGAAGTGGTCCGCGACGTAACCGGTCAGGTCCGTCTCGCGCGGGTCCAGGGTGACCGTGGCTCCCAGCTCCCGGGCCTTGGCCCGTTTCTCCTCCGAGAGGTCCACAGCGATGATGGGGTCCGCGCCAGCCAGCCGGAGCCCCATCACCACGGACAGCCCGACGCCGCCGCAGCCGATCACCACGGCGGATGCTCCGGCCGGAACGCGGGCGGTGTTCAGGACGGCGCCCACGCCGGTGGTCACCGAGCAGCCGAGCAGCGCGCCGACCGTGAAGGGCAGCCGTTCGTCGACCTTGACGGCCGCCGACTCCGGTACGACGACCGTCGGGGTGAACGTGCCGAGTCCGAGGTAGGGCCACAACGGTTCGCCGTCGCCGTCGCGGAAGGCGGTCGAACCGTCCGGCAGGGTGTTGGACAGGGCAGTGGTGCCGGTGCACAGCCAGCCGCGGCCGGCGGCGCAATTGACGCACCGTCCGCACGGGGCGAACCAGGACAGCACCACATGGTCGCCGGGCTGAACGGTGGTGACGCCCGGTCCGGTCTCCTCGACGACGCCGGCGGCCTCGTGACCGAGGACCAGGGGCTGCTCCGCGGGCCAGTCGCCGTTGACGATGTGCAGATCCGAGTGGCAGACGCCGGTGGCGCGGATGCCGACCCGGACCTGGCCCGGCCCGGGGGACGCCACGGTGAGCGGCTCGCGGGACACTCCGCGCCCGGCGCGGAAGGTGGCGGCTTCGGTCATGGTGATCTCCTGATCGGAAGGCCGCAACCGGAAGGCTGCGGCCGGAAGGTTGTGGATGAGCGGTGTGGAGGCGGACTCCGCCTACTCGGGACCCTGCCCGGACAGCTGTTCGTCGCTCCGGCGTCGTTCGCTCTCCTCGGCCGCCAGGTCGAGCGAACGGCCCAGCAGCCAGTACGCCACAGACGTGACGGCGAGACCGACGAGCCACGCGATGTCGACGTCGCCCAGAGCCGAGGCCACCGGGCCCACGAAGCTCCAGCCGCCGATGGTCGGCAGGACCATGAAGGGGATCTCGCTCAGGAGGCCGATGGCGAAGGCGGTGAGCCCGCGCCAGCCCCAGGCGCCGTAGATGCCGTTCGGGGTGAAGAGGTCCGCGATGGCGTAGTGGCCGCGGCGCACCACGAAGAAGTCGACCAGGTTGGTGGCCGTCCACGGGACCAGGATGTAGAGCATCAGGGTCAGTGCGGAGAAGACCGTGGCGACGGAGCCGGAGCTGATCGAGGAGGCCACCAGGTACCAGAGCACCGCGAGCCCGAGGACCGTGACCACTCGGGCCGTGGTCTTGGGCTTGATCGGGCGGATCGAGTCGACCGTGGTCAGGACGGTCAGCATGCCGCCGTAGGCGTTCATGCCCATGGTGGCGGTCAGGGCGAGTGCCGAGAGCAGTGCGGCCACGTTTCCGAGCGACGGGAAGATCGTGTTGCCCGCGGTCTGGAGGCCTGCGAGGCCGTCGGTCGCGCCGAGGGCGATCGACAGCCACGCGCCCAGCGAGATCAGCCAGATGGCCGAGGAGGAGGCGCCGAAGAAGACGGCGGCGATCACGGACCGCGCCGGGGTGTTCGTGGGGAGGTACCGCGAGTAGTCGGAGACGTAGGGGGCGTAGGTGATGTTGTACGCGGCGCAGGCGGCGAACTGCGCCATGAACGCGACCCAGGTGAAGCCGTAGTGCGAGGAATCCCAGGACCCGCCGGCTCCACCGCTGATGACCCCGATGGTCAGGATCGTCATGATGGGCAGCGAGACGTACAGCAGGATGCGGAACGCCTTGTGCAGCCAGTCGTGGCCGAAGATCGCCAGGCCCGCGCCGGCCACCGTTGCGAGAATCGCGATCAGCGTCGGGTTCCAGCTGAAGGAGCTGTTCAGTCCCTCGCTCAGCAGGACCGTGTCCGCCACATTGAACGCGATGTACGTGAAGAGGGTGGCGAGGAGCGGGACCACGACGCCGCGGTAGCCGAACTGCGCCCGCGACTGGATCAGCTGGGGCAGACCCATGGTGGGGCCCTGGGAGGCGTGGAAGGCCATGAAGACCGTGCCGACGGCGATGCCCAGGACGCTCGCGACGACGGTCCAGCCGAGGGAGAGCCCCATGGACGGTCCGATGAAGCCGATGGGGATGGAGAAGTACTGGAAGTTGCCGAGGAACCACAACGGACCCTGGTGCCAGAGTTTGCCGTGGCGTTCGCTCTCCGGGACCCAGTCGATGGACCGGGCTTCGATGAGCCGGGCGGGGCTGCCGGTGTCTGAAGGGGTGGTGGTCATGGCGTTCCTTCGAGGGGGAGGGATCCCGGCGAGATGAGGTCCGGGAGAAGGGGGATGACGGCGTATCGGACGGGGCTGGAAGAGTCGGGTTGTCTGCTATGCAACGAAAGTTTTCACCATGGTATGGCCTGGATCACATTTTAATCAAATGGCATTTGGTTTTAGGCCGTGCACGCGGGAACTGGAATACTCGGACCATGGCCAGACCCCGCACGCGTCTTCTCTCGCGCGACATCATTCTGGACGCGGCGCTGGAACTGATCGACCGCCACCACGACTTCACGATCCAGGGGATCGGCAAGCACCTGGGCGTGAACCCGTCGTCGCTGTATCACCACCTCAGTGGCGGGCGGGATGAGATCATCAACGCGCTCCGTGAGCGGTTCTACCGGAAGATCAGCCTCGACGCGCTGCGGGACGCGGACCGCCCCTGGCAGGAGCGCGTGGAGCACTGGATCCGCTCCTACCGTGAGGCCGTGGCCCAGTACCCCGCCGCGATCCCGCTCCTGATGGGCCGCATGGTGGATGACCGGCCCACGCTCGCCGTGTACGAGACGCTGGTCGCGCTGCTCGCGGAGGTGGGGGTGCCCGCCCGGCAGCGGATCGCCGTGGTGTCGATGCTCGACGCCGTCGTGTTCGGTTCGGCGGCGGACGCCGTCTCGCCGGACCCCCTCTGGCGCACGACTCCACTGTCGCAGCCGGCGCTTCACGAGGCGGTCGCCGCCACGACGCCGTCTCAGAGGGTGGCCGAAGGGCTCACCCTCGCCATTCAGGCGTCCGTCGCCTGGATCGAAGTCCTGGCGGCGAGAGGGGCCGCGGAGGCTACGCCGTACCGGCCCCCGGCGCCCGGCGGCGCATGAGCGCGCGGCCCGGCACGCCGTCGTACACCCTGGTGAAGCCCGCCTGCTCGAAGAGCGTCACCGTCCCGTGGAACAGATCCGACGAGGTCGCCTTGGGGCGGTCGGCGGTGTCCACCGGGTAACCCTCCACCCAGTCGGCGCCGTGCTCGGCGGCGAAGGCGACCGCCGCGTCCAGCAGCGCGCGGGCGACCCCACGACGGCGGTGTGTCCGCGCCACGACGAAACAGCTCACCACCCAGTGCTCACCGTCCTCGGGCGGGGCTGCGCGGTCGGCCTTCTGGACGAGCTGCACGTGCTCCACGCGCGGGTAGCAGCGGCGCGGGGCGACGGCGGCCCAGCCGACCGCCGTCCCGTCGGCGAACGCCAGCACCCCCGGCGGGAGGCTGTCCTGATGGAACTGCTCGTGCAGGAGCTCCTTACGCTCGTCGCGCGAGTGGCTCTTCCATTCGGCCGGTCGGAGTCTGAACCACTGGCACCAGCAGCCCGCCGCGTCCCCGCCCAGGGAGAAGAGGCGGTCCACCTCCTCCCATGCGGCAGGGGCTGTCCTGATGCCGTCGGGCCGGGGTGCGAGGGTGTCCACGGTGCTCATGAATCCACTCTGACGTGGGGCGGGTGTCCTGTCGAGACCCGGGGTCCGTACCATCAGATGGTGCGACTTCTCCTGATCGGCTTCGGGCTCCTTCTCCTCGGCGGCATCGCGGTGCTCACCGGTGTGCTGCCGGCCACCGAGGCGCTCGCGCTGGGCGAGCGGGTGCTCCCGGTGCTGCTGTTCGCGGGTGGAATCACCGTGGTGGCGGAACTCGCCGCCGACGCCGGGGTTTTCCGCGCGGTGTCCGGCCTGCTGGCGGGCCTGGCACGGGGCCGGACCGTCCTGCTCTGGCTCCTGATCGTGCTGCTCTCCATCCTGTGCACCGCGTTCCTCTCGATCGACACCACGGCCGTGCTCCTGACACCCGTGGTGGTCCTCCTGGCGTCGCACGCCGGACTGCGGCCGTTCCCCTTCGCCCTGACCACCGTCTGGCTGGCCAACACGGCGTCGTTGTGGCTGCCCGTGTCCAATCTGAGCAATCTGCTCGCCACGCACCGGCTGGGCGACGGCAGCGCCGGAGGGTTCCTGCACCTGCTCTGGGCGCCTGCGCTGGTCGCGAGTCTGCTCCCGGCGCTCCTCATCTTCCTGCTGTTCCGGCGGGAACTGCGGGGCACGTTCACGCCGGAGACGGTGAAGCCGCCGGAGGACAAGGTGCTCTTCTGGATCTCCGCGGCGGTCACCGCGGTGCTGCTGCCGCTGCTCACGAGCGGCCTGGAGCCGTGGATCCCGGCCTGTGCCGCCGCTGTGGTCCTGCTCGCGGTGTTCGCCGTGCGACGCCGGACCTCCCTGAGCTGGCGGCTGTTCCCCGGGCCGCTGATCGTGTTCGTGTGCGGCCTCTTCCTCGTGGTGCAGTCGGTGCACTCCCTCGGCGTGACGAACGTCCTGAGCGGTCTGGGCAACCAGGGCTCGGGCCTTCCGCAGCTCCTCGCCATGGCCGGCAGCGGCGCCGTGGGCTCGAACGTCGTGAACAACCTCCCGGCGTACCTGGGCCTGGAGCCGTTCGCGACCTCCCCCCAGCTGCTCGGCAGTCTGCTGGTCGGCGTCAACACGGCCCCGCTCGTGACCCCGTGGGCGTCGCTGGCCACGCTCCTCTGGCATGACCGCCTCAAGACGGTGGGCGTCAGCGTCAGCTGGGGCGCCTACATCCGGCTGGGCCTGGTCGCCGCTCCGCTCGTTCTGGTCAGCTCGGTCCTGGCCCTCTGGCTGACGCGCGGCTGATCCGTCATCCCGGTTCGCTATTGTTGCTGTAGTCAACCGATCCCAGGAGGTCTCATGTCGTACATCGTGGATTTCGTCAACGTCTCCACCACCGGTCTGGAGTCCTCGCCCGTCGTGGACGCGCTCGCCGGCCTGCGGGCGAATGAGGCCCGGTACTTCAAGAACAAGTACGACCACGTCTTCACCGTCGAGCCTGCCGCTGAGGCGCCCGAGGTCCTGGAGCGCGTGAACCGCATCCTGCGCGAGGAGCGGGAGATCGTCATCGCCTCCACGCCGCTGGAGGTCTCCTCCTTCGAGGTGGACGGGATCCGCATGGACTACGTCATCTACGAATCCGGCCTGGTCCTCAACGTGATGTACACGCTGGAGGACGGCGGGAAGCGGGCCGTGGGCTTCAAGCTCTCCCAGGGCATGGAGATCCCCGAGGAGCTGGCATCCCGCTTCAAGTTCGCCCGTCAGAAGTCGAAGCTGGCCGGGGAGATCCGCGGTTCGTACTTCGTGATCAAGGGCGAATACTGAGCCCCTGTCCCTGAACGGGCGGCCCGCCGCCCTCGTGGAAGGAAGTCCGGTCGTGCCCTCATCCCCGCCTGCTCCGCCATCTCTGTCCCGGCCCGCCGTGCGCGCCGCCGGAGTCCTGTTCGTCCTGGCCGCATGCTGGTACCTGTTCTGCGAGACCATCGCCGCGCTCGGCTTCCCCGGCTACGACTACGCCCGCAACTACATCAGTGACCTCGGCGTCCCCGCCGGAGGTGTCTTCGAAGGCCGGGCGATGGAGTCCCGCCTCGCCGAGGTGATGAACGCCGGCTTCGTCGGCGAGGGACTGCTGATCACCCTCGCCGTCGTCGCGCTCCTCGCCGCGGATGCCGGCCGACGACGACGCCGCGGCGCCCTCTTCGCGCTCCTCCTCGTGCACTCCGCCGGCATCGCCGTGGTGGGCCTGGTGCACGGCTCGCCGGAGAACGCGGCCAACGGGCTGATGCTGTTCCACGGCCTGGGGGCCGTGGCAGCCATCGGGGCCGGCAACGCCGCGGCCCTCGTGGCGGGCACCGGAGACGCGCTCGCGTTCGGGGACCGGCCCGGCGGCGCCCTGTACCGGAGGATCAGCACGGTTCTGGGCGCGGCGGGTTTCGTTTTCGCCGTGCTCCTGACCACCCACACCTGGCTGCCGGACGGCGTCTGGGAGCGAGGCTCGGTCTACACGATCATCGCCTGGGAGCTGGTCACGGGCGTCGCGCTGCTCCGCCGCACCGCGCCCTGACGGCGCCCGGCTCCGCGTCGGTCCGCGTGGCTCCGCCCGGCTCCGCCCGGCTCGCGAAGGAACAGCTGACGCCCTTTCCCGCACCGGGAAGGGGCGCCAGCTGTTCCTTCGCGGCACGTTTACGGGGCGAGGCCGAGCGCTCAGGCGGGGAGCCGGTAGAAGACCGAACCGAGCTGGTGGCCGGGCTCGGTCGCGGGGTTCCACGCGACGCCGTCGGAGGTGGCGGGGTTGCCCGGCTGTGAGTTGCTGCTCTGGGGCCAGACGAGCAGTTTCCAGTAGCCAGGCAGGTCGAGGCGGAACGAGCCGAGGGTGGCCCCGAGGTACACGCCGGAGGCATCGCTCACGTAGTTCGGGACGGTCAGCGGGCGTGGCTCCGGGGTGATGGACGCGCCCGCGCCGGACTCATTGACGAACTGGAAGAACACCGACGTGGTCCGGTCGTTGCCCTGCGCGGGGGTGCGCCCGGACGTCTTCGCCCCGACGAAGAACCGGTTGCCGTCGATCAGCCCGTCCGAGCCCGCGTCGATGACGTTGCCCCAGCCGGTCTGGGAATCCGGACCCGGATATCCCGGCACGCCGGAAGTGATGGTGTCCCAGGCGTTGACGCCGAGGGGCCGGCCGTCGCTGCCGAAGTGGACGTGCTCGAACGGCATGGACAGGGTGGTCACGGCGCCGTCGGGCCACGTGGCGAGGATCGGCCACGAGTAGGAGCCGAACGGGGCGTTGGGAACGTCCGCGTCGCCCCGGGCTGAGAGGAAGATCCGCTCGAAATCGTCGTCCAGGCGCTGGGCGTGCACCACGTCGTAGCGCTGGCCCGTCCGGGGCGCGGTCGGGCTCAGCACCGTCCAGCCGGCGCCGGCCTCCGGGTAGAAGAGGTACTCGAGACGGCGGGGCCGGACGCCGACGGGGACGATCGCCGTGAAGTCGGCCCGGAACTCGTCGGGGCCGTCGCCGATGGCGTTGATCCCGCCGAGCAGTGTCAGGGAGTACAGGGCCTGCACGGTGATGACCGACTCCGCCGTGACACCCGTCCCTGGGAGCATGGCCGTCAGTGTCACGGTCCCGGCCCCGGTTCCGACGCGGAACGGCGGCACTCCGAAGGCGCCGTTCCCTCGCCCGACCACACGCGGCGCGCCGGCGACACCCGCGCCGTCCGCCCAGACGAACCCGGCGGGCAGCGTCACGACGACGTCCAGGCCGTTGTTCGCCGTCGCCGTCGTGATCACGCCGCTCACAAGCGCCCCCGCGACGACGGTGCCCGGCACCCCGGTCAGCACCAGCCGGGGCGCAGCGCTCGCGACGGCGGCCGGGGCCGCGACAGCCGCCGCGATCACCGGCACCGACCATGCGGACGCCCTGACCACCGAGCGCCGCGAGTGCTGCGGCCGCCCGGGCCCGGTCGGACGATCCCGGGGCTCGGGTCCCCGGGGACCCGCCTCCGTGGGGGTCCGGTGGTGGCTGTGGAAGTGCTCGGTCATGTGTTCTCCTGGAAATCTTCGGCCCGGCGGCGCGATGCGGTGGCCGGGGGTGCGCAGGGCATCTCGGATGGCCTGTCTGACCTGGAGAAACTATCCGTGCGGACTTCCGGGAGAACGGGATCGGGGCGATATTCCACCGGGCTTTCCACCTGGTCCGGCCGGTTCCGTGAAGGCCGTCACGCAGTGTGGTGAGCGGCGTCTCAGCTTTCGAAGAAGCCGCCGCGCTCCAGGAGTTCCACGGCCTCGTGGCGCGAGTTCACCTGGAGCTTGCGGTAGATGGCGATCGCCTGGGACTTCACGGTGCTGGGCGCGACATGGAGCTCCTGCGCGATCTGCGGGAGCGGCATGTCGGAACGGAGCATGGTGGCCACCAGGCGCTCCCGTTCGGACAGGGCGGGGAGCACGAGCGCGGGCTCCGCGGTCTGCAGCACGTCGCCGGCCTGTCGGAGGAGGCGCGTTGCGTCGGCCGCCAGCTCGGGGGAGTGCTGCGCCACCTGTGACACGAGATACTCGAGTTCGCGGACCGGCGTCGTCAGCAGGGCGGGGCCGGAAGCGGAGAACCGCAGGAGATGCACTGCGTCACCGAACTCGTGGAGGGCGGTCTGGGTGTTGCCGAGCCGGAAGTTCGCGATGGACCGGCGCAGCAGCACCTGCGGCAGCGTCCAGAGGTTGTGGGCGCTGCGCAATTGGAGGCAGTCGCTGGTGCCGCTCAGGACGCCACGGTAGTCCTGGAGCTGCAGCGCTGCCGATGCCCGCAAGGTGCCCGTGCAGAGGAAGTGGTTCTCCGACGACTCCAGGCCCCGCAGCACGCCCTGCGCCCGGAGAGGATCTCCGCGGAGGATGAGGAGGAACGCCTGGACGGACACGGCGTAATCGCGGAGCAGCTTCGGGGTGAAGGGCTGGCTCTTGCCCATGGCCAGGAGCGAGGCCTGCGTCATGGCCTCGTGGAGCCGGCCGTGCAGGACGTGGCTGAGCGCACGCACCATGGTCACCAGCGAGGCGGCACTCGCATCGGACTCCTGCAGTGCCTCGACCCGGGGGAGGAGACGGTCCATCCGGGCTCCGTCCGAGTCGGTGAAGGCGAGCAGGGACTCCGCGATGGACTCCATGTACTCGGCGTGACCGGCGTCCCAGCCCTGTTCCCGGGCGAGACGCTGCGCGGCGGACAGGTGTTCCTCCGCGAGGACATGCTCGCCCCCGAAGGCCCCGGCTGCGGCGAGCAGTCCGTGGGCCCGCCGGATCCACCGGGGATCCCCCTCGGCCGCGGCGTAGTCGGCGAGCCGGATGCCGTGTTCCAGGGCCACGGTGGAGAGCCCGCCGGCGAGAGCCGCTTCGGACAGCGCCGCCTCCAGTGCCAGGAAGGCGGGGACGGCGTCCGTGGCGACCGGCGCGATCGACAGCCGGGACTCCCGGACCACGTCGGCCAGGTCCAGGGCTGCCGTGAGGTCGTTGACGCGGACCCGGGCCATGAGCATGGCCGCGCCGATGCTCTGACGCTCCGCCGCGGAGAACGAGAAACGGTCCAGGGACGAAGGTTTCACCAGGCGCAGCGTGTCGATCATGAACCGCTGGACACCGGTGCCCCCGTGGAGCGTGGATCCGATGAGCTGTTCCGTCGCCTGGAGGATCCAGACCCGATGCGGAGACTGTTCCGCTGCCATTCCCGACATCCCTGGTCGCCGGCCGTGCTCAGCGCGCCGAGGCGAGGGCGAGGGCATGGCCGGTCTGCGAGTCGGCACACTCGAGCAGATCCGCGGGGCGGCCGGCGAACAGCAGACGTCCCCCGTCCGATCCGGCGCCGGGACCGATGTCGATCACGTGGTCGGCCTGCGCGACGACCCGGAGGTTGTGCTCCACCACCACGAGGGTCGCCCCCGCGTCCACGAGCTCCGCGAACAGGTCGTTGATCCGGTCCACATCGCTCGGGTGGAGGCCCGTGGTGGGTTCGTCCAGCACGATGCGTTCCGCACCGAGATCCCCGGAGGCCTGCAAGTGCCTGGCCAGGAGGAGCCGCTGTTTCTCACCGCCGGAGAGCGTGTCCAGCGACTGTCCCACGGCGAGGTATCCCAGCCCGACGCGTTCCAGCCAGGTCATGGCGGAGACGATGGCCGGATGTACGGACAGGAGCCGGGCCACGGATGCCGCGGTCATGGTCAGGACGTCCGCGATCGTGTGGCCGGCGATCCGGACGCTCAGCGCCTCGTCGTTGAACCGCGCGCCGCCGCACACGTCGCACGGCGTGGCGACATCGTCCAGGAACGCGAGTTCCGTCGTGATGTAGCCCTTGCCCTTGCACGCGGGGCAGGCGCCCTTCGAGTTGAAGCTGAACCAGGCCGGGGCGAGGCCGCCGGCGTCGGCGAACACCTCACGGACCTCGTCGGCGATGCCGAGAACGCTGAGGGACGTGGAGCGGACCCCGCCGCGGAGCGGGTCCTGGCCCACCACGGTGAACTCCGGATGCTGGCGCGGCAGTTCCTCCGTGGCGAAGGAGCTCTTGCCGGAGCCCGCGACGCCGGTCACCGCGGTGAGGATGCCGAGAGGCACGTCGACGTCGAAGCCGCGCAGATTGTGGGCGGACGCCTGCCTCACGGTGGCGGTGCCGCGGGGCTCCCGCGGCGTCTCCTTGAGATGGAGCGGCCGGGAGATCAGCCGCCCCGTGAGGGTGCCGCTCTCCGCCAGTGCGCTCGGCGATCCTTCGAACTGCACCGTGCCGCCGTCCGGACCGGCGCCGGGGCCGATGTCGATCACGTGATCGGCGACCCGGATCACTTGCGGGTGATGTTCCACCACAAGGACGGTGTTGCCCTCGTCCCGCAGCCTGTGCAGGAGGCGGTTGAGCCGTTGGACATCGGCGGGGTGCAGCCCGGTGGACGGCTCGTCGAAGACGTAGGTGACATCGGTGAGGGCGTTGCCCAGGTGGCGCACGATCTTCACGCGCTGGGCCTCCCCGCCGGACAGCGTCGACGACTGGCGGTCCAGGGAGAGATACCCCAGGCCCACGGACAGCAGCGCGTCGAGCGTGTGGCGGATCCCCACCAGGGCCGGCTCCACCCGCGGGTCGTCCATCTCCTCCAGGAGGGTGCGGAGCTCTGCCACGGACAGTGCGGACCAGTCGGCGATCGAACGGCCGTCGATCAGGCTGTTCCGTGCCGCGGCGTTCAGCCGGGCGCCATGGCATTCGGGGCAGGCGCGGCGTGACGTCAGGTGATCCAGTTCTTCGCGCACCGGCGCCGCGATCTTCTCGGGACGGTTCTTGACGTACACATCGCGCATCCGGGTGACGACGCCGTCGAACCGTGCGGTCTTGGGGAAGCGGGGGTCGGGGTCCTCGAGCTTGAGCTGATCGGCGTAGAGGAAGAGATCCATCTCCTCCGGGGTGTACTCGCCGAGCGGCTTCTTCCGGTCGAACAACCCGCTGTAGGCGAAGCGCTTCCAGCGGTAGACGCCGGGCCGGAACTGACTGAAACGCACTGGGCCCTCGTCGATGTTCTTCGAGGGGTCGATCAGCGCCTCGACGTCGATGTCGACGACGGTGCCCAGCCCTTCGCACCGCGGGCACATGCCGGTGGGGTCGTTGAAGGAGTACGCCGGGGAGTACCCGGCGGAAGGCTCTCCCACGCGGGAGAAGACCAGGCGCAGCAAGGGCGCGACGTCGGCCGCCGTCGCGACGGTCGATCGCGCGTTGCCGGTGAACCGCCGCTGATCGATGAGGGCGGTGAAGGTGAGCCCTCCCATGGCCTGCACTTCCGGGGCGGGAAGCTGCGGCAGCCGGTTCCGCACGAAGGTCGGGTAGGAGTCGTTGACCAGCCGCTGGGCCTCCGCGGCGATGGTGTCGAGGACCAAGGAGGATTTGCCGGATCCCGACACCCCGGTGACCACGGTCAGCGCCTTCTTGGGCACGTCCACGCTGACGTTTCTGAGGTTGTTCGTGCTCGCACGAGTCACCCGGATGACGCTTTCCCCCTGCACCGCTCCCATGAAGCCATCGTAGGCACGGCGCCCGGGCCGCGCGAGAGAACAGATGGTGCCCCTTCCCGTGCTGGGAAGGGGCACCATCTGTTACTTCGCGGGATGGAGAGGGATCAGATGCCCACCGAGGTGATCGCGTTGTTCACCTGGGTGCAGTCTGCGGAGGTGGTGCCGGCGACGCCGTTGGTGACGTTCGCGGTGCAGGCCTGCTTCAGTGCGCTCTTGAGGGAGGCGTACGTGGCGTTGGACGGCAGCAGGGTCTGCGTGGTCCAGTACAGCTCGGCCGCCTTGTGGACGCCCAGGCCGGTGATGGTCTGACCGTTGAAGGTCGCACCGTCGGTGATCAGGTAGGCCAGCTTGTTGCCCACGCCGCTGTTGGTGTGGACTCCACCGTAGTCGTTGTTCTGGTTCGGGTTGGTGCTGGTCGCGTGCCAGTAGGTGCCCTTGTAGATCTCCGGCTGCTGGTAGTTCTTCGGGCTCTTCATGTCACGGATGACGCCCAGCGAGCTGCCCTCGCCCATCTTCCAGCGGTTGGCGGCGGTGTCATCCGCGCTGCCGTTGCTGATGTCGGTGAGTTCGCCGAAGACGTCGGACATGGACTCGTTGATGGCGCCGGCCTCGTTCTGGTACTGCAGACCGTTGGTGCGGGACGTGACGCCGTGGGTCAGTTCGTGGCCGGTGACGTCGTCGGTGGTGACACCCTCGCCGTAGACCATCGCGCTGATCTCATCGGACCAGAAGGCGTTGGTGTAGGGGCAGGCGTCGCCGCTGACGCACTGACGGACGCTGCCGCGGATGGCGGTGCCGAGGCCGTCACTGTAGTTCGCGCCCACCAGCGTGGTCAGGTCACCGGCGTTGGTGTTGGCCGCGTAGAAGGAGCTGGTGTCGCCGAAGAAGTTGTAGACGGCGTTGACGTCGGCCACGGTGGAGGCCGCCTGGCCTTCCTTGCGCTTCAGGACGTTCTTGGTGCCCACGCCGCACTTGAGGTCGTCGTAGGTGACGCCGCTGTTGCGGTTGGCGTCACACACGGCGCGGTTGAGTTCGTGCGTGTTGGTGGCGGTGGCCAGAACCGTCGGGGCGCCGGTGGCGGCGACGGTGACGGTGAAGCTGGCGTCCTTGTTGCTCACCACGACCTGGTAGGCGGGCTGACCGACGGTGCCGCCTTCCGGGAAGCCGGCGAGGGCCGGTGCGTACCAGACGGTCTTGGTGACCTTGGCCTTGGACGCCGGGAGCTTGACCTGGGTGGCGGCCGCTTCCTTGGCGGCCTTCTCACCCTTGGCCAGATCGCGCTGCTGCGGGAAGGTGGCGCTGGTGGTGCCGGTGGCCACGGAACCCATGGCCTGGATCAGGGCGCCGTCCTTGTCGAGGGTCTGAGCGACGGAGGAACCCGCCACCTCGTGACCGTCGATCACCTGGACGAAGCGGGAGAGGTGACCGGTGCCGAGCTGCTGGTCACGGACCTGCTTGAACTGGGATCCGGGTGCCGAGCCGAACGACTCCTCCAGCATTCCGCTGACGGTATTGCGATCGACACGATGTGACTTGTTCTTGAAGACGAAGCTTTCGGCCTGGCCTGACTTCGAGGTGAACGCTTGGCTGTCGTCCGGGTTGTTCTGGCCGGCCCAGGCCGTGTTGACGGAAAGGCCGACTGTGGCAAGCGCGCCGACAGCGCACATGGTTCCCAGCCTCTTGAGGCCTGACGTGGATCGCACGATGATTCCTCCTGATTTTGTTTGGTGTTGCCCCCCGACTGAGAATGCAGGAGAAGTTAACCCCCAGTCAAGAGCTTTTTAAATTTGTCATGAAATGACATCTTCAAAAAATCGACGTGAACTGAGAGTCCACTCCGCTACTTCCGCGGGATCACGGGGAAGCGCTGGGCATTGGCCGCCGCGCCCGGCCCCCGGGCGGACTTCGCGCTAGCCTTGGAAGGCGGCATGTGTCGAAGCCGTGTCAACCGTCCGGAGGGAGCATGACCGATGCGTGAGCCGTCCAGGACCACCGCTCATGGAACGGTCCCGCCCCTGCACCTGGACCCCCGGGCGATCGGCTGGGTCTTCGGCGGCGGAGTGCTCGGAGCCTACGCGCGGTACGCGCTGTCGGTGACCGTCCCGGCCCCGGGCGGCTGGCCTCTGGCCACCGTGCTGATCAACGTGCTGGGGGCGTTCCTGCTCGGACTTCTGCTGGAGGCGCTCATCCGCCGCGGCTCGGACATCGGCTGGGCACGCCGTCTCCGGCTCGTGGCCGGCACCGGTTTCCTCGGCGCCTTCACCACGTACAGCACCTTCGCCGTCGACGCCGTCCATCTGCTCCAGGCAGGCCGCCTCGCCGAGGCGTTCGGCTACCTCGCCGCGACGCTCCTGTTCGGGGGCGCGGCCACGGCGCTCGGCATCTGGCTCGCCGCGGTGAGCCACCGGCTGCGGGAGTCGCGCCGGGACGGTCGCGCGACGCCGGGAGGAGGCGCATGAGCGCCCTGCTCCCGCTCTGGCTGGCGCTCGCGGGAGGGGTGGGCGCCGTCGCGCGTTTCATGCTCGACGGCGCGGTGCGGCGCCGCTGGCCCACGGACTTCCCGTTCGCGACCTTGGTCATCAACGTGACCGGGTCGTTCGCCCTGGGCGTGCTGGCCGGGGCCGTGGCGGCCCAGAGGATGGGGCCGGAGGCACTGCTGATCGCCGGCACGGGGTTCCTCGGCGGGTACACGACGTTCAGCACGGCGAGCCTGGAGACCGTGCGGCTCCTGCACAACCGCGAGCCGCTGCGAGCGGTGCTCTACGGACTGGGCGGCGCAGTGCTGTGCCTCCTGGCTGCGTGGGTCGGGATCCTGCTCTCCTGACCTGGACCGGCCGGGCGGTGCTCACGGTTTCGGGTACACGGGTCCGGGCAGGCGAAAGCCCGCCGGAACCGGTGATGTCCCCGGTTCCGGCGGGCTTCGTCATCAGGCCGTCAGGGTCTGCCTGACGCGCCACGAATCAGGCGGCGCCGCCGGCCCGGACGCCCGCCTCGATCCGTGCGCCGACCTCCTGGTCGATCTTCTTCCAGTACTCGAAGACCCGGCTGAGGACCGGTTCCACGACCTGGCCGGACACCATGCCGACGACCGTGTCCACGAGGCGGTCCCGCTCGGCGTCGTTCATGACGTCACGCACCAGCGTGTGGGCCTGGCCGAAGTCGTCATCCTCGGCGTGCAGCGTGTACGCGGCACGCACCATCTCGCCGTCGGCCTCCCAGCCGTTCTCCGCCCGGCCCTCGGTGTCCTGGTACGGGCGGCCGTAGGAGTTCGGGGCGTAGACGGGGGCCGCGCCGCTGTGGTGGTACTGCATGGCCCCCTCCTTGTCGTAGGAGTTCAGCGGGACCGCGGGGCTGTTGACCGGCAGCTGGTTGAAGTTCGTCCCCAGCCGGTTCCGCTGCGCGTCCGGGTAGGAGAAGATCCGGGCCAGCAGCATCTTGTCCGGGGAGACTCCCGTGCCCGGCACCAGGTTCGACGGGCTGAACGCGGCCTGCTCGATCTGGGCGAAGTGGTTCACCGGGTTCTGGTTGAGCGTGAAGCGGCCGACCGGGATGCGGGGGTAGTCCTTCTTCGACCACACCTTGGTCAGGTCGAAGGGGTTGAAGCGGTAGCTTCGGGCCTCCTCGTACGGCATGATCTGGACCTCGACGCGCCAGGACGGGAACTCACCGCGGCCGATCGCCTCGAAGAGGTCCCGGCGGTGGGCGTCGGCGTCCTCGCCGGCCAGGGTGGCGGCTTCGTCGTTCGTGAGGAACTCAAGGCCCTGCTCGGTCAGGAAGTGGTACTTGACCCAGAAGCGCTCGCCGGCCTCGTTGACCCACATGTAGGTGTGGGAGGAGTAGCCGTTCATGTGGCGCCAGCTCCGCGGGATGCCGCGGTCGCCCATGAGGTACGAGACCTGGTGCGAGGACTCGGGGGAGAGGGTCCAGAAGTCCCACTGCATGTTGACATCCCGCAGGCCGGAGTCCGGCAGACGCTTCTGGGAGTGGATGAAGTCGGGGAACTTCATCGGATCGCGGACGAAGAAGGTCGGCGTGTTGTTGCCGACGATGTCGTAGTTGCCGTCCTCGGTGTAGAACTTCAGCGCGAAACCGCGCACGTCCCGCCAGCTGTCCGGTGAGCCGAGTTCTCCGGCCACCGTGGAGAACCGGGCGAGCATGGGGGTCACGGCGCCCTGCCGGAACACCTTCGCCTTGGTGTAGGCCGAGAGGTCCTCGGTCACCTCCAGCTGCCCGAAGGCGCCGGAGCCCTTCGCATGAGGGCTGCGCTCCGGGATGCGTTCCCGGTCGAAGCGCGCCAGCTTCTCCACCAGCGCGACGTCGTGGAGGAGCAGCGGACCGTTGGGGCCTACGCTCAGCGAGTGTGCGTCGCTGTCGCGGCGCGCGCCCGATTCCGTGGTCGACGGCACCGGGGCGTCGAGTTGCGAGTCACTGTTGAATGTCATGTCGTGCTCTCCTTCGGTCGTTCGGGTCAATCCGTTCCCGGGCGAGGTGCACTCGGCGCCGAAAGAGAACCCTCGGCAGTCCGGATCCGCGGGGGACCGGAGCATGGCGCCATCGCTCTGAGCTGGGATTTCCCTCTCCGGACGGCACCGGATCGCGAGATGCGCCTCGCACGGCCATTCTTCAAGAAACCATCACGAGCGTCAAAGGCATCGCGCTCGCCGGGTATGGCGACCGTGCGGGCAAGGGGGTTTCATGCGCCGGCGCCGGAGGACGCCTACGAGGGCCTCACACCCGAAGGTGAGATGGCGCTGACCTGGGCCCGCCGCGTGGTCTCCGACCAGGAGGCGCTCTCCGCGGAGATCGCGGCGGCACGGGGTCAGCTCACCGGCGTCGCGCGGATCGGCACCATCCCGGCCGGGATCGCCCTCGCGACCGCTCCGGGCATGTTCCCCGAGGACCAGCCATCGATCACGGGCCGCATGCTCGCCAGGGTCCCGCTGGGGCCACTGGCCTGGTGTGGCTGGTAGGTAAGCCGGGCTGGTTGCGGATGGCGCCACTCTACGTGTCGGTGTGCCGTGCAGCTCTAGCTATTTACGAAGCCCCCTTCTATATTTAACGCGTTTGGATGGTCCGACGAAGGGCAAGGCATGAACTATTCACTTCCTACGCAGGTGCTCCGACGAGGGGCGATGGCTGCGGCGGCGATTGCAGCGCTGGTCGTTGCAGGGTCCAGCGTGGCAATCGCACCAATTCCGGCTCATGCTGCCGGCGGAACGACCTACTACGTCGACGCCTCGGCGGGTAATGATGCCGGTACCGGAACCAGCGTCGCTACACCGTGGCGCTCCCTCGACAAGGTGAATGCGTCTAGCTTCGCTCCAGGCGATAGCGTTCTATTCAAGGGCGGGTCCTCGTGGACCGGCAGCTTGACAGTCACATCTTCCGGAACGGCTGGAGCGCCGATCACTATCGGATCGTACGGGACGGGACGCGCGCGTATTGACGGGGCCGGCGCAGTCACGAACACGGTGACTGTTTCCAATGCTCGGTATGTGACGGTGCAGAACCTGGAAGTCACCAATTCTGCGTCGATGACCACGTCGACGAATAGCATTCGTCGCGGCATTTATGTTGAAGCGAAGGACATCGGCCAGGTCGATGGCATCGCGATCCTGAACAATTATGTGCACCGTGTCGACGGACAAGGTAAGTCCGGGGGCATCGGCGAAGGTGGCATCGCAG
Organism: Arthrobacter sp. RCC_34; assembly: GCF_041360795.1. Lineage (NCBI taxonomy): Bacteria > Bacillati > Actinomycetota > Actinomycetes > Micrococcales > Micrococcaceae > Arthrobacter > Arthrobacter sp. RCC_34. The sequence continues at coordinate 285,344 of NZ_JBFUPW010000003.1, read as the reverse complement.
TTGGGGTTCGTGGGAACGGCGTGCAGACGTGGTTCGCGGGAACCCGTATCTCTGGCAACGAGGTCAGTGATGTCAACGCGTACGGAATCTCGACGTTCACAACATGGTGTGGAGGTTGTGAGATCTATTCGGCGGAAACCGGCATTCCTTCCTCCGAAGTGTCGGGAACCCGAAAGGCGTTCACGGGGCTGAAGGTGGACCAGAACTATGTCCACGACGTGACCGGTGGAGGTATCACTCCGCAGTATGCAGATAACGCCGTCGTCGAGTGGAATACTGTCGATCGTGCTGCGAGCCACCAGATTGTGGGCGGCGGTGGAAATGTTGGAATCTGGTGGCAAGGTACGAAGGGAATCGTGGTTCAGTACAACACTGTCCGCCGTACAGCTTATGAAGGGATCTACTCCAACGCTGACGGGCAAGCATTCGACGCGGACATGGGAACCCAGAATAGTGTTGTCCAGTACAACATTAGTGACAGCAATAACGGCGGATTCTTCATGTGCTTGATCTCCGCCTACCAGAATCAAGTGCGCTACAACCTCAGTGTCAACGACAAGCGTCTGATCTTCCGCTTCCTCTCAGGCTGCGGAGGTACGCGAGCTCACAACAACACCATTTGGACCTCGTCGGCCCCCGGTCCGACGCTCACATCGCCGGGCGTCAATGGTGCACCCAAGGCGCTCACGGGAATTGTTGCCGTTGATACGTCCAGCAATTCGATTGCGCGCGGGCAGGCCGTGTCCGACAACATCATCTACAACCCTTCGAATGCGCCCTACAACGTTTCCGGCCAGGCGGTGACACCATACTCAAACAACCTCTACTGGAACGGCACCGCATCCACCGCTCCTGCGGCGAATGACGCGGGTGCAACTGTGGGGGATCCGCAGCTCACCAACACGGGGGCAAGCCTCCCGACTGACGGGTACATCACCCCAGCGCAGTTCAATGCATACTTCGCAGCGTTCACACCCAGTGCGACGTCTCCGGCGCTCAATAAGGGGGTCTCCGAGTGGGGGCAGTCCAAAGATGCGCTCGGTACGCGAGTGCCGGTAGGTGCCGTGGATCTTGGAGCTATCCAGCATGCTGTGTCGGCGACGGTGACGTCGAGCCTCGGCACCTCTGCAGGAACGCTGGGGAACGTTGCAGATGGTGACATTGCGACCTCATGGGCGGCAGCCAATGGCTCCTCTCTCCCGGGAGACCTGACGGTCCAGTACGGAGACCCACGCAAGATTGATGCTGTCACCTTGGCGGCAGCATTCGGCCAGGGTCAAGGACCCACGTCTGTCGATGTCCAGACTTGGAATGGGACCGGGTGGCAGACTCAACTCACTAATGCGCCTGTCATCTGGTCCTCGAACTCGTCGACCATCGAATATAAAAAGCTGACGCTTCCCGCGACCGTGACGACAAGTCAGATACGCATCGTCGTCAAGTCCGCCAACTTGACTTGGGGTCACGTAGCGTTGAACGAACTGTCGGGGTCGTACCAAGGAATCGCCGCCACTAGTATGGGCGAGCTCTCCAACAGCAACGTTGCCGCCGCGTTGGTCGACAACAATCCAGCAACGTCCTGGGCATCCGAGGGGACCTCACTCGGCTATCTGCAAGTTGATGGCCCGGCGGTGACCGCGAACTCGATTACGCTCAGTGCCGCCTTCGGGCAGGGGCAGGGCCCTACTCAGGTATTCGTGCAGGCTCTTAACGGAGACACTGGCACGTGGCAAACGGTGGTGCCATCGACCGCGATCTCCTGGTCAAGCAACACCTCAACAGTTGAATCCCGCACGCTCACCTTCAACGCCCCCACGACGGCAACGCGATTTGAGATCCAGTTCTCGAGCGCGAACCTCACGTGGGGACATGTGGCACTGAACGGAATCAGCGTGCAGTGACATTCACGGTAAACCTCTGAATAGTGAGGGGTGTCGACGGGTTCGTCGGCACCCCTCACGACCCTGATCAATATGGCTCGGCACATTCGTCGTAGTCCTCGACAACGCGCTGGCGAGGACCTGGTGATCCGATGTGATGGGATCGCGAGCTACCGCTGATCGATCTCCAAGACGGTTGCGGCAACGTGATTGCGACTATGTGCGATCCCGCCGAGGGCTACCGCGCTCTGGCCCAGGTCCGACACCCGCATCTCCACGGGGAACAACGTGATAGCGGCGACCGAATCCGAGAGCGGTCGGATCAGGCGATCTCCAAGCTGCGCGATCCCGCCTCCGATGACAACCACCTCGGGGTCAAGAACCAGGCAGAGCGCGGCAATGCCTTGGGCGAGGTCGTCAGCGAAGACCTGCAATTCGTTAGGTCCCGACTTGTCCTCCGTCCCTCTGTCGGAAAGCGTTTCGTGCGGTGGGGTCGAAGTACCGGTCGAGCGCCATCGTCGGTGCGCGCTGGCCCACCTTGCCGCAGGAAAGGCTCCGATTTCTCCTGCTGCCCCATGGATTCCGCGAGCCAGCCGTCCGTCCACGATCATTCCTGCCGCGACCCTGTGCCCGACCAGGACATTGACCATGTTCCGCGTACCGGTTGCCGCCCCCCAGGTGTGTTCCGCGACGGTCGCGAGTTTCGCATCATTTTCGAACATGACCTGCGCATATGAATAGCGTTCCTTGATCCGTCGCGGGAGGTCGAACGACTGCCACCGTGGGACCACGACCGTCAACGCAATTCGACCATCTACCTCGACAATTGCCGGAAGCCCTACAGTGAGCGCCAGTACATCGTGCTCGTTCCGCCCAACCTCGCTGAGGACTTGTTGAATGACACGAACTACAGCATTCAAGGCCTCCATGCCGTCACTGAGATCACACTCCCCCGTGCGCACGGTGGCGAGCCGCTCGCCGCGTAGTGTAGCTGCGACACAGGTCGCGCCGTGAGGGCCGAGATCGACACCCAAAAGCACTTTTACCGTGTCTGCGAACGTATACCGTTTGGCGGGGCGCCCCGCCCCTTTACCTGACGCTTGAGGTGCGGTCTCAAGAACCCAGCCATCTTGAAGAAGTTGGACTAACGCACCTTCAACCGTGGGGCGACTCAGCGCACATGCCGAGGCGATCTCCGCCACTGAGTGGGCGCGATCATCTTCGTACAAGTGCCGCAGCACCGCGCGCTCATTGATCCATCTCAGCGTCGAGACTTCGCTGCCATCCAGTGTCTGCACCACCCTAGTATCTCCTACACTCGCCATGCCCTTATTCCTCTAGCGCAGAGCCCCTCCCCAATTACGCAAGGCTCCTATATATTATGAGTGGCCGATTGGCCTGTCGAACGAAAGAATGAGGAGTGGTATGTCCAACCCAGTCCGCCTCGCGGTGGTCGGCGCAGGGTCGCGCGGCACCAACTATGCAAGACTCGCCCGGAAAGCAGGGGCGGTGCTCACTGCTGTGGCTGAGCCCGACGCTGAACGGCGAAGGCTTTTCGTCGAGGAATTCTCGCTCTCGCCAGAGAATGTGTTCACCACGTGGGAGGATCTGGTTGCCGCTCCGAAACTCTCAGACGCCGTCGTGATCGCCACTCAGGATCAGGAACACACTGGGCCCGCAGTTGCCTTTGCGTACGCGGGATACGACATCATTCTGGAGAAGCCCATTGCGCCAACGGAGGAGGAGGCTTCACGAATTGTTGATGCTGTTGAGTCTTCCGGGGTGATCATGGCCATCGGACATGTGATGCGCTATAGCGACTACACCCGGACTCTGAAAGATCTTCTCACGTCCGGCTCCATTGGGAAGATCGTCTCGGTGGAGCATCTCGAACCGATCGGCTGGTGGCATTTCGCTCATTCGTACGTCCGGGGGAACTGGCGGAATGCCGAATCGTCGAGTTCCATGCTCATGGCCAAGTCGTCTCATGATTTGGACTGGCTGTCGTACATCGTTGATCGTCCCGTGAAGAAGGTTTCTTCCTTTGGCGGTCTGTACTGGTTCAAGCCGGAGAATAAGCCGGGCGAGGCGGCCGAACGGTGCGTCGATTGCCCCCTTCAACAGACGTGCGCCTACTCAGCCACAAAGATCTACGAAGGCTTCCTAGACGATCCCGTCTACCGCGTGTGGCCCCTCGGAGTGCTCACTCCGAAGCCCTCTCGGGAATCTGTCAGTGAAGCGCTCGAAACGGGCCCTTACGGAGAATGCGTGTATAACGGGCAGAACGACGTCGCTGACCACCAAGTCGTAAACCTGGAGTTCGAGGACGGGGCGACCGCATCCTTCACTGCCGTCGCCTTCACCCAACTCGATTTTCGGAAGACCCGGATCTTTGGAACCGACGGATCAATCAGCGGCGACGGGAAGCATCTGGAGATCCTCGACTTTGCGACCGGTACAACACGCACGATCGACACAACGCCGATCGGTGGAGCCAGCGCAGCCGATGGCCACGGCGGCGCCGATGGCAGGCTAGTTGAAGCCTTCCTCCGGGCCGTGGAGAGCCGCGATGGACAAGCATTGTCCAGCGTTCGGGAAAGCTTCGAATCGCACCAGTTGGTGTGGGCTGCCGAACGATCCCGTCACCTTGGTGAAGTGGTGACCCTGTGAACCAAGAAACACCCACTCTCAATTCGCGGTGGATCGATAGTGGGCGCGTCTTGTCAGGTGCAATCCATTACTTCCGCATCCACCCCGACTTGTGGCTCGACCGCTTGCAACGGCTCGCCGCGATGGGCGCCACCCACGTGGAAACCTACGTTCCATGGAACTTCCACGAACGAGAAAAGGGGTCATTCGAGTTCGACGGATGGCGCGATCTTCCGCGGTTCATTCGTCTGGCAGAGCACGTAGGCCTGGCTGTGATCGTCCGGCCCGGCCCGTTCATCTGTGCTGAATGGGACAACGGTGGATTACCAACATGGTTGCTCTACAACGGCCCCATAGCGTTGCGCACCAGCGACCCCAACTTCCTCGCGCATGTCGATGCCTGGTTCGACGAACTCATTCCACGGTTGGCGCTGCTCCAACGGAGCCAATTCGGCCCAGTGGTCGCTGTGCAAGTGGAAAATGAGTATGGCTCGTTCGGTTCCGACCGAGATTACCTCGAACACCTGCGTGACGGCCTAATCTCACGCGGTATCGAAGTCCCCCTTTTCACTTCGGATGGACCGACGGACCTCATGCTGGATGCCGGCACCCTGCCGGACTTGGATGTAACCGCGAACTTCGGTAGCGGCGCAGACGAAGCCGTCAAGACCTTATCCAGGCGCAGGCCGGGTTCCCCCTTCATGTGTGCCGAGTTTTGGGGCGGCTGGTTTGATCACTGGGGTCGAGAGCACCATACGCGACCGGCAGACGACATGATCGCAGCGATCGAGCCCATACTCGCCGCGGGCGGATCGATCAACATCTACATGGCTCACGGGGGCACGAGCTTCGGTACATGGCCGGGCGCAAATATTGACCAAGGGGTTTACCTCCCAACCGTTACTTCGTATGACTCGGATGCCCCTATCGGAGAAGCCGGAGAGCTCACCGGAAAATTCTGGAAACTCAGGCATCTCTTTGGGTCCGTCACAGGTGCCGAGCTTCCCACACCCCCGCCACTTCCCAGGCGTCAGCCTCCCCGGTCGACGCTCGTGAGCCCAGTCGGACCACTCCTTCCCGTGTTGAAATCGATGTGTGCCGATGTGCGACGCTCGCCAGTTCCGCTCACCCAAGAGGATCTTCATCAAGCATCGGGTCTTACGCTGTATGAAGCGGATCTTCCCCTCCCCGAAGGTGCGAGCGTGTTGCGCATACATGAACCTCGAGATCGGGCATGGGTGTTCCTCGACGACACGCTCGTTCACCGCGTAGACCGCAATACCCCCGACCCGGGCTTGCCATTGGAAGGAGTTGCTCGAGACGTGCACCTCGCCGTTCTGGTCGAGAACGAAGGACGGGTCAATTTCGGTCGGCACCTCGGCGAGTCGAAGGGGCTCTTGGGTGGCGCGAGTATCCACGCCCACGGTGTCGAACGCCTCGTGCATGGGTGGACGCAGAGGCCTATCGATCTCCAGGAAATCACCGAGTTCCCCGAAGTGCCGAACCCTGCCTCCGCCCAAGAGCCGGGGCTGTTCAGAACGCGACTGCGCTGTAGCGGGCCCGCTGATGCGTTCCTTGCCCTGCCGGACTGGGAAAAGGCATACGTGTGGCTCAACGGGTTCCTCTTAGGCCGCATCGACGCACGCGGTCCGCAGCGGACCCTCTATGCGCCAGGACCGTTGTGGCGCGTAGGGAGCAACACGATTGAAGTCCTCTCGCTGGGTAAAGCTGGCGCCGAAATCCAAGTGCTGGACCGCCCCGACCTGGGCGGCCCGACCCCGATCGACGGGGCGGAACGCTGACTCTTGTATTACGCAGGTTCCTTATGTAATACTTCCGGTGACCCGAATCACACTTGCGGTGCGATTTGAGTGACTGTTTTTCAACCCTCCTTGGAAGGAGTCCGCGATGAGGTTGTCGCGACGCAAGACATCTCTGGCGGTCATCGGCACGGTTGCCATTGCCGCCCTCACTCTCTCCGGCTGTGGGCAGAAGGTGAACAACTCGAATACTGGTGCCAGCAGCAACGACAGCATCACTTATCTGACCTCGTGGCCGGCCGACACTCCGCAGGCGAAGATCTTCGCAACTGCCGCGGATGATTTCACGAAGAGCACTGGAATCAAGGTAAACATCAAAGAGCTGGGTAAGGGAGGCGTTACTGACGTCATCAATGCCTCTGTCTCCGGCAATGGACCCGACCTGTTTGATAACGCTCCCGATCATGTCCCGGCCTATCGCAAGGCTGGACTGATCGCCGACCTCTCGGACGTCCTCTCCTCCCCGGCCGCCGGAGAGAGCGGAAAAATCCAGTCGGACTACCCAAAGTCAGTCCTGGACTCGGCATCAGACAAGGACGGGGTCGCCTTCATTCCTCACACCATCCTTTCTGGCGGTGTATGGTTTGACGCCAACTCCACGCCAGATCTGGCCACCAAAGCTCCGGCAACCTGGGAAGAGTTCAAGGCAGCCCTGGACAAGCTGAAGGCTTCCGGTAAGACACCTATCGCGCAGGAAGGCGGTAACGCCTCCTATAACGTCCTATGGTTCTACTGGCTGATGCTTCGGTCTCACGGTCCGGGTGCGGTGTTGGGTCTGAGCAAGTCCGCTGCGGCATGGGATGATCCCGCAGTGCTTTCCGCAGCCAAGGAAGTCGCAGCCCTGCGACCCTACTTCCAGACCGGCTACGAAGGCTCGCGCTACCCGAATGCACAGAACGCCTGGGCCCAGGGTAAGTACGCACTCGACTTGAATGGATCTTGGCTTGCCGGCGAAGTGAAGTCAGTCGTCGCTGACGGGGCAAAACTCAGCACGTTCCCCTTCCCGTCATATGGCAAGGATTCCAAATCTGTCGAGGAACTGAACGTCCTGGGTTGGTCCGTCAATGCCAAAGGCAAGAACCCGTCAGGGGCCAAAGACTTCGTGAAGTTCCTGGTGCAGAAGAAGTATCTCGAGAAGATCGGCTCCGATGCGCTGAACATCCCAGCAAGGTCCGATGTGAAAGCCCCCGATGCACTTGCGGCCATGCAGAAGTCGGTTCTGGAGAGCAGGGCGACGACGGGCTACATGGACACGGTGGCAGCCGTCGCTCCGACCTGGTACAACGATGTCCTCCTTGCCCTTGATGACCAGCTGGTCTTCGGCAAGATCACCCCGGAGCAGTTCGTTGCCCAGGGCAAGGAGAAGACCACCGCCTACATCGCGAGCGGTACTCCGTGACCAAGGCTTCACGCAAGCGCGGACTGCGGGCCTTTATCTGGCCCGCAGTCCTCGTATACACCATTCTCTTCGTCCTCCCGGCAGTCTACGGAGCAGCAGTAAGCTTTTTTGACTGGAAAGGACTCGGTACAGACGCAACATTCAGAGGCTTCGACAATTACATCTTTATTCTCACCGACGAAGCCTTCAGACTCTCATTCGTAAATACCATCGTCCTTGCCGTAGTCGGGGGTCTGTTCGTCTTTTTCATCGCATTCTGTTGCATGGCTGTTCTGCGGCAGATGGGAGGCCGGGGGTTCATTCGGTCCGTCGTCTACCTGCCGAACATCATATCCCCAATTGCTATCGGTGCAGCTCTCAGCTTCGCTCTTGATTCACAAGGTGCTCTCAACCAGATAATTTCCTGGGTGGGGCTGCCCCCTCAGGCTTGGCTGGGTCCAGATCTGGTGTTCCGCTGTATCATCGCAGGCCTTGCCTGGTCCGCCGCAGGATTCTACGTCATCTTGTTGATGTCGGCAGTCGATGCCATCCCCAATGACCTTTACGAGGCGGCATCGTTGGAGGGAGTGACCAAGTTGCAAGCATTTCGCATGATCACGATCCCGCTTTCATGGGATGTATTTGCTACCTGTGCTGTACTTTGGGTCATTGGTTCACTCAAAGTCTTTGAGATCGTTCTGGCATTTACGGGAAGCGCTAATTCGGCCGTGCCACTCACCGCTCGAACTGTGGCAATCCAACAGTATCTGGCCTTTAATGACCCCTCGGGGCTGCCGCGGCTCGGAGTGGTGTCCGCAATCGGTGTGGTGATGTTTGGCCTGTCCCTTATATTGGTCTGGCTCACCCGCCGTCTCACCAAGAGAGAGGCCCTCGAACTGTGACACAGACAACCTTGCATAGCCCCTGGCGCCGGCCTCCCGAAGGGGTGGGACGAAGGATTGGACGGGCATTCGGTGATCACATTGTGCCCGGAGCGATCAAGGTCGCAATCTGGGCATGGGTAATATTCAACCTCGCATTGCTCGCCTGGGTCGTCATGACCAGCCTGAAGTCCACGCGCGATATCCTACTTGGCCCATTTTCTTTGCCCACCAACGCGAACTGGGACAACTACGCAACCGCCTGGGACAGCGCAGGATTCGGGCAGGCAACCCTGACCACGCTGATATTTGTCGGAAGCACTCTGGTGATCGTAATGGTGATCTCCGTCCCGGCAGCCTACGGGCTTGCCCGCAGGATGGACCGGACGGCATCCAGTCTCACTACCTACTTCGCGATGGGGCTCGCGTTGCCGATGCAAACCGTCCTGATCCCCTATTTCGTTATCAACAACGGAGTGAGTCAGTTCATGACCGACTGGATCACGGGTTGGTGGGACCCCCGCATCGGACTCGTAGTTTTCTACTCGTCAACTGCCATTCCCTGGACGGTTTTCGTCCTCACATCGTTCTTCCGCTCGCTTCCAGCCTCCCTCGAAGAGGCCGCGCAACTCGATGGCGCAGGACCGTGGCTAACCTTCCGCAAGATCATGCTCCCGATTGCTCGCGGCCCCGTCACCACGGTAGCAATCATTACGGCAATCGGAGCTTGGAACGAAACGCTACTCGTATTGTTTCTGGTTCCTGATGGGGCTCAGCGAACACTGCCGGCGGCTCTTCTGAATATGTACTACGGGCTTCAGTACACTTCAAACTGGGGGGCACTCTTCGCTGGAATCGTCATCCTCATCGGGCCGATCATTGTCGCCTTTCTGTGGCTGGGTCGACGCGTCATAGAAGGGGCGACCCTCGGAGCCAACAAGTGAAGCTGTCGCGCAGCCGGCGCGAGCAGTGTTTTTTGAACCTGCGAATCTTAGCAAGCGGATTCTCTATAAAACACAGACAGGAGAATCGATGGCCCGTGGGTGAGATTCTGTGATTATTAGATGATCTGATTATGAGGAGCTGATGTAAGAATGACGAGGATGACAATCACCACTCAAGGTCATTCAACCATTTCGATAAAGTCTGGCGGCCATTTGATCGTCATTGATCCAGGCGTCTTAGCGCCCGACTCGGTCTTCAATTACTGCGATGCGATCTTTGTCACGCATGATCATCCGGATCACTTTGATACCCACCGGATTGCTCAATCGCTTACCGCGAATAGCGGCCGCCATTTTTGGGGTCCTGAAGAATGCGTTGATCAACTCCAGGCTGAAGGCGCACCCGTTGATTCTCTCACCTCGGTTGAGAAGGGTGGCGAAATTATCGTCGGTGGTGTTCGTGCTGTACCCATAGTCGTGGACCATGCTCCCATCCACCCGTCAGTTCCTGCCGGAAAGAATGTGGCTTATCTGGTCGACTCCCGCATACTCCACCCTGGGGACGCCTATCCTAAAATTCCAAATTTCGAGGATATCCAGGTGCTTCTTCTGCCGATCAGTGGGCCATGGATGCGCATCGCTGACGCAGTAGATTATGCGAAGTATGTTAGTCCAGATCTCGTGGTGCCGATTCACGACGGGGATCTCAATGAGGGCGGTGTGGGCCTGACCGACCAGGTTCTTTCTGAACTGCTGGGCACTATTCACTATCAGCGATTGGGCGGACCGAGAAAGGTGGAGCTGGCGTAGTCGTCGTTCAGATGCCGCGGCTCGAGCTGTGGAGAGGTCTGGGCCGACGATTTGTCCGGACTGTGGGATCGTGGACTGAGGTGCTGCCCGCCGTTCGGTCTTGCAGCCGCTCCGTTCCTGGTTGTCCTCATCGGTTTCGATTCCGGTCAACCGGAACTGATCATTTACGTTGTGGTAAGGCCTAACCCAGTGGCTGGGGTAATCGGTAGCCAGGGAGCGGTCTGGTTCTGAGTGCCCCACGCGCAGCAGCCTTCCGGGTGGCGTATATCCCGATGTTGACGTCAATCGGACCCGAATCCGCGTCATCCGCTCTGTGCCCGAATCCCCCGGCCGGTGCGCCAGTGCGCGCCCGTCGGGGGATTCGGTCCCGGAGAATCTTCGGGATTCAGCCGGGGAAAGGCTTGATCAGTGGTGCTTCTTCTCGTCGCCTTCTTCACGGCGGCGGTCCTGGGAGCCGAGCTCGGCGCCGTCGGTGCCTTCGAAGAATTCGCCGTCGCGGCGTTCCTGGCGCTGCTCGTCCTGCTCGTTGTGCTCTTCGCGCAGTTCGTCGTTCTTGTCGTGTCCCATGACAGCTCCTTGATCCGCTCGGTATGAGCCATTCGGTGTGGTCGGTCCCAGGCTATACCCGTTGAGCCGTGACGTTCCTGTCGAAAATCGCAGCCCCTCAGGGGCGCTCGGGGCTCCCTCAGACCGGAATGGCAGGGCCTCCGGCAGCAGTCCGGAGAAACGCGGGGTTCCGCGAGTCCGATGTCCAACGGCCACGCCCGCTGAACGACGCCGTGAAGTTCTACGGTGGCTGTCAATCGATGCGCGGTCGCAGGGGCGAGCACCCGCTTGCCCCTGCGGATGTGACCTAGCTCAGGAACTCCCGCGCGGCGGCCACCAGGGCCTTCACGCCGTTGTCCAGCGTCGGGTCGATCACGGGCGCGAAGAACGGCGAGTGGTTGGAGGGGATGTCGTCGGGCATCCGGCCGGTCTTCGCCACGATCTCCGCGAGGGACGGCTCGCCGCCACCCAGGAACCAGTAGACCAGCGGCACATCCGCGGCCGTCGAGAACTCCCCGACGTCCTCGCTGCCGGAGAGCGGGCCCGGGTTCAGCACCCGCTGCTCGCCCAGCACGCCCCGCAGCACGGCGGCGACCCGCTCGCTCGCGGTCGGGTCGTTGACCGTGACGGGGAAGCGCTCGAAGTACTCGATCGTGGGTTCCTTCGGGCTGGCCGAGGCCTGCGCCTCCGCCTTGGCCACGCGCTCCACGCTCTCCAGGAGCTTGAAACGGACCTCTTCGCGATAGCTGCGCACCGTCAGGCCGAGGGTGGCCTTGTCCGGGATGATGTTGTTCTTGGTCCCGGCGTGGACCTGGCCCACCGTCACGACGGCGGTGTCCAGCGCGCTGATCTCGCGGGAGACCACGCCCTGCAGACGGTTGATGACATTGGCTGCGAGGTACACGGGGTCCACCGTCGCCTCGGGGCGCGAGCCGTGACCGCCCACACCGTGCAGCGTGATGCTCAGGCTGTCCGCGGCGGCCATCGCCGGGCCGGGCGTGAGACCGATGAAACCGGCCGGGATCGGCGCGACGTGCTGTCCCAGCACCACATCGGGACGCGGAAAACGATCCAGGAAACCGTCGCGGAGCATCTCCGCGGCACCGCCACCGGCTTCCTCGGCTGGCTGGAACACGGTGACGAGCGTGCCCGACCAGTCCTCGCGGGACCCGGCCAGCAGCTCGGCCGCACCCAGCAGGCAGGTCACGTGCACATCGTGGCCGCAGGCATGCATGACGGGGACGTCGTTGCCGTCCGGATCGGTACCGCGGGCGGTGCTGGCGTAGTCGAGACCGGTCTGCTCCTCGACGGGCAGGCCGTCCATGTCGGCGCGCAGCAGCACGGTGGGGCCGACGCCGTTGGCCAGGACGCCGACGACGCCGGTCCGGCCCACGCCCTCCGTCACCTCGAAGCCGAGCTCACGCAAGTGCCCGGCGACGATGCCGGCGGTGCGGGTCTCCTGGAAGGAGAGTTCCGGGTTGCTGTGGAGGTCCTTGTATATGGCGGTGAGATCCAGAGTCATGTCCCCAGGCTAGTTGCGTTGAGCAACCACAGGAAGCGCCGCGCCGGGATGCCCACTCCTCGCCAGACTCGCGAGACGCCACTTGGGCACGTTGTCCGAGTGCGTCATGGTGCCCAAGTGGCGTCTCGCGAGCCTGGGAGGGACGGAGAGGGAAGTCGCCTGGTCAGCCGACGACGATGCGCTGCGCACCCAGGCCCGGCGCCTCGATCTCGACCACATCACCGTGCTTGAGGTACTCGAAGCGGCCCGACATGGCGACGCCTTCGGGGGTGCCCGTGATGATCACGTCACCCGGCTCCAGAGCCATGAACTGACTGACGTGATGCACCAGGAACGCGGCGCGGAAGACCATGTCCGCCGTCGTCGAGCGCTGGCACTCCACACCGTTCACGCGCGTGGCGAGGGGGAGCGAGGAGACGTCGAAGGGCGTGCCGTCCGCGCCCACGGCCGGCACCAGCCATGGGCCGAGCGGCGTGGAGCCGGGCAGCGACTTGCCCTTCGTCCACTGGCCGCCCGCGCCGCCCAGCTGGAGGGAGCGCTCGGAGAGGTCGTTGGCGAGGACATAGCCGGCGATGGCCGCCTGCGCCTCGTGCTCGTCGGCCAGGAGGTGCGCGGGACGGCCGATCACCAGGCCGAGCTCCACCTCCCAGTCGAGCTGCTCGCTGCCGGGCAGGCCCGGGAACTCGTCGTACGGTCCGGCGACGGTGTTGGCGGGCTTGAGGAACACGACCGGCGACGCCGGCGGCTCCAGCCCGGACTCCGCGGCGTGGGCCGCGTAGTTCAGGCCGATGCCCACCACGGTTCCGGGGCGCGCCACCGGGGCGCCGATCCGGGCGGACGGCTCGACGGCGGGCAGCCGCCCGGCGTCGAGGGCGAGCCGGGTCTCGGCCACGAAGTCGCGGGAGAGGAAGGCGGAGTCGATGTCCTGCGTCAGGGGCAGGAGGCTGAAATGCCGGGTGCGGCCGTTGGCGTCATCGACAACCACCACGGGCTCCTCGGCCCCGAGGGAGCCGAAACGGGCGAACTTGAGGGTCATGCCACCAGTGTCCGGGCAGGCTGGGGTGAGGGGGAAATGTGACTGCGACGCCCGTCACGGGGAACAAGCGCTGGGGCCGGGCCTCATGGCTGCGGCCGCACGGATGGACTCAGCCCTGGCTGTCAGGACGGACTCAGCGCGGGGCGCTCGTGGAGGCCCGCACGATCAGCCTCGGCTCGATCGAATCGACTGTGAGCGTGGCCGGATCCGAGATGTGGCGCAGCAGATGATCGACCGCCACCCGCGCCATCTCCTCGAACGGCTGCGCGACGGTGGTGAGGGGTGGTGAGCAGTATTCCGCCAGCGGAATATTATCCACGCTCACCACGGAGATGTCCTCCGGGACGGATCGGCCGAGCTCGTGCAGCGCTCTGATCACGCCGAACGCCATCTCATCGCTCGAGACGAAGACTGCCGTCACTTCGGGCCGGCGTCCGAGCTCCAGGCCGAGGCGATGGCCGGACTCGGGTGACCAGTCGCCCACCAGCTCCTCGGGCGGGACGATGCCCGCGGACTCAAGCGTCTGCCGCCAGCCGGCGCTGCGGCTCGCGGCGTCATGCCACTCCGGCGGGCCGGAGACGTGCCACACCGAGCGATGCCCCAGATCCAGCAGGTGCCGGGTGGCCAGCTGGGCGGCATGGGTCTGGTCGACCGCCACGACTTCGGTGGCGGAGGTCCGGGAGCCGTCGATCGAAACGGTCGGGATCGCCCGCGTCAGTTCTTCTATACCGCGCGTGGCATGTATCAGGGGGAGAGCCAGGATGATGCCCTCGACGCCCTGATCCGCGAGCACCGACATGGCCTCCTCGATGGCTGCCGGATCCAGGGAGGGGCTCGTGGCGGCGCTCAGCGAGTACCCTGCCTCCCGCGCCGCGGCTTCGACGCCCGAGATGATCGCCGTCCGCGAGTAGTAGCCCGTCTGGAGCTGCACGATCCCGAATGCCCGGCTGCGGCCCGACGACAGGGCGCGCGCCGCGTTGTTGCGGCGGTAGCCGAGCTGCTCGACGGCGGCCAGCACCTTGTCCCGGGTGCTGTCCTGCACATTCGTCTGCCCGCGGAGGACCCGCGAGACCGTCTGGGCCGAGACGCCGGCGAGTGCCGCGACGTCGACCATCCCCGGCGCCCTGCGGGGCTTCTTCAGAGGCTCGATCACCCCGTGATCCTAACGCGGCACGGCCCGGGACGGACGGTCGTGTCCGGCCCGGGCCGTGTGTCAGCGCGTGGGTGTCGGTTGCTGGGCGTCAGGACGGAGGCTCAGCCGAGCGTCCACCGCTGGTTGCCGTTGCCCGTGCAGGTCCAGAGCTGGATCCCCGCCCCATTGGCCGTGGAGCCGTTGGTGACGTCGAGGCACAGCGTCGGGGACAGGACCGAACGGATGGTGCCGTCCGCATTGACCGTCCACTGCTGGTTGGCGCCGCCGTTGCAGTCCCAGATCTCCACCGCCGAGCCCGCGCTCGCCTGGGAGTTCGGCACGTCCAGGCACTTGGCGCCGTACACCTTCACGGTGCCGTCGGCCGCGGTGGTCCACTTCTGGTTGGCGCCGCTGTTGCAGTCCCAGAGGTCCGGGAGCGTGCCGTTCGCGGTGGCCGAGTTGGGGACGTCCAGGCAGCGTCCGGAGCCCACGCCCCGCACCTGGCCCGTGGTCGGGACCTGGGCGAGCGTGATGGTCTGGGCTGCCGGGGTGCTCGTGTCGCCGGCGCTGCCGCTGTTGATCCAGGTCCTGGCGGGCGCGGTCTTGCCGGAGCCCGTGAGGCTGAGGACGAGTCCGCTGTAACGGTTGACGAGGCTGTAGGTGCCGGTGCTCACGGTGGCGCCGGAGCCGCTCGGTGTGCTCACCTTCGAGATCACGAACCACTGCTGACCCTGGGTCGCCCCGCCGGAGGGCAGCGAGGCGAGGCTCATGGCGGCGCCCCAGGCGCGGTTGGCGGTGGAGCCGGAGTTCACGCCGAGCGCCAGGCCGGACGAGGTGTTGGTGATCGTGTAGGCGCCGTCACCCGTGGGCGTGAACTTCCAGGCGGCCGTGCTGCCCGCGGTGGACGTCGCCACCGTGGAGAGAGCGGAGGTCCCACTCTGGTTGAGGGACTGACCGGCCGCCGACTGGATGCGGTACGACTTCGTGGCGTCGATGGTCCGGGCGGGGTTCGCGGCGTCGATGGTCACGTTGACGTACTCCGAGCTGGAGGCCTGCGTCGATCCGGAGGGGACGGAGCAGGCGAAGTAGCAATAGGACCGGAAGGTCTTGCCCACGATCGCGGTGCTCGTGGCGTTGGTCCCGTCCAGGAGCCAGCGGTACCAGGACTGCTGGGTGTAGTTCGGCGCGGTCCCCAGATCCACCCACTTCTGAGTGGCGAGATCCGTGGTGCCGTAGAAGTGCAGCGGTCGGTTGACGCCGTCGCCCAGATCGGTCTGCGGGGTGCCGATGTACATGCCGAGGTAGGCGTTGTAGGAGACGTTCAGGATGAACAGATCGGAGCCGTTCGCGGGGAGCTGGCCGGCCTGGGCCTGGGCTGCGACGCTGCCGGTGTTGGACGGTTTGTACTCGAGGTTCGAGGGCAGGTAGCCGGTGCTGCTCTGCGAGGTGGAGACGATGGTGCTCTCCGCCCCGCCGACGCCCGGGGTGGACCAGCTGCCGTTGTAGTACTTCTGCCAGGACGACGGCGCCATCTTCTGGCTGATCGGGGCGCGCGCCACGTGCTCGGCGAACCCGGGCGCCGCCCAGCCGCCGTTCTTGTTGATCACGCGGGAGCCGTAGAAGACGTAGAAGTAGCCCGAGGCGGTGTCCACGACGAGCCGGGGGTCGCCGTCGCCGTAGTAGTAGGTCTGGTTGGGGAACGCGGTGGTGTCGTTCCGGGTGGTGCTGTAGGGCGAGGTGATCGCGTGGCCGGTGATGGTCCAGGTCTTGCCCTGGTCAGTCGACTTCGCGTAGTCGATCGCGTCGTAGTGGACGCCGTCGCCGAACGGTTTCGGGGTGAACTCGTTGTGCACCAGGCCGTACCAGTCGCCCGTGTCGGGGTCGACCCAGACGCCCGTGAGGTCGCAGTAGTTCTTCTGGGAGTAGGACGAGGTGTCCGGGGCGAACGTGGCGGAGACGCCCGTGGGGCTGTTGTTGCAGCGCGAGGTGGTGTTGCCGTTCGAATCCGAGGAGTTCGACGGGTTGGTGTAGTTGCTCAGCGTCGAGTTGAAGGTCGCCGTGTCGAGCGTGGTGCCGGTGTAGAAGTCCCAGCGCCGGGCCTCGGTGGCCCCGTACAGCGCCGCCGATTGCTGGAAGTAGAACGAGCCGTCCTTGTCGATGTAGGGCCAGGCGGGGGTGTCCGTCGCGTGGCCGACCTGGACGACGGAGCCCGTCGACACGGTGTAGTCCGAAGTGGTCGCGGCCGAGGCCGGGGCGGACGCGGCGGCGGTGAGGGTGCCTCCGAGGAGACACACCACCGCCGCGGCGCCGATGCTGGCTGTTTTCATGAACGATTCCTCTGCGTTGAGCTGGTCGATGTGCCGCCACAAACCTGAGGACGCCCCCGGAGCCCGGCGCGCGGACCCGTGGGTCTTCCGCTGCACCGACCCCTCATCCATCGTTGAGAACGTGCGTGGCATCGATAACATTACGACACGATTCCCCGTCCGGGAATAGCCTTTCGGCGACGGTTTCCCGGACGGGGTCGGCGTGGGTGGTCAGGGATGGCGAGCAGCGGACTCCAGCAGCCTCCGGCGTTCGACGGGATCCTGGGCGGCGCGGGCGGCCGCGGCGGCGAGCCCGTACGCGGCGTCCACGACGGCGAGATCCGCGGACGTCCCGGCCCCCGCCAGGGCGAATTCCGCCGTGTGGTGAGCGGCCCCGCCGACGTCGTAACCGACCATCGGGTGGATGCTCGGCACCCGGTGGGAGACGTTGCCCATGTCGGTCGAGGCGACCGCATCGCTGCGCAGGGGAACGCTCCGGCCGCGCCGTTCCATGGCCTCCGCATACGCGCGGGCGAGGAAGCCGTCCTGCCGCAGATCCGCGAAGACGTTGCCCGATTGCTCGATCTCCAGCGTGCACCCCGTGGCGTGGGCGCCCGCCTCGAAACACCGTCGCACGGCCGCCCACGCGGCGTCGAGCTGGTCGCGCCGTGGCGCCCGGACCTCGAGTCGCGCCGAGGCGCGGTCCGGGATCACATTGGGCGCCGACCCGCCGTCGGTCACCACATGGGACACGACGACGCCGCGCGGCAGCTGCTGCCGCAGCAGTCCCACCGCCGTCTGGGCGACGACCAGGGCGGACAGGGCGTTGACGCCCTCCTCCGGCGCGGTGGCGGCATGTGCGGCCCGGCCGTGGAAAGTGAGATCCCAGCAGCCGAGGGCGAGGGAGGAGTTGCCCACGGCGTCCTCCCCGCTCGCGTGGACCATGAAGGCCATCGCGGCGCCGTCGAACATCCCTTCCTCCAGGAGGTCGACCTTGCCGCCATGGGACTCTTCGGCGGGAGTCCCGAGCACACGGACCGTGAGGCCCAGCGGCACCGCGGCGGAGGCCAGGGCCAGGGCGGCTCCCAGCGTCGCGGCGGCATTCACATTGTGGCCGCACGCGTGGCCGATCCCCGGCAGAGCGTCGTACTCGATGCAGAACACGGCCACCAGCTCACCCTCCCCGGACTCGGCCCGCAGCGCGGTGGGTGCGGCCGGCTGGGGGATGTCGAACCGGAATCCGGCTTCCGCCAGCAGCGCCCGCACCCGCTCCGCCGCCCGGTGTTCCTCCCCGCTGAGCTCGGGATCGGCGTGCAGGGCGTGGCTCAGGTCCAGCATCCCGGGCCGCCAGCGATCCACCGCTTCGGCGATCAGGGTCTCCGTCCCGGGCTCCGTCGTGCCGGTCATGCCGGGAGTCCTTCGGGGAGGGTGGCGGTCCGCTTCGGATATCCGAGAGACACCACTCCCGCCAGAACGGCGCCCAGGCCGAGGACCACCCACAGGGTGACGAAGCCGCTGAGCGGGATCCTGCCGTCCACCGCCGACGCCGCGGAGATCAGCCGGACCACCGCGGCGCCGATCGAGATGCCGACGGAGAGGGCCAGTTCGTTGAGCCCGGCGGCCGTGGAGGTCTCCTCCACGGGGACGCCTTCCACGCTGAGGGTCCGGGTGGCGGACTGGTACATGCCGAGGCCCAGGTAGAAGACCCCGAATCCGGCCACGTACCCGGCCGCCGATCCGTGGAGCAGGCCCATCAGCAGGAAGCCCAGAGCCAGCACGGCCGCGGCGCACACGAGGCCTCCGCGCTCGCCGATCCGGGCCATGAGCGGCGGCACGGCGAGGGAGGACAGGAATCCGAGGGCCGATGCGGCCGCCAGCACCACGGCGATGTCCAGCGGGCCCATGCCGAAGCCGAACCCCGCCGTGGCGGCGTCCGCGTGCAGGAACAGGCCGTTGCTGCCGAAGTAACTGATCGAGGAGAAACCGAAGAGGAACGTCGCCACGGTGACCGTCCGGACGCGGGGGACCGCGAGCAGGTGGAGGTCGATGAAGCGGCGGGGCGCCGTCGTCGTCGTGCTCTTGCGCAGGTCGAGTTTCACCCAGAGAGCCAGGAGGACGACGCCGAGCAGGCCGCTGACCAGGGTCGGAGCAGAGAGCCAGCCCCAGTCGGGGCCCATGGAGAGGGCGGTCACGAGACCGATGAGGCCCAGGCTGCACAGTGCGAGCGGCAGGAGCGCGAGGGGTTCGCGCGTGGCGGGCAGGCCCTCCGGCAGGAAGAAGGACGCGACGAGCGCGAGGGCGGCGAAGGGAACGGCAACCCAGAAGCCGAGGGTCGGCCGTTCGGCGCCCACGATGCCCGCCAGCAGTCCGCCGACGCCCACCGTGATCATGAGGGTCCCGATCATGGCGCCGACTCCGCTGCGGGTGCTCTCCGGCCGGGTGGCGCGGAGGATCCCCATCATGAGCGGGATGAAGCCGACCACACAGGTCAGCAGCACGACGCCCACCGAGATGGTGAGCAGGCTGGGGGCGACCGCCATCAGGACCGCGCCGGCGGCCACCGTGACGGTGGACAGCCGCAGGACCCGGCGGCAGCCCCAGCTGTCCCCGAGGCGCGAGATGATCGGCGTGAGCACGGCGAAAGCGACATTCGAGATGAGGAAGAGCCCATTGATCGTCGGGTCGTCCAGATGGAGCTCGGGACCGAGGGCGGGGAGGATGGGGTTGAGGTAACCCTGGGTGATCCCGGACAGGGCCTCGACGAGCGCCATGGCGACGATCAGGCCGAGGACGCTGGTCCGGGTGGAGGGCGGGACGGGGGTGCTGGTTTTCATGGCGGCAACTCTCGGGACGGCGCCGTGCGGCGCCCGTGATGGACATCACTAAGCTAGGAGAATCCGCCCCTGCTGCGGCGAAATTGCTTGAATCCTCCAGAGATGGCGTCCACATGACCGAAAATGCCGAAATTTCCGAAGTCGACCTCGCGCTCGCGGGAGCGTTGGAGATCAACCCGCGCGCGGAATGGGCCGTGCTCGGGACCACGCTCGGCCTGGCGCCCACCACCGTCTCCCGGCGCTGGGCCGCGCTGAGCGCGCGCGGCGACGCCTGGGTGACGCTCGCCCCCGGACCGCGCTATCTGGACGCGGGTTCCTCGGCGTTCCTCTTCCTCTCCACCGCGCCGAAACGCCAGGAGGCGGTGCTCGACGCGCTCTGCTCGAGCCCCACTTTCGGCACGGTCTCGCGGATGACGGGCGAGTTCGACGTCATGGCGGACTGCTTCGCCCCGGGCTACGACGAGCTCATGGACGCGATCTCCGGCGTCCTGTCCGGGCTTCCCGGGGTGACCCGTTGGGAGGTGGTCCTGGCGACCCGTCTCCACCGGGAGGGCACCCAATGGAGGCTCGGCACCCTGGATCCGGGCCAGGAACGGGCCCTGGGCGGTGGCGCGCCGAACCGCAGGCCCGCCAGACTCGGCGCGGTGGATGCGGCCCTGGTGGCTGCGCTGAGCGATGACGGCCGGGCAGGCTGGGAGAAGCTGGCCGCCCGCGTGGGGGTCTCCCCGCAGACCGCGCGACGGCGGACCGAACAGCTCCTCGCGGGCGGTCACGTGACGCTGCGGTGCGATTTCTCCACGGCCTTCCGCCCGCGCCACCGGGAGGTGACGATCGTGCTGAGCGTGCCCGCGGCGCACCTCGAGCAGGCGGGCCGGTTCTTCGCCGACCAGCCCAGCTGCCGGGTGAGCGCTCAGGTCCTCGGGCGCGGCAACCTCCTCGCCACGTTCTGGGTGCGCGACCTCCTGGAGGTCCACGCCCTCGAACTGCGGGTGCTCCAGCAGATCCCGAGCGCGGTCGTGATCGGGCGGCAGGCCGTGGTGCGGACCGACAAGAGGTCCGGGCGCCGCCTGGACCGCGCGGGGCGTTCTGTCGGCGTGGTGCCGCTGCCTCTGGGTGGGTGAGGGGACGGACGCGGGGCCTGGGCGGCCGGGGCCGGTCAGACCGGGTGCGCCTCGAGGTATGAGGTGAGGGTGGCGTCGGCGTCGGTACGGGATTCCAAGGCGTAGTACCGGGTGTCCAGTGCGTCCAGCTCATCGTCGAGTTCCAGCTCGCCGATCAGATCTTCGCGTTCATCTGCGCCGGATGGGTAGGTTTCGCCCAAAAGCCTCATCGCCGCGTCAAGGAGGTCGGCCCATTCCTGACCGAGAATCGGAGGCAATGCCCCGAGCGCATCCGGCGCCGAGTCACCGCCCCAGGCGGAGAAGTAACCGTCGAACCCGCCGGAGTTGACCTCCTGACGCAGGTCGCAGATGGCGAGCAGGCCGCGATGCTCGGGGCTCATGCCCGAACGATCCTGGTCGCCGGACTGCTCATAAAAATCCCAGATGTCTGCCGCGTCATCATGCTATCCCCGGTCAGATCGACGACCCGTACCGACCCGGAGTCACGTGCCTCAGCTGTCAGAAGGGGTACGGCGCGATCTCCGGGCGCATGGTGAGCCACTGGACCTCGGTGAACGCCTCCAGATTGGCTTGCGCCCCGCCGGCCCGGGAGCCGTTCCCGGAGGACTTCGTCCCGCCGAACGGCGCATTGGCCTCGTCCGACACGGTCTGTTCGTTGATGTGGATCTTCCCGGAGTCGATACGGTCCGCCAGCTTCATCGCCTGGCCGACGTCGCCGAGAATGCCCACGGACAGCCCGTATTCGCTGTTGTTGCACAGCTCCACCGCCTCGTCCAGGGTGCTGAACGCCATGACGGGCGCGACCGGTCCGAAGATCTCCTGTGACCAGGCCGGATTGTCCGCGTCGAGGCCGGTGAGCACGGTCGGGGCGTAGAACTGGCCCTCATGAGTGCCGCCGGCCGCGATCCGGGCGCCGTGCAGCACTGCCTCCTGCACCACCGCGTCAACGCGCTTGAGCTGGGTCTCGTCGATGATCGGTCCCAGAGCCACCTGCTCCGCGGCCGGGTCGCCCACAGGCAGTCCTCGGGCCTTGTCCGCGAGCTTTTCCACGTAGGCCTCGTAGAGGGACTCGTGCACGATGTGGCGGCCTGTCGCCATGCAGATCTGTCCCTGGTGCATGAAGGATCCGAAAGCCGCGGCGGACACGGCCTTGTCCAGATCCGCCCCGGGCAGCACGATGAGCGCGTTGTTGCCGCCCAATTCGAGGTGGGCCCGCTTGAGATGGCGTGCCGCCGTTTCGCCGACGTGCCGGCCGGCCGCCGTCGAACCGGTGAAGGCGATCACCCGCACTTCGGGGGCCTCCACCACGGCGGCTCCGATGTCAGCGCCGCCCGGGAGCAGCGAGAGAAGTCCTGCGGGGAGCCCGGCTTCCTCGAAGATCCGCAGGAGGGCCACTCCACCGGACACCGTGGTGCGCGGATCGGGCTTGAGCAGGACGGCGTTGCCGAGCGCGAGGGCGGGTGCCACCGCCCGGATCGAGAGGATGAGCGGGAAGTTGAAGGGTGCGATCACCGAGACCACGCCCACCGGGCGGCGCCGTGCGAACGACCACCGTTCGTCGTTCGAACTGAGCACGTCCCCTGCTGGATGCGAAGGCAGGGCCGACGCTTCATAGCATTCGTGGGCGGCGAGATGCGTCTCCAGGGCTGCTTTGGCGGGGATGCCGCCGGATTCCCGGACGAGCCAGCCCTGGATCTCCGCGCCGTGCTCCTCCCAGAGCGAGCCGGCGCGCCGCAGCACGGCCGCGCGTTCCTCCGGGGCGCGGGCGGCCCAGTCCGACTGGGCGGCGCGAGCGACGGCGGCAGCCTCCGCGACGTCGTCCACGCCGGCCACCCCATGGTGACCGAGGACGTTCCCGGTGGCCGGTTCGATGCTGGGCGCGGTGCCGGAGCGCCCCGGTTTCCAGCCACCGATGTTGATCTTGCCGTCCCAGACGGCCGGGTCGAGCAGAGGCATCTGATGATCCTTTCGATGACCGCGGGGGCGCCATCGCCGCCGCGACTGCAGAATGAACGATCATTGCTGTGAAATGAACACTCTGCTCACTAAAATATGACGCCCGTCACGGTGAGTCAAGGGTGGGTGGCGTGGAGCGGCGTCGTGCGGGGAAAGGTGTGGACGATCCAGACCAGGCATTCGCCGCCCTCGGCCTGCCAGCGGTGCGCCCGGTCGGCGGGATAGGTGACGTAGCTCCCGGCAGGGGCGAGGATCTCCTGGCCCGTGGGGCCGAGCCGGATCGACCCGGACCGGACGAACACATGTTCCCGGGCGCCAGTCCCGTGTGAGACCGAGAACTGGACCTTGCCTTCATGAAACGTCTTGGCGTGGATCTCCACGGTGCCCGCCCCGACGAGCTGACGGCGCAGCACGCGCCCCACGGCGGTCTCATCGGTGATCTCCTCGCCCTCACCGTCCAGCACGATCTCCACCGCGGGCTCCGGGGCGGCCGTCAGCAAGTCGGTCACCTGGAGGCCGAGGCTCCGGGCGATGGCCTGGACCGTCTCCAGGCTGGCGTTGGTCTGGGCACGCTCGACCTTGAAGAGGGTCCCCTTCGCGACGCCGGACCGTTCGCTCAGCTGGGACAGGGAAAGGTCGTGCAGCTCGCGCAGGCGGCGGACGTTGGAGGCCAGCGAGTCCAGGATGTCCGTCATGGTCACCTATTCTGCAATACCGCGCAGCCGGTCCATCTCGCGGCGGTCCTTCTTGGTGGGCCGCCCGGTGCCCCGGTCCCGGACCGGGATGCCGAGCTGCGGGGCCAGCGGGCGCGGCGGGGTGCGGTCCGTGAACGCGTGCGACGCCGCCTCCGCCCCCACGCGCTTGGCGATCAGCTGGCGCACCTCGAGGATGCGCTCGTAGCCGGGCATGCGGATGCGGACCTCATCGCCGGGGATCACGATCTGGGACGCCTTGACCGGGTTCCCGTTCAGCCGGACGTGACCCGCCCGGCAGGCCGCCGTGGCCGCAGAGCGGGTCTTATAGGCGCGCACGGCCCAGAGCCACGCATCCACCCGGACGGCGTTGGGCGCGGACTTGGAAAGGGACGAAGTCCCGGAAGGGGCAGCCATGGGTATTGATTATGCGCCTTAAGCGCCCTTGGCGTGCTGTTCCTCCGGATCCTGGGACGGCCGGAGGATGCCGGGAACGGTGTTCCTGGCGGAGCCGGTCGGCCGCGGGGCGCTCCGTCCGGAGCTCTTCGGCGCGGCCTTCTTCCCGGTGCGGGGACCGCCCGCGGGAGTGGTCATCGGGGTGACCGCGACGGCGGGCTCCGGGCGGGTTTCCAGGGCCTGCTCCGGGACAGGTTCGGCGCGGAGTCCCGCGCGTTCGGCGGCGGGCGTCTCCGGTTCGCTCAGCTTCACCGTCACGGACGGCGCGGGCTTCTCGGTGGACGCCGCGTCCCCTGCGGGGGCGGCGTCGGGGCCGGCGGTCTTGCGCCAGGACGGGATGAGGCCGGACTTGCCGTTCCCCGTGGTCGTTCCGGAAGCCGCCGCGGCGGTGCTGGACGACGGGGCCGGAACCCGCTCAGAGCTGTCGCGCGCGGCAGAGGAGGTGACAGCCGCGGGCGCGGGGGCGTCGGCGTCGTCGTGCGAGATCTGGTGACCCGAGGTCTGGCGCGCGGCGACCACGCGGCCGCTCAGCGTGCGGCCCGCGCCGATCAGCCGGGTCGCGCCCAGATAGACCAGGCGGCCGAGCCCCGTGAAGACCAGCGCCATGCAGCCGGCGAAGAGCACCAGGGCCGCCAGGAAGGCAGCGATCATCAGCGTCCCCACGAAGGTGAGGTTCAAGATCATGGTCGTATCAGATGTCATTCGCCGTCATCCCCTTTGGCGGTGTGCAGACCAGGTGCCAGGGCGCTTTCCTACGGCGCCCTGACGGAACTCTGAAATTCAACGGTAGCCACCGGGGGACGGTCAGGGGAACGACGTGTCGGGTCCGTTGCGGAATCGTAGTTCGTTTGTGATGAAAAATGACAGGTCCGGACCCGCCGCGCGGCCCGCGTACCCTTAAAGCTGGTCATTTTCGGCATGCCTCGCTCGGCGCGGGGCCGCGAGGTTGAGGAAAGGGGTGTGCCCGATGGACACCACGGACCTCTCGCGACGGCTCGCCACCCTCGAATCGTTGACCAAGGGGCCCGCCTGGGCGCTGACCCGGTCGGCCCCGTGGGTGATCGCCGTGCTCCAGTCGACCTTCACCCGGACGCGCCCGAGCCTGACCCTCGAGGAGTTCCACGCGGAACTGGACCTGTGCCTGGAGGAGCTCCGCGCCACGGACCCGGCGATCGCCGGCGCCAACACGGGACGCACCGTGGCCGACGAATGGACCCGCCGGAAGTTCGTGACCCGTCGCCACCACTCCGGGCACATCGTCTACGAACTCACCGAAGCCGCCTCCCGCGTGCTCGCGTTCCTGGACAGCCTCAGCTCACCCCGCTCGACGCTCACCGGTTCGCGCCTGGGCACGCTGCTGAACGACGTCGAGAAGCTGGCCCACGAGACCAACCCGGACCAGACGGCACGCCTGGAGTCCCTCCGCGAGGAGATCCAGGAACGCGAGGACCTGATCCGCGGCATCACCTCCGGCGAACTCGACGGGCTGCTGGACGAGGACGAGGCGGTGGAGGCCACGGAGAACATCCTGGACCTCGCCGCGAGCCTCCCGGCCGACTACAAGAAGATGCGCGACAGCATCGAGGACCTGGTGGGCAAGCTCCGCAACCAGATCATCGAGGAGTCCCTGACCAAGGGCGCCACCATGGCCCAGGTGCTCGAACAGGACCGCATCCTCCGCCAGAGCCCTGAGGGCAGGACCTTCCGTTCCTTCACCGCGTTCCTGGAGGACCCGCAGCAGCAGCTGCGGTTCCGCTCGGCGATCGCCGAGGTGCTCAGCCGGCAGTTCGCGGACACCCTCGCCGCCGAGGACCGGGAAACCCTCAAGAGCCTCGTGTCCGAGCTCAGGAATCAGCACGCGCAGATCCAACGGATCTACGGCAAGCTCTCCGAGAGCCTCAACACCTATGTCCAGAGCGACGACTTCCGGCACTCGCTCCGCCTCCGGCAGGCGTTGCGGCAGGCCGAGCAGGCCGTCCGCGGCCTCCCCTACGAGCGGGACAAGCCGGGCTTCGCGGCCGCTCCGGAGCTGTTCGGCGGCGTGCTGGAATCGATCTCCATGGTGCAGCTGTTCGACCCGGACGAATTCGAGGAGCCGCCACGGCTGGCGGATCCCATCGACTTCGCCGAGCAGGACCGGACCCGCGCGCCGCGGACGCCCAAGGCGAAGCCCGCGCTGATCCGGACCGCCCTGGCCGGGGCTCAGACGGTGGGCGGAGCCTGGTCGGCCCTCCCGCCGCAGGAACGGCACATCAACTCGATCCGTGCCCTGCTGTCCGAAGCGCTCAACTCGGGGGCGGCCTTCTCGGCCGCGAGTCAGGAAAGCGTGGAGTTCGAGCAGGTGGACGGCAGCCTGCGGGCGGCGACCGTGCCGCTCGTGACACTCCCGGGCGGAGCGGACGACGACGGCGGTGGCGCCGGCGGCGACGCGGGCGCCGCGGCCGGCACCCCGCCGACGTCGAGCACCAAGCGCAGGCAACGCACGAAGGAAGGACAGGAATGAGCGAGCAGATCCACGGCGTCGACGCCCGGGACACCTTCGTGGACGGGGCCGAGCTCTACCCCGGCGACACCGGCGTCCTCCCGCTGCGGCTGCGCCATGCCCTGGTGCGCCTCCTCAAGGGTCCCTATGTGGACGGCGGGCGCGACGAGAAACTGTGGACCACGCTGACCGATCATCAGCAGGTCCTCCGGTCACGCCTCTCGGAGCTGTTCCTGACCCTGCACCTGGACCACGAACGCAAGATCGCCGTCCTGCGTCCGGTGGATCCGGAGCTGCTCGGCGGCAACGCCCGGTCCAGCCTGCTCCGGCAGCAGCGCGCGCTCAGCCGCGTGGAGACCATCGTCCTGCTGCGCCTCCGCCTCCTCCTCGACCGGCACAGCGAGGCCCAGACGGAGCCGACGGTCACCCTGGAGGAGATCGCGGAGATCGTGGCGCACTACCAGCCCGCCGCGGAGCAGGACGCGTACCGGGATGCCAAGACCGTCCAGGCCGCCGTCGAGAAGCTCCGCGCCCGTCAGCTCCTCCTGCCGACCGGTCTGGAGAACGTCTACGGCATCAGCGGCGCCCTGCCGCTGGCCCTCCCGTTCGACAGCATCACCGCCATCACCGCGCAGCTGGAACGCCTCCAGCACGCCACGGAGGACGCGGTGGGCACCCAGGCGCTCCTGGACATCGACGACGCCGGTGAGGACGCGGAGCCGGACGACGCCGACCCTGGCGACGTCGAGCCGGACGTCGAGCCGATTGACCAGCCGACGGACGAGCCCGGAACCCACGAGGAGGAGCAGGCATGAGCATCCCCGCACTGCTGCCCATCGGTGATGACATCAACCCGGGCCAGATGCGCCTGGCGCGCGTCCAACTCGTCAACTGGGGCACGTTCCACGGCGCCCACGTCATGCACGTCGACCGCCGCGGCACCCTCCTGACCGGCAACTCCGGCGTCGGCAAGTCCACACTCTTCGACGCCATGCTCCGCGTGTTCGACGCCCGTCCCCGCTCCAACGAGGCCGCCGCGGCCCGGATGGGCGGCGCCGTGGACGACAAGCGCACCACCTACACCTACATGCGTGGCAAGGTCGGCGACCGCGCCACCACGGACGGCGCCACGAGCGCCTTCCAGCGCCCGGGCGCCACCTGGTCCGCCGTCGCGCTGACCTTCGACAACGCCGCCGGCACCACGGTGACGCTCTCCGCTCTCTTCGACCTGCCGAAGAACGGCACCGAGGCCAATGTGGGCCGCCACTACATGATCGACTCCGTCCCGCTCGACGTGGACGTGCTGGAGACCCTGGCGCACAAACGCTTCACGCGCTCGGCCCTCGAGGACGCCTTCCCCGGCGCGCAGGTGTTCGACGTGCACCGCACCTTCGCCGAACGGTTCCGGCGCATCCTCGGCATCGGCAGCGACCAGGCCCTGCCGCTCCTGCGCGTCATCCAGGCCGGCAAGGGCCTCGGCGGCAGCGTCAACACCTTCTTCCGCGACCAGGTCCTCGACCCGCCCGCCACGCTGGACGCCGCGGACGCCGTCGTGGAGGAGTTCAGCAACCTCATCTCGATCCGTCAGCGGCTCGAGGACGTCCGCCTCCAGCGCGATGATCTCGCCCCCGTCCCGCAGCTGAACAAGGACTACGCCCGCCACCTGCTGGAAGCCAACCGCCTCCGGACCCTGGGCGGCACCGAGTTCGACGCGCAGCGGCAGGCGCTCGCCGTCGTCGTGCATGAGAACACCGTGGCGCGGCTCAAGGCGCTCGCCGCGGACAAGGCGCAGGCCCTCAAGGCCGAGCGGATGAGCCGTGACGCGCTCGCCGCGCAGCTGCGCGAACTCGAACTGGACTACAACAACCAGGGCGGCAACGCGATCGCCTCGATCGAGGCGGGGCTGGAGAACGCGCGGCTGGCGCAGCGGCTCCGGCGTGACCTCGAGACGACCGTGCAGAAGCAACTGCGCGACGCCGGCCTGGAGCTCCAGTGGACGGCCGAGGGCTGGGCGCAGGCGCACCAGCAGGCCGAGCAGCGCAGTGCCGAGCTGACGGGCGACGCCGAGTCCCTCAAGGCGCTCCGCTTCGAGGCGTTCGACGCCCACGCCACCGCCAAGCGCGAGCTGGAGGAGGCCGGGAAGGAGCTGCGGTCCCTGCAGTCGGGCACGTCGCTCATGCCGCAGCCGGCCCTCGAGAACCGGGCCGCGATCGCCGCGGCGCTGGAGGTCGAGATCTCCGAGCTGCCGTTCGCGGGTGAGCTGATGGACCTGCTCCCCGAGGAGGACCGGTGGCGTCCCGCCGCCGAGCGCGCCCTGCGCAATCTCGCCACCACGCTCCTGGTCCCGGGCGAGCTGTTCACTCGCGTGACCGAGTTCCTGGACGGCACCACGATCCGCGGGGCCCTGCGCGCCGTGGACGTCTCCCGCGTGCTGCCCGGTGCGGAAGCGGCTCTGTCCGCCGTGGAACCCCGGGACCTCCTCGCGAAGCTGCGTTTCCTGGAGGCCGGGCTGACGCCGGCCCGCGAGACGGCGGTCGAATGGCTGCGCGAGCGGATCGCGCTGGACTACGCGTATCCGTGCGTCGAGGACCCGGCCGAGCTCGCCGGGCTGGATCGCGGCCTGTCCATGGGCGGCGTGGTCAAGCGGAACAGCCACACCGTGGAGAAGGACGACCGCTTCGCCGCGCGCCGGGACTTCGTGCTCGGTTTCGACAACGCCAGCAAGGTCGCCATGGTCCAGGACCGGATCGCCGAGCTGCGGGAGACCCTCAAGGCCGCGGAGACCGTGGCCCAGGACCGCGAGGACTCGCACCAGGGCGTGGCCCGGCAGCTCGAGGCCCTGCGCCGGGTCGCCGCGGATCACCGGGAGTGGAGCGAGGTCTCCGCGGAGGTCGCGGCCGAGGAGGTGCAGCGGCTGGAGCGCCGTCTAGCCGATGCGCTCGCGGCCCAGGCGGACCTCGAGCCCCTGCGGGCCAAGGTCGAGCAGACCCGGAGGCAGCACCAGGAGAGCACCGAAGCCGCGGCCGTCCTCCAGAACGAGTACAAGGCCCTCGACGCGCAGCTCGTCTCCGCCGACAAACTGCTCGCCGCCGCCCGCAAGCGCGTGGCGGAGAACCCGCCGTCGCCGGAGACCGTGGAGGCGCTGGCCCCGCGTTTCGAGGAGATGGGGGAGTTCGGGGACATCGCCGAGCTCGACCTGGCCGCCGTGCGCGTGCGATCCGCCCTGCAGGACGAGCTGCACCGGGCCGAGAGTTCCGCGCAGGCCACGGCCGAGCGCCTGACCAGGATCTTCGACTCCTTCGCCCGCCGCTGGGGCGGCACCGTCTCGGCGGATCACGGCACCGGGATCGGGGCCGCGCCGGACTACGAACAGCGCTACCACGCGATCGTCCGGGACGGCCTGCCCGCCCAGGAGGATGAGTTCCGGGCATTCTTCAACCAGCGCACGCACGAGTCCTTCTCCACCTTGCTGCACCTTCTGGACGAGGAGCGGCGCGCCATCACGAGCCGCATCCTGCCCCTCAACGGCATCCTCGCCGGCGTCGACTTCCACGAGGGCAGCCACCTGGAACTCGACATCAAGCAGACGGTCCCGCCGAGCGCCAAGGCGTTCAAGGACGCCATCTCGCGGGCTCTGCGGGTCCGGCCCGCCCGCGGCGCGGAGACGGTGCCCACCGGGGGCACGGCCGGTGCCACTGCCGACGACGACGAGCTCACCATCCGCTACAAGACCCTGGAGAACCTGGTCACCAGGCTCTCCTCCCAGGCGCCGGAGGACCGCCGCTGGCGGGCGGAGGTCCTGGACGTCCGTGGGCATCTGTTCATCGCGTGCAAGGAGCACCGCATGGTCCAGGTGGAGGGCGAGGAGCCCCGGGCCGAGGTGTTCATGCACTCGGACACCGGGTCCATGTCCGGTGGCGAGCGGCAGCGGTTCACGGCCTTCATCATGGCGGCGGCCCTGAGCTACCAGCTGGGCATCGCGGAGCAGGGCTTCACGAGTTACGGCACCGTGATGATGGACGAGGCGTTCGTGCTGGCCAGCGAGGAGTTCGCGGGCCAGGGCATCGCCGCGCTGCACGAGTTCGGCTTCCAGCTGCTTCTGGCGGCGCCGGAGAACGTGATCGATCTCTCACGCCACCTCGGATCGGTCACGGAGATCCTGCGGGACCGCCGTACGAACCGCTCGGGCGTCCTGCCGATCGGGGGCAAGGCCGCCCCAGGTCAGCCCCGGAGTGAGGCGAACCCCGTGGACATCCGGCTGGGGTAGGCCTCTCCCCGCCGAAACAGTGAGTTTCCGCTGAAACAGTGTGTTCTGATCACTGTTTCAGCGGAAACTCACTGTTTCGGCACGTGGGGTTCGGCGGGATGCGGCGTCGACCGGGGCCCGGGAGCTGTCGGGCCGCCGGGCAGCCGTGGGACAATGGAAGGTGATGGCTTCCTCACCCCGTAACCCCAGCTCCGAAACGCCCAGCAACGGCAAGGCTTCCGCGCGCCCGGCGCGTGCCGGCGTCGTGCCCGCCAAGATCCAGGGTTCGGCACACGGTGAAGCGGTCGCGAAGGTCGCTCTCACCGAGGACCGCCCGCAGGTCCGCCCCGCGGCCGAAGGCTGGGAGCAGGCCCGCACCACCGAGGGCCGCCCGCTCCTGCAGTTCGCCTCGCCGCGCGTGAAGCAGCCGCCGCAGCACCTCGCGGACATGACGCTGGACGAGCGCGCCGCGAAGCTCAAGGAGCTCGGCCTGCCCGCGTTCCGCGCCAAGCAGCTCTCCACGCACTACTTCCAGCACTGGACCACGGACCCCGAGCAGATGAGCGATCTGCCCAAGGCCGGGCGTGAGGAACTGGTCGAGGCCATGTTCCCGCCGCTCCTGACGCAGGTCCGCCGCCTCCGCACGGATGACGGCAACACCATCAAGTTCCTCTGGCGGCTGTTCGACGGCGCGCTGGTCGAGTCCGTGCTCATGCGGTACCCCGGCCGCATCACCCTCTGCGTCTCCTCCCAGGCGGGCTGCGGCATGAACTGCCCGTTCTGCGCCACGGGCCAGGCCGGCCTGACCCGCAACATGTCCACAGCGGAGATCGTGGACCAGGTGGTGGCCGCGAACCGTGCCATCGCCGCGGGCGAACTGGGCGAGAAGGAACACGACGACGAGCGCGTCACCAACATCGTCTTCATGGGCATGGGTGAGCCGCTGGCCAACTACAAGCGCGTCATGGCCGCCGTGCACCGTTTCGTCGACCCGTCCCCGCAGGGCCTCGGCATGAGCGCCCGCAACATCACGGTGTCCACGGTCGGTCTGGTCCCGGCGATCCGCAAGCTCGCGGACGAGGACGTGCCTGTCACCTTCGCGCTGTCCCTGCACGCCCCGGACGACGAGCTCCGGGACGAGCTGATCCCGGTCAACAACCGTTGGAACGTGGACGAGGCCATCGATGCCGCGTACGACTACTTCCGCAAGACCGGTCGCCGCGTGAGCATCGAGTACGCGCTCATCAAGGACATGAACGACCATGCCTGGCGTGCCGCCCTCCTGGCCAAGAAGCTCAACCGGCGCGGCCGTGGCTGGGTCCACGTGAACCCGATCCCGCTCAACCCGACGCCCGGCTCGATCTGGACGGCCTCCGAGCCGGAGATCCAGGACCTCTTCGTCACCACCTTGCGCGACGCCGGCGTGCCCACCACGCTGCGGGACACCCGCGGCAAGGAGATCGACGGCGCCTGCGGGCAGCTCGCCGCGGCGGAGTAAGCGGCACGTGACTCGGAGCGGCGCACTGGACGAGGCGCCCGGCGACAGCCGGGGCGCCGGTGGCGCGGCGCGATCCGTGGGCACGTTCTTCCGGGAGATGCTGTTCAGCATCGGGCCGGCGGGACGTGATCATCACCCGGCCGCCCGCGTGGCGCTCGGGCTCTTCCTGCCGCTGCTCCTCCTGGTTCTGACGGGACGTCTGGACCTCGCGATCTTCGCGAACTTCTCCGCGTTCACGGGCATCTACGGCCGTAACGAGCCGCACCGGATGCGCGTGGTCACGCAGGCGCGGGCCGGTCTCCTCATGTTCGGGGTGCTCATGGCCGCCACGCTCCTGGCCCGGCAGAGCCCGGGTGGGACGCTCGACCCCTGGGTCAGCGTGGCCGTCACCACCGGCGTCGCGTGGGCCTGTTCGGTGATCGCCGGGCTGTGGCATCTGCGCCCCGCGGGTTCCCTGTTCTACATCTTCGCCTTCGCCGCCGTGGCGTCCGTCCCGCATCAGCCGCCCCTCTGGGAGGTGGCGCTGACTTCGATCCTCACGATCGCCCTGTGCCTCGGCATCGGCCTCCTGTCCCGTGTCAGGCCGTCCCACCGCACGCCGCTGAACTGGAAAGAGCTGCGGAGGGTCTGGCGGATCCGGGTGGCTCCCGCGGAGCAGCGCATGGTGTGGATCGAGTCCGTGGGATACATCGTGGCGCCGGCCATCGCGGGCTGTGTGGCGACGGCGGTGGGCCAGGCATTGGGGTTCGGGCACAACTACTGGGCCATGGTCGCGTCCGTGGTGCCGCTCGTGGGGCATTCCACCCGGCATCGCGTGACCCGGGGTCTTCAGCGTGTGTTCGGCACCGTCGTGGGTCTGGCCGTGCTCGGCGCGATCGTGGCGCTCCGGCCGGAGGTGTGGCAGATGGTGGTGCTCATCGCGCTGTGCCAGTTCGGCGTCGAGCTGCTGATCACCCGGCAGTACTTCCTGGCACAGGTGCTCGTGACCCCGCTGGCCCTGCTGTCCACGCTCCTGGTCGCTCCGGTGGAGCCGGGCGCGCTGTTCCACGACCGGCTCATCGACACCGTGATCGGTTCGGCTGTCGGGCTGCTCGTGGTGATCGCGCCGGCGGTGTTCCGGCGGCTTGTGGGGTCCCGCCGGGGCTGAGTCTGGGTCTTGTCGCCCGCCCCGTCTGCCGAGTCCGCTATTGAGGGTGTGAGTCCGCTACACGATGTAGCGGACTCACACCCTCAATAGCGAACTCAGCGAACTCAGCGAACTCAGCCGGTTCTGCCGGGATCGGGTGGGCTCCGGCTGCCGAGTTCGTGGGTTTCGGGTGAGTTCGTGTGCTGAAACCACGAACTCACCCGAAACCCACGAACTCAGGACGTGGACGCTCGAAACCCACGAACTCAGCCCGCGGGACCCCGGGCCGTGAGCCTCAGAGGCCCCGGACGCGGTCCAGGAACAGCTGGGCGCGGTCCTTCAGGCCCACGATGCGTTCCTTCACCACGACGGCGGGGTCCGGGTTGATCTCGTTCTTCGGCGGCTCCACGCGCACGTTGGCGCTGCAGTCGAAGTCGGCGCAGATCAACGTGCCGACGGTGTTCCCGTCACGTCCGGACTGGCCGGCGCGGCGGGCCACCCAGAGGAACACATCGTTCTTGGCGTGGACGGCCCGGCAGAGTTCGCAGAGCACGGACCGGTTCTTCCGGGCCCCGCCCTCCGGCGCCCGGAGCAGGACGGAGGTGAGCTTGCCGTCGTCGGACGGCAGGACGAGATACCCGCGCAGGGGCATCTTGGGGTCCCGCCAGCCGAGGTAGTCCAGGTTCTCCCAGTCCAGGGAGTCGAAGTCCTTGGGGAGGTTGAGCTTGGAAGCCTCGGAGCGGCTGGCGTTGACGAAGGAGGCGCGGATCTTCTGGGCGCTGGGTTGCTGCATGGTTCTGTGCTTTCACGGTGAGTCGGTGGAGAACCGCCGCGAGGTCGCTCCGAGGACGCCAACGGGCAGAGGAATGCCCGGGGTCTGAGCGAGGAGGAACCGGCGGTTCAGTGGTGAGAGGAGGAGGGCACGGGTGCGCAGCAGGCCATGACGGCCACCCCGCGATCCGCGGCATGAGGCACGGTACTGGTGCGCATGCTCAACTCCTCTGCCCGGACGGCACCGGGATGTGAAAGCGTCTTTTCCGACTTCTTCAGTGTAGCGCGCCCCGGGGAACGTGCGCTTCGTCACATCGGCGACGGAGGATTCCCAGCTCGGAGCAATAAGTGATAAAAACTTAACGTATTTGCCGCAGAAATAGCTTAGCCTTGCCTAAGTACCTTTCATTGTTCCTCGAGGAGCCCGCATGTCGTCCGACGTCAACCAGCCCAGCCGCCGCACCCTGCTCCGGACGGGAGCCGGCCTGGGCGCTGCCGCCCTGTCCGCCGTCGTCCTGGCGGCCTGCGCCACGGGCCCGGCCGGCGGCACCGCCTCGAACAGCGCGCCGGCGCAGTCGGGCTCCGCTTCCTTCCCCGTGACCATCAAGCACGTGTACGGCGAGACCACCATCAAAGCTCAGCCGCAGCGCGTCGCCACGGTGGCTTGGGTCAACGACGACGTCGCCATCGCCCTCGGGGTGGTCCCCGTCGGCGTTCCGAAGGTCGAGTGGGGCGGCAACGACAAGGGTTCCACCCCGTGGAAGGACGCCGCCCTGGAGAAGCTCGGCGCCTCCTTCGGCACCGCCAAGGCCCCCGCCATGTACTCCGAGGCCGACGGCATCAACTTCACCGAGCTGGCCAAGACCAACCCGGACGTCATCCTGGCCGCCTACTCGGGCCTGAGCAAGGACGACTACCAGAAGCTCTCCAAGATCGCGCCCGTCGTCGCCTACCCGGAACTCGCCTGGGGCACCCCCTGGGAGACCGCCACCACGATGATCGGCAAGGCCCTCGGCAAGGAGGCCGAGGCCAACGAACTCGTCAAGAACGTCGAGCAGCAGATCAAGGACAAGGCCGCCGCCTACCCGGAGCTGGCAGGCAAGACCTTCATCTTCGGAAACCTCGAACCGGGCGCGAAGGACGGCGGGCTGAACGTCTACACCGCCAACGACAACCGCCCGCGCTTTCTCTCCGAGGCCGGCATGACCCTGGCACCCGTGATCGCCGACAAGAGCAAGGGAAACAAGGAGTTCTACGTCCCCTGGTCCGCGGAGAAGGCCAATGAACTGGCGAGCGACGTGTTCGTGACGTGGGTGCCGGACGGCAAGACGGTGGACGTCATCAAGAAGGATCCGCTGCTCGGCCAGATCCCCGCCGTCAAGAACGACGCGCTGGCCGCCTTCACGGACAAGACGGTGACCCTGTCCCTTTCGGCGTCCTCCCCGCTGAGCCTGCCGTGGGCACTGGACAACGTGCTGGAGCAGATCGCGGCCGCAGCCAAGAAGGCCGGCAAGTAACCCGTGTCCCTCACCCAGGCACGGCCCTCCTCGGGGACGGACACCGGAGATGACGCCGTGCAGCGCCTCACGACTCCGTCGTCCCCGGGGAAGGCCACCACAGGGGAAGGCCGCGACGCGCGACGCCGCGGCCTCCTCCTGCTGACCCTCGCCGTCCTGCTGGGGCTGGCCTGCCTGGCCTCCCTGGCGGTCGGCGCGCGGGCCGTGCCGTTCCCCGAGGTCCTGGACGCCCTCGGCCACGCGTTCTCACCGGCCGCGGACCCCGGCAA
The DNA here is from genome assembly GCF_041360795.1 of Arthrobacter sp. RCC_34. Taxonomy (NCBI): domain Bacteria; kingdom Bacillati; phylum Actinomycetota; class Actinomycetes; order Micrococcales; family Micrococcaceae; genus Arthrobacter; species Arthrobacter sp. RCC_34. The sequence continues at coordinate 249,472 of NZ_JBFUPW010000003.1, read as the reverse complement.
CGGTGACCAGGCCGTCGTGCTGTCGCGCCTGCCGCGCACCGTGCTGGCCGTCGTCGCGGGTGCCGCGCTCGGCCTGGCGGGCGTCCTCATGCAGGGCGTGACCCGCAACCCCCTGGCCGATCCAGGAATCCTCGGCGTCAACGCAGGCGCCGCGTGCGCCGTGGTCTTCGGCATCCAGTTCCTGGGCCTCGCCACCGTGGGCGCATACCTCTGGGTCGCCTTGATCGGCGCGGCCGTGGCCATGGTCCTGGTCTACGTCCTGGCGACGCTCGCCGGACGCGCCCAGGGCGGAAGCGGCTCCGGCCCCACCCCGCTGTCCCTCGCCCTCGCCGGCGCCGCCCTCTCCGCCGGGCTTTACTCCCTCATGAGCATGGCCCTCGTGACCCGGCAGGACACCCTGGACCGTTTCCGTTTCTGGCAGCTCGGCAGTGTGGCCGCGCGCGAATGGGACGCCGTCCTCCCCGCGCTTCCCTTCCTGGCCGTCGGCGCCGTCCTGGCTCTCGGCATGGCCCGTCCGCTCAACGGCCTGGCCATGGGCGATGACGCGGCCCGCGCCCTGGGCCAGCGCGTGGGCCTGACCCGTGCGGTGGCAGGCATCTCCGTGGTGCTGCTGGCCGGTGGGGCCACGGCCGTGGCGGGGCCGATCGGCTTCGTCGGCCTGGTCGTCCCGCACGCCTTGCGCCGCTTCACGGGCCCGGATCACCGCTGGCTCCTCGGGACGACGCTCCTGGCCGCCCCGGCCCTGGTGCTCGTGGCGGACGTCCTGGGCCGCGTGGTCGTGCTGCCGGGCGAGATCCCGGCCGGCGTCCTGACTGCACTGATTGGCGCTCCCGTCTTCGTCCTGCTCCTCCGACGCGGCAAGGGGGTGGGCGTATGAGCCCGGCTCTCACGGATCCGCGGGTCTCGGGCCCCGGTTCCACGGCTACGGCGAGCGGTCACCCGCGGGCCGGCGGCGCGGAGGCCCCCGCCGCCGTCGTGCGCTCGCCGCGTGAGGCCCGCCGCCGTGTGCGGCCGCTGACCGCGGTCCTGGCGATCCTGGTGCCGCTGCTCGTGCTCGGGTACGTCCTGCTCGGCAGTTACACGGTGACGTTCCCGGACCTGGTGACGATCGTGGTGAGCAATCTCCGCGGCGAACCGGGGATCCCCGGGGCCAGTTTCATCGTGCTGGAGAACAAGATCCCGCGCGCCGTCCTCGGCGCCCTGGCGGGGCTCGCGTTCGGCCTGTCCGGCGCGACCTTCCAGACCATGCTCCGCAATCCGCTCGCGAGCCCCGATGTGATCGGCGTGAGCTCCGGCGCGAGCGCGAGTGCCGTGGCGGCGATCGTGCTGTTCGGCGCGTCCGGGGTCGCCGTCTCCGTGGCCGCGCTGGTGGGCGCCCTCGTGGTGGCGCTGCTGATCTACTCGCTCTCGAGGGGCGGCCTGGGCGGCGGCAACGCGGGTCTCCGGCTCATCCTGGCCGGGATCGGGGTGGGTGCGGCTCTTCAGGCCGTGGTGCAGTTCCTCATGGCGCGCACTGACATCCGCACCGCCGCCGACGCCCTTCTCTGGGTCTCCGGGTCGCTGAACCCGGCGTCGGGGGAGCGCATAACGGTGCTGGCGCTCGCCCTCGTGGTGCTGGTCCCGGCCCTGCTGTGGCTGTCCCGGCCGTTGCGGGTGCTGGAGCTGGGCGACGACGCCGCCGCGGGCCTCGGCGTCAACGTCCCCCGCGCGCGGCTGGGGCTGCTCCTGGTCGCCGTCGCGCTCGCGGCGTTCGGCACCGCTGCGGCCGGTCCGCTGGCGTTCGTGGCCTTCCTGTCCTTGCCGCTGGCCCGGCAGCTCGACCCCCGGGCCGGACTGCCGACCGCGGCCCTGAGCGGCGCGGCGATCGTGGTGATCGCGGACTTCGCGGGCGCCAATCTGGCGCCTCTCCTGCTGGGCGGCTCCGTGCTCCCGGTGGGCCTCGTCACGGGCGCACTCGGCGCCCCCTTCCTCCTCTGGCTTCTGGTGGCCCCGGCCGGGCGCACCCAGCGGGCGGACCGTACGACACGAAAGGCGGCGGCATGAGCCGGCTCAACGCCCAGAACATCACGCTCCAGTACCAGGACCGGGCGATCGTGGAGGACCTCTCCCTCACGCTGCCCGAGGGCCGGATCACCATGATCGTGGGGGCCAACGCGTGCGGGAAGTCCACGCTGCTGCGCGGCCTGTCCCGTCTGCTGAAGCCCGCACAGGGCGTGGTCACCCTGGACGGCAAGGACATCCACACCCGTGCCGCCCGTGATCTGGCCCGCGAACTCGGCCTGCTGCCGCAGCACCCCCTGGCGCCGGACGCGATCACGGTCCGGGAGCTCGTGGGCCGTGGCCGCTACCCGCACCAGGGCTTCTTCCGGAGCGCCAGCGCGGACGACGACGCCGCCGTCCACCAGGCGCTCGAGGTCACCGGCACGCTGGAGCTGGCCGAGCGCCCCGTGAGCGAGCTGTCCGGCGGCCAGCGGCAGCGGGTCTGGATCGCGATGGCCCTCGCTCAGGAGACCGATGTGCTCCTGCTGGACGAGCCCACCACCTACCTCGACCTGGCCCACCAGGTGGAGGTCCTGGACGTGGTCACGGAGCTGAACCAGCGACGGGGGACCACGGTGGCGATCGTGCTGCACGACCTCAATCTGGCCGCGCGCTACGCCCACTACGTGGTGGCCATGAAGGAAGGGCGGATCGTGGCACAGGGTCCGTCCCAGGAAGTCTTCACCCAGGACCTCGTGTCCGAGGTGTTCGGCCTGGAATCCCAGGTCCTGCTCGACCCTGTCTCCGGGACGCCGTTGATCGTCCCCATCGGCAGGCACCACAGCACCCGACGCGAGGAGGCCCACGCATGAGTGGAACGTCCGTGACGGCAGGCACCGCCGCCGTCGAACCCATGGCCATAGCTTTCGCCGTTCAGGTGACGGCGGTGCAGGATCTGGGCGCCAATTTCCGCCGGATCACGTTCGGCGGGTACAGCCTGCGGCAGTTCGGGGTGCACGGCGAGCTGCTGGATGCCCGCATCAAGGTGATCATCCCGCCGCGGACCGCCGAGGGCTGGGCCGAACTGCCCGAGTTCGACGCGCATGATGAGGGCTGGTATCAGCAGTGGCTCGCGCTGCCGGAGGAGGAGCGCGGTTCGATGCGCACCTACTCCGTCCGCCAGGCACGCCTCGACGCGGCGTACCCGGAGATCGACGTGGACTTCGTGCTGCACGGCGTGCACGGCGACGGCGAGGCCGGCCCCGCCGCGACCTGGGCCGCCCAAGCGACGGCGGGCGACCGTCTGACGATCATCGGGCCGAACAACCGGGCCGCGCACTGCATCACCGCGCAGACCTACGGTGGCATCGAGTGGCGCCCGGGCCTGGCCCAGCGAGTGCTCCTGGCCGGCGACGAGACCGCGGTCCCCGCCATCTGCGCCATCCTGGAGACCCTGCCGGCGTACATGAGCGGCCACGCCTTCCTGGAGGTCCCGGAAGCCGGCGACTTCCAGGACGTGCGCACCGCGGCCGACGTCGAGATCACGTGGCTGGCCCGCGGCGCCTCGCTGGGCCGCTCCCGTCCTCATGGTGAGGTGCTGCAGGAGGCCGTGCGCCGTGCCGTGCCCCTTCCGGGCCACGCCCGGCTCGGGGCCGAGGCCGGCGCCGCCGTGGCGGGCGCCGAGCCCGCGGACGTCAACATCGACGCCGAGATCCTCTGGGACACCCCGCAGCTGCTGGATCCGTCCGAGGTGGAGGCGACGCGCGTCCCGGGCGCGCCCGCCGGCGCCCTGCCGTTCTACGCCTGGGTGGCCGGGGAGGCCGGTGTGGTCAAGGAGATACGCCGCTACCTGGTGCGCGACGCCGGCGTCGACCGTAAGCAGGTGGCCTTCATGGGCTACTGGCGCCACGGCCGCGTCCTGGACTGAGGCTGCATCCCGGACTGCGCCTTGCTCCCCGCCGAACCTCTCGGCTCCGCTGAAACAGTGAGTTCCCGTCGAAACAGTGACCACAACACACTGTTTCGACGGGAACTCACTGTTTCAGCAAGGCGGGGGCGGGCGTCCGGAACGACCGAGTTCACCCTCCCGTTCCGTGGACGTTCCGTGCTCGTCGCCCGGCATCCCTAGGCTGGCGCTGTGGCCGAGCAGAACGGGGTGCGACGGTACCTCGCCCTGGGGGACTCCTTCACCGAGGGCGTGGGGGACCGTCATCCCCTGATGCCGAATGGAGTGCGGGGCTGGGCGGACCGGGTCGCGGAGCGCCTGGCGAAGGCGGAGCCGGGGTGGGAGTACGCCAATCTGGCCATTCGCAGCAAGCGCCTCCGCCACATCATCGACGAGCAGCTGGAACCCGCGCTCGCCATGAACCCCACGCTCATCTCGCTCTACGCGGGCGGCAACGACATTCTCGACGTCGGCACCGACATGGACCGCCTCATGGAGGAGTACCGGGGACTCGTGGCGTCCCTGGCGTCCACGGGCGCCAAACTCATCCTCTTCACGGGCTACGACGTCAAAGTCTCCGCCCTCCTGGAACCCCTCAAGAAGCGCAACACCTTCTACAACGAGCGGGTCCGGGAGATCGCGGCCGAGCACGACGCGATCCTCGTGGACTACTGGTGCTTCGACGCCTACAGCGACCCCCGCATGTGGGACACGGACCGGCTGCACATGTCCAAGGCCGGTCACAAGTACCTGGCCGCCCGCGTCCTGGAGCAGCTCGGCGTCCCGCACCGGATCAAGGAGAAGGACTGGGAACCGCCCACACCCCGCGGCTTCCGGGAGTGGGAGGCCGCCCAGCGCCGCTGGGTGCACGATTGGGTGCTGCCCCTGTTCGGCCGGAAACTGCGCGGGGTGACCCTGGGGGACACCCTCGGACCGCGCTGGCCGGAGCCCGTGAAGGTCCCCCGGAAGGGCGGCCTGAGGAAACTCGCGGAACGCCGTCTGCTGGACGCCGCGGCGGACGGGGAGCGCCTGTGATCCTCGATCTGAGCGGCCGCCTCCGCTTCGTGGCCCTGGGGGATTCGTTCACGGAGGGCGTGGGCGATCCGGCGCCCGACCTTCCCCACGGCTGCCGGGGCTGGGCGGACCGCGTGGCCCAGGAGCTCGCCCGTTTCAATCCCCGCACGGAGTACGCGAACCTGGCGGTCCGGGGGCGGCGTCTCGACCGGATCGTCGAGGAACAGGTCGAGGCGGCCCTCGCCCTCGACCCCACGCTGGTCAGTTTTTACGCGGGTGGGAACGACCTGCTCATGGCCCGCCTCGACCTCGCCTCCCTGCTCGACCACTTGGAACGGGCCGTGCGGACGCTGCGGGAGTCGGGCGCCCAGGTGCTCCTGTTCACGGGCTACAACGTGCCGCTCTCGCCGCTGCTGGAACCTCTCAAGCTCCGCAATGCCGCGTACAACACGCGGGTCCGGCGCATCGCGCGCGAGCTCGGCTGCCCCTTGGTGGACTATTGGTGCTTCGAGCGATTCCAGGACCGGGCGCTGTGGGCTCCCGATCGTCTCCACATGTCCGCGGAGGGTCACCGCTATATGGCGGCCAAAGTCCTGGAGGTGCTCGGGGTGCCGCGCCTGACCGCGGAGGGGGAGGCGCCGTCGTCGGGGGCTGAGGCGAAAGCGACCCTGGCGCGCCGCGTGAGGGACGACGCCGCGTGGCTGCGCCGCGATTTCGCGCCGTGGCTCGGGCGCAAGGTGCGGGGAGTGTCCAGCGGCGATGCGCTGGGCCCCCGCTGGCCGGTGCCCGGCCCGGTGGATCCCGTGACGGGGCTAGTCGGCTTCGGGCGGGAGGAGCGCCTCGTACCCTTCGGCGACCCGATTGGGCACGAACTCTTCGATGTCGAACTCGGCCACGCCGTTGACGTTGAAGGGATCGCGTTCCACGGCGGCGCGGACCTCGTCCAGGCCCGCCGTGGACAGCAGGATGCCGCCGGTGCGGGGCGATTTGCGGCCGGACGCCACGAACAGCCCGCGTGAGTAGCACTCGTCCAGCCACTCCAGGTGGGCCGGGATGTGGAACTCCACCACGTCGAGCGGGACTTTGTAGCTGAGGGACACCACGATCATGCTTCCAGGGTAATGGCCCCGTGGCCCCGTCGGACAGGGTGCCGACGGGGCCACGTCACACGGCTTCGCGTTGCCGCGCGTCAGCCGTCGATGCTGGTCATCTCGTTGGGGACGTGCTCCAACTGCGTGCTCCCGGTGACCTTGCGCGTGGCGAGATCGACCGTGTGCAGAGTGCGTTTTCCGGGCTCGGTCACGTAGGCGGTGCCGCCGTGGACATGGAGAGTCGGGCGGGGGTCCTGCCAGGTCTCCGATTCGGTCCAGGCACTGACCACGGGGATGGTCGCGGTGATCTTTCCGGTCGCCGGGTCGATCACGCGCAGGCCGCCGTCGGTGCCCAGCACGAGCGCCTCACCGGCGGGCCCGCGGCCCAGGGAGCGGAACGAGTAGCTGGTCCCCAGCTCGACCAGTCGCAGGGTGGCCGTCCTGGTGTCCACGAGGGAGACGCGGGTGGGGCGCTCCAGGGTGACGTTCCGGTCCACCTTGTAATCGCCGAGGATCACCGGCGACTTCTCCGACCCGGCCTGGTTGCCCATGCGGCCGTAGGAGTCCGGGCTGTCGACCTTGGTGATCTTCCCGTCGCGGTAGATGAGCATGCCGTCCTGGCAGCCGACCACCACGGCCTCCTGCGCGGCGACCGCTTCACCGTGCACACCGGGGCAGTCGTCGTTCTTCAGGAGTTCGGGTCGGTTCTGGCTGCTGCCGCCCCGCGGGGCCGGGCCGAGCACGGAGATGCCGCTGCGGGACTTCTCGTCGCCGCGGGTCACCAGGAGCTTCCCGTCGGACAGCTCGACCGCCACGCCGTGATGCGGGTGCGGGGTGGTGTAGACGGAGGTGGCGGGAAGCCCGGTCTTCAGTGCTTCCGTGAGGGTCTTCGGATCGAAGGACTCGACCTTGCCCGACCCGTCGCTGAACAGGACCGTCCGTCCGGCGTGCCGCACGACGTGCCCGGCGTGGTCGGCGGCGAACGCGCGCTCGGTCAGGCGCGGGGCGGAGGTGTAGTGGTGCGAGTGGTCACCGTGCGGCTCCGACCAGGCCCCGGCGTCGAACACCCGGAAGGCGTCCCCGGTCGAGACGAGCACGTGGCGGCCGTCCCCGGCGGGATTGAGGCGGAGGAAGCCGTCGAGTTCGGCGCCGCCCACGGGCTTGAGCGTCTTCGCGTCGAGGACGGTGAGTCCGCCGTCGTGGCTGAGGACGAGCCGCGGGGTCGGCCCGGCCGCCTCGCGCGGTTTCGCGCTCGCCGTCGCCGTGCTCGTGGTGGAGGGCCCGGCGGCGGGCGCCGGGGTGCCGCAGCCGGTGAGCAGCAGCCCGACGACGGCGGCCGGCACGGTGAGCGTGAGCCAGGGCTTGGCGCGGCGCGAGTCCGGTCGGGGGTGGGCAGGGGCGTGTTGCGGTGGGGTGCGTGTCATTCGTTAAATGATAATGATTCTCATTATCTCTTCAACTCGGCGGTGGTTCGTGACGTGGCGGCGGGTGGGCGTCCGGACGATACCCGTCGTGAGCGCTCCAGGACCCCGCTCGTGTCGCGATGAAGTTGCGATGAATCCGAAAGGCCGGGCCGTGCCGACGTCGCCGTCCGTCCCGACCAGGCCCGCCCGAGCCGCCGCTCCCGTGCCTCCGGTGCCAGACTGGGAAATCCGGCCCTGACCTCGCCCGTCAGTGCACATAGAATCTCCCTATGAAGGATGTACGGTGGCTCTCGCCGGCTGAGCGGCGCGCCTGGCTGGCGGTGGTGAGCGTGAGCACGCTCCTGCCCGCAGCGCTGGACACGGACCTCAACACGCGGGGCCGTCTCTCCCTGTTCGACTACAACGTCCTGGCCATGCTCTCCGAGGCCGATGGACGGTACCTGGCCATGAGCGAGCTGGCTGCCCGGACCTCCGCGTCGCTCTCCCGCCTTTCCCACGTCGTCACCAAGCTCCAGGGCCGTGGCTGGGTCCAGCGCGAGTCGCATCCCGAAGACGCCCGGGTCACGGTGGCGCATCTGACGGACGAAGGTTTCCAGACCCTGACCCGGCTCGCCCCGGAACACGTCGAAGTGGTGCGGGAGCTGGTGTTCGACGCTCTCGACGAGCAGGACGTGGAAGACCTGGCCCGCGTCGGCGAACGGATCGTGGAGCGCCTGAACTGCGACCACTGGATCCTGCGCGAAGGCCGCGAACTCCAGGAAGGCCGCTGAAAGAGGGACCATGACCGACTTCACCACCCGCTACGTGGCTCTGGGCGACTCCTTCACGGAAGGCGTCGGCGACGCCGACCCCACCCGCCCGAACGGCGTGCGCGGCTGGGCGGACCGCTTCGCCGCACTGCTCGCCCGGGACGCGTCCGACGACGGCGGGGTCGGCTACGCGAACCTGGCGATCCGCGGGCGCAAGATGCGCGGGATCCTGGCTGAGCAGATCGAGCCGGCCCTCGCGATGAAACCCACGCTCGTGAGCATCTACTCCGGCGCCAACGACATCCTCCGGCCCAAGATCGACATCGACGCGCTCCTGGCCGACTACGGGCGGGCCGTCGCGCGCCTCCGGGAATCCGGCGCGCAGGTGCTGCTCTTCACCGGCTTCGACGCCCGCTCCTCCAAGGTGTTCGGGGCCATGCGCGGCCGGACGGCGATCTACAACGAACTGGTGCGGGGCATCGCCGAGGACCACGACGCGACCGTGGTGGACTACTGGCGCTTCGCCGAGTACAACGACTGGCGCCTCTGGGGCGTGGACCGCATGCACATGTCCACCTTGGGGCATCAGAACATGGCCGAACGGGTGTTCCACCGCCTGCGCGGGGTCCAGACGCCCGGCGCCGAGCCCGGGCCGTTCACGCCTCCGCTCCTCCCTGCGGCGCCCGTCGTCCCCCGGGCCGAGGCGCTCAAGGCCAACGCGGCGTGGACTCGGGACGAGGCCGTGCCCTGGATCAAGCGCCGCCTGACAGGGACCTCCTCCGGGGATTCGCTGAGCCCCCGTTATCCGGTGCTGGTGGACCCGCGCGCTCTGGGAGACTGAGCCGGGGACCGCGCCGGACGGCCGGTCGCGACGGCGGCTCCACCCGCCGTCGTCGTACGGGCGAAACACGCTGATTGGCCTTAATTGACGCGGCCCCGTAGACTTGATAGGCGCTCAGTTGTGTGAAGTGTGCCTGATTGCTCCGGCTTGCAGCGGACCTCGCGGTCAAGCTCGCCGGTAGTTAGGGGCTCAAGTCAGCCATTTCTGTTTCCCGTGCTCATCCTTTCAGGGGTGACGTGCGTGGACGCGACGGCGGCGCCCGGGAAGGAAAACCATCCCGGTATCACTGAACATCGAGGAGTCGATCATGGCAGCACACTGCCAGGTGACTGGGGCCGAGCCGGGCTTCGGGCACAGCATTTCGCACTCGCACCGCCGCAACAAGCGTCGGTTCGACCCGAACATCCAGAAGAAGCGCTACTGGGTTCCGTCCCTGCGCCGTAACGTGACCCTGCAGGTTTCTGCCAAGGGCATCAAGGTCATCGACCAGCGCGGTATCGACGCTGTTGTCGCCGAGATTCTGGCTCGTGGGGTGAAGCTCTAATGGCAAAGAAGGACAAGGACGTACGTCCGATCATCAAGCTGAAGTCCACCGCGGGCACCGGCTACACCTACGTGACGCGCAAGAACCGTCGTAATGACCCGGACCGTCTGGTCCTGAAGAAGTACGACCCGGTTGTGCGCCAGCACGTCGAATTCCGAGAGGAGCGCTAAACATGGCGAAGAAGTCCAAGATTGCTCGTAACGAGCAGCGCAAGGTCATCGTTGAGCGCTACGCTGCCAAGCGCCTCGAGCTCAAGAAGACCCTGGTCGACCCGAACGCGACCGACGAGGCACGCGAAGAGGCCCGCCTGGGTCTCCAGAAGCTGCCCCGCAACGCTTCCCCCGTCCGCGTCCGCAACCGCGACGCCATCGACGGCCGCCCCCGTGGCACCTTCCAGAAGTTCGGCATCTCCCGTGTCCGCTTCCGCGACATGGCCCACAAGGGCGAGCTGCCGGGCATCACCAAGTCTTCCTGGTAGGACCGTGACCCTCTGAGGGTCGCTTCCACCTGAGACTGAAAGGCCGGTCATCCGCATGGATGGCCGGCCTTTCGCGTGCCCGGGTCCGCCGCGCCGGATCTGGGCCGCCGAGTTCGGGGGGATCCTGCCGAACGCACGGCCTGCAGCCGGCGACGTCGGCACGAACCCCCGACGTCGGCCGCCGGCCGGGCGGCGCGTCCCCTGCCTGCTGTCGGGTGCCTGCTGTCGGGCACGCGAAAGGCCCCCGCTCGAGGAGCGGGGGCCTTCGGAAGCGAGGGGCTGACGGGAATCGAACCCGCGTCACCTGCTTGGGAAGCAGGTGCTCTACCATTGAGCTACAGCCCCGCGGCCAGGGCCAAGCCGTGGCAGCACGCCTCAGCTTAGCGCAGCCCGGCGTCGGGTGCGAATCCTGTCCGGGTGCCAGATCCTGGCTCGCGGGAAGCCGCTCAGCGGAAGATGTTGAGGGATCCCCAGCCCTGTCCCACGGTGCGGGCCGGCAGCCACTGGCCGCTGCGGAAGCCGTAGTACACCAGGCCGCCGTCGGCCTTGCGGGCCATCACGCCGCGCGAGCCCGGACCGGCGAAACCGTAGTCCGCCACGAGGGCCGTGAATCCCTGCCAGCCGCTGCCGACAACCCTGGACGGGCCGAGTGTGCCTGTGCCCGTGCCGGGGTAGAGCAGCATCGCGCCGGCGGATGTGCGGGCCAGAAGATCGACTCGGCCGTCGCCGTTGAAGTCCGTGAGGGTCAGGGCGGCGCCCTTCCAGCCGTGCCCGATGAGCTGGGCGGAGGCGGGTACGCCGCCCGTCGTGTTGGCGTAATAGTAGAGATTCCCGGCGCTGTTGTAGGCCAGGATCCCGGGGCGTTGCCCGTTCCGCAGCCGTCCGGTCGCGAGTGTCAGCCCGGACCACCCCTGGCCGATCCGCTGCGCAGGTGCGAAGGTGCCACCCGCGGCACCCCGGAACAGGTAGAGTCCGCCGTCCTTGGCGACGGCCACAATGTCGTAAATGCCATCCCCGGTCCAGTCGACCACGTGTCCCTCCCCGAAGCCGGACCAGCCGCCGCCTACGACCCCGGCCGCCGCCAGGGCGCCACCGGCGGCACGGTACGGCCGGAGGTTCCCCCCGCCGTCCACGGCCAGGATGTCGGCGCCGCTCTTCACCGTGGCCGTGCGGGCGGGGTTGCCGGCGAAGTACTGTTCCAGGGTTGGGATGGACCGCGACCGCATGTCAGAGGCGACGTTGAAGCCCACATAGCGCAGATGCCAGGGCTCGTAGGCATACCCTGTGGTCCCGGTGTAGCCGTTCGGATACCGCACGATGAACCCGTAATGCCACGCGTTCGCGGCCACCCATCGGCCCTCCGGCGTGCTGCCGAAGCAGGTGCTGAGGCCGCAGTTGTAGGTGTTGCCGACGTCGACGGCCAGGCCCGTCTGGTGCTCGCTGTAGCCGGGGCGGGCGGAGATCGTGCTGGCGTACGCCTCGCCGTACTGGCTGACGTAGTAGTTGTACGTGCTCACCTGGGTCTGGTAACTCCGGAAAGCACTGACGACGGTCAGGGGTTTACCTGCGGCGGAGGCCGCAGTGAAAAGAGTGTTCAGCGAAGCCGCCGCCTCAGCGCGCAGATACTGCCCGGTTCCCCGGAAGTTCACCAGATCGGACGGGTAGTACTGCGAGGGGTTGAGGGGCCGCTGCTTGTTGACCAGCACCGAGATGCTGGACGCGGACGGTGAGGGATCCACGGAGGGGAGCGGATTCCCCGTGGCGTGCGCCGGCGTCGTGAAGCTGAAGGCCAGCGCCAGGGTGAGAAGCATGACGGTGAATGCGGTGCGGACGGTGCTGTGGCTGATGACGCGGCGAACGCTCGACATCGTGGACCCCCTTTATGTGCCACCACCCATCATGCTCCCCCTGATGGCGTACGGCGAGAGGTCAGGGGTGTCGGATTTCCGGGACCGCTCCCGCGGTTTTGGACGCCTGCCGCCGGTCCCACCAGCGGCGCATCCGGCGTTCGAGTGGTTTCTCCACCACGGCGTGCAGCGCCCATGCCGCCACCAGGGCGACGACGAAGACACTGGGATACCACCACAAGAGATTCGACACGGACTGCTTCTGGGGCCCGAAAACCTCCATGAAGACGTACATGGCGGTGGCATGGACCAGATAGAAACAGAAGGACCACTCGCCGAGACGGACCAGGGGCCGCGATCTCAGCCAGGACGGCTTCTGCCGGATGTCGTTCCCCGCCACGGCGCCGATGGTGAGGGCGAAGAGCACAATGATGATCTCGTTGGAGAACACGGCACCCCAGTGACTGAACGGGTCGTGCCACTTCTTGACAACAGCGGTGGCCTGCCACAGGACGAATGCCGCTCCGAGGGAGAAGCAGAGCCATGCGGGGATCCGGAACCTGCGCCCCGTGAGCATCATCTGAGCGACCCCCATCCCGAGGAGGAATTCCGAAACCCTGGCGAGGGGAACCGGAAGATGGGCCAGCCAGGATCCCGGCGCGACGATGAGACCCACCCGGTACAGAACCATCACCACCACCACGGCAAGGGTGGCCACGAGCGCCCCACGGGAGGACAGCCGGCGGAGGCCGCGATTGATCCAGGGATGGATGAAGTAGAAGAAGAACTCGACGGTGAGCGTCCAGGCCGCCGGGTTGCCCGAGAACAGGATGCCGGGAGAGAGCCACCAGCCCTGGATGAGAAGGACCGACAGGAGGAGCACGGCGGAGAACGGCTTGACCCACCAGTCGTGCGGGTCCGGGGCAAAGCTGTAGAACACGGGGACGGCGAGGAGCAGAGCCACGAAGTGTGCCGGATAGATCCGGGCGAACCGCCGCCACCAGAACGTCCCCGTGGTCGTCCCCGGCTGTGCCGACCACGTCAGCACGAAACCGGAGAGGATGAAGAAGAACGCGACCCCATAGTTGCCGAACACCGCCAGATGATTGAGGACCGGTACCGGCGCGAAGACACGCATGTGGAAGAAGAACACGCCGAACGCGGCCCACCACCGCAAACCGGTCAGAGAATCCAGGCGTGGACGCCGGACTTCGCCGCCCTGACGGTCAGGCAGCGATGGTTCGGAACGTTCAGTGGTGGGGGAAACGTAGCTCACGGGTGCGGGGTCCATTTCGGGCTCTCGAGCGGAGGGCGAGCCGTGGCCTGACGGCATCTTCATCCGGGTCCCGGACGGGCTCAAGTGCATCGCACCCGGTGATTTCCCCGGGTGATGCGCTCCTTCAAGGATAACCATTCGGTAAAACCTGGCCGGAAGTCCTGGTTGTACCTGCAAGTGAAACGTATTCTTTTTGTGCCTTGATCGGGGGATACGGGCTGTTGACGACTCTCGAGGAAGGACTATGGCAGTGGTGCATGCTTCGCATGATGTGCTCATCCGTTGTGATGCGCTCTCTGTCTTCAGCTTCCTCGCTGACGGGGCCAACAATCCCCGGTGGCGGGAGGGCCTGCGCTCCGTCATCTTGCGCAGCGGGGCGCCGGGTGCCGTAGGCGCCGTCTACCAGCAGTCGTACGAGCACGGCTCCGCCAGCAGCATCCCGGGCACCTACCGGATCACCGCCTCCCGCAGTGGCGCCGAGCTGGAGTTCGCCGTGCTGTACGGGCCGGTGGGCACGCGTGGCGGGTATTACCTGAGCACTGAAGGTGACTCCACCCGCGTGCGGTACGCGCTCGACTTCACGCCGCGGGGCTTCCGCCGCTTTTACTGGCGCGATTCTCAGCGCATCCTCGAGCAGGAGGTCCGCCAGCTGGAGCGTCTCAAAGAAGTCCTCGAGACGCCCCTGGAACGCGTGGCCTGAGCCCGGTGCGGTATTTTTGAGACTGTGCTGATCTCTGACCGCGACATCCGATCCGAACTGGCCGCAGGGCGCATCGCCCTGGACCCCTTCGAGCCCTCCATGGTGCAGCCCTCCAGCGTCGATGTCCGGCTGGACCGGTTCTTCCGCCTCTTCGACAACCACAAGTACGCGCACATCGATCCGGCGCAGGAGCAGCCCGAGCTGACCCGCCTGGTCGAGGTGGAAGGCGACGAACCCTTCATCCTGCACCCCGGCGAGTTCGTGCTCGGCTCCACCTTCGAGACCGTGACCCTCCCGAACGACATCGCGGCCCGCCTCGAAGGCAAGTCCTCGCTGGGCCGCCTCGGCCTGCTGACGCACTCGACCGCAGGGTTCATCGACCCCGGATTCTCGGGACACGTCACCCTGGAGCTCTCGAACGTCGCGACGCTACCCATCAAGCTGTGGCCCGGCATGAAGATCGGCCAACTCTGCTTCTTCCAGCTCACCTCGGCCGCCGAGCACCCGTACGGCTCCCGCGAGTACGGCAACCGGTACCAGGGCCAGCGCGGTCCCACCGCCTCCCGCAGCCACCTGAACTTCCACCGGACGGACATCTGAGGGTGCCCGCTCCCCTGACGCTGCTGGACGGCGGCATGGGCCGTGAGCTGGCACGCCGCGGCGCGCCCTTCCGGCAACCCGAATGGTCCGCGCTCGCCCTCATGGAGGCGCCGGAGCACGTCCAGGCCGTCCACGAGGACTTCATCGGCGCCGGCGCGCGGGTCATCACTACCGACAGCTACGCCCTCGTCCCCTTCCACCTGGGCGAGGACGTCTTCGCGGCCCAGGCGCGGACACTGGCCGAGCGGGCGGGCCGTCTGGCGCGTGCCGCGGCCGACGACGCCGGAGCCCCGGGCGTGCGCGTCGCGGGCTCCCTGCCGCCCTTGTTCGGCTCCTACCGCCCTGATCTCTTCGACGCCGAGCGGGCGCCGGAGGTGCTGGCTCCCCTCGTGGCGGGCCTGTCCGGGCACGTGGACCTGTGGCTCGCCGAGACCCAGGGGTCCCTCGCCGAAGCCCGTGCCGTCAAGGACGGCCTTCCCGAGGACGGCCTGCCCTTCTGGATCTCCTTCACCCTCCGCGATGAGCAGGAGGACGGCCCGGCCGTGCTGCGCTCCGGCGAAAGCGTGGCCGAGGCTGCTGAAACGGCCGTCGCTCTGGGAGCCGCAGCGCTGCTGTTCAACTGCAGCCGGCCTGAGGTCATGGGGGCGGCCCTTGCTGAGGCGGGCGCCGTCGTCGAGCGGCTGGGGGCTGAGCTGGAGCTGGGTGTCTACGCGAACGCCTTCCCGCCGCAGCCCGAGGACGCGACGGCGAACGACGGCCTCGATGAGCTCCGGGAGGACCTCGACCCGGCCGGATACCTGAGCTGGGCGGAGCGGTGGCGCGAGCAGGGTGCGTCGATCATCGGCGGATGCTGCGGAATCGGTCCGGAGCATCTCGACGTCCTGCGGGAGCGGCTGAGCTGACTCCTCGGGGTGCCGCGGGCTGTCCGCCCAGGTCCCGGCCTACTCCTCGATCTCCGCGCCGACCGCCCGGAGGTAACGGCGGAACGTCAGATCCGGGTCCGCGGCGCGGGCTGCGAGGTATCCGTCGAAGTCGGTCTGCTGCCTGAGGCTCGTGCCCTGCAGCATCCTGAGGGCCTGGCCGCGTTCGGTCTCGCGGATCGCCGCGGCGGTCTCCGCCACTTCTGCGGCGCGGTCGAGCGGGACGAAGAGGACGCCGTCGTCGTCGCCCAGGACGAAATCGTCCGCCGTGATCACATGGTCGCCGAAGCGCGCCGATTCCATGGCGTCCGGGGTCCGCGGATCGAGGCGCTGCGGCCCGGCCGGCAGCGCGCCCAGGCTGAAGACCGGCAACTGGATCGCCCGGAGCTCCGACGTGTCGCGGTGCAGTCCCCAGATGACGACCCCGGCCAGTCCCGCTTGGCTGGCTTCGAGGGCGACCAGGTCGCCGACGCACGCCTCGTCCGCGCGGCCGCCATTGTCCACGACCAGGACATCGCCACGTTCGGCGCCGTTGATCACTTCGAGGAAGATGTCAGCGCTGCCGAAGTGCTGCACCGGCCGGGCGCGGCCGACGACGGCGGCCCCGTCCCAGGGTGCCGTCGTGCCGGTGGGCGCGAAGCGGACGTCGATGCCGAGGCGCAGGCACGCGTCGGCGACGTGCGGGGTGCTGAGGTCCTGATACGCCTGTCGCAGCTGCTCGCTGTCCATGCCGGGGGCTCCTTCATGATGCCGGGATCATTCGCGTGGCGGGCCGCCCGTGAGGGGATGCCGGCGCAGCGCCACGGAGCAAGTCTCGCCGAAATTGGCCTCGAAAGATGTAGCCAGTTGGAATCACTGGCCACGTGGCGGGGTCCGGGGGACCGCCATCCGTTGTGTGCTCAGTTGTTGCGGGTCCCAGGGCGGAACACCCGCAACAACTGAGCACACAACGCGTGGTCGCGGCCGGCGTCGTGCCCCCGTCAGGCGCCCTGGCCTTGCAGAGCGAGGAGCGTGAGGTTCTCCGCGGAGCGGGGCCGGGCCCCCAGGGTGCTGCCGCCGCTGACGTCGAGGGTGGTCCCGGTGGTCCGTGAGGAACGGCCGGACAGCAGGAACAGCACGGCTTCGGCCACCACGGACGGATCTGCGACGTCACCCTGCACCGCGAACGTCGACATGTGGGCGCGCGCCTCGGGGATGCTGAACAGCTCGTGACCGTTGTCGGTGAACCCGGGGATCACCGCGTTGATGCGGACGCCGCGTTCCGCCAGCGACTCGGCCGCGTGGAACGTCATGGATTCGAGCGCCGCCTTGCCCATCGCGTACACGATGTCGTCGGGGCAGGAGAAGTGCACGCCCGCGGAGGACACGTTGACGATGGCGCCGCCCGGCGGCATCCGGAGCGAAAGCCTCTGTGCCAGGAAGAAGGGGGCGCGGACGTTCACCGCCATGTAGGCGTCGAACTGCTCGTGCGTGGCGCTGCTCAGTGATGGTCCGAGCAGCATGGCAGCGTTGTTGACGAGCGCCTTCAGCTCGCCGCCGGTGCTGCTGAGCGCTTCCTCGACGGCTGTGTCCACGGCGTCGATGGCTTCGGGGGTTCCCAGGTCGCACGACACCGTGGCGCAGTGCGCTCCGAGCTCCTCGAGGGAGCTCTTCAGCTGCTCCGCCCTGTCGTGCTGGGAGTTGTACTGCGCCACGATGTCATATCCCTCGCGGGCCAGCAGGCGGCAGATGTCGCGGCCGATTCCTCCGGTGGCCCCGGTGACGACGGCCAGGGGGCGGTTCGAGTGCGTCATGGTGTCCCTTTCACGTGCCCGATGATGGTGCGCTGGTCTCAGCAGGGGGCACGAAAACATTCCGGCTGCCCCGTTTGTTTCATCCTAGCGAGCGCTCTGCGTCGATCAGCCGCAGCGCAGCATGCACCAGTGCAGCGTTGTCGGGTGCGGGACTGCCGTCCGGCAACACCAAGGTGTCCTCCAGGCCGATGCGTGTGGGCAGCCCCAGCCGCGCGGCTTCTTTCAATGCCGGCCAGCAGCTGCTTCCTTCGCCGTGCAGGAGCACTGGTATCCGATCGCCTGTCACGGGTCGAACGCGGGCGAGCAATTGTCGAGCCATCGCTACGGTGGCGGACGGTCCAGGACCATCAGGAAGCTCAAGCAGCACCCGCACGCAGTCATCACGGACAGGCGATCTGGCCCACCGGTCCACTGCGGCCTCATGCCACAGCCCGGCTTCAACCTCGACCCCGAGATCCAGGAGTGCCCGGGCCACCTCATCGGCGCCGTCCTCGTGCCAGTTGACGGAGGCGAAGTCAGGCCGCTTGTCCCAGGACCGGATGGCGGCGATCCGAGCGGCCGGATCGGGCAGCGCCCACGCACCCGTCGTCACCCCGATGGGCAGGTTCGGAGCCTTGTCGCTCACCGCGTCGAGAACCAGGGCCAACGGCTGGGCGGCTAGCGTGTCCGCACCGTGCTCATCCTTCACGTGAAGATGGACGCCGTCCGCACCCGCCGAAAGGACCGCCAGCGCCTCCGTGGCCGCTTGTTCTGCGGAGACCGGCAATGCTGCGTGCTCGGAAGGGCGCCGAGCACCGTTGATGCAGGCTTTCAAGGGCATGCGGCCAGTTTCGCACACACCGTTGGCGGTCATTCATCACGGAACCCGGCGTCGCCGACCGGCCACTGCAGTCCAGCCCGCAAAGAGATACCTTTCTGGCGTGCGTGCTGCCGAAACGAGGCGCAGGCGGCCGCCAATCAACGGCGGGGCGGGAATGAAGACCCGTTCCGACGAGCGCGAGCCGCCGGCCTCTTCGAGCATGGAGACATCAAGATGCTCCAACGAGTGCGGCCTTTCTGAGACGCGGTCCAGCACGACCGCAAACGGAATAGGGCGCGGATCACGGCCGTTACCGCCGTCATGACGCACACGGACTTTTCTTCGCTGCCCGCGGGTGCAACCTGGGTCTTCACCGGCGACAGCATCACACAAGGCGTGTATCACACGCACGGAGCGCGCTCCTGGGTCGAGCTGGTCCATGAGCGCATTCGGTGGGAACGTGATCGCCTCGACGACGTGGTGATCAACACGGGCGTTTCGGGATGGACCGTCCCCCTCATCGCGGAACGGTTCGACCACTTGATCGGCCGGTTCACCCCGCAAGTGGTCAGCATCGCGCTGGGCACGAACGACGCACACTCGGGAGACGGGCACCTGGACGCCTTCGAAACCCAGCTGGCGGCCCTCTCCCGCCGGGCCCAGGAACTAGGGGCTCAGGTCGTGCTTCACACCCCGGTCCTCACGATGCCCGACGCGCCTGAGAACCGCCGCCGCACCCTGCCTCACTACGCGGAACGCGTGCGCAGCGTCGCCAATGCGCTCGGTACGACGCTTGTGGATCACGAACGGCATTGGCAGGAGCATTTCGGTCGCGCGCTCCCGACTCCCTGGATGGACGATCACACCCATCCCAACAGCGTAGGTCACCGCGAAATGGCGAACACCACGCTGCGTGCCCTGGGCCTGGGCGTGCTCGAAGAACGTCCTTGACACTCAGTTCTGATTCCCTGCGAGAGCGCACCAGGCCGAGGGCACGGCGCAGTCGCCCGCGCATCCGTCATCTGAATGTCAGTATGGAGAGTGCAGGATGGAACGTGCCGGCGACCGCTTGAAGCGTCCCCTGGCACACCTCGGAAGTGGTCTTGGCCTGCTCGCTCACCCCGTGGATCGGTGGGCTCTCAGCTTGGAGCTCTACGCCGAGAGCCTCTCCTGTCGGCCTCCACAAGGGCCGCGCGCAGTGCCTCCCGTTCGGTGTCAGGCCAGGGACCGGACGTCGCGAGAGGGATCTCCGTCATGAAGCGGCGTCCCTCCTCCGGCATCCTCGCCACGAACGCCTCGGGGTCCGCCGCGGCCTGGGCGTAGAGTGCGGGGCCATCCGCGTAGAAGAGGTCCGTCACGACGAGGCGGTCATCGTCACCGCGCATGACATTGGCCGGATTCTCGTCCAGCGGGCCACACCAAGGCAGGTTCGCGACCGCTTGAGCGTGCACTTCGCGGACGATCCGGGAAAGTTCTTCAGCCGGTGCTGTGCCATCTGACACGGCCCGGAGAAAGTCGGCTGCCTCCCGTTCGGACGCCGGAGCGAGCCACTCCATGACCTGAAGGTCACCGCCCCCGGCAAGCCTGCGGTGTGCGTGCAGCCGGGGAACCTGGCCCGTGTGAGCGGCCGCCCGGTACAGTGCCGCGGTGTAGGGGCCGGTCGGGTCGAAGGGGCTGATCCGTGCGACCAGGTGTCCGTCCGGGGACCGCAATGCGATGGCCCAGTCGCCCGCGCCGCACGGAGTCCATCCGGCGGACCGGAACGCGCGGTCGGCCTGGTGGTGGTCGGCTCCGGCGGGGATGGCGGCGAGGATGTCATCCATGGTCCCAGTCTCTCCGATCTGCTGACTGTAAGGGCCGGCCATGGAAGGTTGTGTGCTCAGTTGTTGCGGGTTCTCGACGGAATGACCCGCAACAACTGAGCACACAACGCGGCACGCACCGCAGGAACGGGACAGTGCAGGTCACGATGCCGGACCGCGCCCTACGCCGTCAGCCGGTCCAGTTCCTCGCGGTCGCCGATGAGGCGCACCGCGTGGATGACGCCGTCGCGGAGCTGGAAGGTGAAGGCCACCTGGACCACGCCGCGGTATTGCCACACGAGGCCGGGCTCGCCGCCGAGCATCGCGAAGCGGGCAGCCTTGGCCTTGCCGTTGAAGAAGCCGGACACCTCGTCTCGTCCGAGTTTGAGGGCCGGCGATCCCATCGCCGCGGCGGCCGCATCGGAGGTCATGACGACGTCGGGATCCAGCAGCTTGACCAGCGCAGCCAGGTCGCCGCCCTTCGCCGCCGTCATGAACGCCTCCACGACCGCCCGGGGCGCCCGCGCGCCGTCCGCTTCCTCCGCCGTCGGGCTCTCGGGAGCGACGTCCGACGACGCCGACGGTTCCGGTCCCGCCTGGCCGCGCACCCGGCGTCGTGCGCGGCTGGCCAGTTGCCGCGCAGCCGCGGCGGACCGCCCGGTGGCGGCGGCGACCTCCTCGAACGGTGCGCCGAAGAGGTCGTGGAGCACGAAGGCCACCCGCTCGGCCGGGCTCAGCGTGTCGAGGACGACCAGGAGCGCCACGCTCAGCGAGTCGTCCAGCTGCGCCTGTTCCTCCGGTCCGGGCGCGACCTCGTCGAGCTGCTCGGCGAGCGTCTCCGCCAGCGCCTCGTGCCGTGCGTGGGAGCGGAGGGCGTCGAGGCAGATGCGGCTCACCACGGTCGTGAGCCACGCGGGGAGGTTGTCGATGTCGTCGTCCAGGCGGGCGAGCCGGAACCACGCCTCCTGGACGGCGTCCTCGGCGCCGAGCGGGCCGGACGGTCCGAGGATCCTCTGGGCGATGCCCAGCAGGCGGGGGCGCTCCTGGTCGAAGCGGGTGGCGAGTTCGAGCTCGGATTCCATGTTCTCCATGCCTCTTCGACGTCCGGCGGGCGGCGGATGTGACGCGCCGCCCTGGCCATGTCACATCTTCGACCGCCCAGACGTCAAGAGGGTGAATGCGGGAAGTGCCCGTATCGATCCTGAAGGAGAATCCCATGCGCTACGCCAAGAGCATGTTCTACGTCGACAACGCCAAGGCCGCCGCCGACTTCTTCGGCACCGCCTTCGGACTGCAGACCCAGGTTTACGGCGAGGGCTACGCCGAGGTCGCCGCGGGCGACACCAAGCTCGCCTTCGGCACCCTGGAGGCCGCCGGCAACCACCTGGCCGGGCAGCCGCTCGAGGTCGCCGATCCCAGCCGGGTCACGGGCGTGCTCAGCTTCGTCGCCGACGACGTCGACGCCGCCTACCAGCAGGCCGTCACCGGGGGCGCCGAATCGCTCGTGGAGCCCACCGACCGCGAATGGGGCCAGCGCGCCGCCTTCGTCCGCGCACCCGGCGGCCTCGTCCTGGAGATCGGCAACTTCGCCTGAAGCGACGCTGTGCCGTTCACGGTGTCCCCTGGTTCCGCCGTGCGGAGACCAGGGGATACCGGCGTTTCCGGGCCCGGAACGTCGTCGGCTTGCACGGGTTCTATATCTTGGGAGGCAGAACCGATCCGGAACCCGGGGCGAACCGCCCCGGCCTCGCGCAGGGAGAACCGCACATGAGCACCGCCCGACTTGGACTCCGGCGCATGAAGCCCCGCGACCCTTTCGAGACGTTCCGCGCCGCGAGCCCCCTGGAACTGTTCTTCGATCTGGTGTTCGTGGTGGCGGTGTCGATGATCTCCGCGCAGCTGCACCACTTCTACGCCGAGAACCACGTGGGGGAGGGGCTGGTGGCCTTCCTCCTGGTGTTCTTCGGCATCTGGTGGGCGTGGATGAACTTCACCTGGTTCGCCACCTCCTTCGACACGGATGACTGGCTCTACCGGATCCTGACGATCATCCAGATGGCCGGTGCCCTGGTCCTGGCCGGCGGCGTCGGGGCGGCGATGTCCGAGGGTGATTTCACCGTCGCGACCCTGGGGTACCTCGTGATGCGGGTGCCGCTGGTCTGCCAGTGGCTCCGGGCCGCGGCATCCAGCCCGGAACTCAGGGTCACCGCACTGCGCTACGCCGGCGGGGTGGCCGTGGTCCAGGTGCTGTGGCTGCTCAGGCTCCTGCTGCCGGCGGAGGTCGGGATCTGGGGCTTCCTGGTCCTGGTGCTGGCTGAGGTGGCCGTCCCCGTGTGGGCCGAGTCGGCGCGGACCACGCCCTGGCATCCTCACCACATCGCCGAACGGTACGGCTGTTTCACGCTGATCGTGCTGGGCGAGTCGATCCTGGCGTCCACCGGGGCGATCGTGGATGCCGCCGGGGCGCAGGAGCACTTCGGGGTGCTGCTGCCGATCGCCGCGTGCGGTCTGGTCCTCGCGGCGGGGATGTGGTGGATCTACTTCTCCCGCGAGCATCACGAGCACTTCGGCTCCTTGCGGAACAGTCTGACTTTCGGCTACAGCCACTACCTGGTCTTCGCGGCCGCCGCATCGTTCTCCGCCGGGATCGAGGTGGCGATCGACTTCGCGGACGGTCACGCCGAACTCGGCCGGGTGGCCGCGGCCGCCACCCTCACTGTGCCGATCGCGCTTTTCGTGTTCACCACCTGGTTCGTCACGTTGAGGAAGTCTCTGCCGCGGACCATCAGCATGGTCTTCCTGGCGCTGACCGTGCTCCTGGCGGCCTGTGCCCTGGTGCCGGGGGAGAACACGCTCGGTTCCATGGCGGCAGCCGCCGTGGTCATGATTCTGCTGGTCGTGCTGCTGGAACTGCCCGCCACCGTGGCGGCGTCGGAGGAGATATCCGAGGAGGCCGAAGGCGCCGAGGCCTGAGGGCGCCTATGCCTCGATGTCATCCAGTCGCGCGATCACGACCTCCAGCATCCGGGCCAGTTCCTTCATCTCCGGGCTGCTGAGGTCCTGAAGCACGTCCGTCTCCACGACACTCGACCCCTTGATCGCGAGGTTGAAGAGCTGGCGGCCCTCCTCGGTGAGGCTCACGAACACCCGGGTGCGGTTGCCGGGGTCCTGCGTGCGTTCGACCAGCCCGCGCAGCGCGAGCTTGTCCAGGCGATGCGTCATCGATGACGGTGCGACGTTGCTCAGGTCGGCCAGCTGACTCGGCGTGAGGGGCTCCTTCGCCTTCACCAGCGCGGTGACCACGCCCCATTCGCCGGCCGTGACGTCCAGATCGGCCAGCTGACGGGCGTACCACTGATCCAGCTTCCGGTTGAGGGACTGCACGGCGGTGATGACCCGCTGCACCGTCTCCTCGCCGCCGGCCGCGACATAGGCCGCGACGCTCCGGCGGTGTTCTTCCTGGGCACTGGGCTTGCGAGGGGGCATTCAGGGATTCTCTCACGAACTTCGATGTGGTAATATTTCGATATCGAAATATTCGAAGTCGAATAAATGTGGCCGCGCTCACTCCGGAGGGAATGAGGGCGGCCCGTCCTGTTGAGCACGGGGCCTGTTGACCACAGGACGTTCGACACCACCTGTCCTTCACCGGACATCGTTCCTTCATCAGACCCAAGGGGGTGCACTCATGCGCGCGAAGCTTTTGATCCTCGCGTCCGCCATCGGTTCTCTCGGCTGGGGAGCCGTTCTTCCCTATCAGTACGCCTATGCCGCGGAAACGCGTGGCTGGGGCGCCCTGCTGGCCGCCGCGGCAGCCTCCTTGTTCTCCCTCGGCGCGCTCTTCGCCTCGCCGGTGGCCGGGCGGCTCGCGGACCGCTTCAACCCGGTCCTGGTGGCCGTGCTGGCACAGCTGATCGGCGCGGTGGCGGTCGGTTCCCTGATGGTCGTCCAGGAGCCGGCCACCTTCCTGCTGGGGATGCTGGTGTTCGGCCTCGGCCTCTCCGGCGCGGTCCCCGCGAAGCAGGTGCTCGCGCTCGAGTGGTCCTCCAGCGCCGACCGTCGCAAGGTCTTCGCCTACAAGTTCACGGGCGAGTCCCTCGGCATGGCCGCGGGTGCGTTCCTGGCCGGCCTGGTGGTCGACCTCGGCCGCGCGGACGGCCTGACCGTCGGCTTCCTCATGGCCGCCGGAGGTTTCGTGATCTCCTCGGCGATCATCGCCCTCGCCGGGGGCCTCGGCCGCGGCGCCGCCCCGGTGCTCGACGGCGTCGCCTCCACCACTGACCAGGCGCTCGACGACGGCGGCCGCCGCCGTGGCGCCCTGCGGCTCATCTTCGCGGACCCCGCCATGCGCTGGACCGCCGTCGTGACGATCGCCCTCGCCCTCGGGTTCTACGCACAGTTCGAGTCCGGGCTGCCGGCCTACGCGCTCACGGTGTTGAACGCCGAACCGTCGGTGATCGGAACCGCGGCGGCCGTGAACTGCCTGGTGATCGTGGCGCTGCAGCTCGTCGTCGTGAAGCTGACGGCCAAGCGGCCCGCCGCGACCCTGCTCATGGCGGTCGGCTCGGTCTGGCTGGTGTCCTGGCTGCTGCTCTCGGTGGCGCAGTTCATGCCCGGGATCGCGTCGGCGCTGTTCGTCATGACGTACGGGATCTTCGCCGTGGGGGAGACGGTCTACAGCCCGGTGCTGAACCCGCTCACGGCGTCGCTGGCGCCCGCGGGCATGGTCGGCCAGACTCTGGGCGTGGTCGCCGCGCTGCAGACGGCGTTCTCCGCGGCCGGTCCGCTGATCGCGGGAGTGCTGCTGGGTGCGGGACTCGGGGACGCGTTCCTGATCATGCACCTGGTCATCAGCGTGGTGGCGATCTTCGCGGCCTGGCGCATCCGTCAGGTGCTCGCGGCACGGGCACGGGCCGGAATCCCGGTGCGGTCGGACGAGGCGCTCGCCGCCTGACGCCGACTCGCCGCAGCGACCCGACGGTGGCCGGAACCGGACCTCAGACTGAGGTTCCGGCTCCGGCCACCGGTGCTTTGCGGGGTTTGATGAAGGGCTTCGCCCAGCTTTCGATGAACCGGGCGATGAGCGGTCCGAGCACCGCCATGATGAGCACGTAGGACGAGGCGAGGGCGGCCATCTGGTCCGGCACCGCGCCGGAGGCGACCGCCAGGCCCGCAATGACGATGGAGAACTCGCCGCGGGCCACCAGGGCCGCGCCCGCACGCACCCGGCCCGGCTTGCCGATCCCGGCCCGTCCTGCGGCCCACCAGCCCGTGAGCATCTTGGTGGCGGTGGTCGCGACGGCCAGGAGCAGCGCCCAGCCGAGGACCGGTGGGATGGACGTGGCGTCGGTGCTGAGGCCGAACGCCACGAAGAAGATGGCGGCGAAGAGGTCCCGCAGCGGTTCCAGCATCCGGGTGGCGTTGTGCGCCGTCGCTCCGGAGATGGCGATGCCCAGCATGAACGCGCCGACGGCGGCGGACACCTGGAGCGCCGAGGCGAGTCCCGCCACCAGGAGGGCCGCCCCGAGCACCGTGAGCAGGAAGACTTCGGCGTTCTCACTGTGCACGATCGCCGAGACGCGTTGCCCGTGCTTCATCGCGACCAGGAGCACCACCGTGATGACCGCCAGCGCGATCGCCACCGCCTGCAGTCCGCCGAAGAAGCCCACTCCGGCCAGCGTGGCCGTCAGGATCGGCAGGTAGACGGCCATGGCCAGGTCCTCGAACACCAGCACGGAGAGGACCACGGGCGTTTCTCGGTTGCCGAGCCGGCCCAGATCGGTCAGGGTCTTCGCGGCGATCCCGGACGACGAGATGTAGGTGACGCCGGCCATCACGAGCGCGCCGACCGGACCCCAGCCGAGCAGGAGTGCCACGGCCGCGCCCGGGATGGCGTTCAGCACGGCGTCGAGCACACCGGCCTGCCACGATTTCCTGAGGCCGGTGAACAGTTCGTCCGCGGTGTACTCGAGGCCGAGCATCAGCAGCAGGAGGATCACGCCGATCTC
Source organism: Arthrobacter sp. RCC_34 (assembly GCF_041360795.1). Taxonomy (NCBI): domain Bacteria; kingdom Bacillati; phylum Actinomycetota; class Actinomycetes; order Micrococcales; family Micrococcaceae; genus Arthrobacter; species Arthrobacter sp. RCC_34. The sequence continues at coordinate 223,661 of NZ_JBFUPW010000003.1, read as the reverse complement.
GCCCGAGAGGTGGCTGAACTCGCGGACACCGTCGAGCTGGATGATGCCGCCCGCGCCGAAACCCAGTCCGCCCAGGAGGTAGAACGGGATGGGGGACATGCCCACCCGTCCGGCAAGCCTGGCCAGGAGGCCGAGTACGAAGACCACGGCCCCCAACTCGATCAGGGTCACCGCGAGTTGGTCCACCGCTATCCCTTGCGGAGGATTTCAGCGGCCTTGTCCAGGCCTTCGAGCGTCCCCACCGCCACGAGCAGGTCACCGCGATGGAGCACGACGTCGGGACCGGGCGAGGGGATCACCTCACCTTCCCGCATGATCGCCACGATCGAGACGCCGCTGCGGGTGCGGATCGAGGCCGCTCCCATGGGGCGGTCCCGGAAGGGCGAGTCGTGGAGGATGGAGAACTGGCGCGTCACGATGCCCGGGACGTCCCGGTGCTCTTCCGTGAGCTGGTTGACGATGAGCTGGCCACCCAGCAGCTGGGCGAGGGTGGTGGTCTCCTGTCCCGTGAGGGGGATGGAGGCCTGGCAAGTGTCCGGGTCGTCCCAGGTGGAGACGATGAACTCCGTGGTTCCATCACGGTGGACCACCACGCCGATCCTGCGGCCGCTGGCGGTCATGAAGTCTTTCCGCACCCCGAGTCCGGGGAGGTCGGTTTCATCCACGTGCATGGCATAAGCCTAGTCCCCGCTGGTCCCCTCGCGTTGTGTGCTCAGTAGTTGCGGGTCCTGGCCTGAAACACCCGCAACTACTGAGCACACAACGTGGTCATGAGGGCTCGCCGGCCGCGCGAAGGGCCCGTTGCACCTTCCGGACCACGCTCGGCCGTGTCCCGCGGAGGTCGGCGGCGCTGATCCGTAGTTCCTGCCAGCCCAGTTCCGCCGTGATCGTGGCCCGTGCGATGTCCCTCTCGTACTGCCGCTCCGCCCCGTGGACCATGCCGTCGTACTGAATGCTGAGCCGCTGCCGCTGGTAGGCGAGGTCGGGCCAGACCCGGGCCTTGCCCCAGGGGTCGTAAAGAATCACATTGAGCTCCGGCTCGGGGAGCCTGTGATCCAGCAAGATCAGGCGCAACCGGGTCTCCTGCACTGAGTCCGCACCCGGGCGGATCAGGTTCAACGCCGCCAGCGCGTTCGTTTTCCCCTTCATCTTGGGGTGGGCCACCGTCACGCGGCGGAGGTCGGCCACCGTGCAGAGCGGTACCCGTGGGAACGGGTGGTCCGGGCCGTGCTCGTTGACGAGATGGTCTCCCGCCGCCACGAGATCGGCCAGGGGCACATGGTGCGCCAGATCCAGCCAGGTTCGCGCTGCCGAGGTGATGCGCACACCGGCCAGGTACTCGACTTCCCCCGGAAGCAGCAGCGTTCGATGCCCGACCACACCGGCGCGGCGGGGGTGCGTGCCACCCCGTGCGCGCGAGACATGGATCCGTTGATCAGCCCAGAACGGCAGCGGGATGCCCCGGGCGCGTGCAGCGGTCAGCTCGGAGACCGCCGTCGCGTCGTCAAGGACGGTCAGAGCCCGCAGGCTCGCCAGAAGTGTCGGGTCCGCACCGTGAGGAATGCGTATCCCACGGCTCGGTGCTCGCAGGTCGGCGGCCCGGAGACGGCTGCTGGTCACACCGCCCGCCAAGGCCTCCGACACGGTGAAGGAGGTGTTCTGGAATCTCGCGGGAAGTTCTTATGCTTTCATCCGTCCATCGGAACAAGGCGGGAGCACGGATGGCCGCGCTGATCCGGTTATGTGGATGGACTGCGTTTCCGGTGGTTCCAGGTCCCCGCCGTTGTGTGCTCAGTAGTTGCGGGTCCGGGCTCGAAATACCCGTAACTATTGAGCGCACAACGCGTGGGGCCGGGCGTGGGCGCCGAGCGGAATCAGGCGGCGGCCTTGTCCTTCGCCGGGGCCTTGACCGGGATCAGGACCAGCAGGCCGGCCAGGAGCACCACCATGATGCCGAGGATCCCCCAGCGCTGCGCCTGGCCCTCCGCGACGTATCGGGACGCCACGGCGATGGAGATGGTGAAGAGCGTGGGCGCCAGGAAGGACACCGCTCGGCCCGTCGTGGCGTAGAGGCCGAAGAGCTCGCCGACCTCGCCGTCGGGGGCCAGTCGTCCCAGGAACGCCCTCGCGGAGGCCTGAGCGGGCCCCACGAAGAGGCAGAGCAGCAGCCCGAACACCCAGAACGTCAGCTTGCCGTGCCACTGCATGCCGAAGAAGGAATATTCACTGTTGCCCAGGATCAGGATGGCCGTCCCCGCCACGAGGAGGCCCACCAGGGACAGCTCGATCACGCGCTTCGGCCCGATGCGGTCGTCCAGGAAGCCGCCCAGGATCGCCCCCGCCGCGGCCACCACGTTCCCGAAGACCGCGAAGAAGATGACGTCCTTGAGCTGGAACCCGAACGTCCCGGCTGCGATGACCCCGCCGAAGGTGAACACCGCCGCGAGGCCGTCCCGGAACACGGCGCTCGCCAGGAGGAAGTAGATGGTGTGCGGAGACCGCCGGAACAGCGCCCGGATCCGCCGGACGAGCACCACATAGGACTGCAGGAAGCCCACCCGCGCCTCGCCTGGCCGGACCGGCGGTTCCGGGACCCGGAAGAACACCGGCAGTGCGAACACTCCGAACCACACCGCGGAGAAGAGCGCCACGAGGCGGATGTTGAGGGCGTCGTCGGTCGAGGCGCCGAACCACTGGAACGCGGGCTGGACGAACAGCTGGAGCACCAGCAGCAGTGCCACGATCCCGCCCAGGTACCCGGCGGCCCAGCCGAAGCCGGAGACCCTTCCGATGGTCGCCGGAGTCGAGATCTGGGTCAGCATGGCGTTGTAGTTGACCCCGGCCAGTTCGAAGAACACGTGCCCCACGCTGATGAGGATCACGCCGAGCAGGAGGTACTCGGGCTCGGGCCGCACGAAGAAGCACAGCGCCATGAGGATGACCACCACGGCGCTGTAGATGCCGAGCCAGAGCTTCCGCCGTCCGCCCGCGTCGGCGCGCTGCCCCGTCACCGGGGCGAGCAGGGCGATCGCGAAGCCCGCGAGTCCGAAGCCCAGCCCCAGGACCCCGGAAGCGTGATCCTCGCCGCCGAACGCCTTGGACGTCAGGTAAACGGTGAAAACGAACGTCGTCATGACCGCGTTGAACGAGGCCGAACCCCAGTCCCACGAGGCCCAGGCCAGGACCATGCCCCGCCGCCGTCCGGTCTCCTGCGACACGTGTTCGCTACCGGCGTTGTAAGTCGCTTCGGGGCTCATAGCACGAATAGTAGCGGGCGCCAGTTGCTAAAATGAGAAGACACCTGTTTAAGGAACCGCTCCGGATGACAGGACTGCCCGCGGCCAGCAACACCGGAAGTGGTGATGACCACGTGACCCTAGTCCTCTGTTCCCTTTTCGCGCTTGCCGCGGTGGCTCCGCTGATCTTCAAGCGCCTGGGGCGGAACGCCTTCTACCTCCTGGCCGCGGCCCCTGCCGCCGCCTTCGTCTGGCTGCTCTTCCAGTACCCCGCCGCCTACGGCGCAGGCCTCGTGGAGCACTTCGACTGGATCCCGCAGCTCCAGCTGGACCTGACTTTCCGCATGGATCCGCTGTCCTGGGTGATGTGCCTCCTGGTCCTCGGCGTGGGATCGCTCGTGCTCGCGTACTGCGCCCGCTATTTCAAGGCGGACGACGCCGATCTGGGCAGTTTCGGCGCTCAGCTCCTGGCCTTCGCGGGCGCCATGTTCGGCCTGGTCACTTCGGATGACCTCATCCTCATGTTCGTGTTCTGGGAACTGACCACGATCCTGTCCTACCTCCTGATCGGCTACGCCCGGGCCCGCCTGTCCGCCCGACGCTCCGCCCTCACCGCGTTGATCGTCACCACGGCCGGCGGTCTGACCATGCTGATCGGCCTCCTCATGATGGCCCAGATCACCGGGACCAGCCGCGTCTCGACCCTCCTGGAGCGCGCCCCGGCCCTCCTGACCGGCGCGAACCGCGACGGCGCCGCGGCCGCCGCGCTGAGCGTCGCCGTCGTGCTGGTGCTGGTCGGCGCCATCACCAAGAGCGCGCTCTTCCCGTTCCACTTCTGGCTGCCCGGCGCGATGGCCGCGCCGACCCCGGTGAGCGCGTACCTTCACGCGGCCGCCATGGTGAAGGCCGGCATCTATCTGGTGGCGCGTCTGGCGCCGGGATTCTCGCAGGCCGAGACGTGGCTCCCCGTCGTCCTCAGTCTGGGGCTCATCACCATGCTGGTGGGCGGTTACCGGGCGCTCCGCCAGACGGACATCAAGCTCATCCTGGCCTACGGCACGGTGTCGCAGCTCGGCTTCCTCACGATGGTCGTGGGCCTGGGCACCCCGGAAGCGGGCCTCGCGGGCCTCGCGCTGCTCCTCGCGCACGGTCTGTTCAAGGCCGCGCTGTTCCTGGTGGTGGGCATCATCGACCATCAGACGGGCACGCGTGACGTCCGCAAGCTCTCCGGGGTGTTCCGCTCCTCCCGGGCGCTCGGCGTCGTGGCCGTGCTGGCCGCGGCCTCCATGGCCGGCATTCCGCCGCTCGCCGGATTCGTGGCCAAGGAGAGCGTGTTCACTGCGTTCGTCGACTGGGCCACGGGCGAGACGTCGACGGCGCCGGGTCCCTGGGGTCCGGTGGTGCTGATCGGCATCGTGGTGGGATCTATACTCACGTTCGCATATTCTGCTCGGTTCATATGGGGTGCTTTCTCGACGAAGCCGGGCGTGCCGCCCACACCGTTCAAGCCGATCCGTTTCTCCTTCCTCGCATCGCCCGCCATCCTGGCCGCGCTCAGTCTCGTCTACGGCCTGTGGCCCGTGCCGGTGGATTCGTGGGTCCAGCCGTACGCGGCGCTCTTCCAGGAGACCGAGGAGCACATCGAGGAGGCGGCCTCCGCCGGCCACCTCGAGCTGTGGCACGGCTTCACGGCGGCGCTCGGCCTGACCGCCGTCACTTTCCTGGTCGGCACCCTGCTCGTGATCGCGCGGGAGCGGGTCACCCGCTTCCAGGCTGCGATGCCGAAGGTTCCCGAAGCGGACCGGGTCTACCAGCACGTCATCGGCGGGCTCGATGACACTGCCGTCTGGGTCACGGGCCGCACCCAGCGCGGTTCCCTGTTCTTCTACCTGGTGGTGATCCTCGCCGTCGCGGTCATCATGCCGTCGGTCACGCTGCTCTGGCACGGGCAGGCGGTGCCGTCCAATCTGTACTGGATCGACCCCGGCTCGCCCTTCCAGTGGCTCATCGGCCTGGCGATCGTGATCGGCGCCTTCGGCGCGGTCCGCGCCGACAAACGCTTCATGGCCGTGCTTTTCGTGTCCGTGACGGGCTACGGCATGGCCCTGATCTTCGCCCTGCAGGGCGCTCCGGACCTTGCGCTGACGCAGATGCTCGTGGAGACGGTGGCTCTGGTGGCGTTCGTCCTGGCCATGCGCCGGCTTCCCCCGGAACTCCGGGACCGCACGGGCGGCCACTTCCGGGTGATCCGCGTGATCCTTGGCCTGGCCTTCGGCGCCGCCATGGTGGTGTTCGCGCTCTTCGCCACGGATTCCCGGGTGGCGTCGCCCATCTCCCTCGACTTCCCGAAGCTCGCCTACGAACAGGGCGGCGGCCTCAACGTGGTCAACGTGACGCTCGTGGACCTGCGGGCCTGGGACACCTTCGGGGAGATCTCGGTGCTCGCCCTGGCCGCCACCGGCGTCGCCAGCCTGATCTTCGTCCGGAACATCGGCAACAGCCTCGGCCGCAGCGCCGGGGTGGAGACCGGCAGTGTCGGCCGGGTGCGGGTCCAGGCGGAAGGCTCCGCAGAGGCCGCGGCGCTGGCCACGGCCCGCAAGTTCGGGGCGCCGCCGCGCGCCAAGACCGGGCTGGCCTTGCGGAACCCGTGGATCGTGGCCGGCCGGACGCTGGCGCCGGAACGCCGGTCGATCCTCTTCGAAGTGGTCACACGGCTCATCTTCCACACCATGGTGGTGCTCTCCGTGTACCTGCTGTTCGCGGGTCACAATCTCCCGGGCGGCGGCTTCGCCGGCGGCCTGATGGCCGGCATGGCCCTGACCATCCGGTACCTGGCCGGCGGTCGCTTCGAACTCGCGGAGGCCCTCCGGATGAGCCCGGGCCTCGTGCTCGGCATCGGCCTCGCCCTGGCCGCCGTGTCCGGACTCGCCCCGCTCCTGCTCGGCGGGAACGTGTTCCAGAGCGCCATCGTGCACTTCAGCCTGCCCGTGGTGGGCGACGTGAAATTCGTGACCAGCACCTTCTTCGACATCGGGGTGTATCTCGTGGTGATCGGCCTGGTGCTGGACGTGCTGAGGGGCTTCGGCGCCCAGATCGATGTCGAACTCGAGGAGGAAAGTGAGGTGGCGGCACGATGAGCGCCAATATGACCCTCCTGGTGATCATGGGGATCCTGTACGCGTGCGGCATCTACCTCCTGCTGGAGCGCAGCCTCACCCGCGTCACGCTCGGTCTCATGCTCCTGGCCAACGCCACCAATCTGCTGATCCTGGTGACGGGCGGATACGCGGGCCTGGCCCCGCTGTTCGTCAAGGGCACCGACCCGCACGACTACAACGACCCCCTCCCTCAGGCCCTCATCCTGACCTCGATCGTCATCAGCTTCGCGGTCACGGCGTTCATGCTCGGCATCATCTACCGCACGTGGGTCCTGGGCCGCCAGGACGTCATCGCGGACGACACGGAAGACCAGAGAGTGGCCAACACGCCCAGCTTCGACGCCGAGGACGACGCCGTCGTTCCGGAGGAGACCACCGAGTTCCCGCTCACCGCCGACGACGACGCCCAGCACGGCGCGGTCCTCGCCGCCGTGGGCGCCGCCACCCACGCCCACGGCGCCGCTCGCGTCGACGGCTCCGCGGGGGAGGGCGGCGAGAACGCCGAGGGCTCCGACATCTCCGAGGGAACCCGTTCCGCGGCGTCCAGTTCGGGGGCCGCCCTGGCGGACGGCGTGGACACCGAGACCCGCTCCGCCGACGGCGGGACGCGCGGTCCGGCAGCCGACGGCGCCGGCCCGCAGCCCGGCGTCGAGCCCCAAGAGGGCTGGAACCACCGCTCCGACCCTGAAGCCGACCATGGACAGCACCCCGGGGAAGGAGGCCGGGCATGAGCGTCAATCTCGCGTACCTGGCCCCCCTGGCCGTCCTGCTGCCGATCCTGGGCGCTGCCGTGGCGTTCACGCTCGTCCGGCATCCCCGGGCACAGCGCACCGTCAGCGTCTCGGTCCTGTCCCTGACGCTGGTGCTCGAATGCTTCCTCCTGGCCTCCAGCTGGGACGGCGGCACCACGGCCGTGCGGCTGGGGCACTGGTTCCCGCCGTTCGGCATCGTCATGGTGGTGGACGCCTTCTCGTCGCTGATGCTCGTGGTCTCCTCGGCCGTGAGCCTCTGCGTGCTCCTGTACGCCTCGGCCCAGGGCGCCAGTGAATCCGGCTACGACGGCCCGGTGTCGATCTTCCACCCGAGCTACCTGATCCTGATCGCGGGCGTGTCCAACGCATTCCTCTCGGGCGATCTGTTCAACCTCTACGTGGGCTTCGAAATCCTGCTCACCGCGAGTTACGTGCTCATGACCCTCGGCGGGACCGAGGCGCGCATCCGGGCCGGCGTCACGTACGTGGTGGTGTCGGTGGTGTCCTCGCTGCTCTTCCTGATCGCGATCGGGATGATCTATGCGGCCACCGGCACCGTGAACATGGCGGACCTGGCCGTGAAGCTCGCGCAGCTCGACCCCGGCATACAGACTCTGTTGCACGTCATGCTGCTCGTGGCGTTCGGCATCAAGGCGGCCGTGTTCCCGCTGTCCTTCTGGCTCCCCGACTCGTATCCGACGGCCCCGGCGCCGGTCACCGCGGTGTTCGCGGGCCTGCTCACGAAGGTCGGCGTCTATGCGATGGTCAGGACGGAGACGCTTCTGTTCCCGGGCGACACCCTCAACCAGCCCCTCATGGTGGTCGCGCTGCTGACCATGGTGGTGGGCATCCTGGGCGCCGTCGCACAGAACGACATCAAACGTCTCCTGTCCTTCACCCTCGTCTCCCACATCGGGTACATGGTGTTCGGGCTGGCCCTGAGTTCCACCGCGGGTCTGGGCGCCGCCGTCTTCTACGTGGCGCACCACATCACCATCCAGACCTCACTCTTCCTGGTGGCGGGCCTGGTGGAACTCCGGGCGGGCAGCTCCTCCCTCGACCGTCTCGGCGGTCTGGGCAAGCTGTCCCCGCTCCTGGCCGTGCTCTTCTTCATCCCGGCGATGAACCTGGCAGGCATCCCGCCGTTCTCCGGCTTCCTGGGCAAACTGGGCCTGCTCCAGGCCGGTATCGCGCAGGGGACCGTGCTCGCCGTGATCCTCGTGGTGGGCGGCGTATTCGCCTCGCTGCTGACGCTGCTGGCGATCGCCCGTGTGTGGAACCGCGCCTTCTGGCGCACGACCGACGACGCCGAGGACCCGGAGCCCGAGCTCCTCACCACGGGCGCGGCGGCACGGCGCCTCATGCCGCGCGGCATGGTCGCCCCGACGGCGGCACTCGTCGTCCTGGGCGTGGCCCTGACGGTGTTCGCCGGTCCGCTCTTCGGGCTCGCGGACCGGTCCGCCGCCCAGATGCTGGACCGCAGTTCGTACATCCATGCGGTGCTCGGCCCGGAGGTGGCGGTGCCACCCAAGGAGGCGCCGCCGTCGCCCGCGGAATCCCCGGCCGCTGACACTCAGGGAGGTGCGCGATGAGTCTCCACCGCCGCAAGATCCGGTTCCTGCAGGAATTGCCCCTGCTCATCTGGCTGATGCTGGTGTGGGCCATGCTCTGGCAGGACTTCAGCCCGGGGACGCTGCTCTTCGGCGCGTTGCTGGCCATCGCCGTGACGCGGGTGTTCTACCTGCCGCCGGTGCAGCTGAGCGGGCGCTTCAACGTGTTCCACGCGATCGCGTTCGGCATCGAGGTGCTGGCGCGCATGGCGTGGGCTTCGCTCCAGGTCAGCCTCGTGGCGGTCTTCCAGGGTCCGAAGGTGCGGAACGCGGTGCTGAGCGTGCCGCTGCGCAGCCACTCGGACCTCATCCTGACGGCCGTGGGGCACGTCAGCTCGTGGATCCCGGGGTCCATGGTCGTGGAGGTCGACCGCTCCACCTCCACCCTGTACCTGCACGCGCTGGATGTGCACACCGATGCCGACGCCGAGAAGGTGCGCGCCGGGGTGCGCCGCATCGAGGCGAAGCTCATCGACGTCATGGGCTCCCGCGAAGAACTGAAACGCCTGAAGGCCGAACGGGCCGGGGAGGTGACGGCATGATCAACCCGGTCTTCGTGACGGTGGCCGTCGTGGCGCTGGGGCTCGCCTCCGCCGCGGCGATCTACCGCATCGCCAAGGGCCCGTCCCTGCTGGACCGCGTGCTCGCCACGGACGTGCTGCTGAGCATCGTGGTCACGGCCCTGTGCATCGACATGGCTGTGCACCGGCACCTGAACAATCTGATCCTGGTGATCTCGCTGACCGTGGTGGGTTTCATCGGTTCCGTGACCGTCGCACGCTTCGTGCAGGACCGCCGTGAGGAGCCCCGCGATGACCGCTGACGGGACTGGCATCGACTGGAACAGCGTGGTGGACATCCTGAGTGGTGTGGCCCTGACCCTCGGCGCTCTGCTGAGCCTCGGCGCCGCGGTGGGCATGGTCCGTTTCCCGGACCTCATGAGCCGCATGCACGCCGCCAGCAAGCCGCAGGTCCTGGGCCTGCTGCTCGTCTTCGTGGCGCTGGGGCTCCAGATGCGCAGCTGGGTGGTCTGGCCCGTGCTCCTGCTCGCCTGGCTCTTCCAGCTGCTGACGGTGCCGATCTCCGCGCACATGGTCAGCCGCGCCGGCTACCGCACCAAGCACCGCCACCCGGAGCTGCTGACGGAGGACGACCTCGCCGCCGTCGTGTCCCAGGCCGCGGAGGAGCGCAAGTCGCAGGACTGACCGTCCCCCGCTCAGGGAGGCGCCCCTCAGGCGGGCGTCGCGCCCAGGGCGGCTGCGGCGTCGCGCATCGCCTGTTCGGCCGTGGCGACGGTGATGAGGCTGTTCCCCGCCGTGATGTGCAGGCCGTACGCGTCTTCGAGCGCGACGAGGTTCATGGCCAGGGTCTCGACGGGCAGGCGGAGGGTGAAGTCCCCGTTCGCCGCGCCGCCCTCCAGGACGCCCTGGTACGTCCGGAGCTGTCGCCGGTACATGGCCTCGACGAGTTCGTGGTGCAACGCGGAGTTCCCGGCGAGGACGTCGAATTCGTAGAGCAGGCGCATGAGGGCATCGTCCGGGCCGCTCGGAAGGCCGTGCCGGATGGCCGCCGCGAGACGGGCGGCGGCGGTGGGCAGACCGGCCACGATCGCATCGCGGGCGTCGCAGAAACGTGCGACGCCGGCGCGGTGCGCCTCCACGAGCAGCTCGTCCAGATCCTCGTAGTAGTAGAGGACGGCGCCCCTGGTCAGGCCGGCTTTCGCCGCGACGTCGGTCATCGAGATGGAGCGCAGCCCGCGTTCCGATGCCGCCTCCAATGCGGCGGCCACGAGCTTCTCGCGTCGTGCAGTCTGGTTGCTCGGCCTCGCCATGCCTTGACGTTAGCAGAGCGCCGGTGCTTCACTGAGAGAGTTATTTGACGATGATGTCAAAGAATTCCTCTGACTCCCGACAGGACCCCGCCATGCTCGATCTCCTCCTGACCCGCGCGACCGTCCGGACCTTCGATCCCGCTCAGCCGTGGGCCGAGGCCGTGGGCATCACCGACGGCCGTATCAGCTATGTGGGCAGCGCGGCGGAAGCGCCGTCGGCCCGCCGGACCAGGGACCTCGACGGCGCGCTGGTCACCCCGGGCGTGATCGATTCGCACAACCATCTCCTCCTCGGGTTCGACGCCGACGCGGTCAGTCTCGAGGGCGCCGAGACGCTCGAGGAGGTCCGCAGGCGGATCAAGGAACTCGCGGACCGCCGCCCCGAGCTGGACTGGATCTGCGCCGAGAACGCCGTCTACTCGGTGGTCCCCGGCCGCCGCCCGAACGCCCGCGACCTGGACGGCCTGACGGACCGCCCGGTGTTCGTCACCACCTACGACCAGCACTCCGTCTGGCTCAACGAAGCGGCCCTGCGGGTCCTCGGCATCAGTGGCGAGGGCATCAGGGAGGGCGGGGACATCCCGTGGGGCAACCCCGAGCTCGACGCCGACGGCCGCCCCACCGGCTGGGTCACCGACTTCTACACGAGCGCCATGACCACGGCGGGCCTCGCGGGTCTCCAGCGGGACATCCCGATGTACTCCCCGGACCGCCGCTACCGGAAATTCCTCTCGAGCCTGGAGATGGCCACAGCCACGGGCATCACCACGGTCGTCGAGCCGCAGGTCCCGCTCGCCGAAGTGCCCCTCCTGGAGCGCGCGATCCGCGAGGGCAAGCTGTCCTCCCGCGTGATCGCGGCGCTCTTCCACCCTGTCGACGCCGACGACGCCTTCCGCCGCGAGCTCCGTGACGCCGTCGACCACGGCCCGTCCCACGACCGCCTCCGCCTCGGACCCATCAAGCTCTACGCGGACGACGTGATCGAACCCCACACCGCCTGGATGCTGGATGATTACGCGAACCGTCCCGGCCATCGCGGGCACCCCTCGGCGGCCCTGGGCGAACTCACGCGGATCGTCACCGAGCTGGATCGCCTCGGCTTCCAGACCCACACCCATGCGACCGGAGACGGCGGCATCCGTCTGGCGCTGGACGCGATCGAGCACGCGGCGCGCGCCAACGGGACCACGGACCGCCGCCACGGGATCGTCCACGTCGAATGCCTGGACCCCGCGGACCTTCCGCGGTTCCGTGACCTCGGCGTCACCGCCGCCATGCAGCCGCGGCACTGCTCCCCGGATCTCGTGGCCGGGACGTGGATGGAGAACGTGGGCGAACAGCGCTGGGACAGGGCCTGGCGGTTCCGGTCGCTCATGGAATCCGGAGCGCATGTGGCCCTGTCCAGCGATTGGCAGGTGGGCGAGATGGATCCCGTGGTGGGCTTCTACTCGGCGCTCACCCGGGCCGGGCTGGACGGCTCGGACGCCTGGACTCCGGCGGAATGCCTCACCCTGGATCAGGCCCTCCGCGGCTACACGGCCGAAGGCGCCTGGGCCTGGCATGCGGAGCACGAACTCGGCGTCATCAGGCCCGGCGCGCTGGCCGATCTGGTGGCCTGGAGCGGGAATCTTTACGACCACGAGCAGGACCCCGCAGCGCTCCTGGAACACCGCGCCGCCCTGACGCTGGTGGGCGGCGAGGTGGTGCATGACGCGGACATCGACCCCGCGCCGGTCCCGGTTTACGGCGGGCAGTCGCACTGCTCGGCCCACGACAGCCACGCGCCCGCCGAGGGCTGAAAGTACCGGAAACGCCGCGAGTGGGCCTTGCGGTCACCGGATCCCGGACGGGATGGTGACCGAAAGACCCACTCGCGATGCGGGTGGCGGGTCGGCCGTCAGATCAGACGACGTCCCGCGACTTGTTGAACTTGGCGATGGCCTGCTGGGTGCCACGGTTGGTGAGGACCTGGATCACGGCGCTCACGGCGGCGGAGATGACCGCGAAGCTGAGGGCGGCGCGGAGGCTCGCCTCGGCGTCGTCGCCCTTCTGCGGGGGCTTGTTGCCCGTGGCCTTCTCCCACGCGGCGTTCACCAGCTTCGACCCCACGAGACCTGCGCCGATGCTCACGGCCGTACCGAGCAATTTGAACAGAAGCTGCATGTTTCTCCCTCACGGTGCTGACAATGCCGTCACTGTAAGCCTAGTACGCGAGGGGCCCCAAGCGAGCTTGCCAGTTTGGGGGAGCGGACTAGGCGCTAGTACGCAGGGGTCCCCAAGCGAGCTTGTGGGTTTGGAACGCACTGCCTCGGAACGCACTGAGCCCCCGCCGGGTGGGCGGGGGCTCAGTGCGCGTGCGGGACGGGTCAGCGGCCGGCGTTCACCGGGTCGCTCTCGGGCTCGTCGTCACGCTGGGTGTCCTGCTCACCCGCGGCCGGCACCACGGGGATCATCCCCGTCTCGATCAGCCGTTCGCGCTGGCGGGCTTCCCGGCGCCCGCCCGGGATCGGGTTGCCCAGCTCGCGCGGCTCGGCGTCGGGGAGCTGGATGAGCGCGTGGGAACCGGTGTGGGCGTGCGGCTCCTCCGGCCGCTCGACGACGACGCGCTTCCCCTTCGCCTTCTTCTTCGGCTTCGCGGGGCTCGCCGCAGCGGTGGCCGGGGCGGTCGCCGACGCGCCCGCTGCGGAGGCGGCAGGGGCCGAGACGCCCGCCGTCGCTGTGGCCAGGGCGGGAGCCGGCCCGCCGGCGTCGTCGGCCTTCGCGGAGTCCTCACCGTGGTCCTGGTTCAGGCGCGCGCCCTCCACATCGACGTCCGGAAGGTGCTTCTCCAGCCAGGCCGGCAGCCACCAGGCGCGCTTGCCCAGGAGGTGCATGGCCGCGGGGATCAGGGTCATGCGCACCACGAACGCGTCCACCAGCACGCCGAACGCCAGGGAGAAGCCGAGGGGCCGGACCATCGTCAGGTGGTTGAAGATGAAGCCCGCGAACACGCTGGTCATGATGATCGCTGCGGCGGTGACCACGACGGCGGCGTGCTTGAAGCCGATCCGGACGGCCGCCTTGGCCTTCGCACCGTGGACATAGGCCTCGCGCATGCCGGAGCCGATGAACACCTGGTAGTCCATCGCGAGGCCGAACAGCACGCCGATCAGGATGATGGGCAGCATGCTCAGGATCGGGCCGGGGTGCGGGACGTCGAACACGGAGCCCAGCCAGCCCCACTGGTACACGGCCACGACCGCGCCGAACGAGGCGGCCAGCGACAGCAGGAAGCCGGCGGTCGCAAGGACCGGGACCCAGATGGACCGGAACACCAGAAGCAGCAGGATCAGGGACAGGCCCACGACGATGCTCAGGTACAGCGGCAGGGCCTCGATCAGCTTGTTCGAGACATCGATGTTCGCGGTGGTCTGACCCGTCAGGCCGATCTTCACGCCGAGATCCCGCTGGATGTCCGCCCCCTTGGCGCGGATGTCCGCGACCACCTGGACGGTCTTCTCGCTCGCCGGACCCTCGGTGGGGATCACCTGGAACACGGCGGTCTGGCGGTCGTCGCTGAGCTTGGCGGGCACGGCCGCGACGACGCCCGGGACGGAGCGCAGGCGGTCGGCCAGGTCGAGCTGCTTGAGGGCGGCGTCCTGCTCGCTCAGACCGGCCGGGAACTCGCCGACCACCACGATCGGTCCGTTCATGCCGTCCCCGAAGGACGTGCTGATGGTGGAGTACGCCTTGTACGCGCTGGAGTCGGCGGCCTCGGAACCGCCGTCCGGCAGTGCCAGGTGCAGCTTCTGCGCGGGAAGGGCCACCACGCCCAGCACGACGACGGACACCACCACAGCCAGCCACGGCCACTTAGTGACCCAGGCGCCCCAGCCGCGCGCGGCGTCGTCGTCATCTGCCAGCGGGTGCGCGGCGCTGTCCGCGGCGCGCCGCCAGCCTCGCTTCGAGATGACGCGCTTGCCGATCAGACCGAGCACCGCGGGAGTGAGGGTCAGGGAGACGAGCACCGACACGGCGACCGTGGCTGCGGCGGCCAGCCCCATGAGGCTCAGGAACGGCAGGCCGGGTACGGCGAGGGCGGCCAGCGTGATGACCACCGTGACGCCGGCGAAGAACACGGCGTTGCCGCTCGTGCCGGTGGCGCGGGCGACGGATTCCTCCATCGACATGCCGGACAGGATCTGACCACGGTGCCGGTTGACGATGAAGAGGGAGTAGTCGATGCCGACGGCCAGCCCGAGCATGAGGGCCAGGATCGGCGTCATGCTGTTCATCTGGATGACGCCCGAGAGCGCGATGGTGCCACCGACGCCCACGCCCACCCCGGCGATCGCCATGAGGAGCGGAAGGCCCGCGGCGATCAAGGTGCCGAGCATGATGATCAGGACCAGCACCGCCACGCAGAGGCCGATGATCTCCGCGGGTCCGGCCAGGCTCCCCAGATCCTCGGAGAGCTCCTTGCTCGGGTAGACGTTGAGTCCGGTGTTCTCCGTGGCGACGAGGCTGTTCACCACGTGGTCCCGGTCCTCGGTGGAGAGGGCGCTCAGGGAGCCCTTGAAGGTGATCTGCGCGACCGCGACCGTGTCGTCCTTGGAGACGAAGCGGATGCCCTGCGAGGCGTCGGACTTGCGCTTGTTGAAGTCCAGCTCGGCCTGGTGGCTCGCGAGTTCCTTGGCGGCTGCGTCGGCCTTGGCGCGGCCGGCGTTGTAGTCCTTCTCGGCGGCGGCGATCTGGGCGGCTGCGGCCTCGGCCTGGGCGGCGGGCACCTGCACGCCCGAGTTCTGGGCTGCGGCGGCCTGCGCCTTGGCGCTGTCCAGCTGCTTCTTGGCGTCGTCCAGCTGCTTGTTGCCGGCCTCCTGCTGGGCCTTGCCGGCGTCGAGCTGCTTCTGAGCCGCTGCCAGCTTGGCCGGGGCGGCGTCCACCTCGGCCTGCGTGGTGAACGGGTCGACGCTGGACTGGACCTGCGAGGTGCCGTTGAGCTTGGTCAGGGCGTCGGAGACGGCCTTCTTCTGCTCGTCCGTGAACGGCTTGCCGTCCTTGTTCTGGAACACCACGGACGCCGTGCCGCCGGCAGCCTCGGGCAGTGCCTGCTTGAGGTGGTCGATGACCCGCTGGGTCTCGGTGCCCGGGATCTTGAACTCGTTGGTCAGCTGTCCCTTGAACAGTGCGGCGGAGCCGCCCACGGCCAGAAGTACCACGAGCCAGAAGGAGACGACCCACCAGCGGTGCCGGTAGGAGAACTTGCCGAGCCTGTAGAGCAGGAGTGCCATGGTCTGTGCCTTTGTTGGTGCCGGTGGTGCGGGGCGGAGTGCGAGTGGACGGGAGGTCTGGTGTTGCGGTGTTCCGGATGTTCCGGATTCTCCAGGGCGGGCCGCTCAGGCGAAGCCGTTGCGGAGGTGCTGGAGCGCCTGAGTGATGAGGTTTCTGAGGACCATGCTGTGGGCATCCGTCACCTGTCCACTGCGAGGTGCCTCGTGTTCCAGCCAGTACTCCATGGCGGCCTTCCCGGCGCCGATGATGGCGCCCACCATGGTTCTGACGAAGAAGGGGTCGGCTTTTGTTCCCAGACGCTCCACCGCGGCGGCGCTGAGCTTGCTGGTGGCATCGTCCCAGGCCATGAGCTGCCAGCGCTGGACCTGGGGCTGGTTCTCGGTCAGGAGGCACATCCGCGCCATGCGGGAGAGCGATCCGGGCTCGACGAGCGCCATGACCGCGGCGATCGCGGAGTCGAGGATCGTCTCGTCGGCGGGGCGCTGGCGGAACTCCTCGATGGCGCCGTCCAGGAAGTTCTGGACCGTGGCCGCCAGGGCCGCTTCGGGGCTCGGGAAGTAGTTGAAGAAGGTGCGGCGGGAGATGCCGACGGCGTCGGCCAGGTCCTCCGCCGTGAAGTTGCCCAGGCCGTTCTCGGAGAGCAGGTTGACCGCGGCCTCGATGATGGCGGCGCGAGTGGCCTGCTTATTGAGCTCGCGGCGAGAGGTCTTCTCCTCCGCGGAGCCGCCGTGGGGATGATCCGGTGGAGTTCCGTCCAGGAAAGTGGTGGAGTCCATGCTCCGATGGTACGGCAATTTGTGCACCCAGTGCAATTAGGGGACCGAGTGCAAAGTTTGGGCTTGGTGTGCTGCTCGTTCGATAGCGGACTCAGCAGTAGGCAGCGGGCACGGGGGCCTGGTGGAGAACCCGTGGTGGAGAGCTGGCGGACGCCCCGGACCGGGGCGGCGCTCAGTTCCCCAGAACCTGATCCAGCGGGGACTTCAGGGTGTTGTAGTCGCTGGAGTCGACCTGCAGCAGCTGACCTTCCAGGACCAGGGACGGGGTGCCCCGCAGGCCGAGTTCCTTGGCGTCGTCGAGGTCCCGCTGGACACGGGTCGCGACGGCCGGGGACGTGAAGTCCTTGGCGAAGCGGTCCATGTTCAGCCCGAGCTCGCGGGCGTACCCGGTGAAGGTCTCCGCCTGGCCCGACGTGGACTTGGCCCACTCGGCCTGCTTGCTGAACACGAGGTGGCCCATCTTCTCCAGGGCGCCCTGTTCAGCCGCGGCCTCCACGGCCTTGGCCGCGAGCGGGGCGTTCTCATGCATGGGGAGCGGGAAGTTGCGCACGACGATCCGCACCTCGGAGCCGTACTCCTTCTTGGCCCGCTCGATCAGCGTGTCCATCTTGGCGCAGTACGGGCACTGGTAATCGGTGAAGAGGATGAGCGTGGTCCGCGGCTTCGCCGGGTTGGCGATGATCCTCGCATCAGAAGGGACCAGCTTCGCCATGAGCTCGGCGGACGGCGTGGCCGGTGCGGTGCTGCTGGGGGTGGCGCTCGCGGACGGCGCGGAGGCACTGGACGACGACGGCGCCCCGCACGCTCCCAGCGTCCCCGCGGCGACCACGAGGGACAGCGAGGCGAGGAGGGTCTTGGCGGTTAGTCCGGCCTTCTGGGGGCGCATCAGTCTTCTTCCATCGTCACGTTCGGCTTGCGTGTGAGCCTAACGATGGCGAAGAGACGGGACCAAGTTTCGTGAGGAGGGCCACCCGTGTGTTGTCCGTAGGCGCGGCGCTGAGCTCGCTGCCGGGGGTTCGAGATCGCTACGGGCGACAGCGTGCTCGGGCTCTCCATAGCGAGTTCAGCCATCGGTGGGCGTCCCGCGCGCACCCGGCCCGGGCTCACTCTCGCGGCGCCCGGGGAATGTGACAGCGGGGCCTGCGCCGGCGTCGTCGTGCAGGTATAAACTGGGGTGCACAACGAACGACAGGGGAGCGCCGCCACCGCAGGGTGTGTGGGCGCTGAGAGTGCGGAGCAACCGCAGACCCTCGAACCTGATCCGGTTAGTACCGGCGATAGGGAGTCGAGCATCTCAGAACGTGCCTCCGGGCACCTCCCCTCCTGTAATCCCAGGAGGATGACAATGACTACTCAGGCTGTTGCCCAGCGTCGTGGCTGGCGCGTGGTGGACATCGTGGTGGCGGCACTGATCGCCGTGGCCGGTGGCGTGCTGTTCTGGGCGTGGTCCCAGGGCGCGAACCTGATCACCCCGCTGACCGCCGCCTACGCTCCGCTCTCGGGCCTCTACGCCGGCGGGTGGATGATCCCTGCCGTGCTCGGCGCCCTCATCATCCGCAAGCCCGGCGCCGCCATCTTCTGCGAGGCCGTGGCCGCGAGCGGTGAGCTCATCATGGGCTCGCAGTACGGGCTCACCGTGCTGATCTCCGGGCTGCTCCAAGGCCTCGGCGCGGAGCTGATCTTCGCCGCGTTCCTCTACCGGAAGTTCAACCTGCCCACCGCGGTTCTGGCCGGGGCGGCGTCCGGACTCTTCTGCGGTCTCAACGACAGCTTCCTGCCCTGGGGCTGGAACATCGCCTACGACGGCACCGCCAAGTTCCTCTACATCCTCTTCTGCCTCATCTCCGGCGCCGTGATCGCAGGCGCGCTGTCCTGGGTTGCCACGCGTGGCCTGGCCCGGACCGGTGCCCTCTCCTCCTTCGCCTCCCGCAAGGCCGGTACCGAGCCGGTCTTCGGCTGATCATGGGCGGAGTCGCCGGCGGCGTGCGGCCGGCCCGGGTCACGGCACGAGGCTGGGGCTGGCGTCACGGCGGCCGCAGCCGGGCCGCTGTGGCAGGGCTCGACCTGGACCTGGAACCCGGGGAGAAGGTCCTCCTGCTGGGTCCGTCCGGCGCGGGCAAGTCGACGCTGCTCCACGCTCTTGCCGGAGTCCTCGGCTCTGCGGAGGACGACGACGCCGACGAGTCCGGCACGCTCCTGATCGACGGCCGCGTACCCCGGGATGCCCGGGGCCGGGCCGGTCTCGTCCAGCAGGATCCGGAGACGCAGGTGGTGCTCGGCCGCGTGGGCGACGACGTCGCCTTCGGCGCGGAGAACCTCGCCGTGCCGCCCTCCGAGATCTGGCCACGGGTCCGCCAGGCCCTGCACGACGTCGGGCTCGGGTTCCTGCCCCTCGACCACCCCACCCATGCCTTATCCGGTGGGCAGAAACAGCGACTGGCGCTCGCAGGGGTGCTCGCGATGCGCCCCGGACTGGTGCTGCTGGATGAGCCCACCGCCAACCTGGACCCCGATGGCGTGCTCGAGGTCCGCGATGCCGTGATCCGCGCGGTCGCCGCTTCCGGCGCGACACTCCTGGTGGTGGAGCACAGGGTGGAGGTGTGGAAGGACTCGGTGGACCGTGTGGTGGTCCTGGGTGCGGGAGCCGAGGGGCCGTCCGGTGTGGTCGCCTCGGGTGATCCCGACGCCGTTCTCGACGCCCAGGGGGACGCGCTGGCGGCCCAGGGGGTCTGGATCCCGGGCCGGGTGCCAGTGCTGGCCGGCGCAAGCCGTTCCGGAGATCGCACGGTCGGCCGTTCGAGCGGTGGTCCCGTGGCGTCCCATGCCGTGGGGTCTCCTGCCGGTGCGGTTCTTCTGGAAGCCCGGGGCCTGGCCGTGAGCCGGGCGTCGGCGTCGCGTCGTGGGCTCGCCGCCCGGAAAACCGTTCCCGTGCTGAGTGGGGTGGATCTGGAATTGCGGGCCGGCAGCGCGCTGTCGGTGACCGGGCCCAACGGCGTGGGTAAATCGACCCTGGCCCTCACCCTGGCGGGGCTGCTCGCCCCGGCCGGGGGCGCCGTCGTCGGCTCGTCCGACCTGCTGGCCGCGGGTGCTGCCGTGCCCCGGCATCCGGAGCCGTACCGCTGGAAGGCGAAGGAGCTGATCACGCGGATCGGCACGGTGTTCCAGGAGCCGGAGCACCAGTTCGTGACCGGCAGTGTGTTGGATGAGTTGCGCTTCGGGCCGCGGCAGCTGGGCCGCGGCGAGGAACGCGTGGACGAGCTGCTGCACCGCCTGAGGCTCGACGGGCTGGCCGACGCCAACCCGTACACGCTGTCCGGAGGCGAGAAGCGGCGCTTGTCCGTCGCGACCGTGCTCGCCGCCCATCCCCGTCTGCTGATCCTGGACGAGCCCACCTTCGGACAGGACGCGCGCACCTGGGCGGAGCTCGGGTCGCTGCTGGTCGAGCTGCTCGACGAGGGCGTCTCGCTTCTCTCCGTCACGCACGACGCCGACTTCACGCACGCCCTCGGCGCCACGGAGCTGGTGCTCGGGCGAGCGCCGGGGCCGGAGCTTGCGGGCGCGGCCGCCGTCGTGCGAACCGGAGACGAACCCGGGAAGGGGGAGGCATGAGCATCGTGACCGACGACCGCGCCGTCATCGACCCGTACGCGGCGTCCCGCGCCGAGCTCCCGCTCCTGGGGCGTGCGAATCCGCTGTCCAAGTTCGGCGCGCTGGCGATCATCACCATCGCCCTCGTGTGGTCGATCGACTGGCTGTCGGCCGGGATCGCGGTGCTGTGCGAGCTCCTCGTGCTCCCGCTCGCGGGCCTGAATCTCCGCCTGCTGTGGACCAGGGCGTGGCCGCTCGTGGCCGCGGCCGTCCTGGGCGGCTGGAGCACGGCGGTGCTCGCCCCGGACAAGGGCCCGCTCATCTTCAGTGTCGGGATCTGGACCATGGGTGAACATTCGCTGCTCCTGGGTGTCGGGTTCCTGCTGCGTGGCCTGGCGATCGCGTTGCCGGCGGTGATCGTCATGGCGTGCACCGAGCCGACCGACCTGGCCGATGCCCTGGCACAGCTGGCGCGCCTCCCGCACCGCTTCGTCCTGGGCACCCTTGCGGCGCTCCGCCTGGTGGGGCTCATGGTGGCTGAGTGGCAGATCATCGGCATGGCCCGGCGGGCACGTGGCGTCGGCGCCTCCGGGAACTTGGTGTCCGCTCTGGCTGCGAAGCTGGGGCAGAGTTTCGGGCTGCTCGTCCAGTCGATCCGCCGGGCCTCCCGTCTGGCCGTGACCATGGAGGCCAGGGGCTTCGGCGCGGGACCGCGAACCTGGGCCCGGCCGTCCCGGCTCTCCATCGTCGACGCCTGGGTGGCACTGGGTGCTCTGGTCATCGCAGGGGTGGCCGTCGGGACCTCGGTGCTGCTGGGCGTCTGGCACGTGGTGTACTGACCTGGCTGGTGGGTGCGGAGGCTGGCGGGCTCGTCGGGCACGTCGGGCAGCGGCTGCTGAGTGGCCCGGACCCGCGGATCGTGACGCGAAACGCCGTGGGAAATATCGCACGATATGACTTAGGTATCCCATATTCGAGCGGACGGACCCGCGATTTGCCCTCGGGTAACTCACATCTGATATATTCGTGCTCATGACTGAGACGATGGATCACCTGGCTTCCTGGCTTCGCGACGCCCGCAGCGAGAAGGGCTGGACCCAGGGCAAGCTGGCCGAGGAGCTGGGCACCAGCCAGAGCGCCGTGGCCCGTATGGAGACCGGCAAGCAGAATCTGAGCCTGCGCATGATCCGCCGCCTGGAGGATCTGTTCGAGGCGACGCTCCTGACTCCCGCGCGGCCGCGCGTCACCCACCTGCGGGTGGAGGGCGGACATCAGCTCAGCGGCGCGGTGGACGTCAACAGCAGCAAGAACGCCGGCGTCGCGCTTCTGCTGGCCAGCCTCATCAACCGCGGCACCACCACGCTGCGCCGCCTGGCGCGCATCGAGGAGGTCAACCGGATCGTCGAGGTGCTGGCGAGCATCGGCGTCGAGTGCACCTGGCTCAACGACAACGATCTGCAGATCCGCCGCCCCGCCGTCCTCGACCTGGACGCCATGGACGTGGACGCGGCCCGTCGCACCCGCAGCGTCATCATGCTCCTTGGCCCGCTCCTGGACGAGCGCGAGGAGTACCAGCTGCCCTACGCCGGCGGCTGCGACCTCGGCACCCGCACCGTGGAGCCGCACATGCAGGCGCTGCGCCAGTTCGGGCTCGCCGTGGAGGCCAAGTCCGGCTTCTACCTGGTTCAGGCCCCCGAGGCCGACAGCAAGGACCGCACCTTCGTGCTGACCGAGCGTGGCGACACCGTCACCGAGAACGCGATCATGGCCGCCGCGCACCGGACCGGCACCACCGTGATCCGCAACGCGAGCCCCAACTACATGGTCCAGGACCTCTGCTTCTACCTGCAGATGCTGGGTGTGACCATCGAGGGCATCGGCACCACCACGCTGCGCATCACCGGTCGCACCAACATCAACCAGGACATCGAGTACTTCCCGTCCGAGGACCCGATCGAGGCCATGAGCCTGATCACCGCGGGCATCGTGACGAACTCCGAGGTCACCGTGCGCCGTGTGCCGATCGAGTTCATGGAGATCGAGCTGGCGTTCCTGCAGCACATGGGCCAGGAGCTGGAGATCTCCGGCGAGTACGTGGCCCGCAACGGCCACACGCGCCTGGTGGACGTCACCACCAAGCCGAGCACGCTGCACGCCTCCGTGGACAAGATCCACCCCATGCCGTTCCCGGGCATGAACATCGACAACCTGCCGTTCTTCGCGGTCATCGCGGCCAACGCCGAGGGCCAGACCATGATCCACGACTGGGTCTACGAGAACCGTGCCATCTACCTGACGGAACTCAACCGTCTCGGCGCGAACGTGCAGCTCCTGGATCCGCACCGCATCTACGTCAACGGCCCCACCAAGTGGCGCGCGGCTGAGATCGGCTGCCCGCCGGCACTCCGCCCGGCCGCCTGCCTGCTGCTGGCGATGCTCGCGGCCCGTGGCACCTCGACCCTGCGCAACATCTACGTGATCGAGCGCGGTTACGCCGACCTGGCGGACCGTCTGAACTCCATCGGCGCGCGGATCGAGTACTTCGAGGACTGATCCGTCCCCCTGCAGTTCGCGAGAGAACAGTTGACGCCCCCAAAACCAGGTTTTGGGGGCGTCAACTGTTCTCTCGCGGGGGAGCTCCGCACCGTGCGGGTGGTTCCCGGGGAGAATGGAAGGATGAGCTCCATCCACCAGCGTTTCTGGACCCTGCCCGGCCTGCTCGGCAAGCACGTCGCACGGCTGCCCTGGTGGGTCGTGTTCCTGGTCGGCCTGGCGTCCCTGGCCGGTGGCGTCTGGCTGTTCCTTCATCCGCTCGGGGCGCTGACCCGCATCGAGATCTACGCCGGGGCGGGCTTCGTGCTGTCCGGCCTGGGCGATCTGGCCGACGCCGCGCAGGAGGCCCGGGCCGGAAAGGCGCGACGACGGCTCTGGCCCTTCCTCCTCGGGCTCGTCTGGATCGCGGCCGGCCTCGTCGTGCTGCTGATCCCGCTCCCGTCCGCCGTGCTGGTGTACCTGGCGGCGCTGACCTTCATCTCCAGCGGGGCCACGCGACTGGTCGAGGTGCTCCGCAACCACTCCGACGCGCCGTGGCAGGACCTTCTCCGGAGCATCCTGGACCTGGTCCTGGCCGCCTTCTGCGCGGTTCTGCCGGGCACCGGGACCACCGTGCTGGCCTTCGCGTTCGGCCTGCGCAGCGTCCTGGTCGGCCTGAAGATCGCCGTCCTGTCCGTCACGAAACTGCGCCGGGCCCAGGCGGCCGCCCCCGCCTCTTCGTCCTCGCGAGAAGCCAGTTGAGCACAGTCCGGGAGCTCAGGACTGTGCTCAACTGGCTTCTCGCGAGCCGCGGGGGAAGGGGAAGAGGGCGAGATGTTCGACCTTGACGTGATCGGCGCCGGCCTGCCGTTCGCCGCGGCACTGGGGGAGCTGTCCGCCGTACTCGGCGGACCGGACGGGTCCGCTTCCGGGCGCCTGGACGACGACGCCGGGCCCGCCGCCGTCGTCCAGGCGCCGCCCGGGACGGGCAAGACGACCCTCGTCCCGCCTCTCGTGGCCACCCTCGCCGGTGCGCGGGCCGCGGGGAGGAGCCCGCGCGTCGTCGTGACCCAGCCGAGAAGGGTCGCCGCACGAGCCGCGGCAGCGCGCCTGGCCGATCTGGACGGGAGCCCGCTGGGACGGAAAGTGGGCTTCACGGTCCGTGGTGAACGGCAGGCCGGGCGGGACACCGTCGTGGAGTTCGTGACTCCGGGCATCCTGCTGCGCCGCCTCCTGGCCGATCCCGCACTGGACGGGGTGGACGCCGTCGTCCTGGATGAAGTGCATGAACGCGCCCTGGAGAGCGACCTGCTCTTCGCCATGCTCGCCGAGCTGCGGCAGCTCCGCGATGACCTGCTGGTGGTCGCGATGTCCGCCACCCTGGACGCCGCGCGGTTCGCGGAGCTGCTCGGCGGGGCCGCGGGCGCGGTGCCCGTGGTCGACTGCCCCTCGGCGCTGCATCCGCTCGACGTGGCGTGGAGTCCATCGCCCGTGGCGCGGATGGACGAACGCGGCGTGACCAGGGGTTTCCTGGACCACGTGGCCGAGACGGCGGCCCGCGAGCACCGGACCGCGCTCGCCGAGGATCCCGGGATCGACGCCCTCGTCTTCGTGCCAGGAGCCCGGGAGGTCAGGCATGTCAGCGAACGGCTCCGCGGTCTGACGCCGGGCACGGAGGTTCTTGAGCTCCACGGTCAGATCAGCCCCGCGGAACAGCAGCGGGCCGTCTCGGGACGCCGGCCGGGGGACCGCCCGCGCATCGTCGTGTCCACATCCCTGGCGGAATCCTCGCTCACGGTCCCCGGCGTGCGCCTCGTGATCGACTCGTGCCTGAGCCGTGAGCCCCGGAGAGATGCCTCGCGGGGTATGAACGGTCTGGTGACCGTGGCGTGTTCGCGGGCGAGTGCCGAGCAGCGGGCCGGACGCGCCGCGCGACAAGGCCCGGGACGTGCGGTGCGGTGCTGCGACGAGCGGGCCTTCGCCGCCGCCCCCGCACAGCCGACGCCCGAGATCGCCGCCGCAGACCTGACCGAGGCCGCCCTCGTGCTGGCCTGCTGGGGCGCCCTGCCCGGGGTGCTCTCCGGCGTGGATGGCCCCGATCGTTTCGCCCTGCCCGACGCACCTCCGCAGCCCGCCCTGCGCGACGCCCTCGCCACCCTGACAGCCCTCGGAGCCGTGACCCCGGACGGTCAGCCGACCGAGGAGGGCCGGATCCTCGCCGGGATCCCCGCCGACCCCCGGCTGGGCCGGGCCCTGCTGGAAGGCGCGGCGCTCCTGGGCGCCCGGCCCGCGGCGGAGGCCGTGGCCCTCGTGGCGCGGGAGTTCCGGGCGCCGGGCGCCGACCTGGGCAGGCTCCTGAGCGGGCTGCGCTCCGGCCAGGACCCGCAGGCGCGGGCGTGGAAGGACGAGGTCCGCCGCTTCGAGCGCATCGCCGACTCCTCACGCACGACGACGCCGGCCCCCGCCCGGGCGGTGCCGCGCGGGGAGGAGGTGGGCGCCGTCGTCGCGCTGGCCTTCCCGGCGCAGGTGGCGCGCAGGGTGCCGGGCGAGCGGGAGGTCTACCTGCTGGCGTCCGGGACCCGGGCGGCCCTTCCGTCGGGGAGCTCACTCTCGGGGCACGAGTGGCTCGCGGTGGCGGAGGCGAGCCGGGCCGGCGGTCGGGAGGCCGCCGGGACCGGGGCCGTGATCCGTGCCGCCGCGGGGATTTCAGGGGAGACCGCGGCGCTCGCGGCGTCGCATCTGCTGGGCGACGGTGTGGAGGCGTCCTTCGACGGCGGCAAGGTGGCCGCACGGAACGTGTCCCGGTTGGGGGCGATCGTGCTGTCCTCGACGCCCGTGAAGCCCGGCCCCCGTGAAGGCCACGCCGCGGTTCTCCGGGCCCTGGAACGGGACGGGTTGGACGCCATCGGCTTCCCCGGCCCGGCGGACGCACTGCGGCGGAGGCTCGCGCTGTTGCACCGCGTGCTGGGGGAGCCGTGGCCGGACATGTCGTCGGCGGCGCTGCTGGCCCGTGCCGACGAGTGGCTGGGTCCCGAACTCGACGCGCTCGCAGGCGGGGAGTCCGTGAAGGGGCTGCCGCTCGTGGACGCCTTGCGCCGTCTGCTGCCGTGGCCCGAGGCCGTGCGGCTGGAGGAACTTGTGCCCGAGGAACTCGAAGTGCCGAGCGGACGCCGGGTGCGCCTGGAGTATCCGGAGGTGGAAGAGGCCCCCGCCGACGGCGCTCCCGTGCCGCAGCCGGTGGTCGCGGTGAAGCTCCAGGAGTGCTTCGGCTGGGCCGAGACGCCGCGGCTCGTAGACGGACGGGTGCCCGTGGTGTTCCATCTGCTGTCCCCGGCGGGTCGGCCGCTGGCCGTGACGGCGGACCTGGCCTCGTTCTGGTCCGGTCCGTATGCGCAGGTCAGGGCCGAGATGCGGGGACGGTACCCGAAGCACCCCTGGCCGGAGGACCCGTGGGCCGCCGTCGCGACCGCCCGCACCAAGAACCGGATGGGCGGGTAGAGTCACCCAGCGGACGGGCGCCGCATCGTGCTCGCGCCGAGTTCGGGGGTTCGCGCCGAGATCACTGCCTGCAACCCTCGTCGTCGGAACGAACCTCCGAACTCGGCGACAAGCTCCTCTGAAGTAGATCAATGGGAAGAAGGAATCATGACCAAGCGCATCCTGCACGTCGTCACCAATGTCAGCCACTACGACGATCCGGACCACCCCACCGGCCTCTGGCTCTCCGAACTGACCCACGCCTGGGAGGTGTTCGAGGAGCGCGGCTACGAGCAGGTGATCGTCAGCCCTCAGGGCGGGAAAGTGCCGTTGGAGCCGCGCTCGCTGAAGTTCCCGAGCTACGACAAATCCGCCAAGGCCTGGCATGCCGATCCGGAGCGGATGGCGCTGCTGGAGAACACGCTCAGCCCCGATCAGGTGAACGCGGAGGACTTCGACGCGATCTACTTCACCGGCGGGCATGCGGTCATGTACGACTTCCCGGACAGCGAAGGCCTGCAGCGCCTCACCCGCGAGCTGTGGGAGCAGGGCAAGGTCGTCTCCTCGGTGTGCCACGGCTACTGCGGTCTGCTCAACGTCCGTCTCACGGACGGGAGCCTGCTGGTGGACGGCAAACACCTCACGGGTTTCGCCTGGCAGGAGGAGGTCCTCGCGCGGGTCGACAAGCTCGTGCCGTACAACGCGGAGGAGGAGATGAAGAAGCGTGGCGCCCTGTATCAGAAGGCCAAGCTGCCGTTCGTCTCCTACGCCGTGACCGACGGCAAGCTCGTCACGGGCCAGAACCCCGGTTCCGCGAAGGAGACGGCGCAGAAGGTCGCCGCGCAGCTCTGAGGCGGGGCCGACGTTCGACGACGGCGGGCCGGGCAACGTTCGGGAAACAGCAAGCCGGCCTTCGCGGACGCGCGCTACAATCGGCTCCGTCGCTGTCGTCCTGCGACGCGCGCCGCCCGCCCGGGGCTGAGCGCGCCGTCGCGGATCCCGTGCGTTCGCCGAACGCCGCCGGAAGGAAGCCATGCCGAATTTCATCCTTCTGGCCGCTTGTGCGGTGCTGCTCTGGGCGCTGAACGCGCAGTGGCTCAAGAGATCGGGCATCGTGGGTCCTGCCGCCCTCGTGGCACTGGGTTCCGTGATGGTGCTGCTGGACGTCGACTCCTTCTCCACCTTGCTGAGCCTCGACGCGGTGCAGAAGTCGGTGGAGATCATCCTCGCGGTGATCCTCTTCGTGGACGCGACCGAGGTGCGGGGCGGGATCTTCGGTGGAGTGGGCCGTGCCGTGTCCCGGCTCGTGCTGATAGCCCTGCCGCTCTCGCTCCTGATGGCCGTGCTGTTCGGTCTGGGACTGAAGCCGGATGCGGACCTCTTCGTCCTGATCGTCGTGGCCTGCATCGTGATGCCCACGGACTTCGCCACGTCCACCGAGATCCTGCGGAGCAGTGCGCTCCCCGCGCGGACCCGGCGCATCCTCAATGTGGAAAGCGGGTACAACGACGGGCTGGTGTCCCCGATCTTCATCATGGCGCTCGCTCTGGCGAAGCTGTCCCTGTCCCTGGGGTCGCAGATCCCCGATCCCGAGTCCCTCTCGGGCGCATCCCTGGCATCGGTGGAGCGCCATCTCGATGAGTTCGCGGCGGCCTTCGTGAACGCCGTCCCCGCGACCTTGGGTGCCATCCTGGTGGGCGTTCTGGTCGGCGGGATCTCCGGTTACAGCGTGCGGAAGCTGTCGGAGACCCGCGAGATGTCCGCTCCGGGAACGCGGTACGTCATGTTGCTGATCCCCCTCATCTGCTACGGGATCGCCACACTTCCCTGGCTTGAGGCGAACGGATTCGTGGCTGCGTTCGTGGCGGGTCTGATGTACCGCCTCACGCGGACCTGGCGCACGCCGAAACTGGCGATCGGCCACGGGGAGCGCTCCCTGGTCGAGGACACCGCCGAGCTCGCCGGGCTGTTCGTCTGGTTCGCGCTGGGCGGGGTCGCCACGTTCGTCACCCTGAAGATCGGCGGCGTCGATTGGCGCGCGCTGTACTTCGCATTGGCGG
Source organism: Arthrobacter sp. RCC_34 (assembly GCF_041360795.1). Classification (NCBI taxonomy): domain Bacteria; kingdom Bacillati; phylum Actinomycetota; class Actinomycetes; order Micrococcales; family Micrococcaceae; genus Arthrobacter; species Arthrobacter sp. RCC_34. Next base: position 195,370 of record NZ_JBFUPW010000003.1, on the reverse strand, counting down.
CGCTCACCGTGGCACGCATCGTCCCCGTGCTGATCTCCCTCCTCGGCACCAGGTTCCGGTGGAAGGAGCGGCTTCTCCTCGGAGTCGTCGGCCCGCGGGGCACGGCCACGATCGTTTTCGGTCTCCTGGCTTATCACGCTCTGGAGGGCGACCAGGCCTTCACCGTCCTCACCATCACGGTCTACACGGTGATCCTGAGCATCGTGCTCCACGGGGTCCTCACTCCGTATGTCCTGACGCGGATGTCGCGACGCCGGCCGGACGCCGCTCCTTCGCCGTAGCATGAGGTCCATGCTCGCTCCCTCCGCCGCCGTCGGCCTCGCCCTGGATGTCGCCCGAGAAGGTCTGGAACGCGGGGAGATGCCCATCGGGGCGGTCGTGTTCGATGAGGAGCGGATCCTCGCCCGAGCGCACACGCAGGAGAAGGCGCTTTGGCGAAGGATCGTCCATGCGGACCTCTTGGCCATGGAGCAGGCGGACGAAGTCCTGGGGTTCGAGAAGCCCCGGGGGCTACTGACTCTGGCGGTCACCCTCGAACCGTGTCTCATGTGCATGGGTGCGGCCATCACGCTGGGGGTCCAGCGGATCTGGTACGCCCTCGAATCACCCAACGACGGCGCCGATGCCCTCCTGAAGCTGTGGGAGCCGCCGGTGGAACAGGCGTTTTTCTCCCGACCCGGGGAGATCACCGGTGGGATCCGGCGAACCGAGTCCAGGCAGCTGTTCGCGGAGTACGCCGCCGGAGACGGTCCCTCGGGAATGCGTGCCTGGGCCCGCAGTCTCGGCTGAGGCGGGGCTGACGTTCGACGGCGACGCCCGCGCCGCCGGTCAGCGGGCGAGGAAAGCCGTCAGCGCCGCCATGATCACCGCGACCGCGATGCCGATCAGCACCGGACCGACCCAGGCCCCGGCCGGCACGGCGAGTCCCCGCTGCACCCGGCTGAGGCGGGCGAGGGCCGGGTCGGAACCCGCGTTCGCGTGGTCGTCCGGGGTGGCGAGGGGGTCGATGATCGCGACCGCCGGGTCGGTGGGGCTCAGGCGGAGCCACGCGCCGCTGGAGGGCTGCGGCGAAGCCGTCACAGGGAGCCGGACTGCGACGGGAAGGACGCCCCGTTCGCGGGTGTTCGCCGCGAAGAGCGCGGTTTTGAAGGTGGCGCGCCGTCGTGCCGGCATGATGCGCACCAGGACCGCCGTCGCTGCAGGCCAGGCCGCCCCGCCTGAGGCCATGGCGGCGGTGCCGCAGTCATCCAGCCGCCGTTGCAGGTTCCGCTCCTCCGAAGCGATGAGGGGGAGGAGCACCGCCATGCTCGCGGTCGAAAGGGCGACGGAGACGGCGACCATCACTGACGGGACCACGCTGCTGCTCTGTCGGCTGAGGCCCAGCAGCAGCCCGGCGAATCCACCGAGCACCAGGCCCACGGCGATCGACTGGCACAGCAGGGCGATACGGAAGACGCGCTGCTGACGCTCGGGAATGGTCTGCATGGCGACAGTGTATCCAGTCGATGGGCTAATCCGATGAACCCGGCGGGCCCCTTCGGCGAGGACGCTCCCCACACAGCTGTGGCCCGGGCATCGCCCGGGCCACAGCCTGCATGTCGCGAGTGGCGGAAGTCCGCCGTCGGGAAGCTACTTCTTGAAGATGTCCTTGACGTTCTCCACGGCCTCGGCCGCAGCGTCCTTGACCTTTTCGCCGGCCTGCTTCAGGCCCGCCGATGCCTGGTCCTTCTGACCCTCGGCCTCGAGGCGCTCATCGCCGCTTGCCTGGCCGGCCGCTTCCTTGGCCTTGCCACCCAGCTCTTCAGCCTTGTTGTTGATCTTGTCGCCGATACCCATGATGTCCTCCTCGTCAGCGGGCTCGTGGCCCTTGGTCGAATCCTGGAACGGGCGGTAAGAGATGACTCTCCCATCAACCGCTACGCCGTGAAGCGATACTTCAATCATCATCACACTTGTTCTGGGTCCGCAACCCGGCGAACTCCCAGGAACCGCTGAGAAGCCCGGAATGGCTGGGATCTCGGGGCTGTTCGCGCTGCGCTGAACCGGTTCGGCGGCCCAGTTCGGCGGCCAGATCCGGCGGGCGGAACGGAGGAGCGGGAGGCCGACCTGCCCGGGCGCGCCCGTCAGGCCTCGCCGCGGTGCCCGGATGTCCGGCGCGGGCCGGAAGCCTCCCGACGGCGGCTCCGTCGCGGTACGGTTCCGGCATGGACTTCGCCGCCCCGGACACCGCCCCTCCTACACTCGGCCTGCCTGAGGCCCTCGAGCGGATCGAGCGGCTGCTCGCGTCCGGGGAGCGCGTCATCCTCGGCCTGGCCGGCGCGCCCGGCGCCGGGAAGACCACGCTCTCCACGACGCTGGTGGACCACTTCGGCCCGGATCTCGCCGTCGCGGTCCCGCTCGACGGGTATCACCTGGCGAACGCCGTGCTGGAACGGCGCGGGCTGCGGCAGCGCAAGGGCGCCGCTGAAACGTTCGACGGCGCGGGCTACGTCGCGCTGCTCCGCCGGCTCCGCGCGCGGGATGAGGACGTCGTGTTCGCCCCGGAATTCCGGCGCGAGATCGAGGAACCGGTGGCGGGCGCCATTGCCGTGCCGCGCGAAGCCCGGCTGATCGTCACGGAAGGCAACTACCTTCTGCTCCAGGACGGACCCTGGGCGGGTGTGCTCCCGCTTCTCGACGAGGCCTGGTTCGTGGAACCGGACGACGGCGTCCGGCTGGAGCGGCTCATCGCGCGTCACGAGGCGTTCGGCAAGAGCCCCGAGGCGGCGCGCGCCTGGGCGCTCGGGACGGACGAGGCCAACGCCCGCCTGATCCGTGCCGCGCGGGGGCGGGCAGCCGTCGTCGTGCGGCCGGGGTGAGGGGCGCGGGAGGAATCCGCTACGCCGCGCCGTCCCGGGGGAGGACCATGAGGTGGATGGGCAGGTCGAGCCCGGGGTGCCAGGGCGCGGAGATCGTGGCGATGATCCGCCAGCCGCGCCGCTGGTAGAGCTGCACGGGACGCTCCGCGGAGGCGACGACGTCGAGCACCGGCAGGCCGTCGGCCGCGGCGGCTCGCGTGGCGCGTTCCAGGAGCGCCGAGCCCACGCCGGATCCCGCCTGCGCCGGGTCGGTGAAAAGGACGCTCACGCAGCGCAGTTCGTCGACGCCTGCGTCGAGCGCTTCGGCCCACAGCCGCCCTTCGTCGCCGTCGTCGACCCGGGTGACCGCGACATGACCCAGCAGCGTGCCATCGGCGGCTTCGGCCACCCAGGAGGCCAGCTCGCCGTCGCGCACGAGGAAGGATTCGGCGCCGCCGGGGAACGGCCAGACGAAAGGATAGCGGCTCGTGGGCTGCTGGCGTTCGAGCAGTTCGGCGAGCGCGGGGACGTCGCCGGGAACGCGGGGCCGGATGGTGAACTCCATGAGGCCTCAGCGTAGAGGAACCGGCGGGCAAAGCGACTCAGGGGCTCGGTGACTCAGTGGCTCAGCGGATGAGCCCCGCGGCGCGGAAGGCGCGGTCGTAGATCTCCCGGATCACGGACTCCTTGCGGGCGTTGTACTCCATGGAGTGTTCACCTGCGGCGGTCGCCTCTGCCGAGGCGCGCAGTTTCGCCGCCTCGTAGAGTTCGCGATCGTCGGGGTTCCCGCGCAGCCAGTCGCGGAAGATCCGGTGCTTGACCGGTTCCGGGCTGACCGGGCCGAAGACATGGAGGTGGCAGGCCGGTTCCTGCAGGGCGAGCATCCGGTGGCCGAACCACCACGGCTCGCGGACCCGCAAGACGAACCCGTGCTGTTCGAGTGCCGGGACGTAGTCCTCCTCCTGCTCCGGGTCCGCGACGATGAGGTCGATGTCGATGGTCGGCTTGGCGGACAGCCCCGGCACCGAGGTGGAGCCCACGTGCTCGACGGTCAGCGCTCGCCAGCCGAGCGCACGGCGGATCCGACCGGCCAAGGTCTCGAACAGCTCGGGCCACTCCGCCCGCGGCGGCACCACGGCGATGCCGGGGCTCGGCCCGGCACCGTTCACATAGGGATCGGCGCCCTCCGGGACGGGAGGTTCCTCGAAGCTGACGATGCTCTCTCTGCTCGGCATGGGGCCATCCTTCCACGCGGCCGCCCGTCCTGCCCGCTCTTCCTGCCCGTTTCCGACCGATACGGCGCCGCCTCTTGCCCCGGAGCCGCGGAGCGCAGACGGTGGAACGCCTGGCCGATGCAACCCGAGCGTTAAACGCCGAGCGGGCGGGTGGAGATCAGCTCACTTCTCGGGTGTGTACGTGCAGCGGGCGGAGCCGTAGGCCGTGTTGCTTTCCTGCTTCGACACAGATTTCCCGTCCACCAGGATCTCGCAGCCGAAGGCCGGGCTGGCAGCCTCCCTGTCCTCACTGCGCACGGTCAGGGAGAGCGTGCCGTCGGACTTGGCCTGGACGGTGCTCGTGGAGTCGGATCCGACCTCGGCATAGCGGCTGCTGGAGCTCTGAGCTCCGCTGGCCGACCAGCGTGAATTCACCGAGACCTTGCCGTTCGTGGTCACCTTGAACTCGACGGACACGTCGTTGGAGGGCTTCTCGCTCGTGTAGCGCGAGTACAACTTGTAGTAGTAGCAGCTCGCGGCGGCGTACTTGCCCTCTCCGGTCTCCTTGGCCACAGTCGTCCCGTCGACCACGATCTCGCAGCTGATCTTGGTGTCGGTCGCCGAGCTGCTGGTCGGGTTGGCCGAGACCCTCAGGGAATCCTTGGCCTGAGCGGTGAACTCCGTGGTCTGGTCCTTGCTGATGCTCACTTCGGAGGTTCCAGTCGGGGTGGACCAGCGAACATCCGTGGGCGTCGAGGTGGTGACGATGTACTTGACCGAGACCTGCTTGTTCCGGTCCTCGTTGTAGGTCTTGAGCGGGTCGGGCCGGTCCGCGATGCTGGTCAAGGCCGCGAAAGCGAGCATGGCGAGGATCGAGCCCAGGACGCCGACGAGGCCCAGCCCCGCGCCGAACCACGCCATGACCGTGCCGCCGAACTTCTTCACGAGCGACACCACGCCGAGCGTGATGGCCGCGAGGCCCGCCACGAGTGCCAGGACATTGACGATCGGGATCCACGCGAATACCAAGGAGGCGATACCGCAGATCAGGGCCGCGATCGCCAGACCCTTAGGACCCGACGACGCCGGCGGCAGGCCGCCGTACTGAGGCGCACCATAGCCCGGACCTCCATAGCCCGGGCCGCCCGTGCCTGCGCCGCCCTGGCCTGGTCCTCCTGAGCCGAATCCGCCGTACTGGGGAGTTCCGCCATAGGGGGCGCCGCCCGGCGCCTGACCTGGACGGGGCTGACCGGGGTAGGACTGGCCGGGCTGTGGCTGGCTGGGCTGGCCCGGGTAGGACGATCCGGTCGGAGCACCGGGACCCCGGTACGGCTGACCCGGCTGCTGACCGGGCTGTGCCTGACCTGCCGATGCCTGGCCTGGCGACGCCTGCCCGGGGTTGGCCTGCCCGGGAGCGGCCTGTCCCGGATACGGCGGAGCCGGGGTGTTGCGAGGCTGGTCTTCTGGCTGCCGGCCGTCGGGTCCCGAACCGGCGGAGGGGGTGTTGTGCGACATGGTGCTCTCCGAGTGATAGTCAAGCGACTGTAGTTACCGCTTGACACCATCCTAAAGGCGGGGAGCCCGGTGGGCACCTGCGAAGTGAGGGGACCACTCCCCATTGACAGCACCGCTGGGACGTCAAGCGGGGCGCGGCGACGCGCCGTCGTCGGGCCCCGCCGTCATCCGGCCCCGGGGCGGCGGTCGGAACCCGGGCGGAGGGGTCAGGCAAGCAGGTCCACGTCGCGCGGTTCTTTCACCAGCGAGACGCCGATGAAGGAGATCACGGCGGCCAGCGCGATGTAGAGGCCGATCACCCACGAGGAATGGAACTGGTTGAGGAGCGCGTCGGCGATCATCGGGGCGAAGGCCCCGCCGAGCACGGCGCCGAGTGCGTAGCCGATCGAGACGCCGGAATAGCGGACGTTGGCCGGGAACATCTCTGCATAGAGGGCTGCCTGCGGTCCGTAGGAGAGCCCGAGCCCCAGCGTCATGACGAAGAGTGCGACGAAGTAGAGGACGATGTTGCGGGAGTCGATCAGGAACCACATCGGGATGGCCCAGACGGCGAGGAGGATGTAGCCGAGCTGGAAGGTCCGCACTCGTCCGAGGCGGTCGGAGAGGTGGCCGCCCCAGAGCGTGAAGATCAGCCAGCCGAACGAGGCGAGTGCGGTCGCCAGGAGAACGCTCGGGCGGTCCATGTGCAGCGCGGTCGAGGCGTAGGCCGCGAAGTACGCGATGAGCAGGTAGCCGGCCGCGTTGTTGGCGATGAAGATGATCGCGGTCAGGAAGACCTGGCGCGTGTGATGGCGGAACAGCTCGCCGAGGGGTGCGGAGGACTCTTTGCGACGGCGTACGAGTTCGTCGAAGACCGGACTCTCCTCGACGGCACGGCGGATCACGAAGCCGACGACGATGAGCACGATCGAGAGCAGGAAGGGGACTCGCCAGCCCCAGGTCAGGAAGGCCTCCTTGGACATGGAACTGGTGAGGGCCCAGAGGGTGAAGGTCGCCAGGATCATGCCGATGGGAACGCCGATCTGCGGGAAAGCGCCGAAGAGGCCGCGCCGGCTCTTCGGGGCGTGCTCCACGGCCATGAGGGCCGCTCCGCCCCATTCGCCGCCGGCCGAGAAGCCCTGCAGGATCCGGAGGAGGATCAGCAGGATCGGAGCCGCGATGCCGATGGCGTTGTAGTCCGGCAGGAACCCGATGAGGGAGGTGGAGAGGCCCATCATGACGAGGGTCAGGACCAGCATCTTCTTGCGGCCCAGGCGGTCACCGAGGCGGCCTGCCACGACCGCGCCGAGAGGGCGGAACAGGAAGGAGATCCCGATCGTGGCGAACGAGAGCACCTGCGCCAGGGCCGGGTTCTCGCGTGAGACGGGAGCCAGGAAGAGTGGCGCCAGGACGAGGGCGGCGGCCTGGGCGTAGATGAAGAAGTCGTACCACTCGATGGACGTCCCCACGAGCGTCCCGGCGAGAACCTTGCGTTCTTCGGAGGAGAGATTCCGGCCCCTGGCGGGAGCGATGGCAGGTGACGACATGCGAACTCCATTGTTCTGATCCTGCGCGCAGGCGGATCCGCCGCGCGACGGTTACCGAATGTTCGGTAAGTTAGCGAGAGCATACTGGAGGAATACAGCCGGGGGAAGGGGTCGCTCGCCCCGGCGGTCAGCCGTTCTGGCTCGTGGCGATGGCTCCGACGCGATACGTCGTGCCCATTTCGACGCTGTTGGGCACTTCTCGGCTGATCTGGGAATCGCAATACACGACATTCCAGTGGAGGTGCGGGCCGGACGCGATGCCGGTCTGGCCCGAGTACCCCAGGAGCTGTCCTTGCTGGATCGGTGTTCCGGCGCTGATCGTGGTGCTGTTCAGGTGGGAGTACTGCGTGCAGCGGTTGTCGCCGTGATCGATTCGGACCTGGATCTCACCAGTGCTGCCCCGGCCACTGAAGACGACGAGGCCGCTGGCGGAGGCGGTGATCGGTGCGCCCATGCCTGTGCCGAAGTCGACAGCGTGCTTGTTGTACTCGGGCAGAATGCCGCGGGCGTGCTCGGCCGGACCCTGCAGGATCGAGTACGCCTTGCCCCGCGGGAACGGCAGCTTGTAGGGACGCATTCCGGCGGTCGAGGCCGCCACCGTGGATGCCACCGAGGTGCGCGTCGCGGGGATGAACCCGGCCCGGGTGCCCGTGACCCGCACGGAGATTCGCGCTCCGACATGCGAACTGTTCAGGGCGAGGGTCGTGGAGGTCGCCCCGGCGATGGGTGCGCCGTTGCGCAGCCACTGATAGCTGAGCGACACGGCGCCCGGGCCCCAGGTTCCCGCGAGTGCGGTGAGTGTCTGTCCGGCGGCCGGATAGCCACGGAACACCGGGGCGGGTGCGGGTCCCAGGAGCGAGCGCGTGGTGAGCGCGTTCGACGTGCGCACCGCCGTGGCGTAGCCGCTCAGCGCGCCGGTGACCCGGAAGCTGATGGCCCGGCCGGCGTCGGCGTTCGTCAGCACGTAGGTGGTCGCGGTCGCCCCGGCGATCGGTGCGCCATTGCGCAGCCATTGGTACGCATACACCGGCTTGGGATTCCAGGCGCCCACGACGGCGGTGAGCCGGTTGCCGACGTCGAGCCCGCCGGAGATGGTGGGATTCGGGGCCGCAGTGAACTGCTTACCGGCACGCACCGGGGCGCTCACGGCGGTGGCGGTGTTGTAACCGGTGACGGCGCCCGTGACCACGGCGGTCAGGTCGGCGCCGGTGTCTGTGGCGGCGACTTTGTAGCTCGCGGCGGTGGCTCCGGCGATGGCCGCCCCGTTGCGGCGCCATTGGTAGGTGAAGGTGGCCGGTCTCGGGTTCCACGCTCCGGGGTTCACGGTGACTGTGAGGCCAGGGGCGGGGACGCCGGTGATGACGGGCTGGACCGTGGCGATCGTGCCACGCTGCAGGGCGGCCGTCGCGCCCGAGGTGCGAGTGGCTGTCGCGAAGCCGGGCCGGGAACCGGTGACGCGGACCGAGACGGTTTTGCCGAGTGCGGTGGCGGGCGGGGTCCACGTCGGCCCGGTGGCCCCGGCGACAGCGGTGCCCGCGAGGAGCCATTGGTATGTGAAGGTGGCGGCCGGGTCCCACGTGCCGGGGACAGCGCGGAGCACCTGGCCGACGGCCGCTGTGCCGGCGATGGTCGGGTTCGGCGCGGTGGTGAACGGGTCCGTGCACGCGGGGGTGACGGGGTCGTTCGAGTTGGTGTTGATGTCCACATCGGCGACGAAGCCGTTGTCCGACGTCTTGTACCAGAGATCGTCGAGGCCGCCGTTCGGGAGCCACGGGCTGTAGTAGCCGCTGACGGCCTGGCCGCGCGCGTAGCACTTCAGGGTCAGTGTCTGCCCGGCGTTGTACCAGCCGAGCTGGGTGCCGTTGAGGGTGGCCTTGGCCATGCGCTGCGTCTTGATCGCCACCTTGCCGGTGGGGGTCGCCGCATCGGCGGGCGCAGGGGCCGCGACGAGGAGTCCCGTACCGAGCAGAAGGGCGGCGAAGGCCGCGGCCAATCGATTCTTCATGGTCCCTGTTCCTGAATGGGCCGAATGGCCGGAGGTGAGAGTGAGTTCCCGCCTTCAGGATAGGGCTTCTGCGAACGGGGCGGGGTCCCTCGATCTCCCCTATGTGGACAACCACCGGGTGTCGAGTGACCCCGCCCTGTGTCAGCGCAGCGGCAGCCTGGTCAGCGGACGGCGAGTTCGCCGAGCTCGGACCAGCCGTCGACCTTCACGTTGACGATGTCCGGGGTCCGCGACAGGTACTGCGGAAGCTCAGCCTGCGCCTGCTTGAAGTGAGCGGAGTTCACGTGGGCGGCGCCGGCGTCGTCGTCCTTGAACGCCTCGATCAGCACGTAGGTGCTGGGGTCCGTCAGGGAGCGCGACCATTCGTAGAACAGGCAGCCTTCTTCGGCGCGGGTGGCCTCGGTGAAGGCACGGGAGATCTCGGGCCAGGCGTCGGCGTGCTCGGGCTTGACCGGGAACTGGGCGGTGATGAAGATCAAGGTTCTCTCCTTCAATGAGGTGGTGCGGTCCTTCCAGCATGCCCGACGACGGCGGCGCGGGGCACGTGGATGGGAATCCGTGCGGTGTCGCCGCACTTCACTCCGGTCGCCGGGCGGCGAGGTCAGTCGAAGTAAAGGTGCGTGTGGAGGCGGCAGCGCTCGTTGAAGAGGCTGTCGCAGGAGGTGCAACTGTCGGTGGCGAGGTAGGCGTCGATGCTCAGCTCGGTCCGGCAGACTCCGCAGAGGACTGCCTTCTCGCCGCGGCGTTCCCGGGGCCACTGGCGTGCGGGGTGACCGGCGGTCTCCTCGTGGCAGAGGTGGCACGGGTAGTAGTCGCCGCAGCAGAAGAACTTGATGGCGATGATGTCGACGGGCGTGCGGTAGTGGATGCACCGGGTCTCGTAGTCGACCGTGGGGCCGAGGACGGGCGGGGACGGGGTGGACGTGTGGGGCATGGGGAATTGTGGCACGGGGCGATGAGTGGAGGCACGCAAGATCGGGGAAGCATGCAGAATAGGCTGGAAGCGAGGGGGATGTCATGGCTCGAGGAACAGGTCCGGGTTTGGACGCGATGCGATGGTCCGTCGACGAACAGGCGGAGATCAGACGCGATATCTTCAGGTGGCTTCAGGGCCAGGAGATTGCCAATGGCGGGTATGAGTTTCGCAGAGAATTCCTGCGGTCGGCATATAGCTATCGTGGACATCAGATCGCGCTGATGGATCCCCAGACAGGTATTTGGAACCCTCGAGGGTTCGATACGACCCTATCTATTACCAATACATTGAAGGGTCCCTACGATGACGAGGCGAACGCGGAGTATTTGAGGTACTCCTACGAGAGGCGGTCTGGCCAGCCGTTGCTCAGCGGCCGCAATCTTAAGCTCCGGGCTGCGGCGGAGCGTCAAGACCCAGTCATTCTGTTTCAGGAAGTCCTTCCGGCGTTGTATGTGCCGCGATACCCGGTGTTTCTTGAACGAGATGATCCGGTCGAAGGCTATGTTGACGTCTTCTTGGATCGTGCGCTGAGTGACCCGGAGGACCCGCTTTACGACTCCGGTACGCCGAAAGCCTACGCCGAACGGGTCCGCAAAGTTCGCTTGCATCAGCAGGACTTCCGGCGTCGTGTGGTGTACGCCTACGAGTATCACTGCGCCATCTGTGAACTGGATATTCCTGCCTTGATTGATGCTGCGCATATCACTCCGGACGCTCATGTTTCGAGCTCAACCGAGGTGTCCAATGGTTTGGCATTGTGCAAGTTGCATCATGCCGCGTTTGACGGCAACTTGCTGGGCATTGACCGTCATTATCGAGTTTCGGTGCGGCCTGATGTTCTCGCGTTACCAGGTACCTCGCTGGTGAAGTACGGGATGCAGGACATGAATGGGCGTTTATTGTACGTTCCGAGCGCTATGTCGCTCCGCCCGGACCCCGCCAGTTTGGACCGGCGTTTTCAGGAGTACCTCAAAGTTGCTGACCGCGAGAGAACACGTGGTGCCCCCAAAGCCACGTCTTGAGGGCACCATGTGTTCCTTCGCGGGACTCGACGCAACTACCCGTCGATCGAGCTCATGTCCCCGTACCGCTCACCGACAACGGCGCCGCGTGGGACGGCCTCTTCCAGCGCTTCCAGCTCCGCCGGGCTGAGTTCCAGGGACGCGGCGACCACGTTCTCTTCCAGGTACTTCACGCGGCGGGTGCCCGGGATCGGGACGATGTCTTCGCCCTGGGCCAGCAGCCACGCGAGGGCGAGCTGGCTCGGGGTGCAACCGCGCGCCCCGGCCAGCTCCGTCACTCTCGCGGCCAGCTTGAGGTTGGCCTCCAGTGCCTCGCCTTGGAAGCGCGGGAAGTAGGCGGACGATCGCGCGTCGCCGTCGCCGGTCACCGATTCCGCCGTCATGGTGCCCGTCAGGATGCCGCGGCCCAGCGGCGAGTACGGCACCAGGCCGATCCCCAGCTCGCGCAGCGCGGGCAGGACCGAGTCCTCCACATCGCGCGAGAACAAGGAGTACTCCGTCTCAACGGCGGTGATCGGGTGCACGGCGTGAGCGCGGCGGATCGTCGCGGCCGAGGCCTCCGACAGCCCCAGGTGCCGCACCTTGCCGGCCGTCACGAGCTCCGCCATGGCGCCCACGGTCTCCTCGATGGGGACGTTCGGGTCCACGCGGTGCTGGTAGTACAGGTCGATGTGGTCGACGCCGAGCCGCTGCAGGGACGCTTCACACGCGGAACGCACATACTCGGGCCGGCCGTTGATTCCGAGCCGTTCGCCGTTGGGCCCGCGCATGTTGCCGAACTTCGTGGCGAGCTGGACCTCGTCGCGGCGTCCGGCGATCGCCCGGCCGACCAGCTCTTCGTTCGTGAACGGCCCGTACATGTCCGCGGTGTCGAGGAAGGTGACGCCGAGGTCGAGCGCCCGGTGGATGGTGGCGAGACCGGCGTCCGGGTCCGGCGTTCCGTAGAACTCGGACATGCCCATGCAGCCGAGGCCCAGGGCGGAGACGGTGAGGGAGGAATCGGTGCCGAGAGTTCGTGTGGAGATCGTCATGAGACCAGCAAACTCCTTCGAGCGCACTCTAAGTCAAGGGGTCGCCGTCCGGAGGCGACTGAGTCCGCTAGGTGCGTTGTGAATCCGCTACATCTGGTAGCGGATTCACCTCTTCGATAGCGGACTCGACGACCCTGCGGCCAGCGGACTCAACGCGTCGCTTCGGGCCGGGCACGCGAACGTCTCCGCCGTCGTCGCGCGATAGATGTCGATCTTCGTCTCGATCGCGGCGAGGTTCTCCTCGACTTGGCGCAGCTGTGCTATCACGTGCTCGCGGTGCTCCAGCAGGAGGCTCAGCCGCGCCGGGACCGAGGCGTCGCCGTCGCGCACCAGTCGCGCGTACCGCCTGACGTCGGAGATCGGCATGCCGGTGGCTCGCAGCCGGGCAATCATGATGATCCCGTTCACGTCCTGCTCGGTATAGGCGCGACGGCCCGACGACGCGCGGCCCACCTCGCGCGGCAGGAGCCCGTCACGCTCGTAGTACCGGAGGGTGTGCTGGCTCAGGCCGGTCCGCTCGGCGACCTCCGCGATGGTGAAGCTCATACCTCCAGTGTGCACCCGCCCGAGCCGCGGGAAACGCGCGAGGGAACAGCTGATGCCCCGAAACCGCGGGTTTCAGGGCGCCACCTGTTCCCTCGCGGGGGCGGGCGGGAGGAGGGAGAGTGCGGCGAGAGGGCCAGGAGCTCTACCCCGCCGCCGGCAGGTACGTGTTCACGGGCCGGCCCGTCGAGCCGTACTCCAGCACGAGCCGCACCCGGCCCTTGCGCTCCAGCTCGCTCAGGTAGCGCTGCGCCGTGGGCCGCGAGATCCCGATCTGATCGGACACGTCCTGAGCGCCCAGCGGGCCGTCGGCGGCCACGACCGCATCCAGCACCTTCTGCATGGTCGGCGGCAGCGAACCGCGCCGGACGCTCCCGGCCGCGGGCAGCGCCGCATGCCGGGACGCGAACAGGGCGTCCACATCCTGCTGGCCGGAGATGTCCCGTTCCACCTTCTGCCGCCACGCCCGGTACGCCTCCAGCTGCTCGGTCAGCTGCCGGGCCCCGAACGGTTTGACCAGGTAATACACCGCGCCGCCGCGCATCGCCTCCCGCACGGTGGCGGCGTCGCGGGCGGCGGTGATCACCACGGCGTCCACGTCGACGCCCTCGTCCCGCAGCGACCGCAGCAGGGACAGCCCGTCCTCGTCCGGCAGGTACACGTCCAGCAACAGCAGCTGCGGTTTGAGCGTGGCCACGAGTTCCCGCGCCTCCGCCGCCGAATGCGCCTCGCCGACGCACTCATAGCCCGGCACCCGCCCCACATGGGCCGCATGCAGCCGCGCCACCCGGTAGTCGTCGTCGACCACCAGAGTCCGGATCATCCCATCTCCTCCTCCGCTGCCGTCCCCGGCAGCCATACTTCAAAGCGTCCACCCGGTCCGGGGAACACGTCCAGCGTTCCGCCCGCGCGCCGCACGATCCGCGCCACGAGCGCCAGCCCGATCCCGCGCCGCATCCCGGGCCGCGCCTCCTTGGTGCTGAAGCCGTCGCGGAACACCTCACCCACCAGCTCGGACGGAACTCCGGGCCCGGTGTCCGTCACGGCGACGAACACCCCGGACGAATCATCCAGTTGCAGCGTCACGGTGCGGTCGCCATCCTGCCCGACGACGGCGTCGATCGCGTTGTCGAGCAGGTTGCCGATCACGGTGAGCAGCTCCGCCGTGGTCACCTCGGGCTGCCGGAGCCGCGAGTCCTCGGTGATGGTGAGTGTGACATCCTGCTCGGCCGCGATCGTGACCTTGGCGAGGATGAGGGCGGCGAGCTCCGGCGGCTCGACACGGGACCGCAGGCCCTCGCCCAGGGACCGGGACGTGTCCGAGATGCTCGACACGAACCGCCGGGCCTGCTCCACCTCGCCCTCGTCCAGGAGCCCCGTCACCACGTGCAGGCGGTTCGCGTACTCATGTTCCTGCGCGCGGAGCGCCTCGATCAGGCCCTCGGTGGCACGCAGGTCCCGCACGAGCACTTCCACTTCGGTGCGGTCCCGGAGGGTCACCACCGCGCCGATGCTGCGGCCGGCGACGCTGACGGGGCGCCGGTTCGCCACGAGCAGGGCGTCGTCAGTGATGACCATCTGGTCGTCGCCGGGGGAGTGCCCGCTGAGAACCTCCAGGAGCCGGCCCTCCGGCAGCAGCTCGCCGATCGGGCGGCCCAGCACCGCGGTGTCCAGGCCGAGCAGTCGGCGCGCCTCCGAGTTGATGACGGTGACGTGGCCGTCGTCGTCGAGCCCCACCATGGCCTCGCGGATGCCGTGCAGCAGCGCCTCGCGCTCCTGCAGGAGGGAGGCGATCTCGGGCGGTTCCAGACCGAAGGTGACGCGTTTGATGCCGCGCGCGAGGAGCAGCGAGCCCGCCGCACCGATCAGCAGCACCAGGCCCGAGTAACCCGCCACCAGGCTCACATCGGCCCAGTCCGCGGTGTCCACGGAGGCCTCCAGGATGCCGACGGAGACCTGACCGATCAGCTTCCCCGAGGCGTCGAACAAGGGCGCCTTCGCGTTCGCGGAGGGGCCCAGGCTGCCGGGATCCGTGCCCACATGGGACTTCCCGTCCAGGACCGCGAGCGGCTCTTCGAGCTTCTTTCCGATCAGCAAGGGGTTCGGGTGGGAGAAGCGCACCCCGTCCAGATCGGTCACCACGACGTAGTCGGGATGCGCCTGGGCGCGCACCCGGTCGGCGAGTGCCTGGATCCGGGCTGAGGGGTCGTGCCGCTGAAGCTCGGTGGCGACCTCGGGCATCTGCGCGAACGTCGTGGCGATGCCGAGCGCGCGCTGGCGGTACTCGTCGTCGAGGTTCTGCCGCAGGATCCGGCTCGTGACGAAGCCGCCCAGGGTGACCGTGAGCAGCAGGATGCACAGCGTCCACACCAGGATCTGGGAGGCGAGGGGCCTGGCGCGCCACCACGTCCGGACCGGGTTCACGGCGTCCACCTCGCCCGGCCGGACGGGTGATCAAAAGGCTCAAAACATGAATGAAAGCGGGTAACCCTCGCAAGCCGCGCAACTCTGGCCGGGTCCTCGAGGCCGTTTCTATGGTGGGTGCAACCACTGTGATTCAGATCACCGGACACGGGGAAAGGATCCCCCGCCACCGGTGGCCGAAGCAAATCCACGGCGCGCCGACGCGTCGCACCGAAAGACAGAGCCGTCTTTCCTGAAGTTGAAAGAGGTCTTCCACGATGGCAGACAATCCCGCCCACCGGTCGTCAGGCCGGGCGCCCGACGCCGATGCCGCCGGCATCGAGATCACCGGGCTCACCAAGCGCTATCTCACCCCGAAGGGCGAGACCTTCACGGCGATCCACGATGTCGCGCTCACGATCGAACCCGGCCAGTTCTGCTCGATCGTCGGCCCCACCGGCTGTGGCAAGTCCACCACGCTGGCCCAGGTCTCCGGCCTGGAGAAGCCGAGCGAAGGCTCCGTCCGGGTCGGCGGCCACCTCGTCAACGGCATCACCGACGGTGTGAGCTACATGTTCCAGGCCGATGCCCTGTTCCCGTGGAAGAGCGTGCTCAGCAACGTCATGATGGGCCCGATCCTGCTCGGCACCCCCAAGCGGGAAGCCACGGATCTGGCCCGCGACTGGCTGCGCCGGGTGGGTCTGGCGGGCTTCGAGGACCGCTATCCGCACCAGCTCTCCGGCGGCATGCGCAAACGCGTCGCCATGGCCGCGGCACTCATCAACAACCCCCGCATCCTCCTGATGGACGAGCCCTTCGGCGCCCTGGACGTGCAGACCAAGGCCATCATGCAGAACGAGCTTCTCCAGCTCTGGGAGGAACTGCGCCCGTCGGTCCTCTTCATCACCCACGACCTGGACGAGGCCGTGGCGCTCTCGGACCGCGTGGTCGTCATGACCAGCAGCCCCGGCTCGGTCAAGGACGTCTTCGACATCGACCTCCCACGGCCCCGCGGCGACGTCCAGCACATCCGCCACGAGGAGCGCTTCCTCGAACTCCAAGAGCAGATCTGGGCCTCCCTCAAGGACGAGGTCACCCGGGCCTATGCGCGCACGGCAGGAGCAGCGGCATGACCACTCTGACGCACGACGGCGCCGCGGGACGTCCCGCCGCAGCCGTGACCTCCGCGGACCTTCAGGCAGCCGGCCGCCGCGCCGCGCGCCGCCGCAACACCGCGATCTGGACCGGGCGCATCGCCCTGGCCGTGATCGTGGTCGGCGGCTGGCAGTGGTTCACCGAGGAGGGCTGGGTGGACAAGTTCTTCTTCGGCCAGCCCTCGGAGATCTGGAACAGCCTGGTCAAACTCTTCACCCAGGGCACCGCCTTCGGCAGCATCTGGGTGAACCTGGGCGTCACGGCGCAGGAGGCGTTCCTCGGATTCCTCCTCGGCACCGTGGTGGGCGTGGTCCTGGGCATCCTGCTCGGATCCAACAAGTACCTCTCCGCCGTGGTGGGGCCGTACATCCGGATCGTGAACTCGATCCCCCGCATCGTCCTCGGATCCATCTTCATCGTGGCCTTCGGCCTGGGCGTCTTCCCCAAGATCCTTCTGGCCGCGGTCCTGGTGTTCTTCGTGGTGTTCTTCAACGCCTTCCAGGGTGTCCGTGAGGTCGACCAGAACCTCGTGGCCAACGTCCGGGTGCTCGGGGCGTCCCCGCTCCAGGTGGCCATCCACGTGACGATCCCGTCCGCCATGACCTGGATCATCGCGAGCCTTCACACCGCCTTCGGTTTCGCGATCATCGGCGCCCTGGTGGCGGAGGTGCTGGGCGCCCAGCAGGGCATCGGTCTGATCATCAGCCAGGCCCAGGGCACCTTCGATCCCAACACCGTCTTCGCCTGCATGGTCATCATCGCGGTGGTCACGCTGGCCGCCGAATTCCTCATCGGCCTCCTGGAACACGCCCTGCTGAAGTGGCGTCCGCCGAACCGGTCCGAAGCGCAGTCGATCTGACGCTCAGCGGTCCCCCGAAACCTCAACCCCACTCTTCAACCCCATCCCACAGAAAGGGCGCATCAATGAAGAAGCGCACCATCGCCGTCGTCGCCGCTGCAGGAGCCCTGGCGCTCAGCCTCGCGGCCTGCGGAGGCAGCACCTCCGGCTCGTCCAGCACCGCAGGGGGCAGCACGGCCGCGGCCGGCTCGATGCCCACCGTCAAGCTCATGGTCGGCGGCATCGACAAGCAGATCTACCTGCCGTATCAGCTCGCCCAGCAGCTCGGGCTCTACCAGAAGTACGGCGTCAACGTGGAGCTCTCCACGGAGCAGCACGGCGGTGTGGGCGCCGAGGAGGCCATGGCGTCCGGCCAGGTGGACATGTCCGGCGCCTGGTACATCCACACCATCGACTTCCAGGCCAAGGGCAAGAACATCATCAACCTGGTCCAGCTCTCCGGGGCGCCGGGCGAGCGCATCATGTGCAACCCCAAGGCCAACGTCCACTCGGGCGCGGATCTCCGCGGCAAGACTGTCGGCGTGACGGACCTGGGATCGGGCACCGATGAGCTCACGCAGTTCATCGCGTCCAAGGCCGGGGTGTCGAAGAACGATTACCACACCATCGCCGTCGGCGCCGGTGCCACCGCGATCGCCGCGATCCAGCGTGGTTCCGCGGACTGTGTCATGACCACCCAGCCGACCGTCGGGGCTCTGGAGGCCAAGGGCCTGGCCGTTTCGGCCATCGATCTCGCCAGTGCCGATGGCGCGAAGGCGGCGCTGGGCGGCACCCTGCCATCCGCGGGCCTGCTCGCCCAGGCTTCCTGGGTGAAGGATCACGAGGACGCCGCGCAGAAGGTGGTCAGCGCCCTGGTCGAGACAATGCACTGGATCAGCACTCACTCGGCACAGGACATCGCGGACAAGCTCCCGCAGGACTTCGTGCAGAACAGCACCATCACCAAGGAGCAGTACGTGAAGGCGCTGGACCAGGACAAGGGTCAGTTCCTCCCGGACGGCCTGATGCCCGCGGGTGGCCCCAAGACCGTGTTCGAGGAGGAGAAGACGATCGGCCTGGACACCTCCAAGGTCAAGATCGAGAACACCTTCACCCAGAAGTACGCGCAGGCCGCCCTGAAGACGCTCGGCATCACCCCGACGACGACGCCTGCCGGCGCTGACGGCTAGCCGTCCACCCCGACCACCACCCCCGCCCGGGGTGCGTGACCGGCCGCAGAGGATCCCCCAGCGACCGTGCGCGTGCACCAGGCGGGGGCGGTGCTTTAACGGCGCCCGTTCCTTCGCGGTGCCGGGTGGGGGTTTAAATGCCCGACGGCGGGCTCCCCGTGTGTGGGGTGCCCGCCGTGGGTGTGGGTCCAGGTTCCCCCACCATGGGTGGGGTGGGCCGCTTAGTGGGAAGCGGTTTCCTGTTCCTGGGCGTTCTTGGCGGCGTTCTTGCCGGCGGTGCGCAGTGCTTCGGCGACCTTGTTCAGGGCCGGGACGTGCTGGGACTGCCATTCGTTCTTGAACTTGTCCGCGTCCGGGCCCATCCACTGGACGCCGTTGAGTGCGCTGGTGAGCTGGTTGCGCTGCTCGTCGATGGTCTGTGCGCCTGCTTCGAGCTTCTTACCCAGTGCGCGAAGCTGCTGGACGTCTGCACCCCAAACTGCCATTGTCTTACTCCTTTGTTGTGATGGATCCGAACTGTGCCGGGTTCCCATGTCAGTGGTATTCCGTTGTGGGCTCCCGGCTCACCTCCCTGGCGGGTGGTGGTTCGTTTCCGTGAACCTCTGAGAACAAACTATCCAATGATTGGACGAGCCGTCGATGGGGAGTGCTCCCCATTAACCTCTCCCCATGCCGAAATCCCCGGAATTCCGGCGTTTTCGGACTGGATCCCGCGTTGTCACGGGCCGACAACAGCCCGCTGTGACGGCGGCGCTCCCCACCTGCCGCGGCGTCGCGCGGTCCGGCTGCCCGGCGTCGTGCGTTCCGTGCTCAGGCTAGTGGGAAGGCGCCGTCCCGCGTCACATTCCCGCGAATAAGCCGGCGGTCCCGTGGCGCCCGGCCTGCGCCGCGGGACCGGGCTCCACCGCCCCGATGCGCTGACCGGCCAGGACACCCGACCGAAACACCCCGGACATCGTGGGGTGACTGCTGGAAATCCGCCTGACACATCCCGGTGGGAAGCTCTGTTCCTCAGCGTCACCGCGGTCTTTGGAGGGGTCATGCCGGCATCATCATCGGATCTGTTCGCCAGCTATTCGGGGGCCTTGGCCACGTCGAAAGCCTTCGACGAGATGTTCCTCCCGGCAGCGGCCGGCGGGGGTGCGGAGGCCGCCGGTCTTTCGGCACGCGGCTCCTACCGCCAGCTGACCCGGGTGCTCGCGGGGCTCACCCCGGATGACATCGCCGCCCGGGCCGAGGCGATGGCCCGCACCTTCCTGGACCGCGGCGTCACCTTCGACTTCGCCGGCGAGGAACGGCCGTTCCCCCTGGACATCGTCCCTCGCGTCATCGACGCCCAGGAATGGCAGGGCCTGGAACGGGGCGTGGCCCAGCGGGTCCGGGCGCTGGAGGCCTTCCTGAACGACGTCTACGGCGCACAGGATGCTGTGCGCGACGGCGTCCTACCGCGCAAGCTGATCACGTCCAGCAAGCACTTCCACCGGCAGGTCCACGGCTTCCGTCCGGCGGGCGGCGTCCGGGTGCACGTGTCGGGGATCGACATCGTCCGCGACGGCGAGGGCACGCTGCGGGTGCTCGAGGACAATGTGCGCGTCCCCTCGGGCGTCAGTTACGTCCTGGAGAACCGCCGGGCCATGGCGAAGGCGCTGCCGGAGGTGTTCAGCCAGCAGTCCATCCGCCCCGTGGAGGAGTACCCGCGCCGCCTGCTCTCGGCCCTCCGGAAGACCGCCCCGGACGGCGTGGAGGACCCGACGGTCGTGGTCCTGACCCCGGGCATCTTCAACTCCGCGTACTTCGAGCACACCCTCCTGGCGGGGCTGATGGGCGTGGAACTCGTGGAGGGCCGCGACCTCACCTGTCGCGGCAACCAGGTCTTCATGCGGACCACCTCGGGGGAGCAGCGCGTGGACGTGATCTACAAGCGCCTCGACGACGAGTTCCTGGACCCCCTGCAATTCCGGGCCGACTCCATGCTGGGCTGCCCCGGCCTGGTCAACGCGGCGCGGGCGGGCGGGGTGACGATCGCGAACGCCGTCGGCAATGGCGTGGCCGATGACAAGCTCATCTACTCCTACGTCCCGGACCTCATCCGGTACTACCTGGGCGAGGAGCCGATCCTGGCCAATGTGGACACCTTCCGGCTCGAGGAGGACGCGGCCCGCGAGGAGGTCCTGGACCGGTTGCCGGAACTGGTGGTGAAACCCGTGGACGGTTCGGGCGGCAAGGGCCTCGTGATCGGTCCCGACGCCAGCCGCGAGGAGCTCGACACCCTCCGCCGGCAGCTCATCGAGGACCCGCGCGGCTGGATCGCTCAGCCCGTGCTCCAGCTGAGCACCGTCCCCACCCTGCACCGTGAGCGGTTCAGCCCCCGCCACGTGGACCTGCGGCCTTTCGCGGTCAACGACGGCGAGGACGTCTGGGTGCTGCCGGGCGGCCTCACGCGGGTGGCGCTCAAGGAGGGCAGCCTGGTGGTCAACTCCAGCCAGGGCGGCGGGTCCAAGGACACCTGGGTGCTGGGGGAGGAGACGGGCGCGGCGGACCCCGGGCCGTCACGGCGGCGGTTCGGCCACAGCGCACGCACCAGCGTGTGGCCCGTGGAGACCAGCTGGCGCGATTCCCAGGCGGGGCAGCAGCAATGAGTGCCGCGCGCCGTCGTCGTCAATCCCATCCCGCACCGCACGTCAGGAGGACATCATGCTGAGCCGGATCGCCGAATCACTGTTCTGGATCGGGCGCTATGTGGAACGTGCGGATGGCACCGCGCGGATCCTGGACGTCCATCTGGAACGCCTCAACCATCTGCCGCCGGAGCAGCAGCAACAGGTGGCCCGGGACCTGCTGCAGGTCATGGGGTCGCCCCTGGACCGCCAGGACATCACCTTGCCGGAACTGCTGCGGGTGCTCGCCTATGACCGGTCGAGCCCCACGTCGATCGCCGGGGCCCTCGGCGCTGCGCGGGAGAACGCCCGCCGGGCCCGTGAGACCGTCTCGGCGAGCCTGTGGGAATGCCTCAACACGACGTATTTCGGCCTCAGCCGGCATCGCGAGGACGTCGCCGGGACGTACCGGTTCTGCCAATGGGTGATCGAGCGGGCGGCCACCACGAGTGGCCTGACGGACAGCACCATGAGCCACGACGACAGCTGGCTGTTCATGGTCCTGGGCCGGTCGCTGGAACGCGCGGACATGACCGCCCGGATGCTCGCCACGTGCGATGCCAACCCCGCGGGCGTGTCCTGGGTGAACATGCTGCGTTGCGCCGGAGCGTACGAGTCGTTCCTGCGCACGCGCCGGGCAGCGTTCGATGACCGCAACGCCGCCGAGTTCCTGCTCATGGACCGGCAGTTCCCACGGTCGATCGTCTATTCGCTCAAGAACGCGGACGATGCCCTCGCC
Organism: Arthrobacter sp. RCC_34; assembly: GCF_041360795.1. Taxonomy (NCBI): domain Bacteria; kingdom Bacillati; phylum Actinomycetota; class Actinomycetes; order Micrococcales; family Micrococcaceae; genus Arthrobacter; species Arthrobacter sp. RCC_34. The sequence continues at coordinate 173,719 of NZ_JBFUPW010000003.1, read as the reverse complement.
TTGCTGGAGCCCAGCGATCAGCGCTCCGGGATGTTCAACGACGCCCGGCGCATCGTGGGCCAGGCCAGGACTTTCCTGGAGTTCCACCGCAGCGAAAACCTCATGGACGAACTGCCGGAGCACATGGAGCGGATCCAGCGCTCCGTCGCGCGGGCTTCGGAGGAGATCGCCCGCAGGTACTACAGCGCCCGCGAAGAGCAGGCCTGGGTGGGAGAACTGTCATGACACGTCTGAAGATCGTGCACCGCACCGGATACCACTACAACAAGCCGGTCCTGGTCAGCTACAACGAAGCGCGGATGACGCCGCCCACGGAGCCCGGACAGACGGTGCTCGGCTCGCGCATCACCGTCGAGCGGCCCGGCGCGACCCAGGCCCGGTACGCCGACTACTGGGGCACGCAGGTAACCACTTTTGAGGTCCACGAACCCCACGAGTGGCTCGAAGTGGTGGCCACCGCCACGGTCGACGTGAACCGCGAACAGGCTACGGCGCCCGACGGCGAACCGCTGGGCTGGGCCGAACTGTCCGGCCGCGCCGTGCAGGACGAGTTCAGCGACCACCTGCCGCAGACGCGCCTGTCCGCGCCGGGCGAGGAGGCGACGGAACTGGTGGCGGCGCTCTCCGGACGGCCGTCGCCGAAGGCCGCCGCGGAGGAGGTGTTCTCGAGGCTGCGGGGCGAGATGACGTACATGCCCGGCAGCACTGGCGTGCACACCGACGCGGCACAGGCGTGGGCGCAGCGCCAGGGGGTCTGCCAGGACCTCGCGCACCTGGCCATCGGCTGCCTCAGGAGTCTCGGGATCCCTGCCCGGTACGTCTCGGGATACCTGCACCCGCGGGCCGAGGCCGATCCGGGGCAGACCGTGGCCGGGCAGTCCCACGCCTGGCTCGAATGGTGGGACGGCGCCTGGCACAGCTGGGATCCGACCAATCACAAGGCCGCCGGGGACTTCCACGTGGTGGTGGCCCGCGGCCGTGATTACCGCGACGTGGCCCCGCTTAAGGGCATCCTGTCCGGCGGCGGGGGTTCGCGGTTGGAGGTCTCGGTGGACATGACCTGGCTGACCTGGGACTCCGTGCGGGCATAGGGCGTGGTTCGGGGGATTCCGCGAGGGAACAGTTCGTGCCCTCTCCGCGCTGTTGTGAGGGCGCGAGCTGTTCCCTCGCTGACCCGTCAGTGGGAGGCCTGCTCCTGCTCGTTGGCGTTGCGGGCTGCGGCGGTGCCGGCGACACTCAGGGCGTGCGCCGCGTTCGACAGCGCCGGGGCGTGCGTGGAGTCCCATTCGGAGCGGAACTTCTCCGCGTCCGGGCCCATCCACTGCGTGCTGTTCAGGCTGGAGGACAGGGTGGTGCGCTGGTCGTTCAGCACGTCCGCGCCCTTCTGCATCTTCTTGCCCAGGGTCCTGAGCTGCTCGACATTCGCGCCCCAAACGGCCATGACCTTCTCCTTGCTGTTCTGCCCGGGGGGCTGTCGCGGCCGGGGATCCTGCGATCACGGTACGCAGCCCCGGCCCCGGAGTCGATGGGCAGCGCTCCCCATGCGGCGCCCCTTCCTCGCTCGACTCCGCGAAGGAGTAGTTGGTGCCCTCATGGTGGGGTTTTGGGGGCGTGAGCTGTTCTCTCGCGGTGGGGGCGGATGTGGGGGGTGGGTGTTTTAAATGCCCGACGGCGGGCTCCCCGTGTGTGGGGTGCCCGCCGTGGGTGTGGGTCCAGGTTCCCCCACCATGGGTGGGGTGGGCCGCTTAGTGGGAAGCGGTTTCCTGTTCCTGGGCGTTCTTGGCGGCGTTCTTGCCGGCGGTGCGCAGTGCTTCGGCGACCTTGTTCAGGGCCGGGACGTGCTGGGACTGCCATTCGTTCTTGAACTTGTCCGCGTCCGGGCCCATCCACTGGACGCCGTTGAGTGCGCTGGTGAGCTGGTTGCGCTGCTCGTCGATGGTCTGTGCGCCTGCTTCGAGCTTCTTACCCAGTGCGCGAAGCTGCTGGACGTCTGCACCCCAAACTGCCATTGTCTTACTCCTTGCTCGTGGTGAACCCGGCCTGCCCGGTTTCTGTTGACTCAAAGCTATCCGGACCGCGCACGAACCGTCGATGGGGAGGGGTACCCATGGAGCGCTCCCCATGAGCGGAGCCGTTATAGCACGCGTGGGTCACAGATGAGTGAGTGGCCCGTTCGAGGCGCTCAGCCCGCCAGCGCCTGCTCGAAGTCGCGGATCAGGTCGTCCACATCCTCCAGCCCGACAGACAAGCGCACCACGCCGTCACCCAGCCCGATCGAGGCCCGGCCTTCCGGGCCCATGGCGCGGTGCGTCGTCGTCGCGGGGTGCGTGATGAGGCTCTTGGAGTCGCCCAGGTTGTTCGAGATGTCCACCACGCGCAGGCCGTTGAGCAGCTGGAACGCGGCGTCCTTGGCCGTGCCGCCGGGAAGCGGCGCGAGCTCGAACGTCAGCACGGTGCCGCCCGCGCTCATCTGCTGTTTCGCCAGCTCGAACTGCGGGTGCGAGGGCAGCAGCGGGTACTTCACCCAGTTCACCCCGGGCTGCCGCTCGAGCCATTCTGCCAGCTTCAGGGCGGAGGCGGACGAGTGCCGCACGCGCATGTCCAGCGTCTCCAGACCCTTCGTGAGCACCCAGGCGTTGAAGCTCGACAGCGACGGCCCCGTATGCCGCATGAGGTTCTTCACCGGCCCGTCGATGAACTCCTTGGTCCCGAGGATCGCGCCGCCCATGACGCGCCCCTGCCCGTCGATGTGCTTGGTCCCGGAGTACACGACGACGTCGGCCCCCAGATCCGTGCAGCGCTGCAGCATGGGGGTGGCGAAGACGTTGTCGGCCACCACGGTGGCGCCCGCGGCGTGCGCGAGCTCGCTGACGGCGGCGATGTCGATGATCTCCTGCATCGGGTTCGACGGCGATTCGAAGAACACCGCCTGCGTCGGCACGGACAGGGCCTCGCGCCACTGTTCCAGATCGGGTCCGTCCACGAACACCGTTTCGACGCCCCAGCGCGGCAGGATCTCGTTCAGGATCACGAAGCAGGATCCGAAGAGCGACCGCGCCGCGACCACGCGGTCTCCGGCGGCGAGCAGCGCGCCGAGGGCCGTGAACACCGCGGACATGCCGGACGCCGTCGCAAAGCACGCCTCGGTGCCTTCGAGCAGCCGTAGCCGCTCCTGGAAGGTGGCGACGGTCGGATTGCCGTAACGGGAGTAGACGAAGCGCTCGTCCTCACCGGTGAAGGCTCGTTCGGCGGCCTCGGCCGAGTCGTAGACGAAGCCCGAGTTCAGGAACAGCGCCTCGGAGGTTTCGTAGAAGCCGGTGCGGTCCAGCCCGCCCCGGACGGCCTGCGTTGCCGGCGACCAGGACGCGGCCTCAGGATTGAACGCCATGTCTCACGCTCCGATGGTGGTCGGTAGGCCGCTGTTCTTCCAGCCGTTCACGGTGCGCTCCCCGAACCGGTCCGGGACGCCCTCGAAGCCTTCCAGGACGTTGTACGAGGACCAGCCCGCCGCCGTCGCGGCTTCCGCCGCGGCGATCGACCGCTGTCCGGAACGGCACAGGAACACGAGGTCCGCGGTGCCGGCCTCCGGGGCCTGCTCGGCGAGCTCCGCGAGGAACCCCTGGTTCGGCACGCCGCCGGCCAGGTTCCACTGGATGAACAAGGGGTCGCCGGACGGGGTCTTCGGGCGGCCGATGTGCGCCCACTCCGCCTCGGTGCGCACGTCCACGAGGACGGCGCCGTCCTTGAGTTTGTCCCACGCCTGCTGTGGCGTCAGGTCGCCCGCGTAGCTCACAGGGCACCGCCGTAGGGGGCGAAGCCGGTGGCGGGGACGGCGTACGGGTCGACGACCGGGGCCGGCGGCGCGGGCGGCGCGTACGGCAGGACGACGGCCTGGGCCGCGATCACCGTCTCACCGTTGAAGGTCACGGACGGGCTGCCGTAGAGGATGTACCCGTCGGCCAGGGCAGCCGAGACCCGTTCGCAGAATTCGCGGGTGTCCGGGCCGGTCAGCAGGCGGTAGGGCAGGAGGGCGGGCGCAGCGGCAGGCGCCGTCGTGGGTTCGGCCTGGGGCGCGACGCCGGGCGCAGCGGCAGTGGCCTGCTCACCGGCGGGGGCGGTCGCCGTCGTCGTGGCGGCCTTCGCAGGAGAGGCCTTGGCGGCTGCCGGTGTGGCGGCCGCAGCCTTCGTGGTGCGCGGAGCCCGGGTGGCGGGCTTGGCCGGGGTGCTCCGGGGAGTCGTGACCTTGGCGGCGCCGGCGGTTCCGGCAGTGGCGGACGTGGGTTCTTTGCGGGCAGGCAAGTGGGGGCTCCTTCGCGCTTGCAGTTGACACATGCCGAGTAGTCACCTGAGGCACCCCGCCGCGTCTGGAGGGTTGCCGACCGGTCAGTCAGGGCTTGTCACCGGTACTCGTTACTCTGCAAAAAATCTAGCACCAGGCCCCGGAGAGAAGTGTGACGGGAGGCTTCATCTTGTGTCATGAACCGGGCCGGCAGTGCTGACGGAATCGCCCCCGGAAACGTGGTTCACCCCGGGAAATTTCAGGGGGTGAACCACGTTTCCGGGGGTGGAAGCTCGGGAACCTGCCGGGCCCGCCGCTGAGCCCGTCAGTCGAGCGTGACCACGACCTTGCCGCGGACGTGGCCCTCCTCCAGGAGCCGGTAGGCGTCCGCCACCTGTTCCACGGGGAAGGTCGCTTCGAGCGGCAGCACGAGGGAACCGTCGGCGAGGCCCGCCGCGATGCGCTCCAGCGCGCCCGGGCCGGCATCCCCGCCACCGGTCGCGGTGAATCCGCCATCCGGATGGCCGTGCGCGGCGATCGCCGTGATGCGCTCCGCGGGGACACCGAAGCCCTGAGCCACGGTGATCACCTCGGCGCCGTTGAGGTCAGCTGCGGCGGTGGGCGTGCCGATCTCCGCGACGCGCTCGGCCAGGCCCGCGCCGTACGTGACGGGCAGGGCGCCGAGCTCCCGGAGGAACTCGTGATTGCGTTCGGACGCGGTGCCGATCACCGTGGCTCCGGTCGCGACGGCGAGCTGCGTGGCGAGAACGCCCACGCCACCCGCGGCCCCGCCGATCAGCACGGTGTCCTCCGGCGTCAGCTTCAACTGGTCGATCGCGGCGGCCGCGGTCCGTCCGGCGATGTCCAAGGTCGCGGCCAGCTCATCCGAGAGCCCGTCGGGAGTGCGGTGCAGTCCGCTCGCGAGGACCAGGACGAAGTCCGCCACCGCCTCGTGCCGCTTGCCGCCGAACACCCGGTCACCCACGGCGAAGTCCGTGACGCCCTCGCCGAGTTCGTCGATTTCGCCGGCGAAGTCGTTGCCGACGCCGGAGCCGGGAGCTCCGCCGAACGCCTCCGCTGCGGGGCCGCCGTGGAAGATCTTGAAGTCCACTGGGTTCAGACCGGCGGCCGCGACGCGGACCCGGACCTCGCCCGGGCCCGGCTGGGGCACCTCGCCTGCGACCAGCTGGAGGACCTCGGGTCCGCCGAACTCTTCATACCGCACTGCACGTGTCATGGTGATTCCTCGCTTTGCGCTGTCGGCGTCGTCCCGGTTACCACTCGCGTGAGGGGCCGGTCCGGCGCACTGTTCTCCTTGATGCTGTTCGTACTGATGCCCCGTGCAACGGGACCCGCGACGACGGCATTCCGGATGCGACGGCAGATGACGAAGAAAGGATTCGGGCGCGGGTTCGCCGGGCCGTGTGCGGGGTCAGAGGTCGCGTGACCCTACTGCGGCAGCGGGGTGGAGAAGGCGCCCAGCTCGGAGAGGAGGTCGGTCAGGCGGGCCAGGCCGCCGTCGTCGTCCGAGCCGCCGACCTCTTCGCGAGCGGCGGGCGAGGTGAACATGGCGATGGCCTCGAGGCGGCAGCCGCCGCCGGGCAGTTCGAGGAAGTCGAGGACTTCGAGGACGGGGCCGTGCGAGTCGGCCTCCGCCTCCACGGTCTGCACGATGCGCCACGGCTCGGAGACCTCGTGGAAGGAGCCGTAGAAGGTCCAGTCGTCGCCACCGGCGCCCACGGAGTAGCTCCAGGATCCGCCCGTGCGGGCATCCCAGCGGCGGAACCGCAGCTCGACGCCTTCCGGCACCAGCCAGCGGGCGAGCCAGAGCGGGTCGGTGTGTGCGCGGAACACGGTCTCGACGGGCGCGTCGAACTCCCAGACCCTGTTGATGCCGCGCAGGCCCTGCCATTCCTCGAGCTGCCGGATGCTCTCCACCTGTTCGTCCTCCTTGTTCTCCTGGAAGTCTGCGGCGGCCGTCATCCAAGGTCAACGAGAGCACTCATCGGGCGGCACAATTCGTCACCGGCGTTCATCCCGGGTCATGCGGCGCAATCCGGGGAATGGTTGACTGGAGCGATGATCCGCGCCATGACCACCGCCGATTTCCGTGCCGTCCAGGACCTGGAACGTGCCGCCGGAGAGCTCTTCCGGCAGGCCGGGATGGCCTCGATCGCCGACGACGAACCCTTCAGCGACGCCGAACTGGCCACCTTCGCGGCGGCCGGTTGGGCGTGGGTGCTGACCGTGCCCCTCGGCGGCTCGGCGTTGGTCCCCGGCGGGCAAGGCGCCGCCGAAGTGGCCGGCTACGCCGTCGGCGAGGTGGTGGACGGGGCCGCCCACCTGGAACAGCTCAGCGTCGACCCGCGACATGGCCGGCAGGGGCTGGGCGCGCGGCTTCTGGGGCACGTCCGCGCCGTCGCCCGGGAGCGCGGGATGGGGCGGACGACCCTGACCACGTTCCGTGAGATCCCCTGGAACGCGGCCTACTACGCCCGGCTCGGGTTCACCGTGCTGCCGGAGGCCGAGTGGGGTCCGGAACTCCAGGTCAAGGTGGCCGAGGAAGCCGCCCATGGCCTCGACCGCTGGCCGCGCGTGGTCATGGCGGCGGAGCTTTAGGGTGCGGCCGCGGCCGCGCGAACCCGCTTACTCGATGCCCGCGAACAGGCGGTTCAGCTCCTCGGTGAGTTCGGCGGCCACGGCCGGATCGGAGCCGATCGTCTTGCCGTCGAGGTGCTTGACCGGTGCGATCAGCCGGATTGAGGAGATCAGCCACACCGCATCGGCGTCGAACAGGTCCTCCGGCTCGAGCGGCCCGTAGCCGAGTTCCCAGCCCGCCTCCTTCGCCGCGGTGAACAGGGCGCCCTGCGAGGTGCCCGGGAGGATCCCGGCGTCCAGCTGCGGCGTGACGAGGCGCTTGGTGACCGAGCCGTCGTCGTTCACCTCACGGTGCGCGAGCAGCACGGTGGAGGTCGGGCCTTCCAGCACCCGGCCGTCCGCGGACGTGAAGATCACGTCATCCGCGCCGAGCGAATGCGCGTGCCGCAGAGCGGCCATGTTCACGGCGTAGCTGAGGGTCTTCGCGCCGAGCAGGAGCCACGGGGCGCGCTCGGCCAGATCGCTGTCGTAGCCGCGGTCCAGCAGCACGACGTCGATCCCCTCCACGCGCTGCTTCTTGCCGAGGGCGGGGGCCGGGCTGGCCTGCACCCACTCGGTGGGGGCTTCCGCGCCCTCGACACCCCGCGTCACGAGCAGTTTCACGACGAACTCGTCCACGCCGGGGTGCGTCTCCAGGTATTCGTCGACGGCCGTGCCGATCGCCGCCCGCCAGGTGTCCTCTTCGCTGATCGTGAGGTCCAGGGCGGCGGCGGACCCGGCCAGGCGGGCCAGGTGCGCGGGGAGCTTGCGGAGTTTGCCGTCGAGCACGAGGAGCGACTCGAAGACGCCGTCACCGCGGGTCGCGCCCAGGTCCGTGGCCATCAGCTGGGGCACGGAGGCATCCGCCACGCGGCCCTGCGGGAAGGCGGGATCGAGGAACACGAGCACGGTGCTGGGGGACGTCGAAGTCATGGGACAAGCTTAGAGCCGCCGTCCCGTGGCAGAGCGCGAGTCCATCGTCACCTGTTCGGTGTTGCGTGCTCAGTTGTTGTGGGTGTTCGGCCGGAACACCCGCAACAACTGAGCACACAACGGGAGGAGCGCGGCCCATAAATGCCCGGGGGCGGATATTCTCAGGGGAGACCGCGGCCGCCCGGGACCATCCGGAGAGGGGAACGCGACCACGACAAGGGGGAGATGCGTGCTGCCATACAGCTGGCCTCAGGAGTGGTCGTTGGGGTTCACCATCTGGGTCATGGCCGACATCGTGATCCGTCTCGTCCTGCTCGGTGTGGTGCCCGGCAACCGCCGTCCCACCACGGCCATGGCGTGGCTGCTGGCCATCTTCCTGGTGCCCGACGCCGGCCTGGTCCTGTTCCTGCTGTTCGGAAACTTCCGACTCAAGGGCCGCCGCGTCCGCGAGCTGGAGGACGTCAACCGACGGGTGCGGGAGGCCAGCTCCCTCTTGGAAGGCGAGTCCGAGCAGCTGCACCTGCCGGTCTGGCTGCGTTCCGCGATCGAACTCAACCACCGGCTCGGAGCCCAGCCGCTCACCACCCGGAACCGTGTCGAACTCATCCCCGGGTACCTGGAATCGATCGAGGCGATGACGGCGGCGGCGCGCGGGGCCAAGCGCTACGTCAATGTCGAGTTCTACATCATGGCGTACGACTCGGTGACGGAACCACTGTTCACGGCCCTGGAGGAGGCGGCCGAACGAGGTGTGGAAGTCCGCCTGCTGTTCGACCACATCGGCACGCTGCGGGTACGGGGCTACCGGCGACTGCTGCGGCGTCTGAAGAATTCCCAGATCCGCTGGCGGCGCATGCTTCCCGTCATGCCGTTCTCCGGGCAGTGGCGCCGCCCGGACCTCCGGAACCACCGGAAGATCATGGTGGTCGACGGGGAGGTGGCCTTCACCGGGTCGCAGAACCTCACGGAGCCCTCCTACAACAATCCCAAGCACCGCAAGGCCGGCCGCCACTGGGTGGAGCTCATGGCCCGGGTCGAAGGGCCGGTGGTCGCGAGCCTGAACGTCGTCTTCGCCACCGACTGGCTGAGTGAAACGGATGAATCCCTGGAAGAGCAGATCGTCCTCCCTGAGGCCGTCGACGGCCATATCCCGGCCCAGGTGGTGCCGAGCGGACCCGGGTTCTCCCAGGAGAACAACCTGCGCCTGTTCAACACGCTGATCTACTCCGCGCAGGAGCGGGTCTCCATCTGCAGCCCGTACTTCGTGCCGGACGACTCCCTGCTGTATGCCATCACCACCGCCGTTCAGCGTGGCGTTCACGTGGAGCTCTTCGTCTCTGAACAGGGCGACCAGTTCCTGGTGCATCACGCCCAGCGGTCCTATTACCAAGCCCTCCTGGAGGCCGGAGTGCGGATCTTCCTCTACAAGGCGCCCGCCGTGCTGCATGCGAAGCACTTCACGGTGGATGACGAGGTGGCCGTGCTCGGGTCCAGCAATATGGACATGCGGTCCTTCTCGCTGAACTTCGAGGTGTCCCTCATGATGGTCGGCCCGGAGATCGTGTCAGAGCTGCGGAAGGTGCAGGAGGCCTACCGTGCCACCTCGCGGGAACTGACGCTGGAGGAATGGCAGGAACGGTCCGTGCTCTCAAAGTACGTGGACAACGTCTGCCGGCTCTCGGCCACTCTGCAGTAGCTGTGCCGTGTGGCCGGGGCTGCGCCTGTGCCGCTCCGACCCGCGGTTTTGTGGTTCGCCCACGGAAATGTCCGGGGGTGGACCACGGAAGCGTGGGCGACGCCGGCTGACCCGGGCGACGCCGGGCGGGGCGTGCGGTCAGCGGGAGGCCGCGCCGTCGTCGTCCGTCGCAGGGTCCGGCGCCGGGGTGTAGACGATCAGCTTCAGCGCCGGAGCGTCCGCGAGCGTCAGCTGGTGGTGCTCGTAGGTGACGGTGCTGCCGTCCAGATGGTTGAAGCTGCGGGTCCGGGGCGTGAAACCGCGGATGCCGTGCGCCTCCCACTGCGCGCGGAACTCCGGGCTCGACTGCAGGAGTCCCGCCACCAGACTGGCCTTCCGAGCGTCCTCGATCCGTGATCCCGTCTCGGCCCGGAATTCGGCGAGGAACTGCGCGCTCGTCTGGTCCCAGTCGGGCAGGAGGGCGCGCACGGCCGGGTCCGTGAAGACCAGGCGCAGCAGGTTCCGGTCCGGCCCGGAGACCTCCAGGACGCGCGGGAACAGGGCACTGTAGGCGTCGTTCCAGGCCACGATGTCCCAGTTGCCCTCCAGCGCCAGGGCAGGGTTCGGGTCGATCGCGTCCAGGAGCCGCTGCACGTGGGCGGTCGTCTCCGCGGTGCCGAGGCTCGGCGCGGGCGCGGCGTATCCGAACGGGGTGAACAGGTACCGTTCCTCCGCGGGATCCAGCCGGAGCACCGTCGCCAGCGAGGTGAGCACCTCCCGCGACGGGTTGACCTTCCGGCCCTGCTCCAGCCACGTGTACCAGGTCACCGAGATGGCGGAGAGGAACGCGACCTCCTCACGGCGCAGCCCGACGTCCTTGCCACGGCCGGCCTGCGGGAGGCCGTAATCGCTGCGCACCGCACGACGACGCCGCGCGGCCAGGAATCCGCCGACTTCCTTCCGCCAGGCTTCGGCTTCGGTCATGGTGGTCGCCTTTCGGTGGGTCGCCCGGTTCCCGGTCGAAACAGTGAGTTTCCGCCGAAACAGTGAGCAGAAGACACTGTTTCAGCGGAAACCCACTGTCTCAGCGGAGTGGGGCCGTGAGGTTGGCGGCAGGGAGCCCATTGCCGGTTCGCCGCAGCCGCCGTCGTCGAGTACTGATTCTAGTACTCCCACTACCAGAAGCAGCGCCGTCTTGGTGCTGGTCGTTCCAGACGGAAGACTGGGTCCATGCCTGCATATCGTTCCCGCACTGTCACCCACGGCCGCAACATGGCCGGCGCCCGCGCACTGCTGCGTGCCTCCGGCGTCGCCAACTCGGACATTGGCAAGCCGATCATCGCCGTGGCGAACTCCTTCACCGAATTCGTCCCCGGCCACACCCACCTCGCACCGGTGGGCCGGATCGTCTCCGAAGCCATCCACGCCGCGGGCGCCGTCGCCCGTGAGTTCAACACCATCGCCGTTGACGACGGCATCGCCATGGGCCACGGCGGCATGCTGTACTCGCTCCCGTCCCGCGATCTGATCGCCGACTCGGTGGAGTACATGGCCAACGCGCACTGCGCCGACGCCCTGGTCTGCATCTCCAACTGCGACAAGATCACCCCCGGCATGCTCATGGCCGCCCTGCGCCTGAACATCCCCACGGTGTTCGTCTCCGGAGGCCCGATGGAGGCCGGCCGCGTGACCCTGACCGACGGCTCGGTGCGCTCGCTGGACCTGGTGAACGCGATCGCGGACGCCGTGGACGAGTCCATCTCGGACGAGGACATCAACCTCATCGAAGAGAACGCGTGTCCCACCTGCGGCTCCTGCTCCGGCATGTTCACGGCCAACTCGATGAACTGCCTGACCGAGGCGATCGGCCTCTCCCTGCCGGGCAACGGCTCCGTGCTCGCCACGCACACCGCCCGCAAGGCCCTCTACGAGAAGGCGGGCGCTACGGTGGTGGACCTGGTCAAGCGCTACTACGACGGCGACGACGCCTCCGTGCTGCCCCGCTCCATCGCGACGGCCAAGGCCTTCGACAACGCCATGGCCCTCGACATCTCCATGGGCGGCTCCACCAACACGATCCTGCACCTGCTCGCCGCCGCCCAGGAGGCCGGCGTCGACTACGGGCTGGCCGAGATGGACGCCAAGTCCCGCCAGGTGCCCTGCCTGGCCAAGGTCGCCCCGAACGTCGCCAAGGACAAGACCTACTACATGGAGGACGTGCACCGCGCCGGCGGTATTCCCGCCCTGCTCGGGGAGCTCAACCGCGGCGGGCTGCTCCACCAGGACGTCCACTCGGTGCACTCCACGGACCTCAACGGCTGGCTGGACGATTGGGACGTCCGCGGCGGCAAGGCCACCCAGGAGGCCCAGGATTTGTGGCACGCCGCTCCCGGCGGCGTCCGCTCCTCCACGGCGTTCTCCCAGTCGAACGTCTGGACCTCTCTGGACACCGATTCTGAGGGCGGCTGCATCCGTTCCGTCGAGCACGCGTACTCCAAGGACGGCGGCCTGGCCGTGCTGCGCGGCAACATCGCCGTCGATGGCGCCGTGGTGAAGACCGCGGGCGTCGACGAGTCGATCTGGACGTTCGAGGGGCCCGCCGTGGTCTGCGAATCCCAGGACGAGGCCGTGGAGAAGATCCTCAACAAGACCGTCAAGGAGGGCGACGTGGTGGTCATCCGCTACGAAGGCCCCAAGGGCGGCCCGGGCATGCAGGAGATGCTGTACCCCACCTCGTTCCTCAAGGGCCGCGGCCTGGGCAAGAAGTGCGCCCTGATCACGGACGGCCGATTCTCCGGCGGCACCTCGGGTCTCTCGATCGGCCACATCTCGCCGGAGGCGGCGTCGGGCGGCATGATCGCCCTGGTCGAGGACGGTGACCGCATCCGCATCGACATCCCCACCCGTTCCCTGGAGCTGCTGGTGGACCCGGCCGAGCTGGAAGCCCGTCGCGACCGCCTCGAGGCCACGACCGGCTACCACCCGGTGGGCCGCGAACGTCAGGTCTCCGCCGCGCTGCGGGCCTACGCGGCCATGGCGACCTCCGCGGACAAGGGCGCCGTGCGCGACGTCGACGCCCTGTACCGCATGACCTCGCCGCAGCCGGTGGCGCAGTAGCTTCACGCGCTCAGGGGCCCGCACTCTCAGGACCCTGCACCCTGAGGGGCCGGTCGCCGGCTCCCGAGGGGCTGAGTCCGCTATCAAATCCGTGAGTCCGCTACATCGTGTAGCGGACTCACGGCGTTTCCAGCGGACTCAGCCGGGAGGTGGCACCTGGTTCGGTCGCCTGGAGCCGGGACGCGAGAACCGGCCCGCCTACTCCGGGTACTCGGCGCCGAGTGTGCTGAGCACCCCGTAGGCCTTCGTCCGGATCTCCTGGTACTCGTCTTCGGGCACGGAATCCGCCGTGACCGCCCCGCCGACGCCGAGGCTCAACCGCGTGTCCTCCCCGGCGCCGGAGGCCACCAAGGTCCGGATCACGACTGAGAGGTCCACGGACCCGTCGAGCGAGAAATACCCGAGCGCGCCCGAGTAGATCCCCCGGGGACCGCCCTCGAGACCGTCCAGGATCGCCATGGTGCTGATCTTCGGAGCGCCCGTCATGGACCCGGCCGGGAACGCCGCGGCGACGGCCTCCACGCGGGACGCCCCGGGCCTGAGCTGCGCCCGGATGCTGCTCACCATCTGGTGCACCGTGGCGTAGCTTTCGATGGCGCAGAGCCTGCTCACCGTCACGGACCCCGGTTCGGCGAAGTGGCTGAGATCGTTGCGGAGCAGGTCCACGATCATGATGTTCTCCGCCCGGTCCTTCAGGCTCGTGGAGAGGTCCTCGCGGAGCGCCGCGTCCTCCGCGGCGTCGGCGGACCGGCGCCGCGTGCCCTTGATGGGCTCGGCCAGCAGCCCGCCGCTCGCGTCGATCGAGAGGAACCGTTCAGGCGACGTGCTCGCGATGCTCACGTCCCCGAAGCGCAGCAAGGCCGCGAAGGGCGCCGGGTTGCGCCGCCGCAGGGCCCGGTACGCGGCGGTGACGTCGAAGCCGGGGGCGTTCGCGGTGAGGGTGGTCGTCAGGCAGACCTCGTAGCTGTTGCCCTCACGGATCTCGTCCTGACTGGCCAGGACCTTCGAGAGGTAGTCCCGATGAGCGTCGCGGGCGGTGAAGCGTGGAACGGGCGACGGGGCCCTGGTGGCCTGCGCGCCTGCGGTGGCGCGGACGGACGACGCCGGGGCGGCCGCGGCGGTCGTGGCGGCGTCGGGCGCGGTGCCCGTGGGCGTCCTGGCGGTCTCCAGCGCGCGGGCGACGACGGCCGCCCAGCCCTCACGGCGGTCCGGGCCCGCGCCGGGGGAGGCTGGGGCGGGAGGGGGAGTGGCGTCGTCGTCGGGTTCCGTGCCGGCCAGCTCCAGCGCCCAGGCGAGGCCTTCCTGATGGTCCAGGACCACGGCGTGGTCCGCGAAGAGCAGGCCCGCGTCCGGCACGGCCGAACCCGAGGTGTCCTGATCCGAGCCGCCGGTCTCGCGCTTGAGTTCGTACCCGAGCCAGCCGAGCCAGCCGAGGCGGAACGGGCAGTCGTACCCGGCGGGGGCGGCCGGCAGGGGCTGGGGCGTCCAGGCGGTGGCGAGCCAGCGGAAGAACGGCAGCGGCAGGCGCGCGGCGGAGCTGCCGCGGCGGAGTTCCGTGACGCCGTGGCGATGGCTCATGGACAGCCCGGCTCCGGGGTTGCCGGCCATGATGCTGAAGCGGTTCCGGGTGGCGCCGGGAAGCCCGGCATCCGAGGAGTCGAGCCAGACGGCGTGGGCGTCGTTCCCGAAGAGCTTCGCGAAGAGGACCCCTGCGTCCGGCGCCGTGCCGTCCTCAGAGGCCAGAGGTCCGGCCGCGGTGATGCGCACGGGCCGGGAGGCCAGCGCGCTGCGTTCCGGGGCGAGCTCCGTGTGGAGGGCGGGGTGGTGGCTCAGGAGTTCGAGGACCTCGTCGACGGCGTCGCCGGAGCCGGGCCCGGTGGAACCTGCCGGGCCGGCCCCGCCCGGGCCGGCCTCGCCCAGGGTGTCCCGGACAGTGAGGTCCACGGACGCCGGCACGGGATCCGTGGCGAGCCACCGCTCCTCCTGCTCCGCCCAGGTGTCCCAGAAGGGCACGTAGCTCTCGCCGTCGCGGGCCAGGGCGCGGGACTTCCGCTCGTCGTCGGCGCCGGAGACCCAGATCGTCGCATCGAGCAGTTCCCGGGCGCCCGCGGCACAGGCGCCCACGCCTTCGACCACGACGATGTCCGCGGCCGGCGTCGTGCGGAGCGGACCGTCCGTGCCGGCGGCCCAGTCCCAGGTGGTCCACTCGGCGTCGTGGCCTGTGGAGAGCTGCGCGAGGACGGTGTCCAGATAGCGCTGGATGCCCTGCTCGAGACCCTGCCAGCCCGGGTAGATGTCCTCGAGGTGGAACAAGGAGACGGTGCGGTGCTGCCGCAGCCGCGCGCACAGTTCGACGGCGAGGGTGGTCTTCCCGGCGCCGGACCGGCCGTCGATGCCGATCAGCAGGGGCGCCGTGCGAGGTGCGGACATCACTCGGGCTGGGCCCCGTGCGCCGCCGCGGCCCGGATGTACTCCACGAGCGGTTCCAGCGAGCCGGAGATCATGTCCGCGCACTCGATGAAGTCCTGCTGGTCGCCGTACCAGGGGTCGTAGATGCCGAGTTCCGCCGTGCTCTTGCCCGCCATCGACGGATCGAAGGACCGGAACATGCGGATCCGGGCACGGGTCTCCTCGTCCGGCGCCCAGCGCCGCAGGGCCCGGTAGTGGTTCTCATCCATGGCCAGGATGAGGTCGCGCTCGCGGAACCAGGCGTTGTCCCACTCGCGGGCCACATGCCCGGCTGGGTCGATCCCCAGGGCGCGCAGCTGAGTGGCCGCGCGGCGGTCCATCGAGCGGCCCTCCTCTTCGTCGCTGATCCCGGCCGAATCGACGACGACGGCGGCCAGGAACCCGTCCTCGGGATGCTGCTGCGCGGCCTCCGCCAGAGCGCGGCGCAACTGGTATTCAGCCATGGGTGAGCGGCAGATGTTACCCGTGCACACCGTGATCACCCGGAAAGGTTTTTCAGCCATGTTCCAACGGTAGCCGCTCCGCCCACGACGGCGGGGGCCGGGTTCCTTGGCCACGGTCAGCGGCCCTTCCTCGACGGCCCGCGTGACGGCCCCGGAACCCCTGGCCCCGTGAGCCGCACCGGCCTACGCTGGAAGGACAGACCCCACGCGAAGGGTCGTGGGGCACGTTCGAGGGGAGGTCCGGCGATGTCCGGAATCCAGCCCGGTGACGATGACCGCACCCACAGCGAGGCGCCCGCGGAAGGCGAGGACGAGGAGCAGGCCGAGGAGACGGAACGCGTCCATGCGGAGGACCCTGCCGAGGGCTCCGACGAGGAGTGACGAAATGCCGGGCGGGCGCAGTCAGGGGAGCCGCCCGTCCGGCCCGGTCAGTGAACGGTCAGTGAATCAGTGCAGGAGCGCCAGCCCCACGCCGAGCAGGACGAAGAGCACCCCGAAGCTCCGGTTGAGCACCAGCTGACCACGCGGCGACCGGGTGAATCTGCGGACCGACTTCGCGGCGAGGGCGAAGAAGAACCACATGACCAGGATGTCGATGACCACCACCGTCACGGCCACCACCGCGTACTGCGTGATGAGTGGCTGGTCGGTCCGGATGAACTGCGGCAGGAAGGCCAGGAAGAAGACGATCGCCTTGGGGTTCAGCAGGTTCACCCAGAGGCCCCGGCGGAACATGCTCCACGCGGGTTCGCCGGTGAGCTGAGCCTGCGCCTCCGCGGTGTGAACCGGCTTGGCCAGGAACTGCCGGATGCCCAGATACACCAGATAGGCGGCGCCCGCGTACCGGATCACGTTGAAGAGCACCGGCGACTGCGAGACCAGCACGCCCAGCCCCAGGGCGACCACCACCACGTGGATCACCAGGGCCGCCTGCTGCCCCAGAATCCCCCAGATCGAGCGGGTGAATCCCACGTTCAGCGCGTTGCTCATGGTGTTGACGGCGCCCGCGCCGGGAGTGAGGCTGATGAGCAGGGCGGCGGTCGCCAGAGCGAGCCAGAGGGAGAGATCCACCCGATAAGAGTAGGGGAGCGCCGGTGACTGGGCAGAATAGAGACATGTCACTGCCGCCCCTGAGAACCAGCAACCCCGCCTCCACGCCTCGGCGGACCGCCGAGGAGCGTGCTCTGCAGGCCGGTGGTGGCGCCCTGATCCTCGGGTTCCTCACCGGATTCGTCGTCTTCTTCGGTGCGCATCCGCCGCTCTCCGGCAGTGGCTCGATCGGTGTGGCCGCAGCGGTCCTCAGCGCCGTCGTCGCGCTCGCGGCCTTCGGGTTCGTGGTGGGCGGCCGCGTCGTCCGGCGCGTGCGCACCGCGGGACGTCCGCCGTGGCTGTACCTGCTCGACGTCGTCGCGCTCGCCCTCTCCCACGCGGCTCTCGCGTACATGGGGGCCGTGGCACTGTTCGCGCTGTTCCAGCAGGCCTTCATCGGATTGACCCTGGACGCGTTCGCCGCGGCGCTGCTTCTGGCCATGACGGCCGGCGCTTCGGCTTATCTGACCGCGGTGAACGCCCAGAACCTGACGACCGAGCGCGTCGCGACCCTGCTCGGCGCCTTCCTGGTCATGGGGGTGCTGAACGCCATGATGACCACCCAGCAGGCGGACTGGTGGCAGTCCAACATCAGCGCCCTCGGCACTGCGCACTCCGGGACGGCCTACACCTTCAACATCACCCTGCTCGTCGCGGGCGCGCTGATCGTCACGCTGGCGCACTTCATCCTGGCGGATCTGCAGCACTTCTCGGAGTCCGACGCCGGTGCCGTCGCTTTCACGCAGATCCAGACGCTGCGGCAGCAGGCCGGTCAGCGGTGGCTGCGCTTCTTCGGCGCGCGCGGCTGGGCGAAGAACGTGGGACGTGAGCGGTACCTGCACCCGAAACTGCGGCCTGTCTACGGCTGCCTGGTGCTGATGGGGGTGGGCCTCGCGCTCGCCGGGCTGGTGCCCGTTGACGAATCCGAGCTGCTCCACAACACCGGCGCCACCGGGATGGTCGTGGCCTGGGGTGTGCTGGTCATCGCGCTGCCGTGGTGGATCCCCGGGCTCGGCTTCACCTTCCACGTGGCCAGTGGCGTGTTCGTGACCGGCGTGATCGTCTCCGTGGTCCTGTACCTGCCCCTGGGCTATTACAACCTCACGGGTATGGAGCTGATCGCGTTCGCCCTGATCTTCACGTGGCTCATCCTCTTCATCCGCCAGGTGGCCAGCGTGCCCGCCCGAACCGCCGTGCCGGAGCCGACGGCGGTCTGACAGAATGCCGGGAGAACGACACGGAGGCGACTGATGAACCGACGCCCCCACGAATCAAGGAGCTGAGCAGTGTCCCAGGTGCCGCCGAACTACCCGCCGGATTACCCGCCCACCGGGCCCGGGCCCTACGGTTCGCAGCCGGCCCCGGTCTACCTGACCTTCCCCGCGCCGCAGCCCAAGGGGAACTCGATCGCTTCGCTGGTCCTGGGTCTGAGCAGCATGTTCTTCGGCTGGACCTTCCTGGTGCCGATCGTCGGGCTCGTGCTGGGCATCGTCGGTTCGCGGAAGGAACCGGCGGGCAAGGGGATCGCGGTCGCGGGCATCATCATCAACAGCATCATGCTGGTGGGCTGGGCGATCGTGCTGTTCTTCATGATCGGGATCTTCACCCTGATGTTCTCCGCCGGCGTCTCGGGCGTGCAGAGCCAGTAGCGCCGAGGCGCCGCGCCCGGCCGCCCGTCAGGCCGCGCCGCGCGTCAGGCCGGGCAGCCCGTCACGCCCTCAGCAGCACCTCGCCGTTCGGCATGACGAGCCAGCCGTCGCTCGTCTCGCCCCAGCGGTGCCAGCCCGCGGCGATCCGCTCCAGGCCGGTCTGCGTGGCATAGCCGTAGGACAGGGCCTGCTCGCCGAGGGAGGAGTGCACCACGCGCTCCGCCCAGACTCGGGCCAGCCAACGGCGCTGCTGGGCGGTGGCGTAGGTCCAGTTGCTGCTGCTCGGGGCGACGTCCGTGAAGCCGGCCTCCTGAGACCAGGCCACCAGGTGCCGTCCGCCGTCCGGTTCGGCCTGATTGTGCCGGGCCACCTTCTGATACATCTCCATCCACTCGTCCAGCTCCGGGACATCGGGGTACCAGAAGATGCCGTGGAAGTCGGCGTCCCGCACGGCCACGAGGCCGCCGGGCTTGGCCACACGGCGCATCTCCCGCAGCGCGGCCACCGGATCGGTCAGGTGCTGGAGCACCTGGTGGGCGTGGACCACGTCGAAGGTGTCGTCCGGGAAGTCCAGGGCATAGATGTTGCCGGAGACGAAGGCGACGTTCTCCACGCCACGGGTTCGGGCGAGCTCTGCGGCCTGCTCGACCACCTCCGGCGCCCGGTCCAGTCCGGTGACCACGGCGGGGGCGACCAGCTCCGCGAAGTCGCACGTGATGCTGCCGGGGCCGCAGCCGACGTCGAGCATCGTCACGCCCGGGGTGAGGTGCTCCAGAAGGTAGCCCGCACACTCGCGCGCGGTCCTGCTGGCATGGGCCCGGACCACGGAGGCGTGGTGGCCGTGAGTGTAGACGTCGTCCTGTTCCTGCGCGCTCATGCAGACACCGTACTCCCGGGTGTGACGAGGGGGAATGGGTGTCCGGTGGAAGGAATTCCGGAAGCGATTGGCTATGTGGTCATGGGTGCCCTATGATGCATTGCCGTGACGTCCCACCAGGCGTCCACTAGGCGAGGAGAGGCAGGCCACACATGGCAACCGACTACGATGCAGTGCGCTCTGATGTTGCGGAGATCCAGAACGAGTCCCTTGAGGCGCTGAAGACCGTCAACTCGGGCGATGCCCGCAGCGTGGTGCGTGAGCTCGACGAGGCGGACACCTCTGATGGTGTGGATGTCCCCGATGTGGACCTCAGCAATGAGGAACTCACCGTGGTGGTCATCCCGGAGCGTGCGGATGAATTCACCTGCGCCTCCTGTTTCCTGGTCCGGCACCGCTCGCAGATCGCACGAGAGAAGAATGGCCTCGTGTACTGCGTCGAGTGCGAAGGCTGATCGACTTTCAAGCGCCCGTGCCGGTTTCCGGCGCGGGCGTTTTTGTGTGCCCAGGAGCCGCGGATGACCTCCGGACGCACGACGACGGGATGCACCCATGACTGACACCCCGGCCGCGCTGCTGCGCGCCTCCGCCGTGGGAGCCCAGGTGGGCGAGCGCTGGCTCGTGCGCCCGACCACCTTCACGGTACGGCCCGGGGAGATCGTGGCCCTCACAGGACCCAACGGTTCGGGCAAGACCACGCTGCTGCGGCTGGCGCTGGGCCGTCTCGCCCCCACCACGGGGACCCTCGACCGCCAGGCGGACCTGGGGGACGGCGCCCGGGGCATCGCCGCCATGACCGGCCCGCCGCCGTTCTACGCCCGCTTGACCATCGCGGAACACCTGGATCTCGTGGAGACCTCCTGGGCCGGTTCGGGCGGTATGGCCCTGCCTCTGGACGAGGTGCTCGAAGTTCTGGATCTCGCGCGACTGGCCGACCAGTACCCGGATGAGCTGTCCTCGGGGGAGCGCCAGGGCATCGGCCTCGTGATGGCGTTCGCCCGCCCCGCCGCGCTGCTCGTCCTGGACGAACCCGAACAGCGTCTGGACGCCCGGCGCCGTCAGGTCATCGCCGAGCTGATGCTGCGACGGCGCGACCTCGGGACCGGCGTCCTGCTGGCCACGCACGACCCGCGTCTCGTGGACCTGCTGGGCGCCCGTGAGGTGGTGCTCGCCCGCGAGCAGGACGGCAGCGCGTGGGCGGACGGCGACGAGCCGGACGGCGGCGACTCCGGCGACGGAGCGCTGTGAGCGCATCACCCGGCCCGAGCGCATCACCCGACCCGGCCACATCACCCGGCCCCACACGCCGCAGGCAGCTCCAGGCCGTCAGAGTGCTGCTCCGCGGGGCCTCCGAGGACGGCCGCTGGTACCCCTGGTATCTGGCGGCGCTGCTCCTGGGGCTCGTGATCGGTCCGGGTGCCTGGTCGGTGGTGCTCGTGATCGCAGGGCCGGTCGCCCCGTTGTCCACGGCCGGGCTGCTGGGCCTGGTCACGGGCCTGGAGGCGCTCCTGGTCCTGGCCGCGGCGGCGACTCCCGCCTACCTCGGCCCGGTGTGGAGCTCCGCCGAGGAGATCCACTACCTGGCCGCGGGGCCCTTCGGTCTCCGGGCCACCCTCGGCACTCGCACGCGGCTCATCCAGGCGTGCACGGTGCTGTTCGCCCTGGTCCTCGCTGCGCTGCCGGTCCTGGCCTGGTGGCAGGGGAACGGCGAAGCCCCGGGACTTCCCGGACTCCTCGGGACGGCGCTCGGAGTGGGACTGATCGGCGGGCTCGTCTCGGCCGTGCTGGCCTCCCGCAAGCAGCGAGGCCCGGCCGGCCTGACGATCCCGCGGCTCGAGGATCTGACCGCCGCGCGCGATGTCGCGCTCGCCGGACTCATGACCGGCGACAGCCGGTCCCTCGCCGCAGGCATCCCGCGCCGCGGGCCACGCCGGACCGGGCGCGCCTTCCCGGCGGGTCTGCTCGCGCGGTCGGTCGCCATCGATCTCCGGTATCTCCGGCAGGATCCGTGGGGCGTGGGTCTCGCGCTCGTGTTCCTGGTGGCGGGTGCGACGGCTCTGGCTTTGGCGGGAGCGACTCCGGCGATGCTCGCGGTGGTGCTGCTGCTCGCCCAGGCCGCCATGACCCGGCTGAGCGGCGCGCTCGGTGACGTCGCGGACACCGTGGGCTACGACGTCGTCGTGCCGCAGCCGCTGCCGGCCCGCCTTCTGGCTCATGCAGCGCTGCCGCTGGTGGTCCTGCTGGTGGCCGTCGCGGCGCCGGTCCTGGCTCTCGATCCCTCAAGGCTCGCGCCCGCCCTCCTGGTGACGGCCTGCGCCGCGCTGATCCGGGTCGCGAGCCTGGGCGCGGCGGGCCTTCCCGCCCAGTACCTGACGCCGGTCAGCACCCCGGTGGGTGACACGACCGCCGTGTTCATGGTCCTGTGGCTGATCAGACCCGTGATTCCGGCCGTCTGGCTGCTCTGGGCCGGGACGCGGTTCCCGTCGGCCACGGTGCTCGGGGTTCTGGCGGTGGGCCTCGGGGTCTTGGCGCTCCTCCGGTTCGCCGGGCTCGCCTCCCGACGCTGACGGGCTCCCCGGTCAGGAACTCCGGTCAGGAATTCCGGTCGTCCGGTGGGATCGCGTAGCGCGGGCTGCTGTAGATCCTGAGAGCGAGACCCATGACGGCGCCCGCCACGAGGAGCGTGGGAACGATCAGGAACAACGGTGACACTTGACCGTCGCGGTCCGCTGCGATGACGGAGGCCACCATGATCCAGCTCAGCAGCAGAAGCACGATCAGATTCACCACGCCCAGGTCGCGGGTGAGATTGCGGGCCAGCCGGGCGCGGTTCTCCGGCCGGAACCAGTACTCGGCGTTGGGCACGTTGACCAGGCCGGCCGGGAGCCGGAAGATCCAGTGCGGCGCGGTGGTCAGGAGCAGCGTGATGCCCACCGCCACTGCGGACAGCGTGAGGACGAAGCGTCCCCGCGTGTCCCAGCGGTTGACCGTCCCGTCCAGCCCGAAATGGCCCGGCACGGTGCCCGGCGCCACGGTCAGGAACCACACGGCGGTGGTGGCGAACACCAGCAGGCCCGCACCGGTCAGCAGTCGGCCGGTGCGGAGCTGGTGGTCGGTGTGCGTTTCGTTCCCCGCGTCATTCCCCATGGTGGGAGCCTAGCCCCGGTCGGGATCCTGCCCGTCGTTCACCGCGGAGGTGACGCGTGCGACGAACAGCGCGAACGCGTCCAGCCAGCCGCGCAGGAACTCGGCGGTGCCCTCATTGGTGACAGTGCCGTCGTCGTCGATCAAGCCGGGCGTGAAGTGGATGTACGCCTCCGGGCTGGCGAGCTCGGGGGAGTTCACGAACGAGAGGATGCTCCGCAGGTGCTGCTGCGCCACGGCCGTGGAGATGTTGCCCGGCGAGGCGCCCGTGACCGCCGAGGGCTTCTTCGCGAAGGAGTTGCTGCCGTAGGGACGGGAGGCCCAGTCGATGGCGTTCTTGAGGGCGCCGGGGATGGACCGGTTGTACTCCGGGGTGACGAAGATGAGCGCGTCGGAGGCTTCGATCCGCGCCTTGAACTCGCGGGCGACGGGCGGGAAGGTCTTGTCGTAATCCTGGCTGTAGAGCGGGAGGTCCTTCAGCGGGATCTCCTCGAGCTGCAACTGCTCGGGCGCCAGTTTCTCCAGCGCCTTGGCGAGTTTCCGGTTGATCGAGGTGGATGACAGCGAACCCACCAGAACGCCGACCTTGAACGTCATGTCATGTCCTTTCAGAACGATTCACGGCTGAATCCCCCTCTGCCACGCTAGGCCGGGACGGGTCCCAGGTCCAGAGGCGCTGCGGCCCGGAAATCATCCCTCGTGCCGGGCGCCGTCCGGACGTAGGCTTGGAAGACGTGGGCTCTGCCCGGGCCCACTCCGGACCCTCGAGAGGATGTCCCATGTCCAGCATCACCAATTGCCTCTGGTTCGACGGCCAGGCGGAGGAAGCCGCCGAGTTCTACGTCTCCGTGTTCCCCGAATCCTCCGTGACCGCGGTGTCCCGCTACGGCGAGGGCGCACCGTTCCCGGCCGGGACCGCATTGACGGTCGAGTTCCAGCTCAACGGAACCCCGTATCAGGGCCTGAACGGCGGCCCCCAATTCAGTTTCAACGAAGCCATCTCCTTCTCCATCAGCTGCGCCGACCAGGCCGAAGTCGACTACTACTGGGACAAGCTCACGGCCGACGGCGGCTCCGAGGGCCAGTGCGGCTGGCTCAAGGATAAGTTCGGCGTCTCCTGGCAGGTGGTGCCGCAGGCGCTCGGCTCGATCATGTCCGGCGACGACGCCGCGGGCGTGGGCCGTGCCATGCAGGCCTTCATGGGGATGAAGAAGTTCGACATCGCGGCGCTTGAGGCCGCCTACCGGGGGGAGTGACCGTCATGCCCGCCCTGAAGAACTGCATCTGGCTCGATGGCGCCGCCGAGGAGGCCGCGGACTTCTACATCTCGGTGTTCCCGAACTCCGCCCGTGGCATCACCACCCGCGTGCTGGAAGGCTCGCCCTTCCCGGCGCCGTTCCCGCCCGGAACCGCGCTCACGGTGGATTTCACCCTGGACGGCGCGGCCTTCCAGACCCTCAACGGCGGCCCGATGTTCAGCCCGAGCGAAGGCGTCTCCTTCGTCATCATCACGAAGGATCAGGAGGAGACGGACCACTACTGGGACGCCCTCACCGCCGACGGCGGCCTGGAACAGCCGTGCGGCTGGCTCAAGGACCGCTTCGGGGTGTCGTGGCAGGTGGTCCCCGCCGAGGTGGACGCCATGACCGCGTCCACGGACACGGCGGCGTCCCTGCGCGCCATGAACGCCCTGATCACGATGACCAGGATCGACCTCGCGGCGATGCAGGCGGCATACCGCGGGGACTGACCCTGCCGGTGGCCGCACGGCTACGCCTCCCGGCACGGGCCGGGAGGCGCAGCCCTGCGTCAGGCGCCGAAGATGGTCCCGAGGATCCCGAGGATCCCCAGCACGGTCATCACGGCGACGGTGAGCCAGCCGAGGGTGTTGCTGAGCCGTCCGTTGACCTGGTCGCCCATGAGTTTTCTGTCGCGGGCGATGAGCATGGTGATGATCAGGAAGGGCGCTGCGGCGATCGCGTTGATGGTGGCCGAGAGGACCAGGAGCTGGATCGGGTTGCTGAAGATGAGGCTCAGCAGGGTGCCGAGTGCCGCGCCGACGAGGACGAGCGTGTAGAACACCGGGGCCTTGCGGGGCGACGAGTCGAGGTCCCAGTTCTTGTTCAGCAGGCCGGACAGGCCGGCCGCGCCGGAGGACGCGAGCACGGGGATGGCGAGGATGCCGGAGCCGATGAATCCGAGGGCGAAGAGCAGTTTGGCGAAGGGGCCGGCGATGGGTTCCAGGGCCTTGGCGGCGTCATCCGCCGATCCGATCTCGGTTCCGGTCTGTCCGAGGGTCGCCGCCGTGGCCACGATGATCGCGAACATGATCAGGACCGAGAACGCCATGCCGGTGAAGACGTCGACGCGGGCGAGGCGCTTCTTGTTCTTCGTGTCCTGTGGTCCGCGCTCGTTCAGCCCGGCGGCGTCACCATCCGAGGACTCGGCCTTGAGGTCCTCCACGCGGTTGGCGCTCTGCCAGAAGAACAGGTAGGGGGAGATGGTGGTGCCGAAGATCGCCGCAATCAGGGCCCAATAGCTGAGGTCCCAGTGCAAGCGGGTCGCGAGGAGCCCGCGGAGGATCTCACCCCAGTCCGCGTGGACCGTGAAGAGGACGGCCACGTACGCGAAGAGGGCGAGACACAGCCATTTGAAGATGCGCTCGATGGTGGCGAACGACCCTTTGGCGAGGGTGAACGCGATGCCTGCCCCGGCGATCAGATTCCACAGGAACGCAGGACCGGCGCCCAGCATCTCCATGCCCTTGCCGACAGCGAGAGTGTCCGCGGCGAGGTTCACGACGTTCGCGATGATGAGCGCGATCAGCAGGATGGCGATGAGCAAGCGGAGTCTGCTGGAGAACTTCTCCCGGGCCAAGGCGCCGAGGGACTTCCCTGTGGCGAGGGCGGTGCGGTCGCAGATCTCCTGCACCGCCATCATGAGCGGCAGGGTGGCGGGCACGGTCCACAGGGCCGAGGCCTGGTAGGTGGCGCCTGCTTGCGCGTAGGTGGCGATGCCCGAAGGGTCGTCGTCGGAGGCTCCGGAGATCAGACCGGGGCCGAGTGCTTTGAGGTACTTCTTCGCGCCGTGCGGTTCCTTCGCTTCGTCCGCGCGGCCAGGTTCATGTCCGGGAGTGTCCGCGGCCACGGTGTCCTCCTGTGGATTCAGGGCGCGCCCCCGCGGTCGAGCCGGATGAGGGCGCTGGAGTAGGTGAGAACGCGGTGCCGCTTCCGACGGTGGGTGAGGTGGCGGCCCCGTATCGGTGCGCCGCTACGCGGCGACGTGGTGCGAGTCAGGAGTGATGTCGGGGAAGGTCACGCGGCGCACCTTTGCCAGCGGAGCGAGTTCTTCCGCCATGGAACGGGACGTGATCTGGACGTTCAACCGGCGTCGCTTCGCATCTCTGGCTGCTGCCAGGTAGAATGCGCGCCGCTCACTCTCGGAATGGAGGCCTTTGGCCTGGCAGAGGAAGAACCGCATCGTGGTGCCCTCGATGCGGTACCTGACGACGCCCTGGACGTTTCCGTCCCGATAGATCTCATACTGATGCTGGATCGGGTTGTCGACGATGTTCCGGGTCTTGCTGACGAGTCGCATGCTCTCTCCTTGAAGGGGTTGAGACGAGTGAACTGTTCGGGTGAGACCGGTTGCGCTTCTCTTCGGTTGCACTTCTCTTCGTGGGGCGGTGAACGACCCCTTGGAGTGAAATCTAGTTTATCAAACTATCTACACGCAAGATGGCTTGCGCGAGGCGTTCGGGCGGGCGGAATCCCCCAAGGGGGCTTCAATGCGATGTGAAGCGGTTCTAAAATGGAGATGAACCTTAAAGCTAGTTCGCTAAGCGAGGCGCTCACCCCAACGGAAGGTTCACCGCTCATGGCATTGGAACTGATCAATCGCAGTTGGCTCGAGGGAGGGCGGGAAGATCACGTCCTGAACTCGCTCCACCTCTTGCGCGAGTTCCGGGTGGTCGAGACGGGCGCGAGGGAAACGCTCCGCGCGGACCTGAACATCAACAACACCGACCTGGATGCTCTGCGCTTCGTCGTGGACGAATCGGCGACCCGGAAGGTCACGTCGCGGCTGCTGGGGAGCTACCTCAAACTCACCTCGGCTTCCGTCTCCGCGCTCGTGGAGCGATTGATCTCGGTCGGCTACCTCACTCGCGAAGTCGATAAACGAGACCGTCGCGCGAGAATCCTGCACGCCACGGGCGCCGCTCAAGCCATGCTTGAATCCGGGCTGCAGCGTCAGGTCAGCGCCCTGCTGTCCGCCGCCAGCACGTTCAGCGCGGCCGAACTCGCCACCGTGGAGAAGTATCTGGAGGCGCTCATCGGAGCGCTGGCCGAGTTCGACCCGCGACCCAAGCGTGGCATGGCGACCTGACGGTGGGCTCCGCGGTCCGGCGGCGCGGCCGGGACACCTCGCGCGTGTCTAGCTAGACAAGCAAGCTATCTGATAGAATGTGAGGTACATCTCCTCCTGGCGGCGCTCATCCACCGGGGAGGAGCGGTGACTCTCTGGGAGACCGGAGGATTCCTGGGCATCCACCGAGGCCGTACCCGTCTTCCTCCGGCTTCCCTTTGCACTCCCGTCCGGGTCAACGGCGATTCGGGCGGGCCCATTGACACTCCGACAGCTCTCTCAGGTCGATCCCGTAGAGTCGAGAAACGAGGGAATGGTGCCCCGATATCGAGGGTCGCACCGAACCTCCCAGCCATTGGCGGCACTGAATGAACACTGACCTTCTCTCGCGCCCTGCGCGGAGCAACCCCCTGGTGGAGCGATTCGTCGCTCTTCAAACCCAGATGAAATCCGATGGGCTTCTGGTTCGCCGCCGGGGCTTCTACCTCACAGTTTTTTCGATCCTGATCGTGGCCTATGGCGCCGCATGGGTCGGCTTCGGCCTGCTGGGTGATTCCGGCTTCCAGATCCTGATCGCGGTGGGCCTCGGCGTGCTGATGACCCAGTTCGGCTTTCTGGCCCATGAAGCGGCGCATCGCCAGATCTTCTCCACCTGGAAAGCCAACGACTGGTTCGCGCGTCTGGTCGCCACAGGGCTGTCCGGCATCAGTTACGCCATGTGGCAGCAGAAACACACCAGGCACCATTCGACGCCGAACATGATCGGCAAGGATCCAGATATCCGCCCCGGGTTCGTTGCCTTCTACGACCAGGCGGCTGCGGCAAGGCCGAAGGCACTGCACTTCATCGCCAAGGGACAGGGCTACTTCCTCTTCCTGCTGCTGCCGTTCCTCGGTATCAGCCTGCAAGTGGACTCCTACCGGCACCTGCTCAGCAGAGGGCGGGTGGACCGCCGCGCCCTTGAATTGGTGATTCTCACCGCCAGGACCTGCGCAGTCCCCGTGCTGGCATTCGTTTTCCTCCCGCTGCCCCTCGCCATCACCTTCGTGCTGGTCCAGCAGGGAGTCTTCGGGTTCTACATGGGAGCCACCTTCGCGCCGAACCACAAGGGCATGAAGGTGTACGCCGCGGGGGATCGGGTCGACTTCCTGACCAGGCAAGTCCGGTCCTCGCGGAACATCACGGGGAACTGGGCCATGGATCTGCTCATGGGCGGCTTGAACTACCAGATCGAGCACCACCTCTTCCCGACCATGCCTCGACCCGCCCTCCGACGCGCCGCGGCGATCGTCCAGCGTACCTGCGCCGAGGAGAACATCCCGTACACCACGTCGACACTGCTGGCCTCCTACGGGACCGTCATCAAATATCTCAACGAGGTCGGCTACGGGCGCGGATCGGTCTTCGAGTGCCCTGTCGCGCAGACACTGCGACGGCCGGCGCTCACGAGCTGAACGGGTGCCCGCCCGCAGACCAAGGATCAACACCATGAACACGCACGGCAGCACGACAAGCCATCCGGAACCCCTTCGGGTGGAAGGGGTGGTGTTCTCCTGCCTGGTCGCTGGAATCGAAGAATTCCCGCAGGCGGAGAGGTACACCGTTCCCACGATCCTGAACCGGCGCCCCAGCCGGTCCGAACATGAACGGCTCCTTCACCTTGCCGCTTCCGGGCGGCTCACGGAGGCCGGCTACCCTGACGTCGGACTCATTCTCAACGAACGCCGGCTGGATATCACCAACACCACCCTGGACGAACTCAGCGAGGGGCTCGCGCTCCTGCTGGGAGCGCTCATCCAGGAGCTCTCGGACGCCGCCGACGACGACGCCGGCCGCCCGGCACACCCGGCGCCTCACCTCTCGGAAAGCAGGCGGGAACAGCTGAGGAAAGCCGCAGCCGAAGTCCACTTCCACTGACCCGGCACGGCGTTCCGCGCCCGTAAGCGGACGCGACATCACCCCGGCGAATCGCTCCACTCCGTGATCAGTGGCGACCTCATCTCAACCTGCGTGTCGGTGGTGAACGGGCCGGAGAGGGCTGGCCGAGCCCCGCGAACCCACCTTCTCTCCGCACCGGTCGCAGTGGGATGATTCAAGGGGAACACGGCATGGCGCCCGGACGGATCGGACCTCTCGGGCCAGGTGAGCGGAGGCGCGGATGCGCACGTTCGGAGTCGAAGAGGAACTGCTGATCGTCTCGGCGGACACCGGGTGGCCGCTGCCACTCGCCGGAGCGGTTCTCGACGCTGTGGCGCGCTCCGGCACTGATTCCCCACCCGGACCCGATTTCACGACGGAGTTCAAGCAGGAGCAGATCGAGGTCAATACCCGGCCCTGTGGGACGGCGGAGGAGCTGCGGGCCGAGATCGTAGTCGGCCGTTCTCTGGCGGATGCCGCGGCCCGCACCGTCGGCGCGCGGATCGCCGCCTCGGGCACCCCTCCGCTGATGCATACGACGCCGACGGAAGGCGACCAGCGGTATTCCACCATGTCGCGGCGGTTCGGCATGGTCGCGCGGGAACAGATCACCTGCGGTTTCCACGTGCATGTCTCCGTTCCGACGCGGGACGAGGGCGTGGCCGTCCTGGACCGGATCAGACCCTGGCTCCCGGTGCTCCTCGCCCTCAGCGCGAACTCACCCTTGTGGAACGGCGAGGACACGGGTTTCTCCAGCTACCGCACCCAGATCTGGAGCCGCTGGCCCTCGGCCGGCCCGGCGGAGCTCTTCGGCACCGCGGCCGGATATGACGAGACCATCGCGCGGCTGATCCGCACCGGGGTGCTGCTGGACGAAGGCATGGTGTACTTCGACGCGCGGCTCTGTCGGCACCAGCCGACCGTGGAGGTGCGGATCGCCGACATCTGCCTCCGTGCCGAAGACGCCGTGGTGCTCGCCGCGGCCGTGCGGGCACTCGTCGAGACCGCGGCCGGGGACTGGCGGGCGGGCATTCCCGCGCCGGCCGTGCGGACGGACACGCTGCGGCTGGCTGATTGGCAGGCGAGCCGTTTCGGACTCCGGGGCGCCCTGCTCGACCCGGCCACCGGCATTCCCCGCCCCGCGGCCGCCGTCGTCGAGGACTTCACGCATCATCTTGAAGCGGCGCTCGACGACGCCGGCGACCTGCCGCTCGTCCGCGCCGGGATCGCACGGATCCTCGAGCGGGGCTCGGGTGAGCGGCTGCAGCGGGAAGCCTTCGGCGGCGGGCGCGCCTCCGACGTCGTCGCGGCACTCGTGGAGGCCACTCACGCACACGGCCGGCGACCCGAACGCGAGCCGCTCGACTGAGTTCGTTTCACGCGGGAGTCAGTTCTCCGCGTCAGCTTGGCCGGCTCGACGTCGGCGATCGCCCATCATCGATCCGTGGGCGCGGGAGGGCGATAGAAGAGCGCGAGCTGGCCTACCGCGCCGGCGACCCCGAGGAACACTGCGATGAGCAGTCCCGCCCAACCGCAGAGGAGGCCTGCGATGCCGGTGCCGGTGAACAGATGGTCCACGCTGAGCCTCCCGGCGCCGAGCGTCGCCACGGTCACCGCAGCCGCGCCGAGGACCAGGTTGTACTCCCATCCGCCTTTGGTCGCGAAGAAGCCGTGCCGGTGGACCGTCCAGAACGCGACGGCCATCAGGGCGACATACGCGGCCGCGGCGAGCGGGGTGAAGAGCCCGAGGGCGAGCGCGATCCCGGCGGCCGTCTCGGTCGAAGCCGCCATGATCGCGTTGAACCTGCCCGGTTTCATGCCGATGCTGTCGAACCAGGCGGCGACCTGCCCGATCCCACCCTTGCCGAAGAACTTCTGGAAACCGTGGGCGGCCATCGTGACCCCTACGACGAGGCGCAGGAAAAGGATTCCCACATCGAGTGCGGTGCTGTCGGCGATCATGGACACAAAGTACCGCAGGCGGCGCACCCACCGGCAAGAGGGCGCGGATCCGTGCGGTCACGCAGGCGCCATGGGCTGGGGCCGTGCGGTCGCGGCGAACACGGAGGAGAATGGCCGCAGGAAGCGGACGGCCCGACTGTCCGCCCATTCCGTTCTGAAGGGTTGAGCAATGAATCCTGGCGCTCTTGTCGCAGTGGCCGCGGCCATCTTCATCGTGCTCGTGCTGCGCCGACGGCGCTGACACGCTGAGCTGAGGTGGGCTGAGGCGGGGCCATCGTCGGCGGCCCCCGCCTCACGCCGTCGCGCGCTCCCGCCACCAGGCGACGGTCGCCCGGGCGGCTTCGTCGAGCGGGGTCGGCCCGAACCCGAGCAGCGCCTCGCTCTCGGCCGAATCCATCACGAACGGCGCCGTGAACTGGTACTCCAGCTCATTCAGCTCCCGGATCGACGGCATCACCAGGCCCAGCCCCTTCATGAGCCAGCGGGGCAGCACGGCGACCTTGGCGGACGGGCCGCCGGCCGCCGTCGCGAAGGACTCCGCCAGCGCACGCTGCGTCAGGGCCGGCCCCGTCGGGGCGTGCAGCACGCGATCCCAGACGGATTCGTCTTGGGCTGCGGCGATCATGGCGGCCGCGTAATCGGGCACGTACGTGAAGGAGTGCGGCTGATCAGCCGACCCCACGACGCGCACCGTCTTGCCCGCCAGGACGAGCGGGACCATGCGCTCGCCGGCATGGGCGTTGAGCGCCTGCGGGCCGAAGTAGTCGCTTGCCACGATGCTTACGGTGTGCGCGGGATGAGCCGCCCGGGCCGCGAGAAGTTCGGTGCGCACTCCCCGCTTTCCGCCGCGGGCCTGGCGCGGGCTGTCCTCGCGCATGACGCGGTCCGGCTCGCTGTACGAGTACAGGCTTTCGGGGAACACGACGACGGCCCCCGCCTCCGCAGCGGCATCCAGCACCGTGCGCTCGGCCTGAGGCAGTTCGGCGCGCCAGGCCTGCTCCGTATAGGCGCTGCCGTGCATGCAGTGGAAGACGGCCCGCACGCCGTCGAGCTCCCGGGCGAGGGATGCCGGGTTCCCGGCGTCGCCCCGCACGCGGTCGATGAGCGGGTGGTCCGGGCCGGAGCCGGAGCGGGTGAGCAGGCGGACTCGCTCGCCCTGCTCGGCGAGCTGGGAGGCCACGGTCCAGCCGATGGGGCCGGCGCCGATGACGAGGGAGGTGCTGGGGTTCTGGGACATCGGGGGTTCTCCTGGGTTCGAAGTGGAATCGAGAGCACTGCTCTCTGAATCCAGAATGAGGCTCTGTTCGATCAAAGTCAAGAGCACTGCTCTCAAAAGTTGACGCTGCTCTCTGAATCGGACAGCATGGGTCCATGCCGGACACCTCAGCACCTCGAGCCGATCGCACCCCCGGGCCCCGTGAGCGCGCCCGTGCCCGCACCATCGCGGACATCGTGAGCCTCGGGCGGAAGCATCTTGCTGAGCAGGGTGCGGCGGCGCTGTCCCTGCGAGCCGTGGCGCGTGACCTCGGCGTCGTCTCCTCGGCCGTGTACCGCTATGTGGAGAGCCGGGATGAACTGCTGACGCTCCTGCTGATCGACGCCTACAACGAACTGGGCGACGCTGTGGATGCGGCCGTGTCCCAGGTGCCGGACGACGACTTCAGGGAGCGGTTTCTGACCCTCGCGCAGGCCGTCCGCCGCTGGGCCGTGGCCGAGCCCGCCTGCTACGCACTCCTGTTCGGCAGCCCCGTGCCGGGGTACCAGGCACCGGGGGAACGGACCATCGAGCCTGGGACCCGCGTGGTGCTCCGGCTCGTCGGGATCCTCGACGCCGCACACCGCGCCGGTGCGTTGCGGGACGCAGGGAAGGCCGGGGGCGTGTCCGACGCCCTGGCCGCCAACCTCGCCGCGGTGCGCGACGAACTCGGGCTGAAACTGCCGGACGAGTTGCTCGCCCGCGGAGTCCTGGTGTGGACGTCAGTGTTCGGGGCGGTGAGTTTCGAGGTCTTCGGGCAATACGGGCCGGACACCTTCCCCGCCCGTGAGGAGCTTTTCGTGCATCAGATGCGGACGCTGGCCGACGTCGTCGGGCTGTAGCGCGGCCGCGCCATCCTGCATTCCGGTGCGCTGATGTGCTTCCGGTGCCGCAATATCCGCACCCGAAGGAAATTAGCGCACCGGAATCGTGACGGAGCGGGTCGCGCGTGGTGGGCATGACTTGACCCGCTCGGCGCGGGCTGGTTCCGTGGCGGAATGATCACGGTGCAGGACGTCACTCCAGGGCTCCACGAGGGAGGACCCCGTGCCCTTGTCCTTCCGGGCGCTGGCTACTCCGCTCAAGCCCCGCTGCTCTATTGGACTGTCGAGGCCTTGCTGGAGGACGGAATCAGAGTCTCCGTCGTCTCCTGGGAGTTCGACGAGGAGGCGCGCCGCGACC
The DNA here is from genome assembly GCF_041360795.1 of Arthrobacter sp. RCC_34. Classification (NCBI taxonomy): domain Bacteria; kingdom Bacillati; phylum Actinomycetota; class Actinomycetes; order Micrococcales; family Micrococcaceae; genus Arthrobacter; species Arthrobacter sp. RCC_34. Next base: position 140,726 of record NZ_JBFUPW010000003.1, on the reverse strand, counting down.
CTCGGAGTTTCGTGGAGAGCGCCGTGGAGCAGGCTCTCGGGGAGATGGGGGAATGGCCGGATCTCGTCGTCGCCAAATCGATCAGTTCCCACGCGGCGCAGCGTTTCGTCGCTCACGGGATTCCGGGCATCTGGTGGACTCCACTGCTCGCGGTTCCGGCTGTCGGGGAGGCGTTGCGCGCTGCCACTTCGGACCACTTGGTGCTCGGCGGAACCGCCGACGAGAGCTGGCGGCCCGAGGAGCTCGCTGGGTCGGCGGCGAAGGTCATCTCGGCCGAAGGCGGCACTCACAGCATGGAATTCCCCTCCCGGGGCTGGCGCGCCTCAGTGGACGAACAGGGCAGGCTCGTGGAGGCCGTCATCGCGCATGTCCGTGCCCTTGCTCTCAACGGCGGGGCCGGATGACCCGGCTCGCCGTGGTGTCCGGGACGGGCCGGGGCCTCGGGCGGGCGATCGCGGAGGAACTGCTCGACGCCGGCTGGTCGGTGATCGGTCTTGAGCGTCAGCCGGGAGCGCCACGCGAACCCCGGGCCTGCCTGACGGTACTACGGCACGACGTGCGGGCCGACGTGCCCGATGATCTGATGACGGCGGTCGGAGATCGCCCGGTCGATCTGCTCGTCAACAACGCAGCGCAGGGCGCGCCCGGCGGTGGTGTCCAGCAGTCCGATCCGGCAGGTGTTCTCGCGAGTGTCGATGTCGCCGTCGCCGGTCCGATGCGTCTTGTCGCAGCCCTTTTACCGTCGCTGCACAGGGCTCCCTCGCCCGTGATCGTCAACGTCAGTTCGCGGCTGGGGTCGGTGACAGCCCAGGCCAGAGGCGAATTCGACGGATTCGGCACCAGCTACGCCTACAGAATCTCGAAGGCCGCACAGAACATGCTGACCGTCTCGCTCGCCCAGGAGCTGTCGCCCAGGATCAGAGTCCTGGCCGTGCATCCCGGCCGGCTGGCGACGGGGATGGGCCGGGCCGGTGCGGATAAGGATCCTGGGCAGGCGGCCCGGGAACTCCTGACGCTGGTTCAGTCGGATGATCGTCGGAGCCCGCGTTTCTGTTCGCTCGGCGAGCCTGATCTGACGTGGTGATTCCGGTGCGCTGATTTCCTTCGGGTGCCGCAATATCCGCACCCGAAGGAAATCAGGGCACCGGAATCGTGAGACGGGCGCGGGCCGGGCGAGTGAGCCACCCCATCCCTAACGGTCGTCATGCTCACCGTGCTAGCTTGGATCTTTTGGCCGCCGCGCCGGCGGCCTCCTGAATTTCAGCGCGGGGCCCTGTGCCGGCGGGTCCTGGCGGGTCTCCGGCCCGGCCCCTCGGAAGGGCAAGAGCAGATGATGGACCAGCAGGGGCGTTCGCCCGAAAACCATACCGCCGGCAGCACGCCGCGCCGCGCCGTCGTGCGGGGAGCGGCCTGGAGCATTCCCGTGATCGCCGCCGCCGTGGCGGCGCCGTATGCGGCGGCGAGCGGAGCGGGGATCGATGCTGCGGCGTGGACCGACGCGGAATTCCTCGACGGCGGTCCGCTGGCCCGGCTCGTCGGCGGCGTCGTCGCGGGCCCGGCTTCCAGTGGCGAGATACCGGCAGGCGTCCTCCTCTCCCTGTCCGTGGACGTCACCCTCGTGCGAGAGGCGACCATCGCGGTGTCCGCGGTCGTCGTCGACCCGCGCCTGACGCTCAGCTCCCCGGTTCCGCAGACGATGACCGGTTCCGAGCCGATCGTCCTGACCGCGACGACGCGTGCGCCCCTCGCGGTCGGCGCCCCCGCCGCCACGGTGTCCCTCACGGTCGGGCCATCCAGCGCCATCAACGCGGCTCACATCTCGGCCCAGATCGCCAACGTGCCCGGCGACGCGGACCGTTCCAATGACGTGAGCGAGTCGAGCGTGGGGCTCCTCTGACCGAAGGACCGAAGAGAGCGTCGGCCTCGCCTGAGCCCTCACTGTCAACCCGAATTCTGTTCGCTCACAGCGAACTTGAGTGATGCAGACTCAACTTTGCTTGACACCTGAATGCTTAAGAGTAGAGTTGAGTGCAGAGCGCTCAAGGATCAGCCTCGAGCGCAGCGAACACCTACTTTTTCCAAGGAAGGAAGCAACACATGTCACGTGCTGTAGGCATTGACCTCGGAACCACCAACTCGGTCGTCTCCGTTCTGGAAGGTGGCGAGCCCACCGTCATCGCCAACGCTGAAGGCGGTCGCACTACGCCGTCAGTGGTTGCGTTCTCCAAGAACGGTGAGGTCCTGGTCGGCGAGATCGCCAAGCGCCAGGCCGTCAACAACATCGACCGCACCATCGCCTCCGTCAAGCGCCACATGGGCACCGACTGGAGCGTCGACGTCGACGGCAAGAAGTACACGGCGCAGGAGATCTCCGCCCGTACGCTCATGAAGCTGAAGAACGACGCCGAGGCGTACCTGGGCGAGAAGGTCACCGACGCGGTCATCACCGTTCCGGCGTACTTCAACGACGCCGAGCGCCAGGCCACCAAGGAAGCCGGTGAGATCGCGGGCCTCAACGTCCTGCGCATCGTCAACGAGCCCACCGCGGCCGCTCTGGCCTACGGTCTGGACAAGGGCAAGGAAGACGAACTCATCCTGGTCTTCGACCTCGGCGGCGGCACCTTCGACGTGTCCCTGCTCGAAGTCGGCAAGGACGAGGACGGCTTCTCCACCATCCAGGTCCGCGCGACCGCCGGTGACAACCGCCTCGGTGGCGACGACTGGGATGACCGGATCGTCCAGTACCTCCTGGGCCAGCTGAAGGCCAAGGGCATCGACCTCTCCAAGGACAAGATCGCCCTCCAGCGTCTGCGCGAGGCCGCGGAGCAGGCCAAGAAGGAACTCTCCTCCTCGACCAGCACCAACATCTCCCTGCAGTACCTCTCGGTCACCGCAGACGGCCCGGTCCACCTGGACGAGCACCTCACCCGTGCCAAGTTCCAGGAGCTGACCAAGGACCTGCTGGAGCGCACCAAGAAGCCGTTCCACGACGTCATCAAGGAAGCCGGCATCAAGGTCTCCGACATCGATCACATCGTGCTCGTCGGTGGTTCCACCCGTATGCCCGCCGTGACCGAACTGGTCAAGGAGCTCGCCGGTGGCAAGGAGCCCAACAAGGGCGTCAACCCGGACGAGGTCGTGGCCGTGGGCGCAGCCCTGCAGGCCGGCGTGCTGAAGGGTGAGCGCAAGGACGTGCTCCTGATCGACGTGACCCCCCTGTCCCTCGGCATCGAGACCAAGGGCGGCGTCATGACCAAGCTGATCGAGCGCAACACCGCGATCCCCACCAAGCGCAGCGAGACCTTCACCACCGCGGATGACAACCAGCCGTCCGTGTCCATCCAGGTCTTCCAGGGCGAGCGTGAGTTCACCCGGGACAACAAGCCGCTGGGCACCTTCGAGCTGACCGGCATCGCCCCCGCACCGCGTGGCGTGCCGCAGATCGAGGTCACCTTCGACATCGACGCCAACGGCATCGTGCACGTGTCCGCCAAGGACAAGGGCACCGGTGTGGAGCAGTCCATGACGATCTCCGGTGGCAGCGCCCTCTCCAAGGAGGACATCGAGCGCATGGTCGCCGACGCCGAGGCGCACGCCGCCGAGGACAAGAAGCGCCGTGAGGCTGCGGACACCCGCAACGCCGCCGAGCAGCTGGCCTACGCCACCGACAAGCTCATCGCCGACAACGACGACAAGCTGCCGGAAGAGGTCAAGACCGAGGTCAAGGCCGACGTCGACGCCCTCAAGGCCGCCCTCGAAGGCACGGATGACGACGCTGTGAAGGCTGCGTTCGAGAAGCTCCAGGCTTCCCAGACGAAGCTCGGCGAGGCCATCTACGCCCAGTCCCAGGCTCCCGCCGGTGGTGAGGAAGCCGCAGGCGCCTCCGCCGGTGCTCCTGAAGAGGACATCGTGGACGCCGAGATCATCGACGAAGACGAGAAGAAGTAACCATGCCGCACCACGGTAACGAAGCAGAACACGGCTCCGGGACCGGGGACGAGCGCCAGGAGCCGGTCATCCGGGACAACCGCAAGGTCGACCCGGAGACCGGCCAGGCACGGACCCCCCAGGGCTCCGAAGCTCCAGCCGGTGGCGGCGCCACCGACGCGAACGGTGACGCACTCAGCCAGGCCGAGGAGATCCTCAACGCCGCGGGCGCCGATGCGGGGAACACCCCGTCGTCGTCCGAGGCGGAGGAGCTGCGCAACGATCTGCTGCGCCTCCAGGCCGAGTACGTCAACTACCGCAAGCGGGTGGAACGTGACCGGGCGGTGGCGGGCGAGATGGCCGTCATCGGCGTCCTGAACGCCATCCTGCCGGTCATGGACGACATCGACGCGGCACGTGCCCACGGAGACCTCTCCGACGGCCCGTTCGCCTCGATCGCCGGCAAGCTGGAGAACACGCTCAAGACCTACGGACTGGAGCGCATCGAGGAGACGGGTGTCGAGTTCGACCCCACCATCCACGAGGCACTCATCCAGCAGCCCGGCGAGGTCGAGGTGGACACGGTCAGCCAGGTCCTCCGGGCCGGCTATCGGACCTCCTCCCGCGTCCTGCGGGCTGCGCAGGTCATCGTCGCGGTCCCGCAGTAAGCGGGCGCCATCAGCGGTGGGGGGGGCCCCCCCCCCCCCCCACCGCCCCCTTTGGATTTTCAGACAGGAAAGGAAACGCCCTTGGCAAGCCAGGACTGGGTTGAGAAGGACTTTTACAAGATCCTTGGTGTCGCCAAGGACGCGTCCGACGCCGACATCAAAAAGGCGTACCGCAAGCTCGCCCGCAAGTATCACCCCGACACCAACGCCGGGGACGCCGAAGCGGAGAAGAAGTTCAAGGACATCACCGAGGCCAACTCGGTGCTCTCCAACCCGGAGGACCGTCAGCAGTACGACGCCATCCGTGCCATGGGCGGCGGCGCACGCTTCGCCCCGGGCAGCGGCGGACAAGGCGCCGGCCCCGGCGGCTTCGAGGACCTCTTCGGCGGCATCTTCAACCAGGGCGGACGCACCCGCGGCGGCGCCTCGGGTGGCATCCCGCCGGAATTCGCTGATCTGTTCGGCGGTGGCGGCTTCGGCGGCTTCCAGCAGCAGCCCACCAAGGGCTCGGACCGCACGGCGAGCACCACGATCTCCTTCAAGGGCTCGATCCAGGGCACCACGGTCAGCCTGCGCGAGCCGGACGGCAACGTCATCGACGTCAAGATCCCGGCCGGCATCAAGGACGGCCAGAAGGTCCGCCAGCGGGGCAAGGGCAACCCCGGGGCCGCCGGCAACGGAGACCTGATCATCACCGTCCACGTGAAGGAGCACCCCTTCTTCAAGCGGGACGGGAATAACATCCGCATCCACGTGCCGGTCAGCTTCAACGAGGCCGCCCTCGGTGGGAACATCGAAGTGCCGACCATGGAGGGCGAGAAGGTCAAGGTCCACCTGGCCGCAGGCACCCCGAGCGGGCGCACCCTGCGGGTCAAGGGCCGCGGCGTGAAGACGGCGAAGGCCACCGGCGATCTGCTGGTGACGGTCGACGTCGTCGTGCCCCAGAAGCTCAACGACGCCGCGAAGGCGGCAGTCGAGGCCTTCGCCGACGCCACCGCCGGTGAGGACCCCCGGGCGGTCATCGCCGCCCATGCCGTGCTGTAGGAGGTGAGCCATGGCGATCGACCTGAATCAACCGCTTTTCGTGATCTCGGTTGCCGCCGAGCTGGCCGAGATGCATCCCCAGACCCTGCGTCAGTACGACCGGCTGGGCATCGTGTCGCCGAGCAGGGCGCCGGGCAAGGCGCGCCGCTATTCGCAGCACGACGTCGACCGGCTGCGTGAGGTGCAGCGCCTCTCCCAGGAGGGCGTCTCCCTCGAGGGCATCAAGCGCATCCTCGAACTGGAGAACCAGGTCGCCGCTCTGCAGTCCCGCGTCCGGGAACTGACCGAGGAACTGGAGCGCCGCCCGGCGGCGCAGCAACCCCGCGTCTTCGCGGCCGGGGTGTCGGCCGGCGACGTGGTCCCGCTCGCGCGGGGCCAGCGCCCGACGCCGCGGAGCCAGGCCGTCGTCATCTGGCGGCCGTAGCGTTCCGGGCGGCGCCCGTTCGCATCCGGTGCGGATTCTGAGCAATCCCGTGCCGTCCCAGGACTGAACCACCAGGACTGAATCACCAGGGGCGGGACACCAGGCAGGTGTCCCGCCTTTCGTGTGTCCTCAGACGGGTCCTCCGCCGCCCATCGGGCGCGCGGATCCCGCGGGGAAATCCCGCGCTCAGCCGTTCTTCCGGTCGTTCGTCCGCGCCGTCCAGTTGTTCGGCAGCTCCGAATGACCGGTCGGTTTCGCCCGATGGACGCCGAACAATAGCCCTCATAGGCTGAAAGCACAACGATGACAAGCCACCGCCCATCAAGGCGGTACGAACGTGGGGCACCAGCGAAGGCCCCACGACGCTGCGGAGGTCTTCCTCCGCAGTTCTTGAGGTGAGGGGAACCGCGAAGGAGCGGGTCCAACGCGGTTCCTCTCATCTCCTCTGGACACAACCAGTCCTCTGAACACGACCGGATGGGATGCCATGCTTCTGACTCAACTCCAGTACTTCGTCGCCCTGGCGCGCGAGGAGCACTTCGGCCGGGCGGCCGCGGCATGCTTCGTCTCGCCGTCGACGCTCTCGGAGGCGGTGCGGAAGCTGGAAGTCGAACTCGGGGTGCCCCTGGTCCGTCGCGGACACGCTTTCGAGGGCCTCACGCCGGAAGGCGAGATGGCGCTGACCTGGGCCCGCCGCGTGGTCTCGGACCAGGAGGCGCTCTCCGCAGAGATCGCGGCCGCGCGGGGCCAGCTGACCGGCGTCGCGCGGATCGGCACCATCCCGGCCGGGATCGCCCTCGCGACCGCGGTGGTCTCGGCCCTGGCGGACGCGCATCCACTGGTGCGCTCCACCGTGCAATCCGGACTGAACAGCGAGGACGTGGTGGCGCGGCTGAGGGCTTTCGAGCTCGACGCCGGCATCATCCACCCGTCCGCGGCGGACGGCCCGGATCTGGTGTCGGTGCCTCTGGGCGAGGTCACCAATGTGGTGGTGGCCGCCCCGGGCATGTTCCCCGAGGACCAGGCCTCGGTCACGGGACGCATGCTCGCCGACGTGCCCCTCGGGCTGCTGGCCTCCGATATGCGGGCCCGGCAGCTCGCCGATGAGGCGTGGCGGGCCGCAGGGCTGCAGATCAAGCCGCGCCTGGAGGCGGACTCCAACGAAGCGCTCCTGAGCCTGGTCACCTCCGGGCTGTGGGCCGCCGTCGTCCCGGAGACCGCCGTCGCGGCCCGCCGTGACGATCCGTCCATCCATGTGCTCCCGCTGATCGAACCGGAGGTCTCCACCCCGCTGGCGGTGGTGCGGCTGGCCGGGAAGCCGGCGCCCGTCCTGGTCCGTGCCCTCGGCGCCGCGGCACAGACCGTGCTCAAAGACCCGCGCCGAGCCGCCCAGGCACGCCGCTCCCGCATCGCCTCGAACTCCTCTTCCTGACCGGCCCCTGAAGCGCAGGGGCTCTGCCCCTGTTCCGCTGAAAGGACCGCCGTCATGTCACGTCCCCTGTCCCCGGGCCGCTCTGCCCCCGTGCTTCCGCCTCACGGGGGAGTGAGGGAGCCGAGCCCATGAGAGTGATCATCAACTGCGTGGTCCGGCCACGGCACAGTGCCCGGGGGCCGAAGGGCTGCTCGGTCTGCGTCGAAGCCCTGCTGGAAGCCGTGGCCGCGCACCCTTCACCCCGGGAGGCGGCGGAACGGTTCGCCGAGGAGGTGCAGCTCGCCGTCGAGGAGACGCTGCGACGTCAACGCTGGTGGACCGTGCTGGATCCCACCGAGACGGCCCGGCAGCTGATCTTCCTTCAGGCCGCCCGGGAACTCGCGATCGCCAAGACCTTCCTGCAGGACCGCCGCCCGGAGGATTACTTCCCCTCCCACTCGGCCTACCTGGATTTCAGGGCCGGCGAGTTCCAGCTGCCCGGCTACGTGTTCGCCGCCGACTACTACGAGATGATCGCGCTGCTCTCCGGCTTCCCGCTCTCCCTGCTGGTGGAACCGCCGCTCGGATTCGATGGCGCGGATGAGCTTCCGCCGGGGATTCCCTGAGCGGTTCCCGAAGGCCCTCCCCACGGGAGTCGTGCTGTGCCAGAGTGGGAAATGCGGGTGAATCCTGAGATCGGGGAATGACCTCGCGCCCCGGCCGGTTCAACCCTTTGGACCTGACATCCCCCTTGTGAAGGAGTCCTCATGACCACCGTTGCCGCTCTCGCCGCGCCGTCCGCCACGGAACCGCTCATCCGCACCACCGTGGAACGCCGCGAACTCGGCCCGCATGACGTGCTGATCGACATCAAGTACGCGGGCATCTGCCATTCGGACATCCACACCGTCCGCGGTGACTGGGGCCCGGTCCCTTACCCGCTGACTCCCGGCCATGAGATCGCCGGGATCGTGGCCGCCGTCGGCTCCGAGGTCACCACCCGCAAGGTCGGCGATCGCGTGGGTGTCGGCTGTCTGGTCAACTCCTGCCGCGAATGTGAGCAGTGCCTGGCCGGTCAGGAGCAGGACTGCCTCAACGGGAGCGTGGGCACCTACGCCGCCAAGGACCGCGACGGCACCATCACCCAGGGCGGCTACTCCAGCCAGGTGGTGGTCAACGACGCGTTCACGCTGCTGATCCCGGATTCTCTTGAGCTCGACGTCGCCGCCCCGCTCCTCTGCGCGGGCATCACCACGTACTCGCCGCTGCGCCGCTGGGGCGCCGGCCCGGGTAAGAAGGTCGCCGTGATCGGCCTCGGCGGCCTCGGCCACATGGCCGTCCAGCTGGCCCACGCCCTGGGCGCCGAGGTGACCGTGCTGTCCCAGTCCCTCAAGAAGCAGGAGGACGGGCTCAAGCTGGGCGCCGACCACTACTACGCCACGAGCGACGAGACCACCTTCCAGGACCTCAAGGGCAGCTTCGACCTCATCATCAACACGGTCAGCGCCAAGATCCCCCTGGACGACTACCTGCGCCTCGTGAAGCCGCACGGCGCCATGGTGTGCGTGGGCGCCCCGGGCGAGCCGCTGGAACTGAACATCTTCAGTCTGATCGGCGGGGCCAAGGCCCTGGCCGGCTCGAACATCGGCGGCATCCCGGAGACCCAGGAGATGCTCGACTTCTGCGCCGAGCACGGCATCGGCGCGCAGATCGAGGTGATCGACGCGGACCAGGTCAACGAGGCCTACGAGCGCGTGCTGGCGTCCGACGTCCGGTACCGCTTCGTCATCGACGTGTCCACCATCGCCTGAGCACTCCGGAAGGAGACACCATGAAGGTTTTCCAGATCGGCGCGGCCGGCGGCATCGGCAGCATCCTCTCCGGGCTCCTCGTGGAGCGCGGGGACCAGGTCACCGGGATGCACCGCAGCCCCGAACAGACGGACACCATCACGCGCACCGGGGCGGAGTCCGTGCTCGGTGACCTGATCAATGACTCCACGGAGACGCTGGCCGGCCACCTGGCCGGGCACGACGCCGTCGTGTTCTCCGCCGGGGCGCACGGCACCGGGCAGGAGATGACCACCGCGATCGACGGCGAGGGCCTGGTGAAGGCCGCCGACGCCGCGGCCCTGGCCGGGGTGAAGCGGTTCGTGCTGGTGTCCGTGTTCCCCGACGCCGGTCGCGGCGGGGACTCTCCGAACGCCGGTTTCGAGCACTACATGCGGGTCAAGAAGTCCGCGGACGTGCACCTGGCGGGGACGGACCTCGACTGGGTCATCGTCCGGCCCGGAACGCTCAAGGACGAACCGGGCGACGGCCTGGTCACCGCCGGGCCGGCCATCGAGTACGGGAACGTCCGGCGCGGCAATGTCGCGGCGTTCCTCGCCGAGGTGCTCCACGAGCCGGCCCTGAGCCGGGAGATCGTGGAGCTCACCGACGGCACGACGCCGGTGGCGGACGCCGTGGCCGGGCTCGTGGCTCTGCGGGGCTGAGTCCGGCTCACAGGGTCTGTCGCGCCGAGTTCGGCGCCCTGGTTCACCTTTCGCGGGTCACTATCCCCGCGGACGGTGAATCAGGGCGCTTTTTCGTGGGCGGGGCGGTGCGGAACGGCGGGGCCGTCAGACCCGGAAGCCGGTGCAGGCCTCGTTGCTGCACCCGGCGTCGCGCGCCGTCCAACGCGGCCGGTCTCCGGCATCCTCGACCGGCACCCAGCGCACGTGGCGGTGCTGGCCGCACATCTCGCAGGCGGGGGCGACGAAACTGGCCCGTCCCTCGGCGGTGTAACTGCGGAAGTCCGTCATGGTTCCTCCTCGGCAGACGTGGACACTGCCCTTTCAGGCTACGCCCGGCCGTCGGGCCGCGGGTAGGGGGCGCCTGAGCGGCGCCGAGCCTACTCCCGGAACAGCCCGGCGAGGTCGTCCGCGCTGAGATGCGTGGACGCGAGGGCTTCGTCCCCGGCCACCGAATCGAAGAGCTTCGACTTCTTGGCCTTGAGCGCCATCACCTTCTCCTCGATGGTGTCCTTCGCGACCAGCCGGTACACCATGACCTGCTTGTTCTGGCCGATCCGGTGTGCCCGGTCCACGGCCTGAGCCTCGCTGGCCGGGTTCCACCAGGGATCGAGGAGGAACACGTAGTCCGCCTCGGTCAGATTGATGCCGAACCCGCCGGCCTTCAGACTGATGAGGAACAGCGGGGCGTCGCCCTCCTTGAAGGACGCGATCACGTCGGCGCGCTGCCGCGTGGACCCGTCCAGGTACGCATACTGCACGCCCGCCGCGTCGAGCCGTTCGCGGACCTTCCCGAGGAAGCCGGTGAACTGGCTGAAGATGAGGGCCCGGTGCCCTTCGGCCAGCACGTCCTCCAGCTGCTCGAACAGGACGTCCAGCTTGCTCGACCGCACGCCGCTCAGCTCGGGGTCCACGAGCGACGGGTCGAGAGCCATCTGCCGGAGCAAGGTCAGCGACTGGAAGATGGTGAAGCGGTGCTTGTTCGCGTCCTCCAGGAGCCCCAGGATCTTCTGCCGCTCGCGCTGCAGATGCGTCTGGTAGGCCTTCGCATGGCGCTGATTCAGCTCCACCGTGAGGACCTGCTCCAGCTTCGGCGGCAGCTCCTTGACCACCTGCTCCTTGGTGCGGCGCAGCATGAGCGGCCGGATCCGCTGCCGCAGCTTGGCCAGCAGCTTCGGGTGGCCGTGGACCTCGATGGGCCTGCGGTAATACTCGGCGAACTTCCCGGGGCTCGGGAACAAGCCGGGGGCCACGATCGACAGCAGCGCCCAGAGCTCCATGAGGTTGTTCTCCAGGGGCGTGCCGGTGATCGCGAGCTTGAAGGGGGCATCGAGCTTCCGCGCCGCCTGGTACGCCTTGGACTGGTGGTTCTTCACGAACTGCGCCTCGTCCAGGACCAGCGCACCCCAGGAGAGCTTCTGGTACTTCTCGAGTTCCAGGCGGAACAGCGCATACGACGTCACCACGAGGTCCGCGCCGGCGAACTCCTCCGCCGGGTTCAGGCCGCTGCGCTTGAACGTCTCCGCCACGGCCACGGTTTTCAGCCCGGGCGCGAAGCGTGCCGCCTCCATCGCCCAGTTGGACACGACGCTGCTCGGCGCCACCACCAGGAACGGGGCACGGGTCGCCGCGGCGCCGTCGTCGTCCGAGGTGCCCGTCGGATCCTCGCGCAGGGAGCACAGCAGCGCCAGGGTCTGGAGGGTCTTGCCGAGGCCCATGTCATCGGCCAGGACGCCGCCCAGCCGGTGGTCGTACAGGAAACGGAGCCAGCGGAAACCCTCCAGCTGGTACGGGCGCAGTTCGGCGTGCAGGCCGGCGGGGGCCGCGAGATCCCGGGTGGAGTCGTCCACGTTGAGCAGCCCGGTGACGCTGCGGCGCCACTCCTTCGCCTGCTCCTCCACGACGCCGATCGCCGCGAACTGCTCCCAGAGTCCCACCTGGAAGCGGCTGATCTGGAGCTCTTCGCCGGGGCGGTCGGAGAGGGCACGGGCCTCGTCGATCAGTTCGCGCAACTGCTGGAGCTCGGGGCTGTCGAGGGGGAAGTGCTTGCCGCTCGGCAGGACCATGCGCGTCTGACCCGAGGCCAGGGCGGAGAAGATCTGGCCGAACGCCACCTGCTCGCCCTCGAGGGTGACCACGATCTCGAGGCCGAACCAGTCCCGGTCGTCCTTGTCCAGCGTGGAGACGTGCACGACCGGGGCTTCGACGGCCTCCTGGAAGTCGGGGACCACGCCGTTCACGTCCACCTCGACGTCCGGGATGGTGCGCAGCTGCGGCAGGACTTCCTCGGTGAAGGCGACCGTGTCCATGCCGTGGAGGGTGGCGGTGGGCGCCAGCGACGGGAGGGTCCAGAGCCCGTCCGGGCCGATCGTCGGCTCGGTGGCCAGGGCGGCCACCACCTCCCACGGTTTGCCGAGAGAGTTCAGGATCTTCTTCTCCTGGGCCTCGTCCCGGTAGCCGGCATCGGCGCGGTCGAAGGCGAGCGGCTGCGAGACCTGTTTGCCGTTGCTCGTGTAATGCCACTCCCAGTGCAGATCCAGGCGGTGGTCCTTGCGGTAGTCGGCCAGGAGCGAGAGCACGGGTTTGCCGATGGTCGGCAGGCGCACGCTTTCCGACGCCGCGACCACGGGGGCGCCCTGCCGCAGCCGCGGGTAGAACTCGCTGAGGAAGCGGTCCTCATCCGCTGCGGGGATGTGCACAGGCTCCGCGGCGCGCGCGAAGGCCACCATCTCGGGGGAGGCAGGCGCGAGCGGCGTGAGCACGAGCGTCCCGTCCACGAGGCCGCCCGGCACCGAGGCGCCGCCGTGGAACGCCAGAGCCGCGGGCTCGCCCGTGAAGTGGAGCTTCTTCAGATCGAGATCACGGCCGTGGGCCTCGAGGCGCGGTGCGACATCCAGACCGCCGTCCTTCCGCCGGTCCACCGAGAGCTCCAGGACGGCGGGTTCGCGTTCCAGTCGCACGCCGGGCGACCGCGGATCCGTGTCCTGGATGAGGAGGATCCCCTTGCCGGCCAGGTCCGCGAGGGCCGTGGCCAGGTGCTTGCCGTTGTACTGGGAGAGCTCCAGCCACTGACCTGCGGGCCCCTGATACTGGCCCGGCATGCGGGACAGCTCGAGGAACTCCGCGAGGGCGTCCGTCTGTTCCCGGCTGAACTTCCGGTAATAGCTGAGGTAGTTGATGTTGGTCCAGGCCACCTCGCTCTTGATCCACTTGCCGCGGGCGCCCATGGACATGGGGCGGACCCGCAGTCCGGACGGCTCGGCCTGGCTGTAGACGCGGCCGCCGCGGGACACGGCCGGCTTGGGGTCCGTCACTTCGAACAGCAGGGCCAGCTGGGGGGTGGTGGAGGCGGCGGTGGTGGTGGCCGACTCGGGCAGGAGGGGCGCGAGGGCCTTCTCCCAGGAGGAGGACGCGGCCGGTGAGGTGGGCGCGGAGCCGTTGGCGGACGACGCCGACCCGGGCAATGGCGCAGGGCCCCGGCGACGGCGGGCGACGGCGTCGTCGGAGTCCAGCAGGCCGCGTTCCTTGGCGGCGAAGAGGAGGGCGGCCACATGCTTGCAGTCCTGCCGGACCGGGCAATCGCACAGTGCGGTGAGGCAGATCCAGGAGTCGTCCTTGGGCTGCAGCTTGGCGACGGCGCGGTACGAGCGGGTGCCTTCCACGCGGCCGGTGAGCAGCCCGGTGGTGCGGCCGAAGACGACGTTGAACACGCGCTCCTGGCGGGCATACTCGTAGCCGCGTTCCACGCTGCCTTCGTCAAAGCGCGCGGCGAGGGTGCCCAAGCGTTCCTGGGCCTGCGAGGTGGCCATCCACAACAGTCTAGTGCGAGCAGCCCGGGAGCGGTCTGCGAGATGGAGCACAGGGGGTTCGGACCGGGTGTGCCTGCCGAGGACACACGCGGGCCGCGCCCGGTGGCCGGATCCGCGCGGGGCGGAATCCACGGGCACTGTCGGACCCGGCCGATAGTCTGGGCGGCATGGCACAGACGAGGAAGAACCGCCCCGCCGCACCCCGGGCCGCGGCCCCGGATCTGCCCGCTCACCTCGGCGAGGTGGACGGGCTGCGACGCTACGACGAGGTCTCGGAGAGCGCCGTGCTCGGGTTGTCCGGGGACGTCGACGCGTCCCACGCCCACCTCAGTGAATGCGTGATCCGGGACGCCCAGCTGGACCGCCTGGACCTCACCGGCGGGACGCTGACGGATCTCGATGTCGAGGATCTGCAGGTCACCGAACTCGTGCTCCGGAACGCCCGGCTGCGCCGCGTGCGGATCAGCGGCGGGCGAATCGGCACGCTGGACCTCTCGGGCGCGGAAGTGGACAGTCTCGAACTGCGGGACGTCCGGATCGACTACCTCGGCCTGAATGGCGCCGAGGGCAACGACGTCATCGTGGCCGGCTGCCGGCTCCGCACCCTCGACGTGCCGCTGGCGAAGCTCAAGCGCGTCGCGTTCCGGGACAGCAGCGCCGAGGACGTGGACAGCCGCGACCTGGACGCCACCGACGTCGACCTCCGCGGCCTGGACGCCCGGGTGTTCACCTCGGTGACCGGTCTCCGGGGCGCCACCCTGACGGAGACCCAGGTGCGGGAGCTCGCCGTGCAGATGGCGCTGCAGGCCGGAATCGACGTGAAGGAGGGCTGAGCGCCCGGCTCAGTTCACCCAAGGTTCACCCGCCCGTGACCCGGGACCACCGGTCACTCCCAGGGACGGCGCGTACGGTCGAAGTGTCCCGTGGACTTCTCGAGTGAGGATCAGCATGACCAGCAAGCAGCTCCCCGTTGTCCTTTTCAAGGAAAGCCTTGAAGCCGGCCCCGATGAAGTGGTGGACGGCAACGTCACCGTGGTCAATGCCATGTACCAGGAGCTCCTGGGCCAGGACGAGATCGCCGAGGACGCCCTCCGCAGCTACTACGTGGACTTCTACCTGACCCAGGCCCTGGGCGGCGGCTTCGCCCAGTACGTCTTCACGGCCACGGACCGCGAAGAGATCGACGCCTACGTCCGCGGCGGCCTGGAAGCCATGGGCGCCAAGGGTCACCTGGACCTCTTCAACCGCACCGACGCGGCCTTCGAAGCCCTCAGCGAGGACGAGGTCGACGCCTACCTGGACGGCGACGCCGAGGATGAGGACAGCGAAGTCAGTGACGCCGTCCTGGCCCAGGAGGAGCTCGACAACGAGTTCGAGACGCTCCTGGAGACCGAGGACCTCATGGAGCTCAACGCCGCCTGGCTGCGGAGCCTCGAAGGCCTGCTGGTGGTGGACGAGGACGGCCTAGACGCCGTGATCGACGAGCGCCTGGCCACCGTCGAGGACCTCGAGGAGCGCCGTGCTCAGGCCGAGGCCGCCTCCCTGGAGGACATGCCGGACTTCGAGATCATCATCCGCGAACTGTGCGACGTCGCCGAGGTGGAGCTGGAGAAGATCACCCTCGGCGACCCCAACTTCGTCTACGAGGACGAGACCGTGGTGGCATGGCACTTCCTGGCCGACGGTGAGGAGTACATCATGGTGGAGCTCGAGGACGAGGCCCTCATGCTCCGGCCGGAGTCGCTCGAGGTCGTGGCCGCGGTCGAGATCGAGGAGATCGACGACGACGAGCTGGAACCCGTCGGCGCCGAGGCCTGAGCGGAAGACAAGGAAATGCTCTGACCGCTATCCCCGTGCCGCGTGGCTCACTTGCGCTCGGGTCGGGGCACGGGGCCCCTTTACGCGGTCGGCCGCATTTCCTTGTCTCCCGCATGTCCCTCAGTGCCCCGACGCCTTGACGCACGACGACGGCGGGTTCCCCTCGCCGTCGTCGGGCGTTAAAGGGTTGCGGGGTCGGGTCAGCCGGCCGCCTTGCGGATCAGGGCCGCGAGGGTGGCTTCGGTTTCCGCGTCGAGGGACGTGATGTTCCAGACGATCGGGTGCATCGAGGCGCCCTCCTGGAAGGCCGGGTTCACGGATTCTCCGAAGCCGAAGGCGAGGTAGTCCTTGCCGGTCTTGATGTAGCAGATGTCCTCGCCGTTCCGGACGTAGAACGGGAGTCCCCAGCGGACCACCGGTTCCAAGGACGGGGCGTTCTCGCGGATGATGCCGTGCAGGCGCTCGCCGAGTTCCGCGTACGGCGCGGGGGCTTCCCGGAGTTTGGCGAGTGCGGCGTCGTCGCCCTTCTTGCTGAACAGCATGATGGAGCCTCCAAAGGGTGCATCGGGTCTGAGGTGCGGCCGGGCTGCCGGCCGAATTCCAGCCTACGGCGGCGGGGCGGGCGTGTGAACCTCGCGACAAAGTGACCCACGCTATGGGCCGCCGGGAACCGCGGTGAAAAGATGGGGGTGGAACAACCCTCAGGAGCGCCATGTTCACAGGAATCTACGTCACCGCCACCTCCACAGGATCGGGCAAATCCGTGGTGGCCCTCGGCCTGGCCGAGGCCCTCTACCGCCGGGCGGGACGGATCGGGTACTTCCGGCCCGTGGTCCCCGGCGACACCCCGGACCACGACCCCATGGTCGAGCTGATCCGCACGCGCTACCACCTGGATCCCGCCGTGTGCCGGGCCGGTCTCACGCTCAAGGAGGCCCGCCGCCTGGTGGCCGAGGGTCGCCGCGAGGAGATCAGCACCCGGTGCGTGCAGGTGTTCAGCGAAGTCTCCGCCCTCTGCGATGTGGTGATCGTGGAGGGTTCAGACCTCTCCGGCGCCGATTCCGCCGTCGAATTCGACCTCAACGCCCAGCTCGCCAAGGATCTCGGCTGTCCCGTGGTGGCCGTGGTGAGCGGCAAGGACCTCAACCCGGAGGAGATCGCGGACGCGGTGGACGTGGTCCGTGCCGAGCTCTCCGCCGTGCACGCCGACCTCCTGATGGTCATGGTCAACCGCGCGGATCCGGACCACGTGGACGAGGTGCGGGCCGCGATCCGTCCCGGTGACCTGAAACGTCCCGTCTACGTCCTGGAGGAACGGCCGGAGATGGCCCGCCCCACCACCGGCGAGATCTCCGCGGCCCTGGGCCTCCAACTGCTCGCGGGCACCGCGGACATGGAACGCGAAGTCGCCGGGGTCAAGGTGGCCGCCATGAGCCTCGGCAACTTCATCGGCGCCCTGGAGCCCGGCGATCTGGTGATCGCCCCCGGCGACCGGGCCGACATCCTGGCCGGCGTGCTCGCCTCCACTCAGTCGCCCGACTTCCCGGTGCCGTCCGGCGTGGTCCTCAGCGGTGGCCTCATGCCGGACCCGCACATCCTGCCGCTGCTGGCCGGCGCCCCGTTCCCGTTCTTCGCCCACCCCGAGGACACCTATCACACGGCCACGGCCGTCTCCGGGGTGCGCAGCGAGATCTCCACGGGCAACAGCCGCAAGGTGGCCTCAGCCCTCGGTGAATGGTCCCGCCAGGTGGACGAGGACGAGATCTTCGAACGTTTCAACCTGAGCCGCCCGGCGTCGATGACCCCGCTGCGCTTCCTCCACCAACTGATCGGCCGGGCCCAGGCGGACCGCCGCCACGTGGTGCTGCCCGAAGGCACGGACCTGCGGATCCTGCGGGCCGCCGAGATCCTGCGCCGCCGCGACGTCTGCGAGCTGACCATCCTCGGCAACGAGGCAGCGGTCCGTGAGCTCGCCGCCGCGCATGGCGTCTCCCTGGACGGCATCACGCTCGTCGACCCGGCCACGAGCGAGCTGCGCCAGCGGTTCGCCGAAGAGTACGCCCGGCTGCGGGCCCACAAGGGCGTCGACCTCGCCAAGGCCCTCGAAACCATGCTGGACGTCAGCTACTTCGGGACCATGATGGTGCAGCTGGGCATCGTGGACGGCATGGTCTCCGGCGCCGCGCACACCACCGCCCACACCATCCGTCCCGCGCTGGAGTTCGTGAAGACCCGGCCGGGCGTGGCGATCGTGTCCTCCGTGTTCCTCATGCTCATGCAGGACCGCGTGCTCGCCTACGGCGACTGCGCAGTGAACCCGGAGCCGACGGCCGAACAGCTCGCGGACATCGCACTGGCCTCTGCCGAGACGGCCCGGCAGTTCGGGGTGGACCCGCGCGTGGCGATGCTCAGTTACTCCACCGGCGGCTCCGGCACCGGCGCGACCGTGGACAAGGTGCGGGCCGCGACCGAGCTGGTGCGGGAGCGCAAGCCTGACCTCGCCGTCGAGGGCCCCATCCAGTACGACGCCGCCGTGGACGCTGCGATCGCCGCGGCCAAGCTGCCGGGATCGGATGTGGCCGGCCAGGCGACCGTGTTCATCTTCCCGGACCTCAACACCGGCAACAACACGTACAAGGCCGTGCAGCAGTCCTCCGGCGCGGTCGCCGTCGGGCCGGTGCTGCAGGGCCTGAACAAGCCCGTCAACGACCTCTCGCGGGGCTGCACGGTGGAGGACATCGTCAACACCGTGGCCATCACCGCCGTCCAGGCCCAGAGCGTCGCCACGCCGTCGCCCGCCGCATCCCAGGAGAACTGAATGCTCATCCTCGTCATCAACTCCGGCTCCTCCTCCCTGAAATACCAGGTACGCGACGTCGACGCGGGGGAGGTGCTGCTGGAGGGCCTCGTGGAGCGGATCGGCCAGCCCGACGGCGACACCCCGGCCGCGGTCCCGGACCACGGCGCGGCCCTGGAGATCGTGGCGGCGCGCCTGCACGAGGTCCTGGGCGACCGGCAGGTGGACGCCGTCGGGCACCGCGTGGTGCACGGCGGCGAGCGGTTCGCCGAGCCGGTCCTGATCAACAACGAGGTCACGCGGGCCATCGAGCGGCTCAATCCGCTGGCCCCGCTGCACAACCCCGCCGCCGTGCTCGGCATCCGCGCCATCACGGAGAAGTGGCCGCAGCTGCCGCAGGTGGCCGTGTTCGACACCGCCTACCACCGCACGCTGCCGGAGAAGGCCTGGCGCTACGCCGTCCCGGACTGGCTCTACACGCGCCACGGCATCCGCCGCTACGGCTTCCACGGCACGAGCCACCAGTACGTCGCAGCCCGCGCCGCCGCGCTGCTTGGCGAGGCGCCGGATGAGTTCAACGGCGTCATCCTGCACCTCGGCAACGGCGCCTCCGCCACGGCCGTCAAGGGCGGGGCCTCGGTGGACACGTCCATGGGCTTCACACCGCTGGAGGGCCTCGTGATGGGCACCCGTTCCGGCGACATCGACCCGTCCATCCTCGTGTTCCTCGGACGCCAGGGCCTGGACGCGGACGCGCTGGACGATCTGCTGAACCGCGAGTCCGGGCTCCTGGGCCTGGGCGGCTCCAATGACATGCGGACGCTCGTGGATGCCTCCGAAGCCGTGGGCGATGACGACGGGACCTCCTCCGGCATCGACCCCCTGCGCGCTCGGCGGGCGCTCGAGGTGGCCGCCTACCGTCTGGCGAAATACGTGGGCGCGTACCACGTGGCGGTGGGCGGGGCGCAGGCGATCGTGTTCACGGCCGGGATCGGGGAGAACTCCTCGCCGTTCCGGGCGCTGGTCTGCGAGCAGCTCGGAGCGCTGGGGATCGAGCTCGACCCGGAACTCAACGCCGTGCGTTCCAAGGAGCCGCGGGTCATCTCGACCGAGGCGTCGCGGATCCCGGTGCTCGTGATCCCCACGAACGAGGAGCAGGCGATCGCGGAGGCCACGGCGGAGGTCGTCGCGGGCTGAGGCCCTTTCCTGCCGAGTTCGGGGGTTCGTTCCGAGAACGGGGCCTGCAGCCACCGAGGCCGGAACGAACCCCCGAACTCGACGCAGAGGCAGTGCCTCGTCCAAGTGAGGCTCAGGGCCAGGGCTCGTGGCTCAGTTCCGGCCACCGTTCGGAGTATTCGCGCACTTTCTGCTCGTACACGGCCTGCGGCGCCATGACGGGATTCGGGACCATCCGCAGGCTGACGGTGTCGGTGAGGCCGTACGCGGCGAAGACCTCGTACCGCCCGTTCCGCACGGTGATTCCCACGCTGCACGTGGTCGAAGCGAAGCTCTTGATCCCGTCGCCCGCGGAGCGGAACGGGAGGATGCTCTTGCCGAACTTCTGCTCGTACCAGAGGTGGACGCGGGCCTGATTGCGGATCTCGACCGTCGCCCCGAGGCCCGGGAAGAGTCCATCCGCAGTGCGGATGACCCGGTCTTCGGCCTCCCAGGAGAGGTCCGTGTCATCGAAGTAGAAGACGTCATAGTCCTTGATGCCGTGGCCCGGTTCCCGTCCGGTGCGGGCATTCCAGACGTTCTGGAAGACGGCTCCTGCCGTGAGGTACCAGTCGTCCAGGCCCAGTTCGGGCAGTCGCTCCAGGAGCCCACGGCACACCGGATCGGCCAGGACGGCGGCCAGGACGAAGTCTTCGAGTGAATCGCTCACGCCTCGACTGTAGGCCTCACCCGTGCTTTTCCTGCCCTGCCGAGTTCGGGGGTTCGTTCCGAGAACGGGGCCTGCAGCCACCGAGGCCGGAACGAACCCCCGAACTCGAGGCAGAGGCAGGTCGGGCCGGGTCAGGCGAACGCGGCTTCGCTCAGCTTCCCGTCGCGCATGTGGGCCTCGCGGTCGCAGAGCTCGACGAATTCCAGGTCGTGCGTGACCATGACCGTCGCGGTGCCGAACTCGTGCGTGATCCGGGCCAGCAGCTCGACCACGGCGCGGCTGCGCTCCTCGTCCAGCGCCGCCGTCGGCTCATCCACCAGGAGCACGCTCGGCTCACCCATGAGCGCCCGGGCGATGTTCACCCGCTGCCGCTGCCCGCCGGAGAGCTGGTGCGGACGCTTGTCCTCCTGCCCTTCCAGCCCGACGGCGGCGAGCAGCCGACGCGCCCGGTCGTCCGCCGACGCGCGGGCCGCCTTTCCGCCGAAGCCGCGCACGTGCTGCGTCACGAGCAGCTGCTCGACGGCGGTGAGCGACGGCAGCAGATTCGGCTGCTGGAAGATGATGCCCAGCTTCTCGCGCCGCAGAGCCGCCTGCTCCTTCCGACCGAGCGCCTGAACTTCGCGGCCGTCCACCAGGATCCGCCCGGCCGTCGGCTTCACGAGCGTGGCAGCGACGGCCAGAAGGGTGGACTTCCCGGAGCCGGACGGACCGGTCAGGGCGAGGAATTCACCCTGGTGCACGGTGAGCGACGCCTGGTCGAGGGCGGTGATGGTGCCGGCGCCGTCGGGGTAGTCGACGGTGACGGCTTCGAGCTGCAGTGAGGGCGTGTTCATGAGGTTCTCCTGGTGATGACGACGGGGGTGTGGGCGGGCCGGCTCAGCTGCCGCCGAGCGCGAGCAACGGGTCCACGCGGGTGACCTTGCGGACGGCCAGGGCGGATCCCGCGAGGCCCAGCAGGACGATGCCGACCACGGGACCGGCGATCGTCAGCGGACCCAGCACGAACGGCGCGGCCTGCCCGGCGAACCATCCGCCCAGCCCGCCGATCACGGCGCCGAGGACGGTGCCGCTCAGCAGCACGATCAGGGCCTGCGCCAGAGCGTCCTTGAAGACGTAGCCCTGCGTCGCGCCCAGGGCCTTGAGGACCGCGATGTCCCGGGTGCGCTGCACGGTCCAGATGCTCAGGAACGCGCCGACCACCAGGGCCGAGATGCCGTAGAGGAACCCCTGGATGAGGAGCAGGGAGCCGTTCTCGCTCTTGAAGGACTCGAGCGCCTGGAAGCTCGCGGTGCGCTCCTCGCTGACCGTGCCGTTCCGGCTGTCCGCGCGATCCGCTGCCGAGGCGTCCGCCCCGGGCGCCACCAGGACGGTCGCCTCGCGGCCCCGGTTCATCTGCTGCCAGTCGCCCAGGCCCACCCACGCCACGGCGAGGTGTGAGTACCACTGGTCCGGGACGACGGTCTTTACTCTGAGGTCCGTGCCGTTGCTGTTCAGGACGCCGCCGTCGCTCAGGTTCAGTGCCGAAGCGAGGGACTCGCTGAGCACGATCTCGCCCTTGCCGGGCGTCACGGGCGCCAGTGCCGTGCCGTTCACGCCGTCTGATCCGAAGAACGCCGCGTTGGTGGTGCGACCGCCGTCGGGAGTGGACGCCGCCGTGCCGGTGCGCAGTTTGCCCTGCGAGATGCCGAGCGGGACGGCCGTGACGCCCGCGTCCCGCGACCAGGCCGTGGCCTGCTCCGGGGTGACCTCGGAATCCGCGTAGCTCGCTTTCGCCGCGGTGCCCTGGGGCGCCCCGAAGACCACGCGACCGGCGGGCAGGGCTCCGATCGCCGAGGTGGACTGGTGCGCCAGGCCGGCGGTGAGGCCGGAGAGCATGACGAGCAGGACGGTGATGAGCGCGACCACTCCGCCCATGAGGGCGAAACGGCCCTTGCTGAAGCGGAGGTCGCGGAGGGCGAGGAACATGGTGGGGTCTCCTGGGATGCCGGGGTTTCTGGCGTATCTCCAGCCTCCCGCGGAGCGTGTGCGCGCACATCGGCGGGGTGGTTGAACCGGGCGCTCGCTGTGGTTGAGCGCCGAATCAACCGAATGGTTGATGGGGCGCGACGGCGACCGTCGGGATTCCTGTCGGCGCCCGCCGTTAGGGTGGTGGCATGGGAATCGGGCCCGGACCTTACGGCCACTCCGTCGCCGTCGCCGGCACGGGTGAAAATGCACTGGACGCTGCCCGGAACCCGGCCCACGGAACACAAGTCATCCTGCGGGTCCTGCGGGTGAGCCTGCATCTCGGATTCGCGGCGCTCCTGCTGCTGGGCGTGGTCCGCTACTCCCTGACGCTCGAGTCCCTGACGCTCGGGACCGCCGGTCCGGCTCCGGCCTGGAGCCCCGCGGTGGTCTACCCGGTGGCGGCGTTGCTCGCGGCGGTGTATCTGGGTGGCACCGCTGCCGAGAAACGCCACGCCCTCGGCGCCAGCCGCCTCGATCCCGCGCCGTACGCGCGGGGGTGGCTCGCCGTCGTCGTGGTGCTGTGGCTGGTGCTGCTGGTGTTCTCGGCGGATTTCGCGTGGCTCGCGTTCCCCCTCTTCTTCCTGGAACTGCACCTGCTGCCACGAGGGGTCGGCCTGATGGCGGTCGTCTGCACGACGGCGGCGCTGGTCGTGGCGCTGTTCCTGCACGCCGCGCCGGGCTCACCGAACGGCGCGCTCATGATCGGCCCGTGCTTCGGCGCCGCATTCGCCGTGGTGACGGCCCTCAGTTATCAGGCCCTGTACCGGGAGGCGGAGGAGCAGCGGCGCGTCGCGGCGGCCCTGCGTGCGGCCCGCTCGGAGCTGGCCGCGAGCCAGCGTGAGGCGGGGGTGCTGTCCGAACGGGCGCGCCTGGCCCGCGAAATCCACGACACCCTGGCGCAGGGCCTCTCCTCGATCGTGCTCATGAGCCGTGCGGCCGGACGATCTCTGGACGCCGAGGATCTGGGCGCGGCCCGGGAGCGGCTGGCGGTGGTGGAGGAGACGGCGTCGTCGGCCCTGGAGCAGGCGCGGGAGTTCGTGCGATCGCCGGGAGCCTCCGCGGCGGCCGCTCTCCCGGAGCTGCTCGCCTCGCTCAGCGCCGACACCGAACGGCAGGCCCGTGCGGCCGGGAGCCCCCTGGCCGTGACATTCCGGCTCAGTGGGGAGCCCCGCGATGTCCCCGTGGAGCTGTCCCAGGCGTTGCTCCGCGCTTCGCAGGCGTCGCTCGCGAACGTCCTCCGCCATGCCCGGGCGGACCACGCGGTGCTCACGCTCGGCTTCCTGGAGCAGGAACTGACGCTGGATGTGTTCGACGACGGCGTCGGCTTCCGTCCCGAAGCCCCTGCGGTGGGGGACGGGGTGGGGCTGGGTCTGCTGAGGTCCCGCGTCGAGTCGCTGGGTGGGAGCCTGGTGCTGGAGTCGGCTCCCGGCGAGGGGACCGTGGTGGCGATCAGGGTTCCCGAGGGGGCTCCGCCCGGTGGTCCTCACAGTGGCCTGGATGAGCAGGTTGACCACGCCCCGACCGACACGGAGGAACAGCCATGATCAGGGTCCTGCTGGTGGATGACCACCCGGTGGTGAGGGCGGGTCTGAAGGCGATGCTGGAGGACCCCGCGATCCCGTCCGAGGGTCCTGCATCCGATGACACCCAGGGCATCCGCGTGGTGGCCGAAGCGTCCGACGGCGCCGCCGCCTTGGAGGAGCTCCGGCGCCGCCAGACTCTCGGAGAGGACATCGATCTGGTGCTGATGGATCTCCAGATGGGCGACGGCATGGACGGGGCGACGGCCACCCGGAAGATCCGCCAGGGCGAAGGCGGGGTCCGCCCGGTGCCGGTGCTGGTCCTGACCACCTACGACAGTGACTCGGACATCCTCAGCGCCCTCGAGGCCGGGGCGAGTGGCTACATGCTCAAGGACGCCGAGTCCGAGCGGATCCGGTCCGCCGTGCGCGCCGCCGCCGCGGGGGAGACGGCCCTCGCACCGGAGGTCGCCGCCCGGCTGGTGGGCCGCTTGAGGAACCCGGTCCCGCAGCTCTCGGCCCGGGAGGTCGAGATCCTCGAACTGCTGGCCACCGGGCTGTCCAACCGGGCGCTGGCCAGGGCGCTCTTCATCTCGGAGGCGACCGTCAAGACCCACCTCGTGCACATCTACGCCAAACTCGGCGTGGACAACCGGACCGCCGCCATCACGACAGCGGTCCAGCAGAAGATCATCCGGGTCCCAGACGCCTGAGTCAGCCCGCGGCGACCACCGAGGATTCCTCTTCCTCGCGGGAGACGGGAAGGGTGTCGTCCGCGAGCTGCCGCTTCTTGACGGTGGCAAGGTGGCTGAGCAGCACCAGGGCGACACCGCCGAGGGCCCACAGGGCCAGCTTGAGTCCGTCCATGCCGAAGTCGGCGCCGGGGAAGTACGTGAGGTCGCGCACCGCGTTGAGCCAGGCCGCGCCGTTCCAGAAGGTGTTGAGCCCGGCGAAGAAGGCCGGCGACAGCGACGCCGGGTACACCCCGCCGCTGCTGGTGAAGTTGAGCATCACGAACAGGAGCGTCAGGGCCGGGGTGGTCCACTTGCCGAGGATCGGATGCAGGCCCAGGCCGATCGTGATGATGCCGAACGAGTACAGCGAGCCGAGCAGCCAGATGTTCCATTCGTAGCCGTTGAGCACCTGGTACACCGGTCCGGCCACGAGGGTCGCGATGCCGGCCACCACCAGGGCGGTGCCCGCGCCGATCAGCAGGCGGATGCCCACCCGGAGCTTCGCGGTCGCGGCGGCGATCGCCACCACGCTGGCGTAGGAGCCCACACTCAGGGCCACGAGCATGAAGAACACGGACTGGCCGGCAGCGTCATTAGGGCCGCCCGGACGGACATCCTCGACGGCGACGGGCAGGTGCTGCTTGTAGGCCAGCGGCAGGAAGACCTTCTGGGCCGCGCCGGCGGCCGCCTCGGACGCGGCGCCGGAGACCAGGATGGTCGCGTGATCCCTGCTCGGGACGTAGGCCGCGGAGATCTTCTGGTCTGTGATCTGCTGGCGAGCCTGATCGGCGGAGGCCACGGTCGTGACCTGGAGCTTGCCATCCGAACCGTCGTTCAGCGACTGGGCGAACACCTTCGCCTCGGGGCCCTGGCCCACCACGGCCACGGGGAAGTGGTGCGGATCCGGGGAATGGAAGGCGCCGAGGTAGGCGAAGGCCATGCCGGCGCCCATGACGAGGGGGATGAGCAGATGCAGGGCGATGTGGCCCCAGGTCTTGCCGTCGGGCCAGAGGCGCGGGCGTGCCGAGGGCAGCGTTTTCACAAGGGGGAGGCGATGCGTGGACATGGGTTCCTGTCAGAGAAAAGTCAGCAAGGGGGAGAGGCGTTCCACGAAGGGAAGATTAGGCTCGCTAACTACTTTAGGCCTAATTGTTGCATTACGCAACCATTAAGACGGCGGTCGGCCCGCCGCCGGCCGGATCGGCGCGGCTCACCGAGCCGCGCCGATCCGGAACCTTTGACGTCAGCGTTCCGCGCTCAGTACTTCGTGTACTGGACGCGGTCGTAGGTCGCCGTGCGCTGTCCGGAGTACTGGAAGGAGCCGAGCCACGAGTCGACACCTGTCCCCGGCCAGAAGTTCGTGATGATGCGCTGAGGATGAGTCGGCAATGGGCCGCGTGAACCGGTCTCCTGGTGGACGAGGCGCCCGTCGACGAACCAGTTGATGGAACCGCCCGGCCACCATTCGAAGGCGTAGTCGTGATAGCCGGCCGACGCGTCGAATCCCAGGTTGATCAGGGTCTCGTGTCCGCCGACCCCGTTGGTGAAGTAATTGGTCTGCATCTGCCACGTGTTCTTGCCGAGGATCTCGACGTCGATCTCGTCCCACGGCTGGCCGTCACTCGCCCCCGTGTAGGTGAAGAACGAGGTGACGGTGCCTGCGCCGGCGCTCGCCTTCAGGCGGGCACTGTAGCGGCCGTACGAGAAGAGATCGTTGGTCCGGTACTCGCCCGACGCGTACGGCTTGCCCGAGCAGCCGGAGGGGCAGGTGGCGGTGTCCAGGTTCAGCCCCATCACGCCGCCGTTGAACCAGACGTGGTCGGCGCGCCATCCTGCGTTGAACATGCCGCCGTTCGACCAGCCGTCCGCCTTGCTCCATCGGGAGGTGTCGTAGGAGGTGAAATCGTCGGAGAAGCTTCCGCCGATCGCTGCCGCCGCGGGTCCCGCGCCCAGTGGCGATGCGGCGAGCAGGAGAAGTGCCACCGCGGCCATGCGGAGGAGCCGGTGAACGACGCGCGGCGAAAACTTCCGCTTGAGACGGGCGGTTGAGTGGCGTGCGGTGGAGCGTCGCGGAGTTGAGTGCCTGAGGGTTGAGTGCATGGGAGCTGAGCCTCCATCGAGGGGTCGGGTTTTCAACGGTGAAATGAGAGCGCTCCCACCGTCAACCTTCAGGCACCGAGTGCGCCCTGTCAAGGGGTCGGCGAACCGCCGCGCGCTGGGCTCCGACCCTTGACGGAGGAGTTGTCGGTCGGGCAGGGTGGACGCAATTTGGGAGCGCTCCCAAACCCTCGCCGCGGCGAGTTTCCCTCACGAAGGAGTGACATGAGCTTCAGAAAATTGCGCGCGTCGGCGGTGCTGGCGTCCGCGCTCTTGCTCGGAACGGGGTCCGCTCTGCCGGCCCAGGCCGCGGCCCCGGCCGCGGCCGATGATCCGGGCGGCGGCTCCGGGATCGGCGGTTCGGCGCTGTTCGCAGACCCGCTGAGCACGACCCTCGCCGCCGCTCAGGGGCTCCAGGGTCAGGCGCGCTCCGACGCGCAACTGCTGACCAGCATTCCGTCGGCGACCTGGCTGGCGGGCGGCACTCCCCAGGAGGCGCGGGCCACGGCGGATCGAGTGGTCACGGCGGCCGCGAAGTCCGGCGCGGTCCCGGTGCTCGTCGCCTACAACCTGCCCTACCGGGACTGCGCGCTGTACTCGGCCGGTGGCGCCGCGGACACCAAGGCCTACAACGCGTGGATCGATGGGGTCGCGGCAGGAATCGGCAACCGCCGGGCGATCGTGCTCATCGAGCCGGACGGGCTGGGAGTGATCCCGTTTCACAGGACGCTCGACGGTGTGCTCGATTCCTGCCGGCCCGAGGGCGCAGATCCCGGGCGCGCCTCGGACGCGCGGTTCGAACAGCTGAACCACGCCGTCGACGTCTTGAGCGCGTTGCCCTCCGTGGCCACGTATCTCGACGGCACCAATGCCGCGTGGTTGAACGTCGGCGAGATCTCCTCGCGTCTCGTCCGGGCCGGCGTGGGCCGGACGACCGGGTTCTTCCTCAACGTGTCGAACTATCTGTACACGAAGAACTCGAACGCCTATGGCACGTGGGTCTCGTCCTGCATCGCCTATGCCACCCAGGTTGCCCCGGGCAAGTTCAAGGACTGTGGGGACCAGTTCTGGAATGGCGGCCCTGCCAACAGCTGGCAGGGCGTCGCGATGTCGCAGTACGGCGAGTGGAGTGCGGGCGCCGCGGACCCGGCCCTGGACACGGCAGGGGTGGACTCGCGGTATGCCGCCCAGCTGGGCGGCGTCAAGCCGACGGCGCGCTTCATCGTCGACACCAGCCGCAACGGCATCGGCCCTTGGCAGTACCCGGCGGGCGTGTATCCGCAGCACGAGGACTGGTGCAATCCTCCCGGACGTGGCGCGGGTCAGAGGCCGACCACCAGCACGGGCGTCGATCTCGCGGACGCGTACCTGTGGGTCAAGGTTCCGGGCGAGTCCGATGGGCAGTGCTATCGCGGCACCGCTGGGCCTCTGGATCCGGCGCGGGGGATCCAGGATCCGCCGGCAGGGCAGTGGTTCCCTGAGCAGGCGCGCGAACTCGTCGCGAACGCGGTGCCCGCACTGGCGCCGTTGAGCTGCGAGGTGACGGTGACGTCGAACGGCCATGGCGCCTCGTTCTCGCAGGCCCTGCGCATCCGCAATCTCGGCACGACTGCGGCCGCGCCCTGGGTGCTGAGCTGGACTTTCGGCGGAGACCAGAAGGTCAAAGCTGTGCCCGGTGCGGGCTTCGTGCAGCGCGACGCCGAGGTGTCGGTCAGTGCGCGCGGCCGAGCCACATCCCTGGCGCCCGGAGCCGAAACGTCCCTGGTCGTGCGGGGCGTCGGAGCGGCCGACGCGCCGTGGCAGTTCCGCCTCAACGGCGCAGCCTGCGCGACGCACTGAGCCCGCCCCGGGCCGACGGAGTGGGCTTCCGCCTGCCGGATCCGGAATCGATGAAATCCATTGACACGCGTGGGAGCGCTCTCATACACTCAAGTTCCTCTTGGGAGCGCTCCCATGCTCCACCTCTCGCATCATCACACGCACACAAAGGAGTGCCCGTGAAACTCACCCCACGCAGATTGCTCGTCCCCGTCGCGGCGGCCGTCGCCGCCGCATCCCTGGTGCTGACCGGCTGTTCCAGCGGCAATACCCAGGCCGATCCGAACGCCCCCGTCACCCTCACCGTCGCAACCTTCAACGACTTCGGGTATACCGATGCGCTGCTGAAGGAGTACACGGCGTCCCACCCGAACGTGAAGATCGTGCACAACCGGGCCGCCACCAGCAACGAGGCCCGCGAGAACTACTTCCAGAAGATCGGCAAGTCCGGCCTGGCCGACGTCGAAGCCATCGAGGTCGATTGGCTCCCTGAGGTCATGAAGTACTCCGATCTGCTCGCCCCGGTCGACGCGAAGCTCAAGGACCGCTGGCTCGACTGGAAGACCGCGGCCGCCACGGACAAGGACGGGAACCTCATCGGCTACGGCACCGACATCGGTCCGGAAGGTGTCTGCTACCGCAGTGACCTGTTCGCCGCCGCGGGTCTCCCCACGGACCGCGAAGCCGTGGCCAAGCTGCTCCAGGGCGACTGGGACCACTACTTCGAGGTGGGCGCGAAGTACACCGCCTCGACGGGCAAGCCCTTCTTCGACTCGGCCGGCGGGACGTACCAGGGCATCGTGAACCAGATGGAAGCCGCGTACGAGGACCCCAAGAGCGGTGAGGTCACCGCGACGACGAATGCCGAGGTCAAAACGGCCTACGACAAGGTCTTGAAGGCCAGCAAGACGCAGTCCGCACACCTCAGCCAGTGGTCGCCCGACTGGATGAAGGGCCTGTCGAACGGCTCCTTCGCCACGATGCTCTGCCCCGGATGGATGCTGGGCGTCATCTCGGGCAACGCCAAGGGCATCAAGGGCTGGGACATCGCCAATGTGTTCCCCAACGGGGGCGGCAACTGGGGCGGCTCCTACCTGACGGTGCCGAAGAACGGGAAGAACGTCAAAGCCGCCCAGGAGCTTGCGGACTGGCTGACGGACCCTGCCCAGCAGATCAAGGCGTTCTCCAACGCCGGAACCTTCCCGAGCCAGCAGAAGGGGCTCGCTGACAAGACGCTGCTCGGGGCGACCGACAAGTACTTCAACAATGCGCCGGTCGGCAAGATCCTGTCGGAGCGCGCGAAGGCCGTGACGGTGGCGCCGTTCAAGGGACAGCGCTACTTCCCGATCAACGACGCGATGCAGAAGGCCCTGACCCGCGTCGAGGAACGAACCCAGGACGCGGAGACCTCCTGGAAGCAGTGGACTGACGAAGTCACGGCACTGAAGTAACGCCGCTGCGGGGCCGCCTTCCGTACACCAGGGCGGCCCCGCCCGTTTCCCACCTTCCTGCCCGGACAACCCTCTAGGACCTGTCATGACCACTGCCACGCCGCGGCGTTTCGGCTTCGGGGCGCGCCTTTCGCGCTGGGACCTGAAGTTCTCGCCCTACCTCTATATTTCGCCGTTCTTCCTGCTGTTCCTCGTCGTGGGTCTCTTCCCCATCGCCTATACGGCGATCATCTCGTTCATGGACTGGGACCAGGTCCGCGGCACGGGCACCTGGATCGGCTTCGACCAGTACGCCTACGTGCTGGGGCAGCCGAAGTTCTGGATCGCCCTCCGCAACACGTTCAGCATCTTCCTGCTCTCCAGCGTTCCTCAGATGGTGTTCGCGGTGTTCCTCGCCGCGCTCCTGGACCAGAACCTGCGGGCGAAGACCTTCTGGCGCATGGGAGTGCTGCTGCCGTACGTCGTCGCGCCCGTCGCCGTCGCACTCATCTTCTCGAATCTGTTCGGTGACCGGTACGGCCTCGTCAACACCGCGCTTCAGGGCATCGGCCTGGAGCCGATCCCGTGGCACACCGACGCTTTCGCCAGCCACATCGCGATCGCCACGATGGTGAACTTCCGCTGGACGGGCTACAACACGCTGATCCTGCTGGCCGCGATGCAGGCGATCCCCCGGGACTACTACGAGGCCGCGACGGTGGACGGCGCGGGCCGGTTCCGTCAGTTCTTCGCCATCACGCTGCCGAGTCTGCGCCCGACGCTCATCTTCGTCGTCATCACCTCCACCATCGGCGGTTTGCAGATCTTCGACGAGCCCCGGATGTACGACCAGTACGGCACCGGAGGGTCCAACAGCCAGTGGCTGACCATCTCCCTGTACCTCTACAACATCGGATGGGGCGAATGGAACTTCGGCCGCGCGGCCGCCCTGGCCTGGCTCCTGTTCCTCATCGTGCTCATCATCGGGGCGATCAACATGCTCATCACCCGCGCCCTGGTGCGCACGGACGGAGACCAGCGATGACCACGGCAACGCGCACCGCCACCCGTGACCGCGACACGACGACGGCGCTCACCTCGCCGACCTCACAGCGCCCCAAACGCGTGCGCGGCACCCGCCCCGGATGGTTCGTGTACGGATGCCTCGGTCTGGTGCTGGCCGGGAGCGTCTTCCCGTTCTACTGGTCGTTCCTCATCGGTTCGGGGGACGCCTACACGCTCCGGGACCCTCACATGTCCTGGATCCCCGGCGGCAATTTCATCTCCAATGCCCTGACCGTGGTCAACGACCCCGCCCTGAACTTCTGGAAGGCCTTGTGGAACTCGGTCTTCACCTCGGCGCTGATCGCGCTCTCCGTGGTGTTCTTCTCCACGCTCGCCGGCTGGGCGTTCGCCAAGCTCCGCTTCCGTGGGCGTGGCTGGCTGCTCGCGTTCGTCGTCGGGACCATGGCGGTGCCGACCCAGCTGGGTGTCGTCCCGCTGTACGTGCTCTTCAACGATCTCGGCTGGACGGGGAAGACGGGCGCCATCATCGTCCCCGCGCTCGTGAGCGCCTTCGGGGTGTTCTGGATGACCCAGTACCTGCAGCAGGCGGTGCCCGATGAGCTGATCGAAGCGGCCCGGATGGACGGGGCCAGCTCCTTCCGCACCTTCTGGACCATCGGCCTGCCGGCCGCCCGTCCTGCGGCCTCGATGCTCGGGCTGTTCACGTTCGTTTCGGCCTGGAACAACTTCTTCTGGCCGTTCATCGTGCTCGACCGGCAGGACCCGACTCTTCCGGTGGCGCTGTCGCTGCTGCAGTCCAACCATTTCGTCGACTACTCGATCGTGCTCGCAGGTGTGCTGCTGTCGACCATCCCGTTGCTGATCCTGTTCGCCGGAGCAGGAAAGCAACTGGTCAGCGGCATCATGCAGGGCGCGGTGAAAGGATGACCCGTATGTCCCGGCCCTTCCCGGAGAAGTTCCTCTTCGGCGCCGCGACCGCCGCGTATCAGATCGAGGGCGCCGCGTTCGACGACGGACGCACCGCCTCGATCTGGGACGCCTTCAGCCGGGTTCCCGGGGCCGTGGTGAACGGCGACACCGGGGATGTGGCCTGCGACCACTACAACAGGTACCCAGAGGACGTCGCGCTCATGCGCGAGCTGGGCTTGCAGAGTTACCGGTTCTCGGCGTCGTGGTCGCGGGTGCGGCCAGACGGCGGGGCGGTCAACCCGGCCGGGGTCGCGTTCTACGACCGCCTGGTCGACGAGCTCCTCGAGGCGGGCATCCTGCCCTGGCTGACGCTCTACCACTGGGACATGCCCCAGGCGCTGGAGGAGAAGGGCGGCTGGACGGTCCGCGAGACCTCGGACCGGTTCGTCGAGCACGGGCTCACCCTGCACGACGCGCTCGGCGACCGGGTGAAGCACTGGACGACGCTGAACGAGCCGTGGTGCTCGTCCTTCCTCTCCTACACCGCGGGGGCGCACGCCCCGGGCCGGTACGACGTCGGCGACGGACTGCTGGCCGCCCACCACCTCCTGCTCGCCCACGGACGCACGATCGAGGCACTGCGCGAGCGTGATGACACGCTGGAATGCGGCATCACGCTCAACCTGACGGTCGCGGATCCCGCCGACCCGCAGGACCCCGCCGATCTCGACGCCGCCCGGCGGATCGACGGACAGTTCAACCGGTGGTTCCTCGACCCGGTCCTCCGGGGCTCCTACCCGGAGGACACCGTGGCGGACCTCCGGTCGGCGCACCCGGAAGCGGTGACACGGTGGGAAAGGGCCGTCCAGGACGGCGACCTCGCCGTGGTGTCCACGCCTCTCGACTGGCTGGGCGTCAACTACTACCACGGTGAGCTGGTGTCGGGGCGTGCGCCCGAGAACGCGGGCGAACAGGCGCCCGGGGGCGACGCGCACGTCTCCCGTCGCACGGAGTCGCCCTTCCCGGCCGCCGACGGGGTGCATTGGGTCGAACGCGGGCTCCCGCGCACCGGCATGGACTGGGAGGTGCAGCCCGACGGCCTGAGGCGGGTGCTGCAACGGGTCTCCGAGTCCGCCCCCGGCCTGCCCCTGTACGTCACCGAGAACGGTGCGGCATACGACGACGAACTCGTCGACGGCAGGGTCCCCGATGGGGAGCGCACCGCGTTCCTGAGGGACCACCTCGGCGCCGTCCTCGAGGCTATCGAGGCGGGAGCCGACGTCCGCGGTTACTTCTACTGGTCGCTGCTCGACAACTACGAGTGGGCCTGGGGATACGAGAAGCGGTTCGGGATCGTCCGGGTCGACTACGAGACGCAGGAGCGTCTGGTGAAGGACTCGGGGCTGGAATACCGGCGGATCATCGCCGCACGCGCCGTGTGAGGCGGTGCTCGAAAGGAGGGGCGCTGCCCGAAAGGCGGGCAGTGTAAGATCACGGCTGTCATCCGCGACGAAGCCGAAGCGTATGCAGGAGAACGGAGCAGGGGTGGATCAGAAGGAAAGCGCGGCCCGGCCGACACTGGAAGAAGTCGCGGCCGCCGCCGGGGTGTCCCGATCCACGGTGTCACGGGTGGTGAACGGTTCCACCGCGGTGAGCCCTGAGGCCCTGGAAGCCGTGGAAGCAGCCATCGAACGGCTCGGTTACGTGCCGAATCGCGCCGCACGCTCCCTGGCCACCCGCCAGACCCATGCGATCGCCCTGGTCGTCCCGGAGGACACCACCCGCTTCTTCGGAGACCCGTTCTTCGCGGCCGTGGTGGCCGGGATCAGCGACCGGATCGCCCGTTCCGACTATGTCCTGAACCTGCTGGTGGCCAGCGACGATCCGGGTGGACGGGTCACCGGCTTCGTCCGCAACGGCGGCGTGGACGGCGCGATCGTCCTCTCGTATCACACGAGCGATGCCTTCATCGACAGCATCGTCGAGGCCGTTCCCGTGGTGTTCGGCGGCCGGCCGTGGGCCGAGCGGGAGAGCGATTACGTCGTCGACGTCGACAACGTCACCGGAGCGCGGTACGCGGCCGAACACCTGATCAGCACCGGACGCACCAGGATCGCGACCATCACCGGTTCCCTGTCGATGGGTGCCGCGGAGGACCGGCTCCAGGGATTCCGCAAGGCACTCCTCGACGCCGGGCTGGAACCCTTCGCGGAAGTCCCCGGCGACTACTTCGAGGCCGACGGCGTCAAGGCCGCACGCCAGCTGCTCGCCCAGGCCGCTGAGCCGGGCGGGCGGCTGCCCGATGCGATCTTCGCGGCGAACGACCTCATGGCCCGTGGCGCGCTGGAGACCCTCAGCGCGGAGGGAGTCAGGGTCCCGGAGGACATCGCGATCGTCGGCTATGACGACTCCCCGGTCGCGATCTCCACGAACCCGCCCCTGACCACGATCCGCCAGCCCCTCCATGCGCTGGGCGAGGCGACGGCCGGCGTCCTCATCGACCTGCTCACCGGCGCGAAGCCGCCCCGCCTGACGGTCCTGGAGACCGAGCTCGTGGTGCGCGGGTCCGCCTGAGACCGGGCCGTTCGCTCCGACGTGACTCCGGCGTGACAGCCGCGGCACTAGGCTGGAGGGATGGTGACACCGGAGAAGGAGCACGCCGAGCACGACGCCGCCGTGGCCCGCATTCAGACGGGCCTGACCACGGTCAGCAGGCGGGGAAGCGCCCGGCTGAGGCGCTCCAACCAGACGCTCTCGCCGGTGGACCATTCGATGCTGGAGTACATCCGCTCCCACCCCGGGTGCCGGGCCGTGGACATGGCCACCCACTTCGAACTCAACCGGTCCACGGTGTCCCGGCAGCTCGCGGCGCTCACCCGCCTGGGCCTCATGGCCGTGGTGGACCCGGAGTCCACGGCGCGCAGCCAGGCCCTGCGCCTCACCCCGGAGGGCGAGGCGGCGCTGGAGACCTCGGCCCGTCTGCTCAATGAGGTCCTGATCGAGCGTCTCGCGGACTGGTCCAACGAGGACCTGGAAGCGTTCGCGGAGATGCTGGACCGCTTCAACGCCGCCATGGGGGAGAACTAGGAAGGCCCCGGGCCCGGGCGCTCACCGCGTCAGCCGGGTCTCCTCCTCCACGGCGCCGAGCTTCTGCGGGTTCCGCATCGCGAAGATCCGGGTGATCCGTCCGTCCTCCACGGCGACGCTGATGAGCGTCGGGCCCGCCACCTCGTCGTCGATGCGCAGGCCGGGCAGGCCGTTGAGCCACAGCACCGAGCTGCGCGGATTGACCGCGGCCTGCGGGAAGGACTTGAGCAGGTTGATGACCTTCTTCAGGCCGAGCACCGGCACTCTGACCGCCTGAGCCAGGCCGCCGCCGTCGGCGATCAGCACGACGTCGGGCGCCAGGACATCCATGAGGCCCTGCACATCTCCGGTGCTCACCGCCGCCAGAAACCGTTCCACGACTTCGCGCTGCTCGCCGCGGTCGACGTGGACGCGAGGACGCCGCGCGGCCACGTGGGAGCGGGACCGGCTGACGATCTGCCGCACCGCGGCCGGCGACTTGTCCACCGCCTGGGCGATCTCCTCGTACGGGGTGTCGAACACCTCGCGCAGCACGAACACCGCCCGCTCCATCGGCGACAACGACTCCAGCACCGTCAGCATGGCGATCGAGACGCTCTCGGCCAGCTCGACGTCGTCGGCCACATCCGGCACGGTGAGCACCGGCTCGGGGAGCCATTCCCCGATGTAGTCCTCGCGCCGCCGCGCCAGGGTCCGGAACTGGTTGAGTGCCAGACGCGTGACCGTCCGGACCAGATAGGCGCGCGGGTCGCGCACCTCCGCGCGGGAGGCCGGATCCAGCCCGGCCCACCGCAGCCAGGCCTCCTGCACCAGATCCTCGGCGTCCGCGGCGGAGCCGAGCATCTCGTAGGCCACGGTGAAGAGCAGGCTGCGGTGGGTGACAAACGGGTCCGTGCTCTCAGTGTCGCCGAGGCTGCTCATGGCGCTCAGGCTACCCCGTGGCCGCTGCGTGCCGCGAGGGGTTTCAGCTCGCAGGCCTCGGCGAAGCCCTCGGACTCGATGCCCATCGCCACGTTGCCGCGGGTCGTGAGGTTCGCGAAGCCGATGACGCTGGTCAGCTCCACGAGGGCCGGGGCCCCGAGTGCCTTCAGCAGCCGGGCCGAGAGCTCATCGGTCACGGTGACCGGGGTGCTCGTCATGGCCTCGGCGTATTCGAGGACGTCGCGCTCCAGGGGCGTGAAGATGTCGGAGTCCCGCCAGCAGGGGATCTGGCGAGCCTTCTCCAGGTCCAGGCCCTGGTTGTAGGCCATGAAGTAGTTGTAGTCGAGGCACCAGCTGCAGCCGATGTACGAGGCCACGGCCATGTGAGCGTAGGACTTCAGCGACTCGTCGCAGTGATTCCACTTCTGCAGCTTCTGCCCGAAACCCATCGAGGCTTTCAGGACGCCTGGGCTGTGCCACATGACGCCCAGGGATTCCGGGACGCGGCCGAACATTTTGGCACTGAACTTCTTGACCAGGGCTCCGTAGAGGCCGGTGATCTCGGTGGCGGGGATGCGGGTGGTCATGACTCCTCCTGAGGTGTGTTCCGATCCTGATGCCATGAAGACACCGGCCGGGGCCGATCTGTGACAGATAAGGTGAAACCATGACCATTTCCCAGGACCAGGCCTATTACCGGGACAGCTACCTTTTCGAATCCCCCGCCCAGGTGGTAGCCGCAGGCCAGGACGACGACGGCGCCTGGGTCGCCGTGAGCCCGAACATCTTCCACCCGAAGGGCGGCGGTCAGCCGTCCGACGAGGGCACCGTCAACGGTGTTCCCGTGGTCCCGTCCCGCACCGAGGAAGGTCTCGTGGTGCTGAGCGGGGACGGGCTCGCCCTGGACGAGGGCGCCGAGGTGGTCTGCGCGATCGACGAGACCCTGCGCAAGCAGCACGCCGCGCTCCACACCGCAGGGCACGTCCTGGGCCACCTGGGCGAGGCGCGCGGCTGGCAGAGCGCCGGCCACAGCCACTACCCGGGCCAGGCGCGCCTCGACTTCAACCCGGAGGGCCTGGAATCAGAGCTCGCGACGCCGGAGCTGCGGGACGCGGTGCGCGCCGAGTTGCAGGAGGCGTTCGACGCCGTGCTCGCCCGGGGCGGCGCCGTCACCGCCGCGACCGATGAGTCCGGGCACCGCACCGTGACGATCGAGGGCGTGAACGCGGAGCCGTGCGGCGGCACGCACGTCTCGGACCTGTCTCAGCTGAAGGATGTCCGCGTGCTCGAACTGAAGGTCAAGCGCGGCGCCCTCAAGGTCCGCTACGACGCCGAACACGCCTGAGGGACGGGCCTTAACCGGCGATGGAGGCGTCGCCCAGGGTTCCGTCGGCTGCCACCTCGATGAGGATCACGTGGCCCCAGAACAGTTCGTCATCGTCGTAGTAGGCGGTCATCGAACCATCCGCGTCGATGGAGAGCTCGCGGAGGCGGATACGCCGGGCGAACGTGTCGGCGGTGATCGGAGCTTCGGGCGCCGCCTCATCCTGCTCGTCTTCCTGCGCGTCTTCCTGCCAATCGTTGGCCAGGTCGGTGAGCTTCTCCGCGGCGAACGCCCGCCATCGTGCGTCGATGCCCGGCAGATCGGCGACCAGCGCTTGCAGGCAGGCGAACGATGCACGGCAGGTCTCGGCGCCCAGAACGGTGGGTTCATCGACGGCGAGCGTCACCGAGATGTCGCCGTCGTCCCGCGTGATCAGGCCCGAGAACCACCCGAAGGCGCGATCGAGCTCGAAATCGCCGATGTCGGTGGACATGCTGACGGGCCGGATCCACTGGTCCCTCCACCCGAGGAGGAAGCGGTTCTGCACGTCCCGCTCCACCACCTCGTCAAGGGCGAAGTGGTGCGAGAGATCAGGGACAGGCAGCTTGTACTTGGCGTACTCGGCAGGATCCGGGGTCGCGCGGCGTGCTCTGACCACGTACTGGGTCAGCGGCTTGAGGTCGTGAATCCACGTGTCGCGCTGCTCGTCGGTCGCGAGCCACGACAGGCGGCCTGATTCCGTCACCTCCGAGTCGTTTTCGTCCCGGTAGGCCAGCACATCGGCCGAGGCTGTCCAGAGAATCGCGCCACCGGCTTTTCCCGCCCCACCGGTGTGCTGACCGGTGAGGACGGTGATCTCCACCGTGTCTGACGCGTACCGCTTCTCAAAATCCAGGCGTTCCTGATCCCCCGACATACGGGTCACCCTACCGGGTAGGTGTCAAGGTCGCGATCCCTCCAGAAAGCTAGAGACGCTCAGGCGTTGCGGCCCCGTGCCGCGATCTTCCAGTGGTCCACGACGGCGCCACCCGACACGACGGTGACCTCATCGACCAGGTTCACCGCTACACAGACGTGATTGGGGATGAGGCGCAGCCTGCTGCCCAGCGCGGGCAGCGGTGCGTCCTCGGGCCACAGGACCGTCGCGTGGTGTTCGGACAGGGCGCTGACGCGCGCGTCGGGCTCCTCCTGGACCTGGGCGAAGCCGCTCGCCCACGCGGGGCGGTCGCCGCCGAGCATCTTGCTGCCGGCGTCGAGCACGATCCGGCGTGGAATTCCGGCACCGCCTTCGTGGCGGCTGACCACGGTCGCGGCCACGGTCAGGGACACGTCCTCCGGCGCGCAGCGCCCGAGTTCGAGCTGCTGCGCGTCTCCGAACACGTAAACACCCGGCCGCAGCTCCGTGGCGACCGAGTCCCCGGTGAGCAGCGCCGTCGGCGTCGAGCCTCCGCTCAGGACGGTGACGTCGTGCCCGGCCTCCCGGAGCGCGACGGCGGCCTGGTCCAGGGCCGCTCCCTCCTGGTCCACCGCCGTGCCGGGCATGCCCGGGGCGTAGCTGTGACCCGGGAACGTGAAGACGCCGGCGACGCGGAAACCGGCGTCGCGGGCGGCGTCGGCGATCACCGAAGCGTCCTCGGGCCGCACGCCGCTGCGGTGATGACCGCTGTCGATCTCGACCAGCACGCCGAATTCCGCGGCCGCCGGACCGAACAGCCGGCCGGCCTCCCGGATCGCCTCGACGGAATCCGTGCCGAACGCGATCCGTGCCCGCTGCGAGAGCGCCGTGAGACGTTCCGCCTTCGCCCGGCTGAGCCACAGGGGGTAGGCGATGAACAGGTCGGTGGCACCGTGGTCGGCGAAGACCTCCGCTTCGCCGATCGTGGCGACCGTCAGGCCTACCGCACCCGCTTCGAGCTGAAGCGCCGCGATCTGGGGGATCTTGTGCGTCTTCACATGGGGCCGGAGCGCCAGACCCCGTTCCCGCACCCGTGAGGCCATGCGGTCGATGTTGCGGTGCAGGATGTCCCGCTCGACCAGGATGGCAGGGGTCTCGATCTCGTCCGGGATGCTGTGCATGGCTTCATTCTGCCGCACCGGATCGAGGGGTCATGATCGCCGGCTCCCGCACCCCGCGGGGAGGTTTTCCGCCTCGTCAGAGCTCGACGAGCGCCGGAGTGATGTCAAGGCGCAGTCTCGTCAGCATGGACTGGAACTCGTCGAGGGGGTGCTCCTCGGATTCCGTGGCGATGCAGACGAGCCGCCCGGATCCGGGCGTGGCCAGTGGCGCGAACTCTTCCACGACCTCGTCCGCAGGGTCGAAGAGGGTCAGGCCCGGCGCCACCTGGGCGATCGCGGGTGCGAGCCACGGCAAGTGGGTGCTCGACAGGGACAGGCCGCGCAGCCGCGGGTGCTGCTCGCGGAGGGCCGCGATGAACGCGGCGATGGGCTGTTCGACCTTCGCGAAGTCGAGGAACGCCCCGGATTCGACCAGCCCGATGAGACCGTCGGCAGCCACGGCGTGCACGCGGTGCGCCTCCAGGCCCGCGGCGTCCGCGATGAGCCGGCCGAGCGCAGGGCTCTGGATCAGGACGCTCGCCCCGGCCACGACGAGCGTGCTGTCGCCGGGAAGCGAGGCCAGGGCCGAGCGCACGGGCGGAACCACGCCGAGAATCGGCACCCGCACCCGAGCGCGCAGTGGTTCGAGGACCGTCACGCTCGGCGCGTTCGAGGCGAGGATGATCGAACCCGCGCCCAGGGATTCCAGCGCCTGGGCCGCCCGGCCGACGCTGGCCAGCAGCGCCTCCTCGCTTTTGGCCCCGTAGGGGAAACTCGCGCGATCGGCGAGGTACAGCACGTCCTGCCGGGGGTACGCCGCGCGGATGCGGCGCACCAGGTCGTAGCTGCCGATTCCCGCGTCGAAGATGCCGACGGGGCGGTGCAGCGCCTCGGCGCCGGTGAAAGTCTCCACTGTCATCACGAGTCCCGCACCGCGTGCCGGAGGGTCTCGCCGTGCACGTCCTCCAGGGTCACGTCGACCACGAGGTGCTCGGCCACCACGACGGCGCGCACACCCTCGGACACCTTGCTCACCACGGCGGACTCGACCTCCGTGAGATCGCTGTCCGGGGCCACGCTCACGGCGCATTCCGCGCGCCAGCGCACATGTGGGGAGTCGCTGTCCTCGGGCCGGACGTCCACGTAGTTCACCTGGATGCGGGCGATTCCTCCGAACACGTTCCGCACGGCGTCGGCGAGATCCAGCGACGTCACCTTGACCGGTTCGCCACCGTCGGCGGCGATCGCCCGGGTGCTGCGCAGAGGACGGAGGTTCTCGCGGACCGCGCGCATCACGGCGGCGATCGCGCCGTCGTCGTTCGCCTGATCCTCGTCTTCGCTGCGCAGGAGCGTGGCCAGGCCGGTGTCCAGGTCCTTCAGGCGGGCACGCTCGGCGTGGCACCAGGGGCACTGGATTTCGTGGGCATCGGGTGGCCCGTCGAGATTCTGCAGGACGTCATCGCGTGTCCTGCCGCAGGGCAGGGTGCTCATGGCGTCGCCTCCTCTCCAGGATCGGTGGTCAAGGCCGCGCGGGCTCGTGCCAGGCGTCCGCGCAGGGTGGTCTCGGTGCTTCCCATGGCGAGTGCGGCATCCCGGTAGCTCAGCCCGTGCACGGCCACCAGGAGGAACGCCTCGCGCTGTGCGAGGGGCAGGGCGGCCACGCGACTCCACGCCCGCTCCAGTTCCAGACGGCGCTCGGTCTGCTTTTCGGGCTGCGCGTCCTCGGGGGCCGCGAGCTCCAGGACCTGAGCGTCGAGGGAGTCGGCTTTGAGCCTATCCCGCGAACGGATCCTGTCCAGGCAGACGTTGCGGGTGATCGAGTACGCCCAGCCGGTGAAGGCTGCGCGGTCCTTCAGATGGGGGAGCCGTCGCCAGATACGCAGCCAGGCCTCCTGGACGGCGTCCTCGGCTTCCGCCCAGTGCCCGAGCACGCCGCGGGCGAAGCTCCGCAAGGGACCGTTCAGGCGCGTGACGAGGTGTTCGAAGGCGGCCGGATCACCCTCCTGGGCGCGGCCCACCCAGGGAACGAGTGAGTCGGGAACCCCCTGTGACATGTGGCCAGCCTAAGGCAGGATGGGAGTAAGCGGGAGCGGGGTCCCAGAACCCCTCACGCCATGTGATGCAGATCACGGAAATGCCGCGTGAGGATTCCGGTGTCCGCTCCGTCTTCTTCTGTGTCCAGCGTTTTCGACAGCAAGACTGAGAAGCAAGGAGTGACCATGTCGCAGAATGTCAGCCCCGTCGTGAAGCCCACCGGTGAGGAAGCGGAACGCCAGGCGAAGCGCGAAGCAGCGCAGCAGCACGAGCAGCAGCAGGAGACCCGCCCCACGGGCCCGCTGCACACCGACCACGGCAAGACCACCATCGAGGACCGCGTGGTCCAGAAGATCGCCTCTATCGCAGCGCGCGAGGTCCCCGGCGTCTACGCCATGGGCAACGCGGCCCGCCGGACGTTCAACTCCATCGCGGAGCGCATCCCGGGCGCGTCGGCGAACACCGCCGGCGGCGTGAACGTGGAGAAGGGCGAGCAGCAGGCCGCCATCGACGTGACCATCGTCGTCGAGTACGGCTTCTCCATCGTGGAGGTCTCCCAGGACATCCGCGCGAACATCATCTCCGCCGTGGAGCGCGCCACCGGCCTCGAGGTCATCGAGGTCAACGTGGACGTCTCCGACGTGCACCTGCCCGAGGACGACGACGACACCTCGTCCGACTCCGGGCGTGACGAACTGAAGTGACCACCACGGGCAGGGACGGCTGTCCAGGCCGCCCCGCCCGGTGGCCCGTAAGCCGCCAGAGCAAGCTGCCACACAAGGAGCAGACATGAATGCAACACGTTGGGGCCTGGCCGCCGGCATCGTGATCGGCCTGATCATCGCGTTCGGCTCGTTCACCCAGCTGATCGTCGTCGCCTTTTTCACCCTGGTGGGCGGCGCCGTCGGATGGGTGCTGCAGAACCGCACCGATGTGAGCGGATTCCTCAAGCAACGCCGCAGGTGAGCTCATGACCACTCATGAGATCGCGACAGCGGAATCCCGGCCGGACGGCCGGGGCAACACGCACATCCCGGCTGCCGTGCTGGCCAAGATCGCGGCGCAGGCGGCCCGGGAAGTCGACGGGGTCGGCGCGCCCGCAGGCGGAGTCCTGGGCGTGGCGCAGCGACGGGACTTCGACCGCAGGCCACGCGCCGAGGTCGAGATCCTCGGCAGCACCGCGGTGGTGCGACTGGACCTGGGCCTGCGCTATCCGAGCCCCGTCGAGAAGACCTGCGATGCCGTCCGGCAGCGGGTCGACGAAAGGCTCCGGCGTGACGCGGGCGTCACCCGGACCCAGGTGGACATCACCGTGTCCTGGCTGAACCCGGACGACACGAACGAGCGAAGGAGGCTCCTGTGAAGCGTTTCTGGCATGTGCGCCCGGCGCGCACAGTGGCGATCCTGCTCGCCGCGCTGCTTGCGCTGGCCGTCGGCTGCCTCAGCCTGTGGGCCGGGGCGGCACGCCTGTCCAATGGTTCTTGGCCGGACCCGGTCAACGGCTGGCTCTCCCAGCTCGCCGCG
Organism: Arthrobacter sp. RCC_34; assembly: GCF_041360795.1. Lineage (NCBI taxonomy): Bacteria > Bacillati > Actinomycetota > Actinomycetes > Micrococcales > Micrococcaceae > Arthrobacter > Arthrobacter sp. RCC_34. The sequence goes on along the minus strand of NZ_JBFUPW010000003.1, from coordinate 97,945 downwards.
GCCGGCTGGCAGGACCCGCTCTGGGTGGGCATCGGCGCCATCCTGGCCGTGCTCGCGCTGGTGTTCCTGCTCGCGGCGGTCCTCCCTGGCGGTAGGGCCACCGTGCTGCTCCAGGGCGACGACGCCGGCGCCGGCCGCGAGGAAGTGCTGGCCGCCGCGGGGCTCTCCGCCCTCGTGCGCGCCGCCGCCGAGCGCGCGGACGGAGTCTCCTCCGCCTCGGTGACGTCCGGTGAGAAGAGTGTGCGCGTCGTCGTGCGCACTCCGGTCCGGACCACCGCGCCCATCCGCGACGATGTCCGGCGCCGCGCGGAGACCGTGCTCGAAAGCCTGCCGCTGCGGCGTGTGCCGCAGGTCCAGGTGCAGGTGCTCAGGAAGGGAGAAGGCTGATGTGGAAGACCCACGGACCCCGGCAGCGAGTGCTGCTGATCCTCGCGGTCCTGGTCCTCGGGGCCGCTGCGGCACTGGTGCTGCTCGGCCGGACCGTCCTTCCCTCCTGGGGTGTGACGGTGCCGGAGAAGCCCGTCGGGCTGATCCCGTGGCAGGGCGATCAGGCGGGAGTCGCGGTCGTGATAGCGGGCGCCGTCCTGGTGTTGCTCGCCCTCTGGGTGATCCTGACGGCGCTGCCCTCGAAGCCCGCCACGCACACTTTCCGTTTCCACAGTGACCGCTCAGGAGGAGCGATGACCCAGATCGACACCGCGGTGATCGCCCGGGCCGCGGAGAACGCCGCCACGTCCCACCCGACCGTGAGCGCGGCCGGAGTCCGCATCAGCGGCAGCGCGAAGGAGCCCGTGCTCTACGCCAAGTACACGCTGCGCTCGGACGCCGACGCCGTGGAGGCGATGGAACTGGTGGAGCAGCGGCTAATCCCCGACATGGAGACCGTGCTGGGCGTGGGCTTCACGCGACGGCACGTGCGGTTCGACGTCTCCGCTCCGGCCAAACAGGATCCGGGGCATCTGAATCTTGCGGGCGCTGCGGCGTCCCACTCCGGCTGACCACGGCCGGACTTTTCACCACCACCTGAAAGAAGAGTAGACATATGGGTTTCATCGGATGGATCATTCTCGGCCTCATCGCCGGCGCCATCGCCAAGGCGATCATGCCGGGTGAGCAGGGCGGCGGCTGGTTCGCGACGCTGATCCTCGGCGTCATCGGCGCCGCGCTCGGCGGCTGGATCGGATCCGCCGTGTTCAACACCGGCATCAACAGTTTCTGGTCGCTGGGTTCCTGGCTGCTGGCGATCGGCGGTTCGCTGATCGTGCTGGTCATCTGGGGATTCGTCACCAAGCGCCGCTCCTGACGCGGCGCAGGCGCCGGGCGGTCATCTGCCCGGCGTCCGGGACCGGAGCTCATCCGGCCCACAAAGAGTTCAAGCATCTGGAGGAAATGAGGTCGTCATGGGAAAGAACATTCTGATCCTGGCCCTGGTCGCCGCGGCGGCGTACCGCATCGGGGTGGTGAAGGCGAAGAAGAGGGACGGGGACTACGAGGATCTCCGTCACCAGGTCGAGCGCCTTCTGACCGGGAACACCACCAAGAAGGTCCGCCGGAAGCTTGCCAAGGTCAGCCGGCAGGGCGCGTGATTGCTGAATCCAGGTGAATCCCTGAAGTCAAGTGATCAGCGCTCCGCGGCCGTGGCGATCCCACGGCGCGGCGGTTGAAGAGGCTGTGGCCCGGGCGTCGCCCGGGCCACAGCTTTCGGTCCGGCGATTCCGCGGCTGCCCGTAGGTTGTTCGCCGGGAATGCATGAGAATTACAACATCATTCGCATCGAAGGAGTGCGGAGAGGTCTGGGCTGAGGGTTTCACTCCCGGCTCGCGCCCCTCACACCCGGACGAGAAGGAGGGACCGATGCAGCGCATCGGATTGGTCTGGAACCCGTCGAAAGTCTCCCGTGAGGACCTGGAAGCGGCGCTCGCCGAATTCCCGGACGCCAAGGTCTCCTGGTGGGAGACCGACCCGGAGGATCCCGGACAGGGCGCCGCGCGGCGAGCCCTCGAGGACGGGGCCGACGTCGTCATCGCCGCAGGTGGCGACGGCACCGTGCGAGCCGTCGCCGAAACGCTCGCCGGGAGCGACGCCGAGGTCCCGCTCGGCATCGTGCCGCTGGGCACCGGGAATCTTCTGGCCCGCAACCTCGGCGTCCCGCTCGGCAGCCTGAAAGACGCGCTCGGGCGCGCGATCGCTGGGGAAGAGCCCCGGAAGATCGACCTGGCCTGGGTCGAGGCCGAGATCGACGGCGTCGCGGAGAAGCACGCCTCGGCTGTCATGGCCGGCATCGGGATCGACGCCCACATGATCACCGAGACCGACGACGACCTCAAGTCCCGTGCCGGCTGGCTCGCCTACGTCGAGGCGATCGGCCGTGCGATCGGCACGAGCGACGTCCTCGACCTCACGCTCACCCTGGATGACGAGGAGCCCTGGGAGACCTCCGCGCACACCCTTCTGGTGGGGAACTGCGGCACCATCCAGGGTGGCATGGTGGTCTTCCCGGACGCGGAGCCGGACGACGGTCTTCTGGACCTGGCCCTTCTCAGCGCGGACGGCATCGGCACCTGGCTCGACACCGCACGGTCCTACCTCTGGGACAACGGGATCCGGAAGTTCATCGGCAAGGAGGAATCCACGGTCGATTCGGACTCGGTGTCCCACCGGCAGGCTCGGCGCCTCACCGTGGAGCTCTCGGAGCCGCGGATTCTGGAGATCGACGGCGAGGACCTGGGCGAGGTGTCCTCGTTCACCGTGAGCGTCCAGGAGGGCGCCCTGACGGTCCGCTGAGGCGGGAGGCGGGCGCGGGGGGCGACGAGGGACCCGAAGGGTCACCTCAGCCTCGACGGCTCCTCGGCGCGTGAATTCGGCGTGGACACCGGTGCCGTATCGCAGCGGATGTTCGCGCCCGACCGCCGGGATTCTTCTGCGGCCCACACGACGCGGTGCGACGCCAGGCTTTCTTCCGGGGAGGAGAGTCGGGTGGAGTCACTGGTTCGCAGTGCATCGAGGAATGCCTGCACGAGGGAGCCGTCGGCGCCACCGTGTCCATCGGCCGCGCTTCCGGTGCCTTCGGCCTCGATATCGATGTGCTCTTTGTGGTTGGTCACGAAGTCGTGGATGGTGATCGATCGCCCGTCGCCTTCGATGCTGCCCGTGGTGCCGAAAACGCGGGTCTTGCGGAAGTCCAGATCAGTGAAGGCAGTGACCGTGAAGGATGCGGTGGCTCCTCCGGCGAACTGGAAGTTCACGACCTGGTGGTCTGCCACGTCGTTCTGCCCCAGGAACACGCATTTGCCGTACGGCCCTTCGCGCAGTGCGCGTTCGATGTTCTGTGCGGTCACGACGGGGTTGAGGACTGCCAGGGGCCAGCGTTCGTAGCTGGGGTCTCCGATGAAACCGCGGTAGATGCGGGTCGCTGAGTAGGCGCAGTCGTTCTGCAGCGGGCAGTCGAGGCACCGTTCGGCGGCCTGGGCGGGTTTGTTCTCGGGACGGAAGTGGTAGAGCCCGCCGTAGGAGGACACTTCCTCCACGGGGCGGCCGACAAGTCTGAGCAGCCAGTCGACGTCGTGGCTTGATTTGGCCATGAGCATGGGGGAGGAGGTGGCCTCCTTCGCCCAATTGCCGCGGACGTAGGAGTGCGCGAAGTGCCACCAGCCGATGGGTTCGAGGTGTTCGACGGAGACGATGTCACCGATGCGGCCGGCGTCGACGAGTCCGAAAAGGCGTTGTGAGTAGTCGCTGTACCGCAGCACATGGCAGACGGCCAGCATGACGTCGTTCTGCCGTGCGGCGTCGACCATGGCTCGTGCTTGTTCTTCAGTGGTGGCCATGGGCTTTTCGACGAGTAGGTGCAGCCCGGCGCCGGCCAGGCCGATGGCAGGCTCGGCGTGCTCCTGGTCCGGGGTGGCGATGACTGCGGCGTCCGCCAGGGCGGTGCCGGTGGCGGCGAGATCCTGCCAGGACGCGAGTTCTTGGATGTTCTGCTGTGGGAGGGCGGATTTCAGGGCGCGCACTCGGGCCGGGTCCGGGTCGATGACGGCGGTGATCCGGGCTCCTTGATCGGCGGCGAGTCTTGCGTAGCTGAGCCCGCGGGAGCCTGCCCCGACGATCGCGATGCGGGGGATGTTCATTGCCCGTTTCCTTCTTTCCGAGTGAGCGGTTGCTTGGTGATGTCGTTGATGAGCCAGCGGTTTCCCTCTTTTACGAGGGTGAGGGTGCGGTGCTGGGTGTAGGGCTTGTTCAGGGCGAACTGGTTGGTGCTCAGGAACCCCGGTTCGGCGCGGACGAAGTCGAAGGTCGCGTCGATTTCGGCGTGTGCGGTTTTCCGGTCGGGCGACAGGGTGGAGACGTACCAGGCGATCGCGAGCGAGCGTGTTTCCAGCTGTGAGGTGGTGAAGAGGTTCTTCGTTTTGCCGGCGTAGTCGTTGCGGCTAAGGGCTGTGGTGAAGGTCTTGGTGTAGATGGTCTCTTCTTGGGCCACGCTGCTCGCCACGTTCGTCGCTGAGCGCTGATCGACGGTTCGAGTATGGAGCGCGACCACTTTCTGGGCGGCCTGAACGTCCGGGTCGTCGTCGGGGACGGATGCTCCTGCTGTTCCGTCGGACTTGGCCAGGTGCCAGATGCTCTGGCCCGGCTGGATGGTCGGGGACAGGGCCGCGGGACTCGGTGACTTGACCAGGGAGGAGCCTGATCCGGTGGGCGCGGTGGCGTTGCATGCCGTGATGCACAGGGCGCTGGCCGCGGCGATCAGGATCACCGTGGCACTGGTGCGGGTTCTCATGGGGTTCTCCTGGGAGGGGTGGCCGTGTCACCATGGCCACCCGTCGAGGGCGTGCCGAGTCAGTTCTGCACGTAATCAAAGGCCCATTGGGCCGACCAGGCGGTGTCCTGGATGTTGCTGTACTGCACGAGGCCGTTGTTGGCTTCAACGTTCATGGCGGCGCCGGTCTGGCGGTTCACGATGCGTTTGTAGCCGTTGAGGTTGTTCAGGCTCCAGTCCGCGGATGGTTGTGTCTGACTCACTGTTCCGACCTGGACGGTGCCGGTGTTCTGCGCGGTGTTCATAAACTCGCCGGTCCACCGGTTCTTCAGGCGCGTGTACCCGTCAGTCGTGGGCACTTCGGTCCACTGGCTGGACCAGTAGGTTGCCGGGACAGCCGAGGATTCAAGGTTGCCGGTACGGTTTTCGATGTTGAGGTACTTGCCGTTCTGCCGGTCCTTGATGCGTTCATAGACGCCCGGGTAGCCGCCGTCTTTGGAGTAGGTGCGCAGATAGTCGACTTGCCAGTTTTTAGGCCAGACGTCGTTGTGCACGCCGGAGCCGGCGTCGGTATAGATGCCCAGGATGAGGCCCATGGCTTCGTTCGGCGCGTCGTTGATGGTCTTGAAGAGTTGCCCGTCGAAGTAGAAGTCGAGTTTCGTCGGGGACCAGTCAAGCCCGTAGGCGTGGAACTCGTTCTGGGTGTCACCGGAGCCTGCGGGCAGCTGGCACACGCATCCGGTCCACTGGGAGACGAAGTTCGGGTCGGACCAGCCGTAGCCCCACTGGCGCCAGGTGCCGGGCGCGCTGAAGAAGGTCTCGAGCATGTCGATCTCGGAGTTGCCGTTTGCGGAACTCTTATCGCCCGTTCCGACCAGCCATAGTGCCTGGTGGCCGCCGCCACCGCCGTTGAACAGCTTGGCTCGCATCTCGATGTAGCCGTACTTCATGGTGTAACCGTTGAACGATTCGTGGTGGTCATTGGGCATGGTGTTGTTGAACCGGTGCCACCAATCGGCGTCGTAAGTCTGGATGCTGGAGACCTTCACCGTGCTGTCGTAGGTGGGGTTCCAGGCTGGAGTGTCCGGGTCGATCCGTTCGTTCAGCACGCCGTTGGAGATCGTGTAGCGAGCCTTGGCATTCTCCCGATTGGAGGTCCAGTGTGGGAGGTAGTAGTCCATCCACTTCGTGCTGTCCAGGGTGGTTCCGTTGAACTCCTCGTCAAAGGACAGGGTGTACCCGGGTTTGGTCAGGGGGCTGGGTGGTGTGTCGCTGGCGTGGGCCGCTTGGCTGACTCCCATCAGGGTGCCGGCGGAGAGCACGCCCGTGAGCAGGACGGCGAGGTGCTTCTTCATTGATGCTTACTCCTCAGTGATCTATTGCTGGAACTGCTTCTTGCATGTCCGCCGGCGTGCCCGGTGGGCTCGGTCGGCGGGTGCTTGGGGTCGGTCCTGGGGGTTACCGGACGGCCCCTTGCAGGAACCCGCGAACTAGTTGCCGCTGGAAGATGGCGTAGACGATCACCACAGGGATGACGACGATGATCGTTGATGCGCTCAACAGGGGGATGTCTTTGCCGTACTGGGTGACGAACTGGCCCAGGCCTGCCGGTGCGGTTCGTCGGCTGGGGTCCTGGATGAGGACCAGAGCCAGCAGGAACTGGTTCCACGCCCACATGAAGTAGAGCAGCGCCAGGGTGGCCAGGGCCGGCTTAGCCGTGGGCAGCAGGATCCTGACGAAGACGGTGAAGGCCCCAGCCCCGTCCATTTCTGCCGCCTCGGTCAGTTCAGTCGGGAGGGAGTCGAAGTGTGACCGCATCCAGAAGATCCCGAAGGGCATGAATACCCCGATCAGCGGCAGGATCAGCGCCCAGTAGCTGTCCAGCAGCCCGGCGGCGCGCAGACCGTAGTACAGGGGCAGCACGATCGACTCCAGGGGCAGGGTCAGACCGAGCAGCAGCACTGCGACGACGACGCTGCTGCCGCGGAAGCGGTACCGCGAGAGGGCGTATCCGCCCAGCGTGGCCAGGATGAGGCCCAGAGGGACCACCCCGATCACGACGATGCCGCTGGAGAGGAAGAGTTTGGCGAAGCCTCCCACGCTCCAGGCGGTGGCGAAGTTCTCCCAGTGAGGTGTTTCAGGCCAGGCCAGGCCGGTGACGGGGGTGCCCGGTTCTTGCACTGAGGCGAAGAAGATGGAAATCAGGGGGACGATGGTCAGGGCGACTGCGGCCAGGAGAACGATCGCCGTGGTGAAACGCGTCGCGCGAGTCATCGAGTGTCCTTCGGTCGAGCAAACAGATTGATGATGATCACGACGCCGTAGACGATCAGACTCAGGGCGACAGACAGGGCCGAAGCCAGGCCGACCTTGTTGTAGCTGAAGGCGAGGCGGTAGATCTCCACGCCGGGGACCATCGTGGAGGTCCCGGGGCCGCCGAGGGTCATCACGTAGATGATGTCGAAGCTGGCCAGCGCGGCGATCACGGTGACCGTGGCGGCGACACCGATTTCACCACGGAGCTGCGGGATGGTGATGGAGAAGAACTCACGGACCGGTCCGGCGCCGTCCAGGCGTGCCGCCTCGTACAGGCTCTGATCGATGCGCTGAATCGCCGAGGAGAACAGCACCACGCACAACCCGGTACCGACCCATGCCCCGACGAAACCGACGGCCGGGAAGGCCCAGTCGAAGTCGCCGAGCCACGGCCGGGCGGCCGAGTCCAGCCCGACGGCGCGCAGCAGGGAATTGACCAGCCCGGCGTCGCTGTAGATGGATTTCCAAGCCACGCCCACGGCGACCAGCGGCAGGACCTGTGGCAGGAAGATCAGTGCCCGTGCCCAACCCCAGCGGCTCTTGGCGTCGCCGGCGACCAGAGCGGCGATCACCAGCCCGCAGCAGATCGGCAGTACGGAGAAGAAGACGATGAGGCCGAAGGCGTGGGTGAGGCTGGCTGCTTGTTCCGGGTCGGTGAACACCGTCACGTAGTTCTGCAGCCCCACCCACGTCGCGGCGCCGATGCCGTCCCAGTCGTACAGGGAGTACCACACCGAGTTCAGCCACGGGATGATGACGAAGACGAGGTAGAAGAGGAGCGCCGGGGCCAGGTACAGCCAGGCGACGTTCCCTCTCCAGAAGGGTGTTCCTCGACGACGGTGGACGGATCGGCTCACTTGTGGCTGCCCGCCCAGTCGGTCTGGATCGCGGCGAGAACCTTATCGACCGTGGTCTTGTTCGACACGAGTTCCTGGGTCTGCTGAGTCAAGGTGTCGTTCATCGAGGCGGTGGCGTTGTTGTTGAAGCTGACCACACCGTTGGCCTCGGTGACAGTTCCGTAGGCCTGGACCAGGTCCTTCTGCAGGCCCGGCTTGGCCGTGATGGCCTTGGTGTTGAACGGCAGGAAACCGGCATCGAAAGAGGCCTGCGCGGCGGCATCCGAACGGAGGAAGTCGAGGAACGCCGCGGCGGCGTTCGGGTGCTTGCTCTTGGCGGAGATCGCGTAGGCGGTCGAGCCACCGATGGCGGTGGGAGTGGCGCCCGGGAACACCATGAACCCTGCCTTAGCGCCTAGCGCCTTCTCGATGGCGGCCGCGTCCCAGTTTCCGTCGATGAGGAAGGCACCCTTGCCCTGACCGAACTTGGTGACCGCGCCCTGCAGGTCCGTAGCGTTGGCATCTGCGGGGATCAGGCCCTGCGCGGCGAAATCCTGCAGCTTCTGGGCCCCCTCCCGGTTGCCCTTGGTGTCGAAGGTGGACCCGGACTTCCCCAAGGCCCACGCGTTCGCCGGCTCCGCGCCGTCGATGCTTTGCCCGACAGCCTGGACCAGGAAGGAGGCGTGTCCCTGAGCATTACCCAGCTGCAGCGGCGCCAGGCCGGTGTCCTTGGCCTTTTTCAGATCCGCAGTGAACTCATCCAGCGTCTTGGGGGGATTCGTGATGCCGGCCTTGGCCAGCAGATCCTTGTTGTAGTACAGCCCGACCACACTGCCGGAGGTGGGCAGGGCGTAGAGCTGATCACCGCCGAGGCTGACCTTGTCCGCGCCAACCTTCCACTGTCCCAGAAGGGTCGAGGCGACCTCTGTGTCCCAGTGATAGAGATTCGCGTATTCGTCGAGATTGCGCACCAGACTGTTCTTGGCGCTGTTGCCCATCATGTTCAGCAGTGCGACGTCGGGCGAGCTGTTCGAGGCCAGGCTCAGTGCCAGCCCCTTGTTGTAGTCGTCGAAGGTCGTCTTCGTGACTTCGACTTTCACGTTCGGGTACTTCTTCTCAAAGTCAGGGATGATCTTCGCCAGCGGCGCTCCCGACTCAGGGGTCGAAGTGACCGTCAGGGTGACCTGCTCTGCACCGAGCGTGGTCGAGGGCTTCTCGGTGTCTCCTGCGGCCGGAGCGCTTCCACCTGGCGCGCAGGCGGAGAGGCTGATGGCCAGCAGGGCACTCATCACAAGAGGGGTGGTAGATCGGGACTTCATGGTCGGCTCCTTGGCGACTCGCAAACACTTATGAAAATGAAATCCATAAGTCTCGTGAACCTTATGGCCTGCAATCTCAGCGCGTCAAGAGGTATGGTGCAAAGTAACGAAAGGCATTTCATGAACATCCCTGCTACGGCACCGATTCCGGCGCTGACACGTAATGGTCTGGCCGTCCTTCGTGCCCTTCGAGGATCCGGACCGTTGACGCTCGGGGAGCTGGCCGAACGCATCGACGTCTCTCGCCCCACCGCGGGGGTAGGTGTGGGAGAGCTCGAGGAGATCGGGTGGGTGCTCAGTGACCGGGCTTCGCAGGGGATGGGGCGGCCGGCCCGACGGCATGCGTTAAACGCCCCCGCGGCAGCGGTCGTGGGCGTTGACCTGGGGCTTCACTCCATCCGGGTGGTGCTTCATGACCTCAACGAGGGACTGCTGGCTGACCACCGGGTGGCCAACCACGAGGGCATCGGGGCCGCCGAACAGCTGGACCTTCTGGTCAGCGTCATCAGTGAGGCTGCCGCCCGGGCGGGAAGCCCCCCGTTGCTGGCCATCGGTGTCGGACTTCCCGGCGTGGTGGACCGCAGTGGGCGCATCGTGATCGGCCCGTCCCATGCAGGCTGGGGTGGTCTCCCTTTGAAAGGCCGATTGGCTGCCGTCTTCGACTGCCCCATCCTGATCGAAAACGACGCGATGGCCGCGGCCAGCGCAGAACACCAATGGGGAGCCGGCCGTGGGGCAGACAGCTTCGTCTACCTGCTCGGAGGCCACCGGACCTCCTCGGCCATCGTCATCAACGGTCGACTCCTCCGCGGAACGAACGGTGCCGCGGGCATGGTGGGGGAGTTGCCGGAACTCCAATGGGAAGGATCGGCCCGGCAGCTCCTGAACGACGGCGGGGCGCAGGGAGACGATCTGCTCTCCGTCTTCGCCAGGGCGCAGGACGGAGATGCAGTAGCCTCGGCCGCGGTTGACTCGTATCTGGATCGGCTCTCGGTCGGCCTGGCCGCCGTGGCGCTGGCCATCGACCCGGAACTCGTGGTGCTGGGTGGAGGCATCTCGCGTGTCGGTGCGCAGATCGGTCCTGCGCTGCAGGACCGGCTGCACGCCCGGGCTCACATCATCGCCCCACGGATTGAAACATCACCGCTCGGGGCAGAGGCCACCGTCCGCGGCGCCGCGCACTTGGCGTTCACCGCAGTCGACGGTGAGCTGGACACTCGCATGCGAGCCATCTGATTCCACCTGCATGCCGCCAACCAGGAGATGGGCTCCTCGTTTCGGGGGCCCTCAGCGCTCCTCGACGAGGCAGACCAGGTGGCCGTCGGCGTCGCGGACCACGGCCATCCGGTCGCCCCACGGCCGGGTCTCCGGCGCGTCGACGACCTCGCCGCCCTGCGCCGCTCACCGCGTGCACAGCGCGTCCAGGCCCGAGACGGTGAACGTGGCGGCGACGGAGAGGTCGCTCGCCTGGCTCTCCCGTTCGTGGAGGAACACCTCGACGCCGTTGCCCGCCGTCAGCATGGCGAAGCCCGGAGAGAGCTGTGCTGGAAGACCGAGGAGGTCGCGGTAGAAGGTCAGGGCCGGTTCCAGGGCGCGGACGGAGATCACCACGCGGGTCAGTGCTGCGGACATGCTGTGCTCCTCTTGCTCGTCGTGCTTTCTGGTGCTCGTTAGACGCTCGTCCACACCCCGGAGGTCCCGCGGCGGTGGCTGTCCACCAGGTGCGTGTCCACGATGCCGATGGCTTCCATGAGCGCGTACATGGTGGTGGGCCCCACGAAGTTGAAGCCCTTCTTCTTCAAGGCCTTGGACAGGGCCTTGGACTCGTCCGATACGGTCGGGACGTCCGCGAACGTGCGCGGCGCCGGGGTCTCGGCAGGTTTGAAGGACCAGACGAAATCCACGAGTCCGCCCTCCTCGCGGAGCGCCACGGTGGCGCGCGCGTTGGCGATGGTGGCCAGGATCTTCGCCCGGTTCCGCACGATGCCGGCGTCCGCCATGAGCCGCTCGACGTCGTCGTCCGTGAAAGCCGCGACCACGTCCGGGGCGAAGTCCGCGAACGCGGCCCGGAACGCAGGCCGCTTCCGCAGGATGGTCGCCCACGACAGACCCGCCTGGAACCCCTCCAGCGAGATCCGCTCGAACAGCCCCTGCTCGTCACGGACGGGCATGCCCCATTCAGTGTCGTAGTACTCGCGCATCATGCCGTCGACGGCGGCCCAGGCCGGGCGGCGCAGACCGTCCTCGCACAGCACGGCGCCGCTCGCCGGGGCGCCCTGGGCTGTGGCCTCGCGGGCCGCGGCGGGATCGAGCGTCTCGGTCATGGCTTCCTCCGGTACGTCAGATCGAATACCATGCGCCCGGCCTCCAGGGCCTTGCGCTCGAAGCTCGTCAGGGTCCGGCCGTCGAAGCGCGGTGCCCAGCCGCCCAGCTCGTCGACGCCTTCGTTCGGGCCGGTGTGGCCCGTGCTCACGGGAGCGCGGCCCTCCCGCACGGGTGCGCCGCCCACCACGGTCTCCACGCCGCTCGCCCACACCTGCGTGAGGGGGCTGTCCGCACCGGCGCGCTCGCCGTCGTGCAGATTCTCGAAATCCGGTGACGCGTTCACGACGTCGCGCGCGTGCACGGCGTAGTTGGACCAGTCGGTGGCGATCCGCCACAGCCCGCCCGGCTCGAGCGCCTGGGCGACCTGCTCGGCAAAGGCGGGCTGAAGGAGGCGCCGCTTGTGGTGCTTCGCCTTGTGCCAGGGGTCCGGGAAGAACACCCACACCTGATGCACCGAGCCGGCCGGCAGCATGGTGGTCAGGACCTCGGGGGCGTTCGCCTGGACGACGCGGACGTTCGTCAGGCCGGCCTGCGCGATCTTCACGAGGGTGTTGGCAAGTCCGGGCGTGTAGACCTCGACGGCCAGGAAGTCCCATTCGGGGTGTTCCGCCGCGGCGTGGGTGACAGCCTCGCCCAGGCCTGAGCCGACTTCCACGACGAGCGGAGCCTTGCGGCCGAAGGCGGCCTCGGCGTCGAAGCGGTACTCGGGGTGCACCGAGGTGTCGGCGACATGGCGCGGCACATCCACCACGAAGCGGTCCGCATACTCGTCCCAGGCTTCCTGACGGCGGCCCTGCAAACGGGTGCCGCGCCGCACGAAGCTCACGGGATTGCGCCGGTACGTCCCGAAGGAGGCCTGGCTGCCTTCGGTGACGGGGTGGTGCGGGGCGCGCGGCTCGGAGGCGGGGGCGCTCTCGGAGACGTTCGCGGGGTCTGGGGATTCCATGCCGTTCATCGCTTTCCAGAGTACCGGGGAGGGGTGACAGGGATTCATCCGGGGTGGACGCGCCTTGGGCGAGGGGCCGGCGTGTGCAACTATTGCACAGTTGAAGGGAGGCCCCATGAGTCAGACGGTTCAGCGAGCCATCGACATCCTGGAATTCTGCAGCGTCCGGCCCCGGACCCTGCTGGAGATCGCGGACATGATCGGCGTGCACCGCACCACGGCGCTGCGCCTCGTGCAGACCCTGGCGGGCGGCGGGCTGATCCGGCGGGACGAGCGTGGCCTCTACGGGGTGGGCTTCCGGCTGGCCGCGCTGGCCGACTCGGCGCTCCGCCAGTTCGATCTGCGCACCATGGTGCACCCGTTCATCGTGGACCTGAGCGAACGCGTCGGGCAGACCGTGCAGTTCGCCGTCCCCGACGGTGACGCTGTGGTCTACGTCGACAAGATCGAACCGGCCGACTCGATCCACCTCGACACCCGCATCGGCGGGCAGGTGGTGGTGCAGACCGCCGGGGTGAGCAAGGCACTGCTGGCCTTCATGGACCCCGAACAGCGGGACCGGATCGTGGACGGGATCACCTTCCGGCCCTTCACCTCCTCCTCGATCACCTCGCGCGAGGAGTTCCTGCGCCGCCTGGACGAGGTGCGGGACACCGGCTGGGCCTACGACGACGGCGAGTATGAGGAGATCTCCAACTGCATCGCCGCCCCGGTCTGGAACCACGCCGGGACCGCGGCCGGCGCCATCTCGATCACCGCCATCAAGTCCCAGATGGACCTGACCCGCCTGCGGGAACTGCTCCCGGAGCTCCTGGAGACCGCCCGCGCCGTGTCCGCGTCGCTCGGCTGGAGCCCGGCGGCGTCCTGAGCGGGCGTCCTCACCGACTCTGCGACAGGGTGGCCGGGTGACGACGACGGCGACGCTCCGCACGGTGGTGGGGGCCCCGCCGTGCGGAGCGTCGCCGTCGTCGTCACTCAGTTCCTCAGGTGGTGGCGTTGTTCAGTAGGGCGGCTCGGTGAGCGCGCCGATCCGGAGCAGGACGTTGCCGAAGCGGCGGGTGTCGCCCGTGATGATCGCCAGGGCCAGGTCCTCGGAGCGGGCGAGCCGGTAGAAGTCCTCGCGGCTCACGAGCTCCGGAGGGACGCCGAGCAGAGTCCGCACCTCGTCCTGCACGGGGCTGGGCAGCGCGTCCTCGGAGGGGCGGATCTGCGTGGCGTGCTCGACCGGGATCACTCCCTGGACCACGTCCAGCACTTCCGGCACCGTGGGCGTCCCCGCGGTCAGGGCCAGGTGGACCGTCGGGGTTCCGGCGGCCACCGCGGTGGAGGCCGCGTAGTTCAGGTCCGCGATCAGCACGGTCGACTTGTGGCCCGCGCCCGCCAGGGCCGCCAGGACGACGGGGTGTTTGAGAGATCCGCGGATCATCGGACGTACTGACCTCCGTTGATGTCGATCACCGTTCCCGTGACGAAGGCGGATCCCTCTCCGGCGAGCCAGAGCACGGCGTCCGCCACGTCGTCGGGGACCCCTGCCCGGCCCGCCGGGATGGTGGCGACCGTCGCGTTCTTCGAGTCCGCCGTCGTGAAGGTGTCATGGAACGGCGTGGCCTCGATGAAGCCGGGCGCCAGGGCGTTCACCGTGATGCCTTCGGGCGCGACCTCCCGGGCGAGCGAGCGGGTGAAGCCGAAGATCGCGGCCTTGGACGTCGCGTAGGCGAGGGCGCCGGGGTGCCCGCCGTTGTGCCCGGCCAGGGAGGCGATGTTGATGATCCGGCCACGGCCCTGGGGCAGCAGCGGCTTGAGGTGGTGGGTGATGAGGAACGTCGTGTCCAGGTTGACGCTGAGGATGCGGTGCCACAGGTCCAGATCGAGTTCCCGGAGCGTGGCGCGCTGCACCAGGCCCCCGGCGTTGTTGACCAGGACGTCCAGCCGGCCGAACTCCCGGCCGACGGCGTCCGCCAGGTTCTTCACCTGGGTCTCGTCGGTGGCGTCGACCTGGAGTGCCAGAGGCTCTGCCCCGGAGAGCGCCCGGAGTTCGTCCAGGAGCGAGTCCTCCGGCGCGTGGCTGCGGTAGGTGAGGGCCACCCGGGCTCCGGCACGGGCCAGGGACAGGGCGATCCCGCGTCCGATGCCGACGCTTCCTCCGGTGACGAGGGCGGTGGTGCCGGCGAGGTGCTGTGTGGTCATGGTTTCCTCCAGATGGTGTTTCACGGGGTGGTCTGCGGGATGCGGGAGTTGCCCTCCGGCCGCCGGTTCGCGTAGGCGTACACGAGCACCGCGGTCAGGGTGAGGCAACCGGCCAGGAAGGTGAGGGCGAGCTGATCGCTCCCGGTGGCCTGCTTGATGAGGCCCACCAGGTACGGGGCGACGAAGCCGCCGACGTTGCCCAGGGAGTTCATGAGGCCCAGGGCCGCGGCCGCCGTCGCGCCGGCGAAAGCTGCGGAGGGGATGGACAGGAAGGGTGCGCCGGCCGAGAAGATCCCGACGGCGGCCACGGACAGCGCGGCCATGGCCCAGGCCGCGTTCACGGGCAGGAGATATGCCGCGCCGAGCAGGCCGACGGCGGCGAGCACCATGCTGAGCGACGCGTGCAGGGCCCGCCGTCCGGTGCGGTCCGCGCGCTTCGCCCACCAGTACACGAAGGGGATGGCGACGGCATACGGGATCATGACCAGGAGGCCGAGCGAGGTGTTGTCCTTGACGCCCAGTCCCTTGACGATGGTCGGGAGCCACAGTCCGAGGCCGTAGATGCCGCAGACCATGCCGAAGTTGAGCAGGCCGTAAGCCCAGGCCCGCGGTTCACGGAGGCCTTGAAGGAACGAATGCTTGCCCGGGAGCGCTTTGGCCGCGTATTCCGCTTCCATGGTGGAGGTGAGCCAGGCCTTCTCGTCCGGAGCGAGCCAGCGTGCCTCGGACGGGCGGTCGGTCAGGAGACGCGGCACGAAGACACCCAGCACCACGGCCGGGACGCCTTCGATGATGAACATCCACTGCCAGCCGGTGAGCCCGAGGAATCCGTCCAGGTTCAGGAGGGCGGCGGACAGCGGGGCACCCAGCGCGTTCGCCACGGGCTGCGCCATGATGAACAGGCCCAGGACGGCCGCGCGCTGAGCCGTGGGGAACCAGAGGGTGAAGTAGAACAGCACGGCGGGGAAGAACCCCGCCTCCGCAGCGCCGAGCAGGAATCGCGCCGTGTAGAAGGACGGTTCGTTCCAGACGAAGGCCATGGCGGTCGCCAGGATGCCCCAGCTGATCAGGATCCTGGCGATCCAGCGCCGAGCCCCGAAGCGGTACATGCCCGCGTTGCTGGGGATCTCCATCAGGACGTAGCCGATGAAGAAGATCCCCGCTCCCAGACCGTAGGCGGCGTCGTTGATGCCGAGGTCGTGGGTGAGTGGTCCTTTGGCGAATCCGACGTTGTTCCGGTCCAGGAAGGCGATCAGATACAGGAGGACGATCAGCGGGACGATGCGCCACCGGACCTTCCTCAGGGTCCTTTCCGGCAGGGATCCAGGATCCGGCCGACGGGTGGCGGAAGCATTCTCCGGCACTGGGATGTTCATGATGACTCCTCGCTTCATTGCGCGGTCTCTGATGAGGCCTACATCACAGTAGCGATATCTGCACTACGTGTGCAAGATGTGCACAGGAGGTTTTTTGGAGAGATTGGTAGTTCCGGCTCGCGCTCGCAGGGCGCGCCCTCCTTGGGCCCCTCGCCGGACCCGTGAAACAGTGGGTTCCCGCCGAAACCGTGTAGTAAACACACTGTTTCGGCGGAAACTCGCTGTTTCGGCAGGGAAGACCACAATGGATACCGTGCACACGCAGACCATGACCCCAGCCCCCAGCCGCACCCGACTCGCGTTCCTGGGGGTCTGTCTGGTGCTGATCGGCCTGAATCTGCGCACCGTGTTCTCGAGTTTCGCGGCGGTCCTCGTGGAGATCCGTGCCGCCGGAGCCATCCCGGAATGGGCCGTCACCGCCCTCACCACCGTTCCCGCCACCCTGCTCGGGGTCTTCGCTCCGCTGGCCCCGGTCCTGGCGCGACGGTTCGGCGCCGAACGGGTGCTGCTCGGGGCGATGGTGGTCCTCACGGGTGGTCTCCTGGTCCGTCCCGCCGACCTCGGAACTCTCGGCCACCTGCCGATGCTGCTGCTCGGAACGGCCCTGTGCGGCGCGGCCATCTCCCTGTGCAACGTCATCCTGCCGACGGTGGTCAAGCGCGACTTCCAGCACCGGCTCGGCCTCATGGGCGGCCTCTACACCACCGCCATCTGCGCGTCGGCCGCCCTCGGCGCGGGATTCACGTACCCGATCTTCGAACTCACCGGCCAATGGACGACGGCGCTGCTCGCCTGGGCGGCACCGGCCGCCGTCGTCGCGCTCCTGTTCGCCCCGCTCGCGCTCAAGGCGCCGCACCACCGCGAGGCCGTCGACCACGACGGCGCGAATGTGTGGCGCTCGCCGGTTGCATGGCAGGTCACGGGGTTCATGGCGCTCCAGGCGATGAGTTCCTTCAGTGTCTTCGCGTGGCTGGCCCCCGTCCTGCGGGACCGGGGGATCGACGGGAGCACCGCCGGGATCATGGTGTCCGTGTCGATCCTGCTGCAGATGCTCGGCTCCCTGGTGGCTCCGGCGCTCGCGGCCCGGTTCTGGGATCAGCGCGGGATCAATGTGGTGCTGGCGCTCATGACGGGTGCGGGGTTCGCGCTCAGCATCCTGGGTCCGATCGAGGGCATCTGGGCGTGGATCTCCCTGCTGGGCCTGGGCCAGGGCGCCCTCACGGCCGTGGCGCTCACGCTGATCATGCTGCGCACCGAGGATCAGCACACCGCGGCGCGGCTGTCGGGCATGATGCAGGGCGTCGGCTACGGCGTGGGGTCGGTCGGGACGCTCATGGTCGCGCAGGTCCACCAGGCGACGGGCGCGTTCACCGTGGCCGGCTGGGTGTTCCTGGGCATCTCGGTGCTGGGCGCGGTCTTCGGTTACCTGGCCGGGCGACGGCGGTTGGTGGAGTAGGGCTGGCCCCTCACGCCGATCGACTGCTCCATAGGAAGTCGTTTTCCCCGCGACACGCCGGGTTTCGAGCCTCGTGTGGAGCAGTCGATAGAAGAAGAGGGCCGGGGAGGCGCCGGGGTCAGAGGTAGGCGACCACGAGCCAGACGAACATCAGGCCCATCGCCACGCAGATGACCCACGCCGTGGCGGCCGCCAGGTACCAGTGCTGCTGCACTTCGAGGCGGAAGCGCTCCACGCTGCCGCGCGGGTGCCGGCGCAGCGAACGTTCCGTGAGGGCCATGACCGGCAGTAGGAGCGCCAGCAGGAGCAGGAAGGTGACGAGCTGGAGCGCGCCCCACAGCGACGCCGGTCCGAGGCTCACGACGCCCAGCGCCCGCAGCACCAGGAGCGAGACCTCCTGCGGTCCGCAGATCGCGAGGATGCCCGCCCCTCCGAACAGCACCACCGTCACACGGGCGATACGCTGCCCGACGCTGAGCGGAACCTTCGGCACCGGCGTCGTGGGTTCGGATCCCCAGGCGGTCACCTGGTCGGGTCGCCGGCCGCGCTGGTGCCAGAACTGACGCAGGGAACCGCGGATCGCGAGCGGCCACAGCACGACCGCGACGACGGCGGCGAGCTCCCACGCGAACACCTGGTTGGCGCTCAGGCCCCAGTCGAGGTGCTCGCCGAGGAATAGGAGCCCGATCCACGACCCGATGAACGCCGGCACCCCGACGACCACCGCCAGCATGAGCCACAGGATCTGCCGGACCGGGGAGGTGCCGGTGCCGGATGCCGACGGGGCGGGAGGCGCGGGGATCATGGCTCCGATCCTACTGACCGCGCACCCCTCCCCTCCGCCTGCCCATCGACTGCTCCACAGGATGTCGTTCTCCCCGCGACACGCCGAGTCTGGGGCATCGTATGGAGCAGTCGATCGAAGGGGGAAGGCCGGGGCTATTCCCAGAGGACCGGGCCGCTGCCGGTGCGGCCCAGTTCGTCGTCGGGGTTCTGGAGGGCGCAGCGTTTCAGGCTGAGGCAGCCGCAGCCGATGCAGGAGTCCAGGTCGTCCCGGAGATGCGTGAGGGCGGCGATCCGGGCGTCGAGCTCTTCGCGCCACAGCCGCGAGAGGCGGGTCCAGTCGCGCTTGGTGGGCGTG
Source organism: Arthrobacter sp. RCC_34 (assembly GCF_041360795.1). Taxonomy (NCBI): domain Bacteria; kingdom Bacillati; phylum Actinomycetota; class Actinomycetes; order Micrococcales; family Micrococcaceae; genus Arthrobacter; species Arthrobacter sp. RCC_34. The sequence continues at coordinate 79,287 of NZ_JBFUPW010000003.1, read as the reverse complement.
CGCTGCTCCGGGAGAGAGTCCAGTGCCGCGCCGATGTCCTTGAGGGCCATCCCCACGCGCTGCGCCGTGCGGATGAACGCGACCCGGCGAAGCGCGTCCCGGGCGTACCGGCGCTGATTGAGGCTGTTCCGCTCGGCGCGCAGCAGGCCTTGCCGTTCGTAGAAGTGGAGCGCGGAGACCGGCACGCCGCTGCGGGCGGACAGTTCCCCGATGCTCAGTTCGTGCTGTTTCCCGCCGTGGATCTGGGGCATGCTGATCCTCCTCGCTCAGGGCTTTGACCTCAACCATAGTTGAGGTCGTAGCGTCGGGACCATGGAATCCCCTCGCACCTCCTCCGCCACCCGGGAGGACCAGCTGCCGCCCGGCGCGCGACCGGAGACGGCGCCGACCCGGACCCCGGGCGTGCTCTCTCCCGCCCACCTCCTCACGACCCTGGGGGCCTGTGCCCTCGTGTTCCTCGCGGCGTTCGAAGCCATGGCCGTCACCACGGTCATGCCGCTCGTCGCCCGCGACCTCGACGGCACCGCCCTCTACGCACTCGCTTTCGCGGGACCGCTCGCAAGCGGCGTGATCGGCATGGTCCTGGCCGGCGCCTGGACCGACCGCCGAGGCCCGGCCCTCCCGCTCTTCGCGTCCACGGCGGTCTTCGCGCTCGGTCTCCTGGTCGCGGGCCTGGCGGGGTCCATGCCGGTCTTCCTGGCCGGTCGGCTCATCCAGGGTCTCGGCGGAGGCGCGATCAACGTGGTGCTCTACGTGCTCGTAGCCCGCGCCTACCCCGCCGCGCTGCACCCCAAGATCTTCGCCGCTTTCTCGGCGGCCTGGGTGGTGCCGTCCATGGTGGGGCCGTTCGGCGCGGGACTCGTGGCGCAGTACATCAGCTGGCACTGGGTCTTCCTCGGCGTGGTGGTCTTGGTGGTGCCGGCGTTGCTTCTGCTGCTGCCCGCGCTGCGGCGACTGGCCGCTCAGCCCGCGCACGACGACGCCGGCCCGGCGCCCGCGGACGCGTCGCCTGACGAGGCGGGGGAGGTCGTCGTCGGCGGGCAGGTGCCGGAAGGAACCCCGGCGGGCGGCGCCGTGCAAGGCTCCCGCCTGTCCACGAGCCGCCTGTCCACCGGCCGGCGCCTCGCGGTGGCCGCTGTGGTGGGCGTGGCCGTGCTGGGGCTGAACCTGTCGGTGGAGACCGGCCCGTGGGCGGTGCCGGTGGCGGTGCTCGCGGCGGTCGTCGCGCTGCTCGCGGTCCGCAGGCTCCTGCCGGCCGGCGTGCTGCTCGGACGGCGCGGCCTGCCGTCGGTCATCCTGGTGAAGTTCCTGATCGCCGCGGCATTCTTCGGGGCCGAAGTCTACGTCCCGTATCTCCTCATGGACCGGCACCATTTCGAACCCGCGACCGCCGGGCTGGCCCTGACGCTCTCCGCGGTGGCGTGGTCCATCGGCTCGGCGATCCAGGGGCGGCTGTCCACGGGGCTCTCGAATGTGGGCGCGGTGCGGTTGGGTGCGGCATCGCTGGCGCTGTCGATCCTGATCGTGCTCACGGCCACCTTCGGCGGCCTGCCGCCTGCGGTCATCATCGTCGGCTGGATCCTGGCGGGCGGCGGCATGGGGCTGATGAGTCCGCGCCTGAGCGTGATGGTGCTGTCGTATTCGACGCCGGGCAACCAGGGGTTCAACGGGTCCGCGGCGAACGTGGCGGACTCCGTGGGCGCAGCGCTCTCCCTGGCCGCGACCGGTCTGGTGTTCCACCTGCTCGGGGCAGGTGGCGCGTTCCTGGGGGTCTTCGCGCTGACCGCGTGCGTGGCGCTGCTGTCCGTGGCGTGCGCGGGGCGGGTCCGGACTCGCTGAGGCCGCCACCCGTCCGTGCGGACGAAGAACCCTGAAGGTCCCGCCGGGTGCACCCGGCGGGCCCTCCCGGTGGTCTGTCAGGAGGCGGTGAAGGCCTGGTCGATGGCGTACGAATCCTCATGCATGCGGTATCCGGTGATCAGACCGTCGGTCACGGTGAAGTGCAGGGCGAACGCGTTGGTGAAAGTTTTTCCCGTGGCTGTGACGGGAAAGGCGTTGCGGCCGATCGCGACGGCGTGCTCGCCGTCGACCACCAGGTGCTCGATGGCGTACTCGGTGGCCGGCCCCAGGGCGCCGAAGGCGGCGAAGAAGCCGTCGAGTTCTTCGCGGCGGTGGCGGGTGCCCGCCCAGGGTGTGCGGGGGCTCCCGTGGACCGTCAGAGTGAATTCCTGTGCGAAGAGTGCCTTGACGGCGTCGAGGTCGCCGGCCGCGAAGCCTGCGAAGAAGGCGTCGACGACGTCGCGTGTGGTCGTGGTGGTGTTCATGACTCCAGCTTTTCAAGGTGGCCGCCCCGGCGACAGTGGCGGAATCGTCACCGTGTGAAAGGATTCCGCCATGCAGAGAATCGTGACCGTGGCCGTCCCCGGGGCGCCCCTGTTCGAGCTGGGGATCCCGTCTCGCATCTTCGGCGCCGCGCGCGACGGCGCCGGAGCGCCGCTGTACGAGGTGGCCGTGGTGTCCGCGGACGGGAAGCGCGAGGTGGTCACCGCCGAGGGTCTCACCCTGACGACCGAACCGCTCGAGGAGAAGCTGCGGTCCGCGAATGTCGTGATCGTCAGCTCGAGCGAGTCCCTCCTGGATCCCGCTGAAAGCGACCGCCTCGCCCGAGGGCTGGCGACGCTTCTGGGGGAGACTGCGACGCCGCGTGGCCGGCGCATCGCGTCGATCTGTTCCGGCGCGTTCCTGCTCGGCTCCCTGGGCCTCCTGGACGGGCGGGCCGCGACCACCCATTGGCGGCACGGTGACCTTCTGGCCCAGCGGCACCCGTCCGTCGTCGTCCAGCCTGAGGCGCTGTTCGTCGATGGGGGTGAGGTGCTCACTTCGGCCGGGGTGGCCGCCGGTCTCGACCTGTGTCTGCATCTGATCCGCACCGATCACGGCACGCGCGTCGCCAACACGGTGGCGCGGGCGTGCATCGCGGCGCCGTTCAGGGAAGGCGGGCAGGCCCAGTACATCGAGACGCCGCTCGGAGGAGACCGGGGGCAGGCGACGGCGGAGCTCGTCGAGTGGTTGCTCGGCCACCTCGACCTTCACCACACCACGGCATCCCTGGCGAGACGTGCCCACCTGAGCGCGCGGACCTTCGAACGGCGATTCGCGGCGGAGCACGGGATGCCGCCCGGACGCTGGCTCATCCAGGCGAGGGTGAACCGGGCCAAGGAGTATCTGGAGAGCACGGAGCTCTCCGTGGAAGCGATCGCCCGGGCGGTCGGCATGGGGACCGGCGCCAATCTCCGGACTCATTTCAAGCGGTGCACGGGGCGGTCGCTGCAGGACTATCGGAAGCTGTTCTCGGCTGGGGCGGCAGGACGGTCTTGACGTTCACCTCGGTACTTCCTGCCTGAACGTCCCGTGAGCCGGGCCGCGGCCACCAGCCCTCCGATCGCCGGGATCGCCAGGAGCACGCGGTCCCGGCGGGAGAGTCCCCCGGCGAGTGCCGCCACCATCACGAGCGCCACCCAGGTCAGCCCGTGGAGCGGACCCACGACTGCCGGGATGAGCCGGTCGCGAAGCGTCAGGAGATTGAGAAGCATCACGCTGAGCGTGCACAGTTCGACGATCCCCATCCAGGGCACAGCCCTCAGGACCGCTCGGGACGGCGTGCGTTCATCCTGCGGGCTCATGCGGAGGCTCCCGGCCGAAGGATCATCAACACGACTACGACGGCCCACAGGACGGCGAACGCGCCCGCCGAGGCCCGCAGCTTGAGGAGCGCAGGCGGTTCCACGGCGCCCTGGAGCGCCTCGCGCTGAAGGGGGACGACGGCGAAGGCGAGGATCAAGGCCGCCAGCACGGTCAGCGCCATGGACGTGATCACCCAGCCGTCGCCGAGGATCCCCATCCTCGCGGCGAGGATGATGCCCAGCGCGGGGACCAATGCCCCCAGCGTGCTGTAGACGCGGGTCAGGCGGTGCAAGGCCGAGAGGAGGACCGGGTTCTGCGCGGCTGATCCGGACGCGTCGCCCGGTCCCTCCGGTTCCGTCCCGCCGGACGTCCGGACGGTGACGTGGCGGGGGAAGATGCTGGCGGCGGCCGTCGGCGGGCCGATGAGCACGATGGCCCCGATGACATGCGCGATGAGAATGACGTTGTTCACTGCCTACCTTTCAGTCAAACTGATACCTTGCAGTCTAACTGAAGGGTAGGTTGCGCTCTGCCGTGAACCGCCGGGTTTTCAGGGCCGTTTCCGGAGCTCCGCCACATCGTGGACGGCCTGGGCCAGGGCCTGCCATTCGGCAGACGCTGCCGGGCCGAACAAGCGCTCGTCGAGCACTGCGAGCTCTGCCCGGATGGCTGCGAGAAGGCGCGCTCCGGCATCAGTCACCGCCAGCGATGCCGGAGCTCCTGGCCGGGGGATCGTGCTCTGGACGAGGTCGTCCGCGATGAGGGCGGCGATCAGCGTGTGCATGCTCTGCGCGGTGATCCCCGAGCGCCGGGCCAGCTCGCTGATGGAGATCCCCGGCTCGGTGTGAATGTGCCCCAGCGCACCGTGCTTGCGAGGGGTCATCCCGTGCTCAGCCAGGATCCTGTCGATGTCCTGCTGGACTCCGCCCGCGAGAATGGTCAGAGCGAGCGACGGCGACGCCGGGGGCTGCCGGCGTGTGCGTCCCTGCTGAGGTGCCGCGGAGGGCTGGTCGGTCACGGGAGTCACCACCTGAGGAGAGAAACGGAGCTGGTCGCCGCACCCCGGTGTTCTCGCCCGATGGGCGGTTCCTGGAATGCGCGCGGTCCGGCCATTCTCTCAGGCCAGCGCCGTGGTGATCGCGATCGGCGCCAGCCCGGTCAGGATCAGCCCGCTGACCATGGCGGTGGGCACGGCCTCCGGCGAGCATGCCTGTTTGATGATCGGCAGAGTGGAGTCGAGGGCTGTCGCACCTGCGCTGCCGATACCGGCGTGGGGGTGGCTGCTCCCCAGCGCGTAGAGAATGACGATCGCCAGCAGCTCGCGCGCGAGGTCGATCATCAGGGCCATGGTGCCGTAGGTCTGGCCCAGTCCGTCCCCCACCAGGACGCTCGACAGCGAGAACCATCCGTAGCCGCTGGTGAGGGCCAGAGACGTGCGCAGTGACTCGCCGGTCACCAGGGAAGCGATCAGCCCGGCCAGCATCGAACCCGCGACGACGAGGACCGGAATCGAGAGATTGCGCCACGTGAACCACTGCGATCCGAGCTTCGTCTCCGCCAGATCGACGCCGACCAGGACGATGAGAACGAGGAGGAAGGTGGAGCTCGTGGGGAGGCTCACGCCGCCGTCGAACAGTGCCTTGTTCGCCAGATGGAACCCGCAGCCCAGTGCCACCATGGCCACCGCCACCACGCACTCTCTGAGGGGGTGCCACAGGTGGGTCCATCGGAAGCCCTGACGGCCCGCGGTCTTCATCAGGGAGCGAGGGCGGGTGGCGAAAATCAGGGCGAACGGGATCAGCGTGGCCAGAACGGCGAAGGACAGGGCGGTTCCCACGACTTTGCCCGCCGATTCCGCTGTCGAGATGACCTCGCCGAATTCCGATCCGATGAGGAACAGCAACAGCCAGACGAGAGGGCCGATGAGCCTGATCAGGAGCGTGTTGGCCCGCTGGGGCAGCAGTTTGCCCAGGCCGTAACCCGCGAGGAGCGACACCATGATGGGCAGGATCGACTGGATGATGGTCATGGAACGCTCTCTGGTGTGCGGGATGTGCCGGGGTGTGCGGGACGTGCGGCGGATGGTGCGGGCCCGCTTCGCCTGGCGCGACCGTAACACTGCGGGCATGGAAAGGTGATGTCGAGAGCAGCGCGGCCCGGCTCGGCAGCCGCGCTGCACGGACTGCCGGAGCCGGCATGCCGCGCCGGTGACCTCAGCCCAACGTGGACCGGGGCACGAGGCCGCCCTCTCCGAAGACGGCGCTGGCGAACCTCTGCCCGATCTCGGCGTAGAGCTCGGCGTCGGGATGCAGCGAATCCGGCAGTGTGAAGCGCTTCGTGTCCTGCGGACCGTAGAGCGACAAGCCTTCGAGGTAGTGGATCTTCTCCCCGGCGGCTGCCCTCACCCCCGCCACGTGGGCCACGTGATGCCGGGACTCCTGCAGGGTCAGCGCTCCCTTGAGGACATCCTCCTTGGCCCCAGCGGTGAAGCACCGCAGCGAGCCGCCCGGGAGGAACTCGACGTCCGACGGGCCGGGGGTGTCCTCGCTGCCGGGCCACAGGATCGACGAGGCCAGCACGATGGGTGTGTCCGGGTGGCCGGCGCGCACCCGGTCGATGAACCCGTGCAGGGCCGGGGCGAACGTGCGCTGGTCGAAGGAACGAGCGCCCACCATGTTGACCCCGACCTTCAGGGAGATCACGTCGGCCGGCGTCGAGGCGATGGCATCCGCGACGAACGGGTCCAGCATGCACTGCCCGCCGAAACCGAGGTTGACGACGTCCAGCCCGGCCGCTTTGGCTGCGATGACCGGCCAGACGCCCGTCGGCGAGGGGGTCTCCACGCAGTGGCTGATCGAGCTTCCGTGGTGGATCCACACCGGGCGGCGGAGAGGTTCTGAGGCGGTGATGGGGGCGTCGCCGTGAATGCCGATCAGGTCGATGATCATCCCCTGTGGGAGCCAGATGACGACCGTCTTCGGCCCGGCCGGGAGCGCATCGAAGACGATGTCCGACGGCTCACCGGCTCCCAGGAGTTGTGCCCGGTCTCCTGCCAGACTGACCTTCAGGACCGCGTTGACAGGAGACTCGACGTGGCCCACTTCGCGTTCCCCGACCTCGGCCACGAACTGGTTGCGGGCGCCCAGGAAATCCTCGACCTGGAAACGCGTGCACCGGACGCGGAGAGTGACCCGGGTGGAGGTCGTTTCGAAAGCGATGCGCACTCCGCTCGCTTGCATGGTGACCGCGCGCAGGTTCTCGCCGTGGGGCGGGAACTTCTGCCAGGCCGCCGTGGGGATCCGCACGGGGCGGACGCCGGAGGAACGGATCGTGTCCAGATGTCCACTCAGAAGGACGCTGCCGCCGTCGAGGTCGACGACTTCGCCGAGGCCGGCGCGAAGGGAGGTGGTGTTCATGGTTTCTTTCCGTGGGTGTTGCTGAGGATGAAATCAGTGGTGCGTTCGATCAGCCGATCCCGTTGAGGAAGCTGCGCCCATCCGTGGTCGGCCCCGGAGACGACCTGCAATTCGGCCCGGGAGCCGAAGACGTCGTCCTCGAGATAGCGGGCGGCGTAGGCGAGGGGGACGAAGTCGGCGTCGCCATGCAGCAGCAGCGCAGGATTCCGGTACGGGGCCGCGCGCCCGTACACGTCGAACGTCAGGGCGTCGTCCCGCATGTCGGGGCCGAGCCGCATGCCGAGGAAGTCGAAGAACCCGTCAGTGTCCAGGGATTCCAGGGATTTCCCCTGAAGCCGGCCTGATCTGATGTCGTCGGTGAAGACCGCGGCGGTGGACCACATGGTCAGCGAACGGATCGGCAGTGGGCTTTCCGCCGCCACGACGGACGCGATCACCGCGCCCAGGCTCATGCCGACCAGATGCACCTCACCGCCCGATGTCCCTTCGAGGTGGGTGACCGTCTCCAGGACCCGGTGCGCCTGGCGGATGTCGCCCGACGCGGTGGTGCGGAAGAAGTCGCCGTCGCTCTCCCCATGTCCCGCGCGGTCATAGGCGACGACGGCGACCCCGGCCTCGGTCAGGGCCCTGGCGAGTGTGACGAACACGCCCGTGGTTTCCACCCGGGAGCCCCCGAACCCGTGAAACAGCACGGCGGTTCCCCGGGGTGCGCGGTCGGCCGGCAGGTAGTGGGAGCCCCGGAGCGTGAGGCCGTCAACCGTCGTGTGAAATGGTCTGAGATCCATCGTGGTGAGCTTTCCTGAGGCGTGAATCAACTAGGGCGCGGCGACGACGTCGGGGCGGGCGGACGCGGACGGCCGACCGGGACCCGGCAGGGTGAAGTGGTTGATGGTGTTGCGGCGGAAGCCGAGCCATCCGATCAGGAAACCGAGGGCGGCGACCGCGGCGACTCCGGCATAGACACCGAAGGGATTCAGTGCGAGCAGAGCAGGGGTGACGACGTTGAGGCCGGCGGTGGCGAACCGCGCCACGGCATAGATCGTTCCCTGGGCGGTGGCCCGGAGCATGGTGGGGAAGGACTCCTGCGTCCACACCTTCATGATCGTTTCGAAGCAGAATGCGCCGGCGAACGTCGACCCGATCACGGAGATGACCAGGGTGGGCAGTGAGAAGCCGAACAGGACCGGCACCAGATTGGAGACGACCACGGTGACGGCTCCGAGGATGAAGTAGGTCATTCTGAACCGGGTGTCGGCGACGGACATGAACCACAGCGCCCCGATGACCGCCGCGGGCATCGCCAGAAGGGTCCAGGTCTGGTATTCGCTGACCGGGAGGTGGGCCACATTCACCGCCACGAACGTTCCGAAGCTGCCCGCAACACTGATGGCCAGGGACGTGAGCGTGTAGTACGCCAGGAGGATGAACAGCGGCTTCCGCAGCGGCGCCTGGCCCAGATCGGCGAGCCGCGCAGTGGTGAAGCGTGTGGTGCGGGCCGCCGGCTCCTCCGAACTCCGGGCGAGCAGCCACGTCCGGGATTCGGGGATCGTCAGGCGCAGTGCGAGGACCAGAAGGCCTGCGCCACCGAAGGCGCCGAAGATGATCCGCCCGCCGTCGGGACCCAGAGCGCCGAACTGAATGCCGAGCACCACCGCCAGGAGGATTCCGAATCCGCCCAGCAGATTGGAGAACACGATGATCTTTCCCCGGTTCCGGTCGGTGGCGGCTTCCGAAATGGTGGCCAGAGCGACCGGCAGATCAGCGCCGACACCCAGGCCGATCAGTGCGACGCCCGGCAGAAGCGTCCCGAAACCGGTGCCGAGGAACGGTGTGGCCGCCCCGATCACGATCAGGGCCATGGTCGTGAGGAAGACGGTCCGGCGCCCGAAACGGTCTCCCAGCCGACCTCCCAGAAGCGAGCCGATGGCGACGCCGGCGGTCAGAACACCGGTGAGCATCCCGATCTGATCCGGCGTGAGTCCTGGCGCGCCGGGCGCCGGCGCCTGGAAGAGGACGAACGCGATGCCGATGCCCGTGGTGGCGGCGGCGTCCACGAAAGTCGCCATTCCACAGACGAAACCGACCCACCAGGGGTTGGGGCTCATCGCCCCGAAGCGGCGCGATCCATCCATGTGATTACTCCTTTGTACTCCAGCATCCGAAGGCTGAATGAGATGCCGTTCGGTCGGACACCTGAATGCTAGATCGATTTAGCACCCGCTGTAAAGAGGTCATGAGACACAAAAGGCGGCATGCCTGATGGAGTCGGTGGAGGTGCGGGAGCGTGGTGTCAGGGACCGGTGCGCGGGCCGGCGATAGAACCCCCGGGAACCACCGGCATGGGGACCCGGATACGGCGGGGAGTGCGGTCCGTGTCGAAGAGGAGGGACGCGGCGCGGCGGCCCATCTCCAAGTGGGGGAGCGCGATGGTGGTGAGCGCGGGTTCGCCGGCCTGCGCCAGTGGGGTGCCGTCGAAACTGACGAGGGACACGTCGTCGGGAATGCGGAGCCCGGCGGCCCGGAGAGCGTGACCTGCTCCGATGGCCACCGCGTCGTTGACGCAGATCAGTGCCCGGGGACGTACACCGCTCGCCAGGAGCCCGGCGACGGCGGCGCGGCCGTTGGCGATGTCCCAGTCATCCTCCACCACCACGCTGCCCGCGAGGGATGTGCCTGCGTTCTTCAGAGCGCGATCGATTCCCTCGCGTCGTTCCGACAGTGCGAGTGGCGCCCAAGGGGGCCAGATCGTGCCTCCCACCTGGCCCGGGGGCATCGAACCGACGAACCAGATGTCCTGGACGTGGCCGGCCTCCAGGAGGAGACGCGCCGCGTCCTCGCCGGCCGAGGCCTCGTCAGGGATCACCGAGATCCCGCCACCGTCGTCTGAGAGGCAGTTCAGCAGGACGACCGGGGTGTCCTTCAGGACCGGCGGAACCGTGACGGACCGGGTGAACATCGAGGCATACAGGACGCCGTCGATGTTGCGGGCCAGAAGGCTGTCCAGCAGCCGCGATTCGAGTTCCTCGCGCCCGTGGGTGTCCACAGTGAAGAGCAGCGAATCACGCTCGCAGAGCTCCTCCAGAGCGCCACGCACCATGGTGCTGGCGAACGATGTGGTGCTGACGAAGTCCGACACGAGTGCCACGGTGCCCGAGCGCCCGGTTCTGAGAGTTTTGGCGGTCAGATTCGGCTTGTATCCCAGTTCCTCCGCCGCCGCGCGGACGCGGGCGAACACCTCGGCGGACAGGCGCTGATCGGTTCGTCCGCTCATGACGAAGGAAGCCGCGGAACGCGAGACGCCGGCCCGTTCGGCCACGTGATTGAGGGTGATCCGGCGGGGGGACGAGGGGGTCTTGGACGAGGGAGTCTTGCCTGACGCCACGGCGGCTCGTCCTCCTCTGCGGTCCTGACCTTCTGCCCGACACGACGTCCATCGGTCACCCGGCGGAACGGCGCGGAGGTCGAACCGGCCGGAAAGGCTCAGGGGTGTCGGCTGTTCCTCGCCACTCTAGTCCACGGCGGTGACGCCATCGGGAGTGGTGAGGGGCTCGGCCGCGTAGGCCCGGTGCAGGAGTTCGGCGAATTCCGTCCCGTCCCCCAGCCGGACACCGTCGATGCCTGAAACCCGCAGCGCGGGGGTCCAGGAGTTCATGACGACGCCGGTGAGTGCGCTGCTGAGGTCGTCGGCGCGAAGAGGACGGACTGTCTGGGGAATGCCTGCGGCCTCCAACTGCCGTCGAAGGATCTGCAGAGTCACGCCGGGAAGCACATCGGCCTCCGGCCACAGCACGGTCTCGCCATCCCAGAACGCGAGGTTCCAGATCGAGGCTTCGCTTAGCCTTCCCTGAGAGTCGACGAATGCGGCGTCATCGAATCCGTCCCGCTGCGCCAGGCTCTTGAAATACGATTTGGCGATCTCCCCGACGTGCTTGAACCGGGCGAGAAAACGCTCATGCTCGAAGGTCTTGAGCCGGATCGGCGTCATGGTGAGATCCGCGGGTTCGCTGATGCGGATGAGGACGTGGAGTTCCGCCGGGCCCGTCCCCGGGAACACGAAAAGGCTGAGCGACGAGTCTCGTCCTTCGTCGTCGATCGCTGCGGCCAGCAGTGCGAGCAGACGGTCGTCGGAGACGTGAGCGCCGAAGAGCTCGTCGCTCGCCTCCCGCAACCGTTTCAGGTGAAGATCCAGGCCACGGACCGCCCCGCCGGACACTTGCATCGCCGTGAAATGCGCATTTCCGGCGAAGACCAGCGAGGCGAGGTCGTCCGCCGTCGCGCGCTTCCCGTCCAGAAACGCCCGGGGTGTGAGCCGCGCCATGAGGTGTCTCCTGTCGTCGTCAGACCTCGGTGAGTCTCAGCCCGCCGGCACCGGGACCGGAGCGATGCGCGGCTTGAGCAGGCAGAATTCGTTGCCCTCCGGGTCGGCGAGGACGTGCCATGCCTCGTCGCCGGTCTGGCCGATGTCCGCGGGCCGCGCGCCGAGGGCCAGGAGCCGTTCAAGCTCGGCCTCCTGCTCCTGGTCCGTCGCATTGAGGTCGATGTGCAGGCGGGACTTGCCCGGTTCGGGCTGATCCCGGTAGCTGAAGAACAGAGTGGGCTGCGAGCCGCCGAAGCCGTCCCGCGCGCCGATCTCCACCGAACCGTCGTCCTCCCGGCCCAGGACCACGAAGTCCAGAACCTTGCACCAGAAGTCGGCGAGGACTTCGGGTTCGCGACAGCCGAAGACGAGTTCACTGATGCGGCAGGCCATGGGGGTGTTCTCCTGTCTGAAATGCGGTGATGTGCTCTCAGCCTAGGCGCGACCGCGGCGATGCGGAACCCACCCGGCCCGGCCAAGCGCACAACTGAGCCGCCGACGTCGGCCGTCCGCTGCCGCCGCGGGTTTCCCCGTCCATGTGGACGGTCCCCGCCGCCACAGTGCGGGGTAATGTCCGGACTGCCGGGGAAAAGCGTGCTGGCTCCCCGGGCCGCCGACGTCGGAAAACCACCCCCGCTGTGCACTCGTGTTCGGTTGACTGGACGGCGTTCCCGGGACGTTGGCACGGGGCTCGGGCAGGCGCTCAAATAGGTGCTGTGCCATCTGCCGCCCCCTCCTCCCACCACGGTGTTTTCAGCCCTCCGTACACCCTGACCAGCCTGGGCCTGCTGGCCCTCGTGGTGTTCAACGCCTTCGAGTCGATGGCCGTCACCACGGTCATGCCCGTGGCCGCCCAGGAACTCGGCGGGCAGCAGCTCTACGCCCTCGCCTTCGCCGGCCCGATGGCCGCCAGCGTGATCGGCATGGTCCTGGCGGGCAGCTGGTCCGACCGCCGCGGGCCGGTCGGCGCCATCTACGCCTCGGTGGCCCTCTTCACGGTCGGCCTCGTGATCGCGGGCACGGCGCCGACCATGGAACTGCTGGTGCTGGGCCGGATCGTCCAGGGGTTCGCGGGAGGCGCCAACGGCGTCGCCCTGACGGTCCTTGTCGGCAAGGCCTATCCCGCCGATCTGCACGCCCGCATGTTCGCCGCCTTCGCCGCGGCCTGGGTGCTGCCCTCGATCCTCGGCCCGTACATCGGCGGCCTGGTGGCCCAGGTGGCGAGCTGGCACTGGGTCTTCCTGGGCGTGCTGATCCTGGTGGTCCCGGCCCTGCTCGGCCTGGTCCCGGCGCTCCGCAGGATCAGCAGCGACCAGCAGCACGCCGCACCGAACCGCGCCGGCCCGTATCCCTGGGGGCGCCTGCTCTGGGCCGTGCTGGCCGCCGCGAGTGTCATGGGACTGAACCTCAGCAGCGAAGTGCCGCTGGTCGGCTGGGTCCTGGCGCTCGCGATGGCCGCGGTCTGCATCCTGGCCATCCGCCCACTCATCCCGCGGGGCACACTCACGGCGCAGCGGGGGCTCCCGAGCGTGGTCCTGACGCGTGCCATCGGCTCCGCCGCGTTCTTCGGCACCGAGGTCTACCTTCCGAAGGTCCTGTTCGAGATCTACCACTTCGAACCGTCTTTCGCGGGCCTGGCCTTGACGTGCAGCGCGGTCTCCTGGGGCATCAGCTCGGGGATCCAGGGCCGGCTCGGCGCCACGCGGCTGCCGCATCACCGCGCGGTGCGGATCGGTTCGGCGATGGTGGCCGCCGTCGTCGTCGGGATCTTCCTGGTCATCCTGTTCCAGGGGCCCGCCTGGGCGCTGATCGCGGTGTGGCTGTTCGGCGGGGCCGGCATGGGACTCATGTTCCCGCGCCTGAGCGTCATGGTGTTGGCGCTGTCGCGACCGGGGGAGCAGGGGTTCAACAGTTCCGCGCTTGCCATGGCCGACTCCCTGGGGAACGCCCTCTGCGTGGCGGTCTCCGGCCTGGTCTTCGCGGCGCTCGTCGGGACCGGGAACGCCTACGCCGGGGTGTTCGCGGTGGCGGCGGCCTGCGGGGTGGCGATGCTGCTGATCGCGCCGCGCACACGGGCACTGGTAGACTAGTACGTCTGGCCTGTGCGATTCAGCACGAGAGCCACGCTGCCTGAGGACTTTCTTCCCTATGACTTCTTTTTCTTCCCTTGGCGTGCCAGCCGGGATCACTTCCGCCCTGGCCACCCTGGACATCACCGAACCCTTCCCCATCCAGGTCAAAACCCTGCCGGACACGCTGGCCGGCCGGGACGTCCTGGGCCGTGGCCAGACCGGCTCCGGTAAGACGCTCGCTTTCGCCATCCCGCTGGTGACCCGCCTCGCCGGCGCCGCGGACGACGACGGCGCTCGCCGTCGCGCGTCCGGCTCCCGCAAGCCGCGCGGCCTGGTGCTGGCCCCCACCCGCGAGCTGGCCACCCAGATCGACCGCACCGTCGCACCCCTCGCGGAGGCCTTGGGCCTGCGCACCACCGTGATCTTCGGTGGCGTGTCCCAGACGCGTCAGGAGAAGGCCCTGGCGGCCGGCGTCGACATCGTCATCGCCTGCCCCGGTCGTCTCGAGGACCTCATGAAGCAGGGCGTCGTGTCCCTGGACCAGGTGAGCATCAGCGTCCTGGACGAGGCCGACCACATGGCCGACCTCGGCTTCCTCCCCGTGGTGCGCCGCATCCTGGATGCGACCCCGGCCGGTGGCCAGCGCCTGCTGTTCTCCGCCACGCTGGACAACGGCGTGGACAAGCTGGTCAACCGCTACATGCAGAAGCCGGTCACGCACTCCGTGGACGCGCCCCAGGCAGCCGTCACCACCATGGAGCACCACGTGTTCCTGGCGAAGGACAAGGACGCCAAGAAGCTCCTCATCAACGACCTGGCCTCCGGCGCGGGCAAGCGCGTGCTCTTCACGCGCACCAAGCACGCCGCCAAGAAGCTGGCCAAGGCGCTGACCGCCAACGGCATCCCCGCCGTCGACCTGCACGGCAACCTGTCCCAGAACGCCCGTGACCGCAACCTGGCGGAGTTCTCCTCCGGCGAGGTGCGTGTCCTGGTGGCCACCGACGTCGCCGCCCGCGGTGTGCACGTGGACGAGGTCGAACTCGTGATCCACGTCGATCCGCCCGCGGAGCACAAGGCGTACCTGCACCGTTCCGGCCGCACCGCCCGTGCCGGGGCCGAGGGCACCGTGGTGACCCTGGTCCTGCCCGAGGAGCGCTCCGAGGTGCAGAAGCTCCTCCGTGCCGCCGGCGTCAAGGCTCCGTTCACGCCCGTGGCTCCCGGCTCCACCGAGATCCTCGACTTCGTGGGCGAGCAGGCCGAGGCCGTGGATCCCGCGTCCCGTGCCGCCGTGATGGCCGCCAAGGCCCCGCAACAGGGTGGCGGCAAGTCCACCGGCGCGAACGCTCAGCGCAAGCGTGCCCGTCGTGGCGGCCAGGGCGGCTCCGCCGCTGCCGGCGCCACCGGCTCGCGCAACGAGCGTCCTGCCCAGGCCCGTCCGGAACACGGCGCGCCCCGCGGCGAACGTGCTCCCCGTGCTGAGCGGGCGCCCCGCGGTGAGCGTCCGGCTCGTGCTGACCGTCCGGCTCGTGGCGAGCGGTCCTCCGCTCAGCGCGCCGGCCAGCGTTCCGCCGCCCCGCGTGGCGGCAGTTCGACCGTGTGGTCTTCGAACACCGGGGGCGCTTCGGGCGGTTCCTTCGGCTCCGGCGGTCAGAAGTCCGGCGCCGGCCGTCCGCCTCGCAAGGGTCCGCGCCGCGCGTCCGCTCCGGCGTCGAACGAGCGCCGAGGCCGCTGAGCCCACCCCACCACGCATCGACTGCTCCGTACGTGTCGTTTTGAGCCTTCAAAACGACACGTACGGAGCAGTCGATGGGTTTTTAAGGGGCTTTCACCAGCCCCGGGCGCGCCACTCGTCGAGGTGCGGGCGTTCGGCGCCGAGCGTCGTGGGGGCGCCGTGGCCAGGGTGGACCACGGTGTCGTCCGGGTAGACGTCGAAGAGGCGCTCGGTCACGTCGTTCAGGAGCGAGGCGAAACGGGCCGGGTCCTTGTCCGTGTTCCCGACGCCGCCGGGGAAGAGGGAATCCCCGCTGAAGATATGCGCCGGGCCGGCGGGGTCCTGATACACATAGGCGATCGAGCCCGGCGTGTGGCCCCGCAGGTGCACTGCGGTGAGCGCGAAACCGTCGAAACCGCTCACGTCCCCGTGCCCCAAGGCGACGTCCACCGGGACGGGCAGCGCTGCGGCGTCGTCGGCACCCGCGGCCGTCGGAGCGCCAGTGGCCTCGACGAGCCCGGGCAGCGCGCGCACGTGATCCCAGTGCTGGTGGGTCGTGGCGATGAGCTTCAGCTGCTGCGTGGCTTCGGTGTCCGCGGCGGACTCCGCGAGGAGCGCCTGGATGGCCGGCAGGTCGTCGGCCGCGTCGATGAGCACCTGGTCACCGGAGGACCGGGAGGTCAGCAGGTAGACGTTGTTGTCCATCCCGCCCACCGAGATGCGTCGGATGGTGACGTCCTGGAGCGAATGCATGAGGGAATCCATGCGCCCACTCTACGGAAACGGGCGCGACGGCGGGTCAGGCCCGGGTCAGGCGCGGGTCAGGCGCTGTTCAGGCGTCCGCGGGATCCGCCGGGTCGAGCGACACGATCGCGACGAAACCCCGGCCGAGCAGTTCGGGACTCGCCTCATCGGAGCCGACGACGGCGTCGTATCGGCCCAGCTCCACCGGCTCACCGCCGGAACCCTCGCCGGAACCCTCGCCGGGCCCGTCGGCCACCGACGCCTTGCCCTCGAGCAGGATCGCGAGCTGGCCCTCGAACACCGGATGCGCGCGCTTCTTCGACAGCTCGAGGATGGACAGATAGCCCTTGAAGGCGCCGCGGCGGGCGATCACGTTCAGATCCCGGATGTCCCCGGTGGGGAGTTTGGAGGAGGAGACGGCGTCGCCGGAGAAGCGGAACGGCCGGTACCGCTCCATGGCGTGCTCGTCGCCGTCGACGGTCAGCACGAGCAGTTCGCCGTCGATCACCGAGATGACCCGCTCCATGCCGGGGAACGCGGAGAAGTCGCCGGCCTTGCCCACCTCGGCGATGCTGACGCGCCAGTCCCAGGAGCCGTCCGGGGAGGCCTCTCGGGGGTGCCGGGCGATCTCCCGCGTGACACCGCCGCCGTTGCGCCAGGGCTCGGGCCGGATGCTGGAAAAGCGGATGATCTCCATGGGTTCCTCTCGTCCCGACCAGCCTAGTACGCCGCGGCGGCGCGCCCCGGACCCCGGGGAGGCCGCGTCATCGGGCCCTCGGTGAAGGGCGCATCTTAGGGCCTCGCGGTGTCCTCTTGGTACCGTCAGAGGTGACAATCCACGGGGAGGACCAGTAGATGTTCATGAAAGTGTGCGGCTTGAGCACGCCCGAATCGGTGCGCGCCGCCGTCGAGGCCGGTGCGCAGGCCGTCGGTTTCGTGCTCACCCCGAGCCCTCGCGAAGTCAGTCCGGAGCAGGTGCGGGCGCTGCTGGCCGAGGTCCCCGCCGAAGTCGCCGCCGTGGGAGTATTCCGCCACGAGGACGCCGAACAGGCCGCCACGCTGGCCGAGGAGGCCGGTCTCAGCTGGATCCAGCTGCACGGCGAACGGACTCCCCAGGAGGTCGACGCCCTGCAGGAACGCGGCTTCTCCGTGATCCGCGCCGTCCGCATGGACGACCCGGACCGCGTCTTCGCCGACTGGGGCGAGGAACTGCTCCTGGTGGACGCCTCCGTGCCCGGTTCCGGCGAATCCTGGGACTACGCCTCCGTGCGCGAGCGCGGCCTGGACAGCCGCCGCTGGCTGCTGGCCGGAGGGCTCGACGTCGGCAACGTCGCCGCCGCCGTGGAGACGGCCGCTGCCTGGGGCGTCGACGTCTCGTCCGGCGTCGAGAGCTCCCGTGGCGTCAAGGACCTGGAGAAGATCCGCGCTTTCGTGGCGGCCGCGCTGGCTGGCTGACCACCCCCACGTCGTTGCGTGCTCAGTTGTTGCGGGTCTTCCGCGGAAACACCCGCAACAACTGAGCACACACGGCAGGCCCGAGAGCTCGATCAGCTCAGCTGGTGCCGCGGGCTGTTCGGGTTCATGATCGAGTTCTTGCGGCCGTAGCCGAAGTAGATGATCAGGCCGATGATGAGCCAGATCCCGAAGCGCAGCCAGGTCTCCCAGTGCAGCTGCGAGATGAGGAACAGCGAGGCCGCGACGCCGATCAGCGGCACCACGGGCATGAACGGCAGGCGGAACTCGCGAGGCGCTTCGGGCCGCGTGTAGCGGAACGAGATCACCGAGATGCACACCACCACGAACGCGGCCAGGATGCCGATGTTGGTGAGGTCTGCGACCTGCCGGATCGGGAGCACGCCCGCCAGCACAGCCGAGCCGATGCCGGCGATCCAGGTGACGCGCTGCGGGGTGCCGCCGCGGTCCACCTTGGAGAACCACTTGGGCAGGAGGCCGTCGCGGCTCATGGAGAACCAGACGCGCGTGACGCCCAGGAGGAAGGTCAGCATCACGGTCAGGATGGACAGCACGGCGAAGGCGGAGATGATCGTGGCGATCACCGGCAGCCCCACATTGCTGAAGGCCGAACCGAAGCCGGCCTTGGGGTCGATGTCCTTGTAGTTCTGCATGCCGGTCAGGACCAGGGTGGCCAGGATGTACAGCACCATGGCGATCACCAGGGAGAGGATGATGGCCTTGGGCATGTGCTTCTTGCCGTCCTTGGCCTCTTCCGCGGCGGTGCTCATGGCGTCATAGCCGAACACCGCGAAGAACACCGTGGCCGCGCCCGTGAAAACCGGTCCGAAGCCGCTGGGCATGAACGGGTTGTAGTTGTTCGTGTTCACGAAGAACACGCCGAGTCCGATGATGAACAGGATCAGGACCACCTTGATGCCCACGGCGATCAGCTCGAAACGGCCGAACGTCTTGGTGCCGCGGCTCAGGATCCAGGTGACCAGCAGACACACGAGGATGGCCGGCAGGTTGATCCAGCCGCCCTTGCCCTCGTCGAAGGTGGAGGTCAGCTCTACGGGCAGCTGCATGCCGAGGCCGGCCAGGAAGAAGTTGAGATACCCGGAGATGCCGATGGCCACCACGGCCACGATCGCGACATACTCCAGGAGCAGGTCCCAGCCGATGAACCAGCCGATCAGCTCGCCGAGGGCCACATAGCCGTAGGTGTAGGCGGAACCGGCTTTCGGGATCATGCCCGCGAATTCGGCGTAGGACAGGGCCGCGGCCGCGGAGGCCAGGCCCGCGATGAGGAAGGAGATGAGCACCGCGGGGCCCACACCCGGCGTCGAGTCGTCGCCGTGGGCCACCAGCCCGGCGAGCGAGAAGATGCCGACGCCGATGATGCCGCCGACGCCGATCGCCGTGAGTTGCCAGAGTCCGAGGGATCGGAAGAGCCCTCCTTCGGCGACCTCCTCATCCATGTCCTCGATGGGCTTTCGCCTCAGGACCGAGAACGGGTTCGCTGTCTTTGCCATGCCAGACCTCATTTCTCCCGGGTCGTGGTCGGCGCCGGAGCGCAGACCCTCCCTCGAACTATGCGCCTCGTTCAGAGCCGCGGGCAATCCCCTGGACCGACTGACGTCCGGAGCGTGGGTGCGGTGCAGTCCGTCAGATCGGGGGTTCAATCAGGGGGAACCCTGGGGGATTCTGCCAGGCATTCTTGGCAGACTGAAGTCATGAAGACCCTTCTTAACATCATCTGGCTCGTCTTCGGCGGCCTGTGGCTGGCGATCGGCTACTTCGCCGCGGGCCTGCTCTGCTGCGTGCTGATCGTGACGATCCCGTGGGGCATCGCCTCCTTCCGAGTGGGCGCTTACGCCCTGTGGCCGTTCGGCCGGACCGTGGTCGAGAAGCCGGGCGGGAGCAACGGTTTCGCGCTCGTCGGCAACGTCATCTGGTTCCTGGTGGCCGGGCTGTGGCTGGCGATCGGTCACGTGCTGACCGCCATCCCCATGTTCATCAGCATCGTCGGCATCCCGCTGGGCATCGCGAATCTGAAGCTCATTCCGGTGTCCCTGATGCCGCTGGGCAAGGAGATCGTCCCCACGGACCGCCCGTTCGTCTCGACCTACCGCTGAGCCGGACCGCGGGACTGAGCCGGGCCCCGAGGGGCGGGACCGCCGGCGCTTAACACTGGCGATATGCCTCCAGGAGTTGAGTGGATGCCATCCACCGACTTCTGGAGGCAGACATGTTCATCGTCCGACGACGCCGGGCCACCGCCCTGGCGATCATCAGCGCCGCGTTGCTGGCGGCCTGCTCGGCCGCTCCCGTCCTTCCGCGGCCGGGCGGCGGGTCCGCCGTCGCCGTCGCGGTCGGCTCCGGGGGTCAGGTGACCGCCGAGGACGGGGCGATTTCGCTCGACCGCCCGCTCGGCGTGGACAGTCAGGAGCCCGCGATCACCCGGTTGCGGGCGGACCTGCGCGACGCGTTGCGGGAGGCTTCGATCCACGCCGGGGCCGACGGCGTGACCCTGTCCGTGAGCAGCGGCTGGCGCAGTCAGAAGATCCAGTCCCAGCTGCTCGCCGACGCCACCCGCAAGTACCACTCGCAGGAGGAAGCGGCCCGCTGGGTGGCGACCCCGGAGACGTCGCCGCATGTGAGCGGGGATGCCGTGGACATCGCGGGTGAGGACGCCATGAGCTGGCTGTCCCAGCACGGTGCTCAGTTCGGGCTGTGCCAGATCTACTCCAACGAGCGATGGCATTACGAGTACCGGGCGGCGGCTCTGCGCGGCGCCTGCCCGCTCATGTACCAGGACCCCACCGAAGACCCCAGGATGAAGCGATGACCGGGAACGGCGCCCTCCGTGCCGCGATGGCTAGACTCTGAGCATGCGGATCCTGATCGTCGAGGACGAGCCGTATCTGGCCGATTCCATGGCCGAGGGGCTCCGGCGTGAGGCCTTCTCGGTGGATGTGGCGTACGACGGAGCCACCGCGATGGAGCTGCTCGGCGTGAACGCTTACGACGCCGTCGTCCTGGACCGCGACGTCCCCGCCCCGAGCGGCGACGAGATCGCCCGCTGGATGGTGGCGCAGGGCCTTCCCGCCCGCCTCATCATGGTCACCGCCGCGGACCGGCTGGACGACAAGGTCAGCGGGTTCGAAACCGGAGTGGACGACTACCTCCCGAAGCCCTTCATGCTCAAGGAGCTGACCCTCAGGCTGCGGGCCCTGCTCCGGCGGCCGGGTGCGGCGCGCCCGCCGGTCCTGGACAGTGCGGGCGTGCGCCTGGACCCCTTCAGGCGGGAGGTGAGCCGCGACGGACGGCCCGTGGCGCTGACCCGCAAGCAGTTCGCCGTCCTGGAGCTGCTGATGCAGGCCGAAGGCGGCGTCATCAGCGCCGAGGAACTCCTGGAGAAGGCCTGGGACGAGAACGCCGACCCCTTCACCAACACCGTGCGGATCACGATCTCCTCGCTGCGGAAGAAGCTCGGGGACCCCGGCCTCATTCACACCCTGGTGGGCGTCGGGTACCGCTTCGGCGAGCCCGCCGCTGAGGAGCCTCGATGAGCGACCAGCCTCCCGCGGTCGCCGGCCCGCGCACGCCCCGTCCGCGTGGCCTGGGGCTCCGCCTGAAGCTCACCCTCAGCTACGCGGCGTTCCTCTTCGTGTCCGGCTCGGGCTTCTTCGCCCTGGTCCTCCTGTTGCTGCGGTACCTTCCGGCGGGTTTCCTCGTGACCGTCGACGGCGGGTTCGCCCCGAGCCGCCGGGACCTCATGGAAGCGCTGCTCCCCAAGGCCGCCCTGGGCCTGCTGTTCTTCGCGGTGGTCGGGCTGGTGGGCGGCTGGCTGCTGGCCGGCGCGATGCTCCGACCGATCGCCCGAATCCACGAGGTGGCGCTCGCCGTCCAGCGGGGCGACGTGGACCGCCGCATCCGGCTCGAGGGCAAAGGTGATGAACTTCGCGAGCTGGCGGATTCCGTCGACGCGATGCTGGACCGGCTCTCGGCCATGCTGGACGAGCAGCGGCGCTTCGCGGCCAACGCGTCCCACGAACTGCGGACCCCTCACGCGGTGATGGGCGGAATGCTGGAACTCGCCGAATCCGACCCCGACGCCGTGGACGTCCCGCACCTGCTGCGCCGACTGCGGGAGGTCAACACCCGCGCCACGGGCACCGTGGAGGCCCTCCTGGCACTGACCAGGGCCGAAGGCTCCCGGCTCCTCCCGGAACCCTGCGATCTCGCGGAGCTGGCGGAGGAGTCGCTGGGCTCTCAGCGCGACGAACTGGAGTCCCGTCGCATCACCGTCCTGGCCGATTACGGCGGTGCCCCCGTGGAGGGCGACCGGGTCCTGCTGGCCCAGCTGGTCGGCAATCTGGTCCGCAACGCCGTGGTGCACAATCTGGCGGAGGGTGGGGACCTCTGGCTCCGGACCGGGGAGGAACCCGGTGGTGGGGCTTTCCTGGAGATCCGCAACCCGGGGGAGCCCGTCAGCCAGGAGCTCCTGGGCCGCCTGACGGAGCCGTTCGTGCAGGGACGTGGGCGCCAGGCCGGACCCGGTCGCGGATCGGGCCTGGGGCTCGCGATCGTGGCGGCCATCGCCCAGGCCCACGGCGCGCGGCTGGACCTGACCGCCCGGCCCGAGGGCGGCCTGCGCGTTCGGATCACGTTCCCGCAGGCGGAGTGACGGCAGGACGGCGCCGGGGTCCGGAGCCGCTCAGCGCTCACGCCGGGCGGAACGCCCCGTCGCTGAAGTGCGCGGCCACGCGGCTCGCGTCGAGTTCCGCGGCCAGATCCACATCGGAGCCGAAGCCGCCCAGCACCAGCTCCCGGCCACTGGCGCTCTCGGCCAGTTCGGTGGACAGATCGTCCCGGAAGGCTTCGAAGACCGCGACCGCGGCCCGCGCCTCCGGCGACAGCTGTTCCCGGGCCCGGCCCGGCGCCGATCGCAGCAGCGCCGCGAGCACGGCGCCCGCGCCGAGCTGGTCTTCGACGGCGGGCCGCAGGGCGCCGCCGGGCCAGCGCTCCCCGGCCGCGACCACCACGACCACCGCGGACGGCGGCAGGTGGCGTCCCAGCCAGGTCGCCGTCGCGCCGGCATTGCGGAGGGTCCCGGCCAGCAGCTCGGGGACCCGGCCCGCCAGGTGCTCGGAGATGGCCGAGCCGTTGGGCGAGGGCAGCACGAGTTCGCGGCCCGCGTGCGCGGCGCCATGGGCGCGGATCGAACTGGGGGACAGGCTCAGGCGGCTGAGACTGCGTCGCCCCGCGAGCAGAGCGCCGCGCTCCTCCGCGAGGCGGGCCGCGGCGTCGTGCAGCTCGCCGTCGCCGGGCGCGGCGCGGAACGGCAGGACCGCGAGCCCCGCCTCGACCCCCACGGACACCGCGGTGGAGAAGGACAGCGTGTCCACCACGACGGCGGCCCCGGCCCCCGGGAGCACCGCTTGAGCGCCGCGCAGCCCCCATTCGAGGCGGACGGTGAAGGGCAGCTGGCGATGAGCGGCGTGCATCAGCGGCTCTCCGCCCGCCGGAAGGCGTCGAGCTCGCCTCGGAGGTTGTCGCGCGCGGCGTCCAGCCAGAGCTCCCGGGCCAGCGGACTGTGGAAGAGCGGCTCCAGCGCCAGCAGCTGCTCGACGACGGCGGCCCGTCCCCGCGCGAAATCCGCATCGCTCACCTGGGCGTAGTCCGCCCGCACGGCGGCAAGGTAGCGGGCGTAGCGCGGCGCGGGCCAGGCGAGGACGGAGAGATCGGCGTCGCAGAGGAGCCGGCCGGGCAGATCGTCCGGCGCGGGATCGTGGTTCGTGGTGAGGCGGACCAGCCGGGCCACCTCTGCGGCCTCCTCGGCCGGCAGGGCGCCGTGAACCGACAGCGCCCCCAGACCGCGCTCGGCCAGCCGGGCCGATTCCTCCTCGTCCTGGCCGGGGACCCCCTGGTAGACCGCGTCGTGGAACCAGGCGGCCAGCAGGAGCGGTCGGTGGCGTTCCACGGGCAGGCCGGACCCCGGCAGCAGCAGGTCCAGGGCTTCGAGGACGTTGAGCAGGTGGACCCGGGAGTGGTAGTTCCGGTGCGGTTCGCCCCAGCGCAGCAGGAGGTCCTCGCCGAGCTCCGGGTCCTCGGGCAGGAGCCGCGACCAGCGCTCCCGGAGGGCCGGGACGATCTTGGACGGGCGCTCGCGGGCCGGGATGCGGAGCCCGCTCGCGGCGAGCCGTCGCACCAGCTCCTTGCCGCCCACGGGCGTCGCGCCTGCGGCCACCAGGCGCTCGAAGTGGCGGGCGGCGACGTCGTAGTGGTCGCCGTCGAAGGCCCGTTCCGGGATGCCCGCCGCGGTCGCGAAGCCGTGCAGTTCCTCGAGTGACGCGTCCGAGACCAGATGGGAGAACACCGTGCCATGGGCAGGCCAGAAGGGCGGGTCGATCAGCACGGTCATGCTCGCATCCTATGCCCGTGGACCACCCCGACGACGTCGAAAACAGCCTGTGGATAACTTGACTCTCAAAGTTGAGTTAAGTAGACTCAAGTTAGATGCGTTGACGGGAGTCACCTGTCAGCGCTTTGATGAAGAGTAGAACCAAACCGTGGTCCAGAGTGTGCTGAAAGGAGCCTTTTTTGGACGTCAAGTTCACCACCAAGAGCCAGGAGGCGCTGTCCGCAGCGGCCATGAATGCCTCCACCGCGGGTAATCCGCAGATCGAGCCCGCTCATCTCCTCAAGGCCCTCATGGACCAGCGGGAAGGCGTGGCCGTCGCCCTCCTCAAGGCCGCCGGCGTCGATCCGGACGCCGTGAGCGTCCAGGCCAGCGCCGCCATCAAGGCGCTGCCGTCCACCTCGGGCGCATCCGTCGCCCAGGCCCAGCTCTCGCGTTCCGCCCTGCAGGCCGTCCAGGCCGCGCAGAGCGAGGCCGAGAAGATGGGGGACAGTTACGTCTCCACCGAGCACCTGCTCCTGGGCCTTGCCGCCGGGAACGACGCCGTCGCGCGCCTTCTGCGGGACGCCGGCGCCAGTCCTCAGGCGCTCCTCGCCGCGCTCCCTGGCGTGCGCGGGGACCGCAAAGTGGACGGCCCGGACCCCGAGAACACCTTCCAGGCGCTGGAGAAGTACGGCACGGACCTGACCGCCGTCGCGCGCTCCGGCAAGCTGGACCCGGTGATCGGCCGTGACTCGGAGATCCGCCGTGTCATCCAGGTCCTCTCCCGCCGCACCAAGAACAATCCGGTGCTGATCGGTGAGCCCGGCGTCGGCAAGACCGCCGTGGTCGAGGGGCTCGCTCAGCGCATGGTCGCCGGGGACGTCCCGGAGAGCCTGCGGGGCAAGACCCTGATCTCCCTGGACCTCGGGTCCATGGTGGCAGGCGCCAAGTACCGTGGCGAGTTCGAGGAGCGCCTCAAGGCCGTCCTCGAGGAGATCAAGAACTCGGACGGGCAGATCGTCACGTTCATCGACGAGATCCACACCGTGGTGGGCGCCGGCGCCAGCGGCGAGGGCGCCATGGACGCGGGCAACATGCTCAAGCCCATGCTGGCCCGCGGCGAGCTGCGCCTCATCGGCGCCACCACGCTGGACGAGTACCGCGAGAACATCGAGAAGGACCCGGCGCTCGAACGCCGCTTCCAGCAGGTGTACGTGGGCGAGCCGAGCGTGGACGACACCATCGGCATCCTCCGTGGCCTGAAGGAACGGTACGAGGCCCACCACAAGGTGGCCATCGCCGACTCCGCCCTGGTGGCCGCCGCGAACCTGTCGAACCGGTACATCTCCGGCCGACAGCTTCCGGACAAGGCCATCGACCTGGTGGACGAGGCCGCGAGCCGGCTGCGCATGGAGATCGACTCCGCCCCGGAGGAGATCGACCAGCTGCGCCGTTCCGTGGACCGCCTCACCATGGAGGAACTGGCCCTGGCGGACGAGACCGACCCGGCCTCCGTGGAACGGCTCGCCGCGCTGCGCGCCGACATGGCGGACAAGAAGGAGGAGCTGGCGGCCCTCAACGCCCGTTGGGAGGCCGAGAAGGCCGGACTCAACCGTGTGGGTGAGCTGAAGGCCAAGCTGGACGAACTGCGTTCCGTGGCGGACAAGGCTCAGCGCGAGGGTGACCTCGGCGAGGCCTCCCGCATCCTCTACGGCGAGATCCCGACGCTGGAGCGCGAGCTCAGCGCGGCGGCCGCGGCCGAAGCGGAGCTCGGCGAGAAGCCCGCCGCCATGGTGGCCGATGAGGTCACGGCGGAGGACATCGCCGAGGTGATCGAGGCGTGGACCGGCATCCCGGCCGGGCGCATGCTTCAGGGCGAGAGCCAGAAGCTCCTGCAGATGGAGGAGTTCCTCGGGGAGCGCCTGATCGGCCAGAAGAAGGCCGTGGCGGCCGTCTCGGACGCCGTGCGGCGTGCCCGCGCCGGCATCAGCGACCCGAACCGCCCCACCGGCTCGTTCCTGTTCCTCGGCCCCACGGGCGTGGGCAAGACGGAGCTGGCGAAGTCCCTCGCGGACTTCCTCTTCGACGACGAGCGGGCCATGGTCCGGATCGACATGAGCGAGTACTCGGAGAAGCACTCGGTCTCCCGCCTGGTCGGCGCCCCTCCCGGGTACGTCGGCTACGAGGAGGGCGGCCAGCTGACCGAGGCCGTGCGGCGCCGTCCGTACTCCGTGGTCCTGCTGGACGAGGTGGAGAAGGCTCACCCCGAGGTCTTCGACATCCTCCTCCAGGTGCTCGACGACGGCCGCCTCACCGACGGCCAGGGCCGCACCGTGGACTTCCGCAACGTCATCCTGGTCCTGACGTCCAACCTCGGCAGCCAGTTCCTGGTGGACCCGAATCTGGACGATCAGACCAAGAAGACCGCGGTCATGGAGGTGGTCCGCTCCGCCTTCAAGCCGGAGTTCCTGAACCGTCTGGACGAGGTCATCATGTTCGAGCCGCTCTCCGTGGAGCAGCTCAACGACATCGTGGAGATTCAGGTCAAGGATCTGGCCAAACGCCTGCAGGACCGCCGCCTGACCCTCGAGGTCAGCGACGGCGCCCGTGCCTGGCTGGCCATGACCGGTTACGATCCCGCCTTCGGCGCCCGGCCGCTCCGCCGGCTGGTGCAGAAGGAGATCGGCGACCGGCTGGCCCGGGCCATCCTCAGCGGTGAGATCGCCGACGGGGACACCGTGCTCGTGGACACCAGCGAGGACCTCGGCGAACTGACCGTGAACCGCAAGTAGCCGCTCGCGCTCAGACACGCGAAGGGCCGCACCCCACGGGGTGCGGCCCTTCGTCGTGCGTGGCCCTTTGTGCGTGGCTCTTTGTCCTGCGTGCGGCGGGATGCCGGCGCGACCCTACTTGGTCAGGCTCTTGGTGAGAGTGTTGCCGTCATCGGAGAAGACGATGCAGTCCACGCGGCGGTCGCCGGCGTCCCAGCTCTTCTGGCTGGGATACGCGAAGCGCTGGCGCAGGTTCAGGGAGTCCACATCGCTGGACAGGCTGGCCGTGCGGCACAGTTCCCGGCCCTTGGTCTTGAACGTGTCCACCCCGGGGAAGGCTTCGTCCTGCTGGTAGTAGTAGACGTTCACCAGCTGGGCCGAGTGGTTCTCGCCGCAGTCCACGACCACGAGGCGGGAGTTGCTGTTGTCCGGGTAGCCCCAGAAGCACTGCCCCTTCTTGGCGTCCAGGGCGCTGATGGTCTCCGCATCCGAGGGCGCGGCGCTGCCGCTCTGCCCGGGAGCGGGGGTAGTGCGGCCGTTGGACGTGGCCGGCGGTGCGGTCGGATCGGCCTGGGGCGTCATGCCGCCCACCACCAGATTGACCAGCCAGACCACGAGCAGGATCACGACGACGCCGCCGACCACCGCGCCGCCGATCACCAGTCCCTTGTTGCTCTTCTTCGCCGGGGGCTGCTGGGCGGGGTAGCCGCCCGGATAGCCGGTGGGGGCTCCGTAGGCGGGGCCGTTCTGGGGGCCGGCGTTCTGGGGCCCGTTCTGCTGGCCGCCGTACGTGTTGGTGCGGGGGTCGTAGGACGGCTGGCCCGGTGCCGGATTGCCGGCGGGGTTCCCGGGGTTCACCGGAGCGCCGGGGGCGCCGTAGCCGGGCTGCTGGGGCTGCTGGGGGTAGCCCTGCGGGGGCTGCGGCTGCTGTGGGAAGCCCTGCGTCGGCTGGGACTGCGGCTGTCCGGCGGGCGGCAGGGGCGGCTGCTGTCCGGGGTGACCGGGACTCTGGGAGGGCTGACCCGGGCCTGGAGCGGCTCCTGGCTGCCCGGCGCCGTCGTCGTGCCCTTGCGTCGGTTCGCTCATAGCCAAACTCCCACCGTGTCGTCCATCATGCCTTCTTCTGCCCGCACCAAAGGTCCGGCGGCCCGGATTGCGGCCGCAGGAACGCGTGGTGGCGCGGGGCGATGCTACTCATGACTCTACCCAAGCCACCCCCGCATGGCACTCTCGCCTGCCCGGAAACACGCGTCCCGAGGGGTCACCGCCGCACGCGATAATGCGAAACCATGTAATCTAGAAGTACGAAACATTGACCAAACATTCCGGGGCCTCGCTACCTGCCAGGGCGACCACCTCCGGATCGACGTACAGAGGGGGTCACGCCATGGGGCGCGGCCGTCAAAAGGCTAAGGCAACCAAGCAGGCTCGGGACATCAAGTACTACTCTCCGAGCACTGACTATTCAGCACTGCAACGTGAGCTTGGCTCCGCCAATTCTCAGGTATCCGGTCGTCGTGGTTCCGCGGCGTCTTTCGAAGCGGACCCTCTTGAACCGGACTATTCGGAGTACGAGGACAAGTACGCCGACGCGTTCGACGAGGAGGATGAGACTGACACCCGCCGCATCAGCTGATGCGATGACGGGATGAGTCCCCTCCCCTTATAGGCCCCGTGGCCGGAGTGATCCGGCCCCGGGGCCTTCGTCGTGCCCGCTCCTGAGTCCGCCAGGACGTCGACGTCGTCCGCCTGCCGCTCATGCGCGACTGGTTCAAATAGCGCCCCGAGACCCCCTGGCGGCGCCGCCTGCATGGAGCCCTTAGCGACGTGAAAGTGGCCGATCGGATCTGCAAGGCCCGCTGGCTGGACGCCTCCCTGCACCGCGAAGCCGCGCGCCGCGAGCAGATGCCCGCCGCGTAGCGCGAAGACGAAGCATTCGAACCTGGCGCGTCCTCACGCATCCTTATCAGGCGCCCTCGTCTCACGCCTGACCACCGAACTGGAGCTCCGCCGCCGACAGACCACCACGACGCCTTCCAGGATCTCTGACCGGATGCCCGAATGGATGATGCGCTCCGATGTCGCCACCAGCCACGACATCCCCGCACCGTGGCGGCAGGAACTCCTGGACGCCGAACTCGCACGCCGCGGCGCAGAGCTCTTGACGCAGCCTGTGGCCCGGCGAAGTCCACGTAACCCTGATGCGATGGATGATCGTCAGCGGAGTCAGTCTGGACTTCGCCTTCGGAAACCGCTTTTGCACTCCTTCCCATCCGAGTCCGTATAACGACTGAGCTAAATCTCCAGGAGTGCACCAGAATTCTCGCCTTGACCCGCAGCGGGGAGTACTATATCACGATTGGCGAGAGCCGTTTTGTCAAGTGAATTCCATAGACGGTTGTGTTGAGAACTGTTACGTTGAGTTCATAATTTACGGGATCAAGGAGCGTGAAGAATGCTGTCGAAAGTCCGAAAAGTTCTGCTGATTGCCACTATGACCCTCTTAGTCGCAGGCGCCCCCATGGGTGCTGCGAACGCTGCATCAATGCCCTCGGCTCAACCTGCTACCCAAAGACCTTCGGTTGTGCAGCCCATTGCGCCTGACACCTCGACGCTTACATCGTCAGCTGAGCCGGAAAAGCTGATCACCAAGAATCGCCCCGGTCTGGTTCGCGAGCCGGCCGGCAAGTACTACTCGTTCTGTATCAGCCTTGGGGTTTCACATCCCTGGACCGGGAAGGCTCCAGCCTCATGCCCCGGGTACTTGGACGTGTACATCAATGGCGATCACGTCGCTCATGTCAACACTGGTCGTAACGGCGGCATGATTAGCGTCACTTGTGCCGGTGGCATCGCGCTAGGTTTGGTGACCCTATTCGCCCCAGGTGGTGAGGTCGTAGGCTGGGCCCTAGCAGGTACGCTGGCAGGAATCGGTTTCACGATTGCCGGTTGCGCCGGCGTCTAAACAACGTATCCTTACGCAACTACAAATAGAGGTACCTAACGATGAGAAATGAATCTAGCATTCCATGGCAATCTCTGATTCTTTTTGCATGGTCCCTACTATTTGGCGTGTGGCAACCATTCGCGTGGTGGCGCATGATCGCTTCGCTGGTGTTCCTCGTAGGTGCCGTATGGACGTTTGTGGTCTGGATAAGGCGTAGACGCAAGCTTAGGGAGGCATCCTCACCGGTGCATCATGTGAACGACTAGCTGCTCGGGCTCCGTAAGCACATGCGGTTGTGGCCACCAACTCTAGAGTTGGTGGCCACAACCGCATGTGCTTACCACTAGGTTCTTCTACAACTGGCTTCCTGCGTTGAATTCATGCGGGAATCCGACGATTAAGCTAGTCGGTTGAGCATCGCGGATCAATGTCTGACGGCCCGGCTCTCCTTTAGGTAAGCCAGCCGCAGGTGTGTCCACTGCAGGAGAAACATGGCCGCGACGGGGCAGCGGCTGAATCTGGGTGACGACGAAGGAGGCGTCCGGTTGCCCGTGGAGGGAGAGGCACCACACTCCTTTTCTGGCGCTGATCTCCACAGTGGCGTTTTAAGGATCCGAGGGCTGGCCACCTGGCGGCCCGTGCTGCCTGGCTTCGTGGTGGTGAGGTACTTGGTGTCCATGCTATGGAGCGTCCGGTGAAGCTATGGGCTGGTGTCGCCTCGCTCGGGATTAAGCCCGCGCGGAGATCTCCTGGGAGATGAGCGCCGCCGTCCCCACGATCTCGCGGGTCACCGAGGCCAGGTACGCCTCGGGGTCGTCCTGGCCGGCGACGTTCTGGGCCTGCAGGGAGACGTTCACGGCCGCCACGGTCTTCCCGGCGGCGTTGCGCACGGGCGCCGCCACGGACATCAGGCCGAGTTCCAGCTCCTGATCCAGCAGGCACCACCCCTGGATGCGGACCTTCTCGAGCTCCGCGACGAGGTCCGTTCGGGTGGTCACGGTGCGCGGGGTCAGCGCTTCGAGCGTCACGGCATCCAGGTAGGCGCGCAATTCCGGATCCGGAAGCCCGGCCAGCAGCACGCGCCCCATGGAGGTGGCGTACGCCGGGAAGCGGGTCCCCACCGTGATGCCGACGGTCATGATGCGGCGGGTGGCCACGCGGGCGACGTAGAAGATGTCGTTCCCGTCCAGCACCGCGGCCGACGTCGACTCCCCGAGCCGCACGGACAGCTCCTCCAGATGCGGCTGAGCCAGCTGGGGGAGCGTGAGGGCGGACAGGTACGAGTAGCCGAGCTGGAGCACGAGAGCGGTCAGGGCGAAGGTCTTGCCGTCCGTGCGGACGTAGCCCAGCTCCACCAGGGTGTGCAGGAAGCGGCGCGCGGTGGCACGGGTCAGGCCCGTCCGCACGGCGACCTCGCTCAGAGTCATGTGCGGGTTGTTCGCGTCGAAGGCCCTGATCACCGCGAGGCCGCGGGCGAGCGATTGCACATACTGATCGCCGGCCTGCGGGGCAGCTGGTCCTGCTTCTCTCATGATCACCTATCCTATGTGGCCGCTCCGCGGTGGCCTCGCGGGGTCGGCTCGGGCCTCCCGGCTCAGCCGGCAGGGGTGAGCAGCGGCATCGGCACGAGGGAGCGGAGTTCCTCCACGGTGCAGCCGAAGGTCTCCCGCACCGTGACGCCGTCGCGCCCGATGAGGAACACTGCGCGTTCCGTGTAGACCCGGGTCACGCAGCCGACGCCCGTGAGCGGGTACGTGCAGGTCTCCACGAGCTTGGAGGCGCCGTCGCGGGTGAGCAGGCTCATCATCACGAACACGTCCTTGGCGCCCGTGGCCAGGTCCATGGCGCCGCCGACCGCGGGGATCGCGTCCGGGGCGCCGGTGTGCCAGTTCGCCAGATCGCCCGTGGCGGAGACCTGGAAGGCGCCCAGCACGCAGATGTCCAGGTGGCCGCCGCGCATGATCGCGAACGAGTCGGCGTGATGGAAGTAGGACGCCCCGGGGAGCTCGGTGACCGGGATCTTCCCGGCGTTGATGAGGTCGCCGTCGATCTGCTCGCCCACGGCCTCTGGCCCCATGCCGAGCATGCCGTTCTCCGTGTGGAGGGTGACGTTCTGTTCCTCGGTGAGGAAATTGGAGACCAGCGTAGGCTGCCCGATCCCCAGGTTCACGAAGGAACCCGTGGGGATGTCGCGGGCCACGAGCGCGGCGAGCTCGGACCGGCCCAGCATCTCGGGCGAGGTCTGAAGGGACGGAAGCGTGCTCATGAGGCCACCTTCACGATGCTGTTGACGTAGATGCCCGGGGTCACGACGTGCTCCGGGTCCAGGGCGCCGACCGGCACGATCTCGGAGACCTGGGCGATGGTGTGCCGTGCGGCGGCGGCCATGATGGGGCCGAAGTTCCGGGCGGTCTTGCGGTACACCAGATTGCCCTTGCCGTCGGCCTTGAGCGCCTTGATCAGCGCGACATCGGCGTGGATGGGCGTCTCGAACACCTGCCACACGCCGTCCAGGAAGCGGGTCTCCTTGCCCTCGGCGAGCATGGTCCCGTAACCGGTGGGCGTGAAGAACCCGCCGATCCCGGCCCCCGCCGCGCGGATGCGCTCGGCCAGATTGCCCTGGGGGACGAGCTCCAGTTCGATCTGGCCGGCCCGGTACTTCTCGTCGAAGTGCCAGGAGTCGGACTGGCGCGGGAAGGAGCAGATCATCTTCCGCACCCGGCCCTCCTTGATGAGCAGCGCGAGGCCCTGGTCGGCCTGCCCGGCGTTGTTGTTCACCACGGTCAGATCGGTCGCGCCGGAGTCCAGCAGCGCATCGATCAGTTCGAAGGGCTGCCCGGCGTTGCCGAAACCGCCGATCATCACGGTGGACCCGTCACGGATTCCCGCGACCGCCTCGGTCACGGAGTCGAGGAAGGTCAGCATCAGCCCTTCACCCCCGCGCTCACGTTCTCCAGCACCACGGCAAGGCCCTGCCCGACGCCGATGCAGATCGCAGCGACACCCCAGCGTTCGCCACTCGCCTGGAGCGAGCGGGCCAGCGTGCCGAGGATCCGCGTCCCGGAGGCGCCCAGCGGGTGACCCATCGCGATCGCGCCACCGTGCCGGTTGACGATGCCCGGGTCGATGCCCCAGGCGTCGACGCAGGCCAGGGACTGGGCGGCGAACGCCTCATTGAGCTCGACGGCGCCCACCTCCTCCCAGCGGACGCCGGCCCGGGCGAGGGCCTGGTTCGCCGCCTCCACGGGCGCGAAACCGAAGAACTGCGGGTCATTGCCGTGCGCGCCCCGGCCTGCCACGCGCGCCACGGGATCCATCCCGAGCAGCCCGGCGGCCCGTTCGGAGCCCAGCCACGCCGCCGAGGCCCCGTCCGACAGCGGCGAGGCGTTGCCCGCCGTGACCGTGCCGCCCGTCGTCGTGCCGGAACGGTCGCCGTTGTCCGGGCGGAAGACGGTCTTCAGGCCGGCGAGCTTCTCCGTGGTGGTCCCGGGGCGGATGCCCTCGTCCCGGAGCAGCTCGGTGCCGGGAACGGGGGACACGAGGGCGTCGTAGAAGCCCTCGTCCCAGGCCGCGGCGGCCAGCCGGTGGGACTCCGCGGCGAACTCGTCCTGCCGGTCGCGGCTGATGCGGTGCCGTTCCCGCAGCCGTTCGGTGGCCTCCCCGAGGGACACGGTCCACTCCGGGTTCATCGCAGGGTTCACCAGGCGCCAGCCGAGCGTGGTCGACGCGAGGGTCATGTCCCCGGCCGGGAACGGGCGGGTGGTCTTGGGCAGCACCCACGGCGCGCGGCTCATGGACTCCACGCCGCCGACCAGCAGGAGGTCGGCGTCGCCGGTCTCGATCTGCCGGGAGGCGATGATCGTCGCGTCCAGGGAGGACCCGCAGAGGCGGTTGACGGTGGTCCCGGGCACGGAGACGGGCAGCCCCGCGAGCAGGCCTGCCATGCGGGCCACATTGCGGTTCTCCTCGCCCGCGCCATTGGCGTTGCCGAAGACGATCTCGTCGATCCGGGCGGCGTCGAGACCCGGGGCGCGCCGCACCGACTCGCGGACGATGTGCGCGGCGAGGTCGTCGGGACGCACCCCCGCCAGCCCGGAGCCGAACTTGCCGAAGGGCGTGCGCACGGCGTCGTACACATAGGCCTGATTCATGAGGGCTGATCCATTTCTGCGAAGACCTGCTGTGCGGTCTTGAAAGCGGTGTTGGCGGAGGGGACCCCGCAGTAGATGGCGGCCTGGAGGAGGATCTCCTTGATCTCCTCGCGGGTCAGCCCGTTCCGCAGCGCCGCGCGGACGTGCATGGCGAACTCCTCCCAGTGACCGTGCGCCACCATGGCGGTCAGGGTCACGGCCGAGCGCATCTGCCGGGACAGCCCGGGCCGAGTCCAGATCCCGCCCCAGGCGATGCGGGTGATCATGTCCTGGAAGTCCTCGGTGAACTCGTTCTTGGCGGCGTTGGCCCGGTCCACATGGGCGTCCCCGAGGACTTCGCGGCGGACCACCATGCCGGCGTCGTGGATCTGGCGCGCGGTGGAGTCCGGCTGGACGACCCCGTTGCGTGCGGAATCCTGTGGCTGTTCACTCATGCGGAGACCTCCTGGAGGAAGGAACGGAGAAGGGCGGCGACCGTCTGGGGCGCCTCGGTCGGCGCGAGGTGGGCGACGCCGTCGAGCACCTCGACGGTCGCCGTGCCACCTCCCGCGGTGATGGCCGCTGCGGTCTCCTCGGCGAGCGACGGCGGCGCCACCTGGTCTTCGACCCCGGCGACGAGCTGCACGGGGACGGTGATCCCGCCCAGGCGGTCGCGGACGTCGAAGGCTGCGAGTGCCTCGCAGCACGCTGCGTAACTGTTCCGCTCGGTGTCCCGCAGGACGTGCAGCAGTCGGCTGCTCTGTTCCGGCCGGCGTTCCATGAATCCCGCCGCGAACCAGCGCTGCGCGGATCCCTGGATCATGACGGCCGTGCCCTGGGCCCGGACGGTGCCGGCACGTTCGAGCCAGCTCTCCTCGGTGGCCAGCTTGGGGCCGCTGCACTGCACGGACAGACCGAGCAGCCGATCGCCGTGGTCGAGGGCGAGCTGGAGACCCACCGCGCCGCCGAGGGAGACTCCGGCGTAGTGGAAGCGGGCGCCGGGGGCGATGGAATCCACCAGCGATAGCACCGAGGCGGCGAGGTCCTCCATGCGGAACGGGCGTGCGGCGGCCGGGGAGACGCCGTGGCCCGGGAGATCCCAGCCGATCACGTCGTACTCGTCCGCGAGCAGGGCCGCGGTCTCATTCCAGAGCACGGTGGAGGTGCCGAGGGACGGGCCGAGCGCCAGGAGCGGCCGGTCTCCGAGGTCCCGGCGGGGCGAGAGCAGGACCGCCTTGAGGGCGGGCGCGGCGGTGTCGATCGTGTCAGTCACGGGTGGCTCCTTCGTCCTGAGCGTCGGGTGCGTCCGGGAGCGAGTCGAGGATCCTGCGGCGGATCTCCTCGGCTTCCCCGAGATAGCCGGCGGGGTCGAGCAGCTGCGCGAGGGCGTCGTCACTCAGGGCCTCGACCGGCACCGCCGCCCGGAGCCCTCGGGCGTAGGCGTCCGCCCGCCGCTCGGGAGATTCCCGGAGCGCGGCGTCGACGACTGCTTGGAGCGCCTCCTGCCCGGCATCACCGAGCAGCGGCGCGACGGCGGCTTTGACCCTTTCGCTCAGCAGCAGCGGACCGGTGAGATCCAGGTTGCGGCGCATGGCGTCGGGGAAAACACGCAGGCCTTCGATCATTTCGCGCAAGGTGAGCACCGCGCCGAGCGAGAGGCTCAGCAGGGACCGGAGGGCGGGCCATTCGCTGTGCCAGGCGCCGTCGGCCCGTTCGTCGTTGAAGAGTCCCGCGGCGAGGTGCAGCTGCGAGGCGAAGGTGGGTCCCTGGAGCGCGGCGCTGCGGAGGAGGACGGACAGCACGGGGTTCTGTTTCTGCGGCATGGCCGAGGACACGCCGCGGCCCGCCCCGGTCGGTTCGCCCAGTTCGGCGACCTCGGGACGGGTCAGGAACAGGACGTCCCCGGCGATCTTGCCGGCCGCGTCCAGGATCCCTGCGAGGGCGTCGCCCAGGACCGTCACCGGCTGGCGGTCGCCGTGCCAGGGCACGTGGGCCGTGGCGAGCCCGAGCCGGGAGGCGTGGTCCTGTGCCAGGGCGAAGGGGGAGGCGGAGGAGCCCGCCGTGAGCAGCGTGGCGGACGCGAGTGTGCCGACGGCCCCGCCGAACTGGGCGGGCAGGGTGGCCTCGCCGAGTCGGCGACCGGCGCAGTTGAGGCCCTGGAGCCACTGGGCCGCCTTGAGGCCGAAGGTGTACGGCAGCGCGTGCTGGCCCAGGCTGCGCCCGACACACAGCGTGTCCGCGTGCTCCTCCGAGAGCCGGGCGAGCGCCGTCGTGGTGTGGGAGAGTTCGCGGAGCAGCTCCGCGCGCACTCGGGCCGCCAGCAGCATGAGGGCGGAGTCCTGCACGTCCTGGCTGGTCAGCGAGGCGTGCACGGCCTTCACGGCGGCGGGGTCGATCCCGCGGACCTGCGCCTTGAGCGCGGCGACCAGCGGGATGACGGGGTTGCCGCCGCCCTGTGCCTGCCGGGCGAGCGACGCCGGGTCGTACAGGTCCGGATCGGCGGCCTCCGCGACGGCGTCCGCAGCCCCGGCCGGGACGAGCCCGGCGTCCTCCAGCACGGCGGACCAGGTGCTCTCCACATCGAGCAGCGCGGTCAGCACGGCGCGGTCCCCGGTCAGGGCGTCGACCTCGGGGGACGCCGTGATGGCGCTGAGCAGTCCGAAGTCCGTCACCGGGATGCCCCCGTCGGGGTGGAGGTGCCCTCGAAGTCCAGGAAGACGGTCTCGTCGTCGCCCTGCAGCCGGACGTCCCAGCTGAGGCCGCCGTCGGCGTCGCGCCGCGCGACCAGGGTGCCCCTGCGGTCCTCCGGCAGGGACGAGAGCAGGGGGTCCGTGGCGAGATATTCCGGGTTTTCCGGGAGGTAGATCCGCGTGAACAGCCGGTTCATGAGCCCGCGGGCGAACACCGCGACGGCGATGAACGCCGCGGCGCCCTCCTCGGTGGGACCCGGGTTCACGGTGGTGAAGGTGAAGCGGCCGGTGTTCCCCGTGGAGGCGCGGCCCCAGCCGGTGAAGGTGTAGCCGTCCCGCACGAGCGAGCCGGTGCGGCGCGGAACCCGCCCCGCGCTGTCCGGCTGCCAGATCTCGAGGATGGCGTCCGGGACCGGGTGGCCGGCGCCGTCGTACACGGTGCCCTGCAAGCGGATGGAGCCAGGGGTGCCGGGGGCCAGCAGTTCGTTGTCCTTCGGGAACGGCAGGGCGTAGCCGAAGAACGGCCCCACGGTCTGGCCGGGGGTGGGGGTGAGGGTGCCCGGGGTCTGTTCGGTCATGGCAGTCTACTCCTCGTCTCCGGCGTCGCCGAAGGCTTCGTTCTCGGTCCAGGTCCGGTGGGCGCCCGTCAGGACGATGTCCCAGGTGTAGCCGAGGGCCCATTCGGGGCGGGTGAGGTCGTGATCGTAGCGGGCCACGAGGCGGTCCCGCGCGTCCTGGTCCACGATCGACTGGTAGATGGGGTCCAGCGGGAAGAGCTGGTCGCCCGGGAAGTACATCTGGGTGACGATGCGCTGCGTGAACTCAGAGCCGAAGAGTGAGAAGTGGATGTGCGCCGGGCGCCACGCGTTGAGGTGGTTCTTCCACGGATACGCGCCGGGCTTGATGGTGACGAAACGGTAGGAGCCGTCCTCGCCCGTGATGCAGCGGCCGACGCCCGTGAAGTTCGGATCGAGCGGTGCGGGGTGCTGGTCCCGCTTGTGGATGTAGCGGCCGGCCGAGTTGGCCTGCCAGATCTCCACGAGCTGCCCGGCCACGGGGCGGCCGTCGCCGTCGAGGACCTTGCCGGAGACGATGATCCGCTCGCCGAGGGGTTCGCCGTTGTGCTGGATGGTCAGGTCCGATTCCAGCGCGTGGACGTCCTGATGCCCGAACGCGGGGGAGAACAGCTCGATGGTCTCCGGGTCCGCGTGGTGCAGGCTCTTGGTGGGGTGGCGCAGGATCGAGCTGCGGTACGGCGCGAAGTCGAGCCGCGGCTGGGTCTCCGGGGCGGCGCCGCCGAGGAGTTCCTCGCGGTAGGAGGCGGCGGTCGCTGCGATCTCGGCGTTGAGATCGGCCTGCGTCTCCGCTGCGGCGTCGGGGTCAGGGTGCACGGTGCGGGGCCCTGAGGTCATGGCCGGCTCCTTTCGGGAAGTGGTCGGCTCTGAGAGCGGTCGGGGAGGGGTTCACCGGCGAGGACCGGGGTCGAACCGGGTGCTGTGTGATCCAGCATACCCGGGACGTTCGAATAACGCACTAGTGTTCGCCTAGCGAACAAGGCGAAGTTGAGTGCACGACGACGGCGGCCCTCACCCATGATCCGGCCACCCCGTGTACGACTCGGCCAGGTACGCCCGGCCGTGGGCTGAGGACACGACCGAGTCGAGCTCGCCCCGCCGGCGGGCCCGGTCGAAATCGCTCTCGCCGGGGGCGGCGTGCAGCAGCGACGTCATCCAGGACGAGAAGTGCTGAGCCTTCCAGACCCGGCCGAGGGCGCGCTCGCTGTAGCCGTCGAGCAGGTCCTCCGAGCCGCCGGTGTAGTAGGAATCGAACGCCTCGAAGAGCATCCTGACGTCATGGAGGGCGAGGTTGAGGCCTTTGGCGCCGGTCGGTGGGACGGTGTGAGCGGCGTCGCCCGCCAGGAAGAGCTTCCCGTGACGCAGGGGCGCCTGGACGAAACTGCGGAACGGGAGCACCACCTTCTCCAGCACCGGACCTTCCACCAGTTCGAAGCCGTTGCCGTTCACGCGCTCGCGGAGCGTGGCCCAGATGCGCTCGTCACCCCACTCGGCGGCCGACTCCCCGGGATCGCACTGGAAGTACATCCGCTGCATGGTCTCGGTGCGCTGGCTGATGAGCGCGAAGCCCTGGGGCGAGTTCGCGTAGATCAGCTCGTCCGCGCTGCGGGGCGCTTCGGCGAGGATGCCGAACCAGGCGAAGGGGTACTCCTTGAAGTACCGGCGACGGCGGTCCTCCGGGATCAGCCCCCGGCAGTGGCTGCGGGACCCGTCCGCGCCCACCACGAAATCGGCGCGCAGCTCGACGTCCCGGCCCTCGGCGTCCGTGAACGTGACCCGGGGATCGGAGGCGGCGTCGTGCACCGTCACGCCGGACACCCCGTACCGGACGTCGCCGCCGTCGGCCTCCCGTCGCGCGGCGAGGTCGGCGAACACCTCGGTCTGCGGGTACAGCCAGACCGATTCCCCGACGAGTTCCTGGAAGTCGATGCGGTGGCTCTCGCCGTCGAAGCGGAGTTCGATGCCGTCGTGCCGGTCGCCCTCGCGCAGCACCCGGTCGGAGACCCCCGAGTCCACCAGCAGATTCACCGTGCCGTGTTCGAGGATGCCGGCACGGACCGTCTCGTGGATCGCCTGGCGGCTGCGGGCCTCCAGCACCACGGAATCGATGCCCCGGGTGGCCAGCAGATGGGACAGCATGAGCCCCGCGGGGCCGCCTCCCACGATGGCCACCTGGGTGCGGAGGGTCTCAGTTTGGCTCATGGGCGCCTCTCTTTCGGCAGGGACCGACCCCTCATCGGATCGGTCCGGAACGACTCTGACGAGTGTGCTCCGGATCACCTTCCGGGCCAAGTCCTGTTCCATTCAATGGAAAACCGCGTTCCGGACCGGGTTGGGAAAGTGATACACCTCTCACGCCCATTCCCTTCAGGAGGTCCTTTCGTGACAACGCCGTCCCCCTCCCCGCCGTCCGCTTCCCTCGTCCAGTCCCGCCCCCGGTCCTCCGGGCCGGCCGCCCTCTGCTGGCTGGCCATGGTGCTGGACGGTTTCGACCTGGTGGTCCTCGGAGCCGTGATCCCCACCCTGCTCAAGAGCAAGGACCTCGGCTTCGATCCCGCCGGAGCCACCCTGGCCGCCACCCTCTCGCTCGTGGGAGTGGGGCTCGGCGCGCTCTTCATCGCGCCGCTCTCCGACCGCTTCGGCCGCAAGCGCCTTCTGGTGGCCTGCGTGCTGTGGTTCTCCGTCTTCACCCTGGCCGTCACCGTGGCCCCGAACGTCGCGGTCTTCAGCGCCTTCCGGCTGCTCGCCGGCGTCGGCCTCGGAGCCTGCCTGCCCGCGGCTCTGGCCTACATGAACGACTTCGCCCCCGCGTCCTCGGCCGCCCGCGCCACCACCCGCACTATGACCGGCTATCACGCCGGCGCCGTCGTGACGTCGCTGCTCGCGCTGGCCCTCATTCCCAACTGGCGCGCGGTGTTCGTGATCGGCGGCGTCGCCGGCCTCGTCCTCGCGCCGATCCTGTGGTTCCGCCTGCCGGACACCACGGTGGACCGGCTCGCCGTGGGCGCCTCCGAGGGCGGCCAGGCGGTGGCAGACGTCGGCGCGAAGCCGGGCCTGAAGGTCCTGCTGCGGAAGCCGTACCCGCTCATCGCAGCGGGCATCGCGGCCGCGTCCTTCATGGGGCTGCTGCTCGTGTACGGCCTGAACACCTGGCTTCCGACCCTCATGGCGAGTGCCGGGTACTCGATGAGCTCGTCCCTCGCCCTGCTGTTCATCCTGAACCTCGGCGCCGTGGCGGGGCTCCTGCTGGCCGGCTGGCTCGCCGACCGGCACGGCACCAAGCGGATCACCCTGCTCTGGTTCGGCCTGGCCGCGGTGCTGCTCGCCCTGCTCAGCCTGAAGCTCCAGAACGAGATCCTGCTCGACCTGGCCGTCTTCGTCACCGGGGTGTTCGTGTTCAGCGCGCAGGTCCTGGTGTACGCCTGGGTGAGCCAGCTCTTCCCCCGCGAACTCACGGGCACCGCGCTCGGATTCTCCGCGGGCGTGGGCCGCGTGGGAGCGATCCTGGGCCCTGCCGTCACGGGAGCACTCGTCGCCGGAGGCATCGCTTATCCGTGGGGCTTCTACGTGTTCGCCCTCGCCGCGGTGGCGGCGCTGGCCGCGCTGCTGTTCGTCCCGACGTCGCGCCCGGTGGACTAAGCCCGCCGGATCGTCTCCAGGCCGCGCCGCACGCCCTGCGCCGCGGCCTGGAGCGCCGCCACGATCTCCCGGAGGCGCACCTCCGTCACCGGGACGACGACGCCGAGCGCGGCCACCGCGTGGCCCTGCGGGTCGAGCACGGGCGCGGCGATGCCCGACGTTTCGGGGTCGAGGATCCCCACGAGCTGGGCATACCCGTTGCGGGCGGTCTCCGCGAGCCGCTGGCGGAGTTCGTCCTCCGGCACGGCGCCCGCGAGGGTCTGCCGCGCCACGTACTCCGCCTGGACCTCCCGGGGCTGGAACGCCATGAGCGCCAGACCCGCCGAGGAGATGTACACGGGAAGCCGGCCCGCGACCGTCGCGCGGTTCGTCACGGAGCCCGGCCGGGAGAGCCGCTCCACGAACAAGGCGTCCTGCCCATCCAGCACGGCGAGGTTCACGTTCTGCCGGAGCACCTGCTGGATGTCCTCCATGAACGGCAGGGCCACGGTGCGCAGCTCCAGGGTGGGCGCGTTCCTGCTGACGAGTTCCCAGAGGCGCAGCCCGGGCTTGACCGCGCCGCCCTCCTCGACGTCGAGGAGCCCGTGATCGCTCATCTGCCCGACGAGGCGGTGCGCGGAGGACAGCGGAAGCCCCGCCCGGGCCGCGAGGTCGGAGAGGCTGAGTCGTGGGGTGCCCTCCGGGAAGGCGGCCAGCAGCCGCACCACGCGGTCCACCACGGAGTCACCGGATGCGGAGTTCGCCATGAGACACCTCCTCGTGCCGGGCCGTGCCGCTCAGGCGGACGGCCGATCCTGACGGGCGTCGTACTGGACGGCGTGGCGGACCGGGGCGTTCGCGGCGCCGTAACCGTCGTAGCCGCCGCGTCGCTCCACCATCTCGAAGAAGACGCTGCCCACCGTGGCGGTGTAGAAGTGCAGGAACTCGCCGTCGCCGTCGCGGTCGTAGAGGAGATCGAGGTCCCGGAGGGTGGCCAGGAACTCCGGATCGAGCTGGAACCGGGCGTCCAGGTCCTCGTAGTAATTGGCCGGGATGGGCAGGAATTCCAGCCCCCGGTCCTTCGCCGCGCGGGCTGTGGCCACCAGGTCGTCCACGGCGAAGGCGATGTGCTCCTGGTAGGTCTTGCGGCCCGGATTCCCACCCGGGCCGAGGCCCTGCTGGATCACGGGGGCGAGGTTGAGCACCAGGCGCACGGCACGGTCGGAGGTCTGCATGACCTGCGAACGGACCAGGCCGGTGGGGCTCGGCACCTCCGCGAACGGCGCGGGTTCCAGCGCCAGGGCGCTCGTGTAGAAGAGGACGGCCTCGTCGAAGTGCTGCCACGGCTGCGCCAGGTTCACGTGGTCGATCCTCGCGGCGCCGCTCGCTTCTCCGGGGCGTTCCCCGTCACCGAACTCGTGCGTCCACACGGCGACTCCGCCGGGCCGGCTCTGGCACAGGAAGATCTCCGTGGAATCCGGGGCGGAGACCCCCTGGAAGACCTCCTCGTCGGCCTGCACCGTGCGGGCGACCGAGGGCGCCTTCAGCTGCTGGGCGCGGGCGGAGGCGAGCAGCGGTGACTCGACGTCGAAGCCGAGCGCGGCAATCGCGGGCTCGGCCTGGGAGGGCGCCTGCTCGTTGATGATGACGCGCGCCTGGCCCAGCGTCCAGAGCTGGACGTCCTTGGTGCGGTGCCGTCCCGCGAAACTGAAGCCCAGCTGCCCGAGCAGCGTCTCCAGACCGGCGGTGTCCTCGGCCTTCACCTCGGCGAAGTCGAAGCCGGCGGGCTCCGGAACCCTGGGCAGGGTGGCCAGCTCCATCGGATGACGACGACGGCGCGCCCCTTCCGAGTCCCCGTCCTGCTCGGTGAGCCAGCGCGCGCTCTGCTCCTCCAGCCAGATGAGCGACCGCATGGCGTCCACTGCGGTGCGGTCCACATCGGCCTGCCGGAAGACGTCGTTGAAGACCTCGAGGGAGACCGGACCGGAGTAGCCCGCCCGGATCACGTGGCCCATGAACTTCGCCAGATCGAACTGCCCCTCGCCCGGGAACACCCGGTGGTGGCGGCTCCAGGACAGGACGTCCATGGAGAGGCGCGGGGCGTCCGCCACCTGGACGAAGAAGATCTTCTCCGGGTCGAAGGCCTCGATCGGCGCGGTGTCCCAGTCCCGGGAGAGGATATGGAACGAGTCCAGGCAGGTGCCGAGGTTCGGGTGGTCCACCATCTCGACGAGCCGGTGCGCGTGTTCGTAGTCGTTGACGTACTTGCCCCAGGCCAGCGCCTCGTAGGCCACCTTCACCCCGTGCTCACCGGCCAGCTCCGCGAGGCGGGCGAGCTGCTCGGCGCGCAGGCCGTCGTCGTCGATCTGCGCGGTGGCGACGTTGCTGCACACGAGGATCGTGTCCATGCCGAGCCGGGACATGAGGCGGAATTTCGCGTCGGCGCGGCGGAGGTTCTCCCGCAGGAGGTCCTCGGGGACGCTGTCGAAGTCGCGGAACGGCTGGTACAGGTCCAGGCCGAGGCCGAGGTCGGCGGCCAGGGAGCGGACGTCCTCGGGGCTGAGCGGGGAGGTGATCAGATCGGGTTCGAAGATCTCGATCCCGTCGAAGCCGGCGATGGCGCAGGCCTGCATCTTCTCGCGGAGTGTGCCGGACAGGCAGACGGTGGCGACTCCCGTGCGCATCAGCGGCCTCCTTCCGCGGCGGTGGTGCTGTCCGGGGCAGCGCCGGCTGAGGCGTCCTCCGCCGCGATCAGCTCCAG
This sequence comes from Arthrobacter sp. RCC_34, assembly GCF_041360795.1. Lineage (NCBI taxonomy): Bacteria > Bacillati > Actinomycetota > Actinomycetes > Micrococcales > Micrococcaceae > Arthrobacter > Arthrobacter sp. RCC_34. The sequence goes on along the minus strand of NZ_JBFUPW010000003.1, from coordinate 35,950 downwards.
GAAGTGCTCGCGCATGCGGACGGCGTCGGCGTCGAGGCCGGTGAACAGCCGGAAGGCGTCGGCGGCCTGTCCCACCGCCATGCGGCCCCCGTCCAGGACGCGGCAGCCGATGGCCCGGGCCCGGCGCACCAGTTCGGTCTCGAGCGGCCGGTAGACGATGTCCGCCACCCAGTGCCGGGGCTCCAGCAGCGCCGGATCCAGCGGGACGCCGGGGTGCGCCGCCATCCCGACGGGCGTGCAGTGCACCAGGCCCGCGGCGAGCGGCAGGAGCGCCGGCAGCTCTTCCGGGGAGTGCGCGGTGACGACCGCGCCGGGGAACAGCGCCCGCAGGCTCTCGGCCCGCTCGGCGCACCGGGCAGGGTCAGTGTCCACCAGATCCAGCACCCCGACGCCGGCGGTCAGGAGCGCATAGGCGACGGCGGATCCGGCGCCTCCCGCACCCAGCTGCACCACCCGCTCCAGTGAGGCTCCCGGCAGACCGTCGGCGAGGGCTCGGGCGAAGCCGGAGAAATCGGTGTTGTGGCCGATGAAGCGTCCGTCCTCGATCACGACGGTGTTCACCGCGGCGAGGCGGCGGGCATCCTCGGACACCTCGTCGAGGTGCGCCATCACGAGCTGCTTGCAGGGGTGCGTGATGTTCAGGCCGTTGAAGCCGAGGTCGGAGGCCCAGCGGAGCAGCTCACCGATCGAGGCGGCGGGTAGGCCGGTCTCGAGCAGGTCGAGGGGACGGTACAGGTACCGGAGACCTTGCCGGTCGCCCTCCCGCTCGTGCATCGGCGGGGTGAGGGACGGCAGGACGCCCTCGCCCACCAGGCCCACCAGGAATGATCCTGCTCGAGTGCTCATGCTCTTCGCTCCTTTGTCGGCCTGAGGGTTCAGTGCCGGACGGTATGACCCAGGGTACACACGATGTTCACATCAGGTACAAGTGTTCGTATGACGAACGAATGTCGCGAGCGGGCGCTGTGATCGAGTGCCCACCTCGTCGCGAGGTTCGCCACTGCGCTCATCGCGACGGCAGGCGCGCGGCCAGCTCGCCGGCCGCGTCCCGCAGGAGGGGGACGGCGCCCTGCAGTTGCTCCACGCTCATCCGGAATACCGGCGCCGCGGTGGCGAGGGCCGCGAGAACACCGCCGTGGCCCGCGAGCACCGGCACTGCGATGGCCCGCATGCCGATCTCGTTCTCCTCGTCCATGAGGGCGAAGCCCTGGTGCCGGACGCGGGCGATCTCGGCGCGGAACGCCTCGCGGTCCGTGATCGAGTGCTCGGTGAGGGGCGTCAGCTCCAGCTCGGCCAGGAGCGCCTCCCGCTCCTCCTCCGGCGCGAACGCCACGAGGACCTTGCCCACCGCCGTCGTGTGCAGCTGGCCGAGGTGTCCGGGGTCGCTCGTGACGCGGAACATCTGGGGGCCGTCCACCTTGTTCACGGTCAGGTAGCGGTGCTGATCGCGGACGGAGAGGATCGTCGCCTCGCCCGTGCCTTCGGTGACCCGCTGCAGGACCGGCCGCGCTGTCCCGGCGAAGCCGTGGTGGTTGGAGACGCGCTGCCCCAACTGGAAGACCCGGAGCCCTAGGTGGTACCGCCGCCCCTCGGGTTCGTAATCCACGAAACCGTCCCGCGTCAGGGATCCGAGCAGCCGGTAGGCGGTGCTGAACGGCAGATCGGATCGGCGTGCCAGCTCCGCGGCGCTCGCGCCACGGGGCTCGTCGCCCAGCAGCACCAGCAGGCTCAGCGCCTTGCCGATCATGTCCGTCTTGCCGGTTTCCTTCTCGCTCATGAAGAGAAGATTGCCACATTGTGAGAGCTATATCTAGATCGTGAGAAAAATTCTTGACAGTGACGGCGCTCACAGCCAGAATCTTCTATATCGCACCAACAGCTCTCATGATCCGGAAGCTGTTGCCGAGCGGGAATTCTCTCGCCAGCCGAAACCGTGATCCGGGCCGGCCGCCCGCATTCACCCCAGCGACTCCACCCTGATGCGACATCGCCGTCACACCGAAGGAATCCCATGAATCAGACCCTTCCGCCCGCAGCGCCGGGCGCCGTCCCCTCCGGAGCGGCCGCGGGCCACTCCGGCACTCCCCGGAAGGCCGCACTGGCCAGCTTCCTCGGCAGCGCGGTGGAGTACTACGACTTCTTCATCTTCGGCTCCGCCGCGGCGCTGATCTTCCCCAAGGTGTTCTTCCCGAGCGCCGACGCGAACGCCACCATCATGTCCTTCGCGACCTTCGGCTTCGCCTACATCGCCCGGCCCGTGGGCGCGGTCTTCCTCGGTCACTTCGGCGACCGTCTCGGACGACAGAGGGTGCTCATGTTCACCCTGGTCCTGATGGGCGCCTCGACCTTCGTCATCGGCTGCCTCCCGGACTTCAAGACGGTGGGCTGGTGGGCGCCTGCTCTCCTGGTCCTCGCGCGCCTCTGCCAGGGGCTCTCCGCGGCCGGTGAACAGGCCGGCGCCTCCTCGATGACGCTGGAACATGCCCCCGACGACCGTCGCGCGTTCTTCACCTCGTGGACCCTCACCGGGACGCAGGGCGGGCAGATCCTCGCCGCCCTGGCCTTCATCCCCATCGTCGCCCTGCCGGACGACCTCAAGTACGGCATCGGCTGGCGCATCCCGTTCTGGCTGAGCGCCGCCGTCGTCGTGGTCGCGTTCTTCATCCGCCGCAGCCTGCACGAGCCCACCACCTTCGCCGAGGCCAAGAAGGCGCGGCTGCCCTTCGTCGAGCTGATGAAGTATCACTGGCGTGACGTGGTCCGCGTCGTCTGCTGCGCCTTCATCGCCGCGATCAGCACCGTCTTCGGAACGCTCGCCATCAGCTACGGCAAGCAGGTCGCCCATGTGGACAGCACCGTGACGCTGTGGCTCGTGGTCGTGGCGAACGTGGTGGCGCTCGGCACCCAGCCGTTCTTCGGCACGCTGGCTGACCGCTTCGGCCGCAAGCCGCTGTTCGTCTACGGCGCCCTGTCCAGCGCGGTCATGACGCCGCTGTTCTTCCTGAGTCTGCAGTCCGGCTCCGTCCCGCTGATGTTCGCGGCGGCCATCGTGTACTTCTCGTGCGGCTATGCGGCGGCGAACGCGGTCTGGCCGTCCTTCTACGGCGAGATGTTCAGCACCCAGGTCCGTTTCTCCGGCCTGGCCGTGGGAACCCAGCTCGGCTTCCTCATGGCCGGCTTCGCCCCCACGATCGTCTCGGCGATCGGCGGCACCGGCCCCGGCGGCTGGGTCCAGACGTCGATCTTCGCCGCGGTCATCTGCGTGATCGCCGCGGTGTCCGCACTGACCGCCCGCGAGACGGCCAAGGTCCCCACCGCACAGCTCGGCCTGAAGTAACACCCCCCTCCTTAACGATCGACTGCTCCATAGGATGCCGTTTTTCCCCGGAAATGGGGGATTTTGACATCCAATGGAGCAGTCGATCGTTGGTAGGAGGGCTCAGTGATTCCTGGTGGCCGCGAAGAGACGACGGAGGGTGAAGAAGCAGCCCAGCGCGCCGAACGCCAGGGACATGAGCAGATCGCCCGAATAGCCCTTGACGAAGTCGGGGTTCGACGCGAGGTTGTCCGCCATGAGGCGCCACGGCTCCGGGTCGAAGATCCTGGCGAGAGGGGAACCGCCCAGGAAGTCGACGGCGTCGAGCCAGACTCCGCCGACGAACGCGAGGATCGCGGTGGCGACGGTGATGCCCACGATCACCCAGACCCCGGTGCGGCTCAGGCGGCCCCTGGTGCCGACGACATAGAGGCGCGCGGCACCGGCGGCCACGCCGAAGGTGACGATCGACGCGATCACATGCACCTCCCACAGCAGCATCCAGACGATGATTCCGAGCGGAAGAACCACCAGTGCGAACAGGGTTCCCCGCACGACGTCCTCGCCGGGCGCCGGCTGCGGCGGGACGGCGGCCGCACGCTGCTGCGCATTGGCCTCCGGGTGCCAGGGCGGAACGTCCGCGGACGAGCGGACGCCGTACTGGGGCTGCTCCCAGGGGTCGTTCTGCCGGGGATCACCCTCGGGCTGCGGCTGGCCGGAGGCGGCGGTGTTCTCGGTCAAGGATTCCCCCAGAGGTCGATGTGATGCGTGGCGCGGACACATTCTGGCACGGCCCGTGTCACACCGTGCGACACCGAACGGGGAGCGGACCTCACCCCTCAAAGATCGACTGCTCCACACGATGTCGAAATCCCCGATTTCCGGGGGAAAACGACATCCTATGGAGCAGTCGATGAGGGGGAGGGAGGGGGGAGGGTCAGGCGTACTGGCCCACCAGGCGGACCGCGCCGCCGTCGACGCCCTTGGCGCCCTGGACGTAGTCGACCGTGCCGGTGAAGGCGCCGGTGTCCTCGGCGACCGTGCCCATGACCCAGGACGGCAGGCCACGCTCGTTCAGACGCGCGACGGCGGCATCCGCGGCTTCCGGGGAAGCGATCGCCACCATGCCCACACCCAGGTTCAGGGTGCGCTCCAGATCGGCGAGCGGCACGTTGCCCAGCTCGGAGACCAGCTTGAAGATCGCGGGCAGTTCCCAGGTGTTGCGGTCGACCGTGGCCAGCAGGCCCTGCGGCAGCACGCGGGCCAGGTTGGCGGCCAGGCCACCACCCGTGACGTGGCTGAATCCGTTGATGCCCTTGCCGGAGTTCACCGGGAAGGCACGGGTCAGGTCGAGGCAGTCGGCGGCGTACACGCGGGTGGGCTCCAGGAGCTCCTCGCCGAGGGTGCGGCCGAGCTCGGACACCTGACGGTCCAGTTCCCAGCCGGCGTGGTTGATGACGCGGCGGACCAGGGAGTAGCCGTTGGAGTGCAGGCCGGAGGAGGCCATGCCGATCACGACGTCGCCCGCCTTGACCCGCTCCGGGCCGAGCAGCGCGTCGGCTTCGACCACGCCGGTGGCCGCGCCCGCGACGTCGTACTCGTGCTCACCCAGCAGACCGGGGTGCTCAGCCGTCTCGCCGCCCACCAGCGCGGTGCCCGCCACGGAGCAGGCCGCGGCGATGCCGCGGACGATGTCCGCGATGCGCTCCGGGACCACCTTGCCGCAGGCGATGTAGTCGGTCATGTAGAGCGGCTCGGCGCCCACCACGACGATGTCGTCCACCACCATGCCCACCAGGTCGAAGCCGATGGTGTCGTGGATGTCCATGGCCTGGGCGATCGCGACTTTGGTGCCGACGCCGTCCGTGGACGTCGCGAGCAGCGGCTTGCGGTACGTCAGGAGGCGGGAGACGTCGAAGAGGCCGGCGAAGCCGCCCACGCCGCCCAGCACGGAGGAGTTGTGGGTCGCCTTGACGGCGTCCTTCATCAGTTCGACGGCGCGGTCGCCGGCTTCCACATCGACGCCGGCGGAGGCGTAGGTGATGCCGTTCTCGGCGGGGGAGGAGCTCATGGCTGCCTTTCTGGTGGGCGCGGCTTAGGAAGCGGGGCGCTTGTCTGCGTCGGTCAGGAAGTTCTCGAACTCGGAGTCGGGGCCCGGATCGCATCCGGTGGCGCCCGCGACGACCTCACCCGTGGGAGCGACCTGCGGCTCCTCGGACGGCCCGGCCGTGGGGGCGGGGACCGCCTGGGTGTCGGCCGGGGCCTCGTCCTCGCGCTCCAGCAGGTTCTTGCCGAGCAGCTCCGGATCCGGAAGGGCGATCGGGTACTTGCCCGTGAAGCACGCGGTGCAGAGGCGTTCGCGCGGCTGGTGGGTCGCGGCGATCATGCCGTCCTCGGAGATGTACGCGAGGGAGTCCGCGCCGATCGCCTTGGAGATCTCCTCGATGGAGGCGCCGGAGGCGATCAGTTCCGCGCGGGACGCGAAGTCGATGCCGTAGAAGCACGGCCACTGCACGGGCGGCGAGGAGATCTTGACGTGGACCTCCTTGGCCCCGGCCTCCCGCAGCATGCGCACGATGGCGCGCTGGGTGTTGCCGCGCACGATCGAGTCGTCCACCACCACCACGCGCTTGCCGCGGATCACTGACTCGAGGGCGTTGAGCTTGAGGCGGATGCCCAGCTGGCGCAGCGTCTGCGAGGGCTGGATGAAGGTGCGTCCCACGTAGGAGTTCTTCACGAAGCCGTGCGCGAACGGGATGCCGGACTCTTCGGCGTAGCCGACGGCGGCGGGGGTGCCGGATTCCGGCACGGGAATGACGATGTCCGCCTCGTGGGTGTTCTCGCGGGCCAGCTGACGGCCCATCTCCACGCGGGATTCGTAGACGGAGCGGCCGGCGATCGAGGCGTCCGGACGGGCCAGGTAGACGTATTCGAAGACGCAACCGGCCGGGGTCGCCTCGGCGAAGCGCTGGGTGCGGACGCCGTTCTCGTCGATGGCCAGGAACTCGCCCGGCTCGATCTCGCGGATGAAGCTCGCGCCGACGGTGGCGAGAGCGGACTGCTCGGAGGCCACCACCCAGCCGCGCTCCAGGCGGCCGAGCACCAGCGGGCGGATGCCGTAGGTGTCGCGGGCGGCGTAAAGGGTGCCTTCATCCATGAAGACGAAACAGAAGCCGCCCTTGATCTTGGGCAGCAGCTCGAGCGCCGTCTGCTCCAGGGTCTTGCCGTTGTCGCCCTCCAGCAGGGCCGTGACCAGGGCGGTGTCCGAGGTGTTGCCCTGCTTCATCTCGCCGCTGAGCTGGCCGCCGGTGCGGTCCATGATCATCTGGCGGAGTTCGGCGGTGTTGGTCAGGTTGCCGTTGTGCGCCAGGGCCACGGTGCCGTTGGCGGTGGCTCCCAGGGTCGGCTGGGCGTTGGCCCAGTGACTCGCACCCGTGGTGGAGTACCGGCAGTGCCCCACCGCGAGGTGACCCGTGAGGGTGTTCAGGGTGGTCTCGTCGAACACCTGGGACACGAGTCCCATGTCCTTGTAGACGTTGATGCGTTGCCCATCGCTCGTCGCAATGCCGGCGGATTCCTGTCCGCGGTGTTGCAGAGCGTAAAGGCCGTAGTAGGTCAGTTTTGCCACTTCTTCGCCCGGTGCCCAGACGCCGAAGACGCCACAGGCGTCCTGGGGGCCTTTTTCGCCGGGAAGAAGATCGTGTGTGAGTTTTCCGTCGCCGCGTGCCACTGCTCAATTATCGCATGTCCGGAGGGACGCGCCGCCCTGTGACGGGAACCGCGACGGCGGCCCTCCGCCGTCGCGCGCCGGGCGCCGGCGCGAGGGTCGCGGAAAGCGGTGAAGAGCCTGTTCAGCAGCGGTGCGGAGGCCGCGGGGGAGGTGGGTGGACGCCGTCAGGCGTCGGCGTCCCGTTCGGCCTGCTCGGCCGCGCGGTCCTCTTCCGGGGTGAGGGCCTGAACGGTGGCGATGCGGCTGCGCTTGCGGCCCACGCGGTCCAGGATCAGCGCCACGATGGCCCCGAGGACGACGCCGAGGCCGGCGAACAGGACGGCAAGGAACCCGAAGACCGTGCTGGGGTCATAGGACCGGGCCGGGTTGGAAGCCGACTGGGGGTTGGGGAACCCGAAAGCGGAGATCGCGGCGACGGCCAGGCCGATCAGACCGCCGAGCACCAGGAACGGCACGTACTTCGGGGCGGTACGCACGGTGATCTGGCGCTGTTCGAACGTCGTGTCGCCTGAGGAGGCGGGGTCCTGCTGCATGCCTTCAAGGGTATCCCGGATCACTGGATGTTCCCTGCGAGCTTCCCGTGCAGGCCCGCAGGATCCTTCGCAGTCCTCCCCACTCATGCGCGAACCGCCAGTAGGCGCCCGTATGCGGTGGCGATACGGGCGCCTACTGGCGGTTCGGGGGAAGGGAAGTGAGAGAGTCAGGAGCCCCGGTACGTGGAGAACGCGAAGGGGCTCAGGAGGAGCGGAACGTGGTAGTGCTCGCCCGTGTCCGCCACGGCGAACGTCAGTTCGACCTCCGGGAAGAACGTGGACTGGCCCTGGCCCTCGTAGTAGGCGCCGGTGGCGAAGTTGAGCTTGTAGGTGCCGCCGGGGACGGACTCGGGGCCGAGGTTCTTGATCCGGCCGTCGGCGTCGGTGGCGCCACGGGCGACCTCGGTCCAGGCGCCGTCGGCGCCCGCGAAGAGGATCACGGGGACGTCGGCCGCGGGCCGGCCTGAACCGGTGTCCAGGATGTGGGTGGTGATCTGGGAAACGCTCATGCCTGCACGGCTCCTTCCAGGCGGAGCACGGCGATCTGGCGCAGTTGCTCGGCCACGATGATGTCTTCTACTTCCGGGGTGTTGCCCAGGCGTTCGTTCAGCGCAGCCAGGATCTCCTGAGCGCTGCGGCCTGCGGCGCGGATCAGGAAGACCCGGCCGAACTTCTGGTCGTAAGCGGCGTTGCCGGTGGCCAGGGCCTCCTGGACCTCGCGGTCGCTGGGGTCGACGGCGGACTGTTCATTGCGGGACAGCGAGGCCTCCTTGCTGTCCCCCTTGGCCCGCTCCCCGATCCGCGGGTGGTGCGCGAGCGCGGCTTCGAGTTCCTCCGCCGTGAACGGGTCCGCGACGGACCCGGCCGTCTCACTCAGCTCCCCGGCCGAGGCGTAGGGGCGCGCGTCCACCACGGCCTCGATCCAGCGCTGGATGTCCAGGCACGGGCGGACGACGGCGATGGCGTCCTCCCGCGACAGGGCGTTGAATTCGTCGAGCGTCATGTGTCCTCTGTCCTCTGCGTGGAGGCGTCCCGGTCGGGGATGGGCGCGGTTGTGACGCCGCGTGAGACCGTCCCGACGGAAGCTCCTCACAATTTCGCATTGCGAAAGTTGATTTTCAATATGCGTAATTATTGAACGGCGCGAGAGGGGTGGGTGTCAAGCGTCACAGGCGTGCGGACGTGTCACGAAGGCGATGGACGGCGGGCGCCGGACGCCGGGCTCCCGGGCCCGGCGTTGTCCGCCCGTACCGTCCGCCCGTACTGCCCGCCGGCGGCGCCTCGCCCGCGACGCTCAGCCGACGGGCGTGACCGCGGTGTGGGCCGTGAAGTGGCGACCCAGGCGGTAGGAGGCCGCGCCCGGAGCCACGTGCACGGCGTCGCCCGGGTCCACCGAGGGGCTCACGGCCACGATTGCGCGGCCGGCGTCGCTCACCAGGGCGGCCTCCGGACCCAGCGTTCGGAGGGACGCGAGGGCCATCACCTCGAGGTTCTGCGCCGTCACGTCCATCCCGACGATGCCCGCCACGAGACCGTCACGGAACACCGGGTGGGTGAAGGTGCAGACGTATTCGTCCGTGCAGAGGAGGTCGATGTACGGGCCGGTGACGTGCGGCAGGCCGGTCGAGACGGGGACGCGGAACCACTCGGCCCGCATGTACCGGCTGACGGGCTGGGGACTGAAGTTCGCCAGGGCGTCGACGCGCTCCATGTCGTCGCCCTGCCACCAGGCGATATAGCTGCGGTCGGGCGCCAGGAGGCCGAGGTTGGCGACGAAACCGGCCCCCGCGAACGGGGAGCCCGGCTGGTGGAGCAGTGCTTCGACAGCGGGGCGGATGACCTTGTCCACGGCGGTGCTCGTGATCCGGGGCGTCGCCGCGAGCCAGGCGGTGGTCTGCTCCGCCCAGGTCACCAGGTGACTGTCGAGGGTGTCGAGCAGGGTGTTCAGGTGCCGGATGGACTCGGGGGCGTCTTCGGCGGGCTGGGGAAGGGTGATGGGGTCAGTGTGTGTCATGAGCCGCCTCCTTGCGGCTGAGCTGCTCCGTGGCGAGTTCGCTGAGCAGCCATGAACTGATGTTCTGGATGAGTTCGCGCACCAGGGACTCTGCGGTGGGGGGATCGTGCTGTCCGATGGCGGTGGCGAGGGCTTGATGGAGCCGGGTGGCCTCCACGCGAAAAGCTTGTTCCCCGAAGGGCAGCAGCGTCAAGGTGCCGAGCTCCGCCTGGATGCGGAGCAGTTCGCGGGCCAGGCGTGCGGATCGCGCGGCGGCGGCGATCTCCAGGACGAATTCGGAGTGCGCCATGCGCCAGGCCAGGGGATCCTCGGTGTCCTTGCCGGGCAGGAAGGCGAGTTCTTCGAGCGTGTCGACATCGTCCGCGGTGGCACGCCGGGCGGCCAGGCCGGCGCAGGCGGACGCGATCGCCTGGTAGTGCAGGCTGAGGTCGCTGATCTGGAGCCGGGTGAGGGAAGCGAGGCGCTGGCGGGCCTTCTGCGGGGACGGCAGGGCGTCGTCGGCGATGAAGCTGCCGCCGCTGCGCCCGCGCACCGTGCGGATGAGCCCCTGGCCGCGGAGCTGAGAGAGGGCCTCGCGAGTGGTGACGGCTGAAACGCCCAGGGCGGAGGCGAGTTCCACCTCATTGGGCAGGCGCTGCCCGGCCGTGAGCAGGCCGGTCTCGATGGCCAGTTCGATCCGGGAGCAGACCTCGTCCACCAGGCCCCCGGACTTGATGGGGGTGAACAGCGCGGCGAGGCTGCGGGACGCGCCGAGGGGTGAGAGCGACATGCGTGAACCCCCTCCTGGCGTGGCTCCCCGCGGCGTCGGTGCGGCTGGAGCGGGCCGGGATCCCGGCTTACACGCCATGCTAGCCGGGCTCGGAATCAGGGTCTATACATAAATCCTCTTAAGTAATAGTCTTTAGCCCAGAAGTTGCATGTGAGCCACATCACGGTGGCCGCGCACTCCGGATTCCGGGCCGTGAAAGGGCCCCTGACCACAGAAAAGGCACTGCGATGAGCGAACAGGCGATGCGCCACCCGGCGTCCTCCACAGCGGTGGACGCCCCCGAGGCCCGGGACGCGGTCCCGGCCATCCGGCTGAAGGACCTCGTCAAGACCTTCGGCGAGGTGAACGCCGTGGACGGGGTGGATCTCGACATCCGCCAGGGCGAGTTCTTCTCCATGCTGGGACCCTCCGGTTCCGGCAAGACCACCGTGCTGCGCATGATCGCGGGCTTCGAACTCCCCACCTCAGGGACCATCGAGCTCGACGGAGTGGACGTCAGCACCAAGGCGCCCTTCGAACGGGACGTCAGCACCGTCTTCCAGGACTACGCGCTCTTCCCCCACATGTCCCTCATCGACAACGTCGCCTACGGGCTCCGGGTCCGGGGGATGGCGAAGGCCGAGCGACGGGAACGCGCCGCGGAAGCCCTGGACCGGGTCCAGCTCGGCAAATTCCTGGACCGGCGCCCCGCGCAGCTCTCGGGCGGCCAGCGGCAGCGCGTCGCCCTCGCCCGGGCCCTCGTGGTGGAGCCCAAGGTCCTCCTCCTCGACGAACCGCTCGGCGCCCTGGACCTCAAGCTGCGCCAGCAGATGCAGATCGAACTCAAGGAACTCCAGCGGTCGCTCGGCATCACCTTCATCTTCGTCACCCACGACCAGGAGGAGGCCCTGACCATGAGCGACCGGATCGGGGTGTTCAGCAACGGCAGGATCGCCCAGATCGGCTCCGCCCACGAGATTTACCAGCGTCCGCTCAGCGGCTTCGTGGCCAACTTCGTCGGCACCTCGAACATCCTCCCGTCCGGGATCGGCGGCACCGAAGCCCGCCCCGGCGCCAGTTTCGTGCTCCGCCCCGAACGCCTGCGCCTCGACTGGGAGGCCACGGCGCACGACGCCGGCCCCCGCGCCCTGAGCGGCCAGGTCACCTCGGCCGTCTACATCGGCCACGCCACCCAGGTCCACATCGCCCTGGACGCGGGTCCGACGGTCGTCGCGCTGATCCATGAGGACGTGCCGGACACGGACGCCCTCGAAGGCCGGCGGGTCACCGTCTCCTGGGCCGAGCGGGACGCCGTCTGGCTGCCCGAGGCGGCCTGACGCCCGGCCTGGCCCGGGCTTCCGGCACCCGGCGCGGCGCGAACGCCGGCACCCGGCCGGCCGTGCGCGGTCGTCGTTCATCAAGACCTCACGATTCACTCAGCAGTAAGCACCGAAAGGACAGAACAGTGGCTCAGAACAGCATGCGCCTCAAGGTGGCGGGCATCGCAGCCGTCGCCGCGCTCGCCCTCACCGCCTGTGGCACCTCCAGCGGAGGCGGCGGGAACGCCGCCCAGACCCCGGCCATGAAGGAGATCGGACAGGGCGAAGGGCAGGTGTCCATCCTCGGCTGGCCCGGCTACGTCGAAGACGGCTCCAACGATCCCAAGGTCGACTGGGTGACGCCGTTCGAGAAGGAGACCGGCTGCAAGGTCAGCTTCAAGCCGTTCGGCACCTCGGACGAGGCCGTCACCCTCATGCGGACCGGCCAGTACGACGTCATCTCCGCCTCCGGTGACGCCTCGCTGCGCCTGGTGGCCGGCGGCGACGTCCAGCAGGTCAACACCGGACTGCTGAAGAACTACGGCGACATCTCGCCGTTCCTCAAGGACAAGGCCTGGAACACCGTGGACGGCAAGAACTACGGCGTGCCGCACGGCTGGGGCGCCAACGTCCTGATGTACCGCACGGACAAGGTGAGCCCCGCGCCCACCTCCTGGAAATCGGTGTTCGAGGACGGCTCGCAGCATGCGGGCAAGGTCACCGCCTACGACTCACCCATCTACATCGCGGACGCCGCCATGTACCTCATGAAGCACCAGCCGGATCTGGGCATCAAGAACCCCTACGCGCTGGATGAGAAGCAGCTGGACGCCGCGAAGAACCTGCTCAAGGACCAGAAGAAGAACGTCGGCGAGTACTGGAACGACGTCACCAAGGAGGTCCAGTCCTTCGCCTCCGGCTCGACCGTCATCGGCACCACCTGGCAGGTGGGCGCGAACATCGCCACCGGCAACGGCACCAAGGTCGCCACCGTGCTGCCCGAGGAAGGGGCCACCGGCTGGTCCGACACCTGGATGATCGGGTCAAAGACCAAGAACCCGAACTGCTCCTACAAGTGGCTCGACTACATCGCGAGCCCCAAGGCCCAGGCCGCCGTGGCCGAGTACTTCGGCGAGGCTCCGGCGAACCCGAAGGCCTGTGAGCTCACCACGGACAAGAAGTTCTGCGACAGCTACCACGTGAAGGACGCCGACTACGCGTCCAAGATCTGGTACTGGACCACGCCCGTGGAGAAGTGCCTGGACGGCCGCACCGATGCCAAGTGCACGGATTACTCGGCCTGGACCAAGGCCTGGACGGAAATCAAGGGCTGATCATGTCACTCCAGCTCAGCCGGCCCGGCGTCGATCCGGGACGGGGAAGCGCCTCCGGCGGCGTCCCCCGGGCCAAAGTGAGCCCGCTCTCCGGGTTCCTGTACCGCTCACCCCGTGCCCGCCTGGCGGGTCTGCTCACGGCGCCGGCCGGCTGGCTGGTCCTCGTCTACATCGCGGCCCTCGCGACCCTGCTCATTACCGCGCTGTGGAGCGTGGACACGTTCACCGGCAAGGTGTCCCAGGTCTGGACCCTGGACAACATCAAGCAGGCTCTCTTCGACCCGGTGTACCAGGGCATCGCCCTGCGCACGCTGTGGATCGCCGTGCTCGTGACGGTGATCGACGCCGTCGTCGCCATCCCGCTGGCGTTCTTCATCGCGAAGGTGGCCTCCGCCCGCTGGCAGAAACTCCTGCTGGCCGCGGTCCTCATGCCGCTCTGGGCGAGCTACCTGGTCAAGGCGTACGCCTGGCGCAATGTGCTCGCCGAAGGCGGGCTGCTCGAATGGCTGGGCGCCCCGCTCGGGGTGAGCTCTCCCGGGTATTCGGAGACGGCCGTGATCCTCACGCTCTCCTACATCTGGCTGCCGTACATGATCCTGCCGATCCACGCCGGCTTCGAGAAGGTGCCCGGCAATCTGCTCGAGGCCTCCGGTGACCTGGGCGCCAAGCCCTGGACGACGGTGCGCCTGGTGGTCATGCCGCTGCTGGTGCCGTCGATCATCGCGGGGACCATCTTCACGTTCTCCCTGACCCTGGGCGACTACATCACGGCGCAGATCGTGGGCGGCAAGACCCAGATGCTCGGCACCGTGGTCTACAGCAATGTGGGCGCGGCGAACAATCTCCCCTTCGCGTCGGCGGTCTCCCTGATCCCGATCGCGATCATCATGATCTACCTGCTGGTGGTGCGCCGGACCGGCGCCCTGGACGAGCTGTAAGGAGGCGTCCCATGAGACTTTCACGGAGTGCCAAAGGGATCCTCGGCCTGATCACGGGGCTGGTCCTGCTGTTCATCTACGCGCCGCTGCTCCTGGTGGTGGTCAACTCGTTCAACGCCGACCGCACCTTCGGCTGGCCGCCCAAGGGCTTCACGCTGGAGTGGTGGACGCGGGCCTTTGAGAACGACGGCGTGCGCTCGGCTCTGGTCTCCTCCCTCTGGGTGGGCGCCGTGGCGACGCTGATCGCGCTCGTCCTGGGAACGCTGCTCGCCCTGGCGCTGCAGCGGTACCGCTTCTTCGGGCGTGACGTGGTGAACCTGCTGGTCATCCTGCCGATCGCACTGCCCGGTATCGTCACGGGCATCGCGCTGAACAACATGTTCACCACCATCCTGGGCGTGCCGCTGAGCATGTTCACCGTGGTGGTGGCCCATGCGACCTTCTGCATCGTGACCGTGTTCAACAACGTCATCGCCCGGCTGCGGCGGGTCAACCCCGGGCTCGAGGAGGCGTCCGCGGATCTGGGCGCCGGGGTGTTCACCACCTTCTGGCAGGTGACGTTCCCGCAGCTCCGCTCGGCTCTCCTGGCCGGTGGTCTGCTGGCCTTCGCGCTCAGCTTCGACGAGATCATCGTGACCACGTTCACGATCGGTGCGGGCGAGACCACGCTCCCCATCTGGATCCTGCAGAACCTGTTCCGCCCGAATCAGGCGCCCGTGGTCAATGTGGTGGCCGTGGTCCTGATCGTGGTGTCGATCGTCCCGATCTGGCTGGCGCAGAAGCTGTCCTCGGACACGGTGGCGGGGAAGTAGTCTCCCCTTCCCCTCTTGCTCGCGAGAAGCCAGTTGGGCACGGTATTCCGCCTCGGGACCGTGCCCAACTGGCTTCTCGCGTTGGCGGAGGGTACATAGCCTGTGGATAACGGCCCACGTCGGTCCGATCCGCGCAAGCATGGACCATGCAGCGTAAACCTCTGCCGCCGGAACTGGCGGGTGGATCCTTCACTGCGCTCCAAGCCCGCGACGCCGGATTGAGCCGCAGCAGGAGCCGCGCACGGGATGTGGCGGTCGTGTCGAGAGGCATCAGGGTGCCTCTCGAGGCCGGACTGAGGGGTCCCGCGGCGCTTCTGGCCTATACGGCGGACGATCCCGGCGCCGTCGTCATGGACCTCACGGCGGCTCAATTGACAGGGCTTCCGCTGCCGCGACGTCATCAAGGCGATTGGCGCGTTCACCTGGGCAGGCCCCGCGGCCGGAACCGTGCCCGGCGCCTCAATGTGGTGGGCCGGATGATGACGTTCCGTGTGGGCGAAGTGGTGATGCTCGACGGGCTGCGGATCACCAGCCCGTGGAGGACCTGGTTGGACCTGGCGCTTCGTCTGAGCGTGGATGAGCTCGTGGTCGTAGGGGACCATCTGGTGTGTGAACACGGACCGGAGGCGCCGGTTCCGCGCCGAGCGATCTGCACGGTGGCCGACCTGGAACGAACGGTCGTCGCGCATGCCGGAATGCGTGGCGTGAAGAAGGCCCGCGCGGCACTCGACCGCATCAGGGTCGGAGCTGATTCACCCCAGGAGACGACGCTGCGGCTGCTGCTCGTGGACCATGGATTCCCGGAGCCCCATCTCAACCACGTCCTCCGGAGGCGGGATGGGAAAGCGGTGGTGTGGCCGGACCTTGCGTACCCGGATTTCCGGGTGTCAATACAGTACGACGGCGGTCATCACGGCTCGCCCGGCCAGTACACGAGGGACATTCGACGGCAGGCTCTCACCGAGGAACTCGGCTGGCGGGAGGTCAGGGTCGGCAAGGAGGACCTTGACGGGTTCTTCCCACGTGTTCTGCAGAAGATCCGTCGAGCGCTGGTGCAGGCCGGTTGGTCTGACGGTGCGCGAGAAGCCAGTTGAGCACAATCCCGGGAGGGGAGACTGTGCTCAACTGGCTTCTCGCGGCCGAGCTGGTGCGAGAGGGCTCAGAGACCCAGTTCGGTCTTCAGCTCGGAGACGTGGCCCTCGGCGGCCACCTGGTACTTGGCCAGCTTGACCTTGCCCTCGGGGTCCACCACGACGGTGGAGCGGACGATGCCCTCGACGACCTCGCCGTCGAGCAGCTTCTCGCCCCACGCGCCGTAGGCCAGCGCGACCTTGTGGTCCTCGTCCGCGAGGAGCGGGAAGGTCAGGCTGAAGTCGTCGGCGAAGGTGGAGATGGCGTCCTGGCTGTCGGGGGAGACGCCCAGGACCTCGTAGCCGTGGCCCTTGAAGCTGGCCAGGGAGTCACGGAAGTCGCAGGCCTCGGTGGTGCAGCCGGGGGTCGCGGCCTTCGGGTAGAAGTACACCACCACGTTCTTGCCGCGGTAGTCCGAGAGGCTGTGGGTCTCGCCACGGGCGTCGGTCAAGGCGAAATCAGGGGCTTCGGCGCCCGGAAGAAGCTTGACGGTGCTCGGTGCAGTCATGGTGGATCCTCGTTCTCGTCAGTGGTCTCTGGTCAGTGGTCTCTGCCGCACAGGGGCCTGGCGGAGGTGGTCGGTCGCAATGGTCAATCGCAATGGTCAGGGGCAGGGCCGCCCGGCCGCGGCGCCGCGGATTTTCGGTCCGAGACGGCCGGGACGACCCACCCCTCCTCGTCTCTGAGGACTACAGCGCTTCCGGGGGCACACCTATTCCGGTCCGATGCGATGGGCGGGATCAGGCGCTGTCGTTCAGATGCTGTACTCGGCGGGGCCGCGCACCCGGGAGTGCCTGCCTGCCTGGAAACGGTATCCGCCTCCGCGCACGGTTTCCACTACGTGACGCACGGGACCGAGCTTGCGGCGGATCCGGCTCACATAGACATCGATCGACCGGGGCGCTGCCGTCGCATCCAGGGAGATCAGGAAATCAGCGAGTTCCTGCCGGGGCACGGAGCGGGAGCAGTGCTGCACCAGATAGCGGAGCAGACGGTACTCGACCCCGCTGAAGGAGACCGGCACCCCGTCCACGCGCACCTGATCGGCGGCGAGGTCGACGTCGACCTCGTGGACGAGCCCGTCGTCCGCCGAAGCCCCCGCGTCGGCGGCCTCAAGAGCCGCCGCGTCCTCGGCCAGGGCGGTCTCCCGGGCATCTTCGAGCTCGGCGTCCGGGACGTTCCAGAGCATCGCCTCGGCGTCCGCATTCAGGTGGTGCAAACGGGTCAGGATGAGCTCTTCGAGACGCGCGAACTGTTCGTCGGTGAGCTCCTCCGGAGTCTGGAAGAAGAGTGCGGCCCCGTGTGCGGCCATGCGGGGACGCGCACCCTGCGCGGTGTCCGGCGCCGCCGCCCGGCGGACGGCCCCCGTGCGGGGACCGCCCGCCGGAACGGGATGTCCGGCGTCGGAGCGGTGGTGTACTGGCTGGGCGCTCATGCCTGCCGCCTAGATGCCCCCGCGGCGGATCAGCTTGCCGATCGGCTGGGTGCCGTCGGCCACCTGGCCGCGGAGGAAGGTCTTGCGCACGACGCCGGACAGGGCCCGGCCGTCGTAAGGGGTGATCGGGTTCTTGTGCTTCAGACGCTGGACGTCCACCACGAAGGCGTCGTCCGCGGCGAAGATGGAGAAGTCCGCGTCATAACCGACCGCGATGAGGCCCTTATTGGGGACCCGGGCGATCTCGGCCGGACGGGTGGACATCCAGGAGATGACCTTCTCGAGCGGGATGCCGCGGTGACGCGCCTCGGTCCAGATGAGCGAGAGGCCCAGCTGCAGCGAGGAGACGCCGCCCCACGCGACGGCGAAGTCGCCGTTCTCCAGGTCCTTGAGGTCCAGGGTGCTGGGGGAGTGGTCCGAGACGATGCAGTCGATGGTGCCCTCTTCGAGGCCCTTCCACAGCAGTTCGCGGTTGGACGCCTCGCGGATCGGCGGGCAGCATTTGTACGCCGTGGCGCCGTTGGGGATCTCCTCGGCGTTCAGGGTCAGGTAGTGCGGACAGGTCTCCACGGTGACGTTCACGCCGTCCCGCTTGGCCGTGGCGATCATGGGCAGCGCGTCCGAGGAGGAGAGGTGCAGGATGTGCGAGCGGGCGCCGGTCCAGCGGGTGCGCTCGATGACCTCCGCGATGGCCTTGTTCTCCGCGCCGCGGGGGCGGGAGGCCAGGAACTTCGCGTAGACGTCACCCTCGGCGTGCGGGGCGCGGTCGATCGCGTGGGAGTCCTCGGCGTGGACCAGCATGAGGGAGTCGAACTTGCGGAGCTCGGCGAGGTCCGTCTCCATCTCGTCCGCTTCCAGATGCGGGAACTCGTCCACGCCGGAGTGCAGGAGGAAGCACTTGAAACCGAAGACGCCGGCGTCGTGCAGCGGGCGGAGGTTCCCGGTGTTGCCCGGGATGGCCCCGCCCCAGAACCCGACGTCCACGAACGCCTGGTCACGGGCCACGGACCGCTTGAGCTCGAGGTTCTCCACGCTGGTGGTGGGCGGAACGGAGTTCAGCGGCATGTCGATGATGGTGGTGACGCCGCCCGCGGCAGCGGCGCGGGTGGCGGACGCGAAGCCCTCCCACTCGGTGCGGCCGGGCTCGTTGACGTGCACGTGCGTGTCCACCAGGCCGGGGATGAGGGTCTCGTCATCGGCCAGCTCGACGGTCTCCGCGCCCACCAGGTTGTTGCCGAGGGGCTCCATGGCCACGACGCGGCCGTCCTTGACGCCGACCTCGCGCGGCGCGATGCCGGCGCTGGTGAGGACGCGCTGGCCGCGGATGACGAGGTCGAACTCTGCGGGGGTGTTCTGTTCTTCAGACATGCTGATCCTGTTCTAGTTGCTCTGCTTGATCAGGCTGTTGGCGATGATGCCGCCAAGCTTCTCCACCAGCGGTCCGGCCTGAGTGATGCACTTCTCAACATCTTCCTCGATGCTGGTCAGCGAGTACACGGTCTGGATTCCGGATGTGGAAATCTGTGCGTCGGTGAGGGTGGTGCGTCCGCAGACGGCCACGATAGGGACCCCCGCGGCGCGTGCCGCGTCGGCGACGCCCATCGGGGTCTTGCCGCCCAGGCTCTGCTCATCCAGGCTGCCTTCGCCCGTGATGACGAGGGTGGCGCCGTCGAGCTTCTCGGCAAGGCCGGTGAAGTCGAGGACGACGTCGACCCCCCGCCGCCGCTCGGCGTTCAGCACGGCGAGGGCGGCGTAGCCCACACCGCCCGCGGCCCCGGCGCCGGGTGCCGCCGCGGCGGTGGACGCCTGGAGGCCGATCTCGCGGCCCAGAACCTCCACGAAGTGCGCCAGGGTGCCGTCGAGCTCGGTGACGTCCTCCGGGCTCAGGCCCTTCTGCGGGCCGAACACCGCAGGTGCTCCCTGAGCTCCGAGGAGGGGGTTGTCCACATCGCTGGCGAGGACGAAACGGGTCTGTTCCAGGCGGACGTCCAGCCCGGAGAGGTCGATGCGGTCCAGCGCGGCCAGCGCGGCGCCGCCGTCGGGCAGTTCGGCTCCTGAGGCGTCCAGGAAACGGCCGCCCAGGCCCTTGATGACGCCCGCGCCGCCGTCGGTGTTGGCGCTGCCGCCCACGCCGAGCACGATCGTCCGGGCGCCGGCGTCGAGTGCGGCGCGGATGAGCTGGCCGGTGCCGAGGCTGGTGGCGCCGCGGCCGTCCTTCACACCGTCCGGGAGGACGGCGAGGCCCGAGGCGAGGGCCATCTCGATGACGGCTTCGTCTCCGCGGAGAGCGAAGTCTGCGTCGAGGGGCCGTCCGGTGGGCCCGGCGACGCGGACCGTCCGGCGGGAGAAGCCGGAGCCGATCGCCGCGTCAAGGGTGCCCTCGCCGCCGTCGGCCACGGGGACGCCCACGATGTCGAGGGAGCCGTCCACGGCGCGCAGACCGGTTTCCAGGTGCGCCACGACCTCGGGGGCCGAGAGCGAGCCTTTGAACTTATCCGGTGCGATCACGATCCGCATGTGGACTCCTTCGTCAGTGCGGTGGGTGTTTCAGGTCCGGGCGGCCTGCCGTGCTGATGACAGCGACGGCGGGCCACCCGGGGTGCGGCATGAAGCCTGGGGCCCTCGTCCGGCCGGGTGCGCCCGGCCGGACGTGGAGGTGTCAGTCGAGCAGGGAGACCACCGCGGTGGGGGCGTCCTCGCCCTTTTCCGCGAGCTCTTCGAACTCGGTCACATTATCCAGCTCGGTGCCCATGGAGATGTTGGTGATCTTCTCGAGGATCACTTCCACCACCACCGGGACCTGGAACTCTTCGGTCAGGGCGCGGGCCTTCTCGAAAGCGGCCCCCAGGTCGTCCGGGTTCTGGACGCGCATGGCCTTGCAGCCCAGGCCCTCGGCCACCTTGACGTGGTCCACGCCGTAGCCGGCGGTCTCCGGGGAGTTGATGTTCTCGAACGCAAGGGAGACGTTCTGCTCCATCTTGAAGCCGCGCTGGGACTGGCGGATCAGGCCGAGGTAGGAGTTGTTCACCACCACGTGGATGTACGGGAGGTTGAACTGCGCGCCCACGGCCAGTTCCTCGATCATGAACTGGAAGTCGTAGTCGCCCGAGAGGGCCACCACGGTCTCGCCGGGCTTGCCGCGCACCACGCCGAGGGCTGCGGGAGCGGTCCAGCCGAGAGGGCCCGCCTGGCCGGCGTTGATCCAGCGGCGTGCGCCGAAGACGTGCAGCATCTGCGCGCCGGCGATCTGCGAGAGGCCGATGGTGGTGACGTAGGTGGTGTCCTTGCCGAAGGCGCGGTTCATCTCCTCGTACACGCGCTGCGGCTTGATCGGCACGTTGTCGAAGTGGGTCTTGCGCTGCAGCTTGCCCTTCTTCTCCTGCGCGGCGTCCACCCAGGCGGTGTAGTCGGGCAGCTGTCCGGCGGCCTGGCGCTCCTTGGCGAGTTCCACGAGGCCTTCCAGCGCGGCGCCTGCATCGGAGGCGATGCCCAGGTCCGGCGCGAACACGCGGCCGATCTGGGTGGGCTCGATGTCGATGTGCACGAACTTGCGGCCCTGGGTGTAGAGGTCCAGGCCGCCCGTGTGGCGGTTGGCCCAGCGGTTGCCGATGCCGATCACGAAATCGGACTCCAGGAAGGTCGCGTTGCCGTAGCGGTGCGAGGTCTGCAGACCCACCATGCCGGCCATCAGCTGGTGGTCGTCCGGGATGACACCCCAGCCCATGAGGGTCGGGATCACGGGGACGTTCAGGATCTCGGCCAGCTCCACGAGCTTCTCCGAGGCGCCGGCGTTGATGATGCCGCCGCCGGCCACGATCAGCGGACGCTCGGAGGCGAGCAGCATGTCCAGGGCCTTGCCCAGCTGCACGGCGTTGGCGCGGGGCTTCTCCACGGGGAGCGGCTCGTAGGCGTCGATGTCGAACTCGATCTCGGCCATCTGCACGTCGAACGGCAGGTCCAGGAGGACCGGGCCCGGACGGCCCGAGCGCATGAGCTGGAACGCCTTCTGGAAGGCGCCGGGGACCTGGCCGGGCTCCAGGATGGTCATGGCCATCTTGGTGACGGGCTTGGCGATGGACTCGATGTCCACGGCCTGGAAGTCCTCCTTGTGCAGCTTCGCCACGGGCGCCTGGCCGGTGATGCAGAGCATGGGGATGGAGTCCGCCCAGGAGGCGTAGAGGCCGGTGATCATGTCGGTGCCGGCGGGGCCGGACGTGCCGATGCAGATGCCGATGTTGCCGTCGGCGGCACGGGAGTAGCCGTCAGCCATGTGGCTGGCGCCTTCCACGTGGCGGGCCAGCGTGTGGCGGATGCCGCCGTTGGCGCGCATCGCGGAATAGAAGGGGTTGATCGCCGCGCCAGGCAGGCCGAACGCCTCAATGGCGCCTTCCTTCACCAGGATGGCTACGGCAGCGTCAACGGTGCGCATCTTTGCCATGGTTTGCTCCTTGAAAAGTCTGAAAGGGGTGCGACGACGGCGCGTGGGCTGCTCTCGCGGCCTTGTTGCGGGAGGTGATGCGTGAGCGGGTGGTGCGCACGCGCCGTCGTACGGTCTTGGGGTGTTGTGTGCTCAGTTGTCGCGGGTGTTCCGGGCCGGAAGCCGCATCTGCTGAGCACGCAACGTCAGTCGAGTGGTCAGTTCTTGCCGGACAGCTCGGTGGTGAGCTTGAAGAGGCCGGAGTGGTCCAGGCCGCCGTCGCCGCGGGCGACGAGGGCGGAGACCAGCTGAGCGACGGCGGAGCCGAGCGGGACCACCACTCCTGCTTCGCGGGCTGCCGAGGTGACGATGCCGAGGTCCTTGTTGTGGAGGGCCAGGCGGAAGCCGGGGTCGAAGTTGCGGTCGAGCATCTTCTGACCCTTCTGGTCGAGGACCTTGGAGCCGGCGAGGCCGCCGCCGAGGACCTTGAGGGCGGCGTCGGTGTCCACGCCGTACGCTTCGAGGAAGGTGACCGCCTCGGCCAGGGCCTGGATGTTGACGGCCACGATCAGCTGGTTGGCGGCCTTGACGGTCTGGCCGGAGCCGGAGGGGCCGACGTGGACGATCGTCTTGCCGACGGCATTGAGGACCGGCTGTGCGTCCTCGAAGTCGGCGGCCTCGCCACCGACCATGATGGACAGCACGCCGTCGATGGCGCCCTGCTCGCCACCGGAGACGGGGCCGTCCAGCGGGCGGAGACCGGCTTCACGGGCGTCGGCGGAGAGGCGTGCGGCCACGTCCGGGCGGATGGAGGAGGCATCGATCCAGAGGGTGCCGGACTTCGCGTTGGCGAAGACGCCTTCGGGGCCGGAGACGACGCCTTCGACGTCCGGGGAGTCCGGGACCATCGTGATGATGACGTCGGCGTCCTTGACGGCCTCGGCGATGCTGCCGGCGCCGTTGCCGCCCGCCTCGACGAGCGCGTCGATCTTGTCCTGGGAGCGGTTGAAGCCGGTGACGGTGAAGCCGGCCTTGACGAGGTTCTTGGCCATGGGCAGGCCCATGATGCCGAGGCCGATCACAGTGACGTTGGTCATTGGAAATCCTTTGCTAGCTGAGGTGAGCTAAAAATCTGTGGTGTTGCTGGGGCGGCCGGGGCGGCAGCCGCTCAGCGGACCAGCCAGGAGAAGGCCGATTCCTGGGGCTGCTTGTACTCCAGGGCGATGTAGCCGGTGTAGCCGAGTTCGCGGCTGCGGCTGACCCACTCGCCGAGCGGGAGGTCGCCGGTGCCGGGGGCGCCGCGGCCGGGGTTGTCGGCGATCTGGATGTGGCCGAAGTCCTTGGTGTGGTTCTCGATCACGGCGGCCACGTCGTCGCCGTTGACGGACAGGTGGTAGAAGTCCGCCAGGAACTTGACGTTGTCCACGCCGGCTTCCTGGGTCTTGGCGATGACCGCGAAGGTGTCGGCGGCCGTCTTGAGCGGGTAGGCGGGGGTGCCGGAGACGGGCTCCAGAAGCACGGTGCCGCCGATCTTCGCGACGCCCTCGGCCGCCGCGACCAGGTTCTTCAGGCCGAGCTCGTCCTGCTCCTCCGGGGTGAAGCCGTCGAGGCGGTTTCCGTAGAGGGCGTTGAAGGCCTTGGTGCCGAGGCGCTCACCGATGCCGACGACGACGTCGATGTTGTCCTTGAACTCGCCGCACCGGCCCTTCCAGGAGACCAGGCCGCGGTCGCCGCCGGGCATGTCGCCCGCGAAGAAGTTGAGGCCGGCCAGCTGAACGCCGGCGTCGTTGATCGCGTTGACGAACTGGTCCACGTCCGTATCGCCCGGGACAGCCTCGGCGAAGGGCCACCAGAACTCGACGGCGTCGAAGCCGGCGGCCTTGGCGGCGGCCGGGCGCTCGAGGAGGGGGAGCTCGGTCAAGAGGATTGAGCAGTTCACGGAGTAGGTCATGTCGTGTCCTTCCCGGGCGTCTTTGCCCTGCTGGTGGTCTTCGGAGTCCTTCCGTCTGTGTCCTCTCGCCGTTTACGGCTAGATTCCACATTGTGGAAGGAAAGTTTTGCTTAGTGAAAGTTTACGGAGGGCCGAGGGTGGGCGTCAAGTGGGGTGGGTCACGTCGGAGTGGATGGGATACAAAAATCTGACGTGTTGGGTGTGGGTGAGGGCGTGCGGGGGTGCGGCGGCGGTTCCGGTGCCCGAATTTCGTCCGGGTGCGGCAATTACCGCACCCGAACGAAATCCGGGCACCGAAAAAGGGAGGGGTGCGGTGGGCGGCTAGCCCAAGATGACGAAACTCCGGAGCCGTTCGGCGCCGTCCGTTCCGACCTGCGTGAATCCGAGCGACTCGTAGAAACCCTTCTGGGCCGGGTCGTCGTCGGTGAGCAGCATCTTCTGGCGGACATGCTGGAACCGGTTGAGCACGGTCTCGGCCAGGGCGCGGCCGACGCCTCTCCGGTGATGGGATGGGTCGACCAGGATGTCCTGGAGATACATGATCGTGGCGTCGTCGGAGAGCGCGCGGATCAGTCCGACGAGGCGGTCGTCGGCCCAGGCGGCCACGACGAATGACGAGCCGCGGATCGCGGCTGACAGTGTTTCGGGATCATCCGTGTAGGCCGTCCAGCCGACGGCCTCATACAGTGCGAGCACGTCGACCAGGGAGGGCTCGGCGTCGCACTCGATGCGGATCGGCTGCGGGTCCACGGCGGTCACCCGCGTCGCCTCAGTCCTCAAACCCCACCAGCCACCGCACCCCGAACCGGTCCACGACCTGCCCGTCGGTCGCGCCCCAGGGCCTTACCTGCAGCGGATCCACGACGTCGCCACCGTCGGCGAGCTGGTCGAACCAGGTACGCAGAGTCTCGCCGGGCGCCGTGCCCAGCAGCGACAGCATCAGCCCTTCGGCCTGGAACGGCCGGTCCTCGCCCGCGGCATCCGCCCCGGCCAGCTCCACGGTGCCCGTCAGCATGCCGTGGGCGACGGCGTCGGCGGGGCCGTCGTCGCGCCCGAACTGGGCGAACGTGTTCAGACTTAGCTCGCCGCCGAAGATGCCCTGGTAGAACTCGAGCGCCTGCCGCGCCGTGCCGGGGAAATGGATGTACACCAGTGGATGCGCCATAGGCTCAGTCAAGCAGGGTTCCGCGCGCTTGCCCAGCCTTTTCTCTTGGGGCCGTAACCCTCCCGCCCTAGGGCCCGCGAGGGTTACACTTCGAGTGTTTATACATCGCTTGGAATAACCGGCGTCCTCGCCTGATCTCCTGAAGGATTCCTCATGAAACTCACCGGCAAACTCCTGGGTGGCCTGGCCGTCGCGGCGCTGGCCCTGGCCACCGCAACCCCGGCCCAGGCGGCCACGCAGTACCCCACGCCCACGCCGACTCCGGCTGACTGCTATACCGGCATGCAGACCGTGAACGCGGACCGGAGCGTCGGCGTCGTCAGTCTCAGTAATTCGAAGCTGAGCTGGGAGCAGAATGCCTCCGCGGCGGTGCCCTTCGACGCGACCTACCTCCGTCAGACCGGGGCGTCCGGGGACGCGTCGACGTTCCAGGAGAGTTACTTCGGCACGGCTGCGGATGGCACCACCAAGTTCTACCGCTCCCGCTCCGAGAAGCAGGCGGACGGCACCTGGAAGCGGTTCGTCGACGGCGCGGTGACCACCCTGGGCAACGGCTGGTTCCAGAAGTCCCTGACGACCGCCTATCTCCCGTCCGCCGTCGCGAACTCCCCCGGTCAGGACTACCTCTACCGCCTCACCGCGGCGGGCGACCTCTACCGCTACCCGGTCGACTTCTATGGCAAGACCATCGGAGGGGCCGTCAAGGTCTTCAGCGGGGGCGGGGCGATCAACGCGATCGGCGCCGCACCGTCCATCACGGTCAACGGCAAGCCGACCGCCGTCCTGATGGCGACCCTCTCCACCGGGGAGCTGCGCCAGTACCTCATCCCGGGCGCCACGCCCACCCAGTGGAGCTCGCGCACGATCCGCCCCGCGGGGTCGGGCTGGCAAGGTTTCACCACGATCTCCGCGCGCAGCTGCGACGTGGGTCAGGTGATGATCGGTGTGACCGGCGGCCACGTCGCCTCCTACTACGACCCCACCGGCCTGAGGGCGAATGACACCGACATCAGCGGCCGTGCCAGCTCCATGCCGGTCCTCCCGTCCACCACGCGTGTCTTTGCCTGGTGAGCGCGGCGCGCTGAGTCGACAGAGAGCCTGAGCCGACACAGAGCCTGAGCCGACAGAGAAGGCCGACGACGGCGGAACCCCCCGTTCCGCCGTCGTCGGTCTTTTCGCGTGTGGCCGGCTCAGCGTCTGCCGGACACGACCATCGCCGAACCCCCGCCGCGCCGGACCGGCTCGGCCGCCGCGACCGTGCTGCCGTCCGGCCGGAACTCGATCGCCGTGGCCGCCCCGATCTCCGAGGCCGAGGTGAAGGAGTCTCCGGAGGCGACCAGCTGGTGGCCGAGCGCGCTCAGCCCGGCGCCGTACTTCTCGATGAACGCCGGTTCCGCCACCACCGTCGCCCCGTTCCGCGGGGACACTCGCGGGGCCGCGATCGCGTCCGAGACGTTCATCCCCAGATCCACCCGGTTCAGGATGGTCTGCAGCACGGTGGTGATGATGGTCGAGCCGCCGGGTGACCCCAGGGCCAGGAAGGGCTTGCCGTCGCGCAGGATGATGGTCGGGGACATCGAGGACCGCGGGCGCTTGCCGGGCTCGATCCGGTTGGGGTCGGCGGCGCTCCAGACGGTCGAGAAGTCGGTGAGTTCGTTGTTCAGGAGGAAGCCGCGGCCCGGCACGACCATGCCCGACCCGCCGGTCTGCTCGATCGTCAGGGTGTACTCCGCGACGTTGCCCCAGCGGTCCGACACCGTCAGGTTCGTGGTCGAGATGTTCTCCGTGTCGCGCTCCTCGGCCGGCTTCGCCGTGGAGGACGGGCAGACGCCGTCGTAGTTCGTGACATCCCCCGGTGCAAGCGGCTTCGGCAGCGCCTTCGCGGGATCGATCAGGCAGGCGCGCTCCTTGCCGAACAGCGGATCGGTCAGGGCCGCCGTCGGGACGTTCACGAAGGCCGGATCGCCCACGTACTTCCCGCGGTCCGCGAAGGCCAGGGAGCTTGCCTCGATGTAGTGGTGGAGAGCCTGGGTGGGGCTCATCCCGGACAGTTCGGAGGCCTTCAGGATGTTCAGCGCCTCGCCCACGGTGGTGCCGCCACTGCTGGACGGCGCCATGCCGTAGACGTCCAGGCCTCGGTAGGTGACGTGGGTGCTGCCCTGATCCGTGACCGTGTACTTCGCCAGATCGGCCGCGGTCATGGACCCGACCGGCACCGGCAGCGTGGTGTCCGGCGTCTTCGGGGGAGCCTGCACGGTCTGCGCGATCTCGCGGGCCAGCGGGCCCCGGTAGAAGGCTTTGGTGCCTTGCTTCGCGAGCAGCCGGTACGTGGCGGCGAGATCGTGGTTGCGGAACACCGTGCCCACCGCCGGAGCGTCCCCGCCCGGCAGGTACAGCTTGCTGGTGGAGGTGAAGGCGGCGAAGCGGGCCTTGTTGTCGAGGGTCTGCTGGCGGAACGTGTCGTCGACGACGAAACCGCGGTCGGCCACCCGGATGGCGGGCTTCAGGGCCTCGCCCAGGCTGAGCTTGCCCCAGCGCTGGAGTGCCCGGGCCCAGGTGGCCGGCGTTCCGGGCACGCCGACAGCGACGCCGCTCGTGACGAGTTCCGGAGTGAAGGGGTACGGCTGGCCCGTGGCCGGGTTGATGAACGCGTCGTGCGTGATGCCGGCCGGCGCGGTCTCGCGACCGTCGATGGAGCTGACGGTGCGGGACTTCGCGTCGTAGTAGACGAAGTAGCCGCCGCCTCCGATTCCCGCGCTGTAGGGCTCGGTCACGCCGAGCGTCGCGGCGGCCGCGACGGCGGCGTCCGCCGCGGTGCCGCCCTTGCGGAGCACCTCGATGGCGGCGGCGGAGGCCTCCGGGTCGACGGTGCTGACGGCGCCGCCGTAACCCGACGCCGTCGGGGTCTTCTCGGTGTGCCGGGGGTCGGCATGCGCGGCGGGCAGCGAGACGGCCCCCGCCGTGAGGGCCAGGGCCAGGGCGGAGAGGCCTGCCGCAGCTTTTCTGGGTAACCGGTTCACGTGAATCCTCCTGATCGAGTCATGCAACTTGACGGTTCTGTCACGCTACTGCCGGGGTGGGGGCGGGGCAATGGGTTGGGTTTTCGTGACGCGAGCGGTGGGGGTGGGTCGGTTCCGCGTGGCCGTTCCGCGCCCGGAATCGATTTCTGCGCCCCCATTGAGGCGCAGGACGCGAAGAAGGGCGCAGATGTCGGGAACCGCGCGGAATGACACTAAGTGTCGCGTATTTGGGGTTGAAGCGGGTGATTAGTGGAGACCTTGTCGGGACACTTTTCTGGAGCATCCGTCTTAGCCCCTGGCCGAGAGCTCAGACGTGGGGCAAGTCGGAGAAGGCCGTCTGCGGCGGGAGTTGGCATGGTGCACTCGGAATCTGCATTCGGACACGGGTGGCATGGGCGGCATCGTTGACCGATTCGAGCCGCGTCCTTGTGGGCGGGTGTCGACTGCCCGCTGAGTTGAGTCCCGGCTGGGTGTTATGGGTGGTGCAGCCAGTGATTCGGGGTGCTGGGGAACTTCCAGTCGCGAAGTCGCCCGCTCAGATGGTGTGTGCGTGCCGGGGGGCGCTTCGCCTTTCCGCGGGACCGTCTTGAAGGCGTTGCGTGTTGTCCGGATTAAACAGAGGTTGTGTTCAACGATCTCGTGTAGATCGGATGAGTGCGGTGGACTGTGAGTTTGGCGCTCGGCGAAGGAATTCAGCATCGATGGCTTTAAAGCAATTGCTCAGTGGCGTAGATGTCGTTTGCTGTACCTGCGTGTGTCGCTTGGGTGGCTGCCGTTGTCGGAGATCGATGACCGGGCCGGGGCGGCTCACTTGTCATGGAGTGGTCTGAGATTTTCAGCGGGTTAATCGGCAATTTGCCCAGCGCGGAAGTGCCCAACCGAGCTGAGCGACCCGGCCAAAATAGCACTGGTCGGGGCTGCCGATGGTCAGTTCTGGATGCACTTATTCTCGGCTGAAGCGTTGCCTGATGAATACCTCACCATCTGAACGACGTAGTCCGCGGCGGGGAGCGACCGGATGCGTCCGGGGTGATCTAGCGGGTGATCGTCTTCCGCGCGGTCGGTGACGATCAATCGCCCGTCCTTGGCTGCAAGGATCCACACGGCCACCTGAGAGCTTCCATACGCGCCCGGTTTGGACTCTGACATGGTGTGCGCCTGTGCAAGGCAGGCGGCAATAGGGTAGTTGCCGCGAGCGTTGGCAGCAGTGCCGGTCTCACCCAGTGAACGGCCAGCTTGCCATGCCGGACCCAGAACGATGAATCCCTGGAGCAGGAGGATGAGCAGTATGGGCACCTGCATGAGATGCTTCAACGTCGACGGGGCGACACGGAAAAACCACAGAAGTATGGCGCCGTAGGCCCCAGCAACGAGAAGGTACAAGATGAACTGTGTGCTCAGGGACAGTAGGGAGGTCGAGTCGAGGCTATCCCACAGCCAAGCTGCTCCCAGTCCATCTAAGTAGGCCCACGCCGGGGCTCTTAGCAACAAAGCGCAGACTGCAACGATCGCGCCCACATTTATGGCGAGCCGCGGGTAGCGCCTGAGCGTCATCTTCCGGGCGGCTGCCCAGAGTCCGACGCCGACTCCGAGCGCACCGAAGATACCCAAGGTTAGTGCGAAATAGCCAAGGCTATCGGGGCCGGTGCTCTCCCAAAGGTCGGAGGTATACGCGCAAACCGGTGGAATCGCATACCCCGCGCCAACTGTATAGAGGCACAACGCGACCTTAATGACCTGGTAGCCAACTGCGTGTCTTGATTTGCTCGACTCCTTGGGAGCGTCGATTTTCGGCGTCCTGGTTGGGGTATCGGTAGTTGACGGTTCGGGCCGTCTGTCCGGGTGGCTGCCCGCGGGAGCGGGTCGCGTCCTTGAAGCGACCAATCGGACTAGATGAACAAGTCCGATTGCGATCGCACTGGCGATAGCAAGCCCGACCCCCAATACGCTGAGCCATAGTGTGAAACCCAGCTGGAAGAGGTTCCTTGGCCAGTAGAGCATTGCTACCCCGGGAATGTCTCGTGCAACGCTGGTGAGGTTTTGACTCTGAACCAACAGCTCGAGGCCGGCGCCAACGGCGAGAGTGGCAAAGGAGCCGGCGAGGTAGGCGAGTGTCCGGCCTATGACGCGCCATTTTGGTGGCCAATTCCAGAGCGGCTTTCCGTCGAGGATCCGCGCTGCGCCGTTGGCCGGTGCTACGGCGTAATGACGAGGCAATGCCTTACCTGGGTTGCTGCCAAACACCACGTGGCGTGATGTCGCTGGAGCGCCAGAGGATTGCTGGACGGTCCATTTCGGCAGCCTGGAGTAGTCGACCCGGGAGACCTTCGGCTCCAGAAAGAGAATCTCGTTAGGAATCGGAGCCAACGCCACTGAGAGCTCCCTGGCGAGCTCGGCCTGCTTACCCGCTAAGCCTGCTCCTGTGCGGATAAGCGTGATTTCGCCGGAGGCACCCCAATTGGCGTCCTCGACTTCCCAACCGAGCGCCTGAACCGCATCCGTAATCTGCGGCAGATATCTACGGGCCAGGAACTGAATCCGCACGATGGCAGTGCCATAGCCGTTCAAGCTACCGTGCATTGCCGAGAACGAGACGTGTCCTGCAGCGGTGACGATCTTCTCCATCCAGCCCATTGCTACCCTTCCTGATTGTCGAGGTGACTCACAAAGCGAGATCGCACGCCGAAGCGCGCAAGTGCCCTGACCGGATCCTGCACGTGTCGGAAGTGAGGGCCGCGAACGTCCTCGTAGATTCGCACGTCGTGATGCCCGCGATACGGAGCGGACACTCGGAGGGACCTCAGCCAGAGGGGTTGAACTCAAGCATCTTTGCTTTGACAGCGACGCAAGGCCGTTGCCTCCTCACACATGATGAAGCAGCGGCCACATGGGAAGTGATGCACACTTGACCCAAATTCGAAGGGAAGGCTGCGGTCTGAAGAGTCTTCGTTCCCCCTGCGAGGCCCGCTACTGTAGCTCGGATCTGCGTCGGTGCCGTCCAAACCGTGTTGACGGTTTTCAGCCACGGCGAAGCAGCCATCGCCGTTGCGTCTTGGCCGGGGTCTGCCTGTATTGAATATGACGGGCGTCCTCGAGCCGCTCGTAGAGCTCCCTTAGGTACTGCAGGGCAGCAGTGCGCAACTCACTCGGCCTCATGTCGTGGAAAGGCTCCAGTGGTTCGGGGTAGCGTGCCCCTTGGCTCTTGACGAGCTTTGCTCGCATTTGGGTGATTTCCGGGAGTGCTTCGCGGAGGTAGTCGATGACGATGAGAGTGCCGCTGTCCGCTTGCCGGGTGCCAGCCGGTGCAATGTTTCCAGCCTTCAAAGCGTCTGCGAAGACTCCCAAGGCGCTCAGAGCGGACTCCTTGGCCGGCCTGATTCGTTCCGAACGCTTCGCGGATTCACTCGCCCAGGTTTGCATCGTTTCGCAGGCATTGCGTGCACAGGTGCGAAGGTGATCCTTGGTCGAATCGTTCTGGGCGATGCGCTGCGACTGCCATCGCAGCAGAGGAAGGAACACGGCCAGGATCAGAGACATCGGGATAGCGCGGTCCTGGGGCGGCAACACCGTAACGGTCAGTGCTGCTGCATGGATCCCGGCCACGGCGATTGAACACAGCAAGACCCGGCCGGCGTACCTTCGTCGCAGGTAGCTGGTCTGATCCCAGCGCGCATCAATGAAGGACCCTGTAACGACTGACCCTGCAAAGGCCATCACTACGGTAAGAAGCCCTACGGCAGCGACAGCGGCCTGAAGAATCGATACGCCCTCCGCATCCCATTGGAGCTGACCAGCCTGGGATAACTGAGCCCATGCAATAGCCGCCAGCGCCTCCACCGTCATCACTCCCACGGCTAGCGCAGTCATCAGGCGCCCGAGGTGGTATGTGACGTAGGAAGCGCACCTGTCAATCCAGATGAACACTGAGAAGTTCCAGGCGGGGAGGATGAGGATGAGGCCAGCGGTGAAGGTAGGCACTACGAACGCGGGCAACAGGCTGTTTCTGAGGCTGTGGTCGCCGAACCACGTCAGGAGTAAGGCGCCAAGGACGAAGATAGCAATCAAGCCGAATCCAAAGGAGATCCGGTTCCGGCGTTGCGAATCTGACGCGAACCAGTAACTTGGATGGGGGTAACGAGCGATCTGCTTCGCGGCCATTGACAGGCTCGGCGACGCAGGATCACGCGGCGACTGTTTTTCCCGTGTGCTTCTCAAAGGCTCTCCTCCGACGTCACCTTCTCACGCAATCGCCTCTATGAGGCGACCGACATCTGTTCGAACAGTCCCGGACGGTACGCGGCCCGGAGGAGCTTTTCCAGTCAAAATGGACGAAGAGGCGAATCATGCCCGTGGATGTGGTCCGCGCCAGGCAACCTCCGCCCGACTTCTCTGGGGGCGGCGCGTTGTTCTGTAGTATGCACGCGCGGAGCTGACTGAATGGCGGGCTCGTGGCATGCACGCCTTACATTCCGGGTCCCTTGCACTCTGCTCGCTCCTGAAGCCGATGAGCTGCTCTTGGGTAGGCTCCATCCGAACTATCACCTTGCACAGCGGTCGCATCTAATCCACTATTGCTGCCGCCCCAGCCATCAAAGCAGCAGGTCGCGAAGGTGTCGACCGTAATCGGAAGCCGAGCTGATCCCTCCACGACACGGCGACCAGATGGGTGCTTCCATGGGGGGCTCTACGAAGAGACCTGGCAAGAAGTGCCTGTGGCGGCGGCTGGAACTCCTGGTCAACTACCATAAAGCGTGCCAACTCCGGCGAGAGGCTGGATGCCAAGGAAATCAAAATGGACGCTCTCGCGGCTGGATGACGCAGGTGGCCATTGCTGCCGTCAGTGAACTGTGCCAGCAGATCGAGAATATGCCCATGGCCTGTCAGCTGTGACCCCAGCCCGAAGGCGACCGCCATGGGCTGCGACCATATCCGGTCTGCCTGACCGGTGTAGTCCAGCCCCGGGACTTCCCAGCTCTCCTATTGGGACTCGAACCATACGTGGTTGTGAGTTCGCTGCCAGAGGTACAAGGCGCCGGTGAAGTGGTGTCTGACACGTCACGGGAGCCCACTCCTGGATGCTGCCGGATGTGGCACCGGATTGGTTCTCCCCGCGAGGCACCCAGTGAACCTCGGAAGAAGACGAATGGCGGCGAGCAGTGATCTGCTTCGCAATATCGACTGGTCGCACTGCGCCTCCTAGCTAACGAGAGCTTCTAGCGCAGGTGCACTCCCAACGAAGCACATCCGGAGCTCGACACGCTGTCTTGAATGACACCCGGTGTGACCCAAAATCGGGCCATCATCGCTGATGCGGATTTGTGTCATCCAAATCACATCGCGACAGCAGAACCCTTGACGCAACCCTCCCCGAGCGATAACGTACAACCAAATGGTTGTAGAACAGCTCCGAACCCCCGAGCCGGAAGAGCTCGATCGACTCTTCCAGGCACTCGCCGACGCCACCCGACGCGACATTCTCACGCAGGTGTCCCTGGCGGAACGCTCCGTGTCCGGCCTCGCCGCCCTCTACGCCATGAGTTTCGCCGCGGTTCAGAAGCACGTCGCCGTCCTGGAACGTGCAGGCCTGGTCCGCAAGGACAAGCGGGGGAGGGAGCAGATGGTGAGCGCCGATCACGAACGACTGGCCCTGGCCCGCAGGGTGCTGGACCGCTACGAGGAGATCTGGCGCGATCGCTCCCTCCGGATGGACCGGATCCTCGCCGAAACACCGCACGACTCCACCTCGCAGGACACTCGGTAGGCACAGGAAGGCAACGACATGACAGTCATCAGCTCGGTCAAGGATTACGAGGCCCTGACCCTCACCATCGTCAATGAGTTCGACGCCGGCGTGGACCGCGTCTGGCAGCTCTGGGAGGACCCGCGTCAGCTCGAGCGCTGGTGGGGCCCGCCGACCTGGCCCGCCACGTTCACATCTTTCGAGTTCGCTCCCGGCGGCCAGGCCAGGTATCACATGACCGGCCCGGAGGGGGAGAAGGCCCACGGCTGGTGGAAGTTCCTCTCGATCTCCCGTCCCACGGGTCTGGAGATCGAGGACGGCTTCGCCGACACGAACGGCGATCCGGACCCGAACACGCCCTCCGGCACCATGCGGATCACGCTCGAGGACCTCGGCGGGCGCACCCGGATGACCATCGAATCCCACAACGACACCGTCGAACAGCTCCAGGAGCTCGTGGAGATGGGCATGGAGGAAGGCATGAAGGAGGCCCTGGGACAGATTGACGCAATCCTCGCGGAGTAAAGCTCCCGCAGACGCACGCACGACGACGGCGGTGTGCGGCCAGGTGCCCGGGCAGGGCGGCGGCCGCGCGCCGTCGTCGTTCTTCTGATCTGTGGGACGGTGGGCGATCAGAGGTGGCGGAGATAGCGCTCGGGTTCGTTCAGGAAGTTGCGCCAGTTCTTGACGAGGTCGAGGTCCTCCCAGGGTTCGGCGCGGAGGCCCCACGCGCCGACCTCGTAGATGGTGGCTCCTGGGAGGGCGGCGAGGAGCGGTGAGTGGGTCGAGAGGATGACCTGGGAATCGCCGCGGTCGATCAGGTCTTTGAGGATGCCCATGAGCGCCAGGCAGCCTGAGAGGGAGAGGGCGGATTCGGGTTCGTCGAGGATCCAGAGGCCGGCGCCGCGGAAGCGTTCCACCGCCAGTTCCAGGAAGGACTCGCCGTGGGACAGCTCGTGGAAGACGGCCTCCGGCCTTGTCCCGGGATTCCGTTCGAGGTACGTGAAGAAGCCGTGCATCGCTTCCGCTCGCAGGAAGTATCCGCGCCGGGAGGCGCCGGCATTGCGGATCAGCCGGAGATGTTCGTGAAGGGGTGACTCGGACACGCGCGTCGAGTGCATCGCGCCGGTCGAGCCGCCTTCCGGAGAGAATCCGAAGGCGAGGGCGATGGCCTCCACCAAGGTGGACTTTCCGGTGCCGTTGTCCCCGACGAACACCGTGGCCGGGCCGAGATCCAGCCCTTCCTCGAGCAGCTGCGCGACCGGCGGCAAGGTGGCAGGCCATTCGTCGCGCGGAGCCGGCCTGCGATCGTCCGGTTCCACGCGCCGGATCGGATACTCGGCCCATTGCATGACAGCAGGCTAGCCGAGGGGTCTGACAGGATGCGGCGAGCTTATTTAGCTCACGTGCACCATTCTTCGATGCGCGACGACGGCGGAGGGCCGCCTTCGGGACATGGGGCAACCGTCCGGGAGCGGTGGGGGCCGTTCCCGGACGGTTGCGGGTGCTTCAGGGGTGCGGAGTTGGGGAGTGTGAGGGGATGAGGGTGTTTTCCGTGCGTCGTCCGGTCCGGGAGGACCGGGGGAGCCCGGCCTGGTGGACGGTGCTCACCGCCCGCCAGGCCGGTCCGGTTCAGGAACCGGATGCTCCGAGGTCAGCCGCGACGCCTCGGCATGAGGAGGAATCCTCCGACCATCATCAGCAGGCCCACCACCAGGGTGGCCTCTGCCGGGATGGCGCCCGTGCGGGCCAGTTCCTTGGAGGAGTCACCGGTCACGTTGGCCGGCGCTCCCGCCAGGGAGTAGCGATCGAAGCCGGCTGATGCCGGGTCGACCCAGGATCCTGCCACCGTGCCCGGTGTGGCGTCAGGGACGATCACACCAGGAACGGAGACCGGAACGGTTCCGACACCGGAGTTAGACCCGTTGTCGTTGCCGTTGCCCGAACCGGTGCCGTTTCCGCTCCCCGAGCCCGAACCGGTGGCGGTGCCGGGGGTGCCGGTTCCCGTTCCGGGGGTGCCGGGAGTGCCAGGGTTCGACCCACCGGGCGTGGTGCCGGTCCCGCCGTTACCGCCGGGCAGGCCCGGGATGGTGGGCAGGCCGGGGATGCTCGGCAGACCCGGGATGGTGCCGGTCCCGCCGTTACCACCGGGCAGGCCCGGGATGGTGGGCAGGCCGGGGATGGTGCCGGTTCCGCCGTTACCACCCGGGAGACCCGGGATGGTGGGCAGGCCGGGGATGGTGCCGGTTCCGCCGTTGCCGCCCGGCAGGCCCGGGATGGTGGGCAGGCCGGGGATGGTGCCGGTTCCGCCGTTGCCGCCCGGCAGGCCCGGGATGGTGGGCAGGCC